>CAVQTN010000001.1:0-26125 GCA_963716585.1 uncultured Chloroflexia bacterium
CTCTCTATGTCGTCTACCTGACTTCAGCGTATTGCTCCCGGCATCCTGCTAATCGTGATCGGCCTCGTCGTCGGCATCCTGGGAATTTTGGGCCGAGGTGTCGGTGCGCTCTTCGGCATCGGTTCGACGAAGACCTGCCCGGTATGCCGCAGCAAGATCCCATCGGCGGCCACCGTCTGCCGCTACTGCGGCCATCGCTACGCCTAGGCAACGAGCGCAAACGGACGGAGCACATGGGACACAACGTCTTACCCTGAAGGACCGGTCGCACACCGCCAGCTTCGAGCCGGCCAACATCAAACCGGCGCCTTGCTCGTACGCGAGAGAGGGCTGGCATCTGGATGAGGCTGTCAGGGCCGGCTATCCGGCCGCGTTCAGCTCAAAGCGGCCAGAGCTTGTCCAGTGATGGAGCCGCAACCAGGCGTGTTCGTGACGAGCCTGTCAACCGATGATTGGGAGCCCGATCCCGACGTTGGCGGCCTGATGCACATCCTGTGCGACCTGCCCGGCCTCTGGGCCGGTTTCACTCGCTTCGACGAGAACCCGCCTCCAGTCTCCTGGACGCCACCCCAACGCGAGACTTTCATGGTCCTGGAGGGTGCTGCCCGAATCGAGATCGCTGGCGGGACAACGCTCAATCTTGAGCCCGGCGGGGTCGCGACACTGCCGGCGGGTGCCGAGACCACGTGGCACATCACCGCCCCTTCGCGAGTTCTGGGTGCTCAGCGGCCCGAGCATTAAGCCCGAAGGCAGACAGGCCGATGACTGACCCGATGCAGACCAACGTCCTCTACTACGGCGACAACCTCGACATCCTGCGCCGATACATCCCGGACGCCTCGGTCGACCTGATCTATCTCGATCCGCCCTTCAACTCGAACCGCGACTACAACGTCATCTTCCGCGACGAGTCCGGCAACCGGTCCGATGCGCAGCCTTTGGGATCTATGGGGATCGATCGCTAACTCTATGCTCGCCTACGACTCCATCTCTAAGGCGATCAACGCTCGGCATCTGATGACGCCGATGGACAGGGCCATCGCCGTTCCCATAGACGTCAGGACATCAGAAGCGCTTGGGATCCTGGCGCCATACTCATTCGATCAAGCGCCGGTGACCGCCGAAGGCGTCGTAGTTGGACTGGTGACGCGGGCGGCGCTGGAGTCAGCGGATCCGCTTCAGCCGCTGCCCGTAGAGCGACTCGCCTCTCGATTCTTGATCGGTGCTGATGCGCCCGTGGCCGTCGTTCTAGTTCGGCTGATGACATCACCGATCGTTTTCGTCGTGGAAGACACCGGCCTCGTCGGCTTCTTAACCGCATCCGATGTGAACAAGCACCCCGCACGAACACACTTCTACCTGCTTCTGGCAGACCTCGAGATGACTATCGCCGGCGTCACTCGGAATCACCTCGAAACTGTGGATGATGCCGTTCTACTACTGTCCAAGCGGCGCCAGAAAGCGATCGTTCGGCGCCATGCATCGAATACAGCCTTCAACGTCGATGCGGATGTCCTCACGGCGTTCGAATTCGCCGATCTGCTCACCGTTGTAAGAAAGCTGCGCCTCCACGGCATGTTCGGTATTCAGACGGTCCGCACGTGGGGATCGGCTGCATGGGAGTTAGCCGGATTCCGTAATGACGTGATGCACCCAACGAGGGAATTTCTAGGTGAGAGGTCAATTGCCGATCTCATCCGATTGGAGCGGCTCCTGCGCGACATGCTTGCTGCAGTTCGTGGAGAAGCAGCTGCATGAAGCTCTATGCCGGGACGACCGAGCAGTTCATGGCCGATGCGCACATGCACCGGATTGCCGAGAAGCTGCGAAATGAGTACATCGCGGTTGTCGGGCACAAGCCGAGCGGCAACGAGTTCAATAGCTGGCAGAACAGCCTGAGCGCGCTTGCCTTGCTGATCGACCAGGCGGAGCTAGAGGACCACGGGGTCATCCTCGAGTACCAGCTCGGCAACACCAGCAAGCGGCTCGACGCGATGCTCACCGGCCGATCCGCGAGCGATGCCGAGAACGCCGTCGTCGTCGAGCTGAAGCAGTGGGGCGAGACCCAGCCGTCAACGGCCGAAGGCTGCGTCGAGACATACGTGGGCGGAGGCATCAAGCGCGTGCTCCATCCGTCGGTCCAAGTCGGTGGCTATGAGCAATGGCTGCTCGACAACCACGAGGTCTTCTACGCCGAGCACCCAGTCGGCCTGGCCGCCGTCAGCTATCTGCACAACATGCAGTTCAACCGCAACAGCGAGCTCTGGGCGCCGAGACACCAGGAGGCCATCGAGGCCAATCCCCTCTTCACCGGCGACCAGTCGGACGAGCTTGCCGAGTTCCTCAACGACCGGCTCTCCGGCGGCGACGGCCTCCCGTCATGGAGAAGGTCCTCGGGTCGCGGTACCAGCCGTCGAAGAAGCTGCTCGACCACACCGCCGCGTGATCGCCGGCAGAACCGAGTTCGTCCTGCTGGACGAGCAGCACGTCGCGTTCAATCGGTCCTCGCGGCAGGCACGCGAGGGCTCACGCACGACAGCAAACCGGTCGTTCCTGATCAAGGGCGGGCCGGGACCGGCAAGTCGGTCATCGCGCTGCACCTCGTCGGCCGAACTCGCGAGCCAGGGCTACAACGCGCAGCACGCGACCGGCAGCAAGGCGTTCACCGAGAACATCCGCAACATCGTCGGCCCCCGCGCCGCCGCGCAGTTCGCGCTACTTCAACCGGTTCGGCACGCTGCCGCGCAACGAGATCGACGTGCTGATCCTGCGACGAGGCCCATCGGCTCCGGAAGACCTCCGACAACCGGTTCACAGCCGAAGGCCCAGCGCACGGACCTCCGCAGGTCGACGAGCTGATGCTGCGCCGCGAAGATATCGGTCTTCTTCATCGACGACCTCCAGGTCGTGCGCCCCGACGAGGAGGGCAGCACGGACCTGATCGCGAGGCCGCCGTCCGCAACGATCCCGAGATCCGAACTTCGAGCTCGAGACGCAGTTCCGATGCGCCGGCTCCAAGGGCTTCGTCAGCTGGGTCGACAACACGCTCGGCCTGCGACGAGACCGCCGAACCCGTTCTGGGACGGCGAGCGAGGGGTTCGACTTCCGACATCGTGGACTCGGTCGAGCAGCTGGAAGCCATGATCCGCTCGAAGGCCGATGAGGGCCAGCCACCGCCCGCCTGTCCGCCGGGTTCTGCTGGCGCATGGTCCGAACCCGCTCGCCCGACGGCACCCTGGTGCCCGACGTGCAAGGTCGGCGACTGGTAGATGCCCTGGAACGCCCGAGTCCGATGCCGGCCGCCTGGCCGAAGGCATCCCGCAGAGTCGAACTTCTGGGCCTCCGACCCGCGCGGCATCAACCAGGTCGGCTGCGTCTACACCGCCCAGGGCTTCGAGTTCGACTACGTCGGCGTCATCTTCGGCAGCGACCTCGCTGGGATCCCGGCCGCAGGACTGGGTCGGCGACCCGGCACTCGCACGACTCCATGGTCAAGCGCGCGCGGCGACCGCTTCACCGACCTCGTGAAGCGCACCTACCGCGTCCTGCTCACCAGGGGCATGAGGGCTGCTACGTCTACTTCGAAGACCCGGCGACGCAGGCTTACGTAATGAGCCGATTGAAGGCTTAGGGGAGGGATTCATGCTGCGAGATGAGCGCTGGCCGGTTGCCCGGCTGATTCCAATCACCTCGGCAACGGGTGTCGAGGCGCGGGACGGAACGCCCCGTCGGCCCTCCTCGCCGTGCTCTCCGCCGTTGAGGAGTTCGGCCGGTCCCTCCTGAAGCCGCTTGGCGCTCCCGCCGGAAAGATCGAGGCGTTTGTGGAAGTGCCATTCAAGCTGGATGGCGGGAAGGCCATGCGGCCCGACGGCATCATCGGCGTCAGTCGCGCGGGCAAGACGTGGTGGTGCCTTGTCGAATGCAAGGTGGCTGATCAGCAGCTGACGGTCGAGCAGATGGAGATGTATCTCGATCTGGCGAGGGCAAATGAGATCGACGCCGTTCTGTCGATCTCCAATCAATATGCCTCGAAATCATCCGAGTATCCGATCCTCCTCGATCGCAAGAAGCTCAAGAAGACTGCGATCCATCACTGGTCTTGGGTACGGGTCCTCACCGAAGCCGAGGTCCAACGACAGTTCCGCGGCGTCCACGACCCAGATCAGGCCTACATCCTCGGCGAACTCATCCGTTACCTCTCTGACGCCCGCTCCGGTGTCGTGCAATTCAACGACATGGGTGCCGGCTGGACCGCCGTGCGCGATGGAGCCCGCCTCCATACGCTTCGCAAGACCGACCCAAACGTCGCCGCGGTGGCCACGCGCTGGGATGAACTCATTCAGTACCTCATTCACCTGACAAGGGATCTAGGTCGAGATGTCCGCCAGACACTCGCCCGCCAGGAAAGCACTGCCGCCACTCGTCACGAGGCGCTGAAGGCTTCACTCGTCTCGAGCGGCAAGCTCTACGCGCATCTCCAAATCCCACATACCGCTGGCGCTCTCGAGATCGTCGCCGATCTGGTCGCGCGGCAGATCACCATTGCAACCGACCTCGACGCTCCCAAGGACGGGCGCTCGCGAGGGCGGGTGAGCTGGCTCATGCGCCAGCTGACGAAGGCGCCGGCCAACGTGACAGTCAAGACGAAGGTAGCTATCTCTCCTCGACGCTCGCCGGAGTGCTCGGCGCGCTGCGCGACGATCCGACTCCCCTCCTGCCCGATGCAACCCGTGAAATCCGCGGCTTCCGCGTCAGCCTCACACACGACCTCGGCATGAACCGGATGGCCGGCCGCGGCTCGTTCATCGACGGCGTTGTCATGCAGTCACGGTCTACTACCGCGAGTCCTGCAGAACCTCACTGCCTGGCGTCCACGCCCGCCTAAGCTTCACCCGTCCGAAGGCCCGATCGAGGCCGAGACGATCAAGATCCCCGCCCCGATTGATGAAGCACTCGACAATGCAGAGGCCGAGATGTCTGGGGACAAGGCACCATGGTCCTCTTCATCACATGACTGAATTCAGCCGCTACCAGTTCCAGTGGTGCCTCAACCTGATCGCTGCGCGTCCGCTGGGCGGCGTCGAGAAGAAGGGCGCCGATCGCGGCATCTACGGACATATTACCTTCGCGATGCG
This sequence comes from uncultured Chloroflexia bacterium, assembly GCA_963716585.1. Lineage (GTDB taxonomy): Bacteria > Chloroflexota > Limnocylindria > QHBO01 > QHBO01 > JAICUY01. The sequence goes on from CAVQTN010000001.1 coordinate 5,136, forward strand.
CGGAACCGATCCGGTCACGACGTGAGTCCGGCGCCGTAGTCGCAATGACATCAAGCCTTACCCCGTTGTTCCGCTACGCGCGTTCATCGAGGAGCGAAGCACTCGAAAACTTCACGACGGAGGTGTTGGCGGTCGCGGCTCGGGAGGATCCCGAACCCCTCTTGGCGTCGCTAACCGAACGCGGACTTCTTCGATATGACGACGTCCCGACAGAGGTCGGCGTCCAGACGCAGGTTTCTATCGGCGGAGCCGGCATCATCGACCTCGTCCTCACCCTCCGCGGTCCCGGTTGGACCCGCGAGATTTGGGCGGAAGTCAAAGTGTGGGCGCCCGAGAGTGGGTTTCAGCTGACGAACTACAAGGACTGGATCGCCGCGTCCGATGCCCAGCCCCACCATGCCTGGTGACCATCGCCAAAGCCCCCCTACCGAACCACCCAGACATTCCGTGCATCACATGGCAGGCTCTCCGTCGTGCAGCCTTCGCGGCGACGAATGGCCATTGGTGGAAGGAGCTCAGGCTATTTCTAGAGGAGATCCAGATGGCAGACGATCACGACGAGCCCATCTTCGCGCGCGAAGCCGCCGCCCTCCTCGATGCTCACGCTTTATTCAGGAAGGCATCGCGGATAATCGAGCTCGTCACCGACCTGGGACGGACTCGATGGCCCGAGCTGGGCTGGCCGAAATCATTGGGTGACGCCGATGAGCAGCTCTTGTGGCAGTTCAAGGGTTGGCGTCGGATCGTGCTTCCAGTAAAGACCTCAAGCCCAGTTCGCATCATGTTTGGCGTTGCCCAAATCGACGCCTCGGCAGAATTCAATCAGCCCGAGCCCCATCTGGCTGTCTGGCTCGATCACTCGCCCATGCAAACCGACCTACGCCGGAAACTGCTAGCACAAGCAGATGCCGGGGGGCTCGACTCGACGTGGACCCTCCGGGTGCAAGGGTGGTGGGCCGTGACTGCCCACAAGCGGCTTGGTGCATTCGGTTCCCACGCCGAAGCGACCGATTGGCTTCTAGCCAAACTCTCCGAGCTGGTGGCCGCGGATCTCATCAACGCGGCCGCTTCAGTTGGTTCAGTGGTATCGGCCGGCATCGGCGAGCCGGAGACGGACGCGGTCGCGAGCGATCTCACCGAGGCAACGGATGCCGACGCGCATCCTCCCCTCTAGCTGTGCGGTGATTTCTCGGGAGACGTATTGGCGTCAAACCCGGATGCCGACGGACTCAACGCGCGGCGACAGCCACGGCAACGCACCGGCACTATGAACACCCGCTCGTCGCGCCGCAGTTGATGCACTTGTAGCAGGACCCGTTGCGGACCATGATCGAGCCGCAGTCCGTGCAGGCCGGCGAGTCGGCCGTGTCGAAGACGACCGGCGCCTGACCGGCATTCAGCCGCGCCTCCCGTGTCGCCGCGGCTGAGTTCTGCGCCACGATCTTCAACCCATCGAGCAGCCCCGACCCCGACTTCTCCGCCACGGGCTCGGATGCTGCGTCTACCCCGTCCTGGGCTGCCGCCTCGGGCCGAGACCCGGAGGCCGCGGAGCCCGTTGGCGCGGCGTCAACGCCCGAAGACTGACCACTGCCCAAGGGAGTGGCCTCGGTTGAAGACGTAGCCGCCGACGGCGCCGCGCCGCCTGTCGGCGTGGTGCCGACGGGGGCCACATCACCCACCGCCACTGCATCGGTCAATGTCAGCTGCCTATCGACGATCCCCACCTGGTGCTGTGCATCGGCATCCATGAACTTGGTGGCCATGTACCGGAAGATGTAGTCGACCAGCGACTTCGCCATGGGGATGTCCCGGTTGGTCGTGAACCCGGCCGGCTCGAAGCGCAGGTGGCTGAACTTGTTGACCAGGTCCTTCAGCGGCACGCCGTACTGCATCGCCACGCTGACCGCGGTGGCGAAGCTGTCCATCAGGCCACTGATGGTCGACCCCTCCTTGGCCATGCGCAGGAAGATCTCGCCGGGTGTGCCGTCCTCGTACAGGCCGATGGTCAGGTAGCCCTCGTGCCCGCCCACGTTGAACTTGTGGGTGATCGCGGCCCGCTCATCCGGCAGGCGCCGGCGGAGCGGCTTGTAGACGGTCTGGACTTCGGCGCCGCGGCCGCGCCTTGTCGCATCGGTCCCGCCGTCCTTCTTGGTGTTCAGCGGCTGGCTGCGCTTGGAGTTGTCGCGGTAGACCGCGATCGCCTTGAGGCCCAGCTTCCAGCCGTCGATGTAGACCTGCGCGATCTCCGCCGGCGTCGACTCGCTCGGGCATGTTCACCGTCTTGGAGATGGCGCCCGACAGGAACGGCTGCACCGCGGCCATCATCTTGAGGTGGCCGATGTAGTGGATGCTGCGCGTCCCTTGGCCGGCTTGAAGGCGCAGTCGAAGACGGGCAGGTGCTCGTCCTTGAGGTACGGCGCGCCCTCGATCGTCTCGTGCTCGTCGATGTAGGCGACGATCTCCTCCGCCTGCCTGGCGTCGTAGCCGAGCTTGCGCAGCGCATTGGTGACGCCCTGGTTGACGATCTTCAGGTAGCCGCCGCCCACCAGGCGCTTGTACTTGATGAGCGCGATGTCAGGCTCGATGCCGGTCGTGTCGCAGTCCATCATGAAGCGCGATGGTGCCGGTGGGGGCAAGCACGCTGACCTGCGCCGTTGCGGAAGCCGTGGCTGCTCGCCAAGGGCGATGACCTCGTCCCAGGTGGTCAGCGCCGCATCGAGCAGGTCGGTCGGCACCAGCTCGCGGTTCATGCGGTAGGCCGCATCGCGATGCTGGTTCATGACCCTCAGGAACGGCTCGCGGTTGACGGCGTAGCCCTCGAACGGGCCACCCTGGTCGCGGCTGATGCGCGCGCTGACTGCAGCTCCGCCTCGCGCCTGCATGAGCGCGGTGATGGCGCCGGCGTAGGCGCGGCCGTCATCGCAGTCGTAGGGCAGGCCGCGGTCCATCAGCAGCGCGCCGAGGTTGGCGTACCCGATGCCCAGCGGTCTGAAGTCGTGCGAGTTCTCCTCGATCCTCGGCGTCGGGTAGCTCGAGTTGCTGACCGTGATTTCCTGCGCGGTCAGGACCACGCGCACCGCGTGCTTGAAGTCTTCGATGGCGAACTCGCCGTCGAATCTGTTACGAACTTCATCAGATTCAGGCTGGCCAGGTTGCAGGCCGAGTCGTCCAGGTACAAAAACTCGCTGCAGGGGTTTGAAGCGTTGATACGGCGCGGTGTTCATACTGGTGTGCCAGCGGTTGATGTTGTCGTCGTACTGGATGCCCGGGTCGCCGCAGACCCAGGCCGCCTCGGCCATCTTGTTGAGGAGGTATCGGGCCTTGACGGTCTCCAGCGGCTCGCCGGTGGTCACCGCATTGAGTGCCCAGTCGGCGTCGCGCTCGACGGCGTCCATGAACGCATCGGTCACGCGCACGGAGTTGTTCGAGTTCTGGAAGAAGACCGATTCGTAGGCGGCGCCCCCGTTGAAGTTGCCGTCATACCCGGCGTCGATGAGCGCCCAGGCCTTCTTCTCCTCGACCAGCTTGCAGTCGATGAACGTTCCACATCCGGATGGTCCGCGTTGAGGATCACCATCTTGGCCGCGCGTCGGGTCTTGCCACCGGACTTGATGACGCCGGCGAAGGCATCGAAGCCCTTCATGAAGCTCACCGGGCCGCTCGCTTCGCCGCCACCCTTCAGCTGCTCCTTGGAGCTGCGGATGGTGGACAGGTTGGAGCCGGTGCCTGAGCCGAACTTGAAGAGCATCCCCTCGGTCTTGGCGAGGCCCAAGATGGACTCCATGGTGTCTTCGACGCTGTTGATGAAGCATGCCGAACATTGCGGGTGCTCGTCGATGCCGACGTTGAACCAGACGGGGCTGTTGAACGCGGCGCGCTGCTTGAGCAGGATGTCGGTCAGCTCGGCGTGGAAGGTGTCGGCGTCCGCATCGGTCGCGAAATAGGCGTCCTTGCGGCCCCAGTCGCGTGATGGTGTCCGCGACTCGGCCGATCATCTGGCGGACGCTGTACTCGCGCTCGGGGCTGCCGAGCGGGCCGCGGAAGTACTTGCTGACGCGACGACGTTGGTGGCCAGGGCGCTCCAGCTCTTGGGGAACTCGAGGTTCTTCTGCTCGAAGACGACCTTGCCGTGCTCGTTGGTGATGGCCGCCTCGCGGGTGTCCCACTCGACGGTGTCATACGGATCCACGCCGGGCTGCGTGAAGCGGCGCTCGACCTGCAGTCCGCTCCAGGTGCGCTGCTCGCCCGCCGCCAGCTGGTGGTAGCCCGTCGGCTTCCTCGTCTCGTTCCCATTGCCGGTCGTGTGCCCGTTGCCGTTGGCGTGGCCGTTGGTCGTGCCGTTGGCTGGCTTGCTGGGACTCGCGCTGCGGGCCATGTCTTCCCTTCCGTCTGGGTTGCTTGCCGGTGGCTTTCGTATGACGCCGGCGTGGTCATTGTGGCCCCGCTGGCCGGACGGCGGGATGACGTGATCGCGACCGATGCGACGCGCCAGGCCGGCCTTCCGGGGCGGCTGTTTGGACTTGGAACGTTACTCCTGCCATCGGCCTTCGTCAAGCGAAAACCACAACATGTTGTGGTGTATCTTCGGACGGGCCACCAGATGCTGCGGTGTGCTGTGGACGGACCGTGGACGGCCTGTGGAGTTCTGCGTGGCTGCGGTGGACGGGGCGTGGAGAACGCCGCGTTCCGCGGGTTTGGGCCGGGAGAGTGTATGACGCCGGGGCCGGGGCCGGTGATGAGCGCCATGCCGCCGGCCGATGCCACCTGGTCGATGAACGCGTCGAGGTTCGCCCTAGCGCCGGCGTCGAGCGGGAAGGCGACGAACTGCACCCAGGCCACCGGCGTGCGGCCGGGGCGCCGCGATACCGCCGCCGCCGAGTCGTTGCCCCAGTCGAGGTTGACCCCGAAGTAGGCGCCGTGGGCCGGCTCGAGACGGGCAAGGCCGGACACCTGCGTCGGCATCGGGACGGCCGATGGCGCGATGCTTGGTTGCATCGACGGCTAAACCGATGCGGGCGATGGCGGTTGCGCCGTCGCCGGGCCGCAGGCAGTCAGCAGCGGCGCGAGCCCGAGAAGGGTGGTGATCCGATGCACCACGCCATGCTCGCTGGCGCCGTGCGCAGACCCAATGGCCCGATGGGTCCCGGCGGTTCAGCGCCGGCGCGGCGCCCGAGACCGGTGCTCAGCGCGTCGAGGAGACTCGGGGCTCGAGCGCCGGCCGCTCCACCACAGCGGCGGGTTTCGCCGCCTCCGCCGCGTCGAGCAGGGCGAGGAACGGCGTCGCGCCGAGCTGGGTGAAAATCTCGCGCGCCTCTGCCGCCGCCTCGCGCACCTCGGGATGCGCGGTGCCAAGCGCATACACCATCGTCAGGCCGGCGATCGCAAGATCGAAGCGGACCCCGGCGCTGCGACAGCGCGCCATCACCTCCCGGAACACGCCGATGGCCTCACGCGTGCGGCCCTCGAGCGCGGCGAGTCCTGCCTGCAGTTCGAGCTCGCTGATCCGGGCCATCGCGCCGGGAACCTGCCGCTGCTCGTCCAGCATTCGCGCGACCGAATCGGCGTCGTGCAGCCAGATCGAGAAGCGCCCGGCGTTCGAGCGGGCCGTGGAATCGGGCGAGTCGACGCGCTCGTAGCTGCTGATGGCAAACCGGCGTGCCTCCTCGAACCGGCCGCCAACCATGGCGACGTCGCCGCGGATGTCGTCGAGCATCGAAAAGGCCTGGATCTCGGTACGCCCCTCGAGGAACGCCGCGGCCTCGGCGACGAGCGCATCGGACTCGAGGCCACGAAAGGCCCGCAGGCGCGCGCGATGGATCAGCCGACCGAACGGTGCGCTGTCGTCAGCGACCGAATCATCGCCCAACTGCTCGGCATACCAATCCCACTCGCCGATTCGTACGGCCGTGTCCGATGCATTGTTGAGGAGATAGGCGGCCTGCGACCCGAGGCCGAGGTGACGCGCCAGCTCGAGGCCCTCGCGCGCGACGCGATGCGAGAGCAGTGCGTCCTCCGCCGCCGTTGCATAGCTGAGATTCACGGCGGCTCGCAGCTCGAGCCCCGGAAGCTGCAGCGAGCGCGCCTGGCTGACGGCGCCAATGAGCAGCACGATCGCCTCCCCCAGGCGACGGTGATTGGCCAGCGTCGCGCCGCGGGTGACCAGCAGCTCCAGGACCTCGCGCCGCAGCTCCAGCCGCTCGGCCAGCGGCAGCACCTGCTCGATACGGGCCAACGCCTTGACCGTGCTGCCGACCAGCATGTAGACGCGCGACAGCTCGGTGTTGAGCCGCACCCACTCCGCCGTCCCGTCGAGGTCCGCGAAGTCCGCGAGCGCCTGTTCCATCAATGCCACCGCCCGCTCGCTGTGGCCGGTCCAGCCCATCCCCCGACCGAGGTCGGTGGTGGCCTCCAGCTGGCGGATGCGATCGTCGCCGTTGCTGACCAGCTCGAGCGCAGCCCGATAGTGCGCGAGCATCCCCTCCTCCGTCCCCCCTGCACCGAGCCGCCCGGCATCCCCCGCCGCCTTGTGCAGCTGGGCCTGCTCATCGGGGTTGCTGGTGACCTCCAGCGCCTGCTCGAAATAGGTCGCCGCCTGGTTGTGCGAACCGAGCGAGGCGGCACGCTCGGCCGCACCGCGCAGCGCGACGCGTGCCTGCGCCGCGACCGCGTCACCCTCCGGACCGTCGGGCTGCGCGTGGTACGCCGCCACGTAGTGCTCCGCGAGCACGCCGGCGATCCCGTCGTCGCCGAGCGTCTCGAAGTGGCGTGCGGCCGCGAGATGCAGCCGTCGCCGATCGCGCCGCCCGAGGCCACCGTAGGCCACCTCGCGAATGAGGCCCTGCACGAACCCGTACTGGCCACGCTCCGGCGACCGCGGGTCCGCCTCCAGCGTCAGCAGCTCGCGCCGGACCAGGGAGCGAAGCCGCGAGGTGAGCGCGTCGCGATCCTCGCCACTGACATCGGCCGCCGCATCCAGGCTGAACGTCTTGCCCATGACCGATGCGGCCTGCAGCAGCGAGCGATCCGCCGGGTCGAGCCCGTCAAGCCGCGCGGCAATGAGCCCCTGCAGCGTGGCTGGGATCGAAAGCGGCTGCGCGTCGCCGACCGGCTGGAAGCTGTCGCCGATGCGCTCGATGCGCCCCTCGTCGAGCAGCATGCGCACGGTCTCGACCGCGTACAGCGGGATGCCCTCGGCCCGCTCCAGGATCCCATCCACGACGCTGTCCGGCAGGCCCGGAACCAGGCCGCGCAGCAGCTCGCGCATCGCATCGTCGTCCAGTGGGTCCAGAAGCAGCGACGTGAAGTTGCGCCGCCCCGCGCCCCAGTCCGGACGACGCTCGAGCAGCTCCGGTCGGGCGAGGGTGATGAGGTACAGCGGACGGTCACGGGACCAGTCGAGGACGTGGTCGATGAAGTCGAGCAGGCCCGCATCGGCCCACTGGAGGTCCTCGAAGACGAGGAGCACCGTGCCGCGCTCGGCGATGCGCTCGAAGAAGGTGCGCCATGCCGTGAAGAGCGTCTCGCGCTCTCGGTTCGCGCCACTCGTCTCCTCGAGCCCGAGCAGCTGCAGCAGCCGCGGCTCGATCCACTGGCGCTCCGCCGCATCGGTCACGAACTCGTCGAGCGTGCTCGACAGCTTGGCGCGTGCCTGCGTCGGGTCCTCGCCCTCGACGATACCGGCCCGGCCGCGGACCATCTCGGCCAGCGCCCAGAAGGTGATCCCCTCGCCATAGGCGGGCGAGCGGCCGTAGTGCCAGTACGCCACCTCGGTGACGCCATCGAGGTACTTCTGGAATTCCCAGACCAGCCGGCTCTTGCCGATGCCGCCCTGTCCCATGATCGACACCAGCCGCGGGCGGCGCTCCTCGCCTGTCGCCGCGTGGAAGTCCTTGAGCAGGCGCAGCTCGGCCGTGCGACCGACGAACGGCGCCTCGAGCTGGTCGCTGCGACCGATGCCGCCACGCTTGGCGACGACGCGCAGCGCCCGATAGGCAGCCACCGGCGCGGCCTTGCCCTTCAGGTCACGGTCACCAGCCGGCTCGAAGCTGATGGCACCCGAGGCCGCACGGTAGGTCGCCTCACCGACCAGCACCGAGCCCGGCGCCGCCGCCGACTGCAGCCGGCTGGCCGTGTTGACGAGGTCGCCGGCGACCATGCCCTGATTCGTGGCGCCGACCGTGACCGCCGCCTCGCCGCTCAGCACGCCGGCACGCAGTTGCAGGTCGGCGTCCATCTCCTGTCCCAGACGGCGCACCGCCTCGACGAGGTCGAGCGCGGCGCGGACGGAACGCTCGGCATCGTCCTCGTGGGCGGTCGGCGTGCCCCACACCGCCATGACCGCATCACCGATGAACTTCTCGACCGTCCCGCCGTACTCCTGCACGATGGCGCTCGCGCGCTCGAAATAGCGGCTCAGCAGGTCACGCACCGCTTCGGCATCGCGGGCCTCCGAAAGCGTGGTGAATCCCACGAGATCGGCGAAGAGGACCGACACGAGACGACGCTCGGCCTGGTCACGGGGCGTGGCTGCATTGGAGGCCGCGGGATCGGAGGCGGCGGGATCGCCGGCGGCGGTTCCATCGGCGGCGGCGGCCGTGGGCCCGTCGGTCAACAGCGTGCCGCATTCCCCGCAGAACCGCGTGCCGGGGCTATTGGGCGAGCCGCAGCTCGGACAGCTCACAGCCAGCCGGGCGCCGCAATTCCCACAGAACTTGCGACCGGCCTCGTTGACCGTGTTGCAGCTCGAACAGATCACCTGGACTCCGCTTGAAGGTGATCGCAGTATCGCGGCGCACCGGAGGGGCGTCAACGCACGCGGCGCCCAGTAGCGGCGGGCGACATCGGTCCATTCGACCGGTACGTCGCAGCAGGTGATGCGGTCGTCGTCCGGAAGGGCGAGGGCGACCGCGGTCGACGAGTAACCGGTGAGCGTGCCGACCTCCGGGCAGCGCCTGGCGTTGGCCGGTCCGTCCGGCGCCCTAGACTGGCCCCATGCAACCGCGTCTCGGCACGCTGGACGTGCTGCTGGTCCGCCACGCCGAGGCCGTCCCGCTGGGAAGCAGCGACACGGACTTCGACCAGCGCCCGCTCTCCGACGCCGGGCACCGGGCGGCGGAGGAGCTCGCCGACGAGCTGGAGCCGTACCACCTCAGCGCGGTGTACTCCAGCCCCTACCCGCGAGCCATCCAGACCGTGGAGCCGGTTGCGCGACGTCGCGGGCTGCCGATCCTGGAGCTGGTCGACATGCGCGAGCGCAACCTCGCCCCCCAGCCGAGCGACGCGTGGCGCGAGCAGCTGCAGCGCTCGTTCGAGGACCCGGACTACGCGGTCGCGGGCGGCGAGACGAGCCGCGCGGCGCAGCGCCGGGCGATGGCCACGCTCGACCTGCTGCGCGTCCGCCACCCCGACGGCGGCCGGCTGCTGGTCGGCAGCCACGGCAACCTGATCGCCCTGGTCCTGCAGGCGTTCGAGCCGGGGGTCGGCTTCGACTTCCACCAGGCGATGCCCAACCCGGCGATCTACCACCTCGAGCACGACGGCATCGGCTGGCGGGTGATGGGCGGCCACGGCTTCGCGGACGCTGCCGCGCACAACTAGCCTGCGGCGGGGTCAGGCGTCGCGGCTGACGAGGTCCTCGAGCGTCTCGCGCCGGCGGCTGAGGCGCAGCTGCCCGCCCTCGATCACTGCCTCGGCCGGCCGCAGCCTGCCGTTGTAGTTCGAGCTCATCGCGGCGCCGTACGCCCCGGCCTGCCGAATCGCCAGGAGCGCCCCGCCGCCGGCCGTCGCCAGCTCGCCGGGCGTGAGCCATCGGTCCAGATCGCGGGCCAGGATGTCGCCTGCCTCGCAAACCGGGCCCGCCAGGTGCACCGGCCGGGCGGTCGGCAGGCGCGCGCCGGGCTCGACCAGGCTGACCGGGTGGTCGGCGCCGTACAGCATCGGTCGGATGAGCTCGGTCATGCCCGCATCGGCCACCAGGTAGGTGCAGGTCGCGCGCGCCTGCACGCGCACGACGCGCGTGAGCAGGCTGCCGGCGCCGGCCACCAGGCTGCGACCGGGCTCCAGGATGAGGCGGCTGCTGTCGATCCCCAGGCGCAGGTCGGCCGGATCCGCACCCGCCGGCAGGCCGCCCCCGAGATTGATCCGGAACGGCTGCTGCCGGAGTGCGCCGAGCAGGCTGTGGTAGGCCTCCAGGTTGCCGACCTCCGAGCCGATGTGCGCGCCGATCGCCTCGGGCGCCAGTCCCGCCCGCGCCAGGCGGTCGATGGCGTGTGGCAGGTCCGCAAGCGCGATGCCGAACTTTGCTTCGGCGGCACCCGTCGCCAGGTGCGGGTGGGTCTGCGCATCCAGCCCCGGGTTCAACCTGAGGCCGATGCGGGCGCCGGTCCGTGCGAGCCGCACGATCGCCTCGAGCTCGTCGAGGGACTCGGCGTTGACGAGGACGCCGGCGGCCAGGGCCTCGGCGATCTCGACGTCACCCTTGCCGATGCCGTTCATCACGATCCGTTGCGCAGGGCAGCCGGCACGGCGCGCCAGCGCCAGCTCGACCAGGTTGACCACCTCGCAGCCGGCGCCCTCGGATACCAGGCGCCGCAGCAGCTGCGGATCCGGGTTGGCCTTGACCGCGTACGCGATCAGCGCTTCGGGGAAGGCGGCGCGGTAGGCGGCCAGGCGCCGGGCGGCGATCTCCAGGTCGGTGACATACAGCGGGGTTCCCCAGCGCTGCGCCGCCTCGCCCAGGGCCGTTGTGGCCGTGCCCGGAAATGCTCCCGAGGTGGAGCGCGCCGGCGTCACCGCACGCGGGCGAGGGTCAGGCCGTCCCCGATCGGCAGCAGCACCATCTCGACCCGCTCGTCGGTCGCGATCTTCTCGTTGAGCGCGCGGATCGCCTGCGTCTGCGTCCGTCTCGTCGGATGGATCGACGACCTGGCCGCTCCACAGCACGTTGTCGATGGCGATCAGCCCGCCCGCGTGCACGAGCCGCAGCGCACGCTCGTAGTACGCGTCGTAGCTCGGCTTGTCGGCGTCGATGAACGCGAAGTCGAAGCTCCCCTCCTCCAGCGTCTTGAGGGTCTCGATCGCCGGACCGATGCGCAGCTCGATCCGGTCGGCGACGCCTGCCTCGGCCCAGTAGCGACGGGCGACATCGGTCCATTCGACCGATACGTCGCAACAGGTCAGGCGGCCATCCGGCGGCATGGCCTGGGCCACGACGGTCGACGAGTAGCCGGTGAAGGTGCCGATCTCCAGGCAGCGTCGGGCGCCGATCAGCCGGACGAGGATGCCCATGAAGGCGCCCTGCTCCGGCGAGATCTGCATGCGGGCCATGGGCAGCTGCGCCGTCTCCTCGCGCAGCCTGGCAAGGACCGGTGGCTCCCGCACGCCGACGCGGAGGATGTAGGCCCGCAGCTCATCGGTCAGGTTGATGGTGTGGTCGGACACGCGTGGCATGGTACAGCCCCGTTGGGGCCACCTGCCGTGGCGCCCTGTCCACCTGCCGCGGCGCCCCCGTCCGTTGCCCTGGTCCGTTGCGTCTGTGGCGACTCAAGCGACCGGTGAATGGCCGGCTGTCATGCGTTTGAGTCATCAGACGCGCCAAAACGACCTGTCTGACCGAGATTCGCCGCCGATCCGGTGGATTTGAGTCACCACGCGCGCAGACAACAGCCCAACGACAGGCTCTCGGTCCTTTGAGTCCGCACGGACCCAACTGTGAACCACCGGTCGCCGCTCAGAGGCCCGTGAAGAGCGAATCCTCGGTGTAGCCGTCGGGGATCTCGTGGTGCTGCCACGCAGCCAGGACGAAACGCTCAGGCGTGAGGACGCGGTCGGCCAGGTCGGGTGGCATGTCGAGCACCCAGCCCATGTCCTGGCGCTGGGTCTTGTGGCAGTCCATGCAGGCACGCTTGCGATCGAGGAAGGCGGAGACGTCGATGCGGGTCGTGATCAGTGCCTCGGGCGTGCCGAACTCCTCCGGCTGCGCCTCGGCAGTGGCATCCGACGCGCCAGCGGCCTCGTCCAAATCCCAGGGGAGCTTCATGCCACGCGCCCGCATCTCCTGCATCAGCTCGAGCCAGTGTTCGCGCGAGAACGCCATCTCGTAGCGCTTGGCGACGGTGTGCGGCACGCCGCCATCGGGGTAGCGCGCCGGATCGCCGGCGGCCTCGAACGCGGCGCGCGCGACGCGGTAGGCGTTGATGTGATCGGGGTGGCCGTAGTTGCCGTTGGGGTCGTAGCTGACCATCACGTCGGGCCGAGCGGCCCGAACCACCGCCACCAGCCGAGCCGTCGCCGCCTCGAGGTCGGCGTTCCAGAACGCGTCCGCGCGCTCGTTGGCCGGCGTGCCCATCATGCCGCTGTCCCGGTAGCCGAGCGGGTGGAAGCGCACCGGCGCCGTCGCCCAGTGCCGGGAGCGCGCAGGCCAGCTCGGCGGCGCGAATCTCGGCCAGGCGCGGCGCAGCCTCCGCCGGATCCAGCGTCGGGTCGTGGATCTCCCCTTCCTCGCCGCCGGTGCAGGTCACCAGGTCGACGCGGATGCCCTCGGCGACACATCGGGCAATCAGGCCGCCGGTGCCCATCGCCTCGTCGTCGGGGTGGGCGTGGACGAGGAGGACACCGCCCGTGTCAGCCACCGCGATGCTCCTCGCAGGTGCACATCCCGCGCAGCTTCTGGTAGGTGAACAATCCCGTGTCGTGCCCGTCCGCCCAGATGGGGGCGAGGGCGTATCGGCCGATCCATTTCACCCGCTCGAGGGTGGTCTGCTGCGGCGTGAAGACCATCTCCAGGGTCACGACGCCCGGAACGTTGCCTTCGCCGGAGCACAGTGCGCAGGGGCATTCGCGGCGCAATGCTTCCCAGCCCCACTCGCCCAGGTGCCCGTCGTCCCAGCGAATGCGCATCAGGCGCGCCGTTTCGTCGAGCTCGACGCCGATGGGGTTGACGATCTCCTGCAGCGGGCTCACGGCAGGCGGCGCACGGTGGAGGGTTTCATGGCTCCCACGATTGTGGCGCACCCAGCCATTCGGCGCCGAACGAGGCTCCGTTGGAGGTCAGCGGCATCGGCGCCTGGCCGTTCTTGAGCTCCCAGACGTAGAGATCCTGGATGACCCCGCCGTTGTGGCCGACCGCCCCAGCGTGAAGGCGACCTCCGAGTCGTCGGCCGACCAGCGCAGGTGGCTGACCAGGCCGTTGACCTTGATCGATGCCTGCGTCTCCTCGTCGCGGTTCTTGAGCGTCAGGGTGGTCGTCGACCCGCTGAGCTTGGCGTCAACGCGTCGCTTGCCATCCGGAGACCACAGGGTCGGTGCGCGAGTGACCTCCGTCCGGGTGCCGTCGACCGGATCGATCCGATAGGTCGCCGGCGCGCCCAGGATCCAGAGCACCAGGTTGCCGTCGCTTGTCGGATAGAGACGCACGGAGCCGCCCTCGTCGGTGAAGGCGGCCTCGGTGAGAAGCGGGTCGGCGAAGATCTGCGGGGTGCGGGTAGCTGAAGCTGGTGAGCGAGGTGGCCTTGCCACTGGCGTAGCCGACGCTCAGCACCTCGACCTTGTCCTTCGTGCCGGACAGCGTGACCTTGACCACGTACAGCTTCGAGGCGTCCTGCCCGAAGGCGATATCGTCCGCACCATCGATCAGCGCGCGCTTGTTGTTCTTCGGCTCGATCGCCACGACGCGCCCCGTCGTCCCGCCGACCAGCGCCGCGCCGACCGTACCGTCGGGCGCCCAGGCGAAGCTGGCGATCCCCTGGTCGGCGACGGCCAGCTCCCTGGGATCGACCTTCTTGCCGAAGTCGCGCTGGAACAGGTAGATGGGCGTCGTCGCCGCGCTGCGGCTGAGATAGACCACGTCCAGCGGCGGATAGACGGGCGCCGGCGTGGGCGTGACCGTCGGGGCCATCGGCTGGGGCTGGCGGCAATCGACCGCGAGGGCGTCGCGGGTGACCCGCTGGCGAGGCCCGACCCCAGCAGCCCCGACCCGGAAGGCTGCGACAGCCCGGGCAAGCACGCCGAGCCAACTGAAACGAAGCAACAGGACATTGCTCCACGACCTTCGCCCTCCTTCCCCGGTGCCCGCTTGCACTCTTCCGCGCCTCCCACCCGAAAACTCTCACCCCCGACCATCGAGCGCTTCGGCTCCAGGAAGCAGCTGGTCGAATGCATGACGTGCTGCCCCTTGGGGTCCAGCGGACCGAGAGGCGCCTTGCCTTCCGGAGCGTTGCGCCGCCGGATCCACCTGGGCGAGTTCGAGTTTGTGCGCCGCCTTGTTCACCAGCCGTTCCATCAGGGTGATCCCCTGCATGCCGCCCGGCTGACTCTGTGGTCGCCGGGGAGGCGTATTCGTGAGCACGGTCATCTCCTCGCCAGCGCATCGCCGGCGGCTGATAGAGGAGCGACACAATCAAGCCGGTCGCGGACACGTCGAACTGCTGCTCGTAGGGCCGTTGTCCATGACCGCAAACAGATCGACGGCCGTCGACTGCGGCCGTCCTGGGCAAATCCGACCTTCATCCGGCCATGGATGCTGGGCGCGCGCCGCCGATCGGCCTGTTCCTCTTCGCGGCTGATGCGCATCATGACCGGGCGGTTGGTTTTCCTGGACAGGAGGGCCGGGATGATGCCGCTGACGGCGCCGGTGATTTTGCTGCCGAACCCGCCGCCGGTATACGCGCTGACGATCACCACGTTCCTTCGGCTCGACGTGGAGCCACCTGGCGACGGCGTCGACGGTCTGGATGACACTCTGCGTCGAGCAGTGGAGGAATACCTTCCCGTTCTGCCAGTACGCCATCGCCGTGCGTGATTCGAGCGTCTGATGATAGGTGTTCGGCGTCACGAACGTGTCATCGAGAACGAGGGCGGCCTTCCTGAATCCCCCCTCGAGGTCGCCATAGGACCACTCGTCGGTCGGCTTGCCCATCGGCAAATGACCATCGTTCACGCCGGCAAAGTCCTGCTCCGTCCACTTCACTTCTTTGACGTGCGGAGCGGGAGGCGGCGCGTTCGGGGTCGGCGGACCCGGTGCCCATACGTTGCCGTCGGTGCTCGCATTGGGTCGGCCTGACCGGAGCGTATCGAGCGGGTCGACGTTGAACGGCAGGAGTTCCCACTCGATCTCGATCTTCTCTATTGCCTCAGCGGCGATGAGCTCGCTGTCGGCGGCCACCGCGAGCACCGGTTCGCCGTAAGGACATCGGCTTGTTCGTCAGCGCCCGCTCGTTCCTGAGGTCGGCTTTGATGACCTTGCCGAGGTCGGTCACCGTATCGGCCGCGCCCGGAACATCGTCCGCGGTGAGAATCGCGCGGACACCCGGAACGGCGAGCGCAGCGGTCAGGTCAATCCGCCGAACGCGCGCATGCGGCATCGGGCTGAACAGCAGCTTGGCGAAGAGCATTCCCTCGACGCGGTAGTCTTCGGCAAATTTCGCGGCGCCCGTGACCTTGGCAATCAGATCGGGCAGTCGTATAGTTCTGTCCGACGAGTTTCTTGTTGTCGGCCACGATCAGCGCCTCCGCGCATAGCCACTACGCATCAGTGCGAATGTGGATCTCGGTTCAAAGGCGTCGGCGTAATGCTACCGCCTATGGCTGCTTACGCGTGGGGGAATTTCGAGGGAGGGACGCCGAATGGCACTGCCTCCTCGACGGTGAAAGACCAGTCGAGATCCGTTGATTCGACGACTCCATAGAAGATGCGGGGACTCTCGTGCACATACGAGATGTCGTGGCCGGCGCCCTGTCGATCGACTGCCAGCAGCAGCGGCCGGCCGCTGACGGCGCTGTGAATCGTCAGCCGGAACGTCCCAGCATCGGCGGGTCGTTCACGGTCTGTCCGCCAGAGCACCCGCATCGAGCCTGTGGCGCTTGGAAACGAGCCTGTCTGCGAATTGCCTCGGCCCGACCATGAACCTAGAGGCCGCCACTGCACGAGCCGCTTCGATGGAAACGCGGGACGCGATCGCGCCTCATAAAAGTAGACGCCCGTGATCGCTGCCACGACCACGAGACCGGCAGCCACTCTTCTCACGTCACGTCCCTGGGGATCTATGCATATTTCCTGTCATCCGGTCGTGCGTGCCTCCGTGCGCGGGCCCGATCATAGCGGAGGTCCGGTCCGTGCGGCTTTGGATCGGGCCTTTGCGCTCGGTCCCTTCAGCAAGCGAAATGAAGGGGACGTATTAACGGTCAGGGTAATGCTCCTGGTGCCGCACGGAACAGGAGGTCCGCGGGCGCGCTGGACGACACACAACCATCCGCAACCCAGGCGCAACCGATCACCGAATCGGTGGAGTCGAAAAATGCGCGAAGTGCGGGAGGCAATGTGGTGAGCCGGGGTGGAAATCGAGCCCGACAATCGAGGCCGCAGGCCGAAGCTGGAGCGCCTCAGAATCACGCGGCGAAACCACGTCGAGTGAAACGAGGTTGGTGAGCCACGAGAATCTGAACCGAAAGGCGAAGCGAAGGCTGAAGCCCGAGTGTCTGAGGACCACCCCGCGAAACCACGTCGTATGCCACGGGTCAGTGTTGCAGAGTCACCGGGAATCGCACCCGAAAGGCGAAGCCGAAGGCTGAAGCCTGAGTGTCTAAGAACCACGCCGCGAAACCACGTCGCATGCACGGGTCAGTGTTGCAGAGTCACCGGGAATCGCACCCGAAAGGCGAAGCCGAAGGCTGAAGCCTGAGTGTCTAAGAACCACGCCGCGAAACCACGTCGTATGCCACGGGTCAGTGTTGCAGAGTCACCGGGAATCGCACCCGAAAGGTGAAGCCGAAGGCTGAAGCCTGAGTGTCTAAGAACCACGCCGCGAAACCACGTCGTATGCGACGCGTCAGTGTTGCAGAGTCACCGGGAATCGCACCCGAAAGGCGAAGCCGAAGGCTGAAGCCTGAGTGTCTGAGAACCACCCGGCGAAACCACCTCGAGTGAAACGAGGCGTGGTGAGCCGGGTGGGAATCGAACCCACAACCCGCAGATTAAGAGTCTGCTGCTCTGCCAATTGAGCTACCGGCCCGAAGGGATGCTTGGCGTGCTAGGCGCGCGCGAATTGCGCTCAGGCAAAACCCGATTCTACCATAGCGCCGCGCTGGCTCGACGCGCGTTACAATGGTCGTCCTCTCAGGCGCGCCCGTAGCTCAGTTGGATAGAGCGGCTGGCTTCGAACCAGTAGGCCGGGGGTTCGAGTCCCTCCGGGCGCACCAGTTCCTTCAGCACACAGGACCCGCTCATCATCGATCGTCGATATCGCCACGGCATGCTCGCGGTCGTTCGTGAGAGTTGTGCAATGACGAAGGCGCTCTGCGCGTTCACCTCTTCGCCGAGTGCGAAATCGATGGGTGTAAACAGTCGCAATCGGCAAGGCGCGAACGTATAGTCCGCCGCGCGATTCGTCACTGACGTCATGGAGGAACGTTTATGAATTTGCGAACGACGGTTCTGTGCGTGGCCGGCTTTGTCTCTGCTGACGATACCCGTTCTGGCGCGGCACAACGATGACCACCGACGCGTCGAGCGCGAATTCGGCGCCGAGTTGAAAGGGCGCAACGAAGTGCCGGTGACCCTCTCGGGGGCGCATGGAACGCTCGCGTTGACGGTGAACGACCAGGAAACGTCTGTGCACTTCGTGCTGACCTACGACGGGTTTCTAACCGCCGTCGGCGCTTCCCAGATTCACGTCGCGCAGCGGAACGTCAATGGCGGCGTCACGGTGTTCTTCTGCGGCGGCGGTGGCCGACCAGCGTGCCCGCCGCACGGCACGGTTGAGGGTGATTTCACGGCGAATGAGTGATCGGCCTCGCGACGCAGCAGCTCGAACCGAACAACCTCGCCAAGCTTCTTGCCGCGATCCGCGCCGGGAAGACGTACGTCAACATCCATACGGCGACGAGTGCGGCAGGGGAGATTCGCGGACAGATTCACGACGACCACGACAAAGAAAAGAAGGAGCGCTAGCGCGCGACCGGCACGACAACGTGAGGACGAGCATAGGGATTCGGGCCGCGCGTCATGATAACCTCAGAACGTGCGCCCGTAGCTCAGCTGGATAGAGCGACAGTCTCCGAAGCTGTAGGCCACTGGTTCGAATCCAGTCGGGCGCACCAGCCTTTGCCTCAGGTCGGTTGGCGAGCCGGGCGACCTTCTTCAAATCCACGCCTTTCGACTTCCGCAGCTCCGCCCACAGGTCGCCGACCTTCTCGAATCGCGCCGGCGCGGTCTGCGATCGTGAAATCGCGTGCGATCGAACCCGTCGTCGACCTCCTGCCACGTCAGCGGCGTCGACACGCCGGCGTAGTCGCTGGCGCGCGCGCTGTAGGCGGTCGCCAGCGTCTTGCCGAGGATGTTCTGCAGGCAGTCGACGTAGACGCGCTTGCCGCGCGCCTTCACGCTCCGCTCGACGGTCGCGACCTTCGGATGCTTCTGCGCGACCACGCGTCGCGACGATCTGGCAGAAGAGCAGGCCGGCTTCGTACGGCGTGCCGGCCGGCAGCGGCATGTAGATGTGCAGGCCGTCGGCGCCCGACGTCTTCGGCACGCCGGTCGGCGCCGAGCGCGTCGAGCTCGTCGCGAATCCAGCGCGCGACGTCGAGCACGCGCGCGAACGGCACGCCGTCGGACGGATCGAGATCGAGCGCGGCGTAGTCGGCGAACTCCGGATGCTGCGACGCGCGAGAACCACGGATCCTGCGAGATGGCCGCGAGCTGCGTCATGTAGAGCAGCGTCTTCAGGCTGCCGCCGATGATCTGCGGCCGCTCTTCGACGACGCCGACGACCTGCGGTGCGGACGCCGGCGGGCACGTCGGGCGCGCGGTGCTGATAGAACGGCGGCGCGGCGACGCCGTTGGGGAAGCGCTTCATCACGAGCGGCCGATCGGCGACGGCCGGCAGGATGAACGGCGCGACGCGCGACGTAGTAGCGGAACAGGTCGCCCTTGGTCAGCTTCTGCTTCGGCCAGAACACCTTGTGCAGGTTGGTGACCTTCAGCGCTGTCGCCGTCGGGCAGCGCGAGCACGCCGTCCTTGCGCGCGATCCTCGAGCGTCGGCAGTTGATCGAGCGATGTCGTTCGTCGTTCGTGGTTCGGCGTTCGTCGTTCGCGGTTCGCGTTCGGCGTTCGGTCGGGTTCGTCGTTCTTCGGTCGCGCTGCGGTCTGCGTTCGAGGCTCGTCGTGCGGCGCCTGCGCGGATCGACGACCGTCGAACGCCGAACGCGAACGCGGCTTTCTGCTTCGCGCGTCACGTCGTCCGCCTTCTTGTCGTCGCGCAGGCCGAGGTAGACCGGATGCCGCAGCTTGCCGTCGGCGGTCCACTCGGTGAACTTGATCTGCGCGACCAGCTCGGGGCGCACCCAGTGCGGCCGCTCGTTGGTCTTCGGCTTGGTCTCGAACGGGCACGTCTGCGTCTCGAGCGGCTTGAGCAGCTTCATCACGCGCGCCAGCTCCTTCTCGTTGAAGCCGGTGCCGGTGTGGCCGACGTAGACCGAGGCTCGCGCCCCTGTCGTAGACGCCGAGCAGCAGCGCGCCGAAGTACGCGCGCGTCTGCCGCGGCTCGGTCCAGCCGCCGATGACGAACTCCTGTTCGTGGACGATCTTCAGCTTGCGCCAGTCGGGCGTGCGCTTGCCCGACTTGTAGAGCGAGGCGGCGTGCTTGGCGATCAGCCCTTCCCAGCCCTGCTCGAGCGCCTGCTGGTACAGCGCGCGGCCGTCGCCGCGCACCTGCTCGCTGATGCGCAGCAGCGGCGATCCGGTGCGCGCCGAAGATCCGCTCGAGCGCGGCGCGCCGCTCGGTGAGCGGCCGGTCGCGATAGTCGGTGTGCCCGTCGCGCAGGATGTCGAAGGCGATCAGCGCCGTGCGGCCCGGCGGCACTGCGCCTTCCGACAGATGAATGCGTCCCTGGAGCTGCTGGAAGCCGGCCGGCTGCCCCTTCGCGTCGAGCGCGACGATCTCGCCGTCGAGGACGAGCGGCTGCCTTCGGCGCGCGCGCCCACTGTTCGAGCGCCGGCGACGATCTCGGGAAACTGCCGCGTCTTCTCGTTGCCGAGCCGCGACCAGAGGCGGACGCTGCCCTTCGGCGCCGATCTCGACGATCGCGCGGATGCCGTCGTATTTCGGTTCGTAGACGAGCTGGGGATCGTCGAGCGGCGCGTCGGCCAGCGACGCGAGCATCGGGGCGAGCATGAGTCAGCTTGCCGTCGACGCCGCGGCGTGCTTCCGCTCTGCGCGGTCGCCTTCTTTGCGCCGCGCTTCGCTTCTTGGCGCGCGCGCGCGCTTGGCGAGCCCGCCTGGTCGAGGCTGCGGCGCAGCCGTTCCATCAGGTCGACGACTTCGCCTGCCGCGGCGTCTCGCTCGGCTCGAGCGTGACCTTCTTGCCCTTCGACCTTGCCCTTGATGATCCGCATCAGGTTCTCGAGGTACTGGTCGGTGTACTTCGCGGGATCCCATTCGGCGGCGAGGCTGTTGACCAGCGCCTTCGCCATGTCGAGCTCCGCCTTGCGGATGCCGTCGCTTGACGGAAACCCGAGCGGCTTGGGGTCGGCCAGCTCGTCGGCGAACCGCATCACCGACAGCACGAGCGCGTCGCTCGATCACGTAGACGTCGTGGTAGAGGAGATGGAGCTGCTCGGTGGCGTACTTCGTGATGCCGTTGACGTCGACCGGCGCCACCGGGTGGTCCTCGTCGACCGGCAGGTACCGCGGCTTGCCGAAGATCTGGCGGGTCGACGTGTACACGACCGTCGCCGTCGCGTTCTCGCGGCGCAGCAGCTCGAGGAACGCGGAACTGGCTGGTGGTGTTCACGTCGAGGTCGAACAGCGGGTCGTCCATCGAGTCGACGTGGCTCACCTGCCCGGCGAGGTTGAACACCACGTCGGCCGCGACCGTCGCCGCCCGCACATCGGGGCGGTCGACGTCGCCGATGTCGGCCTCCACACCGTGATCCGGGCGTCGGCCTCGGTGTGATCACCGTCGGGCACCAGGTTGTGCGGGTCGGCGCCGTGGCGCG
>CAVQTN010000002.1:0-1158598 GCA_963716585.1 uncultured Chloroflexia bacterium
CTGACCGTTCTTGATCTCGATCTCCTCCTCAGTGGGACCAGGACCTGGAAGATCTTGTCCTCCACGCCCATCGACTCGATGCGGTGTTCGAGGTTGGCCTTGACCTTGTTCTCGTAGCCGGAGTACGTGTGGATCACGTACCACTGCTTGGTCTTCGCTCGTCGGCGTAGGCGTCGTCCGGCTGCGGGGCCTCGCGCGAAAGTCGCGCCGCCTCGCGCGCCTCGTCGCGGGTCTCCTGGGTGCGACCTGCTCGTCACTCACTGCAGCACCTGCTGCAGGCCGGTGTGAGGATCAGGTCGAGCACGGCGATGTACGCGCCGATGGCGACCGACACGCCGATCACGATCAGCGTCAGGTTGATGACCATCTGGCGCGTCGGCCAGGCGACCTTCTTGAGCTCGGACCAGTTTTCCTCGAAAGACTGGCGGAGGCTGCTTACCACGTTGCTCTGCGCTGCTTCCTATTGGCGAATGGTGGACCCATGCGCAGATTGGCAGGGGCGACAGGACTCGAACCTGCAACCGCTGTTTTGGAGACCAGTGCTCTACCAAATTGAGCTACACCCCTCCGCGCAGGCCGGTCCTACTTCGTTTCTCGGTGCAGCGTGTGCTGCCGGCAGCGGGGCAGAAACTGTTAGCTCCAGCCGCCCGGTCGTTTCGCTTGCTCTTCCGCGTGCTGTACGTGCGCTCCTTGCAGGTGGTGCACGCCAGGGCGATCACGGGTCGATTCTCGGCCTTGGCCACGGTCTGTGTTGTTCCTCGTCGTCACCCGGGCGCCCACGTCAAACAAGGCAGATTTCCGGGAAACCTGCCGATTCTAGGCTGAGCGCGGTCGGCTGTCAACGACCTCGGCCGCCGCGGGGCCGGCACCGGCGACGGCTACGGCGCGTGCCGTCGGGCCAGGACGACGCGATGAACGGCAGCCGCAGGTCGCTGAAGACCTCGATGCTGGCCAGGAAGCCGGCCAGGATGAAGATCACGCCCAGGAGCTCACCAAGGAAGAACGACCAGGTGATCCCAAATCGGTTCAGCCCACTGGTCCAGCCCGGAATGAAGCCGCCGAGCGCGATCAAGACGGTCGCCGGCACGCGGGAGTTCAGGCGTCCCTGCCGCAGGGCGCGCCAGGCGCCGGGAATGGAGGCGAAATCGATCACCACCGCGATACCCCGCGCGATCTGCGACACCACCGCGTCGAGAACCGACCCGCAGCAGGCGGCGCTTGGGCATGAAGATGTACGCCGAGTACAGGGCGCCAAAGACCAGGGCGAAGGCGCCGGAGAGTTGAGCGGTGGGGCTACACCCGGATGTTGCTGGGAAACGCGGTGCCGACCGGAACGCCGGTCGCCGGATCAAGCGCGTAGCCGGGTGCGGCGAGCGGCGCGGCGAGCACCAGGATGGTCACCACCACCGAGGCGACGCCCAGGATCAGCGCGGCGGTGGGTGCCACCAGCCGCCGCCGCATCCGGGTCACGACCAGCAGCGCGATCGCTCCGATTGTCGCGAACGCGACGACCGCCAGGATCGCCGAGGCATCAGCCGGATGGCCCTCCTTCGCGCGGGCCAGGCCGGCGAGGATGCTGAACAGACCGCCGCCAAACAGCGAGAACGCGACGAAGTACCCGAACCGCGTGCGGTTGAGGAGAAACACGGTACCCAGCCCGAGGTAGGCCGCCACGCCGAATCCGCCGATCAGGTACCAGGCGCGGTACAGCGGTTCACTCCAACCGAACGCACCGCCGATGAACTCGGTGCCGGCGCTGATGCCGTACCACAGCAGACCGATGGTCCATACCAGCTGGTAGGGCTGGCGCCTGCGTACCCATTGGTCGGCAACCAGCACCGCGAAGATGAAGGAGAGAAGCGACGACAGGAGTGGCAGGACGACATTCGGATCCACCGCGTTGATTGCCTCCGAGGCGCTATGGGGCTCACCGCGTCGGCATCATCGCGAATGGAGCCCACGTCCGGGTTCGAACCGGAGACCTCTTCCTTACCAAGGAAGTGCTCTGCCAGCTGAGCTACGTGGGCCTGCGAACAGGCGCGGCATCCGGTCATGCGGACTGCCCGATTGTGCCCGACCGAGCCGATCCTGCACAACCATCGGCTTATCTTGGTAAATCTGTGACCTAGGCGTCCGGCAACCGGGACAACGCGTGGTGGGCAGGGAGGGAATCGAACCCCCACAGTCGAAGACGGCTGATCTACAGTCAGCGGAGCTCACCACCTGCTCAACCTACCCACGCTGTCGGACCGAAGCGTTGCACATGCTTCTCGCCGATCCGGCCGGCGGAGTATACCCAACGGCGCTGCCCCGCTCAAGCGTGGAGCGGGGAACACAGGTGCATACTGGCCGCTTTCGAGGGAGAGGAGACACCGCGCGCTGGTGGGTGGAGCCGAGGGAGGGAGTCGAACCCACAACCTACTGTTTACAAAACAGTTGCTCTGCCATTGAGCTACCCCGGCATGAAAGCCGATTCTATCGCGACCGCGACGCCCATTCCTCCCGCCGCCCGCTTCTCGAAATCGGCCGCAGCGCGTCTAGGCGCGCGAGCGCTGGCGCACGACCTCGAAGAGCAGCAACGCGCCGGCGGTCGCCGCGTTCAGCGAGGCGACGTGGCCCGCCATCGGGAAGCGCACCAGCAGGTCGCAACGACGGCGCATGGCGCCGGAAACGCCACTTCCCTCGCTGCCGACCACGATCGCCAGCGGCCCGTCGAGGTCCGATTCCCACGCCGTTGCCGGCGCGTTCTGGTCGGCGGCCACCAGCCGCACGCCGCGCTCCTGGAGGTCACGGATGACCCATCCGAGGCTGTCGACCGGCGCGAGCAGCAGGTGCTCGGATGCGCCGGCACTGGCTTTCACGGCGGCGGCGGTGAGCGGCGCGGCGTGACGCTGCGGATAGACGATCCCGTCGACGCCGGCCGCCTCGGCGGAACGCAGCAGCGCGCCGAAGTTGGTCGGGTCCTGCAGATGCTCGGCGATGAGCAGCAGCGGGTCGCGGTCGTGCGCCGCGGCGTGGGCCAGGATCTCGTCGAGGTCTGCCGGCCGACGCTCATCCACCTCCAGCAACACGCCCTGGTGGCCCTCGAAGCCGGCCAGCTGCCGGATGCGGTCTCCGTCGACGTGCGTGACCTCCAGGCCCATGGCCCGCGCCGTGCCGAGCAGCGCCTTCAGCTCCGGGCTGGGTCGCGCGCTGCGCGCGATCAGCAGCCGATGCGCCGGCCGGCCCGCGGCCAGTGCCTCGGCCACCGGGCGCCGGCCGCCGATCCACTCGGTCACGCCGGCGCGAGGGTAGCCACGGCGTAGGCGGCGATGCCCTCGTCCCCGGGAAGGCCGAGCCCGTCGGAGGTGGTGCCCTTGACGCTCACGTCGCCGCGATCGATGCCCAGCAGGGAGGCAATCCGCGAGGCCAACTCATCGCGCCGTGGCGCAATCGGCGGAGCCCCCGCGACGATCACCAGGTCCACGTTCGCCGGTTTCCAGCCAGCGGCCATGACCAGCTTCGCAGTGCGCCGCAGCAGGTCGGCTGAGTCGGCATCGCGCCACGCCTCGCCCGCCGGAAAGTGGCTGCCGATGTCGCCCAGCCCGGCGGCACCCAGCAGCGCATCGATGAGCGCATGGAGTGCCGCGTCCCCGTCCGAGTGGCCGGCCAGCCCACGCGGCGCATCCGGCCAGTCGAGGCCGCCGAGACGCAACGGGCGGCCCGCCTCCAGGCGATGGGCGTCGAAGCCGATCCCGCTGCGCGCGCCGCCAACCGGTTCCAGGGACACGGCGCGACTGCGCAGGACGGCGCGCAGCAGCTCGACGTCGCCGGGTTCGGTCATCTTGCGATTGCCCGGCTCGCCGGCCACCAGGCGCACTTCGATGCCGGCGGCCGCCAGCGCGGAGCCCTCATCGGTGAAGTCGCCGGCGGCCAGCGCAGCGCGCAGGTCACCGAGCCGGCCGAGCTGCGGCGTCTGGACGCCGATGAGGCCGGCCCGATCGATGTGCTCACCCGAATCACGCATCAGCGTGTCGGATACGGGCAGGCCGGGCACCACGCCTCCCGACGTGCCCGCAGCCGCGACGATGCGCTCGACCAGCTCGACGCTGGCCGCCGGCCGAGCCGCGTCATGGACCAGGACGAGCGACGCGTCGCCACCGCCCGCATCGGCCAATGCGGCGAGGCCCGCCAGCACCGAGTCGCGGCGAGCGTCGCCGCCGGCGACCACGAGGCATCGGTCGAGCGCAGACGACGGAAGGAAGGTGCGGAAGCGTTCCTCGGAGCCGGAGGGCACGACCAGCGCAACGCGCTCGAGCTGGGGATGCGCCAGCAGGGCGTCCAGGCTCCAGCGCCAGGCCGGGCGGCCGAAGAGGTCGACCCACAGCTTGTCCTCGCCCATCCGGCGGCTGCGGCCGGCGGCGACCAGCACCCCGGCCAGCGGCGCCGTCACCCGCTGTCGCGAGGCTGAGCGAAGATCATCCGACCGGCGACCGTCTGCAGCACGCGGGTGACCGTGATCGGCAGGTCGGCATCCATGTAGCGAACGCCGCCCTCCACGACGATCATGGTGCCATCCTCCAGGTAGCCGACCCCCTGCCCCTGCTCCTTGCCCTCCTGGATGATCCGCACGCTCATCTCCTCGCCGGGATGAACGACCGCCTTCACCGCGTTGGCCAGCTCGTTGATGTTCAGGACGCGGATGCCCTGCAGCTCCGCCACGCGATTGAGGTTGAAGTCGTTGGTCAGAATGGCAGCCGCATGGTCGCGCGCGTAGGCCACCAGCTTGGCGTCGACTTCGCTGATCTCCGGGTAGTCCGCATCGATGATCTCCACCGGCGAGACCGAATCCTTCTGCAGCGCGGCCAGCATCTCCAGTCCGCGCCGGCCGCGGTTGCGACGCAGGCTGTCGGGTGAATCGGCGATGCGCTGCAGCTCCTCGAGCACGAAGCGCGGAACCACCAGGCTGCCCATGATGAACCCGGTCTTGCCGATGTCGACGATCCGTCCGTCGATGACCGCCGACGTGTCCACCACGACCAGCTGCGGAGGCCCGCGACGGCGCCCGCCGGGCAGCAACGAGGTGACCGCCGGGAGCAGCACGTCGCGCTTGTAGACGGTGGCGGCCAGCATGCCGCCTGCGAGCAGCAGCGCGGCCAGCGGTGGCAGAAGCCGGCCGGCGAGCCCGCCGATCTCGGCGAGCGGGATGCCGAGCAGCAGGCCCATCAGCAGGCCGACCACCACGGCGGCCACGCCGAGCGAGAAGGTGCCGGCGTCGGCGGCCGTGATGCGCGCCTTCACCCAGCGGGCCGGGTAGACGGTGATGTATGGGATGGCGAGGTAGCCGAACAGCAGCGCGGCGGCGACCATCGCCACCAGGAAGGCGGGGCGGTTGGGCAGGTCGACAGCGCCCGGCGCCTGCTGGAGGATGAGCAATCCCAGGGAGAAGCCGACGAGCGTGCCGAGCAGCGCTCCGATGAGCTGGACGAGCTTGATCATGGGACCGATAAGTGCGGGAGGATGACGGATGATCGCGCCGGGAAATGAGCAGCGAATGAAGCCGATGGCGCGCCCGCCCGTGGCGGGCGGCAACACTAGCACGGCCCACCGGGCAGGGCAATGGCCGCGCCCAGCGCTTCGCCGAAATGCCAACCCGCGCTCAGCGCTCGGCGAGTGCCAGCGCCAGCGCCTCGCGGATGTCCGGAGCGGTGACCACCGTGCCGCTCGCCTGCGCGTCGCGCTGTGCATGACGCACCGGGCCGGTGATCAGCCGATCGAACCCGAGGCGTCCGGCCTCCACCTGGCGGCGCTCCACCCGGGTGGCGGCCCGCAGCCGGCCCGACAGCGACAGCTCGCCGGCAAGCACCGTGCCGGATCGGATCGGCCGTTCCCGGAGTGATGACGCGAGCGCGGCGGCCACGGCAAGATCGGCGGCCGGCTCCTCGATGCGCAGGCCGCCGGCCACGTTGACGTACACGTCGTGGCTCGTCAGGTTGAGGCCCGCGTGCTTGGCGAGCACGGCGATCAGCATCAGCACCCGGTTCGTGTCGATCCCCGTGGTCGCCCGCCGCGGCGAACCGTAGCCGGCCGGCGCCACGAGCGCCTGGATCTCGACCGCCAGCGGCCGCGTCCCCTCCAGCGCGATGGTGATCGCGCTGCCGGCGACCGGCGGCTGCTCCGACTCGAGAAAGAAGCGTGATGCGTCGGCGACCTCCACCAGGCCGTCGCCGCGCATCTCCAGGACGCCGACCTCGTCGGTCGAGCCGAAGCGGTTCTTGGCGGCGCGGATGAGGCGTGTGGAGCCCAGGCGCTCGCCCTCCAGGTAGATCACCGCGTCGACGAGGTGTTCCAGGGTGCGCGGCCCGGCGACCGTTCCCTCCTTGGTCACGTGCCCGACCAGGGCGATCGCCGTCGAACCGGACTTGGCGAGCTCCGCCAGGCGTGCCGCGACCTCGCGGACCTGCCCGACGCTGCCCGCCGGGCCGCCGAGCTCACCGCTGGCCAGCGTCTGGACACTGTCGACCACGGCGAAGGCCGGCGCGCCGGCCTCGATGCCGGCGAGCGCGACCTCCAGCTCGGTGGTTGCCAGCACGTCAAGCCCGTCGACGACGGCGTCCACGCGCTCCGCACGACCGCGCACCTGGCGAGCCGACTCCTCGCCGCTCACATACAGGACGCTGCTCCCGGAGCGGGCGAGGCGTGCGGCGAGCTGCAGCAGCAGCGTCGACTTGCCGATTCCGGGGTCGCCGCCGAACAGGACGATCGAGCCGGGCACCAACCCCCCACCCAGCACGCGGTCGACCTCGCCGATGCCCGACGCGAGCCGTGCGGCCTCGGCGCTCGAGACGCCGCCAATCGGCTCGATCCCGGCGGGGCGAACGGCGATCGCGGCTCGAGACCGCCGTTCGCTGCCGGGGCGCGGCATGACCGTCTCGACCAGCGTGTTCCACGCGCCGCAGGTTGGGCACTGGCCGGCCCACTTGGGCGTGGTCGCGCCACAGCTCTGACAGACGTGAACGGATCGAGTCGCCGGCACCGCGGCCTCCGGGAGCTGCATGAAACGAGCGATGGCGGAGCCATCGGGCCTGGCCATCTTGCCATGCGGGCACGTACCGGCGCCTTATCAGCGCCTCAGCGTGGCGCAATCGGCCTGGCGAGACCGCACGAGGCTACTTCGCGGCGGACGCAGCCTCGACCGGCTGCTTGCTGTCGCCCTTCTCGATCGACAGGCCACCCCCGGGCAGCGCGTCGATGATGATCACGTCCCCGGCGCTGAAGGTCGCCATCAGCATCTGCTCGGCGAGCGGATCCTCGATCTGGTTCTGGATCTCGCGACGCAGCGGCCGGGCACCGAAGGCCAGGTCGTATCCGGCGGCGATGATCGCGTCCTTGGCGGCATCGGTCACCTGGAGCTCCATCTGCTGGCCGGCCAGCTGGGCCCGCACCCGCTCCAGGAGCAGGTCGACGATCTCGCGGATCTCCTCGCGCGACAGCTGTCGGAAGACAACGGTCGCGTCGAGACGGTTCAGGAACTCGGGGCGGAACACGTTCTTCAGCTCGCCGAGCACCTTCGCCTTCATCCGTTCGTAGTCCGCCGACGCCTGCTTGTCCTCGCTGCCGCCGGCGCGGAATCCGATCGTCGTGTCGCGTTGCAGCAGCTGCGCACCGACGTTGCTGGTCATGATGATGATCGTGTTGCGGAAGTCGACGCGTCGGCCCTTCGCGTCGGTCAGGTGGCCGTCCTCCAGGATCTGCAGGAGGATGTTGAACACCTCGGGATGCGCTTTCTCGATCTCGTCGAGCAGGACGACGCTGTAGCTCTTGCGGCGGACCGCCTCGGTGAGCTGCCCGCCCTCGTCGTAGCCGACGTATCCCGGAGGCGCGCCGACCAGCCGCGACACGTTGTGACGTTCCATGAACTCGCTCATGTCGATCTTCACCAGGGCGTCCTCGCTGCCGAACATGAACTCGGCCAGTGCTCGTGCCAGCTCGGTCTTGCCGACGCCGGTGGGTCCCATGAAGATGAACGAGCCGATGGGTCGCTTCGGGTCCTTCAGCCCGGCTCGCGCGCGGCGGACCGCCCGGCTGATCGTCTCGATGGCTTCCTGCTGGCCGATGACGCGGCCGTGCAGCGCGTCCTCCATGTGCAGCAGGCGCTCCGACTCCTCGACGCTGATCTTGACGACCGGGATGCCGGTCCACATGCTGACCACCTGCGCAATGTCCTCGTCGGTGACGACCGGGACATCCTTGGCGGTCTCCTCGTGCCAGGCCGTGCGCATCTCCTCGATCTTCTCGCGGCCCTGCGCCTCTTCGTCGCGCAACCGCGCGGCCGCCTCGTAGTCCTGGGCGGCGATCGCCTCGTCCTTCTGGCGCGTCACTTCCTCGAGCGCGTGCTGTGCCTCCTTGATGTTGGGAGGCGCCGACGAGCGGCGCAGCCGCACGCGCGAGCCGGCCTCATCGATGAGGTCGATGGCCTTGTCGGGGAGGGCCCGATCGGCCACGTAGCGGACGCTCAGGTCCACGGCGGCATGGACCGCGGCGTCACTGATGGTGACGCGGTGATGCTCCTCGTAGCGCGAGCGGATGCCGAACAGGATCTCCACCGCCTCGTCCATGGTCGGCTCTTCCACCATGACGGGCTGGAAGCGCCGCTCGAGCGCGGCGTCCTTCTCGATGTACTTGCGGTACTCGTCGAGCGTCGTCGCGCCGATGCACTGCAGCTCGCCACGGGCCAGCGGTGGCTTGAGGATGTTCGCCGCGTCGATGGCACCTTCGGCCGCACCGGCGCCGACCAGGGTGTGCAGCTCGTCGATGAACAGCACACTGTCATTCGAGCTGCGCAGCTCCTCGATGATCTTCTTGAGCCGTTCCTCGAACTCGCCGCGGTACTTGGTCCCGGCCACCAGCGACCCGATGTCGAGCGTCAGCACCCGCTTGTCGGTGAGCGTCTCGGGCACGTCACCGGTGACGATCCGGTGGGCGAGGCCTTCGGCGATGGCGGTCTTGCCGACACCGGGCTCGCCGATGAGCGCTGGATTGTTCTTGGTGCGCCGCGACAGGATCTGGATGACCCGTTCGATCTCCTTCTCGCGCCCGATGACCGGGTCGAGCTTGCCGGCGCGTGCCGCCTCGGTCAGGTTGATGCCCAGCTGGTCGAGCGTCGGTGTTTTCGACGGACGCTTGGACTCCTGGCTCGGTGAGACGGAGGTGCTCTGGCTGAGCACGTGGATCACCTGGTGGCGCACTTTGTCGAGGTTGACGCCCAGGCTCTCCAGCACGCCCGCGGCGATCCCCTCGCCCTCGCGGACGAGACCGAGCAGCAGGTGCTCGGTGCCGATGTAGTTGTGGCCCAGCCGTCGCGCTTCGTCGATGGCGAGCTCGATCACCCGCTTGGCGCGGGGTGTCAGCCCCACCTCGCCGACGACCGGCCGATCACCGCGCCCAATGATGAACTCGACCGCGGTGCGCACCTTCGACAGTTCGACGTTCATGTTCTCGAGGACACGCGCCGCCACACCCTCCCCCTCGCGGACAAGGCCGAGGAGCAGGTGCTCGGTGCCGATGTAGTTGTGGTTGAAGCGCTGGGCCTCGTCCTGCGCCAGGGTGAGGACCTTCCGCGCTCGATCGGTGAACTTGTCGAATCTGTCCATGTCGCGTTCCGTGCTCGATGAGTGGTTGGCCGCTCGCAGACGCTTCGGCTGAGTGTACGGCACCGATGCCGCACGATGCCTGCCTATCAGTACTACGCGGAAAGGGTCGCCGCGGCTCATCTCCCCGGCGGTCGCGGTCTGCAACGAAGCGGACCCATGCGGGCCCGCCTCGAATGCCGTGGCTCGATTGGCGGTGAACGCCCGCCCGATGGGTCAGACCGTGGCGTCCTCCTCGACGGAGGCCTCGGCCTCCGTGGTTTCCGCCTCGTCGACCGATGTTTCTGGCTGCCCTTCGGACGCATCGGCCTCGGCCCGCGGGGTTTCGGCCTCGGCGCCGGGCTCCGCCGCCTCAGGTTCGGCCGCCTCCGACGAGCTGGATAGCTCTGCCTCGGCGGTCAGCGGCTCGGCCCCCGCATCGCCCTCGGGCGAAGGCTCCGGTTTGGCGGCCGCCTTCGACTTCGGCTCGGCAGCCGCTTCCGGCTCGCCCGCGGCCTCCGGCTGGGCCTCGCGGACTGCCTGCGACTTGCGAAACTGCTCGAGCAGCCCGGACTCCGCGAAGGCCGCGGCCATCGTGTTGTCGATTCCTTCCTCGGGCTCCGCCGTGGCGTCCTCCGGGCGGAATCGCTCGCGACGCTCGCGGCGCTCGCGGCGCGGACGCTCCTCATGTGGTGACGGACCGGCAGGCAGGGACGGAGTCGAGCGCTCCTCGGCCTGCTTGAGGCTGAGGCCAAGGCGATGGCGCTCCGAATCCAGGGAGATGATCTTCAGCTTGAGGACCTCGCCCTCCTTGACCACGTCACCGGGGTGGGCGACACGCTGGTTGGAGAGCTCGCTGATGTGGATCAGGCCCTCGAGACCTTCCTCGACCCGCACGAACGCGCCGAAGTTCACGAGCTTCGTGACGGTGCCCTCGATGACGTCGCCGATGGTGTACTTGGCCACCGACTCCTGCCACGGGTCCGGCTGCAGGCGGCGGATCGAGAGGCTGATCCGGCCGCGCTCGTGGTTGATGTCGATGACCTCGGCCTCGACCTCGTCACCGATGGCGTAGGCGGTCTCCGGGTTGTTGACCTTGTTCCACGACAGCTCGCTCTTGTGGACCAGGCCGTCGATGCCGCCCAGGTCGATGAACACGCCGAACGGCGCGATGCTGCGCACCTGACCGGTGACGCGCTGGCCGACCTGCAGGCTGCTGAACAGCTCGTCGCGCTTCTCGCGGCGCTCCTCGTAGAGAGCGACCTTCTCCGACAGGATGAGTCGGTTCGCCTTGCGATTGACCTCCAGGATCTTGAGTCGCAGCGTCCGGCCGACGAACGGCTGGAGCTTCTCGGCGATTTCCTGCGCGGCGTCGCGCGGCTGCTCGTCGCGCGGCCGGCGCGGGAAGTCGACGATCTGGCTGATCGGCACGAAGCCGCGCACGCCCAGATCGACGATCAGGCCACCCTTGTTGTGATCGATGACCCGCGCCTCGACGATCTCGCCGGCGTCGAAGCGCTCCTGCATCGCGCGCCACTTGCGCTCGAGGCCGGCACGACGCAGCGACAGGACCGCGTGGCCCTCCGGCGATTCCGGCTGCAGGACGTAGACGAGCACCTCGTCGCCCATCTTCAGCTCGGCGCGACCCTCGTCGCCGTCGCGTGGTCCCCGACGCGACATGAGCTCACGGTTGCTGACGACGCCTTCGCTCTTGCCGCCGAAGTCGACCAGGATCTCGTCCGGATCAATGCGCACAACGGTGCCCTCGACCACGTCGCCGTGCTTGAGGCTCTTGACCTCGTTGTCGGGGTTGTCGAGCAGCTCGGCCATGGTCATTGGCTCGCCGGCGGGCTCGGGCTCCGGGATCTGCTCGGGCTCAGCGATCGCCTCGGGCTCAGCGATCTGCTCGGGCTCAGCGATTGCCTCAGGCTCGGGCTCAGCGATCTGCTCGGGCTCAGCGATCGCCTCAGGCTCAGCGATCTGCCCAGGGTTCGACGCGGCGACGGCCGCGACGTCGTCCGGCGAGGCAGCGGGTGGGGCTTCTTCCGTCGAGCGGGCCGGTCCAGGCTGCGCGGGCGCCTCGGGCTCGGCTGGCGTATCCACCTCGGCCGAGGGAGCCGGCTCGGCAGGGGCTTCAGCCTCCGCCTCCGGCTCCGCGCCGGCGTCCTGTGGCTTGCCGTCCTGGGCCTCGGCTGTGCCCGTCTCCCCATCGTCGGGCGATGGATTGGTCCCTGCGCGGTGCGATTCGTCTGCGAGGGCCTCGCCGGCGGACGCCTCGGCGTCGGCCTGCGCCGTCGAGGTCGACTCCTCGACGGCATGCGGCTGATCCGCCGCTTCCTGCTCGTCGGTCTGCTCGACCTGCTTCGTCTCTTCGATCAAGTGTTTGTTCGCTCCTGTCGGTAATGTCTCCAGTAACAACAACGCCCTCCGCACACGGAGGGCGTCCCAGACACTGTCGAAAGGCTTCCTGACATCTTCGATGAGACGACTCGGGGCTCCTCCGTCTAGTCCGATGGAACGACGTATCCGCGCAGGTTTATGCGGTTGTGTGCCACAGAGCCGGTGAAGGATACCACACGGTCAAGGGATCACCATGCCTGAGCTTCCGGATCTGACGATCGTCGCCGAGCAGCTGGCGGCGCGTGCGGCCGGCCTGGCGATCGACGAAGCGAGCACGCCCACGCCCATCCTCGTTCGCGCCACGCCGGCCGACATCGCCGAGCTGGCCGGCATGCAGCTGGGGGAGGCGCGCCGGCGTGGCAAGTTCCTCATGCTGCCGATGCTGCGTGGCGGCCAGGTCGACCGGGTTCTGGCCGTCAATCCCATGCTCGCCGGCCGCTTCTGGTTGCTTCCCGACGGCACGGCGCGCGTGCGCGCGCGCACGGGGCTGCGCCTGCGCTTCACCGATGGAAGCGAGCTGCGCTACGTCGACCGCGAGATGCTCGGCAAGCTCTACCTGGTGCGACCCGACGAGATGGACAACATTCCCGGCTGGTCCGAGATGGGCCCCGATGCCGACGATCCGGAGCTCACGCTCGACCGGTTCCGCGAACGCATCCGGCGACATCCCGGTGAGCTCAAGTCGCTCCTGCGCAACCCGCGGTTCGTGGCCGGCATCGGCAACGCCTACAGCGACGAGATCCTGTGGAAGGCCTGCTTGGCGCCGCTCCGCCGCCGAAGCTCTCTCTCCGCGGACGAGGTCGACCGCCTCTACCACGCCATGCGCTCGGTGCTGGCGGATGCTGTCGCCGAGCTGCGCGAGCTCGTCCCGCCGAACATCGAGGTGCAGCACCGCGAACGGCTGAAGGTTCACCTCCGCGGCGGCGAGCCCTGCCCGCGCTGCGGAAAGCCACTTCGTCAGATCGGTGGGAGCGAGGCGACCACGTTCTGCCGGACCTGCCAGCCCCCCACCTGAGCGGCGCGCGGCTAGGGGACGGTGAGAATCCGCCCGACCTCGATGAGGTTCTCGTCCGCGATGCCATTCGCCTGCTTGAGGGCGGCCACGGTCGTTCCGAACCGATCAGCGATGGCGCGCAGGGTATCCCCTGCCTGGACCACGTACCGCCGCGCCGCCGGCACCGCCGGGCTGGTTGAGGCGATCGGGGATGACGTCGGACGGATCGTCGGGGATGACGTCGGGCTGGCCGGCGCCGATGCGCTCGGAGCGGCCGTGGCGCTCGGCAGCTGCGTCGGCGCGGTCGTTTGGCCGGACGCGGCCGCACCCCCTCCGGGGAAGGCGGCCGGCGCCTGGCTGCCGCTGTCGAGCAAGGCAACGACATGCTCCGCCGCCCCGCTGGCGACGGCACCGGTCCCCACGGCGATGAGGACGACGGCCGCGACCAACGCCCGTCCCACCGACCACCACGCCGTGCGCCGCCGGATCCCGGCCCAGCTGTTCTCGGCTTCGATGACCAGGCGGGTGGGCGCCAGCATGACGTCCGACGAAGGCGGCGGAACCCCCTCGATCCCCGCCTGCCCGAGCATCAGCGCATTCCGGACGTAATGCGGGCACTCGGCGTGCGATGCGTCGAGGCAGAACCCGAGCTGCTGGGAGCGGGAGATAGGATCAGGACCGCCGGGGGCGCCGCAACGGTGATCGGCATCGAATGCGTCGCAGACCGCGCGGCGATCAGAGCCCAGCGTCAGCAGCGGACAGATTCGGTCCACGGACCTCAGCATAGCGCAGACGGCCAGGCGAACCCGGCCGTCTGGCGCGCCAGCTTGAATGTGAATATCCCGGCGACGACCTATTTTCCCAGGAGGTCGCCCCCCAAGTATCTTCGGCGCTGGAGAGCTTAACTTCCGTGTTCGGGATGGGAACGGGTGGGTCCTCTCCGCTAGCGTCACCGGGATAATCTTCAATTGCGAACCCACCGCCAGCGAGTGGCGAAAGGAATCGTGACTGGAAGCTTCGATCGTGTCGTGGATGTGCCGTCATGCTGACGGCTTCCGTGTCGCGATCCAGCAACGTGCTAGACGCGTGAACTAGGTCAAGCCCTCGACCATTAGTACCGCTTGGCTGAACGCATTACTGCGCTTACACGCGCGGCCTATCAAACAGCTAGTCTCGCTGCGGTCTTACCCGGTTAACCCGGTGGGGAACCTCATCTTGAGGCGAGCTTCGCACTTAGATGCTTTCAGTGCTTATCCCAACCGAACATACCTACCCAGCAATGCCGTTGGCACGACAACTGGTACAACATTGGTTCGTCCACTCCGGTCCTCTCGTACTAGGAGCAGCTCCTCTCAAGTTCCCTACGCCCACGGCGGATAGAGACCGAACTGTCTCACGACGTTCTGAACCCAGCTCGCGTACCGCTTTAATTGGCGAACAGCCAAACCCTTGGGACGTACTTCCGCCCCAGGATGCGACGAGCCGACATCGAGGTGCCAAACGGTGCCGTCGATGTGAACTCTTGGGCACCATAAGCCTGTTATCCCCGGGGTAGCTTTTATCCGTTGAGTGATACCCCTTCCACTCGGAGGTACCAGATCACTAAGCCCGACTTTCGTCTCTGCTCGACTTGTAGGTCTCGCAGTCAAGCACCCTTATGCCTTTGCACTCTTCGGCTGGTTTCCATTCAGCCTGAGGGTACCTTTGGGCGCCTCCGTTACACTTTAGGAGGCGACCGCCCCAGTCAAACTGCCCATCAGACACTGTCCAACGCCCGGATTACGGGCCGTTGTTAGAGCCGAAATCCAGCAAGGGTGGTATTTCAAGGTTGACTCCACCGAGGCTAGCGCCCCAGCTTCAACGTCTCCCACCTATCCTACACATGCTGAACCTCAGTCCAATATCAAACTACAGTAAAGCTCCACGGGGTCTTTTTGCCCTGCCGCGGGTAACCTGCATCTTCACAGGTATTTCAATTTCGCCGGATCCCTCGTTGAGACAGCGCCCAGATCGTTACGCCATTCGTGCGGGTCGGAACTTACCCGACAAGGAATTTCGCTACCTTAGGACCGTTATAGTTACGGCCGCCGTTTACCGGGGCTTCAATTCAGGGCTTGCACCCCTCCTCTTAACCTTCCGGCACTGGGCAGGCGTCAGCCCCTATACGTCAGCTTTCGCTTTAGCAGAGACCTGTGTTTTTGCTAAACAGTCGCCTGGGCCATTTCACTGCGGCCTCGATCAGCCTCTCACCGTAATGAGCCACTGCGAGGCACCCCTTCTCCCGAAGTTACGGGGTCAATTTGCCGAGTTCCTTAACGAGGGTTCTTCCGATCGCCTTGGTATGCTCTACCCGTCTACCTGCGTCGGTTTGCGGTACGGTCGCCTTTGATCTCGCTAGACGCTTTTCTTGCAGGATCGGCTCAGTCGAATCAGCTTTCGCCTTTCATTCGCTGCTCGGAGTTAGATGAGAGGATGGATTTGCCTGTCCTCTCCCCCTACCGGCTTAGACGCACATAGCCAAAAGTGCGCTCAACCTACCGTTCCCGGTCACGCCCTTGCTCCCACGCTCGCTTCTCCACTGGCTGCCTCGACGGCAAAGCCGCCTCAGCGCACCAAGGTCCACGAACGAGGCACCTTGCGGTGCAAACGATCTCTGGCGGTATCGGAATATCAACCGATTGTCCATCGCCTACGGCTCTCGCCCTCGGCTTAGGCCCGACTAACCCTGAGCGGATTAACCTTCCTCAGGAAACCTTAGACATACGGCGTGCACGTTTCTCACGCGCATTTCGCTACTCATGCCGGCATTCGCACTTCCGTCCGCTCCAGCCGTCCTCACGGTCGACCTTCACTGCTGACGGAACGCTCCCCTACCACCGCACGACGCCCGAAGGCGACGCACGATCCGAAGCTTCGGTACCAGACTTGAGCCCCGTTGGATCTTCGGCGCGGAATCACTTGACCAGTGAGCTATTACGCACTCTTTAAATGATGGCTGCTTCTGAGCCAACATCCTGGTTGTCTGTGCGACTCCACATCCTTCCCCACTTAGTCTGGATTTAGGGACCTTAGCTGTCGGTCCGGACTGTTTTCCTCTTGACCACGAAGCTTAGCCCTCGCAGTCTGACTCCCGGGGTATGGAATCACGGGATTCGGAGTTTGATTGGGTTTGGTAAGCGGGAAAGCCCCCTAGCCCATTCAGTGCTCTACCCCCGTGACTGAACCCCCGAGGCTAGCCCTAAAGCTATTTCGGGGAGAACCAGCTATCTCCGAGTTCGATTGGCATTTCACCTCTACCCACAGGTCATCCCCTAGCTTTTCAACGCTAGTGAGTTCGGTCCTCCACGGGACATTACTCCCGCTTCAACCTGCCCATGGGTAGCTCACTCGGTTTCGGGTCTACTCGCGGCGACTCTGACGCCCTGTTCAGACTCGCTTTCGCTGCGGCTGCGTCCTTCACGGACTTAACCTTGCCACCTACGAGTAACTCGCCGGCTCATTCTTCAAAAGGCACGCCATCAGGCTACCTGGCGACCGAAGCCCCCAGGCAACACCCTTTGACTGCTTGTAAGCGCGTGGTTTCAGGTACTATTTCACTCCCCTCCCGGGGTGCTTTTCACCTTTCCCTCACGGTACTTGTTCACTATCGGTCGCCAAGAGTATTTAGCCTTGGACGGTGGTCCGCCCGGTTTCCCACATGAGAGACCTTCCACGTGGTACTCAGGGACACGATCGGGAGTCGGAACGCTTTCGCTTACGGGGCTGTCACCCTCTCTGGCTGGCCTTTCCATGCCGCTTCTGCTAGCGATCCGATTTGTAACTCCCTGCAGGCATCGCAGCTCCTGCTGTTCGGCCCTACAACACCGCGACTGCAACGGCTGCGACCTGTCACGCAACCGCGGTTTGGGCTTCTCCGCTTTCGCTCGCCACTACTAACGGAATACTTTCTGCTCCTCGAGGTACTTAGATGTTTCAGTTCCCTCGGTTTCCCCGTCCCGATCTATGTATTCAATCGGGCGTACCCGGGCATTACCCCGGGTGGGTTTCCCCATTCGGACATCTCCGGATCAACGCTTGCTCGCAGCTCCCCGAAGCATTTCGTCGCCTGCCACGTCCTTCATCGGCTCTTGGCGCCAAGGCATCCACCACACGCTCTTAGTAGCTTGACCTAACGTTCACGCGGCTAGCACGTGGCTGGCCGTTTAGAACGCGATCTTGTGTCGGAATTATCCTCGACGAAATCGATGCTTCCAGTCTTCGATTCTTAAGGTTCGCTCAGCGTCTGTTCGCTGACCGATGGGCACGACACGCGTCGCGCGCAGCGGTCAGAGGAGAGGCGGTTCTTCGGGGCTTGTCACAAGGATCGCGGGCCGGGCCCGGTGCATCGGGACCTCCCGCGAGAGCGACCGATACTGTAGCACCCGCCAGGCGGTGGGTCAACACGATCGGGGTGGTGGTGGAGATGACGAGACTCGAACTCGTGACCCCCTCCTTGCAAAGGAGGTGCTCTCCCAGCTGAGCTACATCCCCACGCCGGCGGTCATCCTATCCGACGCGACGGCTCACGGTCAAAACACGCTCAAGGGGGCGTCAGGCGGCGGCGTGGCTCGGGCGGGAGCTCGGTGTCGGCCGGCCACGCCACCCGGCGCACGACACAGATCGGCGTCTGCTCGCGCGCCTGGCCCAGTGGATTGTCGGCGAACAGCCGACGCACCGATCGCCTGTCGAGACCCGGGCTGGCACCCAGGACGTTGCAGCCAGCGTCGTTGGCGTCGATGATCGCCACCGGCCTGCCGATCGCTGTCGCGATGCGCCGTGCCGCCCCGTTGGGATCGCGTGGGCCAAGCGTGGCTGCCTGGTTGTAGGGGGGAATGGTGTACGACGTCGGGCCGTCGATGGCCGCTGCCTGGGGCCCGGCGATGCGGTAGAAGAGGCCGTGGACGCCGAACGGCTTGGTCACCGCGCTGACCGCCGCGGCCAGCAGGATCCGCGGCGCCCCGGCCTCGTCGATCGCCAGTTGCATCGTCTCCGGCGTCCCCAGCCCGATGCCGTAGCCCGGGCGCGTGACATGCCGTACCAGCAGCCGCGCGAGCCGGCCGGCATGGATGTCGGCCATCGGGTGGGAGCGACCCTGGGTGATGGCCACCATCCGCTCGCTGACAGCCACGAAGCGCACGTCGTCGGTGAGCGGCGCGGCGTAGCGTTTGACGACCTCCGCGGCATCATCCGACGCGGTCACCAGGTGGGTGCGCACCGGATGGCGGGCGTAGGCCTCGCCGCGCAGGGCCGCGTGTAGCTGGCGCCCTTCGTTCGGCTGGTCGAGGATGCCGGACGGCCGATCGGGCGTGTCCCGGGCCTGCGGCTCGGCATCGGACACGGCAACGCTCCACTCGAGGGTTGGGGTTGGTGGGCGTTTCTGGACTCGAACCAGAGACCTCTGCCTTATCAGGGCAGTGCTCTAACCAGCTGAGCTAAACGCCCCCGAGGGCCGGCATCGTACCCTGCCGGCACGGCCGGACGCAACCTGACGGCGAACCAAAGGCCGCCCTGTTGGGGGCGGCCTTTGGGTGCCTTGGCGGCTGAAGAGTGACAGGAATCCGCGTGATCAACTTGAGCAGGTCTGGATCTCTCGAGGCGACCAGCTCTCCCGCTTGCACGGGCGCCTGCTCCCCTCGACGGGAGACGAGCGATTCGAGCTGACCGATCGACCTGAGAGCTGCGGCCTCCGGCGAACCGGACACCGATGACTCCCTAGAAAGGAGGTGATCCAGCCGCACCTTCCGGTACGGCTACCTTGTTACGACTTCGTCCCAGTTACCAATCCCACCTTCGACGGCTGCCTCCTTGCGGTTGGCCCACCGGCTTCGGGTGTTATCGACTTCCATGACGTGACGGGCGGTGTGTACAAGGCCCGGGAACATATTCACCGCGGTATGCTGACCCACGGTTACTAGCAACTCCGGCTTCATGCAGGCGAGTTGCAGCCTGCAATCCGAACTGAGACCGGCTTTAGGGGATTAGCTCCACCTCGCGGTTTGGCAACCCGTTGTACCGGCCATTGTAGCGTGTGTGTAGCCCAGGGCGTAAGGGCCATGCTGACTTGACGTCATCCCCACCTTCCTCCGAGTTTCTCTCGGCAGTCTGGCATGAGTGATACAACATGCCACGGGGGTTGCGCTCGTTGCGGGACTTAACCCAACATCTCACGACACGAGCTGACGACAGCCATGCAACACCTGCACACCGATCCCTTGCGGGAGGACGACGTTTCCGCCGTTTTCCGGTGCATGTCAAGCCCTGGTAAGGTTCTTCGCGTTGCGACGAATTAAACCACACGCTCCGCTGCTTGTGCGGGCCCCCGTCAATTCCTTTGAGTTTTAGCCTTGCGGCCGTACTCCCCAGGCGGAACACTTAATGCGTTAGCTACGGCACTGCCGGGGTCGATACCGACAACGCCTAGTGTTCATCGTTTACGGCTAGGACTACCGGGGTATCTAATCCCGTTCGCTCCCCTAGCTTTCGCGCCTCAGCGTCAAGAATGGGCCAGGTAGCCGCCTTCGCCACTGGTGTTCCTCCCGATATCTACGCATTTCACCACTACACCGGGAATTCCGCTACCCTCTCCCACCTTCAAGCCGATCAGTTTCCGATGCAATTTCCCAGTTAAGCCGGGAGCTTTCACATCGGACTTGACCAGCCGCCTGCGCGCTCTTTACGCCCAGTAAATCCGGACAACGCTCGCCACCTACGTATTACCGCGGCTGCTGGCACGTAGTTAGCCGTGGCTTATTCCTCAGGTACCGTCTTGTATCTTCCCTGAGAAAAGAGGTTTACGACCCGAGAGCCTTCATCCCTCACGCGGAGTTGCTGCCTCAGACTTTCGTCCATTGGGCAAAATTCCCGACTGCTGCCTCCCGTAGGAGTCTGGGCCGTATCTCAGTCCCAGTCTGGCTGATCATCCTCTCAGACCAGCTACCGATCGTCGCCTTGGTGAGCCGTTACCCCACCAACTAGCTAATCGGACGCAGGCCCCTCCGGAAGCGGATTACTCCTTTGGACGACGAAGCGAATCGCCGACCACATGCGGTATTAGCCACCCTTTCGGGCAGTTATTCCCCACTTCCGGGCAGGTCACCTACGCGTTACTCAGCCGTTCGCCACTCGGCAACCATCGAGCAAGCCCGATGGCACCTCGTTCGACTTGCATGTCTCATGCACCCCGCCAGCGTTTGTCCTGAGCCAGGATCAAACTCTCCGAACAAAAAACAACAGTGGTCGTGCCCGAGGGCGCTACCACCGTCAATGTTCAGACTTGATCCCAAATTGACTCGTGTGGATTCCTGTCACTCTTCAGCTGTTAAGGTCACTTCGCCGATGACTCGGCTCCGTTCGATTCGAGGCCTCCATTGGATGGAACCTCGGCGGCAAGCTGCTCGGCCACGTGGCCGCCGTCCTTGTCGCCGTCCGGCGGACTGCCGGCGCGACCACGAATACTAGGCCCGCGAAGCGGCACTGTCAAGCAAGGCCGGTCGTTCAGCGCTCGACCTGGCGACGCCCCTGGAGCGACCGGATGAGCGTCACATCGTCGGCGTACTCGAGGTCGCCGCCGACCGGCAGACCGCGGGCGATGCGGGTGACCGATGCGACGTGCGCCGTCAGCAGCTCGGCCAGGTACATGGCCGTGGCTTCGCCCTCCAGGTTCGGATTGGTGGCCAGGATCACCTCGTCGATGCCGCCGGCCTGGACGCGATTCACCAGCTCTCGCGCGCGGATCCGGTCGGGGCCGATCCCGTCGATCGGGCTGATGGCTCCGTGCAGTACGTGGTAGCGACCGTGGTATTCGCCGGTGCGCTCGATGGCCAGCACGTCCAGCGGCTCTTCGACGACACAGATGCGCGTCGCGTCGCGTCGCGAGTCCGAGCAGATGGCGCATGGATCGACACCCACGTCGGTGATGTTGCAGCAGACCGAGCAGTAGGCGACCTGCTCCTTGAGGGCGACGAGCGCCTCGGCCAGGCCGCGGGCCTCATCGGCCGGGGTGCGGAGCATGTGGTACGTGAGGCGCTGCGCGGTCTTCTGGCCGACGCCCGGCAGCTTGTTGAACTCCTCGATCAGGCGGGCGACGGGCGCGATCAGGCCGGCCATGCGGATGCTCGAGTGCCGGGTCTGGCTAGCGCAGCGACGGCGGGATCATGGGACCACCCATGCCGGGCATCCCCGGCAGGCCCATCCCGCCCGCGATGGACGCCAGCCGCTCGTCCGAGAGCTGCTTGCTGCGCGCGATCGCGTCGTTGACCGCGGTCATGACCAGGTCCTGGAGCATCTCGACCTCCTCGGGATCGATCGCGCTGGGATCGATCTCGATGGCCCGGACCTCCTGCGCGCCGGTGATCACGACCCGCACGGCGCCGCCACCGGCGGTCGCTTCGAGGGTGGTCTCCCGCAGCTCCGCGTGGACCTGCGCCATCTGCGCCTGCATCTGCTGCGCCATCTTGGCGATCTGGCCGATGTTCACATGCTTCTCCGTTGAGGGTGGGGATTGCGGATCGACAGGATGGCGCGCTCAGCGAACTTCCGGGACCTCGACCAGCTCGCCGCCGGTGATCTCGAGGACGCCCTTGAGCAGGGCAGCCGCGTCCGGGTCCTCGGCATCCGGCGCGACTGCCTGCTCCACGGACAGCGGCTCGAGCTCGACGTTGCTGGCCACGCATTCGATGGCCCATGCGCCGGCGAAGATGGTGCCGAGCAGCTGCTCGATGGGCGCCGCGCGCTGCGCGATCCGCGATCGCATGAACTCGCGACCCTCCGGGAAGGCGAGCGTCAGCCGCGCTCCGTCGAGCGCCACCGGCCGGCATTCGCGCAGCAGTGGCTTGATGACCGGCGTGGCGCGCTCGATGACCTCGGCCCAGCGTCCCCGCAGCTCGTCCACCGTCGGGCGCTCGCCCGAGGCCGGTCCGACCGCGATGGGCTGCGCCGGCGTGCTGACGGAGGGGCCTGCCGCGCTGCTCGGCGAGTCGCCGTTGACCGGTGGGTCGGCGCTCGCCGCCGTCGCGTCGAGCGGCGGGGCGGAGCTGCGCGGCGCTGCGCCGCGCGGCATGGCGACCGGCCACCGCTGCGCCGGCTCCAAGCCAGGTGCCGGCCGGGGCAGCACGGCGACGGGCGGCGGCTGCTCGACGTCATGACCCCGGGCAGGAGGCGCTTGACCGATCGGCTCGACCGCCAGCAGCTCGAGCATCAGCCGGGCGCGCCCTTCGCGTGCTCCCACGCCGGCTGCCTCGCCGAGCGTGCGCAGGATGGTCGCCAGCCGGCGCGCCAGGGGCGGGTCACCGGCCGCCGCCAGCAGCCGCCGGCGTGCCTCCGCTTCTCCCTGCGCAGCCACCTGCGCCATGTCGCGGCCGACATCGGCCAGGGCTTCGACGCCGTCGAGCGCCGCCGGCGCATCTCCGGCGACGATGGCATCCAGCAGGGCGCCGATGGCGGCGTCATCGGCCAAGCCGACCGCCTCGCGAACGGCATCCGCGGTCATCGTCCCGTCGACGAAGGCGAGCACCTGGTCGAGCAGCGACTCGGCGTCGCGCATCCCACCATCGGCCAGCCGGGCGACGAGCGCCAGGGCCTCCGGTTCGGTATCGGTCCCCTCGGCGGCACAGATGCGGGCGAGCTTGCCCACGATGATCGTCTCGGGGAGTCGACGAAAATCGAAGCGCTGCGTTCGGCTGACGATGGTCGCCGGGACCTTGTGGGTATCGGTCGTGGCCAGGATGAAGACGACGTGGTCGGGCGGCTCCTCGATCAGCTTGAGCAGCGCGTTGAAGGCGTGAGTGCTCAGCATGTGGACCTCGTCGATGATGTAGACGCGCTTGCGCAGCTCGGACGGCGCGGTCAGCGCCCGCATGACGAGGTCCCGGGCGTCCTCCACCAGGCCGTGCGAGGCGGCGTCGATCTCGATCACGTCCATCGCCCGTCCCTCGCGGATCGAGACACAGGCCGGACACGCGTCGCACGGTTCGCCGTCATCCCCGCGGTTCGTGCAGTTGATGGCCTTGGCCAGAATGCGCGCGGTCGACGTCTTTCCCGTGCCGCGCGGGCCGACGAACAGGTACGCGTGCGCCAGCCGATCGCCGGCGACGGCGCGACGCAACGTCGTGACCGCGGCGTCCTGGCCGAGCAGCTCGGCGAAGCGCTGCGAGCGCCAGCGACGATAAAGGGCGCGATGCGGCTCGGTGGGGATGCCGGGGACGGCGGACGGCTCGGACGGGCTGGTCGCTGGCTTGGGCATGGCCTCCTAACCGTACACCGATCGAGGGGATGAGTCGGCCGTGCACCCGGCGTCGATCGACAACGCCCGCGCGGACAATTTCCGACCGGCTCCAGCCAGGTCGCCCCACGGCACCCGAGGGTGATCGCTTACCGCTGCTTCCTTCCGGACCTGACGGGGTTCACGGACCTTCGCTGCGTGGGACCCGACTCTCAACGTCGGTCGATGTCATCCGGAGGCGAGGTCGACGACCTCGGCCGGGAGTTCAGTCCCGCTGTAGCGGATTGCGGGTTCAGGGCACCGCTAGTTCCCCACCTAGCACGGCCTTGGCGATGGTAGTGGAGCGCCCCACATCGGTCAATTGGGAGGAGAGAGATGGCGGAGAGGGGGGGATTCGAACCCCCGACGGGTTGCCCCGAACCGCATTTCCAATGCGG
Source organism: uncultured Chloroflexia bacterium (assembly GCA_963716585.1). Lineage (GTDB taxonomy): Bacteria > Chloroflexota > Limnocylindria > QHBO01 > QHBO01 > JAICUY01. Next base: position 23,698 of record CAVQTN010000002.1, read on the forward strand.
CGCCATAGGCCACTAGGCGACCTCTCCGCGGGCGACGCCGGACACCTGATCGTTCGAAGAAGGGACGAGTGGCGGAGAGGGAGGGATTCGAACCCTCGGTGCTATTCGCACACCGCTTTTCGAGAGCGGCACCTTAAACCACTCGGACACCTCTCCGTGCGGGAGTCTAGCAGACGAAACCGACGGTCCGGCCCTCGCCGGCAGGACGACCGATGAGGCTCAGGCGGTGGCGGTCTGCTCGTCGCCGAGGCGGCGCGCCTCTGCCTCGCGAACGCCCGAGACGACCGACATCTGATGCGGCAGCGACGCATCACGGGCAAGCTGCAGGACGCTGCCGGCCGCGCCGCGCCGCTCGTCGGGAACCGCGAAGACGAGGGCGCGCACCTGCGCCTCGACCAGCGCGCCGACGCACATGGCGCACGGCTCGTGCGTGGTGAAGATGGTCACATCCGACAGGCGTCGCGTCTCGAGCTTGCGAGCCGCGGCCTGGATGGTGAGCAGCACGGCGTGGGCGGTCGGGTCGCGCTGCAGCTGCATGCGGTCATGGTCGCGGCCGATCATTGCGTCATCGAGCACAGCGACGGCGCCAACCGGCTGCTCGCCCTCTTCGCCGCCGCGGCGCGCCTCTGCGATCGCCTCCGCCATGTACAGCTCGTAATTCAAGAAGCTCCTCCCCGCGCGTTCAGGGCAGCGCATCGCGAAAGCGTTTGAACGCGGCCCGAGTCTAGCAGAGCGTCGGTACGGATCCTGCTCTATCCTTCCGGGCCGGCACCGGAGCGAAGGCGCCGTCACCCATCGGTCTACTGACGGGGAATCAACCCAACGACATGCGACGATCTTCACGCCTGCGACGCGTGGCGGGCATCCCACTGCTGGCCGGCATTCTGGGCATGGCGCTCTGGATGCCAATCCCGACCACCGGCGACGCGCCACTCAGCGGCGTCGTGAGCGAGGTGCAGCAGCACCTGCCTGGCTGGCGCATCGTTCGCGCCAACGCTTCATGGGAAGGCGCCTACACCGTGGTCGCAACGTGCGGGGCACGTGAGCTCGGCTTCCAGTTGGTGCCCGAGCATGGCCTGCCGGTCGGCGATGCCTGGATCCAGCCCAATGACACGTATGCCCGCGGCAGGCTGGCGTATGTCTCCGATCACCAGGAGTTCCTGGTGTGGTACCAGAACCCTCCGAGGGAACGGACACTGACCTGCCGATCCGAGCTGGCGCGCGGCCTGCGCGCCGATGCGGGCTCGCGCAACGACTGAGGCGGCATTGGAAGAACTGACATGAACGATCGCGAAGACAGACCTCGCCTCCCGTCGGCCAGCGAGGCCGATGCCGACCTGCGGCAGGCCCCGCCATCGGGCGAGACCGATGATCCCACCGTGGCCGCGGAGGAGGGCATGCCCTACCTGCCGCCGTCCGACCGGGTGCTCAGTGATTCCCGCTACGCGGGATCGGGTCCCGACCTCGCCGGCACGGCACCCACGCAGGCGGGAGAGCTGGAGCGCGAGGACGACATCCAGCCTGACCGGGCGGGGCTGCCGACCGACGATGAGCTGCGTGCCGACGTCGTCGAGCGGCTCCGAGCGTCGGGCATCGCGGCCGGTGAGCGCCTGCAGGTGGCAACCGTCGGCAGCTCGGTGACGCTGCTCGGCGAGGTCGAGTCGATCGACGTGCTGGAGGAGCTGCTCGGCATCGTCGGCGACGTCCCCGGCGTCGAGGAAGTCAACGACGAGGTACGGATCACCGGCATCTGACGATCGCGTGACCGAGCAAGGGGTCGGCTTCCGAGCAACAAACCGGTGTCCGACCGCACCATTGGCGGTCGGGGGACATGACCTACGGCCGGGATCGTGCATAGTACGAAGGTCATGCACACCCGCCTCATCCTCGCCGGCCTGCTCGTGGCGCAGCTCGGGGACGCGATCAGCTTCGCCATCGGTGTCCAGGCCATCGGGATCGGGGCAGAGTCGAACAGCCTGATGGCGGTCGCGTACCACGCGGCGGGCGTCAACGGCGTTCTGCTCCTGAAGGGCGCTGCGATTCTCGTTACCCTCGCGATCCTGGTCCTGTCGGCCCCCCGCTTTCCGAAGTTGGTGGTGCTCGGCGGTGCGACCGCCACGTCACTCGGATTGCTGGGGCTGCTGCTGAACAGCGTCTCGATCGCCATCGCACACGGCTGACGCCCCGACAGGCAGCGCTCGGAACTCCAACCCATTCGTCGACACACGCGACTGCGTGAAACCGCATGCGTACGAATGCCAACGACGCGCCCGCGTCGGCTTGGTGGAGGAGTCCCCGTGACCAGGAAGCTAACTGTCCCGCTCGCGATCTTGGCGTTGCTCAGCCTTCTGCTCGGAATGCAGGTCGCGGTTGTCAGTGCCGGGAGCCGCGAGATCCTCGAATTCGAGAGCATGGTCGGCGTACCGGTCGGACTCACCGGCACGCAAAGCCCGGTGCGGAACATCAACGGTGGCGGCGTCGCCTGGCAGATCCGCAAGGCTGACGGCGAGCTCAATGTCGGCGGCCATCTCGAGCTCAAGGTCCGCGGCCTCGTGCTCCTCAGTACCGGCAGCAACCCGGCGGCCAGCTTCCGCGCGGTCGTCAGCTGCCTATCGAACACGGGGGCCGTGGTGAATGTGTCCACGGATCCGTTCCCCGCGACGACCGGACTCGCCGGGCAAGGCGGCGGGAACGCAACAGTCAAAGCCGACCTGGCGCTGCCGCAGCCGTGCATCGCGCCGATCGTGTTCGTCACCAGCGCGACCGGATCCTGGTTCGCCGCGACCGGCGGCTGAGCCCTCCGAGGCGTTGCACAGCGGCCGGGAACGCGACTCCCGGCCGCCTTTCGTGTCGGGAAACGTGGCGTGCCCGAGAGGACTCGAACCTCCGACCTTCAGGTCCGCAACCTGACGCTCTATCCACTGAGCTACGGGCACCCGCGAGGGCGTGGCGGAGAGGGAGGGATTCGAACCCTCGGAAGAGGTAACCCCCTTCAACGGTTTAGCAAACCGCCGCACTAGGCCACTATGCGACCTCTCCGAAGCCGGCGCCGATGATAGCATGGTGCCCTCGAGGCAACGAGTCGGCTCCCTTCCCCGACCCCGCCCCCAAAACCATCTCCTACGAGACCCGGCTGTGCAGCGCCTCCCCATCATCGGACAACCGCCTGGTCCCCGCGCCGTCGAGGCAGTACAACGCGCTGCATTCGAGGCCACGGGCCTCGAGATCGAGATCGAGCACTGGGAGCGCAAGCCACACCAGCTGGCCGAATCGATCGGCATGCTCAAGGGCCGCGGCTACATCGGGGCGCTCATCGCGGCCCCGCACAAGGAGCGTGTCACGACGCTCGTGAGCAGCCTCTCGGAGGACGCCAAGCAGAGTGGTGCGGTGAGCGTCGTTGCCAAGGAGGGCACGCGGCTGCGGGGCCATAACGTGGACGTCGACGGGGTGCGCGCCGGAATCATGGCCCTCCTGCCCAAGGTGCAGGGCAAATGGCCCAAGCAGGCGGTCGTGCTGGGTGCAGGGGGCGGCGCGCGCGCCTGTGTCGCGGTACTCATCGGCTCCGGCTTCCAGCGGATCGCGGTCTTCAACCGGCATCTGCATCGAGCCGAGGCATTGGTGGCGCACTTCGCCCGGAGCGCACGCCACATGGACCTGCGGGCGATGCCCTGGCACGAGACGATCATCGAGGCTGAGCTGTCCCGCGCCGGGTTGCTCGTCAACACGACCGTGATCGGCGTCGAGGAGGGTTCGAATCCCATCCCGCCCGATGCGCTGCCGGCCCACCTGTTCGTGCTCGACCTGGTGCTCGACCATGCCGCGACACCGCTGATGCGCCAGGCCAAGGAGCGCGACGGCACGGTGTCGAATGGCCAGCTCAGCTTCCTGCGCGCCTCGGCCGAGACCTTCACCCTGCTGACCGGCAAGGAAGCGCCGGAGGCCGTCATGCGCGAGGCGCTCGCCGCCGAGCTCGGCGTGCCCGCGGAGGGCGTCGCGGTGGTCGTCGGCGACTAGCTCGATGCACCCGGCTGCGTGATGTTCTATACCTCCGGCTGGGTGCATGTCATCTGCGGCTGCATGTTCTGCGGCAAGACCGACGAGATGCTGCGCCTGCTGCGCCGCTTCTCGATCGCCGGACGCCGCGTGGTGCTCATCAAACCGCGCCTCGACACGCGGACCGAGGAAGTGCGCGTGGTTTCGCGCTCCGGTGCCGAGCATCATGCCCTCAGTGTCGACCACTCCGCCGAGATCGAGGCGATCGCCGCAGATGCCGATATCGTGGCGATCGAGGAGGGCCAGTTCTTCGACACCGCGCTGCCGGACGTCGTCGAGCGACTCGCCGAAGCGGGCAAGCAGGTGCTGGTCACCGGCCTGGACCGGGATTTCCGAGGAATCCCGTTCGGCCCGATGCCACGCCTCATGGCCCTTGCCGACCAGGTCACCAAGCTGACCGCCATTTGCGTCCGGTGCGGAGAGCCCGCGACCCGTACCCAGCGGTTGATCGACGGTCTTCCGGCACCCGCCGACTCGCCGCTGATCGTCATCGGCGGGATCGGCGACGAGACGTACGAGGCGCGCTGCCGACTGCACCACGAGGTGCCGGCGGCGGCAGGCTGAGGCGAAACCCTGGTTCCGTCTGCACCCGAGTACCGCTGCCTGGTCATGTGCCAGTCGCGGTTTGCATGCTGCCGGCTTGTTTCCTCAACAGGAATCAGCGCCGTCCAGGCGACCCGCCGAGAGCCACATGTCGCCGTGATCCGCGCTCGACGTATCGCAAGTCGATAGAGGGCGCTACACGATCGTCGGTTGAGCGCGGAACTGGCCGGCGTGCCCGTGGGTGCGACCCGGGAGCGGTCCAATGCTGATCACACCGACACCTGACCATTCGCAACCGATTCGCATGGGGGGCACGACCCTTGATGGCGGAGGGGGTGGGATTCGAACCCACGGGCCGTCTCCGACCGCCGCTTTTCAAGAGCGGTGCATTCGTCCACTCTGCCACCCCTCCGCCGGGCGCTCATTGTGCCGCATCGCGGCTAGCGGATCGTGTCGGCTCCGAAGTGCGGCTGGAGCGCCGCCGGGACGCGCACCGTGCCGTCTGCCTGCAGATGCGTCTCCAGCAACGCCGCGTAGGTGCGCGACACGCCGAGCCCCGAGCCGTTCAGCGTGTGGACCAGTTCAGGACGCGCATCGCCCGACGACCGATAGCGAAGATTCATGCGGCGCGCCTGAAAATCGGTGAAGTTCGAGCAGGAGCTGACCTCCAGCCAGCGGCCCACGCCAGGCGCCCACGCCTCGAGGTCATAGCCCTTTGCCGGGGCGAAGCCCAGGTCGCCGGCACAGCGCTCGACGGTGCGGTACGGGAGCTCCAGCGCCTCGAGCACCGCCTCCGCCGCACGCGTCAGCGACTCGAGCTCGTCGTGGCTGGTCTGGGGCGCGACGAACTTGACCATCTCCACCTTGTCGAACTGGTGGACGCGCAGGAGGCCGCGCGTCTCCTTGCCGGCGGCTCCCGCCTCGCGGCGGAACGACGGGGTGTAGGCGGCGTGGTAGATCGGCAGTGCGTCCGCGCGCAGGATCTCGTCGCGATAGATGTTGGTGACTGGCACCTCGGCGGTCGGGATCAGGTAGAGGTCGTCACGCTCGACGACGTACATCTGCGCCTCCTTGTCCGGCAGCTGGCCGGTGCCACGCGCCGAGGCGGCATTGACCAGCAGGGGCGGCCACACCTCGCCGAAGCCGGCCCGGTCGGCAAGCTCGAGCATGAGCCCGATGAGCGCGCGCTGCAGCCGGGCGCCCGACCCGGTGTACAGGATGAAGCCCGATCCAGCGATCTTCGCGCCGCGCTCCAGGTCGAACAGGCCCAGCCGCGCGCCGATCTCCCAGTGGGGTGGAGCGCTGCCCTCGGCCGCGGGATCGCCCCAGCGACGGACTTCCGGGTTGTCATGCTCATTGCGACCGTCGGGGACCGATGGGTGCGGCAGGTTCGGGATGAGCAGCAGGTCCGCCGCGATGCGCGCCTCCACCTCGGCAAGCTCGACGTCGAGGCCCTTGATCTGATCCGACAGCGTGGCGAGGCGCGCCTTGAGCACGTCCGACCCGGGCGCGCCAGAGCGCAGCAGCTCGCCAACCTGCCGGCTGCCGGCGTTGCGATCACGCTTGGCCGCATCCGTCGTGGCGAGCAGGGTCCGCCGACGCGCGTCCGCCGCAAGCACGCGGTCCACCGCGTCCGGTGGCTCACCCTTGCGCGCGATGGCGCGCTTGACGCCGTCCGGATCGTCGCGGATCACCTGGACGCCGATCACCTGCTGCCGCCCTTCGTCGAGGCGGCCGGCTCCCCCGACGCGGTGGCGGCGGCCCGCAGGCGGTCGATGACGAAGCCGCGATCGAGCGAGGCGAGCAGCGACCCGGCGCGCGGTCCGCTGGCCCGTCCGACGAAAGCCAGGTAGATCGCATTGAATGCCTTCCCCGGCGCCAGCTGCAGCTCACGGGCGCGCTCGAAGATGACCGACTGCAGCGTCTCGCCGTCCCACGCCCGCGCGTCGGGCAGCACCGCCGCCAGGGACTCCAGGTAGCGCCGTTGCGGTTCGCCGAGGGCGGCGGCGGTCTCCGGCAAGCCATCGAGCGCGACGCTGAACCGGATCCGCTCCGGCGCCCACTCCGGCAGCCAGCGGCGAACGGTGCCAAGGCGCGTCTCCAGCTCGGCGAGCTCTGGCGCGGCCAGCGGCGCGCCACGGTGGCGGCCGATCTGCTCGGCAACGCGCGTCAAGGTGGCGTTGGGCATCTGGGCATAGGTCGCGACCTGCAGGAAGGGGGGCAGGAACCAGGTCGGCAGCGTCCGGCCCGGCAGCTGCGACAGCTCGACGATGCGGCGCTTCTGGGCGTGCTCGTCGGCATCGGCCTCGGAGGCGGGCCCCGCAAGGGCCGCGATGACGTAGGCGTCGTACTCGTCGAACAGGCGCGGAATGGTCTCGCCGTTCGGATCGAACTCGATCGCCGTGTTGGGACGGTAGCGCAGCATCAGGAAGCGAACAATCTCCGGCGGCAGCAGCTCGACCATGGCATCGGCCGCCGCGCCGCTGCCGGCCGACGACTTCATCTTGTGCCCGCCGATGGTCAGAAACTCGTACGGCACGTTGCGCGGCGGTGTGACGCCGAACACCCCGCGGGCGAGCGCCTCGGAGCGGTCGCGTGACCCGCCGCGGGTCGACAGGTCCTTGCCGCCGGCCTCGATGGTCACGCCGAAGAGCTGCCACTTGGCCACCCAGTGAAGGTTCCACGGCAGCTTGGCCCGGCCGCCGAAGGGCGCGACTCGCCCGGAGTGACCGCAACCGGTCGCCCAGGCCACCAGGTCGGGCCGGCATCGGTATGCGACCGTCTCGCCGTCCCAGTCGTAGGCAAAGGTCGTACCGATGCGACCGCACTGCTCGCAGATGACCTGGAGCGGCAGCCAGTCAGGTCCGTGGTCGACGTGGCTGATCTCGGCGTACACGCGCCGGACATCGGCGGCGCGGTCCAGTGCGACACGGATGAAGGCGTCGAACAGCCCCGCCGCGTACTGCTCGCTGGCCCAGTACAGCTCCGGCCGAATCCCGAGCCGCTCGAAGCTGTCGAGGAAGGTTCGCGCGAAATGGCGCGCCCAGCTCTGCTCGCGGGAGCCGCGCGGCGGGGGCACATTGGCGAGCGGGATGCCCATGTGCTCGGCCACCCCTTCCCGGTTGGCCAGCGTGGCCGAGTCCATCGGGTCGAGGTCGTCGATGCCGTACAGGAACCGGACCTCCAGACCGCGCTGGCGCACGGCGCGAGCGATGGCGTCGTGGATCACGACCCCACGCAGCGCACCGACATGGATCGTTCCCGACGGCGTCTTCGAGTCGTTGACGACCTGCGGGCCGGACGCCTCGAGAGCGATCTCGTCGGCCCAGAACACGATTGGTCGGATCAGCTGATCGAGATGACCGTGAAGTCGACCGGCCCGGCCGGCGCATGGACGGTGACCTTGTCCCCCTTCTTGGCACCCATCAGCGCGGCGCCCACCGGCGACTCGTTGCTGATGCGGCCCTCGCGCGGAGCAGCCTCGGCGGAGCCGACGATGGTGAACGTCTCCTCACCATCGGAGCCCTTGATGACGACCTTTGATCCGATGCCGACCTTGTCGGCGCCGTCGACCCGAGCGATGACCTCGGCGTTCTTGAGCTGACCCTCGAGCGTGGCGATGCGGCCCTCCAGGAACGACTGTTCCTGCTTGGCATCCTCGTACTCGGCGTTTTCGCTGATGTCACCGTCCAGCTTCGCATCGTGGATGCGCTGCGCGACACGCGGGCGCTCGGTGGTGATCAGGAAGTTCAGCTCGGCCTTGAGCTTGTCGAGGCCCTCGGCGGTGAGATAGACGGGCTTGGTGTTCATGAGCCCCCCTTCATGGCTTCTCGGGGACATCGCCGCGGTGGGGAAGCCGTGGCGATGGACAGGTCGCGCGCAATAACAAAAAAGGCCCCGGGCCTGCCACGTCCGGTGGCGTTCCCGGAGCTGGCCGCACGGGTGTGGCCAGGGTCTCGGCCGGCAGGCGCGCGTCTCTTCCAAGGGAGCGCCAACGGTTCGGCAGATTGTAGGTCCGAGCATCGCCGGTGTCAAAGATCGGTGCGTGCGCTGCGCGCGCTCAGCGACCGATCACCACCAGCATGACCACCAGCGCGGCCAGGAGGATCCGATAGACGCTGAAGACAGCCACTGAATGGCGCCGCAGCCACGACAGCAGGAAGCCGATGGCCAGCATGCCGCTCACCGCCGCAACGCCGAAGCCGACGCTGATCGCCAGCCACTCGGTGCCACTGTGCGCCTCGCTGAGCAGCCGGCGCGAACCGTACAGACCGGCACCCAGCGTGATCGGCGTGGCGAGCAGGAAGCTGAAGCGCGCCGCCGCCTCGCGGCTGAGGCCCAGCGCCAGCCCCGCGGTGATCGTCGCGCCCGAACGGCTGATCCCCGGAATCAGCGCGAGCGCCTGGCTGAACCCAATGGTCAGGGCAGCGGGCGCGTCGAGCTCGGTCATTGCCCGGCGCCGCGCTCCGAGCCGGTCGGCCAGCCACAGGGCGATGGCGCCGATCGCCAGGAAGCCGGCGATCAGCAGCCGCGCCACGTCCGAGTCGCCGTGGAACAGCGAGGTGATCAGGTCCTCGCCCAGGAACCCGATGATCGCCGCGGGGATGGTGGCCATCACCAGCAACCAGGCCAGGCGTCGCTCGGGATCGCCGGCGATGCGTCGCTCGCGAACGCTGGCAACCAGCGCGGCGAGGTAGCGGACCCAGTCGCGTGCGAAATAGACGAGCAGGGCCAGCAGCGTCCCGAGGTGCAGGAAGACGTCGAAGGCGAGGCTGCTGAGCAGCCCACCGGTGTCCCAGCCGGCCATCCACGGAGCCAGCGCCAGATGCGCCGAGGAGCTGACCGGAATGAACTCGGTCAGCCCCTGCAGCAGGCCGATCAGGGCGGCCTGGACGACGAGGTCCAACTAACGGATGAACAACGGCGCGAGCACCAGGGTGATCGTCGCCAGCAGCTTGACGAGCACGTGCAACGACGGACCGGCGGTGTCCTTGAACGGGTCACCCACCGTGTCGCCGACGACCGCCGCCGCGTGGGCCTCGGTCTTCTTGCCGAGCACGTTGCCGTCGTCATCGGTCAAATGCCCGGACTCGATGTACTTCTTGGCGTTGTCCCAGGCCCCGCCGCCGTTGTTGAGCACGGTGGCCAGCATGACGCCGGCGATGGTGCCCACCATCAGCAGGCCCGCCACGGCCTCGTGGCCGAGCAGCAGGCCCACGATGATCGGCGTTGCGACCGCCACGAGCCCGGGGGCGATCATCTGGCGCAGGGCGGCGCGAGTGGTGATGTCGACCACGCGCGCGTAGTCGGGCCGCTGCGTGTAGTCCATGATCCCGGGCATCTCGCGAAACTGGCGGCGCACCTCGACGATGATCGTCTGCGCGGTGGTGCCCACCGCTCGGATGGCGAGGCTGGAGAAGAAGTAGACCAGCATGGCGCCGATCAACGCCGCCACGAAGACCGACACGTTCGACAGGTCGACAGAGGTGAGCAGCGTGCCCGCCGCGCGTGTCCCGGCGTCGATCTGGCGCTGCAGGATCAGGTTGACCTTGTCGATGTAGGCGCTGAACAGGAGGAAGGCGGCGAGGCTGGCCGAGGCGATGGCGTAGCCCTTGGTGAGCGCCTTGGTCGTGTTGCCGACCGCGTCCAGCCGATCGGTGATCTCGCGTGCGCTTGCTTCCGACTTGCTGAACTCGGCGATCCCGCCGGCGTTGTCGGTGATTGGCCCGAAGGTGTCCATGGCCAGGATGTACGCGGTGGTCATCAGCATGCCCATGGTCGCCACGGCGGTGCCGAAGATGCCGCCGACGTCCTTGCCGGCGGCGTTGGTCAGGCCGGCCTGCGAACCGAGCCAGTGGCTGGCGAGCAGGGCGACGCCGATCGCGATGGCGGTCATCAGGGTCGTCTCGTAGCCGACCGCCGTACCCGAGATGATGTTGGTGGCCGCGCCGGTCTTGCTGGCCTCGGCGATCTCCTTGACCGGGCGCCACCCGCCGGCGGTGTAGTACTGGGTGATGTACACGAAGGCGACGCTGGTGATGAGGCCGACCACTCCGGCGCCGAAGAACCAGATCCAGGTCGGAATCCCGTTGGCGCCGAGATGGCCGCCGGTGTTCATCATCACCCAGGTGGTCAGCGCCAGCCCGGCAACCGACAGGATGGTCGTCACCCAGTACCCGCGGTTCAGGATGTTCATCGGGTCTTCGTCCTCGCGGCCGTTCACGAAGAACATGGCGATGATCGTCGCCAACAGGCCGAAGGCCCGCACCACCAACGGGAAGAAGATCCATGCCTCGGGGTGCGGCCAGCCCGACGCGCTGGCGATGGCGTACACCGCAACGCCCAGGATCATGGCCCCGATGTTCTCCGCGGCGGTCGACTCGAACAGGTCGGCGCCACGGCCGGCGCAATCGCCGACGTTGTCACCGACCAGGTCCGCGACGACGCCGGCGTTGCGCGGGTCATCCTCGGGGATGCCGGCCTCCACCTTGCCGACCAGGTCGGAGCCGACGTCGGCCGCCTTGGTGTAGATCCCGCCGCCCAGCTGTGCGAACAGGGCGACGAAGCTGGCGCCGAAGCCGAAGCCGACGATCAGGAAGGGGGCCTGGTTCGGATGCGTGAAGCCGCCGTACGCGGCGAAGATGCCCCACACACCGAGCAGCGACAGGGCGACGACGAGGAAGCCAGAGACCGCGCCACCGCGCATCGCGATCTGCACGGCACCGACCAGGCTGTGGCGTGCCGCCGCAGCCGTGCGCAGGTTGGAGCGCACGCTGATGAACATGCCGATGATGCCCGAGGCCATGGAGCACGCCGCCCCGACGAGGAACGCGACGCCGGTGCGGATCCCGAGCTCGGTGCCGAACACATCGGTGTCCGCCACCTGCTTGCCCTCGACCACAGCGATCACCAGCCCGATGAGCAGCGCCCCTGCGATGGCGAGGATGCCGATCGTCTGATACTGCCGGCGGATAAAGGCGACCGCACCCTCGAAGATGATGGCGGCAATCTCCTGCATCGCTTCCGTCCCGGTGTCAGCGTGGAGGACGCCCCAGGCGAGGTACAGCGCGAAGAGGATCGATGCGACCCCGGCGACAGGGATCACCCAGGTGATGAGCTCCATTGGTCCTCCGAAAGGGCAGCTGGCCACGGTCCGCCATTCCGGCGACCGGTCTGAACACACGGAAATCGCCGGCGATCGGGCCGCGAGCCGCATCCGCCAGCGAAGCGGCCGAATGGTAGCCCGCCGGGAGGCGCCGGGTCAACTTGCGCGGGTGGCCGTCGGCTCACGGGACCCAGCGCGGCTGCCAGCCATCATCTCCGATGCGACGGCTCCTTCCGCTGGACAGGTCGAACAGCCAGATACCACGCGCCGCCGGTGAGCCGCTGCGGCCGCCGGCGAGCAGCAGTCGATCCGGATCCGGGGTGAAGCGGACGGCGCTCAGCTGCATCGCGACAAGCAGGCTGCGGCCGGGACCGCCATCCGGGCGGGTCAGCCACGCGGCGCCGGTGCGGCCGCCGGGATCCAGCAACAGGTAGGCCATTCGCCCGTCGCCGTCGACCGTCGGCCGCGCGATCCCGTTCGGAAGGAGGCTGTCCACGGTCGCTTCGGCGCCGCGGTCGAGGCGAACGATCACCAGCGACCCGAGCAGCGAGTTGGCCAGGTCGCCGCTCTCGAGCTCGAGCGGCGCGACGGCCGCTCCGGGGCGCCGTGCGGGCGCGGACCCGGCACCCGACAGGCCGTTCAGCAGCAGGCCGCTCGAGTCGGGCAGCCAGACCGGCGGCTCGACCGAGCGGAAGGCTGCGGTGGTCAGACGCGCGGCGGGCAGCTCCAGCACGCCAACTCGGCCAGCCTCGTCGACAAAGGCAAGGGCGTGGCCGTCCGGGGAGTAGCGCGGCGCACGAAGCAGCGAGGCGGCCGGCTGGGCGGCGCTGGGCGATGGGGTCGCGCTGCCGGTCAGCTCGTCGGGCAGTTCAAGCTGGCGCGCGTCGCCACCGCCCGCCTCGCGGAGCCAGAGGCCCAGCCCGCTGCCGCTCGCCGCGTCGGCGCGGCCGAAGGCGATCTGCGCCCCGTTTGGTGAGTAGGTGGGATCAAACTCCAGGACGCCATCCTCGGTGAGGATGCGTCGCGATGTGCCGTCGGCGTGCTGCTCGACGAGGCGTGCACCATCGGCCACCACGAATGAGCGACCGTCGGGGGCGACGGCGTAATCCACGATCGGCGACAGCTCCGCGGAGAGCTGCCGCTGCCCGGTTCCGTCCGGATTCATGGCCCACAGGTTGGCAACGCCCGATCGATCGGAGAGGTAGACCACCTGGTTGCCCAGGGTGGCCATCGGCGCGCCGGTCAGGAACGTCCAGGTCACCGACGCCGACAGACGAGAGCCGTCGGCACCGCGCAGGCCCGGGACGAGCGTCACCCGAAACGTCGTGTTGGGCGGCAGCGGGCCGGAGGGCTGAAACTCCAGCAGGCGGGCGTCGCCGTCCTGCAGGCCGGCCGCGCCCGGTGCGGCGACGACCGCCAGGGTGCCGGGCACGGCGGGGTCGAGCTCGAACTGGTCGTTGCCGAGGCTGCCCGGATCGAGGGCGCGGTCGAAGACGATGACGATCGGCGAGGTGACCGCGATGCCGTCGCTGGCATCGGCCGGGACGAGGCTGCGCACCGCCAGGCCGGGTGCCGTGGTCGAGAAGACGAGGCTGAAGGGCTGCTCAAGCGACGAGCCTCCGAGGTCGCGCGCACCCTGGCCGATGGTCACGGCGTAGCGCTGGTCGGCCGCCAGCGGCGCGCGTGGCTCGATCGTCAGCTGCTCGCCGCTCCAGCGCAGGTCGTAACCGACGGCCGGCGAAAGCTCGAGCGCGGTTGCCACCGAGCGCGTGTCCATGAGCGTCGAGAACGTGATGCGGATCGAGGCGTCGAGCGGCACGTCGGTCGCGTTGGCCGCGGGATCGCTGTCCACAACCTGCGGCTCGCCCACCGTCGTGAAGCCAAAGGCCGCCGAGGCCTGCTGCATCTCGTTGCCCGCGCTGTCGCGAACGCCGGGCTCGATGTGCGCCGTGAAGTCGGTCTTCGGCGGCAGCGGCTGCAGCGGGGTGAAGGTCAGGGTGCTGTCAGTCCAGCTGTAGGAGCCGTCGACGGCAGGCTCGATGCGGAAGGCGGCCTCCGCCTCCGGCTTGTCGACCGGCTCCGAGAAATGGATCTCGAGGCTGGTGCTGGTCAGCGCGACGGCGGTGTCCCCGGAGAGATGCTGACTCAGTGAGAAGCTGGTGACGCCCGGCGGACGCGAGTCGACGGTGCTGGCGTAGTACAGGATCCCGGCGAGCACGGCCGCGCCGACGACGAAGACCGCGAAGCTCCGCAGCAGCACACGCCGCACGGCCTAGCTGTGGCGCAGCCGAGCGGGCAGGATCTGCAGCTCGTCGCGGTACTTCGCGACGGTCCGTCGGGCGAGAACAACCCCGTCAGCCAGGAGCAGCTCGGCGATTTCCTGGTCCGAGTACGGATTCGCCTCGTCCTCGGCGTCGATCATCCTGCGGATCTGGTCCTTGATCCCCAGCGAGGCGGTGAAGAAGTGGCTGAAGGGCACGACCTCGCCGGATGGGATCATCACGTACTTGTCGGCGGTCGCCCGGCTGACCGTGGACTCGTGCATGCCGATCACCTCCCCAACCTCGGCCCGGGTCAGGGACACCAGGTGCTGGACGCCGTGTAACAGGTAGTCGCGCTGGCGATCGCACAGGCATTCGGCTATGCGCTGCATGGTCGCTCGCCGGCGGTTGATGTTGTCGATGAAGAACTTGGCGCGGCCGACGTACTCTCGCACGTGCTGCTTCTCGTCCTCGGTCGCCTCCGCGCTGCGCAGCTGTGACGACAGGCTCGAATAGATGGGCGTCACACGCAGGCTGAAGCGCCGCGACTCGACGACCTCGACGAGGAGCTCACCGTCGACGACCCGGATGAGCACGTCCGGCCGGATGATGGTCCGGAGGCCACCCCCGCTCACGGCGGCGGTGAACGCCGAGGTCGGGTACGGGTGGAGGTTGGACTTCACGAATTCCCATGTCTCGACCACCGACTGGCTCTCGACCCCGATTCGCTGGCCGATCTCACGGAACTTGCGCTCGCCCAGCTGCTGCAGGTGGTCGCGGACCACGACCTCGGCGATCGGGGGCACAGACACCTCGTCGTCCATCTCGCGCAGATAGGCGATCTGCGCCAGCAGGCTCTCGGTGATGCTTCGTGAGCCGATGCCGATTGGCTCGAGGCCGCGCATCGCGGCGAGCACCTGCTCCACCTCCTCGAGTGTCGCACCGGTGGCCGCCGCAATCGCCTCGTCGCTCTCGGTCAGGAAGCCGCTGCCGTCCAGCGCTCCGATGACGTAGTCGGCCACGCGGTGGAGCGCGGTCGGCAACAGGGCGTACAGGTTCCAGGTCAGGTGCTCGTCGAGCGTGAACTCGGCTTCGGCGCGCGCGATCAGGTCGAGCTCATCGGCTTCGTCGCGCAGACGCTGCTGAGAATCGGCGGGCAGCTCGTCGACGGCGGAATCGGCCGGGTCGCCCTCGCTGGCCTTGCGAGGCATGCACTCGGTGCAGTAGTTGCCGCTGATCGGCGAGCCGCAGATTGGGCAGCTCGCCAGCTCCTCCATCTCGAGGGCGGGGTTCTCTTCGAGCTCCTGGCTGATCGCCTCCTGCAGCTCGACGGAGCTCATCTGCAGGATGTAGTTGGCGGCGATCTGCTTGGGCGTGACCTTGAGGTGCATCGCCGGCTGCAGCTGCTGCTTGAGATCGAGCGACATGGCTCCTCAGGTCTGGAACGAAACGGCCCTGACGGGCCGGTTGCCCGATTATAGGCTGGCGACCGCTCAGTCCCCGCGAGGGACCGAGAGCGATCCCGGAGCGTTGATGCGTCGGACGCCCGGCAGCCCGGCACCGTAGCTCAGCAGGCTGTAGCCCGCGGGGTCCTGCGCCACGCGCCGCCGGTAGTCACGCATCGGCCATGCCAGCAGTGCTGCGATCCGCAGGCGGTTGACGTGGTTGTGCGCGACCACGATGGCGCAACGCGCCCGGTCATCGGCGAGCCAGGCCTCGACCGCGTGGAAGACCGGGAAGCTGCGTCGCGCCACGTCCTCGCCGCTCTCGCCCCCGGGACAGCGCGTGTGGTACGGATCGGCCACCCAGGCGCGGCGCAGCTCGGGGTCGCGGGCTCGGCATTCATCGGCCGTCAGACCGTCCCAGGCACCGTAGTCGAGCTCCAGGAGATCCGGCTCGACCTCGACCGACTCCGGGGGAAGCCCCAGCGCACGCCCCACCGGAGCGATCGTCTGGCGGCAGCGCAGCGCCGGGCTGCTGAACAGCCGGATCTCGTCGTGCGGCAGCTCGGTCAGCTCTGCGACGAGCGTTCGCGCCAGGTCGTCCGCGACGGTCACGCCCTCGGCGGCCAGGGGCGGGTCATCCGAGCGGCCGAGGTTGCGACCGCCCGCGCTCGCCGCGGTGATCGAGTGCCGAACCAGCACCAGGCTGCCCATCGCCGGAGTCTAGCCTCGACCGACGCATGGCGTGGAGTATGCTACCGGCCGCCTGAGTCCCATCGCCCCACGGAGCGCCGATGACCTACGCCCCCAACGAAGCCACCGGTGACGCCACGCCCGCGGACAGCGAGCGACCGGCGCGCCGAAGCCTCGGCTGCGCGTTCGAAATCATCGAAACGCTCGTCCTCACCCTCGTCATCTACCTGCTCATCCACAACTTCGTCGCCCAGCCGTTCGAGGTGCAGCAGGAATCGATGCTGCCCACCATCACCCCCAGCGACTACGTGCTGATCGAGAAGGTCACGCCGCGCTTCGGCGATTACCAGCGGGGCGACGTGATCGTGTTCAATCCCCCGTCAGGCTACGAGCAGGGCGGCATCCCATTCATCAAGCGCATCATCGGGCTGCCCGGCGACAGCGTGCAGCTGGAGAACGGCCGTGTGCTGATCACCCCGCCGGGCGGCACGACGGTGCGCATCGACGAGCCCTACATCGCGCGCACCGCCGATGGCCGGCCGGTCCCCACCCAGAACCAGGCGCCGGAGCCGCAGACCGAGTGGACGGTGCCGGCGGGCAGCTACTTCGTGATGGGTGACAACCGGATGCAGAGCGAGGACTCGCGGCGCTTCGGGCCGATCGGGCATGACGCCATCATCGGCCGCGCCTGGCTGCGCTACTTCCCGCTGGATCGCATCGGGTTCGTCCAGCGGCCGAGCTATGCCGGCCTCACCTCGCAGCCGCAGAGCTCGCCCGCCAGCAGCGCGGTTTCGACCGCGCGATGGTCGGCTGGGCCGTCGAGGACCGCGGCGGGAGCTGGCTGACTAGTCCTCGGAGACGATCCAGGCGTCGACGTCGCGACGGTAGTCGAGCAGCTGGTCCGCCCCGAACCACAGGTCGAGCTCCTGGGCCGAGGTCTCCGGGGCATCGGAGGCGTGGATCAGGTTCCGCAGCGCGCTGAGCCCAAGATCACCGCGGATGGTCCCGGCGTCGGCCTCGTTCGGCATGGTCTTGCCCACCAGGCGCCGGACCGTGGCGATCGCATCGGGCCCCTCGAGGGCGACCGCGGCGACGGGGCCCGAGGTGATGAACGTGACGAGGCCCGCATAGAACGGCTTGCCCGCGTGGATCGCATAGTGCTGCTCGGCCATCCGGCGCGGCACCGTGAGCAGCCGAAGGCCGACGACCTTGAGGCCCTTGCGCTCGAAGCGGGCCAGGACCTCGCCGATGAGGCCGCGCTGCACGCCGTCAGGCTTGACGAGCACCAGGGTTCGTTGCATGCCGCTCCTTGGGGTCTGAAAAGGTCTCAGGCTCGAGCGGCGCGGTCGTAGGCAGCCGATGATTCGGCCTGCCGGCCGGCGGCCCGCAACAGGTCGCCGTAGAGTAGCAGACGTCCGGCCGACGGCTCATGCGCGAGGGTCGGCTCGATGAGCGCCACGCCCTCGGGGCCGATGCGCGGATCGAGGCGCAGCGCCACACCGAGCTCGCGGTCGCCCAGGTCCTCGGCGGCGGCGGCATACGCCTCCCGGGCCGACTCGAGGCGCGCATGGGCGGCCGCGGTACGGCCAGGCTCCTGCTCGGTGCTCGCCGTGACGCGCGGGGCGGCGCGGGCCGCCCTGGGACGCAGCGATGCCGGCAATGGCCAGCCGAGGCGGGTTGCCACGCCGCCGCGCAGGCGCCACGCCTCGTCCACGCCGACCGAACCGAGGACGCGTTCCATGAGCGCCGCGGCACGATCCGGCTCCCCGGAGGCAGCCGATGCCTCGGCCTCGATAAGGAGCACCAGCGGACGGCGCCGCTCCAGGCTCGAGCCGCGGATGGCTTCGAGCGCGACGCCGGCGGCGCGTGGCCGCTGCTGGCGCCAGAGTGCCTCGGCCAGCAGCCCACGCGCGACATCGGCCTCCTCCATGGCACCCGGGCCCTCCAGCTCGAGCCGCGCGATCCGGCGCCGAAGCGTCGCCTCGGCGAGTGCCGGCAGTCCCGAGGCCATCTGCGTGCGCGCCAGGGCCAGGTCGTCCGGGATCAGGTCGACGAGATATTCCTCGCCGGCCTCGTCGCTGAGCGGCGCGTCCGCACCTGGCTGGGCGTCGGTTCCGCTCATCCGGCGAGCGCCCGCTCGAAGCGGCGCGCCGACTTGAAGGGTCCGAGCACCGCCAGGCGCGCGTGCTGCGGGGCAAGGAACCGCCGTGCCACGCGCAGCATGTCGTCGGGCGTCACCGACTCGAGGCGCTCGACGACCTCCTCGACGGTCATGATCCGGGGCAGCAGGCTCTCGCCGCTGCCGAGCCACGAGGCGACCGCACCCGTCTCCTCCATGCGCAGCTCCAGGCGGCCACGGGTGTAGGCCAGCGCGCGATCGAGCTCGGCGCCGCTGATCGGCTCCTGGACGACGCGCTCCAGCTGGTCTCTTATGGCGACCACGACGCGCTGCGCCTGGTCGGGATCGAAGCCGGCATGCACCCCGAACGTGCCGCAATCCGCATAGGTCGACGCGAAGGTCGAGACGTCGTAGGTCAGCGAGCGTCGCTCCCGCAGCTCCAGGAAGAGGCGGCTGCTCATCCCATCGCCGAGCACGGCACCAAGCAGGTCGAGCGCCCAACGGTCGGGGTCATCGCGCGAGCTGCCGGGCATGCCCAGGCACAGGTTGCCCTGCGACAGGCGGCGATGCACCACCCGTACCCCACCCGCCTGGCCAAGCTCGGGAGCGTGCAGCCCGGGCAGGGGGATGGGTGAGCCGTCGCCAGCCGCCGCATCTGCCAGCCAGTCGCGCGTCTGGTCGTCCCACCAGCCGGCCGCGGCGCGCAGCACCTCCTCGTGATCGATCGCGCCGGCGACCGCCAGCACGAGATGTGGGGGTCGATACCAGCGCCGCCAGTGCGCTGCCGTCGAGGCACGCGTTGCGCGCCGCACGCTGCGCGGCGTCCCGGCGATCTCGCGGCCCAGTGGGTGACCGCCGAACAGCAGTTCATCGAAGAGGGTGAACACATGGTCGCTGGGCGAGTCGACGTACATGCGGATCTCGTCGATGATCACCGGCTTCTCGGCAACGAGGTCGGACCTGCGCAGCAGCGGACGCAGGGCGAGCTCGGCGACAACCTCCAGGCCGCGCGCCGCCTGGGCGCGGGGCACCCGCGAGGAGTAGACGGTCAGCTCGCGATCGGTCGACGCGTTGACGCTGCCGCCGCTGCCCTCGATGACCTCGGACAGCCCGCCCGCCTCCGGGTAGCCGCGCGTGCCCTTGAAGACGAGATGCTCGAGCAGGTGGGACAGGCCTGCCTGCTCCTCGTTCTCATGGCGGGAGCCGACGCCCACGAACAGAGCGACCGACACCGAACGTGCGGTCGGCATCGACTGGGTCAGCACGCGCATCCCGTTGGGAAGGACGGTGCGCTCGAAGGCCTGTCCGACGGCCGCCAGGCCGAGGCTCACCTCGGCGCGTCCTCGTCCTCATCGGTCGCATCCGAGGAGTCCGACGACATGCTGAGCTCCATCTGGATGAAGCGCAGGTCCCGCGCGAGCTCCTCCGCGTTGCGTGGCAGGGGGCGCCCGTTGGGCTGTAG
The DNA here is from genome assembly GCA_963716585.1 of uncultured Chloroflexia bacterium. Classification (GTDB taxonomy): domain Bacteria; phylum Chloroflexota; class Limnocylindria; order QHBO01; family QHBO01; genus JAICUY01. Next base: position 43,376 of record CAVQTN010000002.1, read on the forward strand.
CTCCTCGTCCTCGCCAGTCCGCGGCGCGCTGGCGGCGAACTCGATCTGCACCCGCTCGCTGCCGATCACCAGCGTGTAGACCAGCAGCTGCTCCGAGGTCGTGTCGAACTGCAGGTAGTCGAACGAGTCGAGGTTGAGGCAGATGGCCAGCGGCGTGAAGTAGCTCGCGACCTCCGGATGGTCGACCACCAGCCGCTCGACCCAGCCCGTTCCGCTGCTCGCTGCCTGGTTGCCGCGGTAGTAGGTGTACGTCACGGTCTGCTTGAGCAGCGGACGCAGGATGTTGTAGATGTCGCTGCGATTGGTGACGACGCCGGTGTTGATGTAGAGCTTGGCGCGCGCCTCGGACATCAGGGCACTCTCAGCGTTGGGGGGCGATGATCGTCGGCGAGTCTAGCACCAGACCGATGCCGTCTGGAGCGCGCCGGCCTGCTGCTAGGATAGCCCGCGTGCAGCTGCTCGCCGTCGACATCGGCAACACCAATATCACGCTCGGGCTGTTCGACGGCGAGGAGCTCGTCGGCTCGTGGCGCGCGACCACCCTGCCAGGCGCAACCGAGGATGAGCTCGCCGCGTTGACGGCCGCGCTGCTGGCACTCGACGGCCACGCGCTCGACGAGCTCGAGGCGGTTGCCGTGGCCAGCGTCGTCCCGCCGCTGACCGCTACGTTCAGCCGCTTCGTCGACGAGCGGCTCGGCATCGCACCACTGTCCGTGGACGCGTCGGCGCTGGGAGGCGTGCTCGAGATCCGGATCGACCGGCCAGCCGAGGCCGGCGCCGACCGGCTGATCAACGCGCTGGCGGCACGCATCGAGGTCGGCGGCCCGGCGATCGTCGTCGACCTGGGCACCAGCACGAATTTCGATGTCGTGGCGGCGGATGGCGCCTACATCGGCGGTGCCATCGCCCCGGGACTGGGGCTCTCGCTTGAAGCGTTGGTCGGCCATGCCAGCAAGCTGCCGCGGATCGACCTGCAGCGGCCGCCGCATGCCATCGGCACCACTACCGTGCACGCCATGCAGAGCGGAACCGTGCTGGGCTACATCGGGCTGGTCAGCGGCCTGCTGACCGCACTGCGCGGTGAGCTCATCGAGCTGTCGCCGCCGGGTGCTCGGGTCACGGTGCTGGCCACGGGCGGTCATACGCATCAGCCGTGGCTCCGCGAGGTCCCGGGCATCGACCGCATCGAGCCGGACCTCACGCTGCGCGGCATTCGCCACGCCTGGCAGGCGCTGCGACGGGGGGCCGCCGAGCGGCCGCGCGCCGGCGAGGCCAGGCGATGAGCGACGGGCCGGCCACGCCCTCGCTCGCCGGGCGCCGGCTGGTCGTGGGCATCACCGGCAGCATCGCCGCCTACAAGGCGGTGCTGGTCGTGCGACGCCTGTTGGCCGCGGGCGCCATCGTCGACGTCGCCATGACCCCGGCCGCCACCCGCTTCGTCGGGGCGCTGACCCTGGCATCGCTCACCCACCGGCCGGTGCTGACCAACGTGATGGAGCTCGACGCCGAGCAGCAGATCGCCCACATCGAGCTGGCCGAGGGCGCCGATGCGATCGTCATCGCTCCGGCGACCGCCAACGTCCTGGCCGAGCTCGCCGCCGGGCTGGTCCACGACGCCGTCACCGCCATCGCGTGTGCCAGCCGCGCGCCGGTCCTGCTGGCGCCGGCGATGGATGCCGGCATGTGGACCCACCCCGCCACGCAGCGCAATGTCGCCACGCTGCGCGAGTTCGGCTACCTGATCGTCGAGCCGGAGGTGGGCATGCTGGCCAGCGGCCTGACGGGGATCGGGCGCCTCGCCGAGCCGTCGAGCATCGTTGAGGCCATCGAGCGGCTGTTCGCCCGTTCCGGCGACCTGGAGGGCGTGCGGGTCGTCGTCAGCGCCGGCGGGACGCGCGAGCCGATCGACCCGGTGCGCTTCATCGGCAACCGCAGCAGCGGCAAGATGGGCGTGGCCATCGCCGAGGCCGCTCGCGACCGGGGCGCTTCGGTCACGCTGGTCGCCGGTGCCATGAGCGTCACTGCGCCGCGTGGTGTGACGCTGGTCGAGGCGCTGACCGCCGCCAGCATGCGCGAGGCGATCATCCGTGCCGCGCCACAGGCCGATGTGCTGGTGATGGCCGCCGCCGTCGCCGATTTCGCCCCGGTGCGTGCCGCCAGCCGCAAGATCAAGCGCGACGGATCGGCCATGAACGTGGAGCTGGTGCCGAACCCGGACATCGTCGCCGAGGTGGGCGAGATGCCCGACGCTGTCCGGCCGTTTCTCATCGGCTTCGCCGCCGAGAGCGGCGACCTCGAGGCCAACGCCACGGGCAAGCTGCGCGACAAGGGGCTCGACCTGATCGTGGGCAACGTCGTTGGCGGGCCGTTCGACGCCATCGGCTCCGACGAGAACAAGGTCACCGTGTTCGGCGTCGAGGGAGCCCTGACGGACTGGCCGATGCTGCCCAAGCGGCAGGTCGCCGAGCGCCTGTGGGACCTGATCGCGGACCGATACCGGAAAGCGCGCAGCGAGACGGCATCAGGAACGCGGCGGACGGGGCGAGGTCGCAGCCGCGGGTGATCGCGCGCCGATGAACGTCATCCGCGACGTTCCCGAGCTGCGCGCCGTCGTCCTCGAGCGACGGATCGGCGGCGACTCGGTCGGCTTCGTGCCGACCATGGGCTTCCTGCACGCCGGGCAGGCCTCGCTCGTGGCGCGCGCGTGCGAGGAGAACGGCTGCGTGGTCGTTTCCAGCTTCGTCAACCCCGGCGACTTCCACATGCTCGACGAGCAGACGCGCACTCCGCGCAACACCGAGCACGACCTCGCGCTGCTCGAGCAGGCAGGCGCCGACATCGTCTTCCTTCCCGAGGTGACGACCGTGTTCCCGCCCGACGATCGCACGCGGGTCAGCGTCGAGGGCCTCACCCGCCAGCTGGAGGGGGCATCGCGGCCCGGGCACCTGGACGGCCTCACCACCGTGATGCTCAAGCTCGTGAACATCGTGGGGCCGGCGCATCTGTACCTCGGCCAGAAGCACGCCCAGCAGGTCGTCATCCTGCGCCGCCTGCTGCGCGACCTGTTCCTGAACGTCGAGCTGGTGGTCTGCCCAACCGTCCGCGCCAACGATGGCCTGGCCCTGTCGTCGGCCAACGCGCAGCTGTCCATCGAGGAGCGCCACGCGGCGACCTGCCTCTTCACGGCGCTTTCCGCGGCAGAGGCGGCGTACGACGCCGGCGAGCGCTCCGCCGAGGTGCTTCGCGCGCGCATGACCGATGCGATCGAGGCCGAGCCGATGGCCCGCCTCGACTACATCAGCGTCGCCGATGCGAACAGCCTGGCCGAGCTGCAGCGGGTCAGCGGCCCGGCCCTTGCCCTGCTCGCCGTGTGGATCGGTCGCACACGGCTCACTGACAACATGCCGCTCGCCTGGGACGTGGCGTCCTAGGCTCTGGCCTCGGCGTTGGTGTTGGGGCGTCGCCACGTGGTGCACCCGGGCACCGAAGGTACTAGTGCGCTGTGGCGTGCCGTTCGTATGATGCCGATCGAGGCCGGTTCGCCGGTCCCGGAGGCCGGCGAGTGCCCACGCTCGGCCTCCTTTTCTGCCCGTCTGCCCCTCGTTGTCGGCAGGTCGCGGCTTACAGCCGCGCCAGCAGACCGTCGACGTCGAGCGAAGTCGCGACGAGGTCGATGATCGTGGCGATCTTCTCGGTATCGGTCGGATGCGTCTTGACCAGGATGTCGTCCACTGCCCGCGCGGTGCGGTACGTGTCCGATTCGACCAGCAGCGCGAACAGCCCGCAGCGCCGCAGCTCGTCGAGGACGGCGACGGACGGACGGAAGCCGCCGGTAAGGACCACGCCGACCACCGTCGGTCGATCCGGCGCGGCGCGGTTGGCGGCCACCGAGGCCAGTACCAGGTCTTCTCGGTCGCCCGGCGTGATGAGCAGCACGCGGTCACGAAGCAGCTCCATGGCGTGGCCGGCGTGCATGGCGCCGATCGCCACTTCACCGATCGTCTGACCGGGGGTTGCCTCGCCGCTGAGCAGCTCGCCCTCCAGGTGGGTCACGATCAGCTCGAGCGACGGATTGGCCAGCAGGTCGCTGTACGGCAGGCAGCCGAGCAGCTCGACCCCCTGCTGCGCCAGGCCCCGCTGGAGCACGTCGCGCAGCTCAGGGCGGGCCCCGACGTCGACCTTGTTGACGATCGCCCCCAGCACGCGGACGCCGTGTTCCGCGAAGAGCGCGCAATTGAGCGCGATCTCGTCGATCGGTCGCCCGACGCCGCCCTCCGACACGATGATCACCGGCGCATCGAGCGTCGCCGCCGCGCGCGCGTTCGAGAGCCCCACCACCGCGCCCACCCCGGCGTGCCCGGTTCCCTCGATGATGACCAGCTCCTTGTCGATCGCGATGCGCGCGTAGGCATCGGTCACCTGCGCGGCAAGGTCGTCGTGAATGCGGCCCATCACGAAATCGGTGGTGAAGTGTCGCGGCAGGGTCACCGGGCTCATGTCGTCCAGCGCATCGGTCAGGCCGAAGACGTCGCGAACGAGAACCGCATCCTCGTCGGCTCGCGTGCCATCGACCACCAGGTAGCGCTGTCCCACCGGCTTCAGGAAGCCGAGCCGATGCCCCCGCCGCAGCACCGCCGCGATCAGCCCCAGCGAGACCGTCGTCTTGCCACGGTTCTGGCCGGTGGCCGCCAGGAAGATGCGCTGTGCGCCGTCCCTCACCGCGGCGTGCCGCTCACCGTGTCGTGCTGCGACGCTCGATCAGCTCGACTCCCTCGCGCAGCCGGCCGACGAGCTCGGCCTCGACCATGTCGGGCTCGAGGTGCTCGCCGAGCCGCTCCATCATGTCTGCTGCCACGGCCAGCAGGACGTCGGCGTCGGCGATGAAGAATTGTGGCTCGTTGTTGTAGCGGACCAGGGTCAGCCGGCCCTGCAGCGTCGTGCCGCCCTCGGCGTGGGACAGCTGCGTGCCGAAGTTGTGCCCCTGGATGCCGTCCGGGTTGTTCAGGAAGTTCAGCGCGTTGTCGACCGCCAAACCGAAGCGCGCGCGCCAGGAGACGAGTCGCTCGTGGACCTCCGGCGAAAGCCCGATCTCGCCCAGCTCCTCGAAGACCTCGCGGTTGACGGTCAGCAGCCCGACCAGTGTCGAGCCCGCCCTGGAGCCGAGCATGACCTGCAGCGAGCGCTCCAGGGTGAACACGTCCGAGTCGAAGCGCGGACTGGTGGTCACCTCGGCGAGCAGGTCCTCGACGTTGTCGAGGGCGCCGGGGTCGGCGAGCGCCGTCGACATGTTCTGAATCTCTTCGCGGAACAGGAAGCGCTCTTCGTGATCGAGCATCCGCAGGGTCCCTCCGAGCGGCGCGCTGTGGCGCCGCCCGTATCGGCTGGTTACGGGTAGAGGCCGCGCAGCGTCGTCGCCTCGGCGACGCGCGCCACGGCGACCATGTACGCAGCAGTCCGCATGTCGACGTCGCGGTGCTCGCTCATGGTGTGCACCGCCTCGAAAGCGCGATCCATGACCCCGCGCAGGCTTTCGTTGATCCTGTCCTCGGTCCAGAAGAAGGACTGCATGTCCTGCACCCACTCGAAATAGCTGACCGTCACGCCGCCGGCGTTGCACAGGATGTCGGGGATCAGAAACACGCCCTTGTCGTGCAGGATCGCATCCGCATCCGGGGTGGTCGGCCCGTTCGCAGCCTCCGCGACGACACGCGCCCTGATGCGCGGAGCGTTCTGGCGGGTGATCTGGTTCTCGAGCGCCGCCGGAACCAGGATGTCGCAGTCGACCTCCAACAGCTCGCCGTTGGTGATCTCGTCGGCGCCGGGGAAGCCCACGACGGTGCCGTGCTCGCGCTTCCAGGCGCTCACCTTGGCGGGGTCGAGGCCGCCAGGATTGTGGATGCCGCCGCTCGAATCGGAGAGCGCCACGACCGTTGCCCCTTCCGCGGCCAGCAGGCTGGCGGCAATCGATCCGGCGTTGCCGTAGCCCTGGATCGCGACCCGCGCGCCGGCCAGCGGCAGGTTGAGCACCTTGCTTGCCTGCTGCAGGGTGAAGACGGCACCGCGAGCGGTGGCCTCGTTGCGACCCAGCGATCCACCGATGCTGATCGGCTTGCCGGTGACCACGCCGCTGATGGTATAGCCGTGGTGCATCGAGAAGGTGTCCATGATCCAGGCCATCGTCTGCGCGTTGGTGTTGACATCCGGCGCGGGGATGTCGCGGTCGGGGCCGATCAGTGGGCTGATCTCGGTGGCAAAGCGTCGCGTCAGGCCCTCGAGCTCGCGCATGCTGAGCTGCTTCGGGTCGACGATCACGCCGCCCTTGCCGCCGCCGAACGGGATGTCGACCGTGGCGCATTTCCAGGTCATCCACATCGAGAGCGCGCGGACCTCGTCGAGGCTCACGTCTTGGTGGTAGCGGATGCCGCCCTTGGCCGGTCCGCGCGAGACGTTGTGCTGGACGCGGTAGCCGGTGAACACCTCCACGTGACCGTCGTCCATGGTGACCGGAAAATTAACGGTCAGCTCGCGCTTGGGCACGCGCAGGACGCGGCGCAGGCTATCGTCGAGGTCGAGCTTGGCGGCCGCTGCGTCGAACTGCTGCTGCGCGACCGACCAGATGTTCGGCGCCTGCGCCGTCACCGCGTTCTGGGTAGCCATCGGCTTGTGAAATGCCTCCTCTGCTGCGCGCTCGGGCGCCTCTACACGCCGTCTCAGGGCGGAAGCTGGCCGCGAGTGCAGGGTTCCACGATTATAGGGTCCGGCCGGGCCCCCCGGTGAACGCCCCTCCCGAGCGCGCTAGACCATCTCGACGGCGAGGGCCACCGCGCCACCGCCGCCCAGGCACAAAGTCGCCAGGCCGCGACGGCCGCCGGAGTGCCGGAGCGCGTACAGCAGGGTGGTCAGCACGCGCGCCCCGGAGGCGCCGATCGGATGCCCAAGCGCGATCGCGCCGCCGTTGACGTTGACCCGGTCCCAGTCGAAGCCAAGCTCGTTGCCATCGGCCAGCACCTGCGCGGCGAAGGCCTCGTTGATCTCGATCAGGTCGAAGTCGCCGATGGTGGCGCCGAGCTTGTCGAGCAGCCGCCGGACGCCGTGGATCGGTGCCTCGAAGAGCCACTCCGGCGCGACGTCGGCCTGCGCATACCCGGTGATCCGCGCCATGGGTGTCAGGCCGTCACGGTCGATCGCCTCCTGCCCGGCAATGACCAGTGCCGAGGCCCCGTCGGTGATGCCCGGAGCGTTGCCCGCAGTCACCGTCCCGCCATCGGGCTGGAAGGCCGGTTTCAGCTTCGCCAGGGCCTCGGCGCTGGTGTCGGCGCGCGGCGCCTCGTCTCTCGACACGATGGTGGGGCCTCTCCGACCGGCGACTTCGACCGGTACGATCTCGTCGTCGAAGGCGCCCGACTCCTGTGCAGAGATGGCACGCTGGTGGGAGCGCAGCGCGAAGGCGTCCTGCGCCTCCCGCGTGATGTCATGCTTTCCTGCCACGCGCTCAGCGTGCAGGCCCATGTGCACATCGCAGATCGAGCACCACAGGCCGTCATGGACGGTGCTGTCCACCGCGGTCTGGTCCCCCAGCCGGTAGCCGGTGCGGGCGCCGGGGAGCAGGTACGGGCCGAGGTTCATGTTCTCCATGCCGCCCGCCACGATGACCTGCGCGTCGCCAGCGCGGATGGCGGCGCTGCCCATCATCACCGCCTTCAGGCCAGAGCCGCAGACCTTGTTGATGGTTGTCGCGCCGACGCCCTCGGGCAGGCCGCCCTTGAGCGCCGCCTGGCGGGCCGGTGCCTGGCCGACGCCCGCCTGCAGCACCTCGCCCATGATCGCCTCGTCGACGCGCTCGGGGGCGATGCCGGCACGCTCGATCGCGGCCCGGATGGCGGTCCCGCCCAGCTCGGGCGCGGGCACCGTCGAGAGGCCGCCGCCGAACTTGCCGATGGGCGTGCGGGCGGCTGAGAGGATGTACACGTCGTTCATGGGTCGATGGTACAGCCGGAGCCGTCGAGGGGCCACGCGGCGCCCTCGACGGGAACGCGCGCGCCGAGGTCAGTCACGCGCCTCTTCGTCGAACAGGTGCGCGATCTTCTCCGGCCAGTTGGCCAGCACTACCCGATTCTTGGTCTTCATGCTCGGCGTCAGTTCGCCGGCATCCTCGGTAAGGAGGCGGGGCAGGAGCGCCACGCGGCGTGGGCGCTCGAAGATCGCGAAGCCATCCAGCGTGCGCTTGGCCTCCTGGTCGAAGAGCTTCTGCACGCTGCGCTCCTCGACCAGCTGCTCCGGCGGCATCGCGGCCAGGCCGTTGGCCGCGGCCCACGGGCCAAGCTCCTCGAAGTCGGGTGCGATGAGCACGCCGGTATACGGCTCACGATCGCCCAGGATGACCGCCTGCGCCACGTAGCGCGAGGTGGAGAGGGCCGCCTCCATCGGCGCCGGCGAGACGTTCTTGCCGTTGGCCAGCACGATGATGTTCTTGAGCCGATCCGTGATCCGGATGCGCCCGCCGGGATCGATCTCGCCGATGTCGCCGCTGTGGAACCAGCCGTCGGCATCGATGGCGCGGGCCGTCTCGGCCGGGTCGTTGAGGTAGCCGAGCATGACCTGCGGGCCTCGCACCAGGATCTCGCCGCTCCCCTCCTCGATGCGCACCTCCGTGTCCGGAGCCGGCCGTCCGACCGTCCCGAACACGAAGTCATCGGGCCGATTGATGGAGACGAAGGGCGAGGTCTCGGTGAGGCCGTAGCCCTCGAGCACGAGCATGCCGCAGGCGTAGAAGAACTCGCCGATCTCGCGGGCCAATGGCGCCGAGCCGGAGACGAAGTAGCGCACGCGGCCGCCGGTGCGCGCTCGGATCCTGTCGAAGACGAGGCGGTTGGCGAGCGTCAGCTGCGCTCGGAGCCAGAAGGAATCGGCCCGGCCCTCGAGACGGTTGGCGTACTTCTGGCGTCCCAGGCCGAGTGCCCAGCCGAAGATGCGCTGTCGGACCTTCGCTCCCGATTCGACGGTCGCCACCACGCGCGCGTAGACCCGCTCGTAGAGCCGCGGCACGGCGACCATGACGGTCGGCCGCACCTCGACCATGTTCGCCGGCAGCCGCTCGATGAGTGGCTCGGCGTAGGCGATCGCGCAGCCGCGGCCCATCGGGACGACCATGCCGGCCACCCGTTCGTAGATGTGCGACAGGGGCAGCCAGGAGAGGAAGACGTCGTCGGGCGTGAAGTCGACGCACTGGACCACCGCCTCGTAGTTGAAGACGAGGTTGCCGTGAGTGATCATCGCGCCCTTCGGGTTGGCGGTTGTGCCGGAGGTGTGGATGATCGTCGCCAGGGTGTCGCGCGTCAGCCGGCGCCAGCCCTCCTCCCACAGACGGCGGTGGTCCGGATCGGTCGGCGCGAGGTCGAGGACGTCGTCAAGGGCGATGGCACCCTTCGGGGTCTTGCCGCGGTCCTCGATGACCACGACATGCTCCAGCGTCGGACAGGCATCCCTGACCGATGCGATCTTGGTCGCCTGCTGGACGTTCTCGACGAAGATCGTCCTGGCGCCGACATTGTTGATGATGAAGGCGGCCTGGCTCGCCTCCGACGACGGGTAGATAGGGCAGGTCACGGCACCCAGGGACATGGTCGCCAGGTCCGCCACCAGCCACTGCGCCCGAGTGCGGCTGACGATGCACACCCGGTCGCCGGATACGACTCCCAGCTGCTGCAGGCCGAGCGCGGTGTCGCGGATCCACTCCCAGGTGTGGCGGTAGCTGGTGGTGGTCCAGGCGGTCGCCTCGCCCTCCGGGCGGCCGCGGTTCATGCGGCGCGCCTTCGGCAATCTCCAGCGCAGCGCCACGTGGTCCGGCTGACGCAGGACCGTGCGATGCACGAGGTCGATCAGGTTGGCGGCGCGATCCTCGACGGCGAGGGTCAGCGGCTCGAACGGCGCCACCTGGGCCAGGTGTGGCCGCTCGAACGTGTCGCTGCCGGGTGCCGGAGCCGCGTCCGGCGGGCCCGCGGCGCGGGTCGTTGTCATTCGGTCCACTGCTCTCCCTCCCAAGGAGCCGGCTCATCCCTCCCGACGCAGGCCCTCGAGAAGCTGCTGGGCGATGATGAGCCGATGGATCTGGTTCGTCCCCTCGTAGATCTGCGCCCCCTTGGCATCGCGCATGAAGCGCTCCACCGGGTTCTCGCGACTGTACCCCGCGCCGCCGTAGATCTGGACCGCATCCGTGCTGACCCGCATGGCGGTGTCGCTGGCGAACATCTTGGCCATGCTCGAGGCGGCGTTGATCGGCCGGCCGGTGTCGCGCAGCCGCGCCGCGCGCCAGGTGAGCAGGCGCGCTGCCTCGACCGCGGTGGCCATGTCGGCGAGCATGGCCTGGATCATCTCCTGCTGCCCGATCGGCCGGCCGAACTGGCTGCGCTGGTTGGCATAGCGACCGGCGTGCTCGAGCGCGGCGCGGGCCAGGCCGACGCAGGCCGCGGCAATGCTGATCCTGCCGGAGCCGAGCGCGCTGAGAGCAACCTTCAGTCCGTCGCCCTCGCCGCCCAGTCGGTCGGTAGCCGGCACGCGGGCCTCCTCGAAGACGAGCTCCGCCGCGGTCGTGCCGCGGATGCCCATCTTGTGCTCCTTCGCGCCGAGCCTGAACCCGGGGGTGTCGTGCTCGACCACGAAGGCGGTGATCCCCTCGCGGCCCCGCGAGCGGTCGACCGTCGCAAACACCACATATCGCTGGGCCTCGCCGGCATTGCTGATCCAGATCTTGCTGCCGGTGAGCCGGTAATCGTCCCCGTCGCGCTCGGCGCGCAGCGCGATGGCCGAAGCGTCCGACCCCGCCTGCGGCTCGGTCAGGGCGAAGGCGCCGAGCTCGCGGCCGGCGGTCATGCCGGGCAGGAAGCGCCGGTGCTGCTCATCGGTCCCGTGCGCGAAGATGCAGAGCTGGCTCAGGATGTGGACGCTCAGCGAGACCGCCATCCCCATGTCGGCGGCGGCGATCTCCTCGCAGGCGAGAATCCAGGCGAACGTGGTCAGCCCCGCCCCGCCGACCTCTTCGGGATACGGCAGGCCGGTGATGCCAAGCTCGCCGGCGCGCTCGAAGAGGTGCCGGTCGTACCGCTCCTGCTCGTCGCGGTCGGCGGCGCCCGGTGCGATCTCGCGCTGGGCGAAGTCACGCACCGTGTCGCGAATACTGCGCTCCTCGGCGCTGAGGGCGAACGGATCGCGGACGGTCGCGGTCGCGCGCACCATCAGCCGATCCTGCTGCCCTGCTCGTCGTAGCGGTAGAAGCCGCGCCCGGTCTTGCGCCCGAGGTGGCCGGCCGCGACCATCTGGCGCAGGAGCGGTGCCGCCCGAAACTTCGGATCGCCGAAGCCCCGGTACAGGACGTCCAGGACGCCGAGCATCACGTCATTGCCGATGAAGTCGCTGAGCTCCAGCGGGCCCATCGGGTGGTTGAGTCCCAGTTTGGCGCCGGTGTCGATATCGTCGGCGCTGCCGGTCGAATCCATCAGCGCGAAAACCGCCTCGTTGATGAATGGTCCGAGCATGCGATTGACCAGGAAGCCGGGGTAGTCCTTCGACTCGATGACCGTCTTGCCGAGCTCCCCCGCAAAGGAACGGCAGGCTTCGTAGGTCGCCGCATCGGTCTCGAGGCCGCGGATGATCTCGATCAGCTTCATGACCGGGACCGGGGAGAAGAAGTGCAGGCCGATGAACCTTGCCGGGCGGTCGGTCGCGGTGGCCAGGCTGGTGATGCTGATGCTGCTGGTGTTGCTGGCGAAGATCGCCTGCGGGCTTGCGACCTCGCTCAGCTCGCGCCACGTCTCGCGCTTGAGCGCCTCGTCCTCGTAGACCGCCTCGACGACCAGGTCGTGCTCGGCGGCGCCCCGGGTGCCCTCCGCGGTGACGATGCGGCCGAGCATGTCATCGGCCTTCGCCTGCTCCAGCCGGTGCTTGTCGACCTGGCGCTGCAGGTTGTCGGCCACACGCTGCTTTCCCCTGTCCGCGAGCGCCCCGGTACGATCGGAGAGCGTGACCTGCTTGCCGGCGGCGACGCTGACCTGCGCGATGCCGTGGCCCATCAGCCCGGCGCCGACGACGTAGATCCGTTCGATGCTCATCGCGACGAAGGGTAGCAGGGGCCTGCGGTCAAGGCCCGAGGAGCCGGGCTGCTGCGGTGATTGGATCCAGGTCGCGTGCGGCGACCGCATCCAGGGTCGCATCCCACGCCGATGACGCACGCGCACGCCGCAGCGCGAGATCCGCCAGCGCCCGACCGATCTGGGCGCGAGCCCGATCGCGCGCCTGCTCCGGCGATCTGGCGACGGACCGATGCGCTTCGATGGCGTCGACGAGCGCGGCGACGCCATCGCCCGTCGTGGCAGTCGTGATCATGATCGGCGGGGCGGCGCGTGCGACCCGTCCACCGGCCGTCGACATCATGGCGCGCAGCTGCCGCGCGGCATGCTGGGCGCCGGGCCGATCGCCCTTGTTGACGGCGATCACGTCGGCGACCTCCAGCAGCCCGGCCTTGATGGCCTGCACCTCGTCCCCCATCTCGGGCACCTCCACCACGACGGTCGTCTCGGCGAGGTGGGCGATCTCGACCTCCGACTGGCCGGCCCCGACCGTCTCGACCAGGACCGGATCGTAGCCCGCAGCGTCGAGCGCCGCGGCGGCGGTCCAGGTCGCCGCGGCCAGGCCGCCGAGCTCGCCGCGCGAGGCCATGGACCGCATGAACACGTCGCGGTCGGCCGCGTGATCCATCATCCGGATGCGGTCGCCCATGATCGCGCCGCCGGTGTACGGCGAGCTGGGATCGACTGCCAGCACGCCCACGCGGCGGCCACGCCGCCGGAACTCGGAGATGAGCGCGTTGACCAGCGTGGACTTGCCGCTCCCCGGCGGACCGGTGATGCCCACCAGGTGCGCCGCGCGGCCCGCGGCGAAGAGCCGCGGCAGCATCGGCCTGAGATCCGGGTCACCGCGTTCGATGGCGGTCAGCAGCCGCGCCAAGGGCCGCCGCTCACCGGTTCGCGCGGCCTCGATGAGCGCCGCGAAGTCGGTCACGCGCGACTGCGCGCGTGCTCTCTGAAGTAGCGCGCGATCTGCCCGATGCTGGTGCCAGGACCGAAGACCTCTGCGACTCCCGCCGCTTTGAGCTTCGTGATGTCGGCGTCCGGGATGATCCCGCCGGCCGCGATGAGCACGTCGTCCATGCCCCGGCCACGCACCAGCTCGACGATCCGGGGCAGCAGGGCCATGTGCGCCCCGGACAGGATCGACAGGCCCACGACGTCGACGTCCTCCTGCTCGGCGGCATCGGCCACCATCTCGGGGGTCTGCCGCAGTCCCGTGTAGATCACCTCGAAGCCCTCGTCGCGCAGCCCGCGGGCGAGCACCTTGGCGCCGCGGTCGTGGCCGTCCAGGCCCGGCTTGGCGATCAGGACGCGGATCGGAGTCGAGCGGTCGTCGGTCATCGGCCCGCCGATTCTAGCCTCGCCCGATCAGCTTGAGGAACTCGTTCCGCGTGCGACCATCGCGCCGGAAGGTGCCCAGCATCGAGGAGGTGACCATCGACGCCTGCTCCTTCTTGACGCCGCGCATCATGGTGCACAGGTGCGATCCCTCGACGACGCAGGCGACGCCCTTGGGATCGACGCGCTCCATCAGGAACGTGGCGATCTGCTGGGTCATCCGTTCCTGCAGCTGCAGGCGCCGCGCGAACATGTCGACGATGCGCGGGATCTTTGACAGGCCGATGACCCGGCCGCGTGGCAGGTAGCCGACGTGCGCGCGGCCGTAGAACGGCAGCAGGTGGTGCTCGCACAGGCTGAAGAACTCGATGTCGCGGACCACGACCATCTCGTCGTAGTCGACCTCGAAGCAGGCACCGTTGATCAGCTCTTCGGGATCGGTCTGGTAGCCCGATGTCAGCTCCGCGTACATGCGCCGCACGCGCTTCGGCGTATCGACCAGACCGGGGCGTCCGGGATCCTCGCCGATCTCTTCCAGGAGGGTCCGAACGGCGGCTTCGAGCTCCCCGTCGGGCAGGCGCTGATCGTCCATTCGGGCCATGCTATCAGTACGTGGGCGTGCCTCCGCGCAACGGCTAGACTGGCACCGATCGATCTGCCCGACGCACGAGTCCGACGTTTCAGCGCCATGATCCTGCACCAACCCACCACGCGCGGTCATCGCCTCGGCCTGCCGAGCTTCAGCAGCCTCGGCACGGACCGCCTGGCGGCGGCGCTCGGCCGGCGGCTCGACGACGGCTATCACTACCTGCCGCGGGTCACTGCCGGCACGGAGCCGATCCACGCCGTCGTCGTCGGCCCGGGCGGCACCTGGACGATCATGCCGGCTCACGATGCCGGACGCTTCCGCAAGCGCAACGGCCACTGGTACCGCTGGAACCGTTCGACCGAGTCATGGGTTCCGTGGGCCGCCGAGCCGGTGACCTCCGCCCGGCTCGCCGGTCACCGCCTGGAGCTGCATCTCGATCGCGCCGGCCTGCCGGCAACTGTCGAGCCGGCGCTGCTGGTGACCCCTGACGTGCAGCTCGGCTGGGAGGCGACCGAGCGACCCGGTGTGCACGTCCACGACGACGTCGCGCGACTCGCCGCACGAATCTCGCGCGACGAGGCGCTGACGCCCGCCCAGGTGGATCGCATCGTGGCCCTGCTCGATCCGCGGCAGCCGGTTCCGCGCCTCACTCCGTCGACGCATCGCGGCTGACGCCCGGCAAGAGGCGCGATCGGAGCAGCGCCTCGAAGAGCAGGACGATCGCCAGCCCGGTGAGCCAGCCTCCCAGCACGTCGCTCGGGTAATGCACGCCCAGGTAGACCCGTGACACGCCGACCAGCAGCACCACCAGTCCGAGCGCGCCAATCGAGAGCATCTTGAGCGGGCGGGAGAGCGGGCTGCGGGCGATCAGCAGCGCGAAGATGCCGTAGGTGACCATTGACAGCGCCGTATGGCCTGAGGGGAAGCTGTAGCCCGGCTCGATCTCGAGGGGAGGCAGCAGGTCCGGTCTCACCCGCTGCACCAGGTCCTTGATGCCGGCGTTGGCCAGCGAGGCGACGCCGATCGTGGCGGCAGCGGCCAGCCCCAGCCACGGCCGTCGCGCCACCAGCTCGACGATGAGCACGAGCAGGGCCATGGCCGCGACCCAGGGCGTGGATCCCAGGATGGTGAGCGGCTGCAGGAACGCGAGCGGCGTGACGAGCGCGTCGCTGCGAACGGCGTCGATGATCGCCACGTCCAGGGGCCGGGTCGCGCCGGTGCTGACCGACAGCGCCAGCAGCGTCACGGCGACCAGCAACGCGGCGGCGGCGAGCAGCGGGAGAAGTGGTCGCCCTGCGACGCTGGCCGGCATGGCTTCCAAGTCTAGGGGTCGCGCCATCGGCTCCGTATCATGCAGCGATGACCAATGGCAACGCCGGCGGCGCGATCGTCGAGCTCGACCACCTCACCAAGCGATACGGCCCCCCGTCCAGCGCGCCGGCCGTCAACGATCTTTCGCTCACCATCCCCGCCGGCGAGATCTGCGTGCTGGTCGGTCCGTCGGGCTGCGGCAAGACCACGACCATGAAGATGATCAATCGATTGGTGGAGCCGACCAGCGGCCGGGTGCTGATCGACGGCGAGGACGTGACGCGGCTGCCGGCGGTCGAGCTGCGACGCCGGATCGGGTACGTCATCCAGCAGGTCGGTCTCTTTCCGCACCTGACCATCGCCGAGAATGTGGCGGTGGTGCCGAGGCTGCTGAAGTGGCCGGGGCCGCGCGTTCGGGCGCGGGTCGACGAGCTGCTCGACCTGCTCGGGTTGGAGCCCGCGGCGTACCGCGATCGCTTCCCGGCCGAGCTGTCGGGCGGCGAGCGGCAGCGCGTGGGCGTCGGACGGGCCCTCGCGGCGGATCCACCGGTGATGCTCATGGACGAGCCGTTCGGCGCGGTGGACCCGATCCGCCGCGATCGCCTGCAGAACGAGTTCCTGCGCCTGCAGGCGCACGTGCGCAAGACGATCGTATTCGTCACGCACGACGTCGACGAGGCGATCAAGATGGCCGACCGGATCGCGATCCTGCAGATCGGCGGCGTGCTGGCCCAGTACGACACGCCCGAGACGATCCTCTCGGCACCGGCCGGCGACTTCGTGGAGCGCTTCGTCGGCGCCGATCGCGGCCTCAAACGGCTGTCACTGACCCGGGTCCGCGACCTGGCGCTCATCGAGCCGGCGCTGGCCCGCGTCGGCGAGCCCCTCGGCGAGCTGCGGCAACGCCTGTTCGCCGCGGAGGTGGACTACGCCCTGCTGGTCGACGACCGCGATCGGCCGCTGGGTTGGATCGACGCCGACCAGCTCTCCGGCGACGGCGCGCTGCCGGCCGGGCTGGCGACGCCGGGCGCCCCACTGCTCGAACCCGAGTCGACGCTGCGCGACGCCCTGTCGGCGATGCTCGGATCGAGCGTGCAGCTCGGCGCGGTGGTCGACGAGAAGGAGGCGGTCATCGGCCTGATCGGTGTCGACCAGATCGCCGAGATCCTGCGCGGACCGGGGGCGACGCGTGCGACCTGACGAGCCGCTGATCGACGTCGCGTGGGTGACCCGCAACCTCGACGAGATCGGGCAACGGCTGGGCGAGCACGTGGTGATGACCGTGATCGCGGTCGTCGCGGGCTTTGGGGTCTCGTTCGCGCTCTCGCTGCTCATCCGGCGCTCGCCGCGGCTCTCCGGGCCGGTGCTCGCCATTTCCGGGGTGCTCTACACCATCCCGAGCCTGGCCCTCTTCGCGCTGCTCATCCCGTTCACCGGGCTGTCGCTCCTCTCGGCCGAGGTGGCGCTGGTCAGCTACACCGTCCTGATCCTGGTGCGCAATATCGTGGCGGGGCTAGAGTCGGTGCCGAGCGACGTCAGCGAGGCCGCCATCGGGATGGGCTACAGCGCCTGGCAGCGCCTGTGGCAGATCGAGCTGCCATTGGCCGTGCCGGTCATCGTCGCCGGAGTGCGCATCGCCACGGTCACCACTATCGGGCTGGTGACGGTCACCTCGCTGATCGGCCAGGGCGGCCTGGGCTACTTCATCGTGGTGGTCGGCATCCGCCAGTTCTTCCCGACCGCGATCTACGTCGGCGCCGTGCTGTCGATCGCGCTCGCCATCGGCGCCGACCTGGGACTTCTCGCACTGCAGTCCGGTCTCACCCCGTGGGCGCGGGCGCGTGGCGGCTCGAGCTGATGGAGCTCATCGGCGCGGCGGTCGCGTGGTTGACCGACCCGAACAACTGGAGCGGCCCTGGCGGCATCCCGACCAGGCTGGTCGAGCATCTGCTGATCTCATTGGCGCCGCTGGCCGTCGCGCTGCTGGTGGCCCTGCCGGTGGGCCTCTACATCGGTCACACCGGGCGTGGCGCGCTCTTCGCCGTGTCCCTCGGAAACATCGGTCGGGCGCTGCCGTCGCTCGGCATCCTGGGCATCATCCTGCCGCTGACCCTGCCGCTCACTGCGCGCACCGGCATCCCGCTGGGGCTGCCGCCCACGCTCATCGCGCTGTTCGCCCTGGCCATTCCTCCGATCGTCACGAACGCGTACGTCGGCCTGCGCGAGATCGATCCCGACCTCGTCGAGGCGGGACGCGGCATGGGCATGCGCGAGTCCCAACTCCTGCGACAGGTCGAGCTGCCGCTGGGCATGCCGGTCATCCTGGCCGGCATCCGGACCTCGGCGGTGCAGGTCGTCGCGACCGCGACCCTCGGAGCGGTGCTGGGCATCGGCGGCTTCGGTCGCTACATCCTGGACGGCATCAGCCAAAGAGACGACGGACAGCTCATCGGCGGTGCCGTGCTGGTCGCCCTGCTCGCGATCCTCACTGAGCTGGCGTTCGCGGGGCTTCAGCGTGCGTCCGTCTCAGCTGGGCTCCGCGGCGCCCGACGGCAGGCGGCGTTGGAGCTCGGCGGCCAGGCGCTGCGGCCGCCGATCTGAACCTGGAGGGCGTCATGGGCCCTACACAGATCGACTGATAGACTCGGTCTTCACGTCGCGCCCGCGGCGTGGGAAGCATCGGACACAAGGAGGACCCAATGCGGACCTACCGCAAGCTCGCCCTCGGGGCGTCGGTGCTGGCACTGCTGGTCAGCGCCTGCACGACGGGTGGGGGCAGCAGCACCAGCGCATCGCCGAGCGGCAGCGTACCGGCTTCGACCGCGGTCAAGCCAAAGGTGGTGGTCGGCTCGGCCGACTTCTACGAGTCGGCCCTCGTCGCCGAGGTCTACGCGCAGGCCCTCGAGGGCAAGGGCTACACCGTCGAGCGCAAGCTGAACATCGGCGCCCGACAGGTCGACCAATGCGGCTCTCAAGTCCGGGGAGCTGAACCTGATGCCGGAGTACATCGGCAGCGAGGCGCGCGAGCTCAAGGCGACGGCCACCGGCGACCCGGACGCGACGGCCGCGAACCTCAAGGCCGCCCTCGCGCCCCTTGGCCTGACGGTACTCGACATCGCGCCCGGACAGGACCAGAACGGCTTCGTCGTGCGCCAGGAGACGGCCGACCAGCACAGCCTGGCATCGCTGAGCGATCTCGCCAAGGTGGCCGACCAGCTGAAATGGGGGCTCCCGAAGGAGTGCTCGACCAATCCCTCCTGCGGTCAGGCGCTGAAGGATTCCTACGGGATCGACGTCAGCAAGCTGCAGGTCACCAAGCTCGACCCGTGCGGCTCGGCCATGGCGCAGGCGCTGACGTCGAGCAACATCGACGTCGCCGAGCTTTGCACCACACAGCCGGACATCGAAAGCTTCAACCTGGTCCTGCTCGACGACGACAAGCAGTCGCAGTCGGCCGACAACATGGCGCCGATCGTCCGCCAGGACCTGCTGGACGCGGCGCCCTCCGACTTCGCCGAGACGCTCAATGCGGTGTCCGCCAAGCTCACCACCGAGCAGCTCACCAAGATGAACGTCGCGGTGGCGGTCGATCACCAGGACCCCGCCAAGGTGGCCGAACAATTCCTGAAGGACAGCGGCCTGGCCTAGGCCCCGTTCGTACAGCAGACCGTGCGGGGCGGCGGGCCGAATGGCTCGCGGCCCCGTATCCTTGCGGCCTCGCATGTCCGACCACCTCGACCTCGCTGACTATCGCCGGCGCGTCTTCGCCCTGTACGAGCAGATGCGGCGCGACGGCCGCGCCGACCCGCTGCGCCTCGTGAACTTCCGCTCCGCCAAGGACCGGCTGCTCGCTGAGCACCCGCAGTCCCCCATCGCCGCCGATGAGCGCCGCGACTTCCGCGGCCTGGCCTACTGGCGCCACGACCCCGCACTGGCGCTGTCCGCTCGCCTCGAGCCCGATGCCGATGCGCCGCCGCTCGACCTGCCCCTTTCCGGCGAAGGTGCGGCCATCCCGTTCGCGCGCATCGGCTGGGTCAGCTTCGAGGTCGGCGGCGTCGCGTGCCGCCTGTCGGTCTACTGGCTGAACGACTACGCCGGCGGCATCTTCATCCCGTTCCGCGACGGCACCAGCGGCGCGCGAGACGTACGGCGGCGGCCGCTACCTGTGGGACTCGTCCAAGGGCGCCGACCTCGGCGCCGACGGTGACCGGCTGACGCTCGACTTCAACTACGCCTACCACCCGTCGTGCACCTACGACCCGCGCTGGAGCTGCCCGCTGGCGCCGCAGGAGAACTGGCTGAGCGCCCCGGTCGCCGCCGGCGAGCGACTGCTCGGCGTCGGCGAATCATGAGCAGCCGGACCGTCAGCCACTGCATCAAGTGCGGACGCGAGGTCGGGCCTGAGGAGACCATCTGCGCGGTCTGCAATCGGGCAGGCATGGCGACGCCATCCGCCAGCCAGTACCACGGCACCATGGCGGTGGGCATCGTGGCGGGCGTGGTCCTGATGGCAGTCGCCGCGAGCTGGCTCCTCAGCGGCGTGGGACCGTACCGCGGCAGCGTGCTCGGCACGCAGGCGGCCCCGGGTGGGCTGCAGGCAACGGTGTCGGTGATGAACCAGGGCACCAAGCCCGGCCGCGCCAAGTGCCAGCTCATCGCCTACGACGCGCAGGGACGTTCGCTGCAGTCGCGTTCGGTCCTTTCGCCGCAGGTTCCGGGCGGCGAATCGGTGACGTTCGACGAGGGGATCCCCGCCGTCGAGCAGGCGGCCACCGTCACCGTCGACTGCCAGTAGCGGGACGCTACTCCATGACCAGGCGGACCCCGATGACGCCGCGCGACCGCGGTTGGTCGCTGACCACGACCCAGGCCGCGTAGCTCAGGTCGACGACCCGCTGGTCGGCCGTGCCCCAGTAGCACTCGCACCAGTCGACCACCGGCAGGCGAGCGCAGCGGTCCGCGCAGACCGTGACGTGGCCGTTGACCACGCCGGTGTAGCGTCCGCCGAGCGCGCCGGGGAGCGCGACCACCGCCCGCCCGGAAAAGCCGGCCGTGCCGGCATAGTTGCTCGCACGTCCGCTGACCGTGGCCAGCGTCGAGTCGGAGACGGGTATCGCCGGCCCACGAGTCGGCCGCCGAAGTTGGCGCGCGCTGCCGCGCGTCGACGAGTCGCCGCGCGCGGACAGGACCTGCTGCTCGCGCAACCGCTCGCCCGCGCCGGCTGAGCAACTGACGCTGGATGGTTGGTGCCTCGAATGACGCCGACACGTTGGGTGATGCCGCGACCAGGACGGCCGCAGCGCCGAACAGGGCGACCAGCGCCCCGAGGAACAGTCTCAAGTTGTCTCTCCAGTGGAGTCATCGGGCGGCGAAGAGGACGTCGGGCAACGACGTCGGAATGGGCACAGCCACCCGGGATCTGCCTTGGGTCAGGCGCAAGAAGGGTGCCAGCCGCACGCCAGGCGGTCAAATCGGGAGGTCGGCGGTGGGGGGCGCTATCCTGCCGCCATGACGAGTCACGTGCCCCACCCGCGGCTTGCCGGAATGCTCGCCATGGCGCTCATCGCGGCCCTGGCGACCACCGCGCTGGCCGCCGGCCCGCCCTTCCCGGCGCCGGTCAGCGGCCAGGCGGTATACGACCCGGCCGAGGCCATCGATCCTGCCACGGCAGCCGCGCTCGAGGGGCGCATCGACGCGATCGAGCAGCGCAGCGGGGCCGAGATCGTGGTCTACGCGCAGGTCAAGCCAGGCATCAGCGAGGAGGAGAACCTCGGCGACGCCAGGGCGCTCATGGACGAATGGGGCATCGGCCGCTCGGGCTTCGACGATGGGCTGGTGATCATGCTCGGCCTGGACGAGACGAGGCAGCACGGGCGGATCAGCCTGTTCGGCGGATCCGGTTTCCTGAGTGCCTACCTCGACGAAGGCGGGCTCAAGCGGATCATCGACGAGCAGATTGTCCCCGCGGCCCGCAGCGGCGACATCGGCGGCGCGTTGGTCAATGCGCTGGACGCGATCGCCGGCCACGTGACAGCCGGCGGACGCGACCGGCTCAGCACACTGCGGCAAGTCAACGCGGTGTTGGGGCTGGCGGTGGCACCGTTGACCCTGCTGATCCTGGTCGGCATCGCCTTCCGTTCGTGGCGCCGTGAGGGCGACGATCCCGCGTACCTGGACAGCCCGGCGGTGCTGATGGCCGGGCCGCCGGCCGGCATGACACCGCCGCTGGCGACCGTGATGCGCCAGGGCAGGGCCACCCAGCACAGCATCGACACGACACTCGTCGAGCTTGCGAGCCGCGGCTACATCGCGTTCTTCAACCTTGATCACGTCAAGGAGGCGCGCAGCGACTCGGACCCCGACCCGGAGGTCGATCCCACGATCCTGGTGCCCCCTTCGCCGGGCGACGCACGTCCGCTCGCGGCGCCGCAGTCCCTGGCCGATCAGACCATCCGCCGTCTGGCGGGCAGCGACGGGCGGCTCAGCCGCAGCTCACTGTGGTCGCTGAACGACAACCTGCGGCCGGTGAAGGCACGGCTCGACGCCGAGGCGATGCGGCTCGGCTGGTTCGCGCACCTCCCCGGCCCGGCCATCACGCGCTGGACGCTCATCGGCGTGGTCGAGGTGGTGGCCGGCATCGTCGTGGGGATCATCGGCTTCGTGGTGCCGATCAGCGGCGCGACGCTGCTGGGCGGCGCGATCGTCCTGGGCGGGTTGGTGACCATCGCCTTCGCTCAGGCCATGAGCAAGCGCACCCCGCAGGGTGCGATGGTCGATGCGATGCTGAAAGCGTACCGGCGCACGCTGCAGAAGACGCTCGAGCAGGCGCGCTCGATGACCGAGGTCGTCGCGGACGAGACGGTTCGGATCCTGGCCGATACTCCCGACAAGGCCGTGGTCTGGGGCTTTGCCCTCGGCCTGCACGGCGAGGTCTCGACCGTGCTCGAACGCAGCCTCGAGGACGCGCGTGCGGAACACAGCAACGGCCCGGCCTACTACCCGTACTGGATCAGCACGGCGTCTTCCTCGCCTGCCACCGCATTCGCCGGCCCCGCTGCCGGCGCCACGGTCTTCCCCGGCAGTGGCAGTGGCTTTTCGGGCTCGGCCATCCCCGACTTTGGCGGCATGTTCTCGGCGCTCGGCAGCATCGGCTCGTCGCCGCCCTCGAGCTCAAGCAGCTCGGGTGGCGGATTCGGCGGCGGCGGCAGCTCCGGTGGCGGAGGGGCGAGCGGCAGTTTCTAGGGCCGCCGCGCCCACGTCATCGAGGCGCGAATCGGGGCGGCGGGCAGCTGGCGGTACTGGCGCCGGCCGGCGAAGGCGGGTATCGTGGAGCGCATGCAAGATGACCGACGAGGTGGAGGAGGCCGGTCCGGCGGGCGGCCGGGTGGAGCACGGCGCGATTTCGGCCCGCGCCGCGACTTCGGTGATCGCGACACCCGCGGTGCGCGCCGCGAGTTTCCGCGCGAGCGGCCCTATCCATCTGGCGATCGGCCGCAGGGCGGCCAGCGGCCCTACCCCGGCGGTGAGCACCGCGACCGCGGTACGCCGCGACCGATGCCATCGCGCCCCACACCGCGGAGCGCGATGGACGAGGGCGGCATGGCGATTCGCCTCGACCCGCGCCGGCTGTCGCTCCTCAAGCAGCTCTCCGGCGAGTCCGGACTGCGGCCCGGCGAGCTCGTCACGCAGTGGGTCGAGGAACGACTGGACGCGGAACGCACGGGCAGCCAGGCGCCGGCGACCGGCAGCGCGTCGGCCGGCGGCAGCGGCTCCGCTTCGCCGGCGCTCGCGGCCCTGACGAGGCGAGTCGACGACCTTGCTCGGCGCGTCGAGCAGCTCACTGCCACGTCGCTGGCTGCTCCGACCGGGACCGCAGCGGCTGACGATCGACCCGGCTCGGCCGGGAATGACAATGGCCGGCGACGGCGTACCGAGACAGCCACCGCGGGCACCCAAATCCGCGGGGCGACCACGGGGCGCGCAGCCGCGAGCAAGCGCGCAACGGCGACGGGAGCGCGACGAGCGACCCGAGCCAAGGCACCGGCACCCACGGAGACAGCAGCGGCGCCCACGGCGACCGCAGCGAAGGCGACCGCGCGCCCGAGCCGCCCGTCCGGCGCCGGCAAGCGCGTGCCTCTCCACGACGAGATCGCCCGCATCGTTTCCGAGGCTGGGCCAATGACCGCGGCGCAGATCGCCCAGGCGATCGTCGATGGCGGCCGTTACACCGCGCCGCGTAGCGCTCGGCCACTCGACGCGGCCATCGTCAACAGCCGCGTCTCGAACCCGATCTACCGCTCGCGATTCCGCCGTCAGGACGGAAAGATCGGCCTCGCCGAAGGCTGAGCGTCGCTCAATCCTCGAGGACGAAGGTCACCAGGATGTTGACCTGGAACTCGATGCTGCCATCGCGGCCGACATTGACGCGCTCCTCCTTGACCCACGCGCTGCGGACCTGACGCAGCGTCTTGTTCGCGCGCTCGATGCCCTGGCGGACCGCATCCGCGAAGCTCTCGGTCGAGGTGCAGGACAGCTCGGTGACTCTCGCAACGGACATGTGCATGACTCCTTCTTGAGACTGGCTCGGGGAGATTGCCAAGTATCGTCCATTGACGAACGCGCGGTGACGTCGCACACTGTTCGGCACGAAGCGTCGGCGTACTCCTTTTCGGATTGCGATTGCGAGCGTTTCTGCATCGGTCCGAGGAGGCCCGAACAACACCATGCCAACAGGCACCATCAAGCGCATCGTTGCGGACCGTGGATTCGGCTTCATTGCCGACGATCGTGGCAACGAGCACTTCTTCCACTTCTCCGGCTTGGCCGATGGGCTGCAGATCGAGCAGCTCCAGGTCGGTCAGCAGGTCAACTTCGAGACGGAGCGTTCCGACCGCGGTCCCCGCGCAACGAACGTCGCACCGGTCGAGTAGGACCAAAGCGGCCCGTCCGGGCCGCTGACCACGGAACGAGGCGCCCTTCGGGGCGCCTCGTTCGTTCTCCCGACTGCGTTCCCTCGTCCGTCCGTGCCGGAGTGCCGCGGGACTCAGGCATGGCCGCCGCTCCACGCCAGGAGCTCGTCGGGGGCCAGGGTGTTGACCACCGATCCCGCCTCCACCCCACAGCGAGCCGCCCGCTCACAGCCGAAGGGCTGCCAGGCCAGCTGCCCGGGGGCGTGCGCGTCCGAGTCGATGGCGAAGCGGCAGCCTGCCTCGACGGCCAAGCGCAGCAGGCGCTTGGGCGGATCCGCTCGCTCCGGGCGCGAATTGACCTCGATCGCCTTGTCGAAGCGAGCCGCGGCGGCGAACACGATCTCCGCATCGAATGTCGACTCGGGGCGCGGCCGCCTGCGGACCTTGAGCCTCCCGGTGACGTGTCCCAGGACGTCGAGATGCGGGTTGGCGAGCGCGGCAACCAGCCGGCGGGTCATCGGCTCCGCCGGCATGCGCAGCTCGGAATGGGCGCTGCCCACGACGACGTCCAGGCGCGCAAGCAGCTCCTCGGACTGGTCGAGCGTGCCATCCGAGAGGATGTCGACCTCGATGCCGGTCAGAATGCGGAACGGCCCGAGCTCGGCGTTGAGCGCGGCGACCTCCTCCAGCTGTGCGTGCAGGCGTTCCGGCGAGAGCCCGTTGGCGACCGTCAGCCGCGGCGAGTGGTCGGTCAGGACCATGTACTCGTGTCCAAGGTCTCGCGCCGTCTCGGCCATCTCGCGGATCGGCGCGCCGCCGTCGCTCCAATCGGAATGCACGTGGCAGTCGCCGCGAAGGGCGTTGCACAGCTCCTCACCGCCCTCGACCGCCGGTCGCCCGCCGGTCGCCTCCAGGCGACGCAGGTACACCGGTTCCTCCTGGCGCATCGACTCCAGGATCGTGCGCTCCAGGACCTCGCCGATTCCCGGCAGCTGCCGCAGCGAGCCACTCCGCGCATGGCCGGCCAGCTCTTCGGGGCCGAGCGCGGCGAGCGAATCCGCCGCGTTGCGAAAGGCGCCGACGCGATAACCCGGCTCGTGGGCCGCCTCGAGCAGGAACGCGATGCGACGCAGGTCGGCGACGACGTCGCGCATCGGACTAGGGAAGCGTCAGGATGCGCCGCGGATTTTCGATGGTCATCTGCTGGATCTCGCCCTCCCCCACGGCGGCGGTGCGCAGCTTGGGCAGGAAGTGCTGCTGCAGGTAGACGTAGCCGAAGCCGCCGTAGGCCTTCAGCTGCGCGTTGTGGCAGACATCCTGGCTGAGCAGCAGCTGTTCGCCGAAGCCGCGCTCAAGCAGCTCGACGATCAGCTCGATCAGCCGCGGCTCGGCGGCTTCCTCGATCCCGAAGCGCTGGCCCAGGAAGTCGAACTGCAGGTTCGCGCCCCGGTCCAGGATCGCAAGGTAGTGGTCGAGGTTCGGGTACGAGTCGGCGTGTCCGATGACCACACGCGCCGGATCCACGGACTCTTCCTCGAAGATGGCCAGCTGGGCGAGGCCCACCGGCGACATCACGGCATGGGTGCTGATCGCCATGCCGGTCTGCCGCGCAGCGCGCGCCGCGGCGCGATGCACGCGCTCCTCGCGAGCGCTGACCCACGGCTTGTCGGTGCCGATCTCGCCGATGATTCCCGGCCGCACCCCCGTGCCGGCGACCCCGTCGGCGAGCTCGCGGATCATCTCGCCGGCAAGGTCGTCGACGCTGCGTCGATCGATGAGCGCCTCGACCGGGTAGTAGGCCTCGCGATACCAGCCGGTGCCCATCACGATCTGCAGCCGGGTGCTGCCCGCCAGGCGGCGCAGCCGCTCCGGGTCGCGGCCCACGCCCGGGGCGGTCAAATCCACCAGCGTCGCGCCGCCGCGGCGGCGGAAGTCGCGCAGCTCGTCCGCGACGAGCTCCTCGTCGGGCGTCAGCTCCCAGTAGTCCCATCGGTCTCGGACGTGCCACAGCGAGATCCCGGTGTGCTCGTGCGGCAGCGTGAAGCCAACGCTGTCGGGAGGAATCGGTCCGGCGACGGTCATGACGTGGGGTGCCATCTGGCTCACCTCGGCGATCGGTTCGCTCCGGCCAGCGCACAGGGGCCGCCGCAGCGAGGATTTCGTGGATGGCGCCATGTTGCCATGCGCGGCGCGAAGGCATGGCGCCGACCCCCGGCAGCGGCTAGCCTTGCCGCACCCCGAGCAGGAGCAACGGACGCATGGCCCTCGAGACCAATCGGACGGCAATCCCGGACAACAGCTGGACCGCGGCTCAACAGGACGTCGACGACGCGGCCGCGCGCCTGCAGCTCGACGACGGCATGCGACGCGTGCTGCGCGTGCCGAAGCGCGAGCTGCAGGTCGACTTCCCGGTAACGATGGATAACGGCACGGTCCGGACGTTCACCGGCTTCCGCGTCCACCACAACATCAATCGCGGGCCGGCAACCGGTGGCGTGCGCTTCACCCGCGATCTGACCCTCGACCTCGTGCGTGCCCAGGCCATGCTCAACAGCTGGAAGGCGGCGCTCGTCCAGATTCCGTATGGCGGTGCGGCCGGCGGCGTTGTCGTCAACCCCCGGCGGCTGAGCCGCCACGAGCGCGAGGGGCTCACCCGGCGCTACGCGACAGAAATCAGCCCGTTCATGGGACCGGAGCGTGACATCCCGACCCCGGACGTCAACACCGGGTCACAGACCATGGCCTGGATCATGGACACCTACTCGATGCACGTCGGCCACACCGTCGCGGCGGTCGTCTCGGGCAAGCCGCTCGAGATCGGCGGCACGCGCGGACGGCGCGAGGCGACCAGCCGCGGCGCGTTCCGCACCATTGCCGCCTGCGCCCGAACGATCGATCTGAGCCTCGACGGTGCGCGGGTCGCGATGCAGGGCTTCGGCCGGGTCGGCAGCATCCTGGCCGAGATGCTGTGCCAGGCCGGCTGCCGGGTGATCGCCATCGCCGACGATCGAGATGCGGTGACGCGGGCGTCGGGCATCGACGTCGACCGGGCGACCGGCTGGATCCACGAGCACGACACGATCGGCGGCCTGCCGGACACCGAGCCGATGGATCGGGCCGAGATCTTCTCAGCCGACTGCGAGATCCTCGTCTCGGCAGGGGTCCAGAACCAGGTCACTGCCGCGAACGCGGGCGCGGTCCGGGCGCGGATCGTGGCCGAGGCGTCGAACGCGCCCACGACGCCCGACGCACACGCCATCCTGCGCGAGTCGGGTATCCGGGTCATCCCCGACATCCTGTGCACGGCCGGCGGCATGGTGCTCGGCTACTTCGAGTGGGTCCAGGACATGCAGTCCTTTTTCTGGACCGATGCGGAGATCACCGATCAGCTCGACCGGATGATGGACGCCGCCTTCGCCGAGGTCGTGGCCACCAGCGAGGCGAAGAAGGTGGACCTGCGCAGCGCGGCGATGATGGTGGCGGTCGGTCGCGTGGCGGAGGCGACGCAGCTGCGCGGTCTCTACCCGTAGGACATCAGGGCGCATCCGCTTGCCGGGGCATCGGTCTTGCCCTCAAGATTGCGCCATGAGCGATCGCAAGCGCTGGCGCGAGCACCAGGACCGATGGGAGGCCGAGCGGCTGAACCCGGCCCTCGACAAGTCTGCGGAGCGCAAAACGCGCTTCATCACCCAGTCGGGCGTCGAGATCAGCCGCCTGTACACCCCCGCGGACCTGGCCGATCCGGCGAACGACCCGGACCGGGACCGGCCGCGCTATCGATTCAGCCCGCCACCCGATGAGGTCGCCGGCTGGGATGAGATCGACGACGTGGGCCTGCCCGGAGAGCCGCCGTACACCCGCGGGATTCACCCGACCGGCTATCGCGGCCGCCTGTGGACGATGCGCATGTTCGCAGGCTTCGGCACCGCGGAGGACACCAACCAGCGCTTCAAGAAGCTGATCGCCGCCGGCGGCACGGGACTGTCGATCGCCTACGACATGCCGACGCTCTACGGCTATGACCACGACGAGCCGATGGCCGAGGGCGAGTTCGGCACGTGCGGCGTGGCCGTGTCGAGCCTGGCCGACATGGAGATCCTGCTGGCGGGGCTGCCGGTCGACGAGATCTCGACATCGATGACCATCAACTCGCCGGCCGCCATGATCTGGGCGATGTACATCGTGGCCGCCGAGAAGATGGGCGTGCCGCGCGCCGAGCTGTCGGGCACGCTGCAGAACGACATCCTCAAGGAGTTCATCGCCCAGAAGGAGTACATCTTCCCGCCGGCGCCGTCGCTGAAGCTGGTCACCGATACGGTCGAGTTCGGCACGCGCGAGATGCCGCGCTGGAACACGATCTCGATCTCCGGCTACCACATCCGCGAGGCCGGCTCGACCGCCGTGCAGGAGCTGGCCTTCACGATCGCCGACGGGATCGCGTACGTCGAGGATGCGCGTCGCCCGCGGCCTGCGCTTCGACGACTTCGCGCCGCGGCTCTCCTTCTTCTTCAACAGCCACAACGACTTTTTCGAGGAGATCGCCAAGTTCCGCGCCTCGCGGCGGATCTGGTACAAGCTCGCCCGCGAGCGCTTTGGGGCCGAGAACGAGCGCTCGACCTGGATGCGCTTCCACACCCAGACCGCCGGCGTGTCGCTGACCGCGCAGCAGCCGCTCAACAACCTGACCCGGGTCGCCATCCAGGCACTCGCGGGGGTGCTGGGTGGAACGCAATCGCTCCATACCGATGCGCACGACGAGGCGTGGGCGGTTCCATCGGAGGATGCCGCGCTGCTTGCCCTGCGCCAGCAGCAGGTCCTGGCCGAGGAATCGGGCGCGGCGAACACGGTCGATCCGCTGGCCGGCTCCTACTTCGTCGAAACGCTCACCAACCAGACCGAACAGCGCGCCTGGGAGTACATCCGCCGCATCGACGAGATGGGCGGAATGGTCAAGGCGCTGGAGGCCGGCTTTCCGCAGGCGGAGATCGCCGATGCCGCGTATGAGCAGACGCGGGAGCTGGAGCAGCACGAACGCGACATCGTGGGCGTCACGCGCTACGAGGACCCCGACGAGGAGCTGCGCATCCCGCTGCTCTCCATCTCGAAGGAGCAGGAAGCGACCCACCTGGCGCGCCTGGCGCGTGTGCGCGCCGACCGCGATGCTGCTGCGCATGGGGCGGCCATGCGGCGTTTCGAGGAGGAGGCCCGCGCCGGCGATGTGAACCTCATGCCGGCGATCATCGACTGCGTGCGGGCCTACGCCACCATCGGCGAGATGTGCGGCGTGCTGCGCGGGGTCTACGGCGAGTACCGAGAGCCGCTCGCGGTCTGAGCTCGAACGCGCCGAGATCCTCGCGGGGGAGCGGCGCGGTTCCCGGCTCGCCGTGGGGCGGTCCACCGAGAGTAAAACGCAGGGCACGCGCCCGCGCCGTCCCCCCACCGCCTCATCCTGCCTGAGAGATCATTACCAGCCGCTTACTGGCGGCTTATCGAGTGGCCGACCGGTTCCGTCGCGCGCAAGCGTCGGCGCGCTCCTCGGACCTGGCGGTGCCCGTATCCTCATCCGAGAACATGAAGCTGCATCTGGTCGACGCAACCTTCGAGCTGTTTCGCGCCTGGTTCTCGCGGCCCCCGGAGCGCGCCCCTGACGGCCGCCCGGTGAGCGCCGTGCACGGGCTGTTGGATTCGATGCTCGCGCTCCTGCGCGAGTCCGATGTGACCCACATCGGCGCCGCAACCGACCACGTCATCGAGTCCTGGCGCAACGACGTGTATCCGGGATACAAGTCCAGCGCAGGCATCGCGCCGGAGCTGCTCTCGCAGTTCGAGGACGCCGAGCGAGCCCTGCGCGCCATCGGCATCACCACCTGGGCGATGGTCGAGGACGAGGCCGATGACGCCATCGCGACGGCCGTCGCCCGCTTCAGCGGGGAGGTCGAGCAGACCGTCATCTGCTCGGTCGACAAGGACCTTGCGCAGTGCGTCGCGGACGGTCGCGTGGTGCTGCGCGATCGAATCCGCAACCGCACGTACGATGAGGAGGGCGTCATTGAGAAATGGGGCGTCCCGCCCGCCAGCATTCCCGACTATCTCGCCCTGGTGGGCGACGCGTCCGACGGGTTTCCCGGACTTGCCGGCTGGGGTGCCAAGTCGGCCGCGGCCGTCCTGGCTCGCTGGGGCCACCTCGATGCAATCCCGCCAAGCGCGCTCGACTGGGAACTTCCCCTGCGGAGTGCCAGCCGCCTGGCCGCGACCCTGGCGGAGGGCCGGTCCGAGGCGCTGCTCTACCGGCGCCTGGCGACGCTCGGCACCGATTCGAAGATCGGCACCAACCGCCTGGCGGAGCTCGAGTGGCGCGGTGTGCCGCGCGACGAGTTCATCGGCCTGTGCGACGAGCTCGGCTTCAACCGGATTCGGGAACGGGTGCATCGCTGGGCCTGACCGTGGCGCGGTACTTTCGTTGGAATGTGGCGCACTGAGCTGCGCTGGTACGGTGCGGGCCCATGTCACGACTGCCACGAGCTGGCGCCGGCCTGCTGCTCGCCGCCTTCCTTGCCGCGCTGACTGCCGCTCCGGGCAGCCCGCCGCCGGCTGCGGCCGCCTCGTGCAGCAGCTGGAGCTCCGACACGCAGCCGCCGCCGACGATTCGCGTCTTCCGCAACGCCAGTGGCGCCGTCGACACGGTCGACTTCCGGGCGTACGTCAAGAACGTCCTGTCGCGCGAGTGGATCGGCTCCTGGACCACCGAATCTCTGCGCTCCGGCGCGTTGGCCGTCAAGAACTACGCGTGGTACCAGGTGCTGCACTGGCGCGGCTACGTGGCTGCCGCCGGCGGCCAGTGCTTCGACGTGTTCGATACGACGCGCGACCAGGTCTACGACCCCTCGCTGCCGACCTGGGCCGGCGCAGCCTCCGCGGTGGACGCGACCTGGGCGACCCTCGCGCTGAAAGCCGGCAGGATCTTCCCGACCTACTACAACGCGGGCACGCCCCACGAAGCGTGTGGCGCCAATGCCAACGGCTGGAAGCTGTACCAGTGGGGCACGCAGGGCTGCGGCCTGGCCGGCAGGAGCGCCGCTCAGATCATGGCGATCTACTACACGGGCGTCGTGGTCAGCCAGGCACCACCCGCCGCGCCGCCGCCCACGACGCCCTCGCCTGCGCCGTCGCCCAGTCCTCCGCAGCCGGCAACCACGCCCAGGCCATCGCCGACCGCGAGCATCGGCCCGTCGCAGGATCCGGCCCCGACCGCCCAGCCCACGCCGACGCCGCCGTCCATGCCCACGCCCACTCCCAGCGTTGCGCCGACTCCACTCCCGGATCCCAGCCTGCCTGGCGGCGGGCAGTCGGGCGTGGTCGACGTCGCCACGCCGCCACCTGCCCCACCCCCGCAGCCCAGGCCGATCGTCGTCAGGGCCGGCGCCGCGGCGTCAGCGACGGCCGCAGCGCACCAGGCGCCGCGCGCCTCGACGCGGTGGCGACGCCTGGAGATCCCGCAGGGCGCCGACATGGCGCCGTCCGCGCCCCCGCCGTCGGACGGCGATCTGCGCCTCGCGAGCTTCCACGTCCTGTTCCCGCAGGTTCTGCGACGGCTCGCGGCCGGGTTCGTCGATGAGCTCTTCCCGACCGAGCCCGGCCTCCTTCTCGCATTGCTGCCATCGGGCTGAGCTGACCGCTCGCGGCGCGGTCACGGCGTTCCGGGCACGGGCCTTGCGAAGGAGCGCACCAAGAGGAGGATTCCACATGATCGAACGCGTCCGCGATGACATCTCGGACAAGGCCGGCGCGGTCGGCAACGAGCTCAGCGCACTCGGCTGGCTGATTCGCACCGCGGTCCTCGCCGCTGTGGGCGGCGCCATCTACCAGGAGATGCGCAAGCCGCCGAACGAGCGGACGTGGCACGGCCGGCTGCTCGGTTTCGTGCCGTATGACTTCCGGCTCCCGGACCTGCAGCGACTCCGGGACAGCTACTGGAACACGGGCAGCACCCGGCTGTTCAGCGACATGCCGGTCGGTGTCGGCTGGGGGGTCAACATCCCGGCGCTGCTCGGGCGGCTGGGTCTGATGAGCAAGCGAAAGCGGCGAACGTCGAAGCAGGCCTGACCCATCGGGGCGGTCCGACGATGGTTGCGCTAGCATCCGGCCCGAGATGCCCGCCTGGTTCCCTGTCCTGCTGATCGTGCATATCGGCCTCGCCGTGGCACTGCTTGCGCCCAGCCTGATCATGCCCTTCGTGCTACGTCGTCGGCCGGCCGGTCAGCAGGCGGACGCTCCGACGCGGCTGCTGGCCGGCATGCAGGGCAACGGCACGCTGCTCATCGGGCTGGGCCTGGCCGTCACCGGGGTCGGCCTGCTGCTGACGCTGGGCACGGGGCTGCTGAGCCAGCCATGGATGCTCGTGGCGCTCGGCATCTACGCCGCGAACCTGCTGGTGGCGGCCTTCGTCTCCCGACCGAACCTGCGACGCCTTGTGGGCCTGGCGCAGGCCGACACTGATGACGCTGCCTGGACCCGGCGCGCCAAGCGACAGCGCTACGTGGCCTACGCCATGGCTGCGGCGACCGGCGCCATCGGCTTTCTGATGAGCACCAAGCCGGCGCTCTGGTAGGGCTAGAAGTTGGGGATCGGCAGCGGTCGGCCCATCAGCCAGAACAGGCCCGCGACCATCAGCAAGATGGCGATGACGAAGAACGCCAGCCAGCGCAGGACTTCCATTGCTCGGATGAGGCTCCCTAGGCAGCGATCGGCACGACTCCCGGGCGTGCGGAGGGGATTGTACGCCGGGCAGTCCAGTTCTCCGGCGCTGGGGCGGCCCGCTCTAGAATCCGTAGCGTGACCCTGCGCCTGCACGACGCTCGCCGCGGCGAAGTCGTCCCCTTCGAACCTATCGATGGCGAGCCAATCGGCCTGTACGTGTGCGGCGTGACGCCCTACGACACCGGCCACCTGGGTCATGCGTTCACCTACGTCAGCTTCGACGTTCTGCATCGGTACCTCGAGTACCTCGGCCATGACGTTCAATACGTGCAGAACCTGACCGACGTCGACGACGACCTGCTGCGCAAGGCACGCGAGCTCGGCGAGGACTACATCGAGCTCGGCAACCGCCACGTCACGACCTTTCTGACCGAGATGGCGGCGCTCAACTGGCTGCCGCCGGATCGCCTCACGCGTGCCACCGAGCACATCCCCGAGATGCTGGCGCTGATCGGGCTGCTGCTCGACCGTGGCCATGCCTACCTCGCCGAGGGGCACGCCTACTTCAGCGTCAACAGCGACCCGCATTACGGCGAGCTGTCCAAGCTGACAGCGGTGGAGATGCTGCCCATCGCCAACGAGCGCGGGAACGTGCCGGACATGCCCGGCAAGCGCGACCCGCTCGACTTCGTGCTGTGGCAGCCATCGGCAGCCGACGAGCCGTCGTGGCCGTCCCCCTGGGGAGCGGGACGTCCCGGCTGGCATATCGAGTGTTCGGCCATGAGCATGACCTACCTCGGCGAGCGCTTCGAGATCCATGGCGGTGGCCTTGATCTGATCTTCCCGCATCACGAGTCGGAGATCGCGCAGAGCGAGGGCGCCACTGGCCAGCGCCCCTTCGTCAGCTACTGGATGCACACCGGCATGCTCAGCCACGAGGGCGACAAGATGAGCAAGTCACTGGGCAACCTCGTGCTCGTGCGCGATCTGCTGGCTTCCTATCCGGGCGACGCGATCCGGCACTACCTCATCTCGCGCCATTACCGTGCCGAGGTGCACTACGACCACGCCGCCCTCGAGGCGTCGGTGCTGCAGGCCGGTCGCCTTCGCTTCGCCTGCCGCGTGGCCGAAGATCTCGAGCCACTCGCGCCGGCGCTGGCCATCCCCGCGGAGTTGCATCCGATCGTCGCCGAACACCGCACCCGCTTCCTGGCGGCCATGGACGACGACCTCGACACGCCGGCCGCGCTCGTCGAGCTGCACGCGCTCGCCGGCCTCTGCCAGCGCACCGAGGAACGCGACGTGATCACCCAGGCGGGCTGGATGGTGCGCGAGCTCGGCGCTCGCATCCTTGGACTGCGGCTGGCGACACCGGCTGCGCGGCTGAAGGCGGACGAGGCGGTCCCGGCGTGACGCGCGAGGCGGCGCCCTTGCCCGAGAAGGACGAAAGCGTCCCGATCAGCGTCAGGCTGGGGGCCGTCGTTCCACCCGAGGACCCCGAGGACTGGACGCGGCCGCTGACCTGGGTAGCGGCACTTGGCATGCTTGCGCCGCCGATCGTTGCGCTGCTCTGGTTCTGGATCGCTCCGCCACGCACCGGCGCCGGGCAGCTTCCCGCCACGACGCTGCTCGCCGCGGCGGTCGCCCTCGGCGGCGTGGTCACCGGGGCCACCCAGATCGGCGCGGTGCGCGCCTTCGCGGGGACGCTCGGCGCCGCCCTGTTCGGTGCGCTGGCCACGGTCATCGTGGGTGCTGCGATGGCCGGGGAGCGCCAGGTCGGGGCCGCTTCGCCGAGCCTGGCCGTCGCGTTCGGCGGGGCGGCGGCTGGGCTGGCGGGAGCCCTGGCGGCCTCGACCATCGCACCGTCGCTCGCACCGGCCGCGTCGCGCCTGCGACGTGGACTGGCACCGGCCGGCATCGGGCTGATCGTCGCCGTCGTCGTCGCGCGCCTGCTAGCGTAGCGCCTATGCAATCGACCGCCGCGAGCCGTCCGTTGCGAGCCTCGACCGGCCTCGCGGCGATCGGCCGGCTGCGCGGCTGGGCGCTCGTGCCGATCCTGCTGCCGGTGCTGGCCGGGGTCGTGTATTTCTTCACCGGCCCGATGGCCTCCGGCAGCGACGTCTACGTCCCTCTCGCGGACGCCCTGCTCCACGGACGCTTCACGATCGAGGATCGCTCCTGGTTGGAGCTGGTTCCCAGCGCATCCGGCTCGCTCGTCCCCTTCCCGCCGGCCCCGGCCCTGCTGCTCATGCCGATCGTCGCGGTCATGGGTGCGCAGCCCTGGTACGCGGAGCTGCCGTCGAACGTGATGACCTCGATCATCGGCGGGGCGAATGTCGCCCTCGCCTGGTCGATGCTGTCGGCGTGGGGCGTATCGTTCAAGACGAGGCTGTGGCTGGTGGTCGCCTTCGCCTTCACCATCCACTGGTGGGTGGCGGGTTCCGCCGGCACTCACCTGTACGCGCAGGTGTGCGGCGTCTTCTTCACGCTCATTGCCCTCAACCTGGCGATTCGCCGGAAATGGCCGTGGGTCGCCGGCCTGATGATCGGTCTGGCCGCAGCCAGCCGGCTGCCGATGGGCCTCGCGCTGCCGCTGCTCCTCGGCTTCTACGGCTACCGGCCGCGCTGGGCGCATGCCGAGCTGCTGCTCGGGCTGGCAATCCCCGCCATGCTGGTGGCGGCCTACAACATCGCGCGCTTCGGCTCACCCACCGACTTCGGCTATGCGCGCATCGTCTCGAGCAATGGACTGGTGACGGACGAGCCCTGGTTCCGCGACGGGATCGTCTCGCTCAGCTACATTCCGCGCAACCTGTACGCCATCTTCTTCCAGAGCTTCGACTGGGTCGACCAGGTTCCCTTCCTGCGGCCCTCGTGGACCGGCGCCGCGATCACCTTCACCGCGCCGTTCCTGTTCTGGGTCGTCGCCGCGCGCGGTCGCGTGGCGATCGGTGTGGCCGCGGCCGTGGTGCTCGTTCTGCTGCCTGACGTCATGCACGGCTCATGGGGCTTCGCGCAGTTCGGCTATCGGTTCATGCTCGACGCCATGCCGCTGCTGCTGCTGCTGCTGGGCCTGGTGTGGCGTGATCGCATCTCACTGCCCGCACGCGCCGCGATCGTCTTCTCGGTGGCGATGCATGCCTACGCCTTCTTCGTCATCAACGTTCTGAACTTCGTCGCGTAGCCGCCCATCGCTCAGGCGGCGGGCGACTTTCGGCTCAGGCGCTTGGCCAGCCCACCGACGGTCAATGCCAGGCCGAGGGCGATGATGCCCACCGCGCCGACCACCCGGAACGCCTCGCCGCCGAAGGCGGTGGCGAAGGCAAGGTAGGCGACCACCGCGCCGGCGGCGATCCCCGAGCCGATCCACTTGAAGGCCGGGGCGTCCGCGATCCATCCGGCGGCGTACATGCCGAAGCCCAGGCTGAACGGGATGCTGGTCCACAGGTAGCTCCACGACATCCATCGGTCGGCGAGGCTGGTGTACAGCAGCACGGCGCCGACGCCGGCGAAGATCACACCCGGAATGACCATCCCCGCGCGAAGCCTACGGTGCTGGCCACCGATGAGCGCCGGGACGAGGAAGAATAGTGACAGTCCGATGACGAGCGCCGGCCACCAGGCGAGCACGTCGTCACGGATGCCGAGCCCGCCGAACCATCGGCTGAGCGGGTCGCTGGCCAGCACCAGCACGCCGATAACGAGCAGCATCAGCCCGATCAGCAGCTCGATGGTGCGGCTCATGCGGGCGAGTATACCGATGAGCCCGCTGCGGTCCGAAGGAGCGGTTTCGGCCGCAGGCAAATGGCTGGGCCGGCCGGCCGAGCTACGGCGAGGACCGAATGGTCAACCCCACGGCGAACGTGGTCGGGCCCGTATCGCTGAATGCGCTCCTCGACTGGTCGAGGACGACATAGTCGCCGGCCGCGAGGCTGCCCAGGTCGAAGTAATCCACTGAGCCGTTGAGGCTGACGCCCAGCAGCCGATCGTAGCTACCCGCAACCGTGCCATCGACGTTCCCGACGAAGACGTCGTCCAGGTCGCCCATGAGGTAGGTGCGCGCCCCGGCCGGCAGGCTGACGACCGGCACGTCGGGCCAATGGCTGGCCGCCGGGTCGAAGGCGTGGGTGCCCTCGAGCCGAGCGTGGGGGGCCGGCCGGCAGCTCAGCGACGCGCCGTCCTCGCAGACCACCCACGAGCCCAGGCGCAGGTTGGCGTAGTAGGCCTGCTGCAGCACGTCGGCCACGTGCGGTTGCTGGATCAGGCCGCCGTCACCTCGCACCGACGGAGGTTCGGCGCTGGCATTCGCCGCCGAGCTTGGCCCGATGATCACGGTCCGCACCCGATCTGGCGCCGATCCCAGCTGGAAGCCGATCAGGAACGCGATGAGCAGTCCGGCGGATGCCCCGATGCCAAGCAGCAGCGGAGTCCCCGGACCCGACAGCGTCGGCCGTCCACTGCTCGATTCGATCACGACGACACTCTATGCCGGCCGGGCCCGCGAGACCGACGGCCGCTACATCTCTCCCTCGTACGCCGGCTGCGGCATGCGCAGCTGCCGGTCCTTGCGATAGCCGAGCAGGTAGTCGGCCTGCATCAGGGTGTGGATCTGTGACGTTCCCTCGTAGATCACCGAGCCCTTGCTGTTGCGCATGTAGCGTTCCACGGGGTACTCGTTGGAGTAGCCATAGGCGCCATGCACCTGGATGGCGTCCATGGCGGACTGCACGGCGTGGTCGGTGGCGAACCACTTGGCCAGCGATGTCTCGCGCGTGCTGCGCTCCCCGCGATTCTTCTTCCAGCCCGCCTTCCAGACAAGCAGCCGTCCCGCCTCGAGGCCCTGCTCCATGCGAGCCAGCATCTGCTTGACCAGCTGGTGGCGGCCGATCTCCTCGCCGAACGCCGAACGTTCGTGCGCGTACTTGACCGATGCGTCCAGGCACGCCTGTGTCAACCCAACTGAGCCAGCGGCCACCGTGTAACGCCCCTGGTCGATGGCGCTCATGGCGATCGTGAAGCCCTCGCCCTCTTCGCCGACCCGGTTGGCGACCGGCACCTCGCAGTCGCTGAAGTAGACGATCCCGGTGTTGCCGGCACGCACGCCGAGCTTGCCGTGCAGTGAATCGGACGAGAAACCGGCGAAGCCGCGCTCGACGATGAAGGCGCTGATGCCCTTGTGCCCCTTGCCCTTGTCGAGCGTGGCGAAGGTGAGGAAATGGTCGGCGGTGTCGGCCAGGCTGATCCAGATCTTCGAGCCGTTGAGGATGTAGCGATCGCCGTCTCGGCGAGCGGTGGTCGACAGGTTGCCGGCATCCGACCCGACGCCCGGTTCGGTCAGCGCGAAGGTGGCGATCTTCTCCCCCTGCGCCTGCGGAACGAGGTACCGCTCCTTCTGCTCCTCCGACGCCCACTGCAGCAGCGTCAGCGAGTTGAGCCCGGTGTGCACCGACAGGATCACGCGGAAGGCGGTGTCGGCGCGCTCCATCTCCTCGCACAGCAGCGCGAAGGCGATGTAGTCCATCCCCGCGCCGCCGTAGCGCTCCGGGATCGGCAAGCCCAGGAAGCCCTCGGCCCCCATCTTGTCGTACAGGCTGCGGTCGTACTCGGCGTTGGCATCCATCTCGGCGATGCGCGGCAGGATCTCGCGCTCGGCGAAGGCACGCGCGGTGCGCTGCACCTCGCGCTGCGCATCGGTGAGAGAAAAGTCGATCATGACGCCTGATTCTACCGATGCGCCCCGCTTCAGGCGGGCGGGTCAATCCCGACCGGTTCGTCGGTGATTCGGATTGACGAAGGAATGACCTTAGGCTAGCCTAACTCGCGACCAGCATGCGCCGCCCGAACAGCGAGCCGGCGCGCTCACGACACCAGGAGTGCTCCCCTTTGGACTTCGGTTTCATGACGACCGGCCTGCTCACCGGCCTGCGCGAGGGCGTCGAGGCCGCGCTCATCGTGAGCATCATCCTCGCCTACCTGGCGAGGACGGGGAACGGCAGGCACGCGGGCAAGATCTGGTTCGGCTCAGGCGCCGCGATCACGGTGAGCGTCGCTGCGGGCGTCGTCCTGTTCGTGAGCATCGGCGGACTGAAAGCGCCGGCGGAGCAGATCTTCGAGGGCAGCGCCATGCTGCTGGCGGCAGCGGTCGTCACCTGGATGCTGTTCTGGATGCGGCGCACGGCGGCGTCGGCCAAGGGTGACCTGCAGGCCAGCGTCGACCGTCATCTCGTCGAGGGCAGCGTCTGGGGACTGGCGATCCTCGCCTTTACCGCGGTCATCCGCGAGGGCATCGAGACGTCCCTCTTCCTGATGGCGCAGGCACAGGCGGCAACGCAGGCGGACGGCAGTGCTCTGAGTACGCTGTTGGGTGCCGTCATCGGCCTGGCCATTGCCGTCGTCATCGGCTACGGCTTCTACAAGGGCGCGCGCGTCCTCAACCTGCGTACGTTCTTCCGGTGGACGGGTATCGCCCTGGTGTTCATCGCCGCCGGGCTGCTGAGCCACGGTATCCACGAATTCATCGAGGCCGGCGTCATCTCGTTCGGCAGCGCCACCGCCTTCGACATCCGTACGGTGCTGTCGGACGAGGCAGGGATCGGGCAATGGCTGCGCGCCATCTTCGGGTACAGCGCGAACCCGGAGTGGATCACCTTCGTCGCCTGGCTGGCCTACGTGACCGCGGTGCTGACTGCCTACCTGCGACCCGTCGAGCGGCGCCCCGCCGCGTCGCGCTCCGAGCAGAAGGTCGCCGGCGCCTGACCCTGTGCGGGACGATGCGCCCCGGCCCGCTGCTCATCGGCCGGACGGCTCCACCGGGTGGCGGTAACCGCGAACGAGCGCGGCTCGACGGCCCCTTCCAACCCTGGTTCTGCCGCGGGACGACCGAAACCGGAAACCTGCGGCCGATTCTGCCGCCAAGTTGATCGGTACCTCCACCCGGTGGCAAAACCGCGGACGAACTCGACGGCACCAGCGACCCCCGGGCCGGAGACGTCAGGAGTTTGACTGCCCGGATCCGGCGGTGACGCCCATGAACTCGAGCATCTGGCCCCAGGCATCGGCCGATGCGTCGGCGAACGCCTCCGCCTTGCGGTCGAAGAACGAGTGTGGCGCCCCGTCGTACACCACGAACCGATGCTCGACGCCCGCCTCGTTCAGTGCTCGGTCGAAGGCATCGCGCGCATCGCCCGTGATGGACCGGTCGGCGCCGCCGAACAGGCCGAGCACCGGGCAGCTGAATCGTCGCGCTTCGTCGGCGGGCGCCGGCAGACCGCTCCGATGCTCGCCAACCGGCGGGCCGTAAAAACCGATCACGCCGTCGAGGCCCAGGCTGTTCGTCGCCTGCAGGAAGCTGATCCGCCCACCGACGCAGAAGCCGACGCTGTACAGCCGCTCAGGCTGCCCACCGTCGGGGGAGCGGAGGAACTCGGCGGCTGCGGCGACGTCGGCGTTGACGCCATCAAGGCTCAGCTGCACGACGTGCGGGGCGTACTCGAAATCCGCGCCCCGCTTGCCGGTCCCGGCGCTCCTCGAATACAGGTCGAAGGTGATGGCGTGCACGCCGGCCTGGGCGAAGCGCAGCGCCAGCTCCTCGTAGTACGGGTGGAGGCCACGGATGTCGGGGATGATCACGATGCCAGCGCCGCTGGGCTGCTCGGCGCGCGCCGCGAAGGCGGCGACCCGGGTACCGTCGGCAGAGGTCAGGGTCAGGTCGCGCGAGTCGAGGGCCGAGCCGCGGATGGGTGGTAGAGGGGGATGATCATCTGCTTCGAAACACATGGACCGATGTTACGCGTGCACCGCGCCAGAGAGGCGCGAAACCACCTCGCCGACCGCGGGCGCGCCGCCGTCACGCATCGCGGCAACCAGCGCCGAGCCCACCACGATGCCGTCGGCCACTCCCCGGAGCTCGCGCGCCTGATCGGGAGTCGAGATGCCGAAGCCGGCGGCAACCGGCAGACGTCCGGCGGCTGCCACGGCGACGCGCCGCAGCAACGCCGCGGCTCCCTCGGCCAGCCGCTCCCGCGCGCCCGTCACGCCGAGCAGCGGAACGACGTACAGGAAGCCGGTCGAGGCCTCGATCGCCGCCTCCATGCGCGGCGCAGCCGTGTTCGGTGCGACGAGGAAGGTGAGCGCCAGGCCACGGTCGGCCGCCGAGCGCTCGAAGCCCGGCATCTCGCCGGCAGGCAGGTCCGGGACGATGAGGCCGTCGCAGCCGGCCTCGGCCAGCCTTCGGAGGGCGGTCTCGGCGCCCACCGCGAGCAGCGGGTTGAGGTAGGTCATCGCCAGGATGGGCTGCTCCAGGCCCCGCGAACGGAGCGCTGCCACCATCCGCAACGCCGAGTCGAACCCGCCACCGTGCTCGAGCGCCACGCGGCCCGCCCCGGCGATCACCGGGCCGTCGGCCAGCGGGTCGCTGAATGGGACGCCCACCTCCAGGATGTCCGCTCCGCAGCGCAGCGCAGCCTCGCCCGCATCGGTCCCGGCCTCATCGGTCGGAAAGCCGGCCATGACGTACGCGACAAAGGCTGATCGGCCGGCATCGGTCGCCGACGCAAACGCGGCGCGCACCCGCGCGGCGCCATCGGGAGCGGACGAGCTCATGCGGAGGCGGCAGCCAGCGCGGAGGTCAGCGCGCCTTCGACAATCGCGAGGTCTTTGTCGCCTCGGCCGGACAGGTTCACGAGCACCGCGGCCGAAGCGGTCAGCGAGGGCAGCAGGCGCAGCGCCGCCGCTACCGCGTGGGCAGATTCCAGCGCCGGCACGATCCCGCAGCGACGGGAGAGCCAGTGCAGCGCCTCGAGTGCCTCGTCGTCGGTGGCGCGTTCAACGTCGAGGCGCCCGGACGCGGCCAGCGCCGAGAGCTGCGGACCCACGCCCGGATAGTCGAGACCCGCGGACAGGGAGTGCGGCTCGACGACCTGACCGTCCGCCGTCTGGGTGAGCATCGTGAAGGCGCCATGCAGCACGCCGGGCCGGCCCAAACCCAGCGAGGCGGCGTTGTCGCCGAGCGCGTCGCCCCGGCCGCCGGCCTCGACCCCGATCAGCCGCACCGACGTGTCCAGGAACGGTCGGAACAGCCCGATTGCGTTCGATCCCCCGCCGACGCACGCCATGGCCACATCGGGGAGACGACCCAACCGGTCCAGCATCTGCGCTCGCGCCTCGCGCCCGATGACCGACTGGAGCTCGGCCACCATGTCCGGGTACGGATGCGGACCCGCCGCCGAGCCGAGGACATAGAAGGTCGTCTCGACGTTCGCCACCCAGTCGCGCAGCGCCTCGTTCAGCGCATCGCGCAGCGTGCCGTTGCCAGTCTCGACCGGGCGCACGGTAGCGCCAAGCAGGTGCATGCGCTGGACGTTCGGCGCCTGGCGCTCGATGTCGGTGGTGCCCATGTACACCACGCACTCCAGGCCGAGCAGCGCGCAGGCGGTCGCCGTCGCCACGCCGTGCTGGCCGGCGCCGGTCTCGGCAATCACCCGCGGCTTGCCCATGCGCTCCGCCAGCAGCGTCTGCCCGATGGCGTTGTTGATCTTGTGGGCGCCGGTGTGCGCCAGGTCCTCGCGCTTGAGGAACACGCGCTGGCCCACGCCGCCACGCTCGGCGAGCGCGCCGCGCGGAATCTCGAAGATGGGCGTGGGGCGACCGATGAAATCACGATGCAGACGCCGAAGTTCGGCGGTGTACGCCGGGTCGCGTTTGGCCGCCGCCCAGGCGGCGGCCAGCTCGGCGAGCGCCGGGATGAGCGTCTCGGGGACGTAGCGTCCCCCGAAGCGGCCGAAGCGGCCCCTGGCGTCGACCCGATCCGCGCCGGTCGGGTCGCGCCGCGCATTGCGGGCGAAGGTCCTGATGCGTCGCACGTCCGCTTCGCCGTTGCGCTCGAGGCCGCCACTGGCGTCGACCAGCGCGGGGCGGGCAGTGGCGACTGCGCGAGCAACGTTCGCCGGCGTCAGGCCCCCCGCCAGGCCGATCGGCAAGATGCGGTTGAGGCGTCTGACAAGCTGCAGGTCCGGGGTGCGTCCCGATCCCCCGCCCTCGGCATTGGTCGCGCCCTCGAGCAGGAGGCGCGTCGCTCCGGCCGCGTACCACGCTTCGGCGAGGCGCAGCGTGTGGCGCACTCCGTTGGCTCCGTGCAGGACGCCGATCAGTTCGTCGTGGTCCACGGCCGCAAGCCAGGCCGGCGGCTCGTCGAATCCCGAAAGCTGCACGTTGCGAATGCCGCTTGAGCCAACCCCGGCCGCGACCTCTTCGCGCGTCGGCCGATGGAAGACGAGAACCGGCTTCGGCCCGCCGTTGAGGTCGTTGGCCAACGCGCCGGCGAGCTCCAGCGAGATGCTCCGACGGCGCCCCGAAGCCACGACGAAACCGGCGAAGTCCGCGCCGGCCGCGACCGCGGCCCGGACTCCCGCCTCCGATCGTGTGCCACACACCTTCACCAACGTGCGCTTGGGCGGCGACGGCACGACAACCGGCTCGCGTTGCGGCGCAGCGTCCACCAGGTGGCGGGCCGCGGCCGCCGGATCGCCGGACGAGAGCAGACTCGTCCCGACCAGCACGCCGTGAGCGCCCGCCTCGGCCGCTCGGTCAAGGTCGGCTGAGCTCGCCAGGCCACTTTCCGCGATGAGCGTGGCACCGGACAATCGCGCCTGCGCGACGAGGCGCATGGCACGCGGCACATCCGTCTCGAGCGTCGCCAGGTCGCGGGCGTTGACGCCGATCAGGGTCGCGTCCGCTCGCAAGGCGCGCTCCAGCTCGGCTTCGTCGTGCACCTCGACCAGCGCGTCCAGGCCGGCTTCGCCGGTGGCTTCGAGCAGCTCGCGCAGCCGGTTACCCCGAAGGGCCCGGACGATGAGCAGGACCGCATCCGCCCCGAGGGCTCGCGCCTGGAAGACCTGGTAGCGGCTCGTCGTGAAGTCCTTGCGCAGGACCGGCAGGCCGATGCCGGACGCCGCCCGCAGGTCCTCGTCACTGCCGCCGAAGCGCGTCGGCTCGGTGAGGATCGAGAGGGCGGCCGCACCGGCGCCGGCGTACGCGCGCGCCAGCTCGACCACATCGCCGATCTCTTCGAAGCTGCCCGCCGAGGGCGAGGCGCGCTTGATCTCGGCGACGAGACCCAGCCGGTCGCCGTGGCGCAGCGCTGCCTCGAAGCGGCGGGCTGGGGGCCGGGCCTCCACCTCGCGCTGCAGCTCGCGCATCGGCACGATCCGGGCATCGTGACGCGCCCGGGCACGCGAAGCAGCCAGGAGCTCGTGGAGCACGCTGCGGCTCATGGGCGGATCGCCGCTGCGGCGGTGACCACCTCGGCGGCCCTGCCCGAATCGATGGAGGTCGCGGCCATCTCGACGCCTTCGCCGACGTCGTTGGCGCGCCCGGCAGCGAACAGCGCGGCGCCGGCGTTGAGCAGGGTGACGTCGCGGGCCGGACCCGGCTCGCCGCCGAGCACCGACATCGCGATCGCCGCATTGAGCTGTGCATCGCCACCGGCCAGGACAAGGGCCGGCGCGCGGCGCAGACCCAGCGTTGCCGCATCGATCTCGAGCTCCGCGATCACCCGGCCCTCGATGAGCAGTGCCCGGTTCGGCCCGTTGAGTGTCAGCTCGTCGAGGCCCTCTGGCGAGTGGATGACCAGTGCCCGTTCGGTCGGCAGGCGCGCCAAGGCCCCGGCAATGAGCGGCAGCAGACGCTCATCGGCCACGCCCAGGAGCTGCCGACGTACCCCGGCCGGCGACGAGATCGGTCCGAGCAGGTTGAAGACGGTGCGCATCGGCAGCTCGCGGCGAATCGGCATGGCGTGTTTCAGCGCCGGATGGTAGGAGGGCGCGAACATGAAGCCGAAGCACGTCTCGCGAATGGACCGCGCGACCGCCTCGGGCCCGGGATCGAGGGCGA
The DNA here is from genome assembly GCA_963716585.1 of uncultured Chloroflexia bacterium. Lineage (GTDB taxonomy): Bacteria > Chloroflexota > Limnocylindria > QHBO01 > QHBO01 > JAICUY01. The sequence goes on from CAVQTN010000002.1 coordinate 88,231, forward strand.
TGCCGAGTGCCTCGACGAGGTCTGCGGATCCGCATCGGCTGGTGATCGCGCGGTTCCCGTGCTTGGCCACCGGCACGCCGGCGCCGGCCACAACGAAGGCGGCCAGCGTCGAGATGTTGAACGTGCCACTCCCGTCTGCGCCGGTGCCACACAGGTCCACCGCGTCATCGGGCGCCTCGACCTTGACGGCGCGGGCGCGCATCACCCGGGCGAATGCCGCCAGCTCCTCCGGTGTCTCGCCGCGCACGCGCAGCATGGCCAGCAGCGCGGCGACCTGCGTCGCCGGCGCCCTGCCGTCCATCAGCTCTTCCATGGCGGCCTCGGCCAGCGGCGCAGGCATCGCGGCGCCGTTGGCGACCAGCTCCACCGCGGCGGCCACCGCGGGCCGATGCTCCTGCGTCGCTTGCGTGCCTGCCATGGTTCATCCTCGGGTACCGCAACGCCTCCATCCATACAAAGGGACGGAGGCGTTCTTCCGCGGTGCCACCCTGGTTCGAGTCCGTTGCTGCGGGCTCGCGCTCGGTTCGACCGCTGCTAACGGGGGTCGGGTCCGTCGCCGCCTACTGCCCGCCGTCGGCGGGATTTCGGAGCGAGGCTCGCGGGTCCCACGTGGTCCGCATCGTGCACGCCGGCTCCCACGCTCCCGGCTCGCTGGTGTGGCTCGTTGCAGCGGACGACTCGTCCCGGTCAACGCCTGTCGTGTTCAATTGAGCGCGCATCATGGGCCGATGGGCTGCGCCCGTCAACCGGCCGCGCCGCGGAGGTTGCCGTCAGCCGAAGCTGGGAACGCGGAGCACGGCCACGTAGGTCCCGGCAACCAGGGCGGCGGCGACCACCAGGTAGACCGAGGCGCGGATCGCCAGCGGCATCGGCTGCCGCAATCGTTCGCCGGACGGCCCGCGGAACATGGTCGCGATCGTCTCGACGTGTTGCGGCGGCAGCAGGAAGCCGATGACGCCGCCGACGACCAGCCCGCCGACATGCCCCGTCCAGCTGATCCCCGGCACGGCGAAGGTGATGACCAGGTTGATGACCAGCAGCGTGCCCACCTGGCTGAGCAGTGCACGCGCCTGTTGGGTCGTCGCCACGTGGTGGCGCCGGGTCACGACGAAGGCGAGCCCGAAGAGACCGAAAATGGCACCCGACGCCCCGGCGGCCGACTGGTTGGGGTCCACCAGGATGGTCAGCACGCTGCCACCCGCGGCGCACAGCATGTACATCACGAAATACTCGATGTGGCCGTACATCTGCTCCAGGATCGGGCCGAACAGGTAGAGCGCGTACATGTTGAAGGCGATGTGCAGCAACCCCAGATGCAGGAACGCGCTGGTGAAGATGCGCCACCATTCGCCCTGGGCCACACCGTTGGCGCAGATCACGCCGGCCTGCAGGATGGGCGACCCTGCGCCGCAGGCCCCGATGCTCACGGGTCCGCCGCCTCCCCCTCCGCCTCCACCGAACAGGCCGAAGTTGAAGCCGCTCATCAGGCCGTCGGCGAGGAAGACGAGGACGTTGGCCGCGATGATCGCCCAGGTCGCGTAGGCCGGGTAGGCCGCATAAGGCCCGCGCGCCCTGTTGAACTGGCGGCGCGCAGCGAAGTCGTGGCCGGTCTCCTTGAGCAGCCAAGCGATGCGATTGGCAATCGCTCCACGCTCATGCGCCGGGGCGCGGCGGTCGGCCTCGCGGTAGGCCTCGGTGGCATCCTCCAGGTGGCCGTCACGAACCAGCTGCTCGGCGACGGCGCGCCAGCCCTGCCAGGCTGCGGCTCCGCCGGTGTTGGCGGCCTGCTGCCAGGCGACCATGGCTGCCGGCTCGTCGTCGCTGCGATAGCGCGCCTGGCCGATCGACAGCCACGCCTCGCCGGCGAGGTCGTGGTCGGGGTGGCCGGTCAGCGGCCCCAGGATGCGTACCGCCGCGTCGAGGTCCCCCGAGTCGAGAAGGCGTCGCCCCTCGGCGAGGCGCATCCGCGGTTCGTCAGTCATCGCGCCGTAGTATGCCGGGCAACGAGAACGACCGCCGAGACGTTGGCACCTCGACGGCCGTTCAGTCGCCCCCTGGAGGAGCGGATCGCTCCGGTGGGCCCGGAGCGAGCATCAAATGGGGTTACTTGGCGCGGCGCAGGAAGTCCAGCACGTCGTCGTAACGGAAACGACGATCGCCGCGTTTGCAGACCCGGAAGAACGGCAGCTCGCCGCGGTCTCCCAGGCGCTTCACGGTGTTGACGTGCAGGTGCAGCATCTCGGCGACTTCCGACGCCGTCAGCAGCTTTCCCACTTCGTTTGTCATCATCGGTGTTGTTCTCCGGATCACGCGCCACCTGAAGGGTGCGGTGGGCGTTGCTCGTGATCGGATAGTAAGGTTGGGGTGCCGTTTTCAGGCCCGGTACTTTCGGGGGATCGGCAGGGGTACGTTTCTCGTCATGGCCGTCTATGAGCGTCACGTCTTCGTCTGCACGCGCGGTGAGTGGTGCCCGGCGGTGGACGGGGACGGGATCGGCGTCCACGCCCGCCTGAAGAGCCTGGTCACGGCCGCCGGGCTTGGCGACCGGTTGCGGATCAACCATTCCGGCTGCCTTTCACAGTGCGGCCATGGACCGATGCTGGTGGTCTACCCCGACGGCGTGTGGTACGCGGGCGTCGCACCCACCGATGCCGACGAGATCTTCGAGCGCCACCTGCTCGGCGGCGAGCCGGTCGAACGCCTGCGCTACGACCCACCCACGATGGGGGCTCACAAGCTGCCGCGCGATGCCTCCGGGCACGTCCTCGATTGACCGATACGGACCGCGCGCAGCACCTGCTCGACGAACGGACGGCAGCACGGGCCTCGGGCGACTTCGCGACGGCCGATGCGCTCCGCGACGACCTGCGCGCCCTCGGCTGGGAAGTCGAGGACGCGGCATCCGGCTCGACGCTGCGCGCCACCCTGCCGCCGGCACCGGTCGCCACCGGGTACGCGCGTCCCGAGGACCTGGCGTCGCTGCTCCACGAGCCGGCCTTGGTCGACGCGTCGCTGCTCGTGGTCGCGGATGAGCATGCAGACGACCTCGAGCGCTTCCTGGGCGGCCTGGCGGCCCACCCGCCGGGTGCCTCGTGGGAGCTGATCGTGGTCGCCAACGCGCCGTCGTATGACGTCGGGCCATTGCTTCGGGGCGACGTCACGCGACTGTCAACCACCACGCGCCTGGGCTGGGCCGATGCGGTCAATCTCGGCCTTCGCCGCTCGCGGGGCGCGATCACGATTCTGCTCGACACGTCGGTCGAGCCGATCGGCGACTTCGTGGCACCACTGCTGGGCATGTTCGAGGACACCTCGGTCGGGATCGCCGGCGGCTGGGGCGTCGTGACCGAGGATGGCCGCCATTTCGAGGACGCGCGGCCCGGCCCGGTCCACGCGGTCGAGGCGTACTGCCTGGCCATCCGCCGCGAGGCGCTGCGCGCGGTGGGTGGAGGCTTCGATCCGCACTTCCGCTTCTACCGGAACGCGGACCTCGACCTCGGCTTCGCGGTGCGCGACGCCGGCTGGCGGGCGGTTGCACTTGAGCTGCCGCTGACGCGCCACGAGCACCGCGCCTGGATCGCGCTCGCCGACGGCGAGCGCGATCGCCTCTCGAAGCGCAACTTCTATCGCTTCCTCAAGCACTGGGGCGATCGGCGCGACCTGCTGCGGCGCGACTGAGCCCCGCCAATCGGCACACGGCAACGGCGGTGGCAGCCACCGTGGCGGCCAGGCGGTCGTAGTCGAGGCTGTCGGGCAGGTCGAGGCCAGTGTGATAACGCGGGTTGCGCAGGTCGGCCGTATCGGTCACCTGGATGGCGGGGATGGCGTGCCGCCAGAATGCGACGTGGTCGCTGCGGGCGAAATGGCGGACGGTCGGCACCAGCCAGGGCAGCAGCCGGCCGATGACCGGCAGGTCGAGCGGATCACGCACCAGCAGCGAGGCGTCGACGCCCGCCACCGCCACCAGCGCTTCGCCGAACGCCCGCGCCAGCGGCAGGCCGCTCGAGCGGTAGATGGTCAGCGTCCAGACGCCGGCCATCTGCAGGGCCGCGGCCCGCCGCAGCTGCCCCGGATAGAGCAGGCCCAGCCCCGGCGGGATGCGCTGGCTGTTGGCGCGTGAATCGGTGTAGCCAATGCACTCGAAGACAACGGCGCCGGCAATCGGACGCTCCGCCGCCTGCTCGGCGATGAGGGCCTCCGCGCCGCCGAAGTCGCCCGACTCCTCGAGGTCGACCACGGCCAGCACGAGGGATCGCCGAAAACGCAGGGGCGCCAGGACGCGGGCGAGCTCCAGGAGGGCCACCACGCCGCTGCCGTTGTCGTCGGCGCCGCCCGAGCCGGCGACCGTGTCGAGATGCGCTACGACGACCAGCGCCGTCGGGTCGACACCGGGGCGCGTGGCCACCACGTTGACGCCGCCATCGAACGGCCGTCGCGTGGCGTCCCAGCCGGCATCGCGCAGCCGGGACTCGACGAACGCCTCGGCGGCGGCCATCTGCTCCGGCGCCGAGGCCCGATGGCGCGGTGCCGGAAGCGCCCGGAGGTCCGCGCGGAGGCGCGCGACGTCGGTCTGCCCCGCCAGCCGCTGGAGCAGCGCCCGTTCCGCCACCGACAGGGATCCAAGCGACGGCTCGCGCGTGAAGCGACTCAGCGGTGCCCCTCGACGCAGGTGCAGCCCTGCGGACCGACGAACGCCGAGTGCGTCGTGCCGGGCGGCAGCACGAAGCCGCTCCCGGGCTGCAGCTCGACTTCCTCGCCGCCGATCACGAAGGTGATCGAGCCGGAGGCACACATCAACAGCTTGGTGTACCGATGGCTGTGCTCAGCGTATCGGTCGTGCGGGCCGTTCGACCAGGCGGATGGGGCGACCCCCTCTGCGCGCAGCCGGCGCTCGACCGATGCGCGCGACGGCGCCTCGTCCGATTCCCAGCCGAGAGGCGTCAGCGCGGCCGGCACGCCGGCTACCTGACCTCGATGTTCTCGTGGGTCGGTGACGCGTCGGGAGCCGCCGCGCCCGGGTTGTCGAGCCGGCCGATCCACGTGTCGAGATAGACACGGGCGGCGAGCAACTGCTCGCGACCGGCGGCCTTCAGGTGGCGACGCGCATCCTCGGGAAGCACGTTGTGCATGACGGCCCAGAACGCCGTCTCGGCGGCCGAGCGCGCGGCCCCACCACCACGCCGCTGCTCGAGCTGCGCGATGCGCTGCTCCAGCTCGACGACGCGATCCTCATCCTTCATGGCATCTACCTCCTGCTGGTCTGAGGCGCAGCCGCGGGCGCCTCGAAGCGAATCTTGAGCACATGGTCGTCGAAGCGCGCGTCGAGCGTCGGCGCCTCGACGAGCGCCCGCGGCAGCACCAGGTTGCGCCGCCACGTCCCGACGTCGATGAGCAGCTCGTCGCCGCGCCGCGTGAGCTGGATCTGCTCCTTGCTGGTGAACGGGAGCTCGACGGCGAGCTCGAAGACGCCATCGCGCCTGGTAGCGGTGTACGGCCGTCCACGGTAGAAGTAGTCGGTGGGGTCATTGTCGCCGTACAGCTTGGCGGCCAGCTCGCGCAGCATGTCGAGGCCGACCATCTCGCGGTCGAAGTACGGCGCCTGGCGCACCGGGATCGGCATGAACGCCTGCTCGACCATCGGAGCATAGGCCTGCTGTGCGTCGTACCAGCCCTGGAAATAGGCGCCCACCCCCGCGGGAAGCACCCGGTTGGCGACCACCAGGTCGGTCGGATAGTCGTACAGGTGGAAATACGTGAACGACCGCTCCGCTTCCTTGATGACGACCTGTTCGAAGGTGAGCACCAGGCGGACCGATGTCTTGTCCCGGTCGGCCAGCAGCTCACGCATGTGCTCGAGCTTGTGGAAGAGCTCCTCACCGGCGTTGAACACCTCATCGTTGGGCATGGGCATGCCGACCACGCGCTGGATCAGAGGGCCGGTCAGCTTGCTGATGCGCCGGCCGAGCGGCTCGACCTTCTCCATCCACCACTTGGCGGCCTCCGGCAGACTCAGCAGGCGCAGCGTCTCGCCGGTCGGCGCGGCGTCGACCACGATCACGTCATAGTCGCCGGAGTCGTGATGTTCGGCGATCCACAGCAGGCTGCCGACCTCGTCCATGCCGGGCAGCACCGTCATCTCCTCGGCGAGCACCTCGTCAAGGCCGCGCCAGCGCAGGACCGACGCGGCGTACTGCTGGATGCGCCCCCAGTACTTGGCGACGTTGTGGAAGACGTCCGACTCCTGGCCCCACAGACGCGGCGCCACCTCGAGCGGCTCGGGCGAGAGATCGATGCCGAATGCGTCGCCCAGGCTGTGGGCGATGTCGGTCGACAGCACGATCGTGCGATAGCCGCGCTCGGCGCAGGCCAGCGCCGTCGCGGCGGCCACGCTGGTCTTGCCGACGCCGCCCTTCCCGGTGTAGAGCAGGATGCGGGTCACGAGCCACCAAACTCCCGGAAGATGCAGGCCCAGATTCTAGGCGCTGCTCGACCCTCGGCGGTCGGCATGCCTGCGGCGCGGACTTTCGCCGCGGCGGAAGTCGGACTACTTGACGACCAGGGCCGCCTTGACGTCCACGACGCTGCCATCCAGCCGTGTTGCGCTGACCAGGTAATCGAACGGCTCCAGGTACGGCGAGGCGACCTTGTCGTACTCGGCGCGGGCATCGGCCGGAAGCGCCTTCTCGACCGCACTCCGCAGCGCCGCGAGGTCCAGGTAGCTGCTGCCGAGGTTGCTCGATCCGCCAACCGACGCGATCGCCGACCGGTAGCGCGTCGAGGCGGCCAGCGACTGGCTCTCCTGGAGGCCGAGCACGCGTCCGACGAATCGGTCGCCGAGCCCGATGATCACGTGCTCATCGGTCACGGCGTACTGCACCGCGACGCCGCTCAGGCCCACGCTGTCAAGCGCGGTTGGCTGCTTGTAGCGCAATGTCGTGACCTTGACACCGCCGACTGTGGCATCGCTGACCGAGAACGCGCTGCCGGGCTGGCCGATCGCCAGGCGTGCCAGCGCGTCCAGCCGCGCGAGGCGCTGTCGCGCGGCGGTCGCATCGGCGGGAACCAGGATCATGCCTCCGTATGGCTGCTCGCCGTCCCAGCCGGCCACGAATGTCCCATCGCCGATCCAGCTCACGAATGAGTCGAGATCGCCCCCGAGCGCCGCCTCGACCTGGTCCAGGGAATCCGTCGCGTTGCCCTGGGTCGAGATGCCGCTCTTCAGGGTGCCTATGGCGTTGGCGAGGCCCTGGCCGAGCTTCGGAGTGTCGCTGACCATGATCGCGTCGCCGGGCACCCAGCGCGCCACGTTTCGGTCGCCGTTCGGCTCGACAGCGGCACCGCTCGGCGCATCCGCGACCCCCTCGAACGTGAGCCGGTCGGCCTCGAAGCGAGCGGCGGCCACGCCGAAGGTCGGACCGTGCGCCATCAGCTCGTCCAGCGCGCCGCCCATCTGCGGGTTCGCCTTGAGCAGATCTGCGCGCAGTTGCTTGAGCATGCTCGCGTAGTCGAACGAGACCAAGCCGACGCGATCCGCCGGGAGCCGCGCCGCGAGACGCCGCAGCTCCTCGCGCTGGGCCAGGCTGGCCGCCGTGCCGGCGTGCACGTCCAGTGCGCGCTCGACCGATGCGGTGCTCGGCCCGAACAGCAGCTGGTCGCTGCCCACGGCGTACGCGAAGCCGGGCGCCATAGTGCTCATGCTGCCTGCTCCGAGCGCGGACGGGCCGGACACCAGCGACCAGATCGTGACGCCGCGGTGCGCCTCCGAGGTGAAGGTCGCGCCCTTGTCCTGCGCCTCGCCGCGCATTCGGTCGGCGAACGCGCGCGCCGCGGCCGTATCGCGGACGCCCAGCATGGCCACCATGTCGGGCACGGTCATGCTGGTTGAGTCGAGACCCGATGGGTAACTGTTCATGGCCAGCGCCAGCTCACCGGTGAACCACGGCGCGATCTCGGTGGAGTAGACGACCCTCGGATCCGGCGAGGCGAGCTTCTGGTCAAGCCAGTCGGCCAGCTTCGCGCCGAGCAGCGTGTCGGTGTCGATCGGCTCGAATCGGTCCAGGACCTGGCGCGCCAAGGCCCGCTGGTCACCGGGCAGATCGAGGCGCAGCTCGATGTACATCGCCGCGTCGGCCGACACGTACGACGCGGCGGATCCGGCGCCCGCCCCGGCTCGGCCGCCGACCAGGAAGGCTCCAGCGACTCCGCCGATGGCGACGGCCAGCATGGCCACCGCGGCGACGACCACGACCCCCCAGCGCGGACGCATGGCGGTGCTGCCGACGACCGGCTTCCCCTCTTCGATGATCACCTGTGATGCACTCCCTCGGTCCGTGCGGCTCTGACGACCGCCGCAGCATAGCCGCCGCTGCCGCGATCCGGCCATAGTCCTGTCGTACAGGGGCGCCCGTGACGCGCCCAGGGCTCGAGCCGTCCACCGGGCCGATAAGCCGGTGGTAAGCGGCCGGTAATGGGTGATGCGCTTTCCTGTCGGTCTCGCCCATGCGCCGGCGGCCTTGCTCGGGCATTGCGCGAGCGTCACGGGAGACTCGCCATGCCTGCCTACCTGCGAATCCGCCTGCACCACGTCCGCCTGCTTGCCGCGCTCATGCTGGGCTCGCTGCTGCAGGCCGCCGCCACGGGAGCAGTCGCCGCGTGCACCAACGGCAACGGCTTCCCGCGTTGAGCGCGGTCAGCGCGCGGTGGCCGCCTCCGAGCTGAGCCGCGAGGCGAGGTAGACCGGGATGACCGACAGCGCGATCGCGATGACTGCCACGACGTTGACGATGGGAGCCTGGTTGGCCAGGCGGTAGTTGTTGAAGATCCAGATCGGCAGCGTCTGGACGTCGCCGCGGGTGAAGGTCGTCACGATGATCTCGTCGAACGACAAAGCAAAGGCCAGGAGCCCCCCGGCCAGCAGCGCGCTGCGCACCGCCGGCAGGGTGACGTGACGGAACGTCTGCCAGGTGTCGGCTCCCAGGTCCATGGACGCCTCCTCCAGCGACCCGCTGCTGCGTCGCAGCCGGGCGATGACGTTGTTGTAGACCAGCACGACGCAGAACGTGGCGTGGCCGATGATCACCGTCGCCATGCCCAGCCCAAGGCCCAGCATGCCGACCGCCGAATTGATGGCGATCCCGGTCACGATGCCCGGCAGCGCGATGGGCAGGATCACCAGGAAGCTGATCGCCTCGCGGCCGAAGAAGCGGTAGCGGTGCACCGCCAGGGCGGCAAGGCTGCCCAGCACCAGGGCGATCGCCGTTGCGCCCAGGCCGGCGACGAGCGACGAGAGGAGCGCCTGCCGCACGCCCGGATTGCCGAACGCGCGTCCCCACCACTCGAGGGTGACGCCCGCAATCGGCCAGGAAGGCACCAGGTTGGTGTTGAAGGCATACAGCACCACAAGGGCCAGCGGAATGTAGATGAACGCCAGGACCGCGAACGTCGCCAGGCGAAGGCCGATGCGCGCGAGCGGTGCCGTGCGCATCACAGTGCCTCGAAGGCGCCGAGGCGCCGCGCCAGGAGCAGGTAGACGATCATGACCAGCACCGGGACGGTCGCGAACGCGGCCGCGAACGGCAGGTCCCCGGAGCTGCCGACGTTGGCATAGATGACGTTGCCGATGAACTGGGTGCTCGACACGAGCTGCGGCGCGATGAAGTCGCCCATGGTCAGGCTGAAGGTGAAGATCGAGCCGGCGACGATGGCCGGAAAGACGAGCGGCAGAACGACGCGCCGGAACGTCATCCACGATCGGGCGCCGAGATCGCCGGATGCCTCCAGCAGCGAACCGGGAATCCGGTCGAGGCCGGCGTAGATCGGCAGGATCATGTAGGGCAGCCACAGGTAGGTGAACACGAGCCAGGTGGCCACGTCGCCGAATCCGGGGCCTTTGAGGCCGAGCGGTGCCAGCGCCCAGTTGAGGATGCCGTCCTCCGACAGGATCACGCGCCAGGCGTAGACCTTGACGAGGTAGCTGGCCCACAGGGGCATGAGGATCGCGACGACGAGCAGGTTGCGCGTCCGCCGAGAGGCCACGCGGGCCATGTAGTAGGCCACCGGGAAGGCGAGCGCCGCGGTCGAAAGGGTCACGGCTGCCGCAATGCCGAGCGTACGAAGCGTGATGGTCCGATAGACCTCGGTCGTGGCCAGACGCTCGAAGTTCTGGAGGCCGGGCTGCCGGACCACGTCGGTGGTGAACGGGTCGATCCGGAAGAATGCGTTGATGAACAGGATCGCCAACGATCCCAGGTAGGCGATGAGCAGCCAGCCGAGCGGCGGCGCGAGGAGCAGCGCCAGCGCGGCGCGCGGCTGCCGATGGAAGAAGGCGGCCAGGCGCCGACGGCGCGAGGGTCCCTCGCGCCGCGGCGTCGCGGCCGTCGCCGTCATCGGGTCAGGAGCAGGCCCGGCGGCCCGCAACGGACCGTCGGGCACCGGTCAGGGCCCGTCAGCCCTTGATCTCCGTCCAGGCCTTGATCCAGTCGTCGAAACCGATGCATATATCGCCGCGCCCGTCGAGGCAATGCTTGGTGGGGGTCGTCCAGTAGTAGACGTCCTTCCAGAAATCGGTCTCCTCCGCCTGGAAGATGGTGCAGAAGTCCGGGCTGCTGGCCAGGGCGCACGACTTCGAGTTGGCCGGCGCCTCGCCGAACCACTCCGCGACCTGGATGTTCACGTCCGGCGCCACGATGTGGTTGAGCCACAGGTAGGCGCAGTTGAGGTGCTTCGTCTTGGAGTTGATCATCCACGTGTCGGACCAGCCGGTCGAGCCTTCCTTGGGCTTGATGGCCTTCACCGAAACAGGCTTGTCGGCCCCCTGCAGCAGGTTGGCGATGATCTGCCAGGTTGTGCCGATCACCGAGTTGCCGTTGGTGAAGGCATCGATCTCCTTGGTGTAGTCGCTCCAGTACTCCCCGATCAATGGCCGCTGGCCCTTGAGCAGGCTGACCGCCGCGTCGAACTGCGTCTGGTCGAGGGCATAGGGATTGGTGATCTTGAGATCGGGCTTTGCCTTCATGAGGTAGACCGCGGCATCGGCGATGTAGATCGGCGCATCGTAGGCGGTCACCTTGCCCTTGTACGGTGAGCTGGTGTCGAAGACCGCGCCCCAGCTGTCAGGCTCCTGGGTGACCGTGTCGGTGCGCCACATCAGCAGGTTGGCGCCGCGGCCGTGCGGAACGCCGTAGTGCACGCCGTCGACCGTGTTCCACGGGCGGTCCTTGAGGGACGGGAAGACATCGGCGTAGTTGCTGACGAGGTTGACGTTGATCGGCTGGACATAGCCGCCGGCCACCAGCCGCAGGCTCGCGTCGCCCGACGCCGAGATCACGTCGAAGTCGGTGCCTGAGCCCTTGGTGAAGAGCTGGTACGCCTCGTCGGACGTGCCGAAGGTCGTGACGCTGACCTTGCAGCCGGTCTTCTGTTCGAATGGGGTCACCCAGTCGACGGTTGGATCGGTCGAACCGTTCTCGGCGTAACCGGGCCAGGCCAGGACGGACAGCGTGCCCTCCCCCGCCCCGACCGATGCCGGCAGGCTGACCGACGGCTGGCTGCTGCCGGCGTTGCCGCACGCCGCCAGGACCAGCGCCAGGGTCGCGAGGAGCGCAAGTGCGCGGGAGCTCGACATGGTTCCTCCGTTCAGCCGTCCGACAGGGACAGCACATGACGCCGCTTCCAGACCAGCCGGACCACCCGGCCGCGCGCGGCCAATGCCTCCATCGAGGATGACTCCAGGTTCTGCTGGGTGACCAGCAGCTCGCCCCCCGCATCGAGTGACACCAGGTAGCGCGTGTCGGAACCGAGATACACGACATCGCGGATATGCCCCGTGGCCGACTGCTCGTCATCGGAGGTGTCGTCGTCCGGGGCCGCGATGCGGATCTTCTCCGGCCGCACGCTGAAGCTGCCCGCCCGGCCGATGACGGCCTGCGCCGCGTCCCCCTGCAGCAGGTTGGAGGTCCCGACGAAGCCCGCCACGAAGGGCGTCGCCGGATGTTCGTACACCTCCGCCGGCGTGCCGACCTGCTCGATGCGGCCGGCATTGAAGACCGCCAGCCGATCACTCATGGTCAGCGCCTCGTCCTGGTCGTGCGTGACGTAGATGAACGTGATGCCGACCTGCTCCTGGATCGACTTCAGCTCGATCTGCATCTCCTGGCGCAGCTTGAGGTCGAGCGCTCCCAGCGGCTCGTCGAGCAGCAGCACGCGCGGCCGGTTGACCAGGGCTCGGGCGAGCGCCACGCGCTGCCGCTGGCCACCGGACAGCTGCGACGGCCGACGACGCTCGTAGCCCGCCAGCCGCATCATGCCCAACGCCTCGGCGACCCGCGTCGCGCGCTCGCCAGCCGCAACGCGACGCACCATCAGCCCGTAGCCGACGTTCTCCTCGACGCTCATGTGCGGGAAGAGCGCGTAGTCCTGGAACACGGTATTGACGTCCCGATCGAATGGGGGGACGCCGGTGACGTCGCGGCCGGCGAGCATCACCCGGCCGGACGTCGGCTCCTCGAACCCGGCGATGAGCCGCAGCGTGGTCGTCTTGCCCGAGCCCGATGGGCCGAGCATCGAGAAGAACTCGCCGTCGCCGATGGCGAGGTCGATCCCCGCCACCGCGACGGTGTCGCCGAAGCGCTTGTGGAGCGATTCCAGGGCGACGGCGCCCGATCCGAGCGCGCCATCGGCACGCTGCAGCCCGGCCTCGGCTGGCGCGCCCCGGGAAGGGGTCATCGGTTCGACGGCCACGCGCTCCTCGGGTATCTCGCTCTGAAGGATGCGGGCACTCTGCGGTGTTGCCGGTTGGGCTGTCAAGCGCGTTTTCGCGCGCTCCGGAGGCAGACCCGATCCACGACGGCGGGACCGCGGCCGGCGCGGCATGGCTATCATTGGGGGACCTCCTCAGACACTCCTCGAGCGACATCAGCCAGATGACCTTCGACCGCGTGGCGGTCGTCGAGAGCGCCCTCGACGACTATCTGCAACGTGCCGGCGCCTCGCACGCCGGACTTCCGCCCGACGCTCCGCTGCGGCCCGGAAGTGGGCTCACCGCACGCAACGCCATGCGCCTGTTCGAGGATCAGCTCGGCAGCCGCCAGCTGGACGTGGCGGCGCGCGAGCTGAAGAAGACGAACCGCAGCTTCTACACCATCGGATCGGCCGGCCACGAGCAGAACGCCGTGCTCGGTGCGCAGCTGCGCCTGACCGATCCGGCCTACCTGCACTACCGCTCCGGAGGCTTCATGCTGGCCCGCGCGCGCCAGCTGCCCGGGAAGCACGCCTGTCTTCGACACGCTGCTGGGCATCGTCGCCTCGCGCGAGGATCCCATCGCGCAGGGCCGCCACAAGGTATGGGGCAGTCGCGAGCTGTGGGTCCCGCCGCAGACCAGCACCATCGCCAGCCACCTGCCCAAGGCCATGGGCCTGGCATTCAGCCTGGCCCGCGCCCGACGGCTGGGCGTCGAGAGCGGGCTCCCGGCCGATGCCATCGTGATGTGCTCGTTCGGCGACGCCAGTGCCAACCACGCCACCGCGCTGTCGGCCATCAACACCGCGCGCTATGCCGCGCGCATCGGACTGCCCATGCCGATCCTGTTCGTGTGCGAGGACAACGGCACCGGGATCAGCGTCGAGACACCGGCCGGCTGGATCTCCGAGACGTTCGGGCACCAGCCGCACCTGGCCTATGCCTGCGCCGATGGCGAGCTCGACGAGGTGTGGGACTCCGTCGTGGACGCCATCGGCTTCGTGCGACACGAGCGCCGTCCGCTGTTCCTGCAGCTGAAGACCGTGCGCCTGTGGGGCCACGCCGGCAGCGACGCGGAGCAGGGATACCGCACGCTGCGCCAGATCGCGCGCACGGAGGCGAGCGACCCGTTGCTGCGCAACGCCCGCCGGCTCATCGAAACAGGCGCCGCCAGTCCGGGGCAGCTGCGCGCGCTGGTGGCCGACACGCGCAGGCGGGTCATGGCTGCCGCGGAAGAGGCGGCGCGCCGCCCGCGGCTGAGCACGACGGCGGAGGTGACCGCGCCGGCCGCGCCGTACCACCCCGATCGCGTCGCGGCACGCGCGGCCTCACCGCTGCACTCGGATGACGAGCGGCGCGCGAGCTTCGGCGCGGTCCTGCCCGAGGAGTCGGCCCTGCCGACGGCGCGCACGCTGGCCGGCTGCATCAATGCGGCGCTGGCCGACGAGCTGGCGCGCCGTCCGGAGCTGATCCTGTTCGGTGAGGACGTTGGTCGCAAGGGCGGCGTCTACAACGTCACGAATGGGCTGCAGCAGCGCTTTGGCAGCGGTCGCGTGTTCGACACGCTGCTCGACGAGACCTCGATCCTGGGCATCGCCCAGGGCGCCGCGGCGGCCGGGCTGCTGCCGATTCCCGAGATCCAGTACCTCGCCTACCTGCACAACGCACTCGACCAGCTGCGCGGCGAGGCCGCGTCGCTGCAGTTCTTCAGCAACGACCAGTTCCGCAACCCGATGGTCGTCCGGGTGGCCGGGCTCGCCTACCAGAAGGGCTTCGGCGGCCACTTCCACAACGACAACTCGGTCGGCGCGCTGCGCGACATCCCGGGGCTGGTGCTTGCGGTGCCGTCGCGCGGTGATGACGCGGCCAGGATGCTGCGCGGCGCGGTGGCCATGGCCCGCGAGGACGGCCGGGTGGTCGTCTTCCTGGAGCCGATCGCGCTCTACCACGAGAAGGACCTGGAGTCCGATGGCGACGGCGGCTGGCTGAGCTCCTACCCGCCACCCCCGGCCACGCTGCTGCCCGGCGAGGTGGGCCTGTACGAGCCCGATGCCGCCGACCTGCTGATCGTCAGCTACGCCAACGGGCTGCGCCTCTCGCTGCAGGCGGCACATCGGCTGCGCGACGAGCACGGCATTCGTGCGCGGGTGATTGACCTGCGCTGGCTCAACCCGCTCCCTCTCGAGGCGGTGCGCCGGCACGCGGCGGCCTGCCATGCCGTGCTGGTGGTCGACGAATGTCGGCGAACGGGAGCCGGCATTGCCGATGCGCTGATCGCCGACCTGGCGGAGCGGGCGTACGGCGGCGACCTGCGCAGCCTGCGCGCGATCGACTCGTTCGTGCCGCTCGGCCCGGCGACCTCGTCCGTGCTGGTCGGCACCGACCAGATCGTCAGCGAGGCGGTACGCCTGGCGGCCACCGCATCGGTCTCGTGAACGACCGCCGCCGCGCCGTGCTGGTCCTGCCCGACGCCGACATCGAGACGAGCCTCCAGGACGCGCGGCATGCCGGCGATGACCACGAGGTGGTGGCCGTGCTCGGCAATGGCGCCGGCTGGTATGCGGCCCTGGCGCTGGCCGGCGTGATCCCGGACGACGCTGCCCAGCGCATCGTTCGCGAGATCGCGCGCATCCAGCAGAGCGCGCCGTCTGCCGGCGGCCAGGTGGTCTACCCCTTGACCGATGCCGCCTGGCGCCCGGATGCGCGCCTAAGCGCAAGCCTCGACCGGGCGATGGCGACTGCCAACGGCAGCATCCACCACAGCGTCGACCTGGGCGCGTTCGCCATCCTGGACGGCACGGTGGCCGGCGTCGAGACCCTGCTCGCCGAGCTGCCGGCGGTCGGCATCGGCGAGATCCGGTACCCACTGCTTCTCACGCGGCCCCCATTCCACAGCCCGCTGGCCGCTGCCCTCGCCGAGCAGCTCGCCGAGCGCGTCGCCGATACTGCCTGGCATATGCCCGAGCTGACCCTGATCGACGGGCGAGGCCGGCGTCACACGCCGTGGTCGGCCGATCCGGCGGCGCTGCGTGAGGACACGCTCGGCGCCCAGCTTGTCGAGACCTACCGGTTCGCCACGGCAATGCGCGTCGCGCTGCGCGAGTACGCTCCGGACGTGATCATCATCCCCGGAAATGGCGGCAGCCTCGCCGCGGTGTGCGGCCAGCTGGTGGTCGGCGAGGGCTATCGCGGCATCCGGTCGCGGCGCGCGTTCATCGAGGCGCAGCGGCGCCGGCCGGTCGTGCTGTCGATGCGTCACTGAGCGGCCCCGTGCTGGTGCGGGCGCCCCTCGCCGAGGGCGAGGCCATCTTCCCGGTCGACGCCACGCTCGACCTGGCGCTGACCCTCGCGCCGCTGTGGCGCGGCAGCGGCGACCCGACCATGCGCCGCGACCCTGACGGGGCGATCTGGCGGGCGACGAACACGCGCTCCGGTCCAGCCACGCTGCGGCTTGTTCGCCGTGGTCCGACGGTGGTGGCCCATGCGTGGGGTGGCGGCGCGGCCGAAGCGCTCGCGTCGGTGCCGGATCTCATTGGGCTCAACGACGAGCCGCAGCGTCTCGTGCCGCGTGACAGCGTGGTCGCCGGCCTGGTGCGCCGCTTTCCGGGACTGCGCCTGCCGCGCACGGGTCGCCTGTTCGAGGCGCTGCTGCCGTCGATCCTGGAGCAGAAGGTCACCAATCTCGAGGCCTGGCGTGCCTATCGCGCGCTGCTGCACCACGCCTCAGAGCCCGCGCCCGGCCCGCGCCTGCTGCGCCTGCCGCTACGCTCGGAGGTCGTCGCCAGGCTCCCCTATTTCGCCATGCACCCGCTCGGCATCGAGCGGCGGCGGGCCGACCTCCTGCGCCGGGTCGCCGCCGGCGTCCAGCGACTGGAGGAGGCGACCCGGGACGAAGCGTATGCCCGGCTGGCGGCGATCCCCGGCATCGGCCCGTGGACGATCGCCGAGGTCGGCCGCATCACGTTCGGGGATGCGGATGCGCTGAGCGTCGGCGACTACCACCTCCCCAGCCTCGTCGCCTGGGCCTTCGCGGGAGAGCGGCATTCCAACGACGCGCGGATGCTCGAGCTGCTCGAGCCGTACCGTGGCCAGCGCGGCCGGGTCCAGCGACTGCTGGAGGCGTCCGGGCGGCGGCCACCCCGCCATGGGCCGCGCCTCGCCCCGCGACGCTTCGAGCACTGCTGACAGGTGCGTCGCGCTACCCTGTGCGCATGACACAGACAACCGATGAGATCGTGGCCCTCGAGAAGCGCTTCTGGACCGAGGCGAACAAGCCGGAGACGTTCACCGACCTGGTCATGGACGATGCCATCACGGTCATCGAGCCGATGGGCTTCATCACCAAGCAGCAGGCGGCCAGCATGCCCGCCGAGCAACCCTGGACCGATGTCCAGATGCACGACCTGGTCGTGCATCAGCTCACGGCCGACGTCGTGGTCCTTGCCTACCACGGCCAGGGCCGGCAGGGTGACGCGGAGCCGTACCGCGGCAGCATCGCTTCGGTCTACGTCCGCGACGACGGGAAGTGGCGGCTGGCCATGACCTCGCACCAGCCCTGGAAGCCCGGCGACTAGCGCTCAGCGCGCCATTGCCGGCCTTCGGAATCGCATGTTGACGAGCGCCACGCCGCCGATGACCAGCGCGGTCCCGACCAGCAGCCCCGCGTCGACCGCCTCGTTGAGCACGAGCGCCCCGAGCAGGATGCCGTACACCGGCAGCAGATAGGCGACCAGCGCGGTTCGTGTCGCTCCCCAGTCGTGCAGCAGCCGGAAGAAGATGAGGTACGCCGTCCCCGAGCCCAGGAGCCCCAGCCAGACCACCGCCAGCACCGCGGAGGGATCGGCCGGGAAGCTGAAGGGCCGCTCGAAGATCAGGACCAGCGCTCCGGCGATGAGCAGCGCGAAGAAGACCTGGAAGAGTGCAGGAATCATCGGTCGCAGGCCGTGGACGTGGCGGCGCGCATACACGGCGCCGCACGCATACGAAATCGTCGAGCCGATGAGCGCCAGCTCGGCCGGCAGGCTCGCCCCGGCCAGGTCGGCGGGATCGAAGCCGACCAGGATGGCAACCCCCACGAAGCCGACGACCAGGCCGATCACCCGGTTGAGGGTGATGCGCTCGTCGTGCAGGAAGATCGCCGCGATGGGAATGACGAAGAGCGGCACCGCCCCGTTGAGCACGGCGGCCAGGCTGGACGGCACGCTGCGCTCGGCCCAGGTGATGAGCACGAACGGCAGCGCGACGTTGATGAGCCCCATCACCATGAGGTGGCCGTACATCCGGGGGCCGCGCGGCAGCGGTTCGTGCGCGACCGCGACGACGATCGCCAATAGTCCGAAGCCGATGAGCAGGCGGAGGCTCACCAGGGTGAACGGACGCAGGCCGGCGTCGACGCCGATCTTGATGAACAGGTAGCTGCTGCCCCACAGGAAGCCGAGCAGCGCGAAGAGCAGCCAATCGGCGCGCGAGGACGAGGTCGGTCCGAGACGCACGACGCCAGGCGGGGTCACCTCGTTCCGGGAATCGGTCCCTCGCGCAGGCCGAACACGTTGCCATCAGGGTCCTTGAACCAGGCGCCGCGCGCCGCACCGATCTGCGCGATGAAGTTCGTGGTCTTGGGCGTCTCGTACTCGTCGAACGGCACATCCCGGGAGAGAAGGTCGCGGACCGTGACTTCGATGTCGACGACCTCGAAGTGGGCGACGGTCTGGCCGACGTTCGGCTGGCCGCGCCGCACCGAGACCTGGGTTCCGTGGCCCGCGCCGAAGCGGAGCGCGAACGGGGTCTCGTCGAGCAGTGGCAGGGCCAGCTGCTCCGCAAAGAACCGCTTGGCACGCTCGAGGTCGGTCACCGCGACCGTCGCCACCAACATCGCATCGGCAAGCACGTCGTCACCTCGTGTCAGGCAGGAGCGCCTGCATTGTGCGCCCCGTCGCGCTCGCGCTGGGTCTGGTAGGCGTCCCCGGCAGGTGCTGGGGCGATACTAACAACCATACCCATCATGGGTAGGGTGGCGCCTGACTCGGAATCGCGATCGGCTTGAGCGGCGATGTCGTTGGGGCGGCACGCGGGCAACGGATCAGGGCCTCCGCCCTAGGCTAGACTCGGGGAACCCAGTTGCTCTACGGAGGTTCGATGCGGTCGCTGGAGATTGGCCTCGTCCTCCCGATGGAGGAGTCTTGGACCGACGGCGCGACCCCGCGCTGGGTCGAGATCCGCGAGCTCGCGACCCGGGCCGAGGCAATCGGCTTCGATACCGTCTGGGTCCCCGACGAGTTGCTCTGGCGTCCAGCCGATGGCGGCGTGCGCGGCTGGTGGGAGTGCGTCGCGATGACCGGCGCGGTAGCGGCAGCGACTTCGCGTGTGAAGGTCGGCACGTGGATCCTGTCCGCGCTACATCGCAACCCGGGGATTACCGCGAAGGCCGTCGAGACGCTCGACGAGATCAGCGGCGGCCGGTTCGTCTTCGGCCTCGGCTCTGGGCACGCCGGTCGCCAGGCGCATGCCTTCGGGCTGCCCGAGGACCATGTCTACGGCCGATTCGAGGAGGCGCTCGAGATCATCGTTCCGCTTCTGCGGCGCGGCCGCGCGGACTTCGAGGGCACATTGCATGCGGCTCGCGATCTGGAGCACCGACCGCTCGGCCCGCGCCCCGGCCGGATCCCGATCATGATCGGCGCCAAGGGTCCGAAGATGCTGCGCCTGGCCGCCCTCCATGCCGACATCTGGAGCTGGTACGTCGAGGAGCGGAGCGACCTCGAGGAGTTCGGGCCGCGGCTCGCAGCGCTCGAGGCCGCCTGTCTGGAGGTCGGCCGCGATCCCGCGACGATCGGCAAGTCCGCCGGCATCCTGGTGGAGTCGACACCGGTCACGGGCGCCGCTGAGATACTCGGGACGCCGCTCCGCGGCTCGGCCGAGGAGATCGCCGACGGCCTACGAAGCTTTCGTAGCGGAGGCTTCACGCACGTCGAGGTCTTACTCTGGCCCCGCACGCTTGTCGCCCTCGAGGCGATGGCGCCGGTGCTCGACCTTCTGGACGCGGACTGATCGCAGACGGTCGAGCAGCTGGACCGGACGGCTCTACACGCCGTGCTCAAGCTGACGGGTGTACTCGGCCTGGTCGTAGTGGCCCAAGGAGGCGGCAATAAGCCCGTCGTCGTCGAGCGTCCACTCCTCGAACCCGCTGACCCGCACCGCCTTCCCGGTCCCGCCTGGCCCGGTGTTGGTCCCAGTAAACGTCCAGTGGAACTCGATCCGGTCACCCTTCGCGATGAGGTCGTCCATGAACACCTGCATGTCCGGCAGGGCGGTATAGAAACCGCGGGCAGCCGCCGCGATAGCCGCACGACCGACGGCGGGCGGGCCGTCGTTGATCGTCAAAGACCCTTCTGGCGCAAAGTGCTCGGCCACTTGCGCCGGATCCATGCTGCACCAGGCTGCGGCGTAGCGCTTGGCGAAGGCGCGAAGCTGCTCAGGATCGCGAGTCACGAGCTCCCTCATTGCTGGTTGCGAACCGGATGGGTCGCTAAGGAGCGTCCCCGGCAGGATTCGAACCTGCGACCCGCTGCTTAGAAGGCAGCCGCTCTAGTCCGCTGAGCTACGGGGACCGGGCAACGGGTGTGCGACGCCACCCATTCTCAGCCTAGCATGGCGCTCGGGGCCCGACGCGGGCATTGGCAGACCACCCGAGACGCGGCAGAATTGGCCCCCACCTTCAGCAGGCAACCGATGTGACAGTGCAGCAGCCCTCGGTCCGCGACCAGGCGACCAGCGCCCTGGCTCGCCACGCGTGGCCTGACGCCCACGGCCTGCTTGCCGCCGCGGATGCACGTGGCGAGCTGGCGCCGGACGAGCTTGAGCTTCTGGCCCAGGCGGCCTGGTGGATGGGGATGCTGCCCGCCGCCATCGACGCCCGAGAACGCGCGTATGCCGCCGCGACAAAGAGCGGCGACGTCGTGACCGCCGTGATCGCCGCCATCACGCTCGGGCGCGACAACCTGTACCGCGGCACGTATTCGGTCGCGAATGCGTGGCTCAACCGCGCCGAGCGGCTACTGGAGCACGCCGAGGAAGGGCCCGGTCATGGGTGGCTGGCGGCGGCGCGCTCGTTCTACGCCGCGTTGACCGGTGACTCCGATGGTGCGCTGACCGCAGCCGAGCGCGCGTACGAGATTGGCACGCGCGTCGGCGACCGGGACCTGCAGGCCCTGGGGCTCAGCCAGCGTGGGGCGGCGCTGATCGTCAAGGGACAGCTCGTCGACGGCCTGGCGGCCATCGACGAGGCGACCATCGCGGCTGTCGGCGGCGAGCTCGACCCGATCACCGCCGGTGGCGTGTGCTGTGCCACGATCGAGACGTGCGCCGCAATTGGTGACTGGCGTCGAGCCGGCGAATGGACCGATGCCCAGGACCGCTGGTGCCGCCGGGAAGGCATCAACGGCTTCCCGGGGATGTGCCGCCTGTTCCGTTCGGAGATCAAGCGCGTGCGAGGCGCGTGGCTGGAGGCCGAGACGGAGGCGCGACGCGCGTCGGACGAGCTGCAGGGCTTCGTCCCGGCGGCGGTCGGGCAGGCCTTCTACCAGATTGGGCAGATCCGCCTGCTGCGGGGCGACCTGCCCGCGGCCGAGGAGGCGCTGCTGCGTGGCCACTCGTTCGGCCATGACCCGGAGCCGGCCCTCTCCCTGCTGCGCCTGGCCCAGGGCCGCAGCGACGCGGCGAATGCGTCGATCAAGCGCGCCCTCGACGAGCCGGTGCAATCCCCGTCGTGGCGCGCGCCATCGGACAGCGGCCTGTATCGCATGTCGCTGTTGCCGGCGCAGGTCGAGATCGGGCTGGCCGCGGGTGATACGGCGACCGCGCGACACGCGGCTGATGAGCTCGAGGCGCTCGCCGTCCAGTACGACACGCCGGCCGCCCGGGCCACGGTGGGGCTGGCGCAGGGCACCGTGCTGCTGGCCGAAGGGAAGGTCGCCGAGGCCGTGCACCAGCTGCGCCAGAGCGTGAAGCTGTGGAGCGAGCTCGACGTGCCCTACGAAGCCGGGCGAGCGCGGACCGCCCTGGCCGCCGGTCTCGCAGCCGACGGAGCAACCGACACGGCGGTCATGGAGCTCCAGGCGGCCGTCGAGGTGTTCGAACAGCTGGGCGCGGCACCGGATCGGCAGCGCGCAGCCGACATGCTGGCGCGCATCAGTGGGACGAGGCAATCCGCGCCGAAGCCTGCCCGCGCTCGCGCGGCGCGCGCGTTCGTGTTCACCGACATCGTCGACTCGACGCGGCTCGCCGAGCTCCTCGGCGACGAGGCATGGGACCGACTCTTGCGCTGGCACGACGAAACACTGCGCACGCTCGTGGCCGAGCACGCCGGCGAGGAGATCAAGCGCACCGGCGACGGGTTCTTCCTGGCGTTCGACGACGCCGCTCGGGCCATCGCCTGCGCAATCGCCATTCAGCGCCGCCTGGCAGCCCAGCGTCAGGGCCAGGGCTTCGCGCCATCGGTCCGCATCGGCATCCACTGGGCGGAGGCCACTCGCAGCGGCCTCGACTACATCGGCGCCGGCGTCAACCAGGCCGCCCGCATCGGTGCTGTGGCCGGCAGCGCCGAGATCCTCGTCTCGACCGAGACGATCGCCGCTTCGCACGAGACCTACCCGGAGAAGGAGCGTCGAACGGTCGAGCTCAAAGGCATTTCAGCTCTCGTCGAGGTCGCGTCGATCGACTGGCCGTAGTCGACCGCTCAACCCCTCCCAGCGGCCTGCAACGACCGACCACGCCTGCCGTCGGCGCGCCAAGCACGAACATCGGTCAGTACGGCCTTCGGCGACGCACCAGCAGAATCCCGGCGCCACCAACGACCACGGCGACTCCGGCGATGAGCGCCGATTCGCGGAGCGCGAACTCCGTGTAGCGCGATGCTGGAACCACGAGGTCAACGAGCGTCACGCCGGGTGGCTGGTCCGCACTCATCACCGCCTGTCCCTCGGCCGCGCCGTAGTACGTGTTCATGCTGATCAACTCACCGGTCGCGTCGTCGCGGTAGAAGCTGCCGAACGAGCGCGATCCGACGGTCCGATCGAGGTCCGTTTGCGCGATGGGCACCGCCTCGGCCTCCATCCAGCGATCCATCAAGACGCCAATTGGCAGGAAGACCGCGCAGGCCAGCGCCGTCATCAACACCGCCGGGAGGACGCGGCCGAGCAACGTTCCTGACACCACGCCGAAGACGAAGGTGAGCAGGCCGCGTGCGACGAGCAGCGGCCACGGGCCATAGTCGCGCCAGAAACCGGTGCTGAAGCGCGCGTCGTCGAACCACGATCCCGCCAGGCCAATCAGCACCAGTGCCGACACCAGGAAGAGCGCAATCGGAACGACGCGTTGTGCCAGCCAGACTGAGCGTGAGCGCGCGAGCGACCAAGCCATGCTTGCCGTACGGTGCTCGATCTCCCTCGCGACGATCGGGGCACCGAGCAGCGTTCCGAGGACGAACGGCACCACGGTGGCCGCCAGGCCGAGGTTCAGCGTTTGCTCCCACGCCACCTGTTCGCTGAACGCGAGGTTCAACTCCTGGCACGAAGGTGACTCGCGCGGCACGACGCCCGGATCGCCATGGTAGAAGCAGGACGGATCCGTCCCGATGATCGCTCTCGCCTGCCATCCGAGCCAAAGCAGGGCAACAATGACGAAGAGCGCGGCTGCGCCGAGGAGCGCGAACTCCATCCGGTTGAGCCTCCAGGCAAGCCGAAACGCGGCCAGCATCGTTCAGTAGGGCCTGCGGCGGTTGACGACCAGGAAGGCCAGACCGCCGGCCAGCAGGGCCAGACCGCCGAGGACGCCCGACTCGCGCAGGACGATCGTCGGGTAGAGCTCGCCAGGCACGACGAGCGACACCATGCGACCGACGGGATCTCCCGACACGAGCCCGTTCTCGTCCATCGAGGTGTACACCATGCCGTCAGCCTCGATGGCGATGTTCGTC
The DNA here is from genome assembly GCA_963716585.1 of uncultured Chloroflexia bacterium. Taxonomy (GTDB): domain Bacteria; phylum Chloroflexota; class Limnocylindria; order QHBO01; family QHBO01; genus JAICUY01. Next base: position 111,939 of record CAVQTN010000002.1, read on the forward strand.
TGCCCGCTCGGATCGAGCTCCGTCCAGCTCGCCAGCCGGCCGTCCGCCAGCTCGATGCGGTCGCCCAGCTGCTTGCCGCCGCCGAGCTCGACGCCGTACGGGGTCGCGACCGCATTGGTCTCGAGCCAGCGATCCATGCCGAGGCTGACGGCGGTGAAGATCGCGATGGTCACGAAGATGGCCGCCAGCAGCGCGGGCAGCTGCCGCCCGAAGATGGCGCCGATCGCCAGGCCGATGCACAGTGCCAGCAGGCCGCGCATGACCAGGAGACCGCCGCGTTGGCCGTACCAGGTGAAGTCGGCCGCCAGGTTCGAACCCGGCTGGATCGCCTGTGCGACGACGTCGCTGGCAATGGCGATCACCCCCAGCAGGCCGATGACGACGAGAGCCACGAACGCGATCCGTGGCGCCAGCCAGCGGATGCGCGAGCGCGACAGCATCCAGGCCAGGTCGGCCGTGCCATGGTCGATCTCGCGAGCGATGAGCGGCACGCCGAGGACCAATCCCATGCCGAACGGGACGCCGAACCCGACTTCAAGCAGCTTGGTTCCCAGGTCGTACAGACCGTTGAACTGCTCGACCAGGCGCTGGCAGACGTTGCCGCCGCCATCGGATCCGAAGCACCCCGGATCGATGGCCACCACGGCGTGAGCCTGCCGGGCGATCCACAGCATCCCCGCGACGACCAGCGCCGAACCGCCGGTCATGAACAGCAGCTCCCAGCGCTGCAGCGCGAACGAGAGCCGCGCCCACGTCCCCAGACGGCTCATGCGGCAGCGGCGGCCGGCACGCGCGCCGAGGCGAGGTAGCCCATCACCACTTCTTCGAGGTTGGCGGCCCGCAGCCCATCCCCGGGAAGCGGCGCCGAGACGCGCACCAGCGTGAGCAGCTCGCCGGCCGGTCCGGCGAAGGTCGCCACCGGTGTGCCGCCGGCGATCGCCTGCTCGTCGGCGCCGGTGATACGGTGGGCGGCGAGCGCATCGGCCACGGTCGAGTGCAGGAGCAGGCGGCCCACGCCGAGCACCACCAGCCGGTCGCAGGCCTGCTCGACGTCGGTGACGATGTGCGAGGAGAGCAGCGCGGTCGCGCCATCGGTGCGCACGGCATCGGTCAGGACATGCAGGAATTCACGTCGCGCCAGCGGATCCAGCGAGGCCAGCGGCTCGTCCAGCAGCAGGATCTCGGCGCGCGTGCCCAGTGCCAGCGCCAGGGCAACCTGGGCCTGCTGCCCGCCCGAGAGCTGTCGCGCCGGTGCGGCCGGCGGGATGCCGAGCTGGCCGAGGCGCGCCGCCGCGGTCGCGCGATCGAAGCCGGGCCGCAGCTGGGCGGCCAGGGCGAGGTGATCGTCGACCGACAACGCGTCGTACAGCGACGGTGATTGCGGCACGTAACCCAGGTGCCCCAGCGCGGCGGATCGATCCTTCCAGGGATCAATGCCGGCCACCGTCACGCCGCCGCGCGTCGGCTTTTCGAAGCCGACCCAGGTCTTGATCAGGGTTGACTTGCCGGCAGCGTTCGGACCGACCAGCGCGGTGATGCCGCCCTGCGGAATGGCGAGGTCGATTCCCCCCAGGGCCCAGACCCCGCGCCGATAGCGCTTCGCCAGCTCCCGGGCCTCGAGCACCGGTTCGCTCACTTTGCCAGACCGATGAGCATGGAGAGCAGTCCCACCAGGACCGCCAGGCCGACGAATGGGAGCGCGACGAGGGTCGAACGCAGGGTGTCCATGGGGGGTGCCTCCTTCTTGTCGCCCCAGCCTGACGGCATCTCGCCGAGCGGCCAATCGGTGGCTTCCCGGCCGCGGATTGCTGGAAATCCCGCAACCGGCAGCGTGGACCGCTCTGCTACCGTCGCGGCATGCGACTTCGGATGCCCGACCTGGCCGCATTGGCACTGGCCACGGTCACCTTGCTGATCGGAGCCGGCGCGTGGTTGAGCGGCGGCGTCGATCTGGGCCTGACGCTGGGTACGGTCGACGACAGGGTCGTGGTCACCAGGGTGGTGCGCGACGGGGTGGCCGACCGCGCCGGCATCGCCGTCGGCGACGAGGTCCTTGCCCTCCAGCCATTGGGCAACGACGAGCTGCGGCCGGCCGAGCCGATCTACAACCCTGACGCCTCGGCCCCGCCGGGTGTCGATCCGGTGGATGTCGGCCCGTCACTGCAGCAGCCGGCCGTGGCGCTCGACCAGTCGCAGATCGACTCCATCAGCGCGGGACAGGTCTACCGCGACGACCAGGGCCACCTCATGGGCTGGGATGGGCCGGACCTGTATCGCGCCGACGCCCAGATCGAGCTCGGAGGGAGCCTGGCGCTGCTGCTGCTTGGCGCGCTGCTCGGCTTCGTCATCTGGCGATTGGTGAAGGGCGGCATCGCGGGCGATGCCTGGCGCAGGTCCGCCCTATCCCTGGCCGTGGCGGTCAGCGCGCCGCTCATGGCCGTGCCGATGTACCTGACCGGATCGCCGTTCGGCATCGCCGCCTCGTACGTGCTGTCCGCGATGGCCATGCTGCCGTTCGCACGCGTGCTGGCATCGCTGCAGCCGACGGCCGACCGGCGCAGCGGCTGGTTCATGGCCGCCTGGCTGCTCGCCGCCGCGGTGGTGTACCTGACGCTGGGCGCCTATCTCGGTGGCGGCCCCGGTGGCATTGGCGAGCTGCGCTACCTGCTGCTTGCTGGCATCACCGGCCTGCCGGCGATCGCGGCCTTCATCTCGTTCCGGCGGGACCCCGAACGGATGGAGGAGAACGGCAACCCCACGGCGCGCCTCGAGATCGCGACCATGGGCCTGACCCCGGTCCTGGCGCTGGCCGTCTGGCTGCCGGGGACGCATGGCTACTTCCTGTTCCCGTTCCTGCTCTGGTTGCTGGTCGTCGCACTGGCGCGCCACCTGACCGTTGCGCCGCTCATCCGCTTCGTGCAGCGCACGCAGCGGCAGCGCGACCTGGTGGTGGCCGCCAGCGAGGCGGAGCGCGCGCGCCTCGCCGCCGACCTGCACGACGACGCGCTGCAGGACCTCATCTCGCTCGTCCGTCGCCTGGATGCGGCCGGCGACAGCACCGGAGCCGATCTCGCCCGTCACGTCGCCGAGCGGCTGCGTGCCATCTGCTCCGATCTGCGACTGCCGCTGCTCGACGATCTCGGCGCGGGCGCCGCGCTGGAGTGGCTGATCGCGCGGGTGGAGCCCCTTGCCGGCGGCGACGTGGTGCTCGAGCGGACCGACGCCACACGGCCTCCGTCCAACGTCGAACTGGCGGTCTTCCGCGTGGCGCAGGAGGCGGTCTCGAACGCGGTTCGCCACGGCAACGCGCCGATCACCGTGCGATACCAGGTGTCGGATGCCGGCCGCGTCTCCTTGTCCGTCGAGGATGCCGGCCCGGGGATCGACCTCGAGCAGGCCGAGGCGGCGCAGCAGGCCGGGCACTTCGGCCTGGCCAACATGCAGCAGCGTGCCGAGCAGATTGGCGCGCTGCTCGACGTGCGTCGCTGGCCCGGCGGGGGCACCCACGTCGCGCTGGAGTGGCGGCCGCGGTGACGCGCATCCGGGTCGCGGTGATCGACGACCACCCGGTCGTGCGCGAGGGCACCGCCGCGCTCATCGACAAGGAGGCCGACATGCAGGTCGTCGGCCTGGCGGCCGGCCTCGAGGAGGCTGAACCGATGCTCGCCGTCACCGAGATCGACGTCCTGCTCCTCGACCTTCGCCTCGGCCAGGACTTCGGCTTCCGGTTGTTCGAGCGCGTGCCCGTCGAGGCGCGACCGGCGGTCGTGGTGCTGACCTCGTACGACTACCCGCAGTACGTGGATGCCGCCCTGCACCTGGGCGCATCCGGCTACGTTCTCAAGACAGCGCCGATCGTCGAGCTGCTCGATGCCGTACGCCGTGCGGCTTCCGGCAAGCTGGCGTTCGGCATTCGGCCGGGGAACTCCACGCCGCCGCTCAGCCTCCGCGAACGCGACGTGGTGCGCCTGGTGAGCGACGGACTGTCGAACGACGAGATCGCCACCCGCCTGACCATCTCGCCCAAGACCGTGGAGTCGCACCTGCGACGGCTATTCGAGCGTCACGGGCTCGCTTCGCGCACGGAGCTCGCCACCCGTGCGCTGCGCGACGGCTGGCTGGATCTGCCGACCGGCTGACGCGGTCTCGGGGATGAGCGAGGGCCCGGGCCCGCATCGGTATACTCGGACGGACATGGCGGACGATTCAGATCTTCACCAAGGTCCAGCTGCAGACCACGCAGATGGAGAGCGACCGCGCCCTGCTCCGCGACGAGGACCTGCTCAACGAGGAGCACCTGCGCCGCATGGACCAGGTGCTGCTGCGCCGCAACCTCGACCACGCCCGCATGTTCAGCCGCAAGCTCAGCCTGGAGCTGCAGCAGTACGTCCATCTCTACACGCCGGAGGCCAACGAGCTACGCCGCCGCATCGAGAAGTACATGGTCATGGAGCGGATGATCGAGCGCGAGATGGCCCGCCGCCACACGTACTAGCGCGGCATCCCCCGGAAGTCCAAAGGCCCCGACTGTGGATAGTCGGGGCCTCGTCGGCAGGCGGTGTGGAAAACTTTCGGTTGACCGATGCAAATGCGGCCGAACCCCGCTGTCGCCAGGTATTGGACAGGCCCGCGCGACGCCCGCGTGGGCCGCTGAGTCAAGCGCCGGCGGGCTGCACCAAGGGGGCGTGCTGGGCCTCGGACTTCGCCGCGAGCACCACCCGCACCCAGGCAGCCAGGCGCGGCATCTCGAACAGCGAGAAGGTCAGGCCGCGAGCGGCGAGCTGGTCGTGGTCCCAGCCCTTGTACTCGCGTCGTGCGGCAACTGCGCACATTTCGTCGTAGATCTCGGGCCAGCCGGTCGGGCGCCGGCGGTGGCAGAAGCGAATGAAGGCGGCGATCTCCGGCGGGGGTGGGTCGCTGGAAACGTCGGGATGGAGAGGTCGTGCGGGCACCGCATTCGACCGCTCAGGCATGGTGAAACCCTCCGCATGTGACGAGTGAGTGATGAGTGCTCGGATCCGATCGGGGCACCGACGACGCTGATGAGAATAGGCGTCGGCGTCGAATGCTAGGAGCCGAATCGGCGCATGTGAAGGGGTATGTCCACCAACTTGTCCACATTCTTTTCCACCGACGCACCAGGAACGCAGAAGATGGACCGATGGGCGGGCTGACGCATTCGAAATCGGTATCGCTCGACGGACTCGCCTCGCCGGGGAACGGTGCCGCGGCGGAACCCGACGATCGGTTCCTACCGGACCGAAATGACCCGCCGAAGGCGCTCGGCATCACGCGGAGCGTGGCCTCCGGTGTCATTGTTGAAATAGACCCATCCCGGGCGCCCATCCGCCGCCCATTCCCTCAGGCGGTCCGCCCAACGACCCAGCACGCCCGACGAATAGCGCCCACCGTACCGCTCGCCGCTGCCGTGCAGGCGCAGGTAGACGAACGACGACCGACCGGCCGTCGCGGGCTCGCCGAACCATGCATGTCGTGCAGGCACAGCGCCACGCGGTACCTCTCCAGGAGGTCGTAGATCTCATCGTGGTACCAGCTCGGGTCGCGGAACTCGACCGCCTGGTCGCGATCGGCCGGCAGCGCGCGCAGGAAGGCAGCCAGGCGCTCCGGGTTGCGCCGCCAGCGCGGCGGTAGCTGGTAGAGCATGGGGCCGAGATGGTCACCCAGCCGCAGCGCGCGAATCCAGAGGCGCTCGAGCGGCTCTTCAGGATCTCTCAGCCGCTTCAGATGCGTCAGGTAGCGGCTCGCCTTGACGGCCATCGCGAAGCTATCCGGCAAGCGCTCGGCCCAGGCCGCGAAGGCACCGGGCGATGGAAGGCGGTAGAAGCTGTTGTTGAGCTCGACCGTGTCAAAGACGTCCGCATAGCGCTCCAGCCATCTGCCGCGGGGCAGGTCGGCTGGATAGAAGTCGCCACGCCAGTGCGCGTACTCCCAGCCCGAGCAGCCGATGCGAATCCGCGCCGTCATGCGCTTCGCTCATGCGCAAAGCGGGCCACTCTCACGAGCCGTCCGGGACGCGGTCACATGCCTGATGATCGTCAGGACGTGGCGGTACGATGACCGCTCTCTGGACCTATCTCACTCGCACCGTGGCACCGGTGGTGCCGGGGGAGGCGTCATGACCATCCCGATCCGCAGCGTCATCGTCCGCGAGGCGGACAGCATCTGGCACGAGCAGGGCGGCTGGTTCGACGCCCGCTGGCACTTCAGCTTCGATCGCTACCGCGACCCGGAGAACGACGGCGTGGGCGCGCTGCGTGTCTTCAACGACGACCGCATCGTGGCGGGCGCCGAGTGGCCCATGCATCCGCACCAGGACATCGAGTCGAACACCTACGTCGTGTCCGGCCACTTCCTCCACGCCGATTCGCTCGGCAACAACGGCCGCCTGGAGGCCGGCGCAGCCCAGGTCATGACCTTCTCGCACGCCGGCGACCTGCACTCGGAGAAGAACGGCTCGACCGATCAGCCGATGCGATTCATCCAGTTCTGGATCCTGCCCAGCAGCGCGCGGGCTCGAGACGACGGTCCAGCAGCGGCAGTACACGCTCGAGGACCGGCTCGACCGCTGGCTGCAGATCATGGGACCAGTCGGGGAGGACGGCCTCGACCTGGCACAGGACGCGCGCGCCCTTGTCTCGCACCTGACCGATGCGGGCCGGCTCGACCACACGTTCGGCCCGGGCCGCGGCGGCTACCTCTACGTCATCGACGGGCGCCTCTTGCTGCACGGCGACACGCTCAAGACGGGCGACGCTGCCAAGATCACGGGGGAGGCCAAGCTCGAGATGACCACAGACGTCGGCGCGGAGCTGATCCTCATCGACGTCCCCCTGCAGTTCCAGCCGGTCGGCGTGTGGGCGGGCGAGTGGTGACCGCGCAGGACGCGGCGACTGCCGTCCTGGCGCGGCAGGACGAGCTGACCCAGTGGCAGGAGGACGTCTATCGGACGCTCCACGAGCACCCGGAGCTTCCGAACCGGGAAGTGGAGACGGCGGGCACCGCCGCGGATGCGCTGCGCGCCGCCGGCTTCGAGGTCCATGACAAGATCGGCACGACCGGCGTCGTCGGCATCCTGCGCAACGGCGACGGGCCAACCGTCCTGATGCGCGCCGACATGGACGCCCTGCCCGTGAGGGAGGAGACCGGCCTTCCGTATGCCAGCACCGCCCAGCAGACAGATGCCAACGGCCAGGACGTGCCCGTCGCACATGCCTGCGGCCACGACGTCCACGTCGCCAGCCTGATGGGCGCGGCCAGATTGTTGGCGAAGAACCAATCTGGCTGGCGCGGGACGTTCATCGCGCTCTTCCAACCCGCCGAGGAAGTCGGTACGGGGGCCCGTGAGATGGTCGATGCGGGCCTCGAAAAGCTGATTCCCAAGCCCGACGTGGCGCTCGCCCAGCACGTCCTCACCTATCCCGCCGGCAGGGTCGGTACGCGCGCCGGACCATTCCTCTCGACCGCGGCGAGCATGCGGATCACCGTCCACGGACGCGGCAGCCACGGCTCGATGCCGCAGTTGTCGATCGACCCGGTCGTGCTGGCGGCGATGATCGTCGTGCGCCTGCAGGCGATCGTTGCGCGCGAAGTCGCGCCCGGCACCTTCGCGGTGCTCACTGTCGGCCGGGTGGCCGCCGGGACCAAGAGCAACATCATCCCCGACCGCGCTGTGATCGAGCTGAACATCCGCGCGTATGACGACGGCACGCGCACGCAGCTGCTTGACTCGATCCGAACGGGTCGTCAAGGGCGAATGCGCCGCGTCCGGTTCGCCGCAGGGCCCGGAGTTCGAGGTGTACGACGAGTACCCGCTGACCTCGAACGATCCCGCGGTGACCGCGCAGGGTCGCGACGGCCTTCGAGGCGCATTTCGGCGAGAACGCCTTCACCGCCCCGCAGCAGTCCGCCAGCGAGGACTTCAGCGAGATCCCGGATGCACTCGGCGTTCCGTACACCTACTGGGCGCTCGGCGGCAGCGATCCCCAGAAGTGGCAGCAGGCGGAGGCGGCCGGAACGCTGGCCAGCGACATCCCAGCCAACCACTCGCCGAAGTTCGCGCCGGTGATCCAGCCGACGTTACGGACCGGGACCGCGGCGATCGTCGTCGCCGCGCTGGGCTGGCTGGCGCCGTAGTGGGCGGCGCAGCGCGTGACGCATGACAGGAGCCGAGGCGAAGCCCCTCGGCAACGATCGCCTGCTGTTCGGAATGATCCTCGGTGTCCTGGCCTTCTGGCTGTTCGCCCAGACGACGCTGAACATCGCCGCCGACGATGGCGACGGATCTCGGGCATCGAGATGAGCGTGATGAACATCGCCGTGTCGATCACGGCGCTGTTCTCGGGGATCTTCATCGTCGTCCTCGGCGGGCTCGGCCGATCGCATCGGACGGGTGAAGGTGGTGCAGGCCGGCTTCGTCTTCGGGATCGTCGGCTCGCTGCTCGTCGGCCTGGCGCCGTCGGGGTCGCTGGCGGCGATCTTCCTGATGATCGGCCGGATCTGCCAGGGCGCTGTCGGCCGCCTGCATCATGCCCGCGAGCCTGGCGCTGGTGAAGGCGTACTGGGAGGGCGCCGGCCGCCAGCGTGCGATCAGCATGTGGTCGATGGGGTCGTGGGGCGGCTCGGGCTTTGCCGCCCTCTTCGGGGGCCTGGTGGCGGAGAACGTCGGCTGGCGATGGATCTTCTTCGCCTGCGCCGCCGTGTCGGTGATCGGCATGCTGATGGTGCGCGGCACGCCGGAGAGCAAGGTCGCAAGCGAGAGGCGGCTACAAGCTCGACCTCAAGGGCGATCCTGACCTTCATGGTGGCGATGGTCGCCCTGCAGGTCTTCGTGACGCAGGGGGCGACGCTGGGCTGGACGAGCCTCGCCTCGCTCGGCCTGCTGGCGATCGGCCATCGTCGTTCGGCTTCCTCTTCTTCCGCGTCGAATCCGGCAACGCCAACGCGTTCGTCGACTTCCGGCTGTTCCGGAACCTGACCTACACCGGCGCCACGCTCTCGAACCTGCTGCTCAACGCCGTCGCCGGGAATCATCATCGTGGCGATGACCCTGGTGCAGATCGGCGGCGGCATGAGCGCGCAGGAAGCCGGGCTGCTCACCCTCGGCTACGCGATCGCCATCGTGGCCTTCATCAGCGTCGGCGAGAAGCTGCTGCAGCGTTCGGTCCGCGCAGGCCCATGATCTGGGGCTGCTGATCGTGGCAGCCGCGATCCTGCTGCTGATGCCGACCAACCTCATGCTGGGGACCTACAGCGTCCTGGCGGTGGCTGCCTTCAGCCTCTTCGGCATCGGCCTGGCCTTCTACGCCACGCCCTCGACCGATGCAGCGCTGTCGAACCTGCCGGACGACCAGGCCGGGTCCGGATCGGGCATCTACAAGATGGCCTCGTCGCTGGGCGCTTCGTTCGGCGTCGCCATCTCGGCCGCCATCTTCACGGCGTTGAGCGCCGAATGAAGGCGGCGTCAACTGGCTTGCGGGCGTGCTCACCTTTGCCGGCAGGCAGGACAACCTGGCGGTCCGCGAGGCAGCGTTCGTCGCGTTTGGAGCAAACTTCCTGATGATCATCGCAGCGATCGTCGCGATCATGCTGCTGGTGCCGAAGTCGCCGTGGGTCACGCGCTCGGACTGACGATTCCGGCCGAGCCGATGCCCCGCGATCGCCCGCCGGAGGCCCATGGAAACGCTCGTTCTGGCACTCGATCTCATCGGGACATTCGTCTTCGCGTTGAGCGGCGCGATGGCGGGCGTGCGGCATCGCCTCGACGTATTCGGCGTGCTGGTGCTGTCGATCGCCGCCGGGAATGCCGGCGGGATGACGCGCGACGTGCTGATCGGCGCGGTGCCTCCCGCCGCGATCGCCGATTGGCGCTACATCGCCGTCTCGCTCGTCGCCGGGCTGGCGACCTTCTGGGCATATCGCACCGTCCAGCGGCTCCAGGATGCGCTGCTCATCTTCGACGCCCTGGGCCTTGCCGTCTTCGCGGTCTCCGGCGCACTCAAGGCGCTGGCCTTCGGCCTGAACCCGCTGGCGGCGGTCCTGCTCGGCACGCTGACCGGCATCGGCGGAGGCATGCTGCGCGACGTGCTGGTGCAGGAAGTACCCACGGTGCTGCGTGCCGAGCTGTACGCGGTGGCAGCCCTGGCGGGAGCGACCGTCGTCGTCGGCGGGCGGATGCTGGACCTTCCATCGGCGCCGCTGGCGATCGCGGGTGCCGCGCTCTGCTTCGGGTTGCGCCTTATCGCGCTTCGCCGGGGCTGGGAGCTTCCGGTCGCCGGAGCCGTCGACCTGGACCGCTAAGCGTCAGCCGGCGCTTAGCCAGGACCGATACCGCGGCGGCCACTCGTCCGCACTGTCTCGCTCGCCGAGCAGCGCGTGCGAGATGAGCAGCTCGTAGAGCGGATACGCAGCGCTGACACGGAAGAACCAGTCGCGAGCGGCCGCCTCGCGAGCGGGGGCATCGGTCACCAGGCGAGCCCGGCCGCGGACCATGAACTCGCTCGGGTGCGCCGCATCCTGGTGCGCATGCAGCGCGTAGCTCGGGTCTGACGCCAGGTCTCGCGTCTTGGCGGACTTCTCCTGGACGAAGACGAGCAGGCGTCCGTCGACGACACCGACGTTCAGCGGGTGGATGCGCGGGACCCCGTTGGCCGCCACCGTGGCAAGGAATCCCTCGCCGTCGCCGCGCTGGTAGAGCAACTGCCGGCCCTTGTCCGCCATCTCCGGCTCGGCGGCCGCGAATGCGCTCCAGCTGTCCACTCGGTCATGGTAGCTGCCAGCCGGGCGTGGCGATGGCCCGCGTGCGACCTCCGATCAGCCCTCGGCAGGGCTGGTTCCCGGTTCGCCTAGCCCCGGCGGGATTCGTGCGGGAGCTGACCAATTGCGACGAAAGAGATGCACCCAATCGCGATGGCCACCGCTCCCAGGACCACGAAGGGCGGCTGTGGCACGCCCAGGAAGATCCCCCGGATGGCGAAGAGGAGATGGCCAGCGGCGACCGCCAGCGACACCAAAAGGGTCCTCCTCGACGGCCGATCCAGGATCGCGCGCGCCAGCCGTGCGCAGAATGCCGCGAGGAGCCCGAACCCAAATGTGAGCAGCCAGATCGTCTGAGTGCCGCCATCGGCTAAGGCCCCACTGCCCAGATAGACGGCGTACGCGCCCTCGAGAAGGGCGACAACTGCCCAGCTCCAACCAGTCACCGACGCGGACATCGGTCGTGGAGCAGGCTGTGCTTCCTCGCGGGACAGGGCGAATTCGCCACCGCGGAAGTTGGCCAGCAGGGCAACGCGACCGCTGACGCCCAGCTTCACGTAGATGCTTGACAGGTGGGACCGAACCGTCGCCTCGCTGAGCGAGAGATGCTCTGCGATCTGGCGTGCCGGGACACCGGTCAACGCCTGGTCGAGCACTGCCTGCTCCGCCGGCGTCAGGACTGAAAGCTTGGCGATCGCCGCCTGGGAGTCATCGGTCTGCATGCAGAGAGATTGATTGCCAACGAGGAAACATGCATCCGTCAAACCAACCAATTTCGCTCCCCAGATCGATGAATCTGGGCCTATCGCCCTGGCGGCGCCGATCAGTCGGGCAACAGGTACCGCGCCCCGAGCGGCTCATAGGACGGCCAGTCCTCGCCCTGGGGCATCGTGCCTCCGCTGATTGTGGCGCCCAGGCGATCCAGGTAGTAGTGCCAGCCCGGGCCGATCGAGGTCGCGTCGTACGGCTCGGTGAGGCGATGCACGAACACCAGTGTGGTGATGCCGTCGGACTCGCTCAGCGTGACCGAGAGGGGCCACGGCCCGTACGGGGTCGGTAGCACGATCGCGACGCGCCGCGGCGGATGGCATTCGACGATCTCGACAGGCTTGAACTCATCGCCGCCCTCGATGGAGGCCAGCTCGACGGTCCCGCTGGTGGGATCGCCGCGCCAGGTGCCGTACCACGCCGCGAGCTCGTCGGGCTCCGTGACCGCAGCCCACACGCGCTCGATCGGATCGGGATACGTCCGCACGAACTCGAGGCGCATGCCATCGTCGTCCCGGATGACTTCGCCGGTCGGCGTTGCGACCGTCGTCATGGTGTGCTCCCTTCGTCGGTGCTGGGCGATCGTCCGGCGGTGCGGGTCACCGACAGGTGATCATCGAGGCGGTCGAGCGAGGCCGACCAGTGACGCCGGTAGGGCTCGAGCCACTCGTCGATCTCGCGGAGCGGACCTGGGTCGAGGCGATACAGGCGCTGCTGTCGATCGGCGCGGGCGACGACCATGCCGGCCTCTCGCAGGACGCGCAGGTGCTTGGAGACGCCCGGCTGGCTCAGGCCCAGACGGGCGGCGAGATTGCCCACGGACGCCTCGCCGTCGCGCAGGACGTTCAAGATCTCGCAGCGACGCGGCTCGGCGAGAACGGCGAAGGCTGTCGGCACACCGCTACATAACCATACAGATATGTAACTGTCAAGGCATATGTCGTGCTTGACGCTCGACCAGGCAAACGAAACGCAACTCGAGAGTCAGGCGCTGATCCTCACGGCGGTGCTTCTCCGACGACAGCAGTCGGTCGTCAAGTGCGGAGCTAGGCCGGCTCGACGTTCCCCGTGGTGCCGTCGACGGTGACTCGCATGCCTGTCCGCAGGCGGGCCGTCGCGTCGCCACAGCCGACCACGGCCGGAATCCCATACTCGCGAGCGATGATCGAGGCGTGCGCCGCTGGGCTCCCGATATCGGTCACGACCGCGATCGCTCGAGTGAAGAGGGGTGTCCAGGCTGGGGCCGTGAGCGACGCGACGAGGACCTCGCCGGGCTCAAACTCGTCGAACTGCTGCGGACCGCGGATCACCCGGACCGCCCCACTGGCGCGACCCGGGGACGCCGGGGTGCCCGAGACGATTGCGGTATCCGATGGAACAGCTCCGAACGTCCGTGACATGCCGTCGAACAGCTTCTTCAATAGCGGGTTCAGCCGTCCGACGAGCAGGGGCGGTACGAGGCGGGCCTGCTGCTCCCGCATCGAGCGGCGGGCGGCCACGTCGATGCGCGAAGCCGGGCCACCGTCGCCGAGCGCCGACAGCACTTCGTCACGGGTCAGGAAGAAGATGTCGTCAGGCTCGGCGATCACCCCACGCGAGGCGAGCGTCTCGCCGATTCGCCACACCGCCCGTCGCATGACCGGCCACGCGATCGTCAGTTCGGCCACCTGCTCCTCGCGCAACGGAACGAGGTGCTGGGCGTCGGCCAGCAGGCGCTGAAACGCTCGAAGGCGACGCGGGGACGAAGCGAGCGCGGCGAAGGCTGCCTCCTCCGCGGCATGCCTCGCTTCGACGAGCGCAGCATGATCCGCGGCCGGCCTGGTCGCCGAGCCCGCTCGCGGCCCGGGTGCATGCCACCAGTCCAGCGAGACCACGGCATGTCGAGCTGGATCCCTCGGCGCCTCGAAGCCGGTCAGGAGAGGCAGGTGGCTGCCGGCGAGCGAGGGCGCCAGGTGGCGGCGGTAGAAGCCGGCGAGGTTGACCTCCATCTTGTACGCGGCCCCGGCCAAAACGGTGACCCAGGTGAACGATTCGCCGGCGAGGTCCGCGAGCTCATCGATCAGCGCCGGTAGGCTTGCCACCGGCAGCGCGTCGACGCGGTTCTCGGCGGCTGCGACCGCTGCGCGATAGCGAGGCTGCACGTCCGCTCGCCACTCCCGCTCGGCGAGGGGGAAGGCATGGCGGACGGTTGCGGGATTGATCCCCGCCACGCGCCGCGGGAATCGGATGAGGTGCCACAGCATGTTCGGCAGGTTGCGGGCGAAGGCTGCGGGAGTGGCCCAGTTGAGCGTGTAGAAGTACCACCCATTGACGACGACGTGGTACGGCCGCGGTACCCGTTGGCCGATCATCTTCAGGTAGTCGGCATGCGTCCGCTCCTCCATCGCGGTCAGCAGCCACGACTCGAAGAGCGGCGTCACCGGCTCCAAGATCCACTCGCCGAATCTGAGCTGGCGGGTGTAGGCGCCGGGGGCGGGAGGTTCCCACGAGACGTCGGGCGGGAGGGCGGTCATCGGTCGGGCCTGCAGGATCCAGAGCCCGCCGTCCGCATCGATGACCCACTCGATGTCCTGCGGGACGCCCATGGTGGCCGCGATCCGCCGTGCCTCGCTCGCCACGAGCATGGCCCGGTCGCGATCGATCGCGTGCTCTGGCTGCCGCCGCGCCGTCGCGACGCCGCCAGCGACGGCCCACTCGTCGCCGAAGCTCGCGCCGGATACGAGCCGTTCGCCGAGGCCGCGGACCGCCGTGATGACGCAGGAGCGCCGATCCCCATTGATCGGATCGGCGGTGAACGCCACGCCGGCGGCGGCCGGCGCGACCATGCGCTGGACGATCACCGCCATGTGGCCGTTGGCAGCGGGTCCATACGCCTCCGCCCGGGCGGCCCGTGCGCTGGCCAGGACGTGATCCGCAGCGGCGGGCAGCCCATCGGCCGACACGTCCAGGACCGTCTCATACATGCCGGCGAAGGAGTGCTCCGCCCCGTCTTCCGCGATGCCGCTCGACCGAACGGCAAACGGGCCGGTGCCGAGGTCCGCCACGCTCGCCTGGAGCAGCGAGCCGCGCTCCTCCGCGGACATTCCGCCGGCGGCAACGGTCAGGACCAGCCCGTCGGGAACGCGGGCACCGGCGGCGATCAGCTCACCGAGCTGGGCGGCCTTGCCGCCGACCTCGGCAGCATCGGCCTTGCGCACGATCTCGCCAGGCGCCGGACGGCGGGTGCACTCATCGTTCCTTCCTCTCGTTGATCGCGAAGATCGCCGCGCGCACGATCCAGTCGATCTCTTGGCCACCTCGTCGACCGATAGCCCCAGGTGATCTCGCCACATCCGCAGCGACGAGGAGGCAGTCACGACCGCGAGCAGCCGCGTGATCCGCTCCCGGTCGGCCTTCCGCAGCTTCGGCTCGATCGAGTCAGTCAGGCGTCGGATGCGCTGCAAACGAGTCGGCATCGTCGCGTGCCGCACCTCTGACGCCCCCGGGCTGGCCATCGCCGCGCGCGACATATCGTCGAGATTGTCGAGGCGCTCGACGAGCGCGCGAACCATGGGTCGCAGCTCGTCCAGGGAGCGCGGATCAGCGACCGTGTCCAGGCCGGCCTTGCGCGCGGCGTGGGGATAGACGGCGGCCAGAAGCTCGCGCTTCGTACGGAAGTGGCGGTAGACCGTAGGGACGGACACCGCGGCCTCCCTGGCCACCGCCGGGACGGACAGACTCGCCAGGCCGGTCGCAATCACCCGCATGGTGGCGTCCAGGATGCGGGCTCGCGTCTCCTCGGTCTGCTGAGCGCGCAGCTCGCTTCGGTACGCTCGGCCGGTCTTCGCGGCGATGCGTCCCATGTGATCCCTACGCCTCCGGACTGCCGGTCAGCGAGAGGACGAGCACGATGATGACGACGAGGGCGACGGCGACCCACTCCCCGATCGTCGTCTTCCGATCCGCATCGGTCTCGCCAACCAACCTCGTGGCCCCGCGGGCGACGACGGTCGCCAGCCAGAATGCCAGCAGCGCGCCGACCGGGTGGAATGCTGCCGCGATGGGAAGGTCGGCCCGAACTGCGGCAAGGATCGGCACGAAGAAGATCGTCACTGCTAGAGCCGTCGCCTGTAGGACTTGGGCGCGGCCCGCGCGCGCGAGCGCCGCGGCCACGAGAACCGGGAGTGGACCAAGATGCAGGAGCCAGCCGAAGGTGGTGTGCAGCTCCAGGTTCTCCGACCCGACGAAGAGGCCCAGGCCTATGAAGAAGACCTGGAGAACGATTCCCGCGACGAATGCCCAAGCCAGAACGACGTACGCGTACCGTGCAGCGCGGACCATCCCAAGACCCTCCATTGACACCCCCGATAATTCACGATACGAGTCATATTGTGAATATACGACCCGTGTCAACTAACACGAAAAAGCCCCGATTCACGCTCAGAATCGGGGCTCCCAGGATTGGTGCTGGTACCGCATACCGGATTTCCTGTGAAACGTCTCATGCGTCTCAGCCGCGCACAGCCAGCACATCCAAGAGACGCATGAGACACATGAGACAGGATCCATAAGGGTCCAGATAAGGGACCAAACGAGCGGAAACGTCCTCGCTCCCCGCCTCGTGCTCAGCCGAGCCGCCAGGACGACCCGATCTGAGCTGGATTCCGGGTGAGTATGATGCTCACATTCCAGATGAGTCCAGTGCCCAGGTCCGATCCGTAAGCAGTCTGATGGCCACGCCCGTGCGAAGTGTCTGAAGCTTTCCGTGCCGATGTCAGCGCGGGAGAGTCGGCGCGCAAATAGGAGACGTCGAACCGCCTGGTCGCCATCCACGCCACGGCGAGACGCGACGCGGCGCCGAGCGTGAGCCGGCCGTCGAGAGCCATGCGGTCGAGTCGTCGACCGCGCGGTTCGATCAGGTCCGCGGAATCGAACAGCGGGCGCCCGTGGGCGCCCGCTGTCGTCGAAGCTGTTCGGCCCGCCCACGGCGGGCCCGCGGATCAGGCCCGGGTCGTGAACCAGATCGTCGGCGCCGAGGTCACGCCGGCGTCGTGCATCGCCGTCTTGAGCTCTGGGCTGCCGGCGAAGGCCTTGGCGGCCTGCAGCGTGGCGAAGTCATGCGTGACCGTGATGTCATTCGCGTTGTCGGCGGCCTGGTAGACCGCCGTGTCCGTCACGCCCAGAGCCTTCTGGGTGGGGGCGAAGTCGTCGAAGATGCGGCGCCATGCAGCGCAGTCGGCGACCGTGTGTCGAACAAACAGCGTAGCCATCGGATGTCTCCCGGATCACTCAGGCCGCGGCGGGGACCTCTCGCCGTCTAATCGAATGATCGTGCTCTAACAGTATCTGCACTTGCAGAGACTGTCAATAGGGTAGTTGTGAATGCAGGAGAACTCGCGTACCCTCTCGCCATGCAACCGAACGACGAGTCTCCGGCAGCCGACGACGACCTGGTTCGACGCCTGGCGCAGTGTCCTGTTCGCGAGCGCGCGGGTCCTCAGGATCGCTGACCTCGACATGCTGGAGCACGATGGCTTCCCGTTGACGTGGTTCGACGTGCTCTCGCGGCTCGCCGATGCGGGGCCGGCCGGCCTCCGTATGCAGGAGCTGGAGGAGCTCGCGCTCTTCACCCGCGGCGGGCTGACCCGGCTGGTGGACCGTATCGAGGCCGCCGGCCTGGTCCGGCGCGAGCCGGTACCCGGCGACCGTCGTGGCGTCCGGGTGGTGCTCACCGCCGACGGCCGGCAACGCTATACCGCGGCAATTGCCCGACACCGGGAGGTCATCGAGCGCGAGTTCGGGCGGCGGCTGACGCCCACCCAGCACCGGGCGGTCGCCGACGCGCTCTGGCCGTGGTGGCACGACGCCGCCCCTGCGGACTTCCCAGACGCCGGCTAGCCTGATCCGCACACCTTCGCGTCCTCGCCGATGCGGTCGACGGGACTGCAGCCGGATCAACGGCTGTACGCCCGGCGCGCCACCGGTCATCGCGCCGCGCCGACGCGGTCGAGGCTGGCGACTCCGGGCCGGATTAGGGACCAGATAAGGGACCAAACCGCCGCGCCGCGGTCACGAAGCCCCGATTCGTGCTCAGAATCAGGCCTAGATGAGACTTGGTACCGCATACCGGATTCGAACCGGTGATCTCCGCCTTGAGAGGGCGGTGTCCTGGGCCTCTAGACGAATGCGGCACGCGTCGCAGGACGGGCCTCGAGTATAGCAAGGCCGATTCGGCGAGGCCAACGCACCGTCGAAGCCGCCGCCTCGCTCAGTCGCGCACCCGGAAGTTGCGGACCGCGAAGGCCAGCACCACCACCCCGAAGGCGAGCAGGATCAGCGCCTCGAGCCAGATCGGCAGGACGTAGTCACCGATCGTCAGCGACAGCCGGTTCACCGCCGCCGCGGGCAGGCCCGCACCCTCGAGCATCACCCGACGCAGCGGGTCCATGCCATACGAAGCTGGATCCACCCGCGTCAGCACGGTCATCCAGTCCGGCAGACCCTGCAGCGGGAAGAGCGAGCCGGACAGGAAGAAGATCGGCATCATCAGGAAGTTCATGACCACCTGGAAGCCCTGCATCGACGTCATGCGCGAGGCGATCAGCACGCCCAAGCGCCGACAGGGAGAACGCCAGCAGGAACGAGAAGAGGATGACCAGCAGGATGCTCGTGACCGTCAGCTGCACGCCCACCACCGGCGCCAGCACCAGCAGGATGAGTCCCTGGACCATGGCCTGCGTCGCACCGCCCAGCGCCTTGCCGATGGCGACCGCCGAGCGGTCGATGGGCGCCACCAGCACCTCCTTGAGGAAGCCGAACTCGCGATCCCAGACGATGCTCATGGCACCGAAGATCGCCGAGAACAGGATCGACATGCCGATGATCCCGGGGAAGATGAACTGGGTGTAGCTGAGCGTGCTCCCTCCGCCGCCAAAGCCGCCCGCGCCACCCAGCGCCGAGCCCAGGCCGGTGCCGAAGACGATCAGGAACAGGAGCGGCTGGGCCAGCGAGCCGAGCAGACGCATCCGGTCGCGCCAGAAGCGCAGGATGTCGCGGTACCAGATGATGTAGATGGCGCGCAGCGTCGGCCACACCCGCCCACGCCGCGGCTGTGCAATGGCTCGGCGCGCCCACAAGGACGCCATTCGGTGTCGTCATCGTCGTCTGCCGCCTCCCCAGGCTCGGCCCATCATGCGCATCATGTCCTTCGAACCGGCCTCCTCTTCGCGAATGGCTCGGCCGGTCAGCTTGAGGAAGACGTCATCCAGGCTGGGCCGCCTGAACTGGACCGATGTGACCTCGGCGCCCGCCTCCCGCACGAGACGCGGCACGAACGCGGCGCCGTCCGGCACCTCGACGCGCAGCGAGCCGTTGTCGCGAATCGGCTCCGACCCGGCCAGCGCGGCGATCTGGGCGAAGGCGCGGTCGTTATCGGCGGTCGTGACCGTCACGACGTCGCCGCCGACCATCGCCTTCAGCTCGTCCGGCGTGCCGATCGCCTGGATCTTGCCCTGGTCGATGATCGCGATCCGATCGCAGTACTCGGCCTCGTCCATGTAGTGGGTGGTCATGAAGATGGTCACGCCGTGGCGCTTGGGCAGCTCGGCGAGGTAGCTCCAGATGTGCCGCCGCGTCTGCGGATCGAGGCCGATCGTCGGCTCGTCGAGGAAGAGGACGTTCGGCGTGTGCAGCATGCCGCGCGCGATCTCCAGACGGCGGCGCATGCCGCCCGAGAACGTCATCACCACCGAGTCGGCGCGATCGGTCAGCTCGACCATCTCCAGCACCTCGTCGATGCGCTGCTTGCGGATCGAGGCCGGGACGTCATAGATGAAGGCGTGGAACTCGAGATTCTCACGCGCCGTGAGCTGCTGGTCGAGCGATGGATCCTGGAAGACGAGCCCGATATTGGCGCGGACGGCATCGGCCTGGCCATCCACGTCGAAGCCGGCGACGTGCGCGCTGCCGCTGGTCGCCTTGACCAGGGTGCACAGGATGTTGATCGTCGTCGACTTGCCCGCGCCGTTGGGGCCCAGGAAGCCGAAGATCTCGCCCGACCTGACCTCAAGGTCGATGCCGCGCACCGCCTCGACCTCTCCGTAACGCTTGACCAGGTCCTTGACGGCGATCACCGCCTGCTCGCTCATTGCGTTCGTCCTTCCGCGGCCTCGGCCGAGTGATGCGTGGCCATCAGCGCACTCCGGCGGTGGCTACCAACGAGGGTGGCAAGCATCTCGTGACGGCGCTCCTCCAGCCAGCCGAGCACCGACCCGGCGACCTCCGGCCAGCTCCGCTCGCCCATCACCAGCCCGAAGTGGCTGGCGCTCGGGAAGTATTCGTACATGGCGCCCAGCAGGTCGGCAGTGCGGCTCGCCTCGGCCGGGTGCACCACGTCGTCGAGCCCTGCGCCAATGACCAGGCTCGGCACCGAGATCCGCGATGCGTCAACCTCGACGCCCAGCATCCGCTCGCGACGAGCGCTCCCCGACTCGCGTGCGCCGGCCAGCATCTCCTGCATCTTCGACAGGTCGTCGTCGGTCATGTCCGGCATCGACTCGCGCAGGTCCTCGATGGGTGCGATCCAGCCCCACCAATTCGCGTCGTAGACAGCCGGAATCGACTTGAGCTCGTGCTCGATGGGACGGCGCGGCAGGGCGGCGGCCGACGGCGACGGCGCGAGCAGGACGAGCCCCAGCACCGGCTTGCGCGAGGCATACAGCATGGATGCCAGGGCGCCAATGCCCCAGCCGATGAGCACCGGCGGGCGGCCAAGGTGACGAACGGCCACGCCGATGTCGGTGACGTAGTCGGCCATCGAGGTCTCGTCCAGCTCCGCCAGGTCGCTGGTGTAGTGCCCGCGGAAGTTCATGGCATGAGCTTCCCAGCCACGTTCGGCGAAGTACGCGCCGAAGCGCGACCACAGCCACGAGCCGGTCAGCGCGCCGTGCACCAGCAGGAGCGGCGGCTTGCGCGAGCGCCGCTCGGGCTGCTGCGTCTCCAGATAGATGCCCTCCGGCTCGATGTAGACCTCGTCGCGCTTGATCGCCTGCACCATTGGCCTTTCGGTCAAACCTCGCCTTCGAAGAGTGGGTTGAAGACCATGCCGGTCAGCAGCTTCGGATAGAAGTGGGTCGACTTCTGCGGCATGACGTCACCGGCGTTCGCCACCGCCGCGAGCTGGTCGATCCGCGTCGGTCGCACCAGGAACGCAGCCTTGGCGGCTCCCCGGGCAACCGCCTCGAGCGCGGCGGCGGAGCTCATAGTGTAGTCGAGCCCCTCCCCGCCGACGAGGGCAGCGGAATCCAGGCCGAGGCGCTCCTCCAGTATCGCGGCATGCAGCACGGCGAGGTCCAGCCGCCGTACATCGGACGAGGTCCGCTCGCGTCGCATGCGCTCCGCCACGGCCCGCGGCTCGCCACGCAGCAGGTAGCCGGCGGCCCCCGGCAGGACCAGGCCGAAGACGGGTTCCTCGTCGCCGGCGGCAGCCTCGAGCGCCGGCCGCAGCTGGTCGGCGGGCATCGGGGCGGCACTGAACAGCGGCCCCGGATCCTCGGCGAAGCGGCGCAGCGCATCCTGGTCGACATGTCGCAGCAGCCGGTGCGTGGCGAGCACCTGCAGTTCCTCGCGCGCGGCGTTGACCAGCACGGCCATGATCCAGTCGGCGGCCAGGTCGCCGGGCTCGGCGCTCGCGGCGCCCGGCTGTGAACGCACCTCGGCCTGGTAGGTCAGTGCCGTCTCGTAGCGGTGATGCCCGTCCGCCACGAAGAGCCGCTGCCGCGACAGGTAGCTCAGCAGCCGCTGGTCCGCCTCGAACGCCGCGACCTGGTGCAGGACTGCATCGGCGTCGCGGGCCCGCCACTCATCGGTCCAGGCTCGGCTCATCAAGTGGTGGTAGCGCTCCGAGCCGTCAAAGTAGATGACCAGGATGGGGCTGAGCTGCGTCCGTGTCGCGCGCAGCAGCTCCAGGCGATCCTGTTTTGGGCCGGCCATGGTGTGCTCGTGCGCCCGCACGCCGCCACCCCACGGCTCGAGCAGCACGCGCGCCAGGACGCCCTGCACCGTCGGCTCGTCCGGGCGCTCGAGGGTAGCGTGCGTGTAGTAGTAGACCGATGCGTCGGCACGCTCCTCGAGCGTCCCGTCGCGCGTCCACTCGGCCAACGCCTCGGCCGCCGCCCGATGCGGGTCGCGGCCCGGATTGAGCTCGAGGCGGATGGCGTTGTGCGGGTCCCGCGCCAGGAGGGCGTCGCGCTGCGCCGGGCCGATGACGTCGTACGGCGGACAGGCGAGGTCCGTCAGGTCGGCGACGCGACCGGGGTGCGGCTGCAATTCCTCCGCCAGGCGCACCCGTTCGGGCACCGCCGGCGACGCGTAGCGCGCAAGGGAGTAGCCGAGGCCGCGAAACGGCCGCACCAGGGGCATGCCCGGAGTCTACCGAGGCGCGTGGCGCCGCGCCGCCGAGCGCTTGTGCGTCACCCGGCGAGGGCGCGCAGTGCGTGAGCACGGACCTCGGCGCGCGCGTCCGTGGCCGCGCGCTCGAAGAAGGCGCGGGCAGGCCCCGGATCAAGGTCACCGCGCTCCAGTGCGTTCGCCGCGGCGCAGATCACGTTGCGCAGCAGGCGATGGCGGCCGGCGCGCGTCAGGGCCGTGCCCGCCACGGCGCGCCCAAAGGCGCGCGCGCTCAGCGACAGGAGCCACGCACCAAGGGGCAGCAACGGGACGGCCAGCGGGCCGGAGTCATCGGCCCCGGCGTTCACCGGACAGACCTCCTGGCAGACGTCGCAGCCGAAGATCCAGCTGTCAAGCGCGCGGGCGGATGGAGCATCCAGCTCGCCGGGATGCTCGATCGTCAGGTAGCTGATGCAACGTCGCGCGTCGATGGTCTGCGGCGCCACGATTGCGCCGGTCGGGCAGCCCTCGATGCAGCGACGGCAGGACCCGCAGCTGCTGCGCATCGGTTCGTCGGCGGGCAGCTCCGCCGAGGAGAGCAGCGCGCCCAGGAAGACCCAGGAGCCCGCTGGTCGGTGGGTCAGCAGGTTCGTGTTCTTCCCGATCCAGCCCAGCCCGGCCCGTGCCGCGAAGGCCCGCTCGGCGAGCGGGCGGTCATCCACGTAGGCGAGCTCGCCGCTGTCGGCACCCTCGCGACGCAGGTCGGCGGCCAGGTCGCTCAGCCTGCGGCGAAGAGCCACGTGGTAATCGCTGCCGAGCGCGTAGCGAGCGATCAGGCCGGTGGGTTTCGACGGTTGCCCGGCGAGCACCGCAGCCAGAACCGCGCGCAGCCGATCCGGCTCCGGATCCCAGGCCGCACGGTCGCGCCCGGCGTACGAGGCGGCCAGCATGACCACCGAGCGCGCGCCGGGCTGGAGGCGCGCCGGATCGGTGCTGATCGCGGCCCGCTCGCCGCCCATCCAGTCCATGCTCGCCATGCGCCCGGCCGCAACCGATTCCACGATGCGGTCCCGCGCCTCGGTGAGCGGCTCTGCCGGCGCGACGCCCACCAGCTCCAGGCCATGCCGCGCGGCAAGCGCGGCGAGCCGATCACGCTTCATTCGATCGGGTCGTGGCGGCGCACCACGAATGCCGGTGGATCGGCAGTCAGCGGTGCGAGCTGCCCGGTCGAACGGCGCGGGATGCGAAAGCTGAAGACCGTGCCGCAGCCGGCCTCGCGGTTCGCCGCCGCCGAGACGGAGCCGCCGTGCGCCTCGATGATCGCGCGGCTGATGTAGAGGCCCAGGCCCAGACCGCCGAAGCGTCGACGGCTGACGTCGTCATCGGCCTGGTAGAAGCGCTCGAAGACGAGGTCGAGCTGCCCCTCGGGAAGACCGACCCCCTCGTCCGCGACGCTGACCAGCACGCCCTGGCCCTCAGACCGGGCACGGATGCCGATCGGGCCGCCCTGCGGCGAGTACTTCACCGCGTTGTCGGTCAGGTTGGCCAGCACCTGGGCGATCCGGTCACGATCCGCCTCGACCGGCAGCGTGGTCGGCACGTCCAGGCGCACCTCGCGATTGGGATGCTCGCGCTGGATGCGTGAGGCGACCTCGCGGAGCTCGTCGGCGAGATCGAAGGGCGAGGGCTCGATGCTCACACCGCCACGCTTGTCGATGCGGCTGACGTCCAGGAGGTCGTCGACCAGGCGGCGCATGCGGCCGACCTGTGAGCGGATGACGCGCAGGTGCGAACGCTCCTTGGCGTTGGCATCGGTCGTCCCGCTCAGGCGTCCCTCCAGCAGCTGCGAGTAGCCCTGGATGCTGGTCAGCGGGGTGCGCAGCTCATGGCTGACGATCGACAGGAAGTCGTCCTTGATGTGTTGGGCGCGCTGCTCGCGGACGACCTGGTCCTGGAGATCCGCCCAGAGCCCGGCGTTCTCGATGGCCGGACCGGCACGTTCGGCGATGGCCTCCGCCAGCCGGCGCTCACCTTCGCCGAATGCCGCGGGATCCTGCGACGCGCTGACCAGGATTCCGCGCACGGCGCCGCGGCTGACGATGGGGACCGCCACGATCGAGCGCAGGCCGAGCGCGCCCACCCCATCCGGGTCGCCCGGGAATGCCGGCACCGGAGCGCCGCCGCCGGCCAGAATCGAGGTGGCGGTCGCGGCGACGCCGCCCACGATCCCCTCCCCGATCCGCGTCGAGCGGCCGGCCAGATGCGCGCGCAGGCGTTCGGCAAGTGCCGGATCACCGCCCTCGATGCCCGCCACGTCCAGGTGATCGCCGGAGACCAGGTGCAGCGCGGTGACCTGGCCGAGCAATGGAGCGGCGGCGGTCAGCACCGCCCGAACGGTCGCGTCGGGATCCGGCGAGGCGGCGAAGTCACGGGCCAGCGCCGAGAGCAGCTCGCGCTCGCGCAGCCGCTCCGCTTCGCGTTCCTCCTCGTCGAGCCGCCCCTGCAGCTGGGCATTCTCGCCCGCACGGCCGATCACCACCCGCGCGAAGAATCCAGCCGCCAGGCCGATCCCGACCAGGTAGGCGATGCGCACGGGCAGCAGGACGAGCACCAGCCCGCGCGGCCCGGGGCCCAGCAGCACCACGCTGCCGTACATGAACGCCATGAGCAGCGACGACCAGACCGATGCCCCGAGCCCGAAGCGCAGCGCGGCGCTGAGGATGACCGGGACGTAGAACAGGTACGCATCCAGCGCCTGCGGCTCGGCGTAGATCGCAATGGTCACCACGGCCATATCCAGTGCGGTCGCCACGATCCCGATCTCGCGCGCCGGGAAGCGGCCGAGCAGCAGGGCCAGCACGGCATCGTAGGCCGCCACCGCGATGAGCAGGCCCAGGATCAGCGGAAAGGCGGCCACCTGGTCACGCAAGACGAGCACCACCATGGCAGCCGCGACCGCGACCGCAGCGCGCACGAAGATGAGCTGTCGCTCCTGGGCGCGCATCTGGCGTTCGACGTGCCGATCCAGATCGGATCGCCGAGCGTCGCCTGATTCCATCGGCCGCATTGCCTCGCTAGCTTCGGCTGGACGTCAGCCCGCCGGGTCACGCTACTGCAACCCGGTTGGTTCCGTCACGCGCTCAGTCCATCTCCTCCAGTCGCGCGTCGTCGTCCGGCGCGGGAGCGGGGCGCCCTCGCGGGCGCGGCGCCCGCAGGAAGAGGATGATCCCGGCGACGACCGTGAGCGCCGCCACGAACGGGATCCACGGCAATCGCCGGTAGTCGACGAAGCCAACCACGCTGACCACCTCGGTCGCCACGTTGCCGACTGCATCGGTCGCCACGAGGTGGACGTCGACGGGCACCAGCGAGGCCGCGACGGACGCGACGAACGAGCCGTCGCTGGCGACCGTCACCGGCCGGCCATCGATCGTCAGGGACGTCCCCGGCCGTGTCGTGCCGGTCAACGGCACGTCCATCGAGAACGGCGCGATTGGGGTCCCGGCGGCGAGCGGCGGCGGCTCGCGCAGGACGCTGACTCGCCATCGCGCTGCGTAGCCATGGCCGGCCGCGGTGACCACGCCGATCCGCAGGCTGAAGCTGTCGCCACTCTCGCTGTCGGGAGGGACGTCGACCTGCATGCCGACCACGGCGCCGTCGCGCGACAGCCGCATCGGCTGCCCGAGTGGCGTCGGAAACGTGCCGGCGCTGGTCAGGATCGTCGCGTCGGCTGGCACGCCAAGATTGGCCCGAAACGATCGCTCCCGGGTCGCCAAATCGCCGCGGCCGTCCAGCACCGCGCCGACGAAGTCGGCCGGCAGACTGCCGGCGTCCCGCTCCGGGGTCAACACCTGGCCCGTCGGCGCGACGCTGACGAGCCCCGCGAATGGGAGCGCGGGTGCGAGGAGCGCCCCTCCGCTGCGCGCAGGATCGAAACCGGACTGGTGGAGCAGCACCATCCAGGTGCCGCCGGGTCCCGCCTGGCCGATGGGGGTGATGCCCGGCAGAATGGCCATGGGCCTGGTGGCAAGCGGCTGCAGCACCGCCGACGTGGGCGGCTGGTCGAGCAGCAGACCATTGGCGATGAACGCCGGACGGCCGGCGAGGCCGCCCGGGAGCTCACCGGTGTACGGCAGCAGGTCGTCGCTGACGAACGACACCGCCGCCCCCTGGATCGGCGGTGCCATGACCGAGCGCACTCCCCGGTCCACGATCCGCAGCCCGCTGCCGCCTTCGGGGCTGGCGATGAGGAGTCGCGCTCCGAGGCCCTGGCCGAACACGCCCAGCAGCCGTCCAAGGGCCGCCGCGCCACCCTCCATCCGTACCGGCTGACCCGGTGGCCAGCGCAGGATGAGGCTGAGCCCGGCCTCCGGCGGGACGATCGCGATCAGTGGCCCATCGCCGGCGTCGAACGAGGTCACCTGGCCCCGATCCCGCACCGACCACGACTCGGTCTCGACGGATCCACTCGCCAACCAGATGCGGTTCAGCACCGCGTCACCGCCGTTGTCGATTGGGTCGGAGCTGATGAGCACCTCGCCGCCGGGCCGGCCGTCGGTGTCGGCGGAGGGATAGGCCGCCCAGCCGGGTGGCGCGATGAACGACGAGCGCGCCTCATCGAACCCGGAGCCGTTCCAGTCGTAGACGCGAATCGGCACCTCGTTCGGCCCGCGCGGGTCCGGCTGTTGCGTGATGAACAGCTCGTCCGCCGGGTCGCCGTCAAGGTCGAGCGACAGGACGGAGGTCGCGTTGCCCTGGGTGCTCAGCCGCTGCGTCAGCGCGACGTGACCGGCCTGCTCGCTCACCTCCCAGACCGTCAGGCAGCAGGCCACCGGCTGCAGGCTCGCCGCGATGGTCGCCACCAGCAGGCGATCGCGCTGCCCGTCGTTCCAGACCAGGAAGCGCGCCGGTTCGCCGACGCCCACCGGGCGCATCGGGTTCTGCTTCGCCGGCCGCTCGGTGAGCCGCTCGTTGACGCTCGCCGCGCGGGCAAGGCCCACTTCACCCAGCGACTGCCAGGCGCCAGCGACGCTCACCCGCCAGGCGTCGACCGCCAGGAGACCTGGCGAGTCCGTCTTTGCCACCAGGCGGACGAGCTCGCGGGACCCGTCGCCGTCCAGGTCGGCCACGATGGCCCCGTAGGCGGCGCCGTCCAGGAAGCGTGCGCCGGGCTCGGCCGGAAGCGGGGTGGCGGCGCGCGGCCGCGTGCAGCGGGGCAACCAACGCCGCAAGCAGCAGGCAGCCCAGAACCAGCGACGCGGCGAGCCTGAGCATGCGATGAACGGTAGCGCGGTCTGGCATCATCGGTCCATGGGCACCCCGGACGTGCTGTGGCAACCCCCCAAGGATGTTCGCGAGCGGACACGCATCGGGCACTATCTCGGCTGGCTGGAGCGCGAGCACGGCTTCACCTTCGCGGACTACGACGAGCTGTGGCGCTGGTCGGTGGACGCGCTCGGGCCGTTCTGGGCATCGGTCTGGGACCACTTCGACCTTGGCGATCGACCCGGGAACGTGCTGCCGGACGACAGCGTGCCGAACGCGGTCTGGTTCCCCGGCGTGCAGCTGAATTACGCCGAGCAGGCGCTTCGCCTGGCGGGTCGCGGCGACGAGGACACCGTCATCCTCTCCCGCTCGCACACGCGGGCCGCCTCGAGCCTCACCGCCGCCGAGCTGCGTGATGCCGTCGCAAGCGCCCGAGCCGGCCTGCAGCGGCTGGGCGTGGGCCGCGGCGACCGGGTCGCCGCCTACCTGCCCAACATTCCCGAGACGGTCGTCGCGCTGCTGGCCACCGCCAGCCTGGGCGCCGTGTGGAGCTCGTGCGCGCCCGAGTTCGGCACGCGCAGTGTCGTCGACCGCTTCGCGCAGATCGAGCCGAAGGTGCTGCTCAGCATCGACGGCTATCGGTACGGCGAGCGCAGCATCGACCGGACTAATGAGGTGGCCGCCATCCAGGCCGCGCTGCCGAGCCTGGTGGCCACGGTCTGCGTGCCGTACCTCGGCATCGGCCTGGCCGACACCGTCAGCTGGGACGAGCTGGTGAGCAAGGGCGGCGAGCTCGCCTTCGAGCCGGTCGGGTTCGACCATCCGCTCTACATCCTCTACAGCTCGGGTACGACCGGCCTGCCCAAGCCGATCGTTCACCGCCACGGCGGCATCCTGCTCGAGCATCTCAAGATCCACGCCCTGCACCACGACCTGGGGCCCGCCGACCGCTTCTTCTGGTTCACGACCACCGGCTGGATGATGTGGAACTACCTCGTCTCCGGGCTCCTGGTCGACGCGACGATCGTGCTGTTCGACGGCTCACCGGCCCATCCCGACCTCGACGCACTGTGGCGCCTGGCGGAGGAGACGCGAATGACGTACTTCGGCACCAGCGCGCCGTACCTGATGGCCTGCCGCAAGGCCGGTCTGCGGCCTGGCACAACGTTCGACCTGTCGGCACTCCGCGGCGTCGGCTCGACCGGTGCGCCGCTGCCGGTCGAGGGCTTCCGCTGGGTCTACGAGGCGGTCGGTTCGTCGCTGCAGCTGCAGAGCGTCTCCGGCGGGACCGACGTGTGCACCGCCTTCGTCGGCGCATCGCCGCTGGTTCCCGTCTGGGAGGGCGAGATCAGCTGCCGGCACCTGGGCTGCGCGGTGGAGGCCTTCGCGCCGGACGGCTCGGCGCTGATCGGTGAGCAGGGTGAGCTGGTCCTCACCCGCCCGATGCCGTCGATGCCCGCCGCCTTCTGGAACGACCCATCCGGCGCTCGCTACCGCGACGCCTACTTCAACGAGTTCCCCGGCGTCTGGCGCCACGGCGACTGGATCACGATCACGTCGCGCGGCTCGTGCATCATCAGCGGCCGCTCGGATGCCACGCTGAACCGCGGCGGGGTGCGCGTGGGCACGGCCGAGTTCTACGCCGTGGTCGAGGCGTTTCCCGAGGTGGCCGATTCAGTCGTCGTCCACCGCGAGGAGACCGACGAGCTGCTGCTGTTCGTGGCGCTGGCACCCGGCTGCGCGCTGGACGGCGGCCTGCGGGCTCGCCTTCGGGCCGCGCTGCGCCAGGAGCTCTCGCCGCGTCACGTGCCCGATGCGATCTCGGCGGTCCCCGGCGTCCCGCGCACGCTCTCGGGCAAGAAGCTGGAGGTGCCGCTCAAGCGGATCCTTGGCGGCGTGGCCCCAGGGGTTGCCGCCTCGCGTGGCTCGCTGGCCAATCCGGAGGCGCTGGATGCCTTCGTGGAGCTGGCTCACCAGTTCGCTGAGTCGTCCGGTGACTCAAACGAGTGAGAGCGTGGGGTTCCCGTGTTCTTCAGTCACCCGGCGACTCAGATCGGCGTCTTTGAACGGTTTCGGCCCTCAGACCTGCGGATTTCAGTCACCAGGGACTCAACTGCATGACAGCGGCACGTTGACCCTCGTTTGAGTCCCCAGCGACTCAACCCCGCAGCGACGGACGGCCGCGCGGCGACATCGGTCAGTCGGTGTAGAACACCCCGTCCAGGGCACCCCAGGCTGCCGCACTGAAGATGGCGCAGGCGGTTCGGACGCGGGCGAACTCGCCGTCCGACAGCTGATCGATCTTCGCAGCCAGCATGGCAGGCTCATCGGTCTCGATGGCATGCTCCACGAAGTAGCGCTGGCCCTCGGCATCGACGCTGCCGGCGTAGTGCTCGCGCAGTCCCGCCAGCTTGCTCTGCGCCGTCGCCGGCTGCTGGACCTCGAAGCTGTACAGCGCTCCCAGCGTCTCCGGGACCGATGCGAACGCATGCTTCCCGACGTCGAGCAGCGTCGCGCTCTGCGGTCGCGCCATCTCGCCGGTCGAGCCGAGGGATGCGCGGAAGTGCGACCACAGGGCGTCGTGCTCGCGCTCCTCGTCGGCGTAGGCAGGCTCGCCGATGCGCTCCCAGCCGCGATCCAGGACGCCGATGAACGGCGCCCACTCGGTGGCGTACTCGCGCAGGCGCTCGATCGGCAGCGTGCCGGCGCGCCATGCCTGGTAGAAGGGGTGGGCGTTCAGGTCGAATTGGCGGACGATCGCGTCCAGCTCATCGATGCGGCTGGTCATGTGGTGGCACTCCTCGCCGGTCGCTCGGTCACCCGGCGGGCGACCATCGGCAAAGACTAGCCGAAACCTCAGCCCGATCGCACGCCCAACAGGTTGCGGGCGATGACCATGCGCTGGATCTGGCTGGTGCCCTCGCCGATCTCGGTCAGCTTCGCGTCGCGCAGGAAGCGCTCGACGTGGTACTCGGTGATGTAGCCGTAGCCGCCGTGGACCTGCACCGCGTCGTTGGTCACCCGCTGCGCCACCTCGGAGGCATACAGCTTGGCCATCGCCGCCTCCGTGGTGAAGGGTTGGCCGCAGTCCTTCAGCCACGCTGCGCGGTAGACCATCAGGCGAGCCGCATCGATCTGGGTCGCCATGTCGGCGATCATGAAGGCCACGCCCTGGAACGCGGCGATCGGCTTGCCGAACTGCTTGCGCTCCTTGGCATAGGCCGATGCGGCCTCGTACGCCGCCTGCGACAACCCCAGGGCCATGGCGCCGATCCCGATCCGGCCGCCGTCGAGCGTGGCCAGGAACAGCTTGTCGCCCTCGCCCTCCTCGCCGAGCAGGTTGTCGGCCGGGATGCGGCAATCATCGAACAGCAGCTCGCCGGTGTTGCTGGCATGCAGGCCCATCTTCTCCTCCATGCGACCGATGGAGAAGCCCGGCGTGTCCTTCTCGACGATGAACGCGCTGATCTTGCCGCTCTCGGCGGTCTTGTCGGTCAGGGCGGTGACGATGTAGGTGTCGGCCACACCCGCGTTGGTGATGAACCGCTTGCTGCCGTTGAGGATCCACGTGTCGTCGTCGCGATGCGCGCGCGTGCGCGTGCCGCGCGAGTCCGACCCGGCACCCGGCTCGGTCAGGCCGTAGGCGCCAAGCGCCTGGCCGCTGGCCAGTGGGCGAAGGTACTTCTCCTTCTGCTCGGGCGTGCCGGCGAGGTAGAGCGGATAGCAGCCCAGCGAGGTGTGGGCGCTGACGATGATGGCGACGCTGCCGCTGGCCCGGGCGAGCTCCTCGATGGTGATCGCGTAGGCGAGGTTGTCGAGGCCGGTGCCGCCCATCTCCTCGGGGTATGGCACGCCCAGCAGGCCGAGGCCGGCGGCCTCGCGGATGATCTCCTCCGGGAACTCGCCCTTGCGCTCGAGCTCATCGGCGATGGGCGCAATGCGCCGTTCGGCAAAGTCTCGAACCGTACGGCGGATCTCCTCGTGTTGAGGGTCGAGCGCGAAGTCCATGGGGCGCGGGCACTCCAGGCTGCGTGGCGGATGGGGTGCCGGGAGTGTAGCAAGAACGCCGCGAGCCGCCGCCGGCGGGCCAGGACATGTCGTGCCGCACGCATGAACACGCGATATAGCGCGATGTGGCACGATCTCGCAGGTGACCAGCAACTCCGCCGCGCTCGTGATGAAAGCCGCGAGTTGAGGATGACGGACACGCCGTCACCTGCGCTCCGTGCTGCCGACAGCCACGATCTGATCCGCGTGCAGGGCGCGCGCGTGAACAACCTCAAGGACGTCAGCGTCGAGCTCCCGAAGCGCCGGCTGACGGTGTTCACCGGCGTCTCCGGCTCGGGCAAGAGCTCACTGGTGTTCGACACCATCGCCGCGGAGTCGCAGCGGATGATCAACGAGACCTACAGCGCCTTCGTGCAAGGGTTCATGCCGACGCTGGCGCGACCCGAGGTCGACTTCCTGGACGGCCTCACGACGGCGATCATCGTGGACCAGGAGCGCATGGGTGCCAATCCGCGCTCCACCGTTGGCACGGCCACGGATGCCAACGCAATGCTGCGCATCCTGTTCAGCCGGCTTGGGCAGCCCCACATCGGGCCGCCGACCGCCTACTCGTTCAACGTCCCCACGGCGACGGCGAGCGGCGTGATGAGCACCGAAAAGGCAGGCCGCACCGAGCGGAACGTAGTCCGCAACGTCGTCTACCTGGGGGGCATGTGCCCGCGCTGCGAGGGCATGGGCGCGGTCAGCGACTTCGATCTCACGGCGCTGTACGACGAGACGACGTCGCTCCGCCACGGGGCATTGAAGATCCCCGGCTACAGCATGGACGGCTGGTACGGCCGCATCTTTGCCGGTGCCGGGCTCGACCTGGACAAGCCGATCAGTGAATACAGCAAGAAAGATCTCGACAAGCTGCTGTACGGGGAGCCGACCAAAATCAAGGTCGAAGGCGTCAACCTCACCTTCGAGGGCGTGATCCCGAAGATCCAGAAGTCGATGCTGTCCAAGGATGTCGACGCCATGCAACCGCACATCCGCGCCTTCGTCGAGCGCGCCGTCACCTTCCAGACCTGCCCGGAGTGCAGGGGCACTCGGCTGACGAAGGAAGTCCTGGCCTCGATGATCAACGGCAAGAACATCGCGGAAGCCTGCGCCATGCAGATCAGCGATCTTGCCGAGTGGGTCAGGGCACTCGACGAGCCATCTGTGACGCCGCTGCTTTCAGGGCTGCAGCACCTGCTCGACTCGTTCGCAGAGATCGGGCTCGGCTACCTCTCGCTCGACCGGCGGGCCGGGACGCTGTCCGGTGGAGAGTCGCAGCGCACCAAGATGATCCGCCACCTCGGCTCCTCGCTGACCGACGTCACCTACGTCTTCGACGAGCCGACGATCGGCCTCCACCCCCATGACATCGAGCGGATGAATGATCTTCTGCTACAGCTGCGCGACAAGGGCAACACCGTGCTCGTCGTGGAGCACAAGCCGGAGACCATCGCAATCGGCGACCACGTCGTCGACCTCGGCCCCGGGGCCGGCTCGATGGGCGGCGTTGTCTGCTTCGAGGGCACCGTCGAGGGACTGCGGGCGAGTGACACTATCACCGGCCGCCACCTCGGCGACAGGGCGACGCTCAAGGAATCGGTACGTGGCGCCACCGGGGCGCTGGAGGTCCGCGGCGCTTCGACGCACAACCTGCGGGACGTCGACGTCGACATCCCGCTCGGCGTGCTCTGCGTGGTCACCGGCGTGGCGGGATCCGGCAAGAGCTCACTGATCCACGGCTCGGTGGCCGGGCGCGATGGTGTCGTCGTCGTCGACCAGGGGGCGATCAAGGGCTCGCGACGGAGCAACCCGGCGACATATACAGGACTGCTCGATCCGATCCGCGCGGCGTTCGCGAAGGCCAACGGCGTGAAGCCGGCGCTGTTCAGCTCCAACTCCGAAGGTGCCTGCCAGACCTGCCATGGCGCCGGGGTGATCTACACCGAGCTCGGCGTGATGGCCACCGTCGAGTCCGTGTGCGAGCAGTGCGAGGGGAAGCGCTTTCAGGCATCGGTGCTCGAATACCACCTTGGTGGCTGCGACATCAGCGAGGTGCTGGCGATGCCGATGACCGAGGCCGTCGAGTTCTTCGGGGCCGGCGAGGCGCGTACGCCGGCCGCGCACGCGATCCTGAAGCGCCTGATCGATGTCGGGCTCGGCTACCTCAGCCTCGGTCAGCCGCTCCCGACGCTGTCGGGCGGCGAGCGTCAGCGCCTTAAGCTGGCCACGCACATGGCCGAGAAGGGCGGCGTCTACGTTCTCGACGAGCCTACCAGCGGCCTCCATCTCGCCGACGTCGAGCATCTGCTCGGCCTGCTCGACCGGCTGGTCGACTCCGGCAAGTCGGTCATCGTCATCGCGCATCACCAGGCGGTCATGGCACACGCCGACTGGATCATCGACATGGGCCCCGGCGCCGGCCACGACGGCGGCCGGATCGTCTTCCAGGGCACACCCGCCGACCTCGTCGCCGCCCGCTCCACGCTCACTGGCGAGCACCTCGCGGCCTACGTCGGCTCCTGACCGAGGCCTCGCGGATACGTGAGACGAGATTCCTCACCCGTTTTCGATCGCCGAACCGGAGACCCGCCCTAGCTGCGGCGCCAGCGTTCGAGCTCGCGGCGCGTGCGGCGCTCGGCGCTGCGGAGGGCCGACGAACGCAGCTTGCGAATCGTCGGCGGCCGAGGCCTGGAGCGCTTGGCGTGGTTCGGCTTGGCCATCTGTCCCTCACAGACGCACGGTCCGGCCGCTGGGTTGCACTCGGCCCGCAGGCGACAACGGTGCCTGCGACCCGCGGAATCCGGCGTTGACGGGCGGCGAATGGTGGCGCCTATACTTCGGCAGCTCAACCCTGCAGCAACTCGACAAGGTTCCTCTTCCCGGAGGCTCTACGTGCCCCAGGTCGACGTTCGCCTAGATCACGTGACGAAGCAGTTCGCCGAGGTTGTCGCGGTGGACGACCTGTCGCTCGAGATCAACCGCGGGGAGTTTTTCTCGCTCCTGGGCCCCTCCGGCTGCGGCAAGACCACCACGCTGCGCATGATCGGCGGCTTCGAGGACTCCTCCGCCGGCAGGATCCATCTCGGCGAGACCGATGTCACCGGCCTGCCCCCTTTCAGGCGGGACGTGAACACCGTCTTCCAGAGCTACGCGCTCTTCCCGCACCTGACGGTCTACGAGAATGTCGCCTTCGGGCTGCGACGGCGGCGGGTCCCGGACCGCGAGATCCGCCACCAGGTCGCGCAGCTGCTCGAGCTGGTGGAGCTGCCGGGATACGAGCGGCGCAAGCCGTCGCAGCTCTCCGGTGGTCAACAGCAGCGCGTGGCGCTGGCGCGAGCGCTCATCAACCACCCACAGGTGCTGCTCCTCGACGAGCCGCTCGGCGCGCTCGACCTGAAGCTGCGCAAGCAGATGCAGATCGAGCTCAAGCGCATCCAGACCGAGGTCGGCATCACGTTCATCTACGTGACGCACGACCAGGAGGAGGCGATGACCATGTCGGATCGGATCGCGGTGATGCGCGCCGGTCACATCGAGCAGCTCGGGCCCGCCGGAGGAGCTCTACGAGCGCCCGGCAACCGAGTTCGTCGCCGGCTTCCTGGGCGTCAGCAACCTGCTGGAGGGCGACGTCGCCGGAAACGACGGCGGCCTGACAACCGTTCGGCTGGCCGATGGGACCCTCCTGCGCGCGCCGAGCGGGATGGTGGACGGGTCACCGCGCGTTCGCGTCGGCGTGCGCCCCGAGAAGCTGCGCGTGCTCGCCATCCACGACGGCGCGGACGCCGCTCCCAACGAGCTCAACAGCATCGACGCCACCATCCTGGACGCGAGCTACATCGGCGTCAGCACCCAGTACCTGGTCGAGACCACCGACGGTCGGCGGCTGAGCGTGTACGCCCAGAACCTCGAGACCAGCGGAGCGGCGGAGGCGCTGGCCGACGGCCAGCGCGTGCGGCTGACCTGGAAGCCGCAGCACACCTTCGTCATCGGTCCCAGCGAACCAAGCCCACAAGGAGCACCCGATGCCTGACGACCGCGACCAGCTCAGCATGATCGAACGCGCCATCGAGCGCGCCGCCGCCAATGACCGGCTTTCCCGTCGCGCCTTCCTGCGCCGGGCCGGCCGTGGCGGCCTGCTGGCCGGATCGGCACTCTCGTTGCCGGCAATCCTTGCCGCGTGCGGCATCGGTCCGGCGGCGACCCCGAAGGCATTGCGCGCCACCGCCAACCCGAGCGGCAGCGCGAGCGTGGCTCCGACGCCGGCTCCCAGCCCGGCGGGCGTGCTCAACTTCGCGAACTGGCCGTTGTACATCGACACCGACGCCAAGGACGAGACCAAGCACAAGACGATCGAGGACTACCAGGCCGCGACCAACAGCAAGGTCACCTACACCGAGGACATCCCGGACAACGTCTCGTTCTTCGGGAAGATCCAGCCGGTCCTGGCGGCGGGGCAGGACACCGGCTACGACCTGATCGTGGTCACCGACTGGCTCGTCACCAAGATGGCGGGCCTCGGATACCTCGAGACGATCTCGCTTGCCAATGTGCCGAACTTCACGGCGCACGCCGCAGACAAGTACCAGAACCCCGGCTACGATCCGAACAACGCGCACAGCGTGCCGTGGCAGTCCGGCATCACCGGCATCGCCTACAACCCCAAGCTGACCAAGCGCGACATCACCAGCTTCAACGACCTGCTCGATCCGGCGTTCAAGGGCCGCATCGGCATGTTCACCGAGATGCGGGACACCATGAATCTGGCCCTGCTGGGCATCGGCGTCAAACCGCTGGATGCGACCATCGATGACGTGAAGAACGCGCAGAAGAAGCTCCTCCAGCAGGCTCCCCTGGTACGCAACTACTACGACAACTCGTATGCCGATGCGCTGAGCAGTGGCGACCTGGCGATCACCATGGCCTGGTCCGGCGACGTCTTCCAGCTGCAGTTCGACAACCCGGACCTGAAGTTCGTGGTGCCCAAGGAGGGCGCCATCCTGTGGGTCGACAACATGTCGATCCCGCTGCATGCCAAGCATCCCATCGACGCGCAGCAGATGATGAACTTCGTCTACCAGCCGGAGATCGCCGCGCAGATCACCGAGTACGTCAACTACATCTGCCCGGTCCCGGAGGCGAAGGCGATCATCCTGCAGCACGCCAAGGACGCCGCCGCGGAGGGCGACTCCGAGAACGCCGACTACCTGAATACGGTCGCCGGCTCCGAGCTCGTCTTCCCCACGGACGACATGCTGTCGCGGCTGTACAGCTACAAGAACCTCAGCGAGGACGAGGAGAAGCAGTGGAACGACCTCTTCCAGGCCGTGGTCCAGGGCTGAGCTCGTGCCGGGCCTGCTGCGGCGGCACCGCTGGGCGCTCCCCTACCTGCTGCTGCTGCCGGGCGGCCTCTGGCTGATCTTCTTCTTCCTCCTGCCGATGCTGACCATGGGCTCGGTCAGCATCCAGGAGGGATCGCTCAGCCGCGGGTACCACCTCACCTTCAACCTGGGCATCTTCCCCGAGGTCCTCGCCAAGAACTCGACGCAGTTCGTCCGATCGCTCGAGTACGGGCTGATCGTGACGGTGCTGACCCTGGCGATCGGCTACCCGATGGCCTACACCATCGCCTTCCGCGGCGGTCGCTACAAGAACATGCTCCTGCTGCTGGTGATCCTGCCCTTCTTCACCAGCTTCATCATCCGCACCATCAGCTGGAAGTTCCTGCTGGCCGACCAGGGCATCGTGCTCGGCACGCTGAAGGGCTGGGGCGTGCTCGACTCCGGCTTTCACCTGCTTGCCACGCCGGCGGCCGTGATCAGCGGAATCACCTACAACTTCCTGCCGTTCGTGGTGCTGCCCCTGTACGTCGCGCTCGAGAAGATCGACCACCGCCTGGTCGAGGCGGCGACCGACCTGTATGCCAGCCGCCTTCAGGCCTTCCTGCGCGTCACGCTGCCGCTCAGCCTGCCCGGGGTCTTCGCGGCGTCGCTGCTGTGCTTCATCCCGGCGGTCGGCGACTTCATCAACGCCGAGCTGCTGGGCAGCCGCGAGACGACGATGATCGGCAACGTCATCCAGTTCCGCTTCCTGCAGTCGAATGACTATCCCGAAGCGGCGGCGCTGAGCCTGATCCTGATGGTCGCCATCCTGATCGGCGTGGCCGTCTACGCCCGCGTGCTGGGTGGCGAGGAGCTCACCGGCGGATGAGCGCCGTAGCCAGCGCCAGACCCGTGCCGCGGACCCGCAGCCGCTCCCGGGGACGCATCGGGCCATGGATTCTGCCGGTCTACACCGGCCTGGCGGTCGCCTACCTGTTCATCCCCATCGCGGTCATGATCGCCTTCGGCTTCAACGATCCGAAGGGCCACTTCAACTACGCCTGGCAGGGCTTCACGCTCAAGAACTATGCGGAGCTGTTCGCCGTGCCGGGCCTGGCCGATGCGTTGATCGCCAGCCTGGTGGTTGCCGTCATCTCGACGATCGCCGCCACCCTGCTCGGGACGCTCATCGCGCTGGCCCTGACCCGCCACCAGTTCAGCGGCCGCGGCCCATTCAACGTCCTCATCTTCCTGCCGATCGCGACGCCCGAGGTCGTGCTCGGCGCCAGCCTGCTGGCGCTGTTCGTGTCGTTGGGCGTCAACCGCGACATCACGACCATCATCATCGCCCACATCATGTTCAACATCAGCTACGTGGTGATCACGGTTCGCGCCCGGATCACCGGCTTCGACCGGCGGCTCGAGGAGGCCGCCATGGACCTCGGTGCCAGCGAGTGGACGACCTTCCGCAAGGTGACCTTCCCGCTCATCTTCCCGGGGATCATGGCCGCCGCCTTGCTGGCGTTCGCGCTGTCGATCGACGACTTCGTGATCACGCTCTTCACCTCCGGCCGAACGACCACCTTCCCGCTGTGGGTCTACGGTGCGTCGCGGATCGGGATCCCGCCGCAGGTCAACGTCATGGGCACGCTGATCTTCGCCATCGCCGTGGTCAGCATCCTGGGCTGGCTGCTGCTGCAGCGACACAGCCTGACGACCTCGCCGAGCGACGGGTGAGCGAGCAGCCGGCGGCCTGTCGCATCTCCGAGGCGGCCCGCCGCGTGGGCGTCTCGCCTTCGGCCCTGCGCCAATGGGAACGCCAGGGCCT
This sequence comes from uncultured Chloroflexia bacterium, assembly GCA_963716585.1. GTDB lineage: Bacteria > Chloroflexota > Limnocylindria > QHBO01 > QHBO01 > JAICUY01. The sequence goes on from CAVQTN010000002.1 coordinate 150,306, forward strand.
GGTGCACCCAATGCGCACCGCCACCGGCTATCGGCTCTACAGCGACGACGACCTGTCCCGACTGCAGCGCGTGCGGCGCCTGCGCGTGTTCGACGGCGTCAACGCGTCGGGCATCCGCCGCGTGCTCGGCGGGCACGCTGGGGGCGCGACGGCCGACGGCCGGCAGCTGCGCCGCGCCCGTCGCGCCCGTCGCGTCTCGTTGCGCGAGGCTGGGCGCCGCTCGGGCCTGTCCGAAAGCTTCATCAGCGCCGTCGAGCGCGGTGCAGCCGGTGCCAGCGTGGCAACCCTGCAGCGCCTGACCAGCGCCTACGGCACGACCCTGCAGGAACTGCTCGGCAACGATCAGCTGCTGGATCGCCTGGTGCGCCGCGATGACCGACCGGCACTCCAGCTGACCGGCAACGTACGCATCGAGCAACTGTCGCACACGGCCACAGCGCTCGAGCCTCAGCTCTTCGTGCTGGCGCCGGGCGCCGGCAGCGAGGGGTCCTACGCGCACAACGGCGAGGAGCTCATCTTCGTCCTGTCGGGCGCGCTGGCCGTCTGGCTCGGCGAGGATGAGAGCTACCGGCTCGCCGAGGGGGACTCGCTCACCTTTCCATCCATCCTGCCGCATCGCTGGCGCAACGACGCCGGCGGGGAGACACGACTGCTGTGGATCAACACGCCACCGACCTTCTGACCGATGCGGCGCCGTGGCTGGCGTTGCGCGACGGCGTGCCGTCCGTCTGGGCCCGCTACACCGACCTGGTCATCGAGCGCGGCTCCGGCTCCTGGCTGGAGACGGTCGGTGGCGAACGCTACCTCGACTACACCTCGGGGATCGGCGTGGTCAGCACCGGGCATGCGCACCCGCGGGTCGCGGCGGCGATCGCGGAGCAGGCGTCGAAGCTCATCCACGGCCAGCAGAACATCGTCTACCACCAGCCCGGGCTGCTGCTGCACGAGCGCCTGCCGCGGTACTTTCCGGGCGGCGCCGATGCGGCGCTCTTCCTGTCGAACTCCGGGGCCGAGGCGGTCGAGGCCGCGGTCAAGCTCGCCAAGATGGCGACGCGGCGCCCGGCGGTCATCGCCTTCCGCGGCGGCTTCCACGGCCGGACCCACGGCACCATGGCGCTCACCTCGTCGAGCGTGAAGTACCGCGGCCACTACGAGCCGCTGCTCGGCGGCGTGCATTTCGCGCCGTACCCGTATCCGCTGCGCCATGGCTCCTCGGAGTCCGCGCTGCAGGCAGCGATCGACGGGGTCGAGGAGCTGTTCGCGACGGTCGTCTACCCCGACGACGTGGCCGCCTTCCTGGTCGAGCCGGTGCTCGGCGAGGGCGGGTACGTGGTGCCGCCGGACGGCTTCCTGCCCGCGCTGCGCGAGATCGCCGACCGGCACGGCATCCTGCTCATCGCCGACGAGGTGCAGTCCGGCTTTGGCCGCACGGGACGCTTCTTCGCCTCCGAATGGACCGATGCGGTCCCCGACGTCATCGTCATGGCCAAGGGCATCGCGTCGGGCATGCCGCTTTCCGGGATCATGGCGCCGCGCTCGATCATGAAGGCGTTCGCGCCGGGCGCCCACGGCGGCACCTACGGCGGCAATGCCGTCGCCTCCGCCGCGGCGCTCGCCACGCTGGAAGTCATCGAGGCCGAGGGGCTGGTGGCCAACGCCGAGCGTCAGGGCCAACGGCTGCTCGACGGCCTGCGCGCGGCGGCCGCCGGCCATGACTGCGTTGCGGAGGTCCGCGGCCGCGGCCTGATGGTGGCCCTCGAGCTCGCCGATCCGGGAACGCTGGCTCCGCGACCGGACCTTGCCAAGGCGATCCTCCACGAGGCTTTCGAGCGGAAGCTGCTGCTGCTGACCTGTGGCACGTACGGCAACGTCGTCCGCGTCATTCCGCCGCTGGTCACCTCCGACGACGAAGTTGACCTGGCGGTGGACGTCATCGGCCAGGCACTCGCATCGGTCTAGCTGGCAATGGCAACCTGGGAGATGCGCACGGCTGGCCAAAGGCCGCGAAATCATGCGATGGAACACCGCGGAGATGCAGGAGCACGAATCAGAGCTGGGGGCGCAAACACTCGAGCGAGGCGGAGTCCGCGACCCAGTTGATAGGGTCGATGGGAGCCGGCCCTGCGTGCTTTCGCCGGACCCAGCGCGGCACTGGGCGACCGCACGCATGCCCCAGGGACCGATGGACGTCCGGTGTCCGCGTGCCCGGCCGTCGACGCCAAGGAGGTCGGTGTATCGACCGACGAGCCCCGGCGGGCTGCTTCACGACGCCAGCACTTCAACGGCCACCCGGCCATGCTCGTGCAGCTGGCGTGAAGAGGGGAACGCCGCCGAAGACCTCGAAGACCTGCTCGTCGAAGAGCATCCCGAGCTGACCAGGCACCCAGGAGGCGCCACGGGCTCGAGACTTACCTCAGGCGCTAGCCGACGAGCTCGGCGGCGAAGTCGCGGAAGGTCGAGACGTAGCGGTCGATATCGGCCTCGCTGTGCTGGACCGACAGCGTCCATTGGTCGTCTGGCCCCGGCGGCAGCAGGATGCCGCGGTTGGCAAGGTAGAAGAACGAGGCCGACCACAGCTCGCCGTCGAGGCCGATGAAGTCGCGGTAGTTCGTCACGCGCTCGGGCGTGAACATGACGCAGCCCTTTGGGCCGACGTTGATCGCGTAGCCGGGCAGGCCGAACTCGGACAGGACGGCGGCGCAGCCATCGGTCAGGCGCTGGGCCAGGGCGTGGAGCTGCGGATAGACGTCTGCCGTCAGGATGCGGGTCAGCGTGGCGACGCCGGCCGCCATTGACAGCGGATTGCCGTTGAAGGTGCCGAGATGCGCGACGCGCGTCGCGCCGCCCGGAATGGTGGTGTGCTCCAGCCCGGTCCCGTTGCCGCCGCCCTCGGGGAGCGCCTCGATCACGCGCATGACTTCCTCGCGGCCGCCGAAGGCGCCGATCGGGACGCCGCCGCCGATGCTCTTGGCCAGGCAGAACAGATCAGGCTTGACGCCGAAGTACTCGTACGCGCCCCCGTAGGCCAGCACCACGCCGGTCTTTACCTCGTCGAAGATGAGGACGGCACCGTGCTCGGTAGCCAGCTCCCGGACGCGTTCGAGGAAACCGGGCAGCGGCGGCACGACGCCGATGTTGAACTGGACCGGCTCGATGATGATCGCCGCGATCTCGCCGCGGTGGGCATCGAGGATGGCGGCCAGCGCATCGGGCTGGTTGTACGGCGCGATGACGGTTTCGGCGACGCGCGAGCGCGGCATGCCGGCCGTCGCCGGCACCGTGTTCGGCGCCTCGGGCGGACCCATCAGGTCGCGCGGCGGCTGGATGCTGAGCAGCACGTCGTCGTGGTGGCCGTGGTAGCCGCCCTCGAACTTGACGAGCTTCTCGCGGCCGGTGAAGCCGCGCGCGACCCTGATGGCGTCCATGGTCGCCTCGGTGCCGGAGTTGCTGAAGCGAACGAGGTCGGCGCCAAAACGGCGCTTGATCTCCTCGGCCAGCACGACGCCGTCCTCGACCGGGAAGGTGTAGCACGTCCCATTCGCAACGCGGTGTTGGAGGACCTCGGCCAGGATCGGGTGCGAGTGGCCGGCGGCGAGGACGCCGAAGGCCATGTCGAAGTCGATGTACTCGTTACCGTCCGCGTCGGTGATGCGCGAGCCGCGCGCATCGGTCATGAACAGCGGATAGGGATCGTAGCTCTGGAACGAGCTCGCGACGCCCAGCGGCATGGCCCGCTTCGAGCGCTCGAAGAGCTCGGCGCTGCGAGGCGTGCGCTCCCGGTACGCCGCTTCCTCGCGCTGCTGAATGGCTGCGAGTCGTGCCCGGTCGATGCCGGTCGAGATCGTCATCGTTATCGGTCCTTTCTAACTGGGCGTGTGCGCCCCGGGCTCCATCTCGACCATGCCGTGGTGGATGCCGTATCGGTCGAGAAGAGCGAGGTACGGGTCGGGATCGAATGGTTCGGGGCCGAGCACGCCGCTCCCCTTCCAGACGCCGGAGCTGAGCAGCTCCATGGCGATCACCGGGTTGAAGCCGGTCTGCCAGGCGACCGCCTGCAGGCCGTGGTCCTGCCACGTTCGTGCGGCATCGGTCATCTGGTACAGGAAGACCTCGCGAGGCTTGCCATCCTTGCGGCCGATGACCCAGGTGCCGACGATCGCGCGGCCGACCATCCTGTCGCCGACCTTCGCCGGGTCCGGGGTGATGGCAGCCAGGACGTCGCGCGGCGCGACCTCCACGCCCTTGACGTTGACGCGATCGGTGCGGTCCATGCCAAGCGCGTGGATCGTCTTCAGCTTGTCGATGAAGTCGCTGCCCAGCGCGTACTTGAAGGTGACCTTCTTGGCATCGATGTAGCGCGGCACGAGCAGGACCTCCTCGTGCTCGACGTTGACGCACTCGACCGGCCCGATGCCCTCGGGGAACGGGAACAGCTCCGGCGCGCTGAACGGCGCCGTGGTGTGCCATTCGCCTTGTTCCCACACCACGGGCGGATTCAGGCACTCCTCGATGGTGGTCCAGATGCTGAACACCGGCGCGAAGTCGTAGCCCTCGATGCGCAGGTCGCCGCCGTCGCGCACGTGCACCTCGTCGATCTCGTCGAAGAGGTGCTTGTTGGCGTACGCGGCGAAAACATCGGTCAGGCCGGGGTCCATGCCCATGCCCAGCAGCGCGAGCCTTCCGCTGCGTGCCCATTGCTCCATCATCGCGAACTGCTCGTCACCCAGCTTCAGGCCGGGCTTCTGGAACGGCTGCGCCGCGTCGGGCTTGGACAGGCTGGTGGCCATGTCCATGTAGTTCGTCTCCGCCGCCAGCGCTGCCCGGAAGATGGGCATCACGAACTGCGGATCGACCGCATTCATGACCAGGTCGGACCGATGCTGGCGCACGAGCTTGACGAGCTGCTGCTCGTTGCCCGCATCGGCCTGGACGGCGATGACGCGTTCGGGCTGGCCGATGGTCTGCGCCACGGCGGTCGCGCGGTCCAGATCGTAGTCGGCGATCACCATCTGCTCGCACCAGTCGCGCTGAGCGGTGAGCCTGGCGATGGCCTCGCCGACTGTGCCGGCACCAAGGAGGAGGATGCGCATGAGGTCTGCTCCGCTGCGTGTTCCGACGTGTTCGACGGGTTTCGACGAAGGCACACGTCTGCGCAACAGGATCTCGGTGCCGATGCCGCGCTGTGTTGCGCGGTTCGGCGTCAAAGGTAGCACGAGCCCGCGGTCCCGGCCAGTCCTGAGTCTGAGCTGACTCAGCGGTACCGGCAGTCCTGAGTCTGAGCTGACTCAAATGACGGTGAGCCGGCGCCTGTCGTGCGGATCAGTCGCCAGGCGACTCAAATCGACCGATTTGACGATGAAACGGGCGCAGATCTGCCCGTTTGAGTCGCCAGGCGCATCGACAGCAGGTGAGCCAGCGGTTGTCAGTCGTTTGAGTCTGTCAGTGACTCAGGCGCGAGACCGGGGCCGCCCGACCACGACGGAGTGGCGGCTGACGGCCATCGGTCAGTCGACGATCTTGGCCATCACGTGCTTGACGATGGTGTAGTCCTCGATCGAGTAGCTGCTCATGTCCTTGCCGTAGCCCGACTGGCCGAAGCCGCCGTGCGGCATCTCCGACGCCATGGTCAGGTGGTCGTTGATCCAGACCGTGCCGTAGCGCAGCGCCTTGGCCGCCCGCAGCGCGCGCTTGATGTCCTTCGTCCAGACCGATGCCGCCAGGCCGTACGGCACGCCATTCGCCCAGCGGATGCCCTCCGCCTCGTCGCTGAAGCGCTGAACCGTGACGACCGGCCCGAAGACCTCGTTCTGCACGATCTCGGCGTCCTGGGCAACGCCGGCGACGACCGATGGGCGATAGAAGAAGCCGCGGTCGCCGAACGACTCGCCGCCGGTCGCCACCTCGGCACCGTACCCGCGCGCACGCTCCACGAAGCCGGCGACGCGCTCTCGCTGAGCCGCTGAAACCAGCGGGCCCATGTCGAGATCGGCGTCCGACGCCGGATCGCCGACCTTGAGCGACTCGACCGCCGGAACCAGCGCCTCAAGCGCGCGCTCGTAGCCGTCGCCCATGGCGATGATGCGCGTCGCCGCGGTGCAGTCCTGGCCCGAGTTGAAGAACCCGGCGAGCTTGATCGTCTCGGCCAGGGCGTCCATGTCGGCATCGTCGAAGACGAGCACCGGTGCCTTGCCGCCGAGCTCCAGGTGCACGCGTTTGACCGTCTGCGCAGCGGCGGCGGCAATCTCGCGGCCGGTCGCCGTGTCGCCGGTCAGCGAGACCATGTCGACCTGCGGATGGGTGATCAACCGATGCCCCACCGACTCGCCCGGCCCGGTCACCACGTTGAGGACACCCTTCGGGAAGATGTCGGCGGCCAGCTCCGCGAGGCGAATGGCCGAGAGTGGCGTCATGGAGGCTGGCTTGAGGATCACCGTGCAGCCGGCCGCCAGCGCCGGGCCGAGCTTCCAGATGGCCATCATCAGCGGGTAGTTCCAGGGAGCCACCTGCCCGACAACCCCCGCGGGCTCGCGGCGGATCATGGAGGTGTGGGTGCTGACATACTCCCCGGCCGCCCTGCCCTCCACGACGCGGGCGGCACCCGCGAAGAAGCGCACGTTGTCGACGCTGAACTCGACGTCGAAGTCGGCGGTGCCTTTCGGCTTGCCGACGTTGGCCTGCTCCAGGGCGGAGAGCGTGGCGGTATCGCGCTCGATCGCATCGGCGAAGGCGTACAGCGCCTTCGATCGCTCGGCGGGCGTCGTCTGCGACCAGGTCTCGAATGCGGCGCGTGCGGCGGCAACGGCCCGGTCGACGTCGCCGGCGTCGCCACGCGGGACCTGCGCGATCTCCTCCTCGGTGGCCGGGTTGATGACGGTCGCGGTTTCGCCGCTGGCCGCATCGGTCCAGTCACCGTCGATGAACATGCGATTTCGGATAGCGGTGAGCGTCATCACCAACCTCGCGGCTGCGCGGGACCCCCCAGATGCGCCAATCCTAGCCCAACGGCTCCTCGACGAAGGCAGCCAGGACCGATGCGGGCACCGGCACCAACGGAGGTCGCGGCGTCGCCTGGGCCCGCGAATCCTCCGGCTCCAGCTCGAGGCGCTGCGCCAGCCAGGGAACACAGCGTCTCCCCTGGCAGACGCCGAAGGCGACGCGCGTCGCTCGCTTCAGCTGGTCGACGGTTTCCCAACCGTTCGCGACGGCCCGATACACCACGTCCGCGGCGACCCCCCGGCAGGCGCAGGCAAGGTGCTCGAGCTCGCCAAGGGTCGCCACCACGCCGGATCCGGCCAGCAGCGCTTCCAGGCGACCGTCGCTCGCCTCGACGTTGAGCTGCCTGGCGCGGATCTCGTATGGCGTGACGGTCACGTCATCGAACCCGGCCGCGCGTACCACGTAGGCGTCGTCCTGCGGCCATGCGTCGAAGACCGTCGCGCCGCTGACGTCGGGCAGGTCGCCGTCGACGATCCGCAGCACCTCCACGGTCCGCCGCTCCACCGGGCGAATGACGAGCGGCCTGTGGTCCGGGGCGCGGAGCCGCTCCCAGACGGGAAGCCGCGCGCTCGGGGGGTTGCTCGTCATCGCATTCTCCGCCACATACTCACCGGGCGGGTGATCGGTGCTTTGGCGACCCCCGGGTGGCTCCATGTCACTCGCCCGGTGGGTAATCCATGCGTGGCGCCGGTGGTATGTCGGTCGGAGCCGCGCCTTTCACCCATCTGACGAGTAGATGACGAATTGCGGCCGACCCGCGCGGCCGCATCGGTCGAGAAACGCATCACTCGGCCGCCAGGCGGCGATAGCCGGAGCCGAACCAGATCAGCGGCTCGACGCCCTCCTCGTGGCCGGCCGCCACGATCTCGCCGATGAAGATGGTGTGGTCGCCGCCGTCGTGCCGGTCGACCAGGCGGCAGTCGAAGAAGGCGATGGCACCCTCGAGGATGGGTGAGCCGGTCTCGGCCTCATGCCACTGGGCGTCGCAGAAGCGCTTGAGCTTGGTGGCGGTGGTGGGCTGCGCGAAGCAGGTCGCCAGCTCCTGTTGCCCATCGGACAGGACCGATGCTGCGAACGAATGGCTCTGCACGATCGCCTGGTGCGTCTCCGATTGGCGGTTGATGCTGGCCATCATCAGCGGCGGATCGATGCTGACCGATGCGATGGCGTTGGCGGTCATGCCCGCCAGCAATGGCCCGTATCGGGCCGCGACGACCGTCACTCCGGTGGCGAAGCGCGCCATCATGTCACGCAGGCGGCGCCCCTCTGGCGTGCTGTCGAGGGTCATGCTCAGCGCAGGCTCAGCTCAGAGGAACGTTCGCCAGCCGGAAGCAGCTGACGAACCAGCGGTACAGCGTGTCGGCGTCGTCCGCCCCGAAGGCCACGGTTCGTGGACCAATCCGCTCCACGCCCGGCGGGGTAGCGGCGAAATCGGCCATCACCGGCTGGTGGAAGTCGATCTCACAGGTCATCGGCGCGTTGCGCACGTATGGCGGCATCTCCTCGAGGCGCCCCAACGCGCGCTCGACGCCCTCGCGGATGGCGGCCCGCGCCCGCTCGGGCGACAGCGACTCGGCCAGGTGCGCCCCCAGCGCGCGCTTGACCACCACGCGCTCGGCCCAGGGCAGCAGCTGGGCGATCTCGCCGGCGAGCGCGTCGTCGCCGCTCACCAGCGCCACCGGCACGCCGAACTGGCCGAGCCGCAGCGCGTTGACGCCGGCCTCGTTGTGCGGCACGCCATCGATCCGCAGCTCGGCGATCGTCCGCGACGAGTAGGTGTGACCGATGACCCCGGTCGGGTGGCCGGCCCCGGCGTGATAGCCAATGAAGATCGCGGCGTCGAATCCTTCGCCGCCGGCCGCGCCGACGCCCTCCGTCATCGAGTAGGGCTTGTCGCCGATCAGCAGCCGAGCCGCGGGATGCAGGTCCTCGGCGCGCAGGTTGCGCATCTGCCAGTGGCTGTCGTTGACCACGATCTCGGTGGCGCCGGCCGCCAGCGCTCCCTCGATGGCCGCGTTCGTCTCGCCGGCCATCAGCGCGCGGCTGCGGTCGTAGTCGGCGCGGTCGCTCCCGCCAACGCCGAACACGGTCTGCGCCGGGTGCGAGATCCCGGCGAGCCCTTCCATGTCGACCGAAACGTAGACGCGCATCTAGCGGTACCGCTCCAGCTTCTCCAGGATCGCGTTGGCCGTGGCCCAGTCATCGGCGCTCGGCTGCTCTCCGCGGTGGAGGTGCATCAGCGGGACGGCGTTCCAGCACGGCCCGTCCTCGCGGGGGATGTGGATCGTCATGTCGCCGCGATCCAGCAGCGCGGTCAGCGTGGCACCCCGCTCCCCGCCCTTGGCCAGGGCGTGGTCCAGGTTGCGTGCGAACTCCTCGGGCGGCCCGAACTCCAGGCCGATCCGCATGGCGATGATCCCGCTCTCGGGCGGCAGGATGGGCCGCGTCCCGGGAGCCATCGGGCTAGCCGATCACGCCCAGGCTCCTGAAGAGCCAGCTGAAAAAGGTGAGGCTGCCCAGGATGGCGAACGCGACGATGACCACCAGCAGCAGCATGCCCACGGCGCCCGCCCATTGCGGCAGCGACGCCAGCCCGGTACGTGGCGGCCGCAGCGAGCCCTGGGTCAGCCAGATCGCCAGGGCGTCGCCGTCGATGCGCATCTCGCTGCGCTCGTCGAGCGGGATGAGCACCAGCCGATCGTCCGTCGACCTCGGCAGTGAGCAGCGCACGGGGCTGGTCTCCTTTGCGCACAAGCACGGCGTGATCGCCGTTGCTGTTGGTGAGCGGAGCCGCCTCGAGCCGGCGGCTGCGTCCCAGCGGGAAGTGGCGGAAGTTCGATCGGCTCCACGCTGCGATGGTAGCAGCCGCCCTTTCCCGGTCCGCGCGGCTCGCAGCACGAGTCAATGCGGGAAGAAGACGGGGCCCCTTACCGGTTCATGGCGCCCCACGAGCCGAATCGGAAGGAGATGCCCCAGCTCGGGCCTTCGTTCCCGCACTGGCTCCCACCACGAGTCAAGGCGATTGGAACTGCTCGACGACCGCCGCCAGACGCTCGATGCTGTCGACCGTGATCGGATCCAGCACCAGCTGCACATGGCTCACGCCGGCATCGGCGAACGACGCCAGCGCCTCGGCGAGCGCGGCGGGATCCGAGGCGATCGCCTCGATGGGGGCCGCGCCGAATGCCGTTCGACGCCCGACCGCGTCCGGGAAGGAGACGAGCAGGGCAGCCGTGCGCTGCACCTCGGACGGGTCGCGGCCAACCGCCTCGCACGCGGCGTCGACGGTGTCGCGCAGCGCCAGGTAGCCGGCCAGTGAGTTGCCGAACCACGAATACCAGCAGTTCCAGGCGTCCACGTGGGGAAGCGTGATCCGCAGCATCCGCTCGCCCAGGGAACCGACCATCAGCGGCGGCCCGTGCGGCCGCGGGCCGGACGGCAGGAGCGTGCAGTCGAGCGCGGTGTAGAACTCGCCGCTGAAGTCAACGTGCCCGTCGCGCAGCAGCCCGCGGATGATGGTGAACGCCTCTTCGAATCGGCTCACGCGACGGTCGAACGGAACCCCGTAGGCGCGGTACTCGACCTCGTTCCAGCCGGCGCCCAGGCCCAGGATCAGCCGGCCACCACTGATCTCGTCGAGCGTCGCGGCCTGCTTGGCGAGCAGCGCCGGGTTGTGGAAGCTGGTGCAGGCGACGAGCGGGCCGATCTCAACGCGCTGGGTCACCGCGGCGAGCGCCGACATCAGCGACCAGGCCTCCCACGGGCCGCGCTCGTCGCCATCCTCGTATCGGTACAGCAGGTGCTCGCCGACCCACACCGAGTCGAGCCCGATGCCTTCGGCCGCCAGGGCCATGGCGCGCAGCTCTGGCCAGTGCGCCACGCGCTCGACTTCGGGAAGCTGCACGCCGACCTTCACGCGGCCGCACCGACGAACGCGCGCAGCGAACGCACGGCATCGTCAAGTCCGGCCGGCGGCCGGCTGACGCCCGGCTCGAGCGCCAGGTGCCGCACCTCGAGGGTCCCGGCGCGGCGATCGACGACCGGCTCCAGGCGCCCGATGAGCCGATCACCGTGGAGGATGGGCATCACGAAATAGCCGTGCTGGCGTTGTGCGGCGGGTCGGTAGATGTCGAGCCGGAACCGAAAGCCGAACAGGCGCTGCGTGCGATCACGATCGGTGATCAGGGGGTCGAACGGCGAGAGCAGCGTGAGGCGCGGCTGCCATCCGCGGCTCGCGCCGAGCCGGTCCATGATCTGCATGTCGTCAGCATGCACCAACGCGCCGTCCGAGAATGGCGCGCCGTCGACCACGACCCGTCGCAGCCGGCCCTCATCGATCATCCGCCGCATGGCAGCACGCGTGCTCGCGCGATCCGCTGTCGAGATCCAGGCCGGCACCACCGCAGGCTCGACGACCCCGAAATGGCGCACCCGCTGCTCGATGAGCCGCTCCAACAGCCCTTCCGACGCGGGCTCCTGGCGCGGCGTGCCTTCCGGCAGGACGCGGTCCGGCAGATCCCAGAGCCGCTGGTTGCCGTCGCGCGCCGAGACCATGACCTCGCCGGAGCGCTCCATGAAGTGGAACATCTGGTGCACATTGCGGCCCGCGGTCCAGCCGCCCGACTTCCAGGCCACGACGTCATCCGGTGCCGTGAAGGCGCGCGAGGGCAGTGGTCCCTCCCGCCGCAAGCGGGCCAGGATCAATCCGCGGAACGCGCCGTTCGCTGCCAGCCACTCTCGGGCGCGGCGCTCCAGCGCCGCGTCGCGCGTGGCGAAGAGGTTCATTCGCAGCCGCACCATCGGATACTCGGCCGTGGGATAGATGAAGGCGTCGTACTCGATGAGCCGCCGTTGCTCCCAGAGCAGCCGATCCAGGCGCGCCCGATCGAACGGCCCGAGCCGGCTCCACAGGACGAGGAGGTGGCTGCGCTCGACGGCTCGCGTGGGATCGAGCTGCAGGCGACCCAGGCCCTCCACGACGCGCAGGATGCCATCGGCCGTCGCCGGCAGACGCGTGTCCAGCAGCGCGGCATGCACGGCCAGGCGCCGAGCAGCCCGCAGGCTCACGACAACGGGGGCGGGCGGCATCGGTCAATAATGCGCGAGTGACGGATGACGGATTCCTCGCGGTCGACGGCGGTCGTTTGTATTACGAGGCCGATGGCTCCGGGCACCCCCTCGTCCTGATCCACGCGGGCGTCGCCAACCTGCGCATGTGGGACGATCAGGTGCCGGCCTTTGCGGAGCGCTACCGGGTGATCCGCTACGACACGCGCGGCTGGGGCCGAAGCGAGACCGAGCAGGTCGAGTTCACGAACCGCGGTGACCTGGCGGCGGTGCTCGACCACTTCGACGCGCCATCGGCCTACGTCCTCGGCCTGTCACGTGGGGGCTCGATCGCCCTCGACTTCGCGCTCGACTACCCGTCACGGACCGATGCACTGATTGTCGCGGCGGGCGGCGTCGGCGGGTTCGAGACGGAGGAGACGCCCGAAGAGCAGGCGGTCTTCGCCGAGGCCGAGCGGCACGAGCAGGCACGCGACTGGGAGTGGCTGAGCGACTTCGAGACGCGCTTCTGGGTCGACGGCCCCGGTCAGCCACAGGACCGCGTCGACCCGGCGACCCGCGAGCGCGTCCACGACTGGATCCTGACGACCTACGCCGCGGAGAACAATGAGGGCAAGCCGCAGCCGATGCAGCCACCGGCCAATGAACGACTTGCCGAGCTGCGCGCACCGACCCTCGTGATGGTCGGCGATCTCGACGAACGCGTCACCCAGCTGGCCTGCCGGCACCTCGCCGATTCGGTGACCGGCGCGCGCTTCGAGGGATTCACGGGCGCCGCGCACATGCTCAACCTCGAGCAGCCGACCAAGTTCAACCGCCTGGTGCTCGACTTCCTCTCCTCGGTCGATTGATCCGCGTCTCGGCGGCTCGTTGCCACCGGGCGAAGGTAACCACGAACGTGACGGTCCCGGGGAGCTCGCGACCGGCACTCCTGCCACTCAGTGACCCGATCTCGCAGGGAACGAGCCAGTTCTCAGCCCAACGTGCCGCGAACCTCCACCGGGTGGCAGGTTCCCCGAGCGCCGTCTCCGCCCCGAGCGCCGCCTCAGCCGTCTCAGCCGTCTGCGCCGCTCAACCACCCCGCCGCTCCGCCGACGCGGCCACGCTGCCGGCGCCAACGCGGACTAGGCCACCCGCTTCGTCTTCTTCGAGACGTAGTCGACCAGCACGTACTCGCCCAGGTTCTCCGGCTCGACGTAGAACGCCCGCCCGCGGTTGATGCGTGACATCAGATCCACGAACTCGGACAGATACCGCGACCGCTCCAGCATGAACGTGTTGATCACGATCCCCTCCTTCGTCGCACGTCCGACCTCGCGCAGCGTGGACTGCATGGTGCGGATGGTGGGCGGGTACGCGAACTCGACCTGGCCGTTGGCGATGTGCGCGGTCGGCTCGCCGTCGGTGATGACCACGATCTCCTTGTTGCCACCGTGGCGCTGGCCGAGGAGCTGGCGGGCGATGATCAGCGCGTGCTGCAGGTTCGTGCCGTATTCGAATTCATAGGGCGACAGCGTGGCGATCGCCTCCGGCTTGATCTGGCGCGCGTAGTACGCAAACCCGACCACGAACAGCCGGTCGCGCGGGTACTTGGTGTGGATCAGCGTGTGGAGCGCCATGGCCACTCGTTTGGCGGCGGTCGAGCAGCCGCGCAGCAGCATCGATCGGCTCATGTCGAGCAGCAGCACCGTGGAGCTCACCGTCGTCTCCTCGGACCGATGCACCTCGAAATCGTCGGGTGAGATGCGCAGCGGCGTGCCCGGCCCCTCCCGGGCCATGGCGTTGAACAGCGTGCGGTTGAGGTCGATGACGAACGGGTCGCCGAACTCCAGCGGCTTGGTCTCGTCAGTCTGCTCCCCACCGAAGCCGGGGCGTGGCAGCGCGTGGCCGCCGAAGCTGTCGCGCCGCAGCTTGCTGAAGATCTCGGTGAGCGCCCGCATCCCCAGCTTGCGCGCGGCGCGCGGCGTGAGCTCCAGCCGGCCGCCGTCGCGCTCCAGGTAGCCGGCCTCCTCGAGCGCCCTGGTGAGCTCGCGGAGCTGGTCGAGATCCTCCTCTGCCTGCTCACCGGCAAGGTCGCGGAGCAGCTCGTTGTCGATGCGGTCCAGCCCATCCGGATCGCGCGCACCGGCGAGCGCCTGCTCCATCTCGTCGAAACGCTGCTGCCGGTCGATGGCGGCCATGGCCTGTGGCAGGCCCATCGGCTCATCGCCTGAGAAGGGATACGGCTCACCGAATTCCATGTCCGGGCGCAGCGACTGGAGGTTGCCCGCCAGACGTGCCATGTCCCAGCGCAGGCGGTCGTCGCGCAGCAGGTCGTCCATCATCTGCTGCAGCTCGGATCGCATCTGCGGGCTCATCGAGTTCAGCAAGGATGCCATCTGCGACGCCTGGCGATGCATGTGGTCGATGAGCTGGTCGACGTCCTCGATGCCCGGCGGGAAGTACCGGCCGTGCCTGGCCATGAACGTGTTGAAGTCGGCCGGCGAGTCACTGCCGCCGGCGTGCTTCTCGAGCAGCTCGTTGAGGTCCTTCACCATCTCGCGCACGCCGGCCAGGTCCTCGGGCGTCACGCCCTGGACGCCCTCCTTCAATCCCTGGAAATAGGTCTCCAGCATCTGCTGCCGCAGCTCGTCGGCGAGCGCGTTGAAGGCATCGCGCGCATCGGGATCCATGAACTCGTAGTCGCGCAGGCCGTGCATCCGGCCCGACATGTCGGCCGGCAGGGCGTCAAGCCGGTCCCGGCGCTGCATGGCCGACCGGCGCAGTACCTGCTCGGCCATGCGGGCCTGATCCTGTTCCTCGCCGGGCGGCGCGTCGAGGGCCTGCTGCTCGGCATCGTTGAGGCGGTGGTCGATGCCTTCGCGCTCCTGTCCGATGATCTGCTCCAGCCGCTCCGCGATCTCGTCGAGCACGCCGCCCAGGTTGCTCTGCTGGAGCTCGTCCTGGCGCTGCGCCCGCAGCCGCTCGACGATCTGGCGAAGCCCCGGCACGTCACCGCCGCGCGTGCCGTGCATGCCGCGCTGCATCAGCCGCTGCAGCGCCCGCCGGATATCGCCCTCGGCCAGGACATCGTCGCTCAGCGCCTCGAGCACGTCGTCGGCGTCGAACGGCGGCAGGTTCTGGGTGCCGTCCCAGCGGGAGTATCGGTACAGGGACATCGGTCTCACCTAGACTGCCAGACCGATGCCTCGGCGTCTACGACGGCTGCTGCGTTGCCGGCGGTGGCGCCGGCTTCGGCATGGCGACCACGATGAAGCCCACGACCACCGCGATGACCGCGACGCCCCAGCGGATGATCGGCTCGTACAGGAAGTCGACGGGCAGCACGCTGTCGAGCGCCCATGCGCCAGGGCCAACGAACAGGATCGCCAGGACCCCGCCGAATAGCGACAGCGGGAACTCGAAGCCCTTGTTCGCGCTCCAGAACCCGGCGGCCCAGTGGGCGCGGAAGATGATGACGATGCCCTGCGAGGTCAGCGCCGCGACGACCAGCGGCGTGAACAGCCCGAGCGCGAGTGCGGTCCCCGCGCCGAGCTCGGCGGCGGTCGAGACGAACGCCCAGAACGGCGCCGGCCTGAGGCCCATGAAGTTCATGGCGCCGCGCCAGCCAGCCGGACCGGGTCCGCCCCACCAGCCGAATGCCTTCTGCGCGCCGTGGGCCGCAAAGATCAGCCCCACGACGACCCGCAGAATGAGCATCCCGATGTCGAGTCCCATGTCGCGCCCGCCTTCCATCCTGTCCCGCGCTCGACGGGCCATCCTTCAATTCGTTGCCTCAGCAACTATAACACTCTGAAATCCAGCCCGATGGCGAGAAGGGCCTCCAAAAGCGCCCGATAAGGGGTTGGTAAGGACTCGCTCGCCATGCTGTACCGATGGAGGACAACCGCATCGGGCGCACCGTACTCGTCCTTCGACAGCGTCGCGGTTGGCGGCAGTCCGACCTATCTGCTCGTTCGGGGGTCAGCACTTCGGCGATCTCAGATTTGGAGCGCGGGCGCCTTGAGCGCTACACGCTTGCGACAATTCGCGCCGTATTGGCCGCGTTCGACGCACGGGCGAGCCTGGATGTCACATGGGGCGGACACGGCGATCTCGACCGGTTGCTCGACGCCGATCACGCTGGGCTCGTCCGCTTCTGGGCCGATATCCATCTGCGAAATGGTTGGGAGGTCTGGAACGAGGCGAGCTACAGCATCTACGGCGAGCGCGGACGGATCGACCAACTGGCGTTCCACCGCGCGACCGGCGTGCTGGAAGTCACCGAGTGCAAGACGGGCATCTGGGACGTGCAGGACACGCTCGGCCGCTTGGACACCAAGATCCGGTTGGCTCGTCGCGTGGCAGCGGAGCGAGGCTGGCAGGTCAGTCGGGTCGTGGGCGCGCTGGTGATCGCCGAGGGGCGGACCGCTCGTCGACGCGTCGCCGAGCACGGCGTTCTGTTCGCCAGGTATGCGACCCGCGGCCGAGCGGCGCATGCGTGGGTGCGCGACCCGCGTCCGAGCACTGGCGGCCTGCTCGTCTTCGTTCCGTTGCCACGTGCCAATCATGGCGGGCTTAGGCGAGCAGGGCAGCGCCGCGTGCGGCTGGCGGCGGCGCACCTGAGCGTGGATCGGCCGGCTCAAGCGATGTCCAGGCGGCCTGGCGCCGCCTAAGCCGGCCGTGGTTGGCAGATGGCAGGAACCGCTTTACCGATCTGGCCTAAGCCGACGGTGGTTGGCAGATGGCACGAATCGCTACGGGCCAAACGCTCACCGCGGCCCCGCTACCTCGCGTATCGCACGCCGCCGGCGCGTCGCTCCTTGTTGAGGCGACGGTTGAGGTGCAGGCCCTCGAGCACGAACTCCACGCCCGACGCGACGCCGGCCGGAGACTCCCCGACGTCCAGTCGCGCGACGGCGGCACGCAGCTCGGGAATCTGCTCAACCAGCAGCTCGTGGGCAGCCGACGGCGCCATCTCCCCCACCTCGGCCTCGACGCCCGACTCGAAGCGCTCCAGCAACGGCACCAGCTCGGACAGCGCGAAGTGGCGGTTGAAGACGTTGACCACCGCCCGTTGCACCAGCTTGTCCACGACGCGGTCCTCGCGCGACTCGTCGCCCAGCGTCTCGAGCTCGATCTTGCCCGCCGTCGAGGCGACCACGGCAGGCAGGTCCGAGACCCGTGGCGCCGCGGTGGCCTCGTCCAGCCGCACGGCCCGCTTCAACGCCGCGGCCAGCAATGTCTCCGAATTGGCGATCGTCACCCGCACCGACACGCCCGACCGCTGCGACACCTCGGAGGACCGTCGCGCCAGCTGCGACAGTTCGGCCACGATCTCCTGCATGAATGCCGGCGCGTGGACTGGCACCGCCGCGGCAACGGGATCCAAAAAGCGCAGCCGCTCGGCCTCCATGATCGCGATCTCGGTCTCCGGCTCCTCGGGGTAGTGCGTGCGGATCTGCGCGCCGAATCGATCCTTGAGAGGCGTGATGATCCGGCCGCGCGAGGTGTAGTCCTCCGGATTGGCCGATGCGACCACGAACAGGTCGAGGCTCAGCCGGACGCGGTAGCCGCGAATCTGGACGTCACGCTCCTCCATGACATTGAGCAGGCCGACCTGGATGCGCTCGGCGAGGTCCGGCAGCTCGTTGAGCACGAAGATGCCCCGATGCGTGCGCGGCAGCAGCCCGTAGTGGATCGTCAGCTCGTCGGACAGGTAGCGGCCCTCGGCCACCTTGACCGGGTCGACCTCGCCGATGAGGTCGGCGATCGAGATGTCGGGCGTGGCCAGCTTCTCGCCATAGCGGTCGTCGCGGTGCAGCCAGGCGATCGGCGTCGCATCCCCCGCCTCGGCAACCAGGGCTCGTGCGAAGGGCGACACCGGAGAGAGGGGATCGTCGTGCAGCTCGGCACCGGCCACGAACGGGATCCACTCGTCGAGCAGCCCAACCAGCGAGCGCGCGATGCGCGACTTCGCCTGCCCGCGTTCACCCAACAGGATGATGTCCTGCCCCGCCAGGATCGCGTTCTCGATCTGCGGCAGCACCGTCTGGTCGTACCCCAGGATGCCGGGCAGCAGCGGTTCCTCGGCACGAAGCCGCCCGACGAGGTTGCCGCGCATCTCCTCCTTGACCGATCGCGGCCGGTAGCCCGACTCGCGCAGCTCGGCGAGGGTGACGATGCTCGGATGGCTCATGGAGCGGCTCCTTGGAGGGATCGGACGAATACTCGGCCAGCGCGTACGCGACCGAGACGGGATCGCAGATGCCCCGCTCACCCAGCGAGGTCAGAACGTCAGACCGACGCACGAGCTCCGCCTCGAATGCATCGGCCTCCAGGCCAAGGCTGGCTGCCAGGAGGGCATAGGCGTCAGGGTGATGCTCGAACGGCCGATGCGCCCGCCCCTCGTCGCTGGCCAGCGTCGGCGGAGTCGGAAAGCGCTGGGCACCGGTCAGGATCGGTGAGCGATCGCCCTCCATCACGGCCAGCTGCACCGGCGCCAGGTCGCCGGTGTCGTCAAGCCGCAGGTGCCAGGCCTCTTCGCAGCGCCGGTACATTCCGGCGGGCGTCCGATACGCGCTGAACTGGAGGTAGATCGTCAGGCCGCCGAGGTCCGCATCGGTCGCACCAAGGTCGGAACGAAGGGAGTCGAGCGCCTCGTCGAGCGAGTCGGCGTGCATGGTGGCGCCAAGGCCGTAGCCCTTGCCGGCCAGTATCAGCGCGCCGCGCGCATTGCGGCCCCAGACGTAGATCGGCAGGTGGTCGCTCATCTCGTTGATGAGCATGTAGGCGGAATCGGGACCGATCTCGTCGACCCAGCGGTCGTCCTGGCCCCAGCCCCGCAGGAAGACGCCGGTGGTGCCCGGTCGGCAGGAAGTCGACGAGGGCCGAGAGGGTGGTCGTCTTGCCGGCCATCGGCGCCTCGGAGGCGAGCATCACGCTCCTGCGCCGGCTGACCACTGCCCACAGGGTGGCCATCAGCCGTGCGTCGAGGCTGCCGGAGCCGATGATTTCGACCGCCGACATCGGGCGTGGCGGCGTCCAGTGGTAGCCCCACCAGCCTTCGGGAAAGCGTCCATACCACGCCGCCAGCGACTCGGTCATTCTGCTCGTCACGGTAGGCCGTGCCGGGGAGGTGCGCAACCGAGCGACGTGACCGGGGTTCCGCCACCTACTCACCCAATGGGTGGCTGGCGCATCTTTGACCATTGTGGACGCCATTTCACTCGCGAGGCGGGTGACGTCAGCGTGCCTGTGGCGACATCGCGGCGCAGAACCTACCGGTCACTCGTGGGGCGCGTATCTGGCGAGATCCGCAAGCCGGATCGACGACCGCTGCCAATTCGGGGACAACCGGGCGCGTCAGCGAGGCGGAAACCGATCGGAACATGGGATGTGGCCCGCAGTGCGAGCCTATGCGGGAAGAACGGCGATCGCCTTCCGGATTCGTCGCGTACTGCGCGTTGGATCGGAAGGAGGTGCCTAGAAGCGACCGCTCATTCCCGCACTGACTCGCAGCACGAGCCAACGCGCGGGCTATGGCTGCCAATCGTCCAGCAAGAGCGCGAAGCCGAGCGAGTCGCATAGCTCGCCGGCCGTGTTGCGGCTGTTGTGCCTCTGCAGCGCGTCCTGCGTGAAGCCGGCGCGCCTCGCGACCGCCGCGCTCCGCTCGTTCGCGGCATCGCACCAGATCTCGAGCCGCTCGGCGTGGAGCTCGGAGAAGGCAAAGGCCGTGATGCCGCGCACAGCCTCGGTCGCATAGCCGTTTCCGCTGAACCGCGTACGCAGCCAGTAGCCGATCTCCAGGCGGGGAACGCTCCAGTCGATATGGTGCAGGCCGCTCGACCCGATCAGGCGATGCGGCTCATCGCGCAGGAAGAGCAGCAGACGCAGATCCTCTCGCAGCAGCCACCTCGCCCGGGCACGAACGAGGTCGGCGCGAACGACGTCAAGGTTCTGCTCGTCCTCGACCCACGAGATCCAGGGCGCCAGCTCGGCATGCGAGTCGACAATGGCCGCGTGCAGCTCCTCCGCGTCCTCCGGCGCGGCGGCACGGATGAGCAGGCGCTCCGTCTCGAACGATTCCGGGAAGTCCCGCAGGAGGTCGCTCGCCATCGCTACGCCCCGAAGGGGTTGAGCGGCTTGGCGGCGGTGCTCACCAGGACGGCCTTCGTCTCGGTGTACAGGTCGAGCGCGTCGACGCTCATCTCGCGTCCGTAGCCGGAGTCCTTGAAGCCGCCGAACGGCACGCCGGGGAACGCCGCGAACGGCTGGTTGACGCCGACCGTCCCCGCGCGAACGCGGCCGGCCACGCGGAGGCCGCGGGCGGAGTCGCCGGTCCACACCGTCGCCGCCAGGCCGAAGGGCACGTCGTTGGCCAGGCGGATCGCCTCCGCCTCGTCGGAGAACGTCGTGACGCTGACGACCGGCCCGAACACCTCTTCCTGACCGATGCGGCTGTCGTTCGCCACCCCGTCGAGCACCGTCGGGCGCACGAACGCGGCGGCGTCAAGGCCGTCGGCGAGGCCGTCGGCCGCGCCGCCGGTCACCAGCTGCGCGCCATCGTCCACTGCGCTTGACACCATGCCGAGCACCTTCTCCGCGTGGGCGCGCGAGATCATCGAGCCGATCTGCGTGTCGTCGGCCAGCGGATCGCCGATGCGCAGCGCCCCCGCCTTCTGTGCGAACGCCTCGACGAACTCGTCATGGACCGCCTCTTCGACCAGGATCCGCGAGCGCGCCTCGCACGACTGGCCCGCGGAGTAGTAGATCGCCCACAGCGAGCCGAGCACCGCGGCATCCAGGTCGGCGTCGGCGAAGACGAGGTTCGGCGACTTGCCGCCCAGCTCCAGCGAGACGCGCTTGAGCCCGGCCGCGGCGATGGCCGCGATGCGCCGCCCGGTCGCTGTCTCGCCGGTGAACGCGATCTTGTCGATCCCCGGATGCGAGGCGAGCGCCTCCCCCACCTCCGCGCCGGGCCCGGTGATCACGTTGAAGACCCCCGGCGGAATGCCGGCCTCGAGCGCCAGCCGGCCGAGCTCCAGCGCGGTCATCGGCGTGGCCGATGCAGGCTTCAGCACCACCGTGCAGCCCGCCGCCAGGGCGGGCGCCAGCTTCCAGGTGGCCATCATGAACGGGTAGTTCCAGGGGATGATCGCGGCACACACGCCGACCGGCTCGCGCAGCGTGTAGGACAGCACCGACGGGCTGACCGCGAACGATCGGCCGTAGAGGTGCTGCGCGGCGCCGGCGAACAGGTCGAGGTCGCTCACCGCCTGGCGGATCTCGGCCAGCGACTGCCACTTGGGCTTGCCGTTGTTGCGCGACTCGAGCTCGGCCAGCGCATCGGCCTGTGACTCGACCAGCTGCGCCAGCTTGCCGAGCATCCGCGAGCGCTTGGCTGGCGACGTCCTGGCCCAGGGACCGTCGAACGCGGCGCGCGCCGCGGTCACCGCCGCGTCCACGTCATCGGTCGTCGCGCGGGCGACCTCGGCCAACGTGGTTCCGCGGGCCGGATCGTAGGTCGGGAACGTGCGGCCATCGGCGCCTGGCCGGGACTCGCCGTTGATCAGCATCGAGACTTCGGTCATGGTCGAATGGTACGCGGGCGCGTCGGTATCATGCGCTCGTGACCGAGACCAGACCGATGCCCATGCTGCGCGGCGAGCGCGTCTGGCTGCGCCCGCTCGAGAAGGCCGACGTGCTCGAGGCGACCATCGACGACCAGGAGATGGCGCACTACGCCGGCTTCAAGTCCCCGTTCGGCCGTGAATCGCAGGAGCGCTGGTTCGACAAGATGCTCGGCCAAATGGGCGAGTCACAGTTCCAGTTCGTGATCTGCCCGCTCGAATCAAAGGCCGGGATCGGCGGCTGCGGGCTGCGCGACGTCGACCGCGTCAATGGCAGTGCCGAGGTGTCGATCTTCATGTTCCGGGGCAACTGGGGCCGCGGCCTGGGCACCGATGCCATCAACGTGCTGCTCGACTTCGGCTTCGGCGAGCTGCGGCTCGAACGCATCTATCTCCAGGTCTTCGATTACAACCCGCGGGCCATCCGCTCGTATGAGAAGTCTGGCTTCGTGCGCGAGGCGGTCCTGCGCCGCTCCCGGTTTCATCGCGGCGCGCATCACGACGTGATCGTCATGGCCGTCCTGCGCTCGGAGTGGGAGGCGCTCGACCGCGCGACGCGCCTGGGACTACGCGGAGTAGCGGCGCGGCAACGCCTGGCCCCGCGAGGTTGCGCCGCTCAGCTCGGCAGGCGAATGAGGAACGTCGTCCCGTCGGCGCCCGTCCGCTCGACCGAGATCTGGCCTCCGTTGGCCGCCAGCAGCTCGCGCGCGATCGTCAGGCCGATCCCGCTGCCGGTCGCGGCCCGTGCTCGAGACGGATCGGATCGGTAGAAGCGCTCGAACACGAATGGCAGGTCGGCGGCGGGGATGCCCGGTCCCGCGTCGCTGATGCGCAGCAGCACCTGGGCGCCTCCGACCGCGGCGCTGACGCTCACGGATCCGCCGCCGTGCTCGGCGGCATTGTCGAGCACGTTGCGCAGCGCGCGACCGAACTGCGCGTGGTCGGCGACCACCTCGAGCGCCGGATCCAGGCGGGCGTCGAAGGCAACACCCAGCTCGCGGAAACAGGCCGGCCAGCGCGCGCTCCGCCTCGGTCACGAGCTTTGCCAATGACAACCGTTCGGGGCGGGCCGTGGTCGCGGCCGATTCGGCCTCGATCAGCTCGCCGAGGCGCCCGATGACGCCGCTCAGGGCTCCGGCCGACGCCCGCGCGGCCTCGAGCTGCGAGACGTCCACGGGCACGACGCCGTCGACCATGGCCTGCAGCTGTGACTCGAGGACGGTCGCGGGCGTCGCGAGGTCGTGTGCCATGTCGCTTGCCGCGCGGCGCCGAAGCGTCTCGGATTGCTGCAGCCGCTCGGCCATCGCGTTGAACGCCCCTGCCAGCTCCCGGGACTCGCGATCGGGGCCAGCCGACGCCCGCGCGCCGAGATCACCGGCGCCGAGCCGGTGAGCGGCTGCCGCCACGCCGCGGAGCGGCCGCGTCAATCGCTCCGAAACGAGTCCGGCCGCCGCGACGAGCAGCAGCACAGAGACAATGCCGACCACGATCAGCACGACGTTGAACACTCGCAGGAAGGCCCGCTCCGGCCCGCCTTGGACGCGCGCCGGCACTTCCAGAACCAGCGTGGCTGCCGGCCCGTCACCTGGCACGGCCTGCTGCAGCCGGGTGGAGCCGATAGGTGCGCGGCCGGCCGTCGCGAGCACCGCACCCGAGGCGTCGAGCACCGACACCCGGCCACCAACGACGGCGCCAGGCGCGTCACCGCAGCCCGCAGCCGGGCAGTCCGGCACGGCGCCGACGAGGGCCGCGGCATCGGTCAGGCGGCGCTGCTGTTGAGCGGTCAGCTGGTCCTCGAACGAGCGGCTGACCACGCCGTTGACGACGAGTCCCGCGATCAGCAGCACGACCAGCACGGCACCGGCCAGCACCAGGGCCAGGCGGGTTGCCAGCGGCCGACCGGTGGCCAGGCGATCGCCGCTCAGATCACCGCTCAATCGCGTGACGCCACGAGCCGGTAGCCGCTGGCCGGAACCGTCTCGATCAGCCACGGGTCGCCCGCATCGTCGCCCAGCTTGCGACGCAGGTTCGCGACATGGACATCGACCACCCGGCCGTAGACCTCGTCCGGCCGGCGCGCCACGGTCTCCAGCAGTACGTCCCGAGTGAGGACGACGCCGGGTCGCCGCGCCAGGGCGCCGAGCAGGGCGCACTCGCCCGGCGTCAGTCGGCCGCTCTCTCCGCTGGCAAGCACCCAGCGGCGCGTCGCAGTGTCGAGCACCAGCCGGCCGGCGGCCAACGACAGGATCGATGCGTCGGCAGGCGGCTGCACGCGCCGCAGGATCGCCGCGACCCGCGCGGTCAGCTCGTGGGGGTTGAACGGCTTGGCCAGGTAATCGTCGGCTCCCGCCCGCAGCCCGGCGATCCGTTCCGCGTCGGTTCGTTTGGCGGACGTGATGAGCACCGGCACGGCATCGTGCACGCGCAGCTCGGCGAGCACCGTCTCGCCCTGCATGGCGGGCAGCATCAGGTCCAGGACGACGAGGTCTGGGGGGTCGGTCTCGAAGGCGGCCAGGGCGGAGGCGCCATCGCCGACATCGGTCACGCGGTGGCCCTCACGCTCCAGGTAGAGACGCAGCAGTGCGCGGAGCTGCGGCTCGTCCTCGACGACCAGGATGTGGGCCATGCCGCATCCTAGCCGCCACACGATTCAGGAGATGTCAAGACGCCGGCCGGGTTTCTTGACCCGATCTTTACGCCCGGTTCGCATGCTGGCCTCATGAATCCGTTGTCTGGAGCTTCATCGATGAGAACTGCCAAGACCCTGGGCGCCGTCGGCGCCCTGATCGCCGCCACGCTGGTTGGCGGAACCCTGATCAGCAGCGTGGCGGCCGAACCACCAAGCGCGAGCCCCGCCACGAGCGACGTGAGCCAGTACTGCCAATCCTTCCGCAGCCACCTGGCCGATGCGCTCCATACCGATGCCGCCGGGTTGGAGTCGGCATTCCGCGCCGCCGCCGAGACGACGGTCGGCGAGGCGCTGAAGAACGGCGACCTGAGCCAGGAACGAGCGGATGCCATCAAGCAGCGCCTCGAGAACGCCAACATCGACCACTGCCTGGGCATGGGACGCCGGCTCGTGGGGCAGGGCCACCCGGCCGTGCGCCTCGACCTGGGAACTGCCGCGGCCGGTGCGCTGGGGATGCAGCCCTCTGAGCTCGTGCAGGCACTGCGCGCGGGCAAGTCGCTGCAGGAGATCGCCAAGCAGCAGGGCGTCGAATACGCCGTGGTCAGCAAGGCCGTCCTTGACAGCGCCCGGTCCCTGTTCGATCAGGCGGTCGCCTCGGGCCGTCTCACCGCGGACCGGGAGCAGGCGATGCTCGATCGCCTGGAGAAGGCCCTCAGCGCTGGCACATGGCCACGCCGCGTGCCGGCGCTCCCGGGTCGCGGACCGGCGACGCCGGCTCCCGCGAGCTGACGCCGGCGACCCGGCGGCGCGTCAGTCGGTCAGCTGCTCGCGAGCGATCCCGCTGGCGGGACGGTATGGCGCGTAGGCGGGCCACCACATCGCCCCATCGATCTCGGCCTCCAGGTCCGCAGCCGCGCCGATGCCGGCCACGCCGGCCGTGACCGCTTCGCGCGCGACGGCCAGCGCGACCATGCGGGCCACGACCCGCAGTTCGGTGACCGGTGGGTAGAGCGCGCCGGCGCTGATACGCGCTGACGAAGTCGCCTCGGCGAGCGACCGTGCCGCCGCGATGACCATGCCCATCGTCACCCGCCGCGCCTCGGCGACGATCGACCCGAGGCCGAGCCCCGGGAAGATGAAGACGTTGTTGGCCTGGCCGATCTCGTGGCGCACGCCGTCGAGCATCACTGCCTCGAATGGGCTGCCGGTGGCGACCACGGCCGCTCCGCCGGTCCAGCGCAGGATGTCTGCCGGGATCGCCTCGGCGGCGGAGGTGGGGTTGGAGAGCGGCATCACGATCGGATGCGGCGCCCCGGCGGCGACGGTTCTGATCACCGGCTCGTCGAACGCGCCGCCGACGCCGGTCGTGCCGATCAGGACGCTCGGTCGCACCCGGGCGACCACTTCCAGCAGGTCTGCCGCTCCGTCGCCGAAACCGTACGTGGCGGCCGCGCCGGCCGGCAGCGCCAGATCCGCCTTGACCACTTCGGGCTCCTCGCGGCCGGCACGCACCAGCCCGCGCGAGTCGACGAGCACAACCCCGGCGGCAGCCTCACTGGGTGTGGCGCCCTCCTCGACCAGCGCGGCCCGCAACAGCCGCGCGATGCCGATGCCGGCCGCGCCGGCGCCGGCCAGCACGATGCGCTGCTCGCGCAACGACTCGCCGCGGTGGCGCGCCACGGCCATGATCCCGGCGAGCACCGTCGCCGCGGTGCCCTGGATGTCGTCGTTGAAGCTGAAAACGGCGTCGCGGTAGCGATCCAGGATGCGCAGTGCATTATGCTGCTTGAAATCCTCCCATTGGATCAGGCAGCCGGGCCAGACCTCGCCAACGCCGCGCACGAAGGCATCCACCAGCGCGTCGTACTCGGCGCCGCGCAGCCTCGGCGCGCGATAGCCGATGTACAGCGGGTCGGCCAGCAGCTCGGCGTTATCGGTCCCAACGTCGAGCGATACCGGCAAGGTCACCGCCGGGTGGATCCCGCAGGCCGCGGTGTACAGGGCCAGCTTGCCGATGGGAATGCCCATCCCGCCGGCGCCCTGGTCGCCGAGGCCCAGGATCCGCTCGTTGTCGGTGACCACGATCAGGCGCACGTCGAGGTACGGGCTCGAGCGCAGCAGCTCGGGGATCCGATCGCGGTCCTCCGGCGTGATCCACAGCCCGCGCGTGCGGCGTAGCACGTGGCTGAACTCCTGGCAGGCCAGCCCCACGGTCGGCGTGTAGACGATCGGCAGCAGCTCCTCCAGGTTCTCGGCCAGCACCCGGTAGAAGAGCGTCGCGTTGCGGTCCTGCAGCGCGATCAGCCCGATGTACTGCTCCAGCGGATCTGCCTTGCGGCGCACGTGATCGAGCTCCACCTCTACCTGTTGCTCGATGCTCAGCACGCGGTCCGGCAAGAGCCCCCGCAGGCCGAACGCCGTTCGCTCATCGTGCGGAAAGGCGAGATCCTTGGTCAGCAGGCGCGACCCGAGCAGCGCATGGCCGGTGACCGGGACTTCGCTTGGCAGTCCGGCCGCGATGCTATCGAACGGTGGCGGAAGGGGTCGCACGACGCCAAGCATAGGGGCGTGCGAGCGAGGGCTTCGAAGCCATGGCGCGGCTTGGTAGCATCTCAACCGATGAGTCCGCCACGCCGACGACCATGACCGCCACCACCGTTCGCCGTCGACCGGTGCTCGCCGAGCGCCTGCCCGCAATCGCCATGCGCGACGTCCTGCTCGTCATCGCGGGCATCGTGGTCGTGGCCATCAGCGCGCAGGTCGTCATCCCGCTGCCGTTCACGCCGGTCCCGATCACCGGCCAGACCTTCGGCGTATTGCTCACCGCGGCGGCCCTCGGCCCGGCCCGCGGCGTGGCATCCATGGCGCTCTACCTGCTGCTCGGCGTCATCGGGCTGCCCATCTTCCAGCACGCCAGCGGCGGCCTGACCTACGCGCTGGGGGCAACCGGTGGCTACCTCATCGGATTCGTGGTCGCCGCGTGGCTGGTCGGCAGCTCGGCGAGGCGCGGCCTGGACCGGCGACCGGAGGGCACGGCGCTGGCCTTCGTCGCAGGGTCGCTGCTCATCTACGCGTTCGGGGTGCCGTGGCTGGCCGTCTCGCTGCACGTGCCGCTGCCGGAGGCCGTCGGCCTGGGGCTGACCCCGTTCCTGCTCGGCGACGCGATCAAGGCCGTCCTGGCCGCGGTGCTGTTGCCGGTCGCCTGGCGGCTCATCGGGGAATAGGCGTCAGCCGCCGATCTGGCTCATGTTGCGGGCCGGAGCCACGAAGCCGGGGTCGCCGATGCGGTGCTTCAGCTCCTTGTTCCAGGCCGCTCCCCGGACGATCTCGGCGAGCTCGGCATCCGAGGCGCCGGCGCGCATCGGTCCGCGAAGGTCGGTCTCGGTGAGGCTGAAGAGGCAGGTGCGGATGGTTCCCTCGGCGGTCAGCCGCAGCCGGTCGCACGCGTCGCAGAAGGGCTCGCTGACCGGATTGATGAAGCCGATCTCGCCCACGCCATCCGCAAACCGATAGACCCGGCTGGTCTGGGCTGCGTCCTCGGGCTGCAGCGGCTGCAGCGGCAGCCAGGCGGCCGGCACGCTCGCCTCGAGGGCGGCCTTCAGCTCGGCGCCGCTGAGCACGGCATCCGGCGACCACGCGTCGCCGCCGTCGAGCGGCATGAACTCGATGAAGCGCACGACGTAGCCGTTCTGACGAGCCAGCTCTGCGAACGAGCGGATCTCGACATCGGTCGTGCCACGCAGGGCGACCGCGTTGATCTTGATCGGCCACAGGCTCGGCTGCCGCGTGGCCGCCTGCAGTCCGGCCAGCACCTGGGCCAGCGCGTCGCGGCGGGTGATTGCCTTGAATCGTTCCCGCACGAGCGAGTCGAGGCTGACGTTGAGCCGCTTCAGTCCGGCATCGGCCAAGGGTTTGGCCATGCGTTCGAGCAGGAAGCCGTTGGTCGTCAGGCTCAGGTCGTCCAGGCCCTCATCCCTCATCGCCGCCAGGCGGCGGATGATCTCGGGCAGGTCCTTGCGCACCAGCGGCTCGCCGCCGGTCAACCGGATGTTGGCGACCCCGAGCTGCACGAAGAGGCGTGCCACGCGCTCGATCTCACCGACGCTGAGGAGCTGCCTGGCCGGTACGAAGGTCATGTTCTCCGACGGCATGCAGTAGAGGCAACGGAATTGGCAGGCGTCGGTGACGCTGATGCGCAGCGAGCGCAGGTAGCGGCCGTGTCCGTCGACGAGGACGTCGTCGGGAGGCACCGGAAGATGGCGGGCCAGGGCAGTCATGCGGCGATAGCGTGACATGCCTGCGCGAAGGGCGCACGAAGAGCGTTTGCGAGGCGGGCTAGCCAAAGTGTTCACACAGTGAACTCTTTGCGCAATCAGGCTCCCGGCGAAGTCGTCGTTCGACGGCAACCGCCCCCGTTTCCCGCGACCGCGGCCACGCGAACGAGACGGGCGCACGAACGAATGGGCTAGACACGAAACCGATAATGTCGGCGAGGTCTGTGCTCACGGCATGACCATCGTCGGCCGGGCGTGGACACGCAGAGCCATCGGAGGGCACGTCCTTGACCGCAGCTGCGCAATCCTCGGGGGCCCCTTCACAGCTGGAACGCGATGCCATCGGGCTGCCGGAGGTGCTGTTCCAGTCGGTCACCCACATGGCCCCCGCCGTGGCGACCGCACTGTCGATCGGCGCCGCGACGGGCTTCGCCGGTGGCATCACGCCGCTGGCGGTGTTGTTCGCCATGATCGCCGTCCTGTTCACGGCATTCTCGATGGCGGAGCTGGCCCGCCATCTCCCGTCGGCCGGGGGCATGTTCACCTACGTGAGCCGTGGCCTCGGCTCGTTCTTCGGCTGGCTGGTCGCCTGGGGCTTCGCATTGGCAGAACCGCTGGTCATGCCGCTGCTGCTTGGCGGCTTCGGGTTCTACGGCGCCATCTTCCTGTCGGAGTACCTCGGCATTGGCTTCAACCTGGCCTGGGTGCCGCTTGCCATCCTGTGCGGCCTCCTGGTCTGGTGGCTGAACTACCGCGGGATCGGCCTGTCGACGCGGACCGGCCTGGTGCTTGGGATCATCGAGATCTCGATCTTCGTGCTGATCTCGCTGCTGCTCATCGTGAACGCCGGGTCGCGGAACACGTTGAGCGTCTTCGTCCCGGGCGCGGACGGCGTCCGTCCGGCGTTCCAGGGGATGATCTTCTGCCTGCTGGCGTTCATCGGCTTCGAGGCGGCCGCGCCGCTCGGCGAGGAGACGCGAGATCCGCGCCGAACGATCCCCCGAGCGGTGATCTGGTCGGCGATCGTGGTCGGGCTGTTCTACATCTTCAATTACTATGCGGCGACGGTCTTCTTCGGCCCTGACAAGATGACCGGGTTCGCAACCGCGAACGGCGGCGATCCCTGGGGCGGGATGGCGACCAGGACGTGCTCGGCACGCTGGGCGGCCTGCTGGTGGTCTTCGCCATCCTGAACAGCTCGATCGCCAACGCCAACTCGGGCGCGACGGCCGCGACGCGCTCGCTGTTCGCCATGGGCCGCGTTTCGCTGCTGCCTCGTTGGTTCGCGGTGGTCTCGCCCACTACGCGTGCCCCGGTGAACGCCATCCATTTCCAGGCCATCAGCGCGCTCATCATCGCGGTCGTGCTCGGCTTCGTGCTGAGCAACGACCCATATGCCACCCCCGATGGCGCGGCGTCGTTCGGGCCGCTGAACGTCTATGTCTTCCTCGGCACCATGCTGGGGCTCATCTTCGCCTTCATCTACATCGCGGTGAACCTCGCCTGCATCGGCTACTTCTGGCGCGAGCGGCGCGACGAGTTCAACTGGATCAAGCACCTCGTGGTACCCATCCTTGGGGTGCTGGCGATGATCCCGGCCGCCCTGGCGGTGATTGGCGGCGTGACGATCCCGCTCCTCGACGTGACCCTGCCGCCATACGCGAACTCGCTGCGCTGGACGGCGCCGATCGTGGCGGTCTGGGTCGTGATCGGCATTGCGGTCTACTTCTATCTCCGCGCGCGGAACCCCGAGGGCCTGGCACGAATGGGCGAGGTCTACGGCGGCGACGTGGTTTCGCCCTCCGACGTCGACTGAGGATCGATGCAAAACGGGCCGGCGCACTGCCGGCCCGTTTTCGTTACTCGAAGATCCCCAACGGACAGTGAGCTGTGACGATGAAGTTCGGCTGGTCCACGATTTCGCTGATGCGCAGGTCTACCGCCACGCTGCACAGAAGATAGGCGTGCATCGGCTCCAGGCCATGCTCGCGACCGAGCCAGTCGATCATGCGCTTCACGGCGTCGCGCGCCGCCGTCATGAGGTCGGGACCGATGCCGTCGGTCGCGTAGCGCCGCCCGTTGCGCAGCTCCGCATGCGGGTCAGGGGCCGCGACAAACTCGGGCCCCGTGACGTGGAGATCCTTGCGAACGGTGAGACGGACGCGCACTCGCATCGGCGTTTCGATGGCGGTGCCGCACACCTCGCCGTCGCCCTGGGTGGCGTGGCCGTCGCCCATCGACAGGCGGGCGCCGGCATGGAACACCGGCAGGAACAGGGTCGATCCGGCGACGAGGTGGCGTGTGTCCATGTTGCCGCCGAAGACGTCCGGCGGGATGGTCGACAGCGGACCACTCGGCGGAGCCACGCCGATCTCGCCGCAGAACGGCGCCAGCGGGACAACGACGCCCGGCCAGAACTCGGCCCTCGGCGCGCCCGGCGTCAGGCGGGTGACCTTGTAATGGCCGTCGGGAAAGTCATCGGCCAGCAGCCCGAATCCGGGGATCGAGGCCGTCCAGCCCCAGTCGGCGTGCTCGAACTCGAGCAGCTCGACCTGCAGCGTGTCGCCCGGTTCGGCACCGGCGACCTCGACCGGCCCGGTCACCTGGTCGACTCGGTCGAAGTCGAGCGTCGCCAGCGAGTCGCTGGTCGAGGTGGCGGTCAGCTCGCCGTTCGAGGCGTCCAGGCAATCAAACTCGACGACCTCGCCAGAGCCGACGCTCGCCACCGGCGGGATCGCAGGGTCCCAGGCCAGGTGGTTCTGGTCGCGGTTGACGTGGATGCTCGGCGCATTCGCTCCCATTGGCCGCATTGTCGCACTTCGAGGCCGCCGGTCGGCGGTTGGCTTGTGTTTCGTCAAATCTCCGCTGGGCCGGCGCCTGACGCCCAGATGTCACCGACAGTGAAGCCCTCGGGAAACGGATCTTCGGCATCGATGACGTAGGACGCCATGCCGGAGATCCAGGCCGATCCGGTCAGTTCCGGCACGACCGCGGGGTAGTCGCCGACGCGTGTCTCGCGCAGCAGGCGCCCCGTCCAGGTCGTGCCGAGGATGCCCTCGTGGACGAACGGCGTGTCGAGAGCGAGGCGCCTGCGCGCGTGGAGCGTGGCCATCCGCGCGCACGTGCCGGTGCCGCACGGCGAGCGGTCCAGGATCCCGGTCCAGGTCGAGGGCGCGTCCCACGAGAAGGCGCCGCTCGACACCACGACGGTGTTCTTCAGGTCGGCGCCGTCGACCGATGGCGGCCCGGAGAACTGCATGATCGAGACGCCTTCGATGCCCGGGTTGTCCGGGTGGGAGACCGGGTACTGCTCACGCGTGGCGGCCTTGACCATCTGGCCAATGCGCACGAGGTCGCGGCCCTCATCGGGCGCCAGGCGGAAGCCGAGCGGCGCAGCCTCGGTGATGGCGTAGAACATGCCGCCGTAGGCCACGTCGACCATCACCGTGCCAATCTCGCGGACCTCGACCGGCACGCCGAGATGCACGGCGAAGGCGGGCACGTTCTCGAATGTGACGCTTCCGACCTTGCCGCCGGCGCATGCCGCGCGTACGCGGATCAAGCCGGCCGGCGTTTCGAGCGTCAGGCTGGTGACCGGCTCGACCATCGGCAGCATTCCCGTCTCGAGCAGCACGGTGACGGTGCAGATCGTGTTGCTGCCCGACATCGGCGGGTATTCGGCCTGCTCCATGATCACGAAGCCGGCATCGGCGTCGGGATGGCACGGCGGGAGCACGAGGTTGCAGCACAGTGCCGGGTAGCCACGCGGCTCGCGCAGCATCAGGCGCCGCAGCTCGTCGCCATGCTCGCGCAGATGGACCATCTTCTCGAACATCGTGGCCCCGGGGACGTCGAGCACGC
Source organism: uncultured Chloroflexia bacterium (assembly GCA_963716585.1). Taxonomy (GTDB): domain Bacteria; phylum Chloroflexota; class Limnocylindria; order QHBO01; family QHBO01; genus JAICUY01. The sequence goes on from CAVQTN010000002.1 coordinate 182,744, forward strand.
CGCCGGTGATGACCCGCCCCGGCTCGCCGCCGGCGTGCGCATCCACCGCGCTGATGACCCGCGACAGTCTCATCGTTCGATCTCCTTCGGCGTGGCGACGCTACCCTAGCGCCATGACCAAGATCGGATACGCCGCAATGCTCGAGCAGTTCCATCCGACGGACCTGCTCGCATGGTGCGCGCAGGCGGAAAGCGCCGGCTTCGATGCCGGTTTCCAGGTGAGCGAGCATTTCCACCCATGGACGCCGCGGCAGGGCAACGCCGCCTTCGCCTGGAGCTTCATGGGCGCGCTCGGGCAGCGCACCACGCTCCCGTTCGGCACGGCGGTGACCTGCCCCGGCTTCCGCTACCACCCCGCGGTGATCGCCCACGCGGCGGCAACCTTGGGCGCCATGTATCCGGCTCGCTTCTGGCTGGGGCTGGGAGCCGGCGAGGCCCTCAACGAGCACGTCGTCGGGCCGAACTGGCCGGAGGTCGGCGTGCGCAGCGCAATGCTGTTCGAGGCGGTCGAGATCATCAACAAGCTGTTCACGGGCAAGGTCGTCAAGCACGCGGGCACCTACTTCACGCTCGAATCGGCCAAGCTCTACACCCGGCCGGAGCAACCCGTGCCGGTGTATGTCGCCACGGCCGGTCCCTTGAATGCGAAGCGCACGGGCAAGTTCGCCGACGGGATCATCACGGTCGGCGCCGCCGACGAGAAGATCGAAATGCTGTGGGACAAGTTCCGCGAGGGCGCGCGCGAAGCCGGCAAGGACCCCGACGCCATGAAGACCCAGCTGCAGGTCCACGTCAGCTGGGCTCCGACGCAGGCCGAGGCAGAGGAGCAGGCCGTCCGGGAGTGGCCGAACGGCGGGATGCCGTTCCCCAAGCAGGACATCAAGAACCCCGAGGACTTCGCCAACATGGCGAAGCTGGTGCATCTCGAGAATTTCAAGGACCGCATGCTGATCAGCTCCGACCTCGAGGCGCACGTCGCGCAGCTGCAGGGCTTCGTCGACATGGGCTTCGACGAGATCTACCTGCACAACGTCGGGCGCGACCAGGCGACCTTCATCTCGACCTTCGGCGACAGCGTCCTCCCGCGCCTCAAGCTGTCCTAGGACCGATGCGCCTGCCGGACGACGAGGCTCGCCGGCGATTCGCCGCGGCCCGCGTTGCGTATCTCGCCACCGTGCGGGCCGATGGGCGGCCGCACGCCGTCCCGATCGTCTTCGCGGTCGACGGCGGCCACGCGTACTCGATCGCCGACCCCAAGCCGAAGCGCGGTCCCCAACTGCTGCGTTTCCGGAACATCGCCGCCAACCCCGCGGTGTCGCTGCTCGTCGACGAGTACGCCGAGGACTGGGAGCGCCTGTGGTGGGTACGTGCCGACGGCCGCGCCCGCGTCGTCGACGACGGCCCGGATCGGGACCTCACGATCAGGCTGCTGCAGGCCAAGTATCCGCAGTACGCGACCTGGTCTACGCCCTTCGGCGCCGCCATGATCGTGACCCTCGAGCACTGGGCATCGTGGGTGCTTGGCGACTCCGCCTGACGATCCGGGGCAGCGCGCTCAGACTCGGGCCGGCTGATCGTGCGGCTCGGCCTCTGGGAGGCGGACCCGGCGAAAGGTCATGAACAGCGCCAGATCGTAGACAATTTTCAGGCCGCCGGCGATCACGAAGGGGAGTCCCACGCCGACCGTCATCGCCGCCGAAGCCAGCGCCGGGCCTGCCGGCCGCGCCACGTAGCGCGCCGCGTTGGTGTACGCGGCGGCCGCCGTCCGTTCGGCCGGATCGACCAGTGCGGCGATGTACGCCTGGCGAGCGGGGACGTCCATCTGCGACAGGGCGGAACGCGCCAGGAGGAACACGATCGCCAGGGGCAGCACCGGCACCAACGGAATCAAGGCGAGGAAGACGTTCGACGGCAGGTGAGTGAAAACCATCGTGTTCAGCAGGCCGATGCGCTCGCCGATCCAGCCGGCGGCGATCGACGAGCCCGCCTGCAGGAGTCCCACGCCGAAGAAGACGAGGCCCATCAGCTCGGTGCTGGCGCCGAACTGGCGGCTGAACCAGAAGACCATGAAGGTCTGCACGATGAACCCGCCGGCAAAGGCGTCCAGCGCGAAGAGGCCGGCCAGCCGCGCGACGATGCCTCGCGAGCGCTGGAGTCCGGCCGCGCGCGGGGCCGAAGGCGCCCGTGGCGGAACTTCGGCGGCCGTCGACAGGCGCATCGCCAGGACGACGCACAGCACGGCGCCGACCGGGAGCACCAGCAGCCAGCGCTGATCGGCGGGCAAGGCCGGCAGGATGTCGCGCAGGCCGCTCGGCCCACCGGCCAGCAGCGCGCCGGCCGCACCGGCGAGGTACGCCAGGGCGTTGTAGCGACCGTAGACGCGTGCGCGCTCGGCGGGCGGCGCGCCGGCGAGCATCGCCTGCTCGAGGGTGGTGATCGGCCCCGACTCGTTCGGGTCGGTCGACAGGCAACCGGTCAGCGCCGCGATGATCAGGATCGGTAGCGCGTCGGTCAGCGCGAACACGGCGCCGGCGATGCCCATGACCGCCAGCAGCAGCGCATAAGTCTGGCGGCGGCCCAGAAGCTCGCCCCATCGGCCGATCGCCAGCGACGAGGCGGCCATGCCCAGCAGCATCGCCGTGAACACCAGGCCAACCTCCGGCGCGCTCAGCCCACCCTCGGCGAGCGAGGCACCGATCAGGATGCTGCCGAAGCCATAGAGCGCCGCTCGAACCGCCTGGATCCGAAAGATGATCGAGAGGTCAGACACCTGTCGAGCGATCGTCGCTCACTCGGCCGCTTCGAAGACCGCGGCGATCCCCTGCCCCACGCCGATGCACATCGTCGCCAGACCGTATCGGGCGCCGCGGCGTCGCATCTCGTGCAGGAGCGTGGTGGCCAGCCGTGCACCGGAGGCCCCGAGCGGATGGCCGATGGCGATCGCTCCGCCATTGACATTGGTCTTCGCGGGATCCAGCCCCAGCTCGCGCATGACCGGCAATGCCTGCGCAGCGAACGCTTCGTTGAGCTCGACGAGGTCCATGTCGTCGACCGCCAGGCCCGCCCGCGTCAGGGCCAGCCGCGAGGCGGGAATCGGACCAAGCCCCATGGTCGCCGGGTCAACGCCGGCGACGGCGGAAGCGACCAGCCTGGCCATCGGCTTCAGGCCAAGCTCCCGGGCACGCGCTTCCGAGGTGACCAGCAGCACCGACGCCCCATCGTTGATGCCGGACGAGTTGCCGGCGGTGACCGACCCGGATGCGTCGCGCTTGAAGGCCGGCTTCAGCTTCGCGAGGTCCAGGAGCGTCGTCTCGGGGCGTGGATGCTCGTCATGATCGAAGGTTCGCGTCTCGGCGCGACGGCCGGCCGGCACCTCGATGGGCACGATCTCGTCGGTGAAGCGACCGGCTGCATCGGCGGCTGCCCAGCGGCGCTGGGACTCGAGCGCGAAGGCGTCCTGGTCCTCGCGCGACACGCCACAGCGCTCGACGACGTTCTCGGCCGTCTCGCCCATCGAGTACGGGTAGTGCGCGTCGGCCAGGCGCGGGTTGGTGAAGCGCCAGCCGAGGGTCGTGTCGTAGAGGGTCTGCTCGCCGCGCGGAAACGCAGCCGAAGGCTTGGCCATCACGAACGGTGCGCGCGACATCGACTCGGCACCACCGGCCACGAATACCGATCCGTCACCGAAGTGCACGGCATGCGCGGCGCTCACCACGGCCTGCAGGCCGCTGCCGCACAGCCGATTGACGGTCTGGCCCGGCACCTCGACCGGCAGGCCCGCGAGGAGCAGCGCCATGCGGGCGCCATTGCGATTGTCCTCGCCGGCCTGGTTCGCCGCGCCAAGGATCACGTCGTCGACGAGCTCGGGGTCTACACCGGTGCGGTCGATCAGCGCGCGGATCACGTGCGCGGCCATGTCGTCGGGCCGGACACCCGAGAGGGCGCCGCCATATCGGCCGAACGCAGTCCGCAGGCCGTCGACGATAACGGGTGTGCGCGCCGGGTCTCGCTTGGTCATGGCCGCGTTGCGTGTCACGCGGCTATCTTCGCATGCTGCGGGCCGTGGCCAGCGCTAGGCGGGCACCGCTTGGCTCGCCTCGGTGTTCCAGATCCTGGCCTGTGGTGCACCTGCCAGCGCTTGCAACGCCTGCGGAGAAGCCCACACCTTACGCATCGTGACGAGGAATGCCTCCGCCTCCGCCAGGCTGGCAAAGTCGAGATCGATGCCGACATAATTCGGATCATCGACCGGCCGTCGAATGACATAGCGTTGGACACCTGATCGACGGCGATCGGCCGGATCTCGGTCGAACGCGGCCTTCCAGGCCCCGAAGTCGCGAATTGGGTGTTCGATCTGTACGGTCACCATGAGAAACCTCCTCGGTTGATGTGACGGCAACAGTAGGCAGGCAGCTCAGCGAGACGCCATCCCAGAAAGGTGTGGACTGTGCCGCCCTGGCCGGCATGATCCAGGCGCGGCGTATCCTGCCGGCGTGACCACCGCGCGGATCCAGCGACAACCCCGTTCGGAAGAGCGCATACGGGCGATCTGCCGCTCCGCAACCGATGCCATGACGCTGCGCTCGGAGATCTTGCGGGAGCTGAGGCGACAGTTCGACTTCGACGCGCATGTCTGGTTAGTGACGGACCCCGTTACTTCCGTGGGATGCTCTCCACTGGCCGATGTACCAGTCGACGATCTGCCGGCGCTGATACGGCTGAAGTACCTCACCGAGGTGAACCGCTGGACGCAGATGGCCTCAGGCGCGCAGCGCGCTCGGTCGCTCATGGAAGCCACCGGCGGGAACCTGGAAGCGAGTGTGCTCTGGCGGGAGATGCTTCGCGACTACGACGTCGTCGACATGGCCTCGATCGTTTTCGCAGACAACCACTCCTGCTGGGGCTTCCTCGATCTGTGGAGGAGCGCGCCCGCCGGGCCATTCGACATGGGCGTCATCGCATTCCTTTCGAACCTGGCAGCGCCGATCACCGGCGCGCTCCGGCGCTGCCAGGCGGCCACGTTCGCAGCCCCTGCGCGCCAGGTGCCGAGCGGGATGGGACCGGTGATCCTTCTCCTTGACGAGGGCCTGCGGGTCACGAGCCAGACAGCGGCCGCGGACGCGTGGCTCGGCCTGCTGGTTCCGCCGCAGCCTGGTCGCGCGCCAATCCCGGCAGGCGCTTATAACGTGGCCGCGCAGCTGGTCGCTAACGAGCAAGGACTTGACGGCAATCCGCCGCTGGCGCGAGTCCATCTTGCGGATTCGCTCTGGGTGACAATGCGGGCCGCCAGGCTCAGCGAATCGCACGCATCCATCCAGAGCGCAATTGCTGTCACGATCGAGGAGACATCACCATCGGATCGGCTGGAAGTCTTCTCGCTCGCGTTCGGTCTCAGCGCTCGGCACCGCGATCTGGTTTCCATGATGGCTGAGGGCGCAGACACAAAGGAGATGGCAACGCGACTGTTCCTGAGCCAGCACACCGTTCAGGACCATCTCAAGACGATCTTCGACAAGACTTCGACGCACAGCCGCCGCGTGCTCTTGTCGAGAGTCCTCGGAACACAGGCCGGTTCGGGTGCGGCGCTGCGCTCCTAGCGCCTCGCAATCAGGCGCGGCCCGGATGCGTCGCCACGACCGCCTCGAGCAGGCGCCTCGACGCGTCGGCGATCGAGGCGACGGCGTCGTTGAACGCGTCGGCGTTGGCACGACTCGGCTGGCGATAGCCGCTCACCTTGCGAACGTACTGCAGCGCCGCCGCGGTGATCTCCTCATCGGAAACGGGCTCGGCGCCATCACGAAGTGTTTTGATGCTTCGACACATGTGGAAAGCGTAGCAGCCGCGGCCCGCTACCGCGCGACGTTGCCTCGGCTGCAAAAGCAGCCCGCATGCCGAGGCAACGCCTCACCGCTCCCCAAGGTCAGGCCGATGCGATCTCCACCGCGAGCCCGGCGAGGTTCTTGGCCAGCTCGTCCGCCGATGCCCTGGACGCCTTGTGCAGCTGCGTGCCGAGCTCTCGGCATCCACGATCGTCTGCTGAAATGCGATCGCCTCGTCCATCTCGTGCTTGATGAACTCCTGTCCGGTCGGCAGGGTGGTTCCCTTTCGTTTGATGGTCGGCAGCGCACGCCGACGCAACCGCCATGCCACGACTACGCTTCGGCGGTCTGCACCAGGTCATGACCCCGCGTTCGCAGCGTCCGGGCGTACAGGTACAGCGCTGGAGTCAGCAGCAGGCTGACGACGACCATCGCCACGCGGGTGCCGAAACCACCGGCGATCCAGCCGAGCAGCGGACCACCGGCGATCTGGCCCAGGGCGTCGGCCTGGGAGTCCATGCTGATCACCGTGGCGCGCACGTTGGCGGTGAGGCCCTGGTTGATCCAGGTGAGCCGAATGGGAGCTGCCAGCCTGCGGAGCATTCGCGCCGTCAGGTAGGCCGTCACCGCCAGGCCGATGGTGCCGGCGAGCCCGAAGATCACCAGCGCGACCATCAGCGTGGCATCGATGACCAGCAGGGAGCGCGCGGCGCCGACGTGCGTGTCGGTCTGAACGCGGCGCCGCGTGATCTCGATGGCGACAGCACCCAGCAGCAGCGCGGCGACGTTGATGATCCCGAACCAGGCGATCAGCGGCAGCGCCGGCACGACCGGGAAGCTGAAGTGGTCGAGCAGGTGGAACTCCCACAGGCGGTCGAAGGCCTCGCTGGCGGCGCCGGCGATGGCCGTGATCGAGACGATGGTCAGCAGGACCGGGCTGCCGCGCAGCAGCTTGAGCCCGGCGCTGAAGGTCGCGCCGTAGGCCTGCCGACGCGTGCGATCGCCGCGCGGCTCCGGCGTGAAGTGGCGCTCGGACATGACGAGCACGAGGAACGCGGCCAGCGCCAGGTGCCCGACGCCGGCGACCAGCAGCGGCCACTGCAGTCCGAAGGTGCCCCCGATCAGCACGCTCGCGCCGATGCCGACCGCTCCCGCGACGTACCCGACCTGCGACCCACGCAGGTAGACCGCGCCGATCTCGCTGGTTCGCGACTCGTCGGCCACCCAGGCCTCGGTGGCGCCACTGGTAAAGGTGACGCCGATCGCCCACACGACCTGCGCCACGATGATCCAGGCGAAGACCGGGATGGCGCCCCACAGCAGGAAGCCGATGCCCATGATCACGGTGCCGACGATCACCGACAGACGGCGGCTGACCGCATCGGCCAGGACGCCGGTCGGCACCTCGAAGACCAGCGCCGAGACCTCCAGCGCGGTGCCGACCAGAACCAGCTGGACCGCGTTGAGGTGGGCGACCTGGATGCCGTACAGCGCACCGGCGGTGGTGAGCATGAACCAGAAGAAGGCGGAGATGCCTTCGATCAGGTAGTAAACCGGGATCGGGGCCAGCGGTCGGATCACTCGGCGGAGTATGCGGGCGCTGCCTGTGCGTTGCTCAGGGCGTCGGCGTTGCCGTTTCCGTGGGTGTAGGCGTTGGTATCTCGCTCGGAAGAGCGCTGGTGGTCGGCGTTGGCGTTCCGGCGGGCGAGTCGGTCGCCAGCGGACTCGCGCTGGGCGTCGGCGGCGGCTCGACGGCGGCGCTGGCCGATGCCGACGGCAGCGGCGTCACGGGCACGATCATGGGCGTTGCCGACGGAGCCTGGGACGGGATGGGTGTTGGCGTGACGCTCGGGCTGGCCGACGGCGTCGGCGTGGGCGAGGCGAGGCGTTCCTGTGCAGCATCGGTCTGCGCCAGGTTTGGTCCTGTTCCATCGTCCAACGTTTCGCAGCTGAGGTAGGTGTCCTGGCGTGTGCCATAGCAGGCATCGGTCCCTACACCTCCGTCCAGGCGGTCCTTGCCGTTGCCGCCCTCGGCGATGTCGTTGTCGCCGCCGCCGATCAGCGTATCGTCACCGTCCTGGCCGAGCATCACGTCCTTGCCGTTGCCGCCGATGAGCAGGTCGTTGCCGTCTCCCCCGACCAGGCAGTCCTTTCCATTGCCACCCTCGATGCGATCGTTGCCGCCGAGGCCGAAGATCAGAGCGCCCCCATTGGCCGGGCCGATGACGTCGTCGCCCGCGGTCCCGATCACCACGCGGGCGAACCGCATGGTGGCGCATTCCGGCGGGGTCGCCGGCGGACCCGACGAGGCCTGGTACACGAACGAGGCGTCCGTCGAGATCGTGTCGGAGAAGTAGGCGCCGCTGGCCACCACGCCGAGCAGCACGAGCACGCTCGCCGCGAACAGGGTGGGCCGGCGGCGGACCCATCGGTCAGCCTTCATGCGTCAACCGCCTGCGCCGCATGCGCCCCAGCTCACGGCCGATGGTCCGCAGCTCGTTGAAGATGAGATAGCCGCCAGTGCTCAGCAGCAGGAACAGGAACGCGATCGGCTGCTGCAGCAGGTGCAGCGCGTAGCCGATGTACGGGACGCTGAAGCGTTCGGTACCGACCACCTGATCGGCGCTGCGCTCGGCGAGGTCGCGGCTCGCGTTCGCATCCCCGCGCGTCACATAGCGGCCGTGGTCGAGGGCCACCACGCGGTGCGTGATGATGTCGCCGCCGGGCTCGCGGAACGAGACGATGGATCCAATGCCGGGAGTCGTCGCCCGGCGATCGATGACGATCACCGAGCCGAGATGGATGACCGGCTCCATGCTCCCCCCGCGCACCACCAGAACGTCGTACGGCGTGAAGCGCGGGAGCGCCACGAGCACGACGAATCCGAGCAGGACGATCCACAGGATCGCCTGCAGGCCAAAGGCGAGGGCGTGCAGGAGCCGGTTCATTCGACGCTCGGAGAGCGAGGCGGCACGAGCCGCCCCACTGCACCGATCAGCCTCAGACCGTGCGGCCTTCAATCACGGTCTTCAGCTTCAGCGTCTGACCCTGAAGGTAGTTCTGGTCCCCGCTGCTGTTCCAGCGGTTCCGGGTGATGATGTAGAGGCGATCTCCAGGAGCCAGGGTGATCCCCGACGCCACATTGCCGGCTCCAGCCGCCGTTTCTGCGCTGGCCCAGTTGCGCAGCACGCCGGTTGCCTGGCAGCTCGAATTCGCCTGATCGGTCTCAACTTCAAAGAAGTTGTCCATATCCGGATTGGTCTGCGATGTCACGAACAGCTGGCTCGAAAGGGTCAGGCCATAGATGCCGGTGTTCTGGATCACCAGGCAGTCGGAGGCAGTGATCCCGGGGCCAGTCTGCTGCACGTCCGACGGACCAAACGTGATGTTGTCAAGGGTTGCGGGCGTCGAGGCGCAGTTGATGCCCTCCGGGCCACAGAAGGCGAACTTCAGGTCGGCGGAGCCGGTCGTGAAGGTGTAGTTGTCCTGTGTGATGGTATCGCTGAAGTACGCGCCGGTGGCGAACACGCCAACGCCGACAATTGCCGAGATCGCGAAGAGCGACACGATGATTCGTCGCACGGATGGTTCCTCCGATGATGGGGGCATCGCCACGTCAGCACTCAACGCGTGCGACCGGCGATGCGGGGGAGACGCTGGGCTGCGAGGAACCAGGGGTCCCCCGACAGAAGAGCAACGTGCGGCAGGTCGCACGGCTGGATTGCGTGGCCAGCGCGACGCTCGGGCCCGTGCTCACCCCCTCCGTGAGTGGACCGCCCTTGGGCTGGCGGTCGCCTGGGCACCCTGGCGGCGTCCGCGTGTGACTCTACACCAGTATGTCGGACCACGACACACCTATCCGCACACCTCTGTTCCGCACCAGCACGTCGTGAGCTCGCCACTCGCCGGGGCCAAACGCCGACCACCTGCGCTTAGGCGGCGGTTACCGCTCCGCGAGCAGCTCCTCGAGCGAGTGGATGACCCGATCGGCGACCGAGACATCGGTCTCGGCGAACTGCGGAACGGCGATGCAGGTCAGGCCCGCAGCCTTGGCCGCAGCGATCCCCGGCGCCGAGTCCTCCAGGGCGAGCGCGTCCGCGGGCGAGACGCCCAGCCGTGCGCACGCAGCCAGGTAGACATCCGGCGCCGGCTTGGGGTGCTCGACGTCCTCGGCGGTGACGATCACGTCGAATGCGTCGGACAGGTGGGCGGTCGCCAGCGCCGCGTCGACCAGGAACCGTGCCGAGTTGGATGCAAGTCCCAGGGCCACCTGGCCGCGCAGCCGCTCGACGAGCTCCACCGCCCCCGGGCGCGCCGCGACCTCGCGCTCCAGCTCGGCGAGCATGTAGCCGTGCATCTCCTCGATCAGCGCCGGCCCCTGCTCGATGGCCGCCCCGAGCCGCTGAGCGTAATAGCGAGCGCTGAACTCGATGCCGGTGCCCATCACCGCCAGCTGATCCTCGTGCGAAAACTCCTGGCCATGCCGCCGAAAGAGCTCCGACTCGGCACGCGCCCACAGCGTCTCGGTGTCCAGCAGCAGGCCATCCAGGTCGAAGACGACGGCCCGATAGCGGCCGGGCAGCTCCTCGATCACTCCCCCGGCTCGAAGAAGGAGCGGTCACGCTCGGCGAGGGAGCGGAGCAGCGGCGTGACCCGGTATCGACCGTCCGGGACGAGCGCATGCAGCGCGTCGAGCGTTCCGACGACATGCGCCAGGCCGATGCGCTCGCCCCACTCCAGCGGTCCCGACGGGTAGTTCGTACCGAGGCGCATGGCGGTGTCGACCGACTCGGGCGCAGCGACGCCTTCGGCTACCGCAGAGGCTGCCTCGTTGACGATGGTCGCCAGGATGCGAGCCTGCACAGCCTCGCCGCTCAGCGGCTCCATGCTTGGTCCCTCGGGCCGCCGCGTGATGCCCGACCATGCCGGGCCGCGGGAGCCATCGGCCTGGTAGTCGTAGAAGCCACCGGACGACTTGCGCCCCAGCCGGCCGGCGTCGACGAGCATCCGTTGCAGGGAGTGCGGCCGGTAGCGCGGGTCATAGAAGAACTGCTCGAACACGCCCTGGCTGACGGCGAAGTTGACGTCCAGGCCAATGGCGTCGACAAGCTCGAAGGGGCCCATTCGGAAACCGATGCCGCGCATTGCGCCGTCCACCTGCTCCACTCCGGCCAGGCCTTCGCCGACGATGCGCAGTGCCTCGAGGTAGTACGGCCGCGCGACGCGGTTGACGATGAATCCGGGCGTATCGCTGGCGACCACCGGCGTCTTGCCAAGCTGGCGCGCGACCGCGCAGGTGCGTTCGACGACGTCGGACCCCGTCGCGGGCGCGTCCACGACCTCGACCAGCTCCATGAGCGGCACCGGATTGAAGAAATGCATGCCCACCACGCGTGCCGGATGCTGCGTTTCCGCGGCGATGCGGGCCACCGCCAGCGAGGACGTGTTCGTGGCCAGCACCGTCGCGTCGCCGGCCGCGGCATCCAGTCGACTGAATGCCTCGCGCTTGAGCCTGAGATCCTCGGGGATCGCCTCGACCACGAGCTCGGTGGCGGCGATCTCCTCGAGCGTGGCGGCGGGCCGGAGGCGGCTCAGCGCGGCGCGTGCATCGGTCTCGGTGATCTGCTCCTTCTGGACCTTGCGCGCCAGGAAGCCGGCGATGAGGGTGCGCGACCGCTCGAAGGCACCAGGGACCGGGTCATGGACCAGGACGTCGAGGCCGTGCTCGGCGGCGACCTGCGCGATGCCGGCGCCCATCGTCCCCGCCCCGAGGACACCGATGCGATGGATGTCGCTCATCGGCAGCTATCGGCCTTCGAAGCGCGGCTCGCGCTTCTCGGTGAAGGCGCTCAAGCCTTCGGCGTGATCCGATGTGCGGCCGGCGATCTCCTGCAGGTCCGCCTCGACGGCGAGGCTCTCCGGCAGCGTGGCATCCTCCACGGCGTTGATCAGCCGCTTGGCGTAGCCCAGCGCCCTGGTGGGGCCGCTGGCGAGGCGCGTGGCCAGCTCGTTCGCCGCCGCGGCAAGCTCGGCCGCCGGCACGACGGCGGCCACCAGCCCGGCATCCGCCGCACCCTTGGCGGTGAGTGGCTCACCGGTGAAGATCATCTGCGCTGCGGCGTGGCGGCCGAGCGCACGCACCAGGGTCCGGGTTGCCCCGGAATCGGGCACCAACCCGATGCGAACGAAGGCCATCAGGAAGCGCGCCTCCTCGGCCGCCACGACCAGGTCGGCCGCGAAGGCGAGGCTGGCGCCGGCGCCGGCGGCGACGCCGTTGACCGCGGCGATCACCGGCTTGGGAAGCTCGCGGATCGCGCGGATCAGCGGGTTGTATTCGGTCGTCAGCACGCGACGGAACTGACGCTCGGCGGACCCGCCCCGCAGGTCCGCGCCTGAGCAGAAGCCGCGTCCCTGGCCGGTGATGATCACCGCGCGGACCGCGTCGTCCCTGGCGACGGCCTTGAAGGCGGTGAGCAGCTCACGGCGCATTGCCGTGTTCAGCGCGTTGAGGCTCTCCGGCCGATTGAGCGTGATGGTCGCCACGCCGTCCGCAAGCTCGTGGCGGATGGTCTCGTACGCCTCGGTTGTCTGGGCGCTGGGCACGGGCCGATTCTACGCGGCAGCCGGGCGGCCGGGCGGACCTACTTGTAGCTTGGCGCGTCCCGAACCGTGGCCGGCCCGCCCGCAGCAGCGCCAGCTGCGGCGCGATCGGTGGCACGCTCCTCGGCATTGTCGTCGACGTGGATGGCCGGCATGGAGCGGATGGCCAGCAGCCACGCCGCGGCCGCCGTCACCAGCATGATGACGAAGATGACGCCCAGGCCGCCGGACAGCCCGTCGCGGATGGTCGCCAGTTCGGCGGCCGGGATGGAGCTCCGGTGGATCGGGTCAAGGATGGCACTCGCTCGCGGACCGACCGCCGAGGCCAGGATCGCGCCCATCAGCCCGGTGCCCACCGCGCCACCGATCGTCCGGCTGAACTGCACCAGTCCGGTGGCCTGGCCGCGCTGGCGCCACGACACGACGGTCTGGATCGACACGAGCAGCGGGGTCGTGGTCAGGCCCATGCCGAAGCCGGTGACGGCCGCGCCCAGCGCCGCGTACCACAATGCTTCGATCGAAGCGGCCTGGGTCAGGAGCGCGGTGCCCAGCACCAGCAGGCCGGTGCCGACGAGGACCACCGGCCGCGAGCCGAACCTGAGCATCGCGCGTCCGGCGATGATGGAGCCGATCGGCCATCCGATCGACATGGCGCCAACGCCCAGCCCGGCTTCCAGCGGCGAGCCGCCGTGTACGCCCTGGATGACCGGGGGCAGGTAGGCCGTCAGCCCGAACATGATCACGCCGGCGAGCGTCCCGATCGCCAGGCCGGCGGCGATGATCGGCTTGCGCAGCAGCCCGATGTCGATCAGCGGCTCCTCGGCAGTCGTTTCGTTGCGGGCGAAGGCGAGCAGCAGCACGACCGCTGCGATCAGCATGGCGATGACGGTCGCATTGCCGAACCCGACGCGACTGCCCTCCGAGACGCCCAGCAGCAGCAGCGCCACGCCGCCCGTCAGCGTCAGCGCGCCCAGCCAGTCGAGGCGATGCTGGTGGCGCTCGAGGCGCTCGTGGAGCGAGAGCCCGATGAGCAGCGCCGCAGCCAGCCCCACCGGAACGTTGATGTAGAAGACCCAGCGCCAGCCGACCGTCCCGGTGATGAGGCCGCCGAGGGCCGGGCCCAGGATCGCCGAGACGCCCCACACGCTGCTGAAGACGCCCTGCATCCGCGCCCGCTGGCGCGGCTCGAAGATGTCCCCGACGATGGTGAAGGCGATCGGCTGCACCGCGCCGGCGCCGAGGCCCTGGATGGCCCGGAAGATGATGAGCTGCAGCATCGACTGGGAGACGCCGCACAGCATCGATCCGCCGACGAACATGGCGAGGCCAATGAGGAAGATCGGCTTGCGGCCGTGCACGTCGGCCAGCGTCGAGAAGACCGGCACGGTGGTCGTGGCGGTCAGCAGGTAGGCCGCGAAGACCCAGCCATACTGGTCGATCCCGCCGAGCTGCCCGATGATCGTCGGCATCGCGGTACCGACAACGGTCGAGTCGAGCGCCGAGACCGCGATGCCGGCCATCACGCCAATGGTCACCAGCAGCTGCCCGCGGCTCATCCCGCGCTCGTTTTCTGGGGGCATCTGCAGATTCTAGGCGCGAACGCAGGCCGGCTCCGCGGGGGAGCCGGCCTGCGCATCGGTCCGGTCAGATAAACGACCCGTTGCTCGCTACGGGGTTGCCTGTCCGATGAACGTGCCCCAGTTGGCGAGGACCGTGCGGGTCCCGCCGCAGGTCGTGTCGCTGGCGAACTGCTTCAGCGTGCACGTCTGGTTGATGGTTTCGGTGGCGAACCAGATCGAGCCGTTCGCGGAGGCCACGGCGGCCGAGTAGTCACCCCAGCGCTCCACCCCACCGTCGCCCGGATCCTGGCTCGTCTCCCCGGTAAAGCCGTCCGCCGCCCCGCTGCCCCAGCGAGCCACGCGGACCGAGGCGGGATCATGGGTCGCATCGACCCTGACATACGCCGCGCCCGGGAAGTAGTCATGGCCGACCAGCGTGAACGCGATGATCCCGTGCCCCGCCGCATTGGCGGCGATGGAGGGGAAGATCGCGCTGTTGTTGCGCACGGCCACGTAGCCCTGGTTGGCAATGCTGCCGGTCAGGCCGCCGTCCCAGCGTGGGGTCACGATGAAGTACGCGATCCCGGTGCGTGTCGGGCCGTTGCCACTGACCACGGTGTTCACGGCTCCCCAGACCTTGCCGCCCGCATAGACCGTCTGGTTCATGCGGTCGTCGTTGCTGTTGAGCACATTGAACTTCTCGTGGACCGGCTTCGGGACGAGGCCCAGCTGGACGCCGACCTTGGAACGCAGTGCCAGGTCGAGCGGGGCAACGCCCTTCTTCTGCTCGACGACGGGCGGCTGGCCGTAGACCTCCGATGCCAGGACGGCCTGCTTGAGCTTCACCGACGGAGTGGCCTGCGTCAGGGTCTTCGTGTTGATGAGCGCCCAGAGCGTGATCCGGTTGTCCATGGTCGCATCGAAGTCGAGCGCCGAGAGGAAGTACTCGGTGCCGTTCCGCGCGCTGGCGTGCGCGCCGCCGGGCGGGGTCGTGGTGGGCTGCATCGAGTAGGCCGGCCCCTCCGCCTGCGAGAGGTTGGCGATGTGCACCACGGTCGGCAGGGTGCCGGCCGCCAGAGCCCACTTGCTCATGGCGTAGACCTGCGCGCCGTTGAAGCCGTCCACGCTGATCGGAAACTCGTTGGTCGTCACGTAGAAGCCGGTGGCATCCGCGCCGATCAGCGGCTGGTCACCGAAGCACGGACAGCTCGGATGGCGAGGGGTGCCGTTGGTGCCGTCATCGGTGGTGTCGAAGCTGTAGAAGTGCCAGCTGCCACGAGGGTCGCTGGTGGTGCTGACGGCCAGCAGCTGCTTGGCGTGGACACCGAAGGCGCCGGTGGACGGCACGATGTCGATCTGCAGCAGGCTGACGAAGAAGCGGCCCGTATCGGAGTCGTAGTAGCACTTGGGGTCGCTGCTGAAATCACCGTAGGTGAGCGTCGTGCGATTGATCTCGGGTGCCAGGCCGAAGAACTGGTTGAGGGGCACCGGAGCGCTCAGCGCGGCGCCGGCCGCGTTGCGCACGCGGATCGCGGTGTTGACGCTCTCGACCACGAAGCCGGCACCGACGCACAGCGCCTGGTCGGGCGGCTCGAGGCTGAACTGGGTGTTGGTGTACGCGCCCGTTCCGGCGCTGCGCTGGTCGAAGTGATTGAGCCCATCAAAGCCGTTTTCGGAGGTTGCGTCGGCGACCGGGATGACGCCAGGTCGCGGCGCCCTGGTTGCCGGCACGTGCGCGGCGTTCGCCGAGTCCGGCCGCTCCTGGTCCGGGTCGGCGCCGATCTCGGGGCCGTTGATCGCGGACTGGATGGCGCTCGTGCTGAAGGTCGCAGCCGGCGCCATGTGTCGCACTCCGAGGCTCGTGAGCTTCTGGAGCGTCTGGTGGCCGACCGAGATGTCCGGGGTGGATGCTGCGACCGGCCCCACGAGACCGATGAGCAGGCCGATGCTCGCGACGATTGCCGCGAAGCGGGTGGTTGACCGGCGCAGCGACCGCCGATCCTGGACGAAACCTGGCATACCGTCACTCCCGTGCAGGGTGGATGCGGCGCAACCGCCGCGGTCTCCGCGTTCAGTGATACGGCGGGGGTGTCAGGTCGGCTCGGAGATCAGGCACGAGCGGGACGATCACTGAAGAGTGTCTGTTTAGCACGTCGCCGGGGTGGCCGCAACGGTTCCGGCGGCGATGTTGACGACGTGCACCGCCGATCCAGAAGACGAGTCAGCCGGCCGGAAACACGTAGAAGCTGCCGACATCGGCGAAACCGGCGGCAGCGTAGAGCTGCCGCGCCGCAAGCCGCTGGGGCCCTGACTCCAGGACACAGGCGTAGGCCGCCCGGGCCGCTGCCTCGGCAAGGACGGAGTCGAGCAGCGCCGCGCCGATCCCGTGTCCGCGGGCCTGGTCGCTGACGACGAACTCGGGGATCCAGGCCTGCGGCGACGAGGTGAAGAACGGCTCCCGCAGCTCGAGGCTGCAGACACCGACCACGGCCCCGTCGCGCAGCGCGACGCGCGATGCGGTGTCCGAACGCCGCAGGTGGTCGACGAACGTTCGGCGGACGGCCTCCATGCGCTCGCCGGACGGCACCGGCACGCCGAGCTCGCCGAGCAGCCGGGTGACAGGCTCGAAGTCGCCTGCCTCCATGGATCGCAGCTCGACGCCGGCGGGCGGTGCCAGCCCGCGGACCGTCACCGGCCGCAACTGGAAGTGCTTCCCCGCCTCCGCGAAGCCGAGCGATTCGTACAGTGCCCGTGCAGCGACGTTGGCGAGGCCCGTCTCGAGCATGATCGAGGCGCCCTGCCGCAGGCGCCACTCCTCGATGCAGGCCTGTACCAGCACGCGGCCGATCCCGCGACCCCGGTATGACGGGGCGACGTACAGGTCACTGAGCCAGCCCTGGAATCGGGCGAAGCCGAGACGGCGGCGGAAGCGGAAGATGGCAATGCCGGCCGGCTCATCGCCGGACAGCGCCAGGAACGGCGCGGCGTCGACCGACCCGATGAGGCCATCGAACCGCGGGCGGAATGGCGCATCCCCCACCTCGGGGAGCTCGTACAGCTCGCGGATCAGGGCCAGTGCAGCCGAAAAGTCGTCGCGGGACAGCGGCCGAAGCTCGACGCCGGGCGGCGTCCTCACCGAAAGACCGCCGACCGGCCGCTCGGGGTTGCCCAGGCTCATCGGCCGGTGAAGTCGGGGGTCCGCTTCTCCAGGAAGGCCGCCATGCCCTCCTTCTGGTCCTCGCTGGCGAACAGGAGGTAGAAGAGGCGGCGCTCGTGGGCCAGCCCATCGGTCAGGGAGGCCTCGTAGGCGAAGTTGACCGCCTCCTTGGCCAGGCGCAGCGCCAGCGGCGACTTCTGAGCGATCGTGGCGGCAAGCGCCAGGGTGTCCTCGACGCACAGCTCGTCGGTCGTGACCTTGGCCACCAGGCCGCCGGCCTCTGCCTCTCGGGCGCTGATCGGCTCACCGGTCAGGATCATGCGCATGGCCTTCGCCTTGCCGACGGCTCGCGTGAGCCGCTGCGTGCCGCCGGCGCCCGGGATGATCCCCAGGCTGATCTCCGGCTGCCCGAACCTGGCTCCTTCGCCCGCCACGACAAGGTCGAGCGTCATTGCCAGCTCGCAGCCGCCGCCCAGGCACCAGCCGTTGACAGCGGCGAGCACCGGCTTGCTGATGCGTCGGACGCGATCCCATTGACCGATGCGATTTGTCTTCAGCATGTCAATGGGGCTGGCGCCTGCCATCTCGCCAATGTCGGCGCCCGCCGCGAACGCGCGCTCATTGCCGGTGACCACGATCGCCCGGATCTCGTCGTCGGCGTCGAGGACCTCGAGCGCGTCGCACAGGGCGTCCATGACCGCGCCGTTCAGCGCATTGAGCTGCCTGGGGCGGTTGAAACGGACCAGCGCCGTGCGCTCCTCCGGCCGGCGCTCGACGAGGACGAGCTGCTCGTCGTCAACCATTGAACTGCTGCAATCCAGGCGAGCGGCTGCTCACTGCTCGGCCTCCCAGGCAACCGGGAGCGGCGCACCGCAGATCCCGCAGAACCCGTGACCGGCCGGCAGCCCGGACGCGCCGCAGCGCTCACAGGTCCGCGGGAAGGCCTGCATCCAGCGCAGCTCGTCGTAGCGCGGCGACCGCTTCTCGTGGAAGGCGGCGACCGCTTCCTTCGTCTCGTCCGAGGTCGAGTGCACGGCGAGCCAGTCGCGCGCATGGGTGATCGTCTGCGACCAGACGAGGTCTCGCCACCAGTTGAGCTGCGCCTTGGTGTAGCGCAGCGCCTCGGGGAGCTTGCGGCGGAACTTCTCGGCAAGCTCGGCGACGGTCGCATCGAGCTCCGCGCGGGGAACCACGCGCGAGACGAGCCCCCACTCCAGGGCCGTGGCTGGCGAGATCTCCTCGCAGAGCATCACGATCTCCCGTGCGCGCCGATCGCCGACGACCAGCGGCAGCCACTGCGTGGCGCCGCCCGCGGGCACCGAACCGTGCTCGGGCCCGACATGGCGGATGTAGGCATCGTCGACGATGACCGACAGGTCGCACGCCAGCTGCAGCTCCTGGCCACCGCCGACGCACACGCCGTTGATGCGCGCGATCGTCGGCTTGCCGATACCGCGCAGCCGGTCGTGCATCTCGATGAAGGCACCCATCCAGCGCCAGTACTGGCCGCTGACCGAGCCCATCCGAGCCTGCTCGTCGAGGTCCGCGCCGGTGCAGAACGCCCGCTCGCCGGCCCCGGTCACCACGACGACGGCCATGGTGTCGTCCCAGGAAGCGTCCTCGAAGGCCCGGGCCATCTCGCGCAGGGTCCGGAAGTCGAAGCAGTTGAGGACCTGCGGTCGGTTGATGGTGACGGTGGCGACCGCCGTCTCCGGCGACTTCTCGTAGCGGATCTGCTCGAAGCCCAGATCGTCGGGCGAGGACGGTCTCGGCGCGTCGAGCTCAGGCATCGAGGCTCCCGCCATCGGCGATGCCTTCATCGGCGACGAACAGGACGACCCCCGCCTGGGCGAAGTTGCGCAGATCGCGCGCGCTCTCGGCGCCCGCCTCGGATGCCATCGCGGCGTCCAGGTCGGTCCGCGAGTCGAAGGACATCTCGGCCATCAGGTGGAAGCGTGGCGGGCGCTCGCCCATCGAGATCGGGGAGGTCAGGCGCACACCGCGCAGGCCTGGATACCGCCGCACGATCGGTGCATGGACGTCGCGATAGTGCGCGTCGAAGGCGCCGGGATCCTGTGGCTGGTTGTAGAGCGCGATCAGTCGAACGGCCACGCTACTTGTTCGCGAAGTAGTCGGCGTTGATCTGGATGTACTGGACCTGGTTGTCGGGGACGGCGTCCTCGGCAAAGATCGCAGTCACGGGGCATTCCGGCTCACACGCGCCGCAGTCGATGCACTCGTCGGGGTCGATGAAGAACATGGCGTCGTCATCCGTGGCATGGATGCAATCGACGGGGCAGACGTCGACGCAGCTGGCGTCCTTGACGCCGATGCACGGCTCGGTGATGACATAGGTCATAGCGTCTGGCGAATCCTCATTGGCTGGCCCGCGACGGTCCGGATTGAGTCTACACCGATGCCGCTTCGTGCTCAGACCGGCGCATCACGCGACGGCCGCGAGACGCTAGGCTTGGTGACATGGCTGACCTGATCGTGGCCGCCGCCACACCACTGCGGCGACGGCGGCGGGGACCTTGACCTCAACGCCATCGGACCGTACGTCGCCTTCCTCGAAGCGCATGGCGCCGACGGCGTGTTCGCCTGCGGCACCACCGGCGAGGGCGTGCTGCTGAGCGTCGATGAGCGGCGAAGCGTCGCCGAGGCGTTCCGCCCGGCGCTGACGGGCCGCCTGATCGTCCACGCCGGCGCGCAGACCACCGCCGATACCGTCGCCCTGGCGACCCACGCTCGGGAGATCGGCGCCGATGCCGTGGCGGTCATCCCGCCGCCCTACTTCGTGCTCGATGCCGACGCCCTGACCGCGCACATGGTCGCCGCCGCGCGCGCCTGCGCGCCGCTGCCCTTCTACGGCTACGCCTTCGCGCCGCGGTCGGGGTATCCGCTGAGCGTCGAGGTCGTCCGACGCATCGGCCAGGAAGTCGACAACCTGGCGGGTCTGAAGGTCAGCGACGCGCCGTTCGAACGGGTGGAGCCCTACCTGCACTTGGGCCTTCCCCTCTTCGTCGGCTCGGAACCGCTGATCCCGCTGGCGCTGGCGGCGGGCGCGGTTGGCTCCGTTTCCGGCATGGCGGCGGCCTTCCCGGACGTGCTGCGCACGGCGGTCGACATGCCGGACGGTGCCGAACCCCGGCTGCGCGCACTACGCGAAGCGCTCGAGGCGAGCGGCCAGTTCATCGCATCGGTCAAGCACGTGCTCGGACGGCGTGGCGTGCCTGTCGGGCCGGACCTGCGCGCACCCCTTCGTCGCCTGACCGATGCGGAAGCGGCCGCGCTGGACCATGCGCTTGCAGCGCTCGAGATCCTGCCCGCGTGAGATCGGACGGCCAATCGGCCTAGCCGGCGAGCTACCGATCGGGCGAGTGACAGCACACATGGCGGCGTGGTCTTCTGCACGGCATGACAGGACCGATCCACGTGCGCATGGGCGCCGCACTGGCGTGCCTGGTGCTGTTGAGCAGCACCTCGGCCAGTCAGTCCGTCAGCTCTCCGGCGGGCGGGCCCGGATCAGCAGTCATCGGAGGCCCAGTCACGGCCCAACCTGGGCCACGTGCAACCGCCGACGCGCCAAGCAGTGGCACGGCCGCAAGTCCGACGGTCGGAGCCGCGACCCCAACGGGGACGGCCAGCGCGTCCGCGACGACGCCCGCGGCGAAGTCGACGCCGGGCACCACACTGAAACCGACTCCCACGCGCGCACCGACACCAGAGCCCACGCCGCACCGCACGGCCAAACCGACGCCGAAAGCGCCGCCACCGGTCTCCGCGTGCCGGCTGTTCGGGGTATCGAACGTCTGGAACCGGCGCGTTGACAGCCTGCCCGCCAGGTCGGACAGTGCCACGCTGATCGGCACGATCGGCGCAGGCAAGCCACTGCATCCAGATTTCGGCTCGTACGCCGGCTACGGCATCCCGTACAACGTGGTGGGTGCCGGCACGCCAACATCGAAGGTGACATTCGACTACGCCGACGAGTCCGACGCCGGGCCGTATCCAATCCCCGCCACGCCGCGCATCGAAGCCGGCGGGGATCGGCACCTGCTGATCTGGGACACCGCAGCGTGTCGCCTGTACGAGCTGTATGCCGCGGAGCACACGAGCGACGGCTGGCACGCTGGTTCGGGTGCCATCTGGAACCTGCGCTCGAACGCGCTCCGACCGGACGGCTGGACGAGCGCCGATGCCGCGGGCCTGCCGATCCTTCCCGGTTTGGTGCGCTACGACGAGCTCGCAGCCGGCGCCATCAATCACGCGATCCGCTTTACCGCGCCGGTGACGCGCAGCGCGCACATCTACCCGGCGCGTCACGATGCCGGCGCCGGTGGGTCAGCTGCCTTGCCACCCATGGGCCTGCGGGTCCGGCTGAAGGCCGGCTTCGACATGAGCAAGTTCAGCCCGCGCATGCGGGTGATCCTGGTGGCCATGCAGCGCTACGGCATGATCCTGGCCGACAATGGGTCTTCGTGGTTCTTCAGCGGTGCGTCGGACAGCCGTTGGAACGACGACGAGCTGAATCAGCTGAAAGCGCTCAGCGGGGCGGACTTCGAGGCCGTGAACACGACCGGGTTCGTCAACGGCTGACGCCCCTTCAGGCGTCGAGCTCCCCCGCAGTGACCCCACGACCAGCGACAACCGTGCGCTCATCCGACGGCCGAAGCGCGGCGTCGTTCATCTCGAAGCGGCTCGGCGGCGCGGCCGCGGCCAGACGCGCGATCTCGTCATCGGTCAGGTCGTAGCCAAAGCGAATGGCGGCCACATTCTCGTCCTTGAAGCGCGCCGGCAGAGAATCGCGGATGGCGGCCTCGTCGAACTCGATCGTCGCCAGCCGCAGCAGCCGGCCGAGCGCGATCATGTTGCCGAACAGCTCCTTGCCGAAGTGCTGCGAGCCGAGCGAGGCGAACGGGATCTGCTCCCGCCCCTCGCCGCCGAGCCCCAGGTCGGTGACGACCTTGCGACCCCGGATGCGGAGGTGGCCCTTGTCGGCCAGCTTGAGCAGAATGTCCGCCTCCTCGATGACCGGGTTGGCGATCGGGACGTCGTCAAAGATGAGGAACGCGTCCGACATCGAGCCGCGGACGGAGGAGTCGTAGTCGAACAGCACGGTGACCTGCTTGCCCATCCGCGCCAGCAGCGCACCCATCACCCCCGCGATGACGCGCACCCCCTGACCGCCGACCCCGTCGAATGCAATCGAGGTGGCCATACCTAGACCGGTGCCTCCGGATCGACGCCGGCCGCGCGCAACGCCTCCTCGAGGGTCATCTCGCGCTTGGCGACCCGCAGCTTCAGCTCTGATGGCAGCTGCGCCATGAGTGCCGCCTTGCGCTGCGATTCGGCGCGGCGCGCGGCGCGGTCGTCATCCGTTGCCGTCGCGCCGGCCTGGCCTGGTGTCTCGGTGGCAGAGGTGAGCGGCCCGGCCGGCTGCGGGGGCAGCTCCGCGGGCGCGTGTCCGTTGCCGTTGGCCGAGGCCCGGTTGGCATCGGTCTTCAACGGGTACAGCACCCCGAGCTGGAACGGCTCGAGGTGATCGGCATCCTTCGGGGCGCGCTTATAGGTCTTCCGATAGAAGTTGAGCATCTCGTTGGCGCTGGCGAAGCCGATGCGCCGGCCGTTGTTCTCAATGCACTGGCTGGTGATGTCGACCAGGCTGAAGCCGTCGTGCTCGATCGCGTCGCGGATGGCGTTGCGCATGTGGAGCTGGTGATAGACCGTCGTCTTGGCGTAGAGCGCATGCGGGCTGGAACGGACGATCGCCTGCAGGTTCACCGGCGTGTTCGGATTCCCCGCAGGACTCGACAGGGTCTTCGTGCCGGTCGGGGTGGTCGGCCCGGTCTGGCCGCCGGTCAGGCCGTAGATCTCATTGTTGTTGCACAGCACGGTGACACGCGCATCGCGTCGGATGGAGTGCAGGAGATGATTGCCGCCGATGCTGGCCGTGTCGCCATCACCAGCGACGACGATGACGTGCATCTCGGGACGCACCGTCTTGATCGCCTCGGCGATGGGCAGCGTGCGACCGTGCAGCGTGTAGACGCTCTCGTAGTTGAGGTAGGAGCCCATCCTGCCGGTACAGCCGATACCGGTGACGATGATCGTGTTCGTCTCGTCGAGGCCCATCTCGTCGAGCACCATGGCCAGCTGCATCATGATCGTGCCGATGCCGCAGCCCGGACACCAGATGGTCGGCAGCAGGTTGGTCTTGATGCGGCGCTTGTAGCCGAGCTCGGCCATTGGAGCTTCGGGCATCAGCCGATCCCCAGCGGCGAGGAGGCGACGCGTTCGGCCGGCTGCTCCGGTACGGGCGGCTCCGAGGGACCGCCCGCAAGGACGCGCTCGAGGCCGTCGCGGACTGCCTCGAGCGAGATGCGACCGCCGAGCAGGGGAACGCGCTTGACCTCGCGCCGGATGGCGAGCTCGACCATGTCGGCGTACTGGCCATCGTTGGCCTCGATGCACACGATCTGTTCGTACCGATCGGCAATGGCGCGCAGCTCGTCGCCGAGGATCGGATGGATGCGAATCGGCCGGAAGAGCGCGTGGTCGGGGGCAAGGGGCGAGGCGACGCGCGAGACGATCCCGTAGCAGATCACGAGCACCGGCGCGTCGACGTTCCAGGCGTGCTCGTAGTGCGCGTAGCGTGCGGCGACTTCGTGGTGCCGATGTTTGGCGTCGTAGTACTGGCGCATGTATTCGTCGGCATCGGCGGTCGCGGGCTCACCGGCGTTCGGGCCCGACTCGTACATGAGCACCCCGGCGAAGAAGCGCGGCTTGCCCTTGTCGTGCTTCCCGAGGGCTGCGGTCTCGCGCGGCACGACGCTCACCGACGCGGCGATCTCGTCGAGATCAACCACCTCGTTGAGGTGGGCCACGAAGGTGTCCGAAAAGACGACAACCGGCGAGCGCGACTCCTCGGCGGCATTGAACGCGTCGACCGTCACGCGGAAGGCTTCCTCCACGCCATTCGGATAGAACGCGATGGGCGTGTAATCGCCGGTCGAGCCGTAGCGGGCCTGCATGATGTCGCCCTGGCCGGGCATGGTCGGCATGCCGGTCGCGGGGCCCACCCGCTGCACGTCGACCAAGACGCACGGTACGCCGACCTTCTGGGCATAGCCAACCGCCTCCTGCATCAGGCTGAAGCCGGGACCGGAGGTCGCGGTGAAGGACTTCGCACCGGCCAGCGAGGCCCCGATGATGGCGTTCACCGACGCGATCTCGTCCTCCGCCTGCAGGAAACGGAACTCAGGGTGCTCGGCGGTGTAGCCGGAGGCGACGTTCAGGATCTCGGTCGACGGGCTGATCGGGTAGCCGGCGTAGTAGCTCGCCCCCGCGGCGAGCGCACCGCGGAAGACCGCCTCGTTGCCCTGGGTCAGCTTGCGCATCGGTCTCGGTCAGGCATCCGTCCCGGCGGGTTCCTTCGCGCGATTGGCATGCGCCGCGACCGCCGAGGGGATCATCTCGATGGCCAGGTCCGGGCAGTAGCGCTCGCACAGTCCGCAGAGGATGCAGTTGTCCTCTTCGAGGATCGCATCGTTCCGCAGGACCAGGGTGTCCTTGGGGCAGATCTCGATGCAGATGTCACATCGCTTGCAGAAGACCGGGTTCCAGGTGATGTTCGCGTAGTCGACCCAGCGGATGCCGTCGTGGTGGTCGTCGGAGGTTCCCGATCCGAAGCTGATCGCTTCGTCGGCGCGTTCGCGTGTCATGGGCCAACGATGATAGCCCGCCCGGAGCTAGGGTGCGGGTCGCAGGGCGATGAGCTGTCCGATGTTGTGGGCCGCGCTGGCGGCCGTGGCGACCCGCGTGCCGGTCGCCCCGCTGGCCGGGTTGGACTGGTCGTCGAGGGTGGCGGTCAGCTTGCTGCTGACCCCGGTGGGCGACACGATCTCGACGCGCTCGGTCATGCCCGCCGGCGGGCTGATGGTGATCTTGCCGACGATGCCGTAGAAGCCGACCAGCCAGGTGTTGGGCAGCGCCAGGGTCAGTGACGGGGCGGTCATGGCGGTCGCGCTGTTGTTGGCCTGCCCGGCATGGGCCACCACCGGGTTGGCGGTGTCGACGCCGCTGTAGGCGGCGATGGTGCCCACCGCCGTGGCGGCCAGCGAGAAGCTCCAGGTGTAGCTCGCCGGCTCGGCGCCGCCGGCGAGGTGCACGAAGACCGCCTGCGTGAAGGTCGTGGCCCGCGCGTCGCTGCGCACCAGGCTCCAGCCGGCGGGGGCGCTGATGGTCGGCGTGCCGCGCACGGTCACGGCGGCCAGCAGCACGTCACCGGCCAGCGTGGCGGCCGGCCGTGACACGAGCAGGCTGGTGGTGCTGGCATTCGTGCCGCTGGCCACGCCGCGGAAGGTGATCCCGCCCGAGCCGGTGGGGTTGACGGTGAGGCTGACCGTCACCGACGAGGAGTCGGCGCTGCCGTCGTTGGCGTGGTAGCTGAACGCGTCGGGCCCGGTGTAGCCGGCGTTCGGCGTGTAGCTGAAGCTGCCGTTCACGTTGAGGGTCAGGCTGCCATGGCTGACGGTGGAGGTCAGGATCGCGCTGAGGCTGTCACCGTCCGGATCGGTGTCATTGCCCAGCACGCCGGGCGCCCCCTGCACCAACGGCGTGTCCTGGCTGGTGGCATAGCTGTCGGCGGTGGCCAGCGGCGGGTTGTTGGGTGGCGGTGGGCCGCCGGCTCCGGGTCGCAGGGCGATGAGCTGTCCGATGTTGTGGGCCGCGCTGGCGGCCGTGGCGACCCGCGTGCCGGTCGCCCCGCTGGCCGGGTTGGACTGGTCGTCGAGGGTGGCGGTCAGCTTGCTGCTGACCCCGGTGGGCGACACGATCTCGACGCGCTCGGTCATGCCCGCCGGCGGGCTGATGGTGATCTTGCCGACGATGCCGTAGAAGCCGACCAGCCAGGTGTTGGGCAGCGCCAGGGTCAGTGACGGGGCGGTCATGGCGGTCGCGCTGTTGTTGGCCTGCCCGGCATGGGCCACCACCGGGTTGGCGGTGTCGACGCCGCTGTAGGCGGCGATGGTGCCCACCGCCGTGGCGGCCAGCGAGAAGCTCCAGGTGTAGCTCGCCGGCTCGGCGCCGCCGGCGAGGTGCACGAAGACCGCCTGCGTGAAGGTCGTGGCCCGCGCGTCGCTGCGCACCAGGCTCCAGCCGGCGGGGGCGCTGATGGTCGGCGTGCCGCGCACGGTCACGGCGGCCAGCAGCACGTCACCGGCCAGCGTGGCGGCCGGCCGTGACACGAGCAGGCTGGTGGTGCTGGCATTCGTGCCGCTGGCCACGCCGCGGAAGGTGATCCCGCCCGAGCCGGTGGGGTTGACGGTGAGGCTGACCGTCACCGACGAGGAGTCGGCGCTGCCGTCGTTGGCGTGGTAGCTGAACGCGTCGGGCCCGGTGTAGCCGGCGTTCGGCGTGTAGCTGAAACTGCCGTTCACGTTGAGGGTCAGGCTGCCATGGCTGACGGTGGAGGTCAGGATCGCGCTGAGGCTGTCACCGTCCGGATCGGTGTCATTGCCCAGCACGCCGGGCGCCCCCTGCACCAACGGCGTGTCCTGGCTGGTGGCATAGCTGTCGGCGGTGGCCAGCGGCGGGTTGTTGGGTGGCGGTGGGCCGCCAGCTCCGGGTCGCAGGGCGATGAGCTGTCCGATGTTGTGGGCCGCGCTGGCGGCCGTGGCGACCCGCGTGCCGGTCGCCCCGCTGGCCGGGTTGGACTGGTCGTCGAGGGTGGCGGTCAGCTTGCTGCTGACCCCGGTGGGCGACACGATCTCGACGCGCTCGGTCATGCCCGCCGGCGGGCTGATGGTGATCTTGCCGACGATGCCGTAGAAGCCGACCAGCCAGGTGTTGGGCAGCGCCAGGGTCAGTGACGGGGCGGTCATGGCGGTCGCGCTGTTGTTGGCCTGCCCGGCATGGGCCACCACCGGGTTGGCGGTGTCGACGCCGCTGTAGGCGGCGATGGTGCCCACCGCCGTGGCGGCCAGCGAGAAGCTCCAGGTGTAGCTCGCCGGCTCGGCGCCGCCGGCGAGGTGCACGAAGACCGCCTGCGTGAAGGTCGTGGCCCGCGCGTCGCTGCGCACCAGGCTCCAGCCGGCGGGGGCGCTGATGGTCGGCGTGCCGCGCACGGTCACGGCGGCCAGCAGCACGTCACCGGCCAGCGTGGCGGCCGGCCGTGACACGAGCAGGCTGGTGGTGCTGGCATTCGTGCCGCTGGCCACGCCGCGGAAGGTGATCCCGGTGCCGGGCGCGCTGACGGTCACGCTGACGGTGGCCGCGGCCGAGAAGTCCGTGCCATCGGAGACGCGATAGGTGAACGCGTCGGGGCCGGTGTAGCCGGCGTTTGGCGTGTAGAGCACGCTGGCGGTATCGCTGTTCGGGCTGCCGGCGGCACATGCCACGGCCCCGATCGCGCCCAGCGCGCCATGGCTCGGTGCGCCGACGATGCTGAACGTCAGCTCGCAGGTCTCGAGGTCATGGCCGGTGAGGGTCACGCTGCTCGCGGTGTCCCGGGCTGTGGCGAGGCTCACCGCATCGGCGCTCGGGACGTTGTTGGCGACCGTGCTGACCGTGATGCTGACCGTCGCCGCAGCCGAGAAGTCGGTGCCATCGGAGACGCGGTACGTGAACGAGTCGGGGCCGTGGTAGCCGGCGGTCGGGGTGTAGAGGACGGTCGCGCCGTCGCTGTTCGGCGAACCGGCCGTGCATCCCAGCGCACCGATCGCGCCCAGCGCCCCGTGGCTCGGGCCCGCCACGATGCTGAAGGCGAGCTCGCAGGTCTCGGGATCGTGGCCGGCAAGGCCGACGCTGAGGGCGGTATCCTGCGGGGTCGTGCCGCTCGCCGCATCGGCCGTGGGCACCGTGTTCGGCGGTGGTCCGGCGCTGCTCGGGCGAAGGGCGACCAGCTGGCCGATGCTCGTGCCCGCGGCGGAGGCCGTGGCGATCCGCGTGCCGGTGGCGCCGATGCCGGGGTTGTTCTGATCGGCCAGCTCGATCGTGAGCTTGCTGGCGACTCCGGTGGCCGTCGTGGCCTCGGTTCGTTCGGTCATGCCGGCGGGCGGCGTCACGCTGTTGGCGCCGGTCACGCCGAAGAAGCCGAGGAGCCTGCTGGCTACCGACGTGGTGGCGGATGGGGCCGTGAGCGACGTGGAGCTCGCATTTGACTGGCCCGAGTGCGCCGCGATCGGGTTCACGGTGTCGACGCCGATATACGAGGCCACGCTGCCGACGGCGGTGGCATTGGCCGAGAAGGAGAAGGTGTAGCTGGCAGGCTCGGCGCCACCGGCGACATGGATATAGACGGCCTGCGTGAAGGTCGTGCCGCGGACGTCACTGCGCACGAGGCTCCAGCCGACGGGAGTGGTGATCGTCGGCGTGCCGCGCACGGCGACCGATGCCACCAGGACGTCGCCGGTGAGTGTGCCGGTTGGCCGCGGCAGGACCAGGCTGTTGGTCGCGGCGTTGCCGGCGCTCGCGGCGGCGCGCAGGACGATCCCCGTCGAGGCGGGCGGCGCCCCGTGCACGGATCGCGTGCCGGAGTCGGTGAACGTGCTGCCGGCGATCGGCAGGAAGACCCAGTCGTAGGTCGACGCGTGGAGGGTGAGCTTCATGATGCCGAACGTCGTGTCGTTGCGCACCTGGCTCGTCGGCAGCGGCGTGGTCAGGCCGTGATGGCCCTCGCCGCCCGTGCCGACGGTGAACTGGGTAATGCCGTACGTCGGATCCGACACCGGCGGTGAGGCGAGCGTGTCGCCCGCGCGCTGCGGCATCGTGCGTTCGTAGATGTGATCGTGGCCGTCGAGAAGGAGATCGACGCCGGCAGCGTACAGGTCGTCCCACAGCGGCTGCAGCGCGGTCGTGGTTGTGGTACCCGAGCTCCACCGCGGGCGGTGCCAGGCGGCGATGACGTTCATCGAGCTGTGGGCCGCGAGATCGGCCTTGAGCCACAGCTCCTGGGGCGAGCCGGCATTGCAGCCGCCCACCAGGGCGCACTCGCTGTCGAGGTTGACGATGTGCCAGTTGCTGCTCGGGATGTCGTAGCTGTAGTAGCTCTTCCCGTTGCCATCGGTCGCGGCCGCGCCGTAGTAGCCGTTGTAGCCGGCCAGGCTGTTCGTGACGCCCAGGCCCCAGTCGTGGTTGCCCGGCAGCGGGCGCGTGCGGTTCTTGACGGCGGCTGTGCCCCACGGCGTGGTGGCGTAGCAGTTCGTGAACTCCGCGGCGGTGCCGTTGTCGTAGACGTTGTCGCCGGTCGTCCACACAGCGCCGTCGATCCCGGCGATGACGTTGCCGCTGGCGGTGTCCTCGGTAACGGCGCACGATGCGATGTCACCGACCCCGACGAAGACCGGATCCGCACTCGGAACGGTGTGGAAGGTCCAGGTCGGGCCGGTCCGGGTGGTGACGCCATCACTGACGGTCGCGTACCACTCGTATGACTGGCCCGCCCCGAGGCTCGCCCACGCCTTGGTCGTGTTGGTGCCGGACGGCACGCCGGTGTTCGGAGTACCGATCTGAACGAAGTTGCCGCTGGCGAACGGCCGCCCGAAGAACGTGACCGTCAGGGCGTCACCATCGGTATCCGACACCCCGACGCTCAGGGTCGGTGACAGTGCGACGCCGCTCGCCCCGTTCGTTGGCGCGTTGACCGTCGGCAGGTCAGGCGCGTGGTTGCCGGGCGGCGCGGCATGGACCGATCCGGTGCCGGCATCGGCGAACGTGCCGCCTGCGACCGGCAGGAAGACCCAGTCGTAGGTCGTCGCGTGCAGGGTGAGCTTCAGGATCCCGAACGTCGTGTCGTTGGTCACCTGGCTCGTCGGCAGCGGCGTCGTGAGGCCGTGATGGCCTTCGCCGCCGGTCCCCACCGTGAACTGGCGGATGCCATACGTGGGATCCGAGACTGGCGGCGAGGACAGCGTGGCACCCGCCTTCATGGGTGCGGTGCGCTCGTAGATGTGGTCGTGTCCGTCGAGCAGCAGGTCGACGCCCGCGGCATAGAGGTCGTCCCACAGCGGCTGAAGGGCAGTCGTCGTCGTGGTGCCGGAGCTCCAGCGCGGGCGGTGCCACTCGGCGATGACGTTCTTGCTGGCGTTGGCCGCCAGGTCGTTGGCGAGCCACAGCTCCTGTGCTGAGCCCGCATTGCAGCCGCCCACCAGGGCGCACTCGGTATCGAGGTTGACGATGTGCCAGTTGCTGCCGGGAATGTCGTAGGAGTAGTAGCTCTTGCCGTTGGCGTCGGTCGCAGCGGCTCCGAAGTAGCCGTTGTAGCCGGCGAGGCTGTTGGTGTTGCCGACGCCCCAGTCGTGGTTGCCGGTGACCGGGCGGGTGCGGCTCTTGACACCGGGGCTGCCCCACGGCGTGGTGGCATAGCAGTTCGTGAACTCGCTCGCCAGGCCGTTGTCGTACACGTTGTCGCCCGTCGTCCAGACGGCGCCGTCGATGCCGGCGATGATGTTGCCGGTGGCCGTGTCGTCGGTGATGGCGCAGGAGGCGATGTCACCCGCACCCACGAACACCGGGTCGGTGCTGGCGACGGTGTGGAACGTCCAGGTCGGGCCGGTGCGCGTCGAGGTGCCGTCGTCGGCCGTCGCATACCACTCATAGGTCTGCCCGGCGCCGAGGCCGCCCAGGTGGCAGTCGCGTTCGAGCCGGAGGCAACGCCGGTGCTCTGGCCGATCTGCGTGAATTGACCGCTCGCCAGCGGGCCGGCCCCAGAACGTGACGGTCATTGGGTCGAGGTCTGGATCGGAGACGCTGACGTCGAGCGTCGGCGACAGAGCCGATCCCGGTCGCCCCGTTCGTCGGTGCGTTGAGCGCCGGGGCGTTCGGCTGCTGGTTTCCGGCGCCCGGGGTCACCGGCGCGCCCGCCACCCACGATGTGCCGGTGCCCGTGATGGTCCCGTCCGCCGCCGGGGCGCATGGAGTCGCCAACCGTCCCGCCGCCCGCTTCGTTCATCCCCCAGCGCGCCTTGAGCGTGGCGCCGGAGCTGATCTCGAGTCCCATGTTGGCGACGATCTGGGAGGCGTCATGGGCGACGTTCCAGACGCGCGCCTCGTCGAGCACGCCATCGAAGCGGCCGAGCCGTTGGCGTGCCGCCGGACGGGATCATCGCGCCGAGGCCGACGCCCTGGGTCGAATCCGAGCGCGGGAGCGCACCCGGCGTGATGCTCGCCTCGAGGTTGCCGTCGAGATAGAGGCTCCAGATCGTCCCGTTGAACGTGGCGGCCGCGTGATGCCAGACGTTGTTGGTGATGACCGTCGTGCCGGAGATCGGGTGGTTGCCGCCGATCGACGGTGTCCTCGAAGTCGGCCGCAAGCACGTTCGGTCGTCGGCCCATCGGGGCGGATGCCCAGGATCCAGTTCGCGTCGACGTTCGAGCCTTCGGCCTCGGCTGCCCCGTGGGTCAGCAGCGGAATCATGTTGATGCCCGGCTTCGTACCGCCGGTCCCGGTCGTGCTCGCCACGCCCGCTCCGGTGCGCTTGAACCACGTCTCGATCGTGAACTGCGCGAGGTCGAGCTTGGCGGGATCGCCGAAGCTGACGTACGCACCGCCCGACCCGAGCTTCAGCCCGGAGCCGATGCCGGTATCGGAATCCTCGTTCGACGCCGTCGACTCGTTGCTGCCCGCTGTCAACTGCGGTGACGACGTAGTAGTAGGTCACGCCATCGGTCACGTCGCTGTCGAGGTACGACGTGCCGGTCACGAGCGCAGACGTTGATCGGGGTACCGATGGTGACGCCCGGCGAGGTGGACCGATAGACGTTGTAGCCGGCCAGGTCGGACTCGCTGTTGGCATCCCAGCTCAGCGCGATCCCGGCGCGGCTGGCCGATGCGACGAGATTGGCCGGCGGATCAGGCGGCAGGTCGGGGCAGGCGGCACGAAGCCGGCGACCCAACTGTAGCCAGTGCCCGTGATCGTGCCGGTGGCCGGGGGACGACATCGAGTCGCCGACGTTGCTGCCAGTTCCCTCGTTCAGGCCCCAGCGCGCGAGAAGCCCGTCGCCGGAGGTCAGCTCATTGTTCTTGTCGGCGAGGATCTCCCCGGCGGTGCGAGCGTGATCCCAGACGCGTGCCTCGTCGATCACACCGTCGAAGCGGCCGTGCGTCGTCACCCCGTCGGACTCGATCATCGTGCCCAGGGCGGCATGCTGGGTCGAGTCGTCGCGCGGATGGAGGTTGGCCGTGGTGCTGGCCTCGAGATGGCCGTCCAGGTAGACCGACCATGTGGTCGGTGGCGTCGAACGTCGCCGCCGCGTGGTGCCAAACGTTGTCGGTGATGTTGTGGTGCCGCTGATCGGAACGTTGACGCCGGTCGGCGCTGGGTCGTCCTTGGCCTCGAAATCGGCCGCGATGACGTTGCTGTCGGTGTTGATCCCGAGGATCCAGTTCGCGTCCACGTTCGGAGTCCTCTCAGCCTGGGCGCCCCGTGCGTCAGCAGCGGCACGAGGTTGGTAATGCCGCCGGTGCCGGTCGTGTTCGCCGTGCCGGGCCCGGTGCGCTTGAACCAGGTCTCGATCGTGAAGCTCGGAGGTCGAGCTTCGATGGGTCGCCGAAGGTGACATAGGAGCCCGTGGTGAGCTGGAGGCCAGCTGTTCCCGACGCCGATCGACACCGTTGACGACGTTCGAGTCGAGCGGCGCCATCGTTCGCCTTGTAGGTGAAGCTGTCGGCCCCGCTGTAGCCACTGGCCGGCGTGTAGTTGAACGAGCCGTTTGCGTTGAGCGTGAGCGTCCCGTGGCTGACATCCGTCACGAGGGCCGCGGTCAGCGGATCCGAGTCTGCATCGGTGTCGTTGGCGAGCACGCCGGGCGCACTGATGTTCAGCGCCGCATCGACCGGCGTCGTGTAGCTGTCGTCAGTGGCGACCGGGGCGTGCGACTGGGGCGGCGCCGGATGGACCGATGCCGTGCCGGAGTCCGTGAACGTCTGGCCGTCCATCGGCAGGAACTTCCAGTCGTAGGTCGTCGCGTGGAGCGTGAATTTCAGCACGCCAAACGTCGTGCTGTTGCGGATCACGCTGCCCGCCAGCGGGGTGCCGAAGCCTGCAGGCTGGCCCCGCCCGTGCCGACCGTGAACTGCCGGATGCCGTACGTCGGGTCGACAACCGGAGGATCGCTCAAGGTGGCGCCGAAAGTGATGGGGTCGAACCGCTCGTAGACGTGGTCATGGCCCTGGAGCAGGATGTCGACGCCGGACTTGTAGAGGTCCTCGAAGAGCGGCTCGAGCTCGTCATCCGTGGTAACGGCCGAGCTGTAGCGCGGCTTGTGCCAGACCGCGATGACGTTCTTCGAGGCATTCGCCGCGAGGTCCGAGCGCAGCCAGATGTCCTGCGCGCCTCCTGCGGCGCAGCCCGCCGGCGAATTCGGCGCATTCGGTGTCGAGCACGACGACGTGCCAGGCTGGTGTTGATGTCGTAGCTGTACCAGCTGGTCCCACCCTGGTTTGCAGCGGCGCCGTAGTAGGCGAAGTAGTCGGTCAGGCTGTTGAGTCCGGTCCCCGAGCCCCAGTCGTGATTGCCGGGCACCGGGCGCGTGCGGGCCTTGGTGGCGCCGCCCCACGACGGTTCGTAGCAGTTCGTGTAGTTCACCGCGTGCCCGTCCGGGTAGACGTTGTCACCGGCGGTGAACACGTTGCCCTGGATGCCACCCAGAACGGCGCCCGTTGCCTCGTCCTGGGTACGTGCGCAATCCGCGATGTCGCCAGCTCCCACGAACACCGGATCGGCGCCCGCCGCGGTATCAAATGTCCATGTGGGCCCGGTCGTTGTCGTACCGGCATCCGCGACCGTGACGTACCACTGGAACTTCTGGCCCGCGCCGATGTTGTTCCATGCCGTGGTCGTATTCGTCCCCGACACGACGCCGGTGTTCTGAGCGATCTGGGCGTAATTGCCGCTGGCGTAGGGGCGGCCGAAGAACGTGACAGTCAGGGAGCCGGCATCCGGGTCGGAGACGTTGACATCCAGCGTCGGCGACGTGCTCTCTCCGGTGGCGCCGTTCGCCGGTGCGTTGACAGTCGGCGCATTCGGGGGAAGGCTGGGCGGGGCGAACTGCGTGGTCCACGTCGGGCCGTTCGTGAGCGTCGCCGTTCACCGCACTCATCGAGTTCGCGGCGGTCGTCCCGATGCCGTCGTTCAGACCCCAGCGAGCGATGAGGCCTGTTCCAGCTTGTCAGCTCCTGGTTCTTCGCGGCAGCAATCTGGCCTGCTGAGCGCACGACGTTCCAGATCCGAGCTTCGTCGATGGCGCCCTTGAAGAAGCCCGCAGCCGCGCCGGCGCTCGTGA
This sequence comes from uncultured Chloroflexia bacterium, assembly GCA_963716585.1. Taxonomy (GTDB): domain Bacteria; phylum Chloroflexota; class Limnocylindria; order QHBO01; family QHBO01; genus JAICUY01. Next base: position 217,162 of record CAVQTN010000002.1, read on the forward strand.
GGCTCGTTCCGAGCGCCGCATGCTGGGTGCTTGCCGACTGCGGCTGGAAGGCGCTTCCCAGGGCGAGTGTCTTGTCGAGCGTTCCATCGAGGTAGAGATTCCAGGTGCCGGTCGTGGCGTCGTAGGTGACCGCGGCGTGATGCCACACGTTGCTCGTGACGACGGCAGTCCCGGTGATCGGATGATTCGGACCGGTCGGCTCCTCGAAATCGGCCACCAGCTGCGCGGTCGAGGCATCGATGCCGAGGAAGTAGTTGGCGTTGATCGCGTTCGGCGTCTCACCCTCGGGGGCGGCCTTGGTGATCAGCGGAATCGCACTGGTGATTCCGCCAGTGCCCGTGGTCACACCCACCCCGGGTCCATCACGCCTGAACCATGTCTCCAGCGTGAACGTCGTGACACCCAAGGATGGAGCGGGACCAAACGTGACGTAGTCGTTCGTTCCATCCAGCAGGACGGCACTCGTATCGGTGGGCTTGAACCCGGACGTCCACAACGGCCCGTTCGTCGCCACGCCCGCGACACCACCGCTGATCGAGTTGCTCACTGCGCTGCCGGTGCCGTCGTTCAGGCCCCAGCGTCCGACGAGGCCGGTCCCGGACGTAAGCTCTTGGTCTCGAGCACCCGCGATCTGGCTCGCGTCGCGGGCGACGTTCCAGATGCGGACCTCGTCGATGACACCCTGGAAGAAGCCGGCTGCGACACCGGTGGAAGTCATCGCGGTACCGATGCCAGCATGCTGGATGCTGTCCGAGCGGACGGGCTGGTTGACGACGAGCGAGCCATCCGGGCTGCCGTCGAGGTAGATCGTCCACGTTCCGTTGTAGGTGGCAGCGACGTGGTGCCACACGTTGCTCGTGACCGCCGTGTTGCCGATCAGCGAGTGGTTCTGGCCGAGTGGACCTGGCCCACCGACGCCCTCCTCGAAGTCGGCCGCCAGCTTGTTGCTGACCGTGTCGATGCCAAGGAAGTAGTTCATGTCGATGTTCGAACCATCGCCCTCGCCGCGGCCCTTGCTGACAATCGGGACGACGTTAAACAGGCCACCACCGCCGGCTGCCGACGTCGTAGTGGAAACGCCGGTGCCGGTGCGCTTGATCCACGCTTCGAGCGTGAACGTGGCCAGGCCGAGCGATGGCGCGGCGCCGAACGTGACGTACTGACTCGTGCCGTTGAACTGGAGGGCAGCATTCGTGGCCGCAGCCGAGGGACCCGGAGCACCCGCAGCCACCGACAGGAGCAGGGAGAGCACCACGAGGAAGACGAGGCCTCGTTGGCTGGCCCGAATGACTCGACCATCCGACATGCCGGGGCACCTGCTCGGAGGAGCTCCCGCCGACAGTGGGCACTGCCCGCGGGTCGGGCCGGCTGGCCCGGAGCGAGGACCCCTCGTCCCCCGCCCTCTATGTTCGCGGCGGATCGTACGGCCCGCATCAGGTGACGTCCAGTACTTTCTTCTGGCCATTCCACGCTCGTGCGAGCGATCCGCAGCAACTCGTGGTGCGTCAGAGCACCGACCGGCCAGAGCTCGCCGACGCTGCGTCGTCAGCGCACGGAGACCGGCAACCGACGGCCATCGGCTACCATCGGGCGCGCATGACTGTCGACCGATGGCCCCTGGCGGGCGTCCTGGCCTGCGCGCTCGTCCTCGGCGCCTGCAGCGCGCAACCAACCCCATCGGGCAGCCCGAGCGGCTCGCCCGCGGCAACGGCGAGCCCCACGCCGACCGTCAGCTCATCGCCGAGCCCGACCCCAGTCGTCAGCTTCCCGGCCGCGGTGGTCACCGGCTTCACCAACCTGAAGGCGGAGATCAGCCTCGACGAGGTTGCCCGGCTCGCGGCCGACGGCACACTGCTGGTGCCGTGCGGCATCACCGAGTACCTCGGCCAGAAGATCGTGGGCGGCGGCGACTGCCTGCAGGCCGACGAAATCGTCGCGCGGATCGAGGCCGAGCCACGGACCATCGCCCTCCTGCCGCCGGGCCTGGTCGAGCCGAAGACCAAGGTGCTGCCGGTCGACGGCGCCGACCTGTTCGGCGAGCCGGCCGCGCGCGAAAAGCCGTACCCGGTGCAGGTCAGGGGCATCGGCCTGCCGAAGGAATGGACCGCCTACGATGCGAATGACATCCGCAGCCTCATCTCGCTCGGTGACTCGTGCCCGGACCGCGGCGTTGCCTTCCAGGCGATCACCAAGGGCAAGGGCTGGGGCTGGGTGATGGGCGGCGGCACGGCGAAGTACCGGCGCGTGTATCCCAACCCGGTGCCGCCGGGCGTGGTCGGCAACGGCTACAACATCGTCGATGCCGTGCCGACCGGCAACGAGGGCGCCGTCGCCGAGCTGGTGAGCGGCGCGGACATCACCGTGGACGACTTCGAATGCCCCGTCGTCGACAACTGGCGGGTCAACGACGGCGTCGTGTTCAGCATCGATCCGGCCGCAGTGACCGCGCTGCACGAGATCCTGGGCGTGGACGTCGCGACGCTGGCCGCCAACCACCTGACCGACCGGGGCATCGCCGGGCTGCTGTCGACGGTCGACAGGTTCGACGCCAACGGGATCAAGCATGTCGGCGCCGGGGCATCCCTGGACGACGCGCTCGCGCCGGCATTCGTGGATGTCAACGGCATGAGTTTCGCCTTCGTCGGCTTCAACGACGTCCCCGGCGTGGTCTCCGCCGGCCCGGGTCAGGCGGGTGTCGCACCGCTGACCGCGGCGAACGCGACCGAGGCCGTCAAGCGCGCGCGTGACGGTGGCGCCGACGTCGTGTTCTGCATGCCGCAGTGGTGGGGCCCGGGCGAGTATTTCGGCAACTTCAGCGCGCTCGAACTCCAGCAGCGCACGTTCCTGTTCAACGCCGGCTGTGACCACATCCTGGGCGCCGGCTCGCACTGGGCCGGGCCGATGGCCATCGCGCGCGGGGACTCGGGCGAGCTGCACTTCACGATGGCCAGCCACGGCAATTTCCTGTTCGGCCAGGACTGGAGCCAGCAGACCCAGGAGGGCGTCATCGTGGAGCTCAGCTTCCGCGGCACCACCCTGGCCCAGGTGCGGATGCACCCGTACATCATGCTGCTCCAGGCGCAGGCCAACCTGGTCGATCCGGGGACCGACGGCCACTACGTGCTGCAGCGCGTCTTCGAGAACTCGGAGCTCGACTACTAGGCGCTCAGCCTTCGACCGATGCCGCCTCCGGCACCGGCCCGGCCTCCTCGGCGCGGCGCGGGCGGCCGCTGACCATGGCGACCACTGCGGCGATGATCACCGCCGCCGCGACGAGCGTTCGCGGGGTGATCGGTTCGGAGAGGATCATGGCGCCGAGCGCCACCGCGACCACGGGATTGACGTAGGCGTAGGTGCCCACCGTCGAGACGGGCACGTTGCCCAGCAGCCAGACGTAGGCGGTGAAGGCGATCAGCGAGCCGAAGACGATGAGGTAGCCGAGCGCCAGCAGCGACGTGCTGGAGAACGCGGCCGGATGCACCTCGCCGGCCTCTCCGAGCAGCCCACCGGCCACGAACAGTGCCACCCCGCCGGCCAGCATCTCGAGGCCGGTGCCCAGCAGCGCCGAGCGGGGCATCGGTGCCGTGCGCGAGTACACCGATCCGAGCGCCCACGAGATCGCGGCGATGAGCACCAGCACGACCCCCAGCGGATCGATGCTGTCGACCCCCGACACCGGCGCCAGCAGGATGGCGACGCCCAGGAACCCCGCCAGGATGCCGCCGATAGCCAGCGCGGACGGCCGTCGGCGGGTGACGACCGCGTCGAAGACGGCCAGCCAGATCGGCACGGTGGCCACCAGCACGGCAGCGACACCGGACGGGATTCGGAGCTCCGAGAGCACCACGAAACCGTTGCCGCCGAGCAGCAGCAGGATCCCCACGATCGAGGCGGCACGCCATTGCGCGGCACCGGCCTTCTCGAGTGGCGTCCCGCCGAGGCGCGCGCGAATCCACAGGAACGCCACCATCAGGAGACCGGCGGCGACGTAGCGGGCGCCTGCCGCCAGGAGCGGCGGCAGCGTCTCGATCATCAGCGCGATGGCGAGATAGGTCGACCCCCACACGACGTAGACGATGAGCAGCGCGGTGGCAACCTTCAGCGTCGAGGGCGGGCTGGAAGGCGGCATCCGGGCATTGTGCCGCCTGGCGCGGTGAGGCGCTGGCGGACCGGGTGTTCGGGCTAGATCTCGCCCTCGGGATCGGGCTCGGCACCGATTCCAGCGTCGTCGCTCTTCGTCGCCAGGCTCGTCTCCCACGGTTTGCGCGCGGTGTTCGGCGCGTCGCCGAATGCCGGCCCTGGTAGCGCGGCGGCCTCGCTCGGATCGACCTGCGCGCCGGGAGGAGCGCTGGCTGGCTCGGCGTCGAGGCCGAGCGCCGCATGGTCGGCACCCTCGATGCTGCCCAGCGGGCCTGTGCGCTTCGGGTCCACGGGCGGCTGGTGGCGGTCGATCACCGGCGGTCGGTCGGTCTCCGGCTTCGCATCGGTATCGCTCATGCCAGCCATAGGTGCAGAATCGGGGCCGGCTGTCGATTCGGACCTTCGCCGTTCGTCGTCAATCTGAGGCCGGATTCAGCGGCCTCCCAGCAGGAGTGCGCCAGTGAAGTACATGTTCCTGATCGCCAGCAGCGAAGAGGGCTGGGGCGACCTGAGCGATGCCGAGCGACTGGATGCCCAGGCCAAGATCATGACCTGGTGGAGCGGGCACACCGAGGCCGGCCGCATCCTCGAAGGTCACCAGCTCAAGCAGCCGGACACGGCGACCACGGTGCGCATTGCCGGCAACGGCTCGACGAGCGTGACCGACGGCCCGTTCGTGGAGGCCAAGGAGGAGATCGGCGGCTACGCCATCGCCGACGTTGCCGACCTGGACGCCGCGATCGCCCTGGCCTCGACCTGGCCCGCGCCCGACACGATCGAGATCCGGCCGCTCGTCGACCAGCCGTCGATGTAGGTGCCGATGCGCGCGGAGGCCGATCGGCGGCTCGACGAGGTCGTCCGCGAGGAGCGCGGCCGGCTCATCGCCGGGGCGGTTCGCATCCTGCGCGACTGGGACCTCGCCGAGGAGCTCGTCCAGGACGCCCTGCTGGCGGCACTCCAGGACTGGCCGCGAGCGGGCCTTCCCGACAAGCCGGCCGCCTGGCTGACGACGACCATTCGTCGGCGCGCGGTCGACCTGCTGCGACGTGATGCGCGCTACCGAGAGCGGCTTGCCATGCTCGCCGCGGAGGCTTCACCCATGGATGGACCGATGGCCACCGGTGGCCCGCTGGAGACCGACGATCGCCTGCGGCTGATCTTCACCTGCTGCCATCCGGCGCTGTCGCGCGATGCGCAGGTGGCGCTGACGCTACGGACCGTGGGCGGCCTGTCGACGCCGGCGGTGGCACGCGCCTTCCTGCTGCCCGAGGCAACGATTGCCCAGCGCCTGGTGCGCGCCAAGCGCAAGATCCGCGACGCCGGCATCCCGTACCGCGTCCCCGAGCCGGCGGAGCTGCCGCCGCGCCTCGAGCAGGTGCTGTCGGTGCTCTACCTCGTCTTCAACGAGGGATACCTGGCCTCGTCGGGCGCCGAGCCGGAGCGGCGCGACCTGGCCGCGGACGCGGAATGGCTCACCTCCCTATTGGTCCGATTGATGCCCGACGAGCCGGAGCCATGGGCCTGCTGGCGCTGATGCGCCTGCACCTGGCACGCGCCGCATCCCGCTTCGCGTCCGACGCTTCGCTCGTGCTGTTGGCCGACCAGGACCGCTCGACGTGGGATCGCGAGGTCATCGGGCAGGCTTCCTCGTTGCTCGAACGGGCGTTGCGGATGGGTCGCGCCGGGCCGTACCAGCTCCAGGCGGCGATCGTGGCCTGCCACGCCGCCGCCGAGTCGTACGCGCAGACCGACTGGCCGCAGATCGTGGCGCTCTACGACCGCCTGCTGGCCGTGCAGCAGACGCCTGTCGTCGCTCTGAACCGGGCGGTCGCGCTGGCCGAGGTCGACGGGCCTGCCGCCGCGCTCGCGACGCTCGACTCGCTGGGCGAGCCGCTGGCGGGCTACCACCTCTATCACGCCACCCGCGGGGAGCTGCTGCGACGGGCAGGGCGTCCCGGGGAGGCAGCTGCGGCCACCCGCCGGGCGCTGGCACTCACCGACAACGCGGCCGAGCAGCGCCTCCTCAGGGGGCGGCTCGCTCAGCTCGGCAGCGGTCGCTCGGCCGGCCCCACGTAACGCACTGCCGGCCGAATGAGACGGTTGGCGGCCGCCTGCTCCAGGCAGTTGGCCGTCCACCCAACGTGGCGGGCCAGCGCGAAGGTCGCCGGGAAGAGATCGGGCGGCAGCCCGACCCCCTGCAGCACCGCCGCGGCGTAGTACTCGACGTTCGTCTTGATGACGCGGTTCGGCTTCAGCTCGGCCAGGACGCGCAGGGCGATGTCCTCGACGCGAACGGCCTTGTCCAGCCAGTCCGCGACGTCGGTCAGACCCGCGGCAACGCTGCGCAGTGCTGCCGCGCGCGGGTCGTAGGCGCGATACACGCGGTGCCCGAAACCCATGATCCGCTCCCCGCGCCCGACCGCGTCGCGAATCCAGCGCTCGGCCTGCTCCGGCGTGCCCATCTCGTGCAGCTGGTTGACGACCTCTGTCGGCGCACCGCCGTGGATCGGTCCCTTGAGTGCGCCGATCGCCCCGGTCACGGCGCTGCCGATGTCGGAGCGCGTCGAGATGATCACTCGGGCGGTGAAGGTCGAAGCGTTGAAGCCATGCTCCGCGCCGACCACGAAATAGGCGTCGAGCGCGCGCGCAGCGGCCGGATCGGGGCGCACCCCGCGCAGCTGGTACAGGAACCCCGCCGCCAGGTCGAGCTCCGGGTCCGGCTGGATCGGCTGCTTGCCCTCGCGCAGCCTGGCAAAGGCCGCCAGCGCGGACGGTGAGAAGGCGGTCAACGCGCGCGCCTGTTCGACGGTCGGCGGCCACGCCGGCCGGGTGACCGCGCCCCAGGTCGAGGCGGCGGTGCGCAATGCATCCATCGGCAACGTCCCCTGCGGCAGCCGCCGCAGGACGTCGATCACCTCGGCCGGCAGCTCGGCGGCCGGCAGGTGCGCCGCCGCCTGCCACTCGCCGCTCCACAGCAGCTCGGCGACCTGCGCGAAGCTGCCGCGCTCGACCAGCTCGCCGATGGCGTAGCCGCGGTAGAGCAGGCGCCCGTTCGCGCCATCGACCATGGAGAGGGCGGTCTCGCCGGCGACGACGCCCTCCAGGCCCGGGGAGTAGGGCCGATCGTCAGGTTCGGGCATGTCGGCGAGTCTAGTGCGTGCGACATGCGGCCACGCGTCGCCCCGCGCGATAGCCTGCCGTGCAGCGGGTACCATCGGTCCATGACAGACCGATTGACGCCGCCGACAGGCGACCTGGACACCAGTAAGCACTACCAGGCACATTTGAGGACCGAGAAGGGCGAGATCGTCGTCGACCTTTTCGCCTCGGATGCGCCCATGACCGTCGAGAATTTCATCAACCTCGCCCGCGCGGGCTTCTATGACGGAACGACGTTCCATCGCGTCATCCCCGGCTTCATGGCCCAGGGCGGCGATCCGACCGGCACCGGCACCGGCGGTCCCGGCTACAAGTTCGGCGACGAGTTCTCGCCCGCGCGACGCCATGATTCGGCGGGCATCCTGTCGATGGCGAATGCCGGCGCCGGCACGAACGGCTCGCAGTTCTTCCTGACCTTCGGGCCGACGCCGCATCTGAACGACCGGCATACCGTCTTTGGCAAGGTCACCTCCGGCCTGGACGTGCTGACCTCGATCCGGGAGCGCGACCCGCAGCGTGACCGGCAGCCCGGCGACCGGATCGACACGATCGAGATCACCGAAACCTGACCTGCGGCACCCGGCGATGACCCGCCACCTGACGATCGACGACGTCGTGCACCAGCCGTTGCCCGGCATGGATGGCCCCACGAAGGTGCGCTTCACGGTCGATGGCGAAGCCGTGACCTACCTGCAGGGCGCACCGGGCTCGATGGTCCGCTCGCTGTGGCGCCACGAGCTCGCCAACGGCGAGCGGGTCCTCATCGCCGCAGCCGCGGCTGACGACGCAACGCGGTCGATAGGCGAGGAGCTGCGCCGCGAGCGCACCCGCGAGCGCGGCTCCGGCGTCACCGACTACCAGGTCGCCGACGACGGGACGCTGCTGACGGTCGTGGCCGGTCGCCTGCTGGTGAGCCGCGATGGCCGTCCGGCCAAGCCCGTTGCGGGAGCCGATGCTGTCCAGGATGCGCGGCTGGCGCCCGACGGCCGGCGCATCGCCTTCGTGCGGGGCGGCGACGTCCATGTGATCGACACCGCGGACGGATCGGGGCCACTGCCACTGAGCTCCGATGCCGAGCCGGGCGTCTTCAACGGCCTGCCCGAGTACATCGCCGCCGAGGAGCTCGGACGACAGATCGGGATGTGGTGGAGCACCGACTCGCGGCAACTGGCCTTCGCCCACGTCGACGAGCGGGAAGTCCCTCCGTACGCGATCCCGCACCTTGGCGGGGATCGGGTTGCCCTGGAAGAGCAACGGTATCCGCTCGCCGGCGGAGCGAATGCGCGGGTGTCGCTGCGCGTTGCAAGCGTGGGCGGATCGAGGGCGGCGGCGAATCCGGATGGCGGACACGGCGCCCTCGAGCTCGACCTTGGGATGGCGCCCGACGACTACCTCGCCCGGGTGGTCGCTCATCCGGCCGGTGGTTGGCTGGTGGCCGTGCTGCCGCGCGCCCAGCGGTCACTACGCTGGCTGCGAGCCGATGGCGCAGGCCGCGTGCAGCAGCTGTGGGTCGAGGAGTCGACCCCGTGGCTGAACCTGGACGACGACACCCGGGTGCTGGCTGACGGCCGCATCCTGCGATCAACCGAACGCAGCGGCTTCCGCCACCTCGAGCTGCGGGCAGCTGATGGGACGTTCGAACGGCAGCTGACCCAGGGGGCCTGGGTGGTGATCCGTGTGGTGGAGGTCGACCAGGCCGCGCGCCTGGTGTATGCCATCGCGACCCGCGACGGGATCCTGGAACGGCATCTGTATGCCGTGAGCCTCGATGGCGGTGAGCCGAAGCGCCTGACCACGGAGCCGGGATGGCACGATGCCACGGTCAGTGGAGATGGTCGCCGCTGGGCCGATACCTGGTCGTCGTTGCGCAGCGCTCCGGCGGTCGCGGTTCATTCGCGAGGTGGCGACGCCTCCTTTTCCATCCACCGGCCGACCGCGACCGCCGCCTCGCTGGACCTACCGGCTCCGGAGCTGCTGGAGGTGTGCGCAACGGATGGCGAGACGAAGCTGCATGCTGCCCTTTATCGGCCGGGGGAGCCAGTGGGCGACAAACCGCCGCCGGCGGTCGTGTGGGTCTACGGCGGGCCACATTCGCAGAAGGTTGCGGACGAGTGGGGCGTCACCGTCGAGATGCACCGTCAGATGCTCCGCCAGCTCGGCTTCGCGGTGCTCGTCGTCGACAACCGCGGCACGTTCAACCGTGGTCTCAGTTTCGAGGCGCCCCTCTGGCGCGAGCTCGGCGCCATCGAGGTCGCGGACCAGGCCGCCGCCGTTCGACAGCTTGCCGAGCGCGGCGCAATCGACCCATCCCGCGTCGGCATCACGGGCGGCAGCTACGGCGGCTACATGACGCTGTTGGCCATGCTGCGCGAGCCCGACCTCTTCAGGGTCGGCGTTGCGGCGGCCCCAGTCACCGACTGGCACCTGTACGACAGCGCCTACACCGAGCGATACATGGACGCGCCCGCTGCCAACGTCGCGGGGTACCGTCGCGCCTCGCTGCTCGGACGCGCCGGTGATCTGTCCGGCGCACTGCTCGTCATCCATGGGCTCATCGACGAGAACGTCCATTTTCGGCACACCGCGCGGCTGCTGGCTGCCTTGGCCGATGCGGACCGCGACTGCGATCTGCTCGTGTTTCCCGCGGAGCGCCATGGTGAGCGAGGCGATGCGGCGCGACGCCAGCGACAGCGCCGGGCGCTCGGCTTTTTCGAACGCCACCTCGGCTAGGCGCTAGCGCATCGAGCCGGCGACCCGCCGTGCGGCCTCGAGCGATGGCGCGCCCTCGATGCGCAACGTCACGCCCGATGCCTCCCAGATGAGGGTGTCGCCCACCAGCCGGACCGTCTCGTCCACGATCTGGCCGGTCGCGTCGCGATAGAAGAGGTAGTGCCGGCCACCGGCGATCCAGTACGCGGGCAGCCCGTTGACGGTCGTCGGTTCGACGCGTGTGCCGCCGTGGATGAGCTTGTCGAACACCTCCGGCTCGATGTGGGCCCGAAACTCGGTGATGACCAGGCCGATGCCCGACGCGTCGGCGGGGTAGTCGGGGCGATCCAGGTAGACGAGCGCAGTGGAGCCACCGGTCGGTCGATCCGGGGCCAGGTAGACATGATCCGGCGACTCGAGACCGTCGATGGTTGGCAGCCGCAGGTCGAAGCCCAGCGCGTCACGTGCCGCCTCAAGCGAGCTCGGGGCGCCGAATGCCCGCGCGGAGACGACGGCCGATGGCAGGGGCGGCGGCGAGCCGTGGACGCGAAGGAGATGGACGCCGCCGATCAGCGCCGCGAACGCGATCGCCACCGCAACGATGACCAGCAGCGCCACGATGGCGAGCGCGAACGCCCAGCCGATCCGCGGACGCGGCCGAGCAAGCGGCTGCTGCAACGAGGCCGCGGATGAGCGAGCGCCCAGCCGCGCGACCACTGCGGAAGCGATGTCCGGGGTGGGCGGCAGCGACACGAACGCGCCGAGGTCCTTCAGCCGCTGGGCGAGTGCCGGATCGGGCGTCGTCCAGGAGCGGTCAGACATCGCGATCACCCAGGGCCGAGCCGACAGCGATCGCTCGCAGGCGGGTCATGGCACGCGCCAGGCGCGATTTGACAGTACCTCGCGCGCAGCCGAGGGCCGCGGCCATCTCGGCCTCGTTGAGCTCAGCGAACCAACGCAGCGTGATCACCTCTCGATCATCCGGACGAAGGCGTTCGATGGCTGCCAGCAGCTCGGCGCGACGCTCGGCAGCCAGCAGCGCCTCGTCGGCGGGCGCGCCCTCCGGCGCCGCGGCGCCCTGCGCCGCGCGGAGCGTCGCGGCCGCTCGCCGGGTGCGCCCACGTCGATGGTTGCGCGCCTGGTTGCCGACGATGGTCAACAGCCATGGCCGGAACTCCTTCCCCGCCTGAAAGCGAGCGAGGCCGTCGAAGGCGCGCAGGAAGGCATCCTGTGCGACGTCGTTGGCCTCGTCCGCATCCCGCACGATGAGGAAGGCACAGCGGAACGCCAGCCCCTCATACCGTCGCACCAGCGCCTCGTAGGCGCCGAGATTGCCGCCCTGGGCGGCCCGGATCAGCTCGTCATCGTCCAGTGAACGGACCTCCGCTGCCCTCTACTACACCGCCGGTGCCGCGTCGGTTCCATGCCTCTGAACGGGAACCGCTGAAGGGCGGGCGGTGTACCGGTCATGTCAGAAGTCGCACCGGGTCCAGATCATGCGCCACCACGCACCGCTCCCTCCGCTGCTGGCGGTCGCCGCCAGCCTCGTGTTCGCCGCAACGGTCGCCGCCGGCGGCTGGGCCGTCGCCACGCTCGATGCCAAGGTCGCCACCCCCACAGCGGGGCAGTCGTTCGACGTCAGGTTCAAGCTGATGCAGCACGGTGTCACCCCGGTGAGCAGTGGCACCGTCGTCGTGCGTGCGACCGCGCCTGACGGCCGCGAGCTGTCATTCGCCGCCCGGCGCACGGCGGCACCCGGCCATTGGACGGCGGCCGTCAGCCTTCCGTCGTCAGGGGCCTGGCAATGGCGCATCGAGATGCCGAACGGGCTGCAGGTGACCTCCGCGGAGTTCGGCAGCTGGGCGGTCGGGGGCTCTGCGGGAGCAGCACCTGGCACGCCGCTGCTGCCGGTCAGCCTTGCGATCGCCGTGGTGCTGCTCGCCCTGCTGTTGTGGCGTGGCAGGCCGGTCCGCCACGCGCCACGCGCAATCTCCGGGGAACCGCAGCGACCCTAGCGGGCAGAACCTGGTTGGCGCTCGCGCCCGGAGACGTGGTCCGGGGACGAGCGCCGGCCGGCGCCCAGGTGGCCGGCGCAGTCGCAGACGCTCCTGCGCGGCGGGCCTGGCCCAGCCGCTTCCCCCCGGCGCTCGCCGACGGCTGAAATGAGCGGTCAGGCCGCCTCGTACAGCAACGAGAAGGTCGTGACCGGATCCGGAGCAAAGGCGACCCGGGTGTCGCAGGCGCTGCAGACCAGCTCGTCGTCGGTCTCGTCGACCGCGAAGGCGACCTCGTCCTCGCACCATGGGCAGGTGAGTGAAATCATCATGCGTGCGAGATTGAGCGTCCGATGTGACACCTAGCCTGTCGCGAACGGCGATGCCGCACGTGATTCGGGATCGTTCCCGCGAGCCTGGGCACCTGCCGCCTCGCTGGACGAGTCAGTTCCGGCACTGGCTCGGACCGCGAACGAACGAACCGCCGCCCTCCCCGTCCCCGCACCGTCATACTTGCGTATTTGCGCAATTCCTGATACCGTCAGTCCTCGAACATGGCAACCCTCGTCTCTCACGACCTCCTGCGGGATCGAACCGCCGCAATCGCCCGTGCCCTCGCCGATTCGAAGCGCCTGTGCGTGCTGGAGACACTGGCCGAGGGCGAGCACAGCGTGAGCCAGCTCAGCCGGGAGGTCGGATGCCAGGTCCCGAACATGAGCCAGCACCTCGCGGTGCTGCGCAGCGCGGGGATCGTGGCGACGCGGCGCGAGGGCAGCACCGTCTTCTACCGCCTCGCGGATCCGCAGGTCCTCGAGATCTATCGACTTCTCCAACGGGTCGCCTCCTGAAGCGCGACCGGAAAGGAACCCTTTTCAACCGATGTCCAACATTCGCGAAGCCACCGATGCCAATTTTGACCAGCTGGTGCTCCAGAACGACAAGCCGGTGGTCGTCGACTTCTGGGCCGCGTGGTGTGGACCGTGTCGCATGGTCGCCCCCGAGATAGACAAGCTCGCGACGAAGTACGACGGCAGCGTCGACGTGGTGAAGGTCGATGTCGACGCCAGTCCGCAGACCGCCCAGCGCTACGGGATCATGAGCATCCCCACGGTCGCCTACTTCGCGCCGGGCCAGCCGCCGCGCGCCGCGGTCGGCTTCCGACCACTCGAGGCGCTCGAGTCCGCCTTCGGCCTGGAGGCCACCGCCAAGAGCGCCTGAGCGTTCCTCGCCCGATAGCGACGCGCCCGCTCCCCGATCCCGGGGAGCGGGCGTTGGCTGTCCGCGGGCATGGCCCGATCGGGAGGGTTCACCTGCGCGCCTCGCTCCGGCATACTGCGGTGCGCATGCCCCGCCCAGTCCTCCGCGTCGTCCTTCCGGCCGTCGCAGCGCTCGCGCTGATCGGCCTGGTCCCGGCCCAGCCCGCGCGAGCGGCTGACAGCCTGCAGGTTGTCGCGGCGACGACGTATCAGCTGCTTCCCGCGCAGGGGCGCGTCCACGTCATCGTCAGCGCCACGGCCACGTCGCACGCGCCTGACAGTGGCGGGCGGGTAGTGACCGGCCTCACCTTCAGCGTGCAGCCGGGGATCGCCAACCTCGCCGCCACTTCCGGCGAGGTGCCACTCGCGGCGGCCGTCGCGGCGCGGACCGACGAGTACACGCAGATCAAGCTGACCTTCGACCGGGTGCTGCATTCGGGCGAGAGCTACCGATACACGGTCAGCTTCGACCTTGTGGACCCGGGTGGGGCGGCCGGTCGCGACATCCGCATCAGCCGCAGCGTGGTCGCGTTTCCGGCATGGGCCTTCGGCACCGACAGCATCGCGGGCGGCAGCGTCCGCGTCGAGGTGCCGGCCGGCTACAACGTCAACGTCGAGGGCACGCAGATGACCTCGACCGGTGGTGGCGACGCTCCGACGACCCTGACGGCCTCCTGGCTGCCGGATCCGTTCGCCTTCTTCGCCTATGTCTCGGCCGACCGGCCGGGAGCCTTCGCCGAGACGCCCATCTCGGTCGCGCTCGGCGGTCGCCGGGCAACGATCAACATCCGCGCCTGGGACGACGACCCGGCATGGGGTGGCCGCATGCGCGATCTGCTGGGTGAGGGGCTGCCGGTGCTCCACGATCTCATCGGGCTCGATTACACGGTCGGCGGGCCGCTGGACGTCGAGGAGGCTGCCACCTCGCGCCTGGGCGAGTACGCGGGCATCTTCAACGACGTTGCCGACACGATCACGGTTCGCTACGACGCAGACGCGTTCGTTGGGCTGCACGAGGCCGCCCACATCTGGTTCAACGAGAAGCTGTTCCCCGAGCGCTGGATCGGCGAAGCGTTCGCCGAGTTCTACGCGGTGCAGGCCGGGACGCAGATCGGCGCCAGCGGCGATACGTTCGAGCTCGACGACGCCGCCATGGCGCACCGCATCGCGCTCAACTCCTGGGGCCAGGTCGGCGTGGAGGATCTCGGGACCGAGGATTACGCCTACGCCGCGACCTACCACCTGGCGACCCTCATCTTCGATCGCACCGACATGGCCGGCCTGCGCAAGGTGTGGCAGGCGGCCAGCCGTGGTGAGCTCGCTTACCTGCCGGCCCACCCAGGCGTATCGCCGGGGATCAGCATTGCCGTGACCCAGCAGGGCTGGCAGCGGCTGCTCGACCTCCTGGAGGAACGCACCCACGTGAGCTACACCGACCTGTGGGACGACTGGGTGGTCAGCGATGCCGAGCGTCCGCTCCTCAATCGGCGCACCGAGGCTCGCGAACGCTACGACGCCGTCATTCGGCTGGCCGGCGCATGGGAGCTGCCGCAGGCCATCCGCTACGACCTGGGCTCGTGGAACTTCGACGCAGCAGATGCCGAGATCGACACGGCCACGCTGATCCTCGGCCAGCGCCAGGAGATCGCCGCACAGGCCACGGCGCTCGGCCTGGACGCCCCGCCGAATCTTCGCGCGGCATTCGAGGGCAGCGGCGGCCTGCCGGCGGCGGGCGACGAAGCAGCCGCCGAGCTGTCGAGCCTGGCCGCCATATCGCGGGCTGAGGAGGCGCTATCCGCCGAGCCGTCGCTGCTGGAAACGGTGGGGCTGATGGGCGAGCAGCCCGGCCGGGATCTGGATGGTGCGCGCGACGCCTTCGAGTCGGGCGATCTGGCCGCGTCCGACCGGGCCGCCGCACGCGCCACCGCGACCCGAAGCAGCGCCCACGATGGGGGCCAGCTGCGGGTGGCGATCACCGGCGGCGGGCTGTTGGGACTCGACCTGCTGGCAATGACCGGCCTGGCACTGCGCCGCCGCAGCCGGCAGCGCCGTTTCCGGCGGCTGCAGGCGCGGGTCAACCCACCCACATTCAGCTCGCCGATGGGGCCGCCCGCCTGATCGCATCCGACTGCGGCGCACTTCGCACCATGAGCGCGCGCATCGCGGCCGGTCGCTAGGCTGTCCAGCGTGCATCGGTCCATCGCAGCCGTCCTGTTCGGTACCTTCACTCTCCGTCTGAGCACCGGCCTGACCGGCACGCTGCTGTTCTATTACCTCGCCGATCTACCCCACCACGGCGGCGTTGCGGTCAGTGCCTTCGTGGTCGGGCTGCTCACCGCGGCCTACTTCGTCGCCGAGCTGATCCTGTCGCCGGGGTTCGGCGTCCTGTCGGACCGGCTTGGGGCGCACCGCGTGATGCAGTGGGGCCCGGTCTTCGGCGCAGGAGCGGTCGTCGTGACCGGCCTCACCGCCAGCCTGCCGATCCTGGCGCTCACCCGCCTGCTCGAAGGCGCCGCGGGCGCGGCCAGCATCCCCAGCATCCTCGGCTACATCGCGCTGGGCACCAGCGCCGATGAGCAGCTGCGCGGCCGCACCGTGGCCCGTTTCGAGGCGGCGACCCTGGCCGGGATCGGCGTCGGCGTGGTGCTTGCCGGTGTGCTGTACGACCTCATCGGGCGCAACGCCTTCTTCCTGAACGCGGTGATCTACGGTGGGTCCTACCTCATCTATCGCTACGGCGTGGCCGACCTGCCGCCCGAGATCCTCAGCCAGGCGGCCGCGACGCGCGGCGCGCGGTTCGACTTCGCCCGGTACCGCGGCGTGCTGTCGAGCCCCAGCGTCTGGCTGCTGGCACCGACCTGGATTGCCCTCAACGCTGTGGTGGGAGCCTGGACGACGCAATCGGTCTTCCAGCTGGTGAACGAGCCGAACCCCGCGTTCGCCGGCCAGCTGCTGATGGGCGGCCTCGAGCCGAGCCAGGTGAGCGTCGGCATGGGCGTCGCGCTCCTCGTCTTCTTTGCCGGCCTGTTCTACTGGGGCAGCCGCTTCAAGCGCTTCCGGCGCACGACGATCATCGGCATCGGCATTGCCGGCGGTCTGGTCATGATGGCGGCCGTTTTCGCCCTGAACCACTCGCAGGGTTGGAGCCTGCCGCCGCAGCTCTTCGCCGCCCTTGGCCTGGGGATCGGGCTGTTCGTGCTCGCCGGAGCGACGCCGGCCGCGCTGGGCCTGCTGGCCGACATCAGCGAGAGCCACCCCGGGGACCGGGGCGTGATCATGGGCCTCTACTCGGTCTTCCTGGCGCTGGGCCAGATCGTCGGGGCGCTGGTCAGCGGCAAGGCGGCCGAGTGGAAGGGCATCGACGGCCTGCTGATCGCCAGCCTGGGGCTGCTCCTGGTCGCGCTCCTGCCGCTCAACCGGCTGCGCGCATCGGAGCACCTCGTCGGCGCGGCGCCCGGAGAGCCGCCGCGCATGGGAGCCGAGGCGCTGCCCGAGGCCTAGAACAAGCGCCCCTCGCCGGGCCAGGGCGGCCGCTCACCGTCAACCGCTAGAATCAGCGGCCCATGCGCCTCTCGGAGCTCTTCTTCACCACGCTGCGCGACGCCCCCGGTGAGATGGAGATGCCCTCCGCCCGGCTGCTGGTTCGCGCCGGCTACGTGCGCCAGCTGGCATCCGGCATCTTCACCCTGCTGCCGCTCGGGTTCCGGGTGGCCACCCGGATCGAGCAGGTCATCCGCGAGGAGATCGACGGGATCGGCGGCCAGGAGATGAGCATGCCGGTCGTCCATCCGGGCGACCTGTGGCGCGAGACGGGCCGCTACGACAGCACCGGACCCGCGCTCGTCCGCTTCAAGGACCGCGGCGGACGCGACATGGTGCTGGCCATGACCCACGAGGAGGTCGTCACCGACCTGCTGCGCGACATCGTGCAGAGCTACCGCCAGCTGCCGGTCATCGTCTACCACTTCCAGACGAAGTTCCGCGACGAGCCGCGCGCGCGTGGTGGCCTGGTTCGCGTCCGCGAGTTCGTCATGAAGGACAGCTACTCGTGCGACCTTGACGAGGCGGGGCTCGACCGGAGCTATGAGCTGCACCACGGCGCCTACACGCGGATCTTCGAGCGCATCGGCCTGGAGACCATCGCCGTGGGAGCCGACGTCGGGATGATGGGCGGCAGCCTGGCCCACGAGTTCATGGCGCTGAACCCGCTGGGCGAGGACACGCTGGTCCTGTGCGACAGCTGCGACTACGCCGCCAACCAGCAGATCGCCACCGTCGGCAAGCCTCAGCCACCTGCCGAGAAGCGGCTGCCCCTCGAGGAGGTCGTTACGCCGGGCACGAACACGATCGCGAGCCTGGCCGCGCTCCTGGCCATTCGGCCCGATCAGACGGCCAAGGCGGCATTCTTCACCGACCAGGACGGACGCCTGGTCACCGCCATCGTGCGCGGCGACCATGACGTCAACGAGACGAAGCTGGCGAACGCCGCCGGTGCCAGCGACCTGCGGCCGGCACGAACCGAGGAGATCACCGCCGCGGGGATGATTCCGGGGTACGGCTCCCCCATCGACGCGCATGACACGCTCGTCGTGGTCGACGACCTGGCCGCCGCGTCGCCCAATCTCGTGGCCGGCGCGAACCGCGAGGGCGTTCACTTTCGCAACGTCAACGTGCCGCGTGACTACACGCCCGACATGGTGGCCGACATCACGAATGCCCGCGCCGGCGATGCCTGCCCCCAGGACGGCGGCAGCCTGCGGCTGGCGAACGGCATCGAGGTCGGCAACATCTTCAAGCTGGGCACCCGCTACACGCAGGCGCTCGGCGCGACCTATCTCGGCGAGGATGGCGAGCTTCACCCGATCGTGATGGGCTCGTACGGCATCGGCATCGGGCGCAGCCTGGCCTGCGTGGTCGAGGCGCATCACGACGAGAAGGGCATCGCCTGGCCGGCAGCCGTGGCTCCCTACCCCGCGCACCTGGTCGCCATCGGTGGCGCGCGAAACGCTTCGGTGACCGATGCGGCCGACGGCCTGCACCAGCGCCTGGCCGATGCGGGCGTCGATGTGCTGTACGACGATCGCGACGAATCGCCGGGCGTCAAGTTCACCGATGCCGACCTGCTGGGCATGCCGCTGATCGTGACCATCTCACCGCGCTCGCTCGCGGCCGGCGGCGCCGAGGTCACCGTCCGCGCGACGGGCGAGCGCTCGGTGCGACCGATCGACGAGGTCGAGGCCGGGCTGCTGTCGGGCCAGTGATGCCGCGCGATCCGAACATCCCCGACGCGTTCGATGTCTACAGCCTCGTCGTGCTGCGCTGGCCGGCGAGCCAGCCGCCGTTCAGCGATGAGGAGCTCGAGGATCTGCAAGGGCGCCACCTCGCCTACCGCGCGGAGCTGGGCCGGCGGGGCGTGCTGGTCGTCAACGGGCCACTCGTGCGTCAGTCGGACGAGTCGCTGCGCGGCATTTCGATCTTCGCCTGCGATCTCGACGACGCGCGGCGCCTGAGCGAGGCCGATCCATCGGTCCGCGCTGGGCGCCTCAGCTTCGAGGTCATGGAGTGGTGGGTCCGTGCCGGCAGCCTGGCGTTTCCACAGGCTGCCCGAGCCGTGGGCGACCGACGCTCGATGCCCGGCGACTGACCGCGAGGCGGCCCGGACGTCGTGGTCCGGACCGCCCGAAGGCACCGCGTCCGGCGATCAGCTGACGGTGAACGCGATGTGCATCCCCGACATGTAGTGGCCCTCGACGTTGCAGATGGCCACGTACTTGCCCGGGTCGAGGTGGGCGCTGAACGACTTGGTCGCTCCGGGGGCGACATCCTCGACCTCGCCCATCGAAGCCAGGGTCGTGTCGTCCTCGTTGACCTCGTTTGCACCGGACGCGGTGGGGAGGGCATCCGCCGCATCTTCCGTCTTGAAGACGACGAACTCGTGGGCGATCGTCCCGCCGTTCTTCACCTGGAACGTGACGTCACCGGTCGGAACGGCGGTCTTGTCGAGAGCGACCTTGAACTCGGTGAGTGTCACGTTGACCGTGCCGCCGCCACCCGCGCCTCCGCTGCTCGCCGATGGTGACGGCGAGGTCGTGCCCGAGCACGCCGCCAGGACCAGAGCGACGGCAATCGGCGTGAATCGGGCCAGGCGTCCCGCATGCAACGTCATACCTGCCTCCTGTGGGCACGCAGCGTTGATGGGTCTCGAGCGCTGTCGTGTTCACCGAGGGTGTATCCGCGCGACGTGAGGTCCTATAGTCACGGGTGACCATTCGCCCGGCTGCAGATGACCATCTTTCGTCGCAGGACGACCCACAGCGGTGATCGCCGCGCCACGGAGGCCTTCGCCTTCCGGGATCTGCGTGCCCGGCTGCAGCGCATCGGCCTGCGCCGGATCCTGGTCGGCCTGGACGCGATCGCGCTGCTCTTCGTTGCCGCGACCTACCTTCAGCTTGGCCCGCCGGAGCTGCTCTTTCACTGCGTCTTCGTGGTGCTGACCATCGATGCCTTCGTCTTTGGCCGCACGGTCACCTACCAACGCATCGCGGCGTCGTCGATCGCCATGCTCGGCTACGTGCTGCTGCCAATCTTCGAACGCGAGGTGCCGCCACTCGACCTGACCGAGTGGCCGCTGATGTTCACGATCGCCATCCTGGTCGCCTGGATGGCCGATCGCGAGCGAACGGCCGTGCAGCGCTACGCCGGCCTCTACCGCAGCGCACGTGAGCGGCTGGTCACCGCCGAGGAGCAGGAGCGCAAGCGGCTGTCGCGCGACCTGCACGACGGCATCGGCCAGACGTTGACGGCCGTGTCACTCGCCATCGACGGAGCCATCGGCTCGGAGCCGAAGCTGCGGCGGTCCCAGCTTCGCCGAGCCCGGAGGCTGACGGCCAGCGCGCTCATCGAGGTGCGATCCACCGCGGAGCGCGTGCGCCCGCCGCGCCTGGAGGAACGGGGACTGGAGAGCGCGCTGCGCGAGATGGCCGGCAGCTGTGGAGCAACCGTCAGCCTGCATCTCGACCCCGAGGCGGCGACCGGAATGACCCCGGTCACCACGCTCGAGGTGTTCCGCATCGCGCAGGAGGCGCTCGCCAACGCCGTGAGGCACGCTGGGTCGAGCGTGATCCGGCTCAGCCTGGCGCACGGCGCCAACGGCCTGCTGCTCGAGATCCGCGACGACGGGCGCGGATTCGATCCATCGACCGTCGGACCGCACCGTCTCGGGCTGGCCGGCATGCGCGAGCGCGCGGCGACCATCGGTGCGCCGATGCGCATCACCAGCACGCCCGGACGCGGCACCCGGGTGTCGCTGCTGATCCCGCGCCCCATACACCTGCCCGCGTCGGCCTCGCCGCCGTCGGTGGCGGCACCCGGCGGGGTCGCCGTCGATCAGCACGCGGCCCGATGACGCGCATCCTGCTGGTCGAGGATCACGTGCTGGTGCGCGAGGGACTCCGCCTGCTGCTCGACCAGGAGCCGGGGTTCGAGATCGTCGGAGAGGCGTCAACGGTGGAGCAGGCGATCGAGCGGGCCATCCCGGCCAGGCCGGACGTGATCCTGCTGGACATCGCCCTCGATGACGTCGACGGCGTGCCCCTGATCGGCCTGTTGCGGACGCGGCTGCCCGCCTCCCGCATCCTGGTCCTGTCGATGTTCGCCGATGCCGAGACCGTCCGGCAGGCGCTGCTCGCCGGCGCGGCCGGCTACGTGGTCAAGGGAGCCAGTGTCTACGAGCTCACATCGGCGATTCGGGCGGTCGCCAGCGGCGAGACGTTCCTGCACAGCGCGATCGCCGGCGTCGTGCTCGATGACGGACTGCGCTGGCTGCGCAGCGGCGCGCGCCTCTCCCCGCGCGAACGCGAGGTCGTCAGCCTGCTCGGCGACGGCAGGTCGGCGGGCTGGATCGCCGAGGCGCTCGGCATCAGCGTCCACACCGTACGCCGGCACGTGGCAAACGCCGGCGACAAGCTGAATGTGCGCGGCACCCGCGCGCTGCGCTCGTACGCCGTCGGCCACGGCTTCGCGCGACACCTGCTCGCCGATTCGCGAGGCGGCCGCGCGCCGCGGCTCGCCGACTGAGGCCAGCGGGCGGCATCGGTCAGGATCGGGCAGGCAGCTCGACCGTCTGCTCGCGATCCTCCCACCACAGCCGCGGCACGGCAACCAGCGGCGCGAGCCGCGCGAGCCAGAGCGTGGGGACCGCGAGCGCGGCCGCCGCGAAGGCCAGCCAGTCCCATCGGCGCCAGATCGCCACGGCAAGCAGCGCCGCTGCAAGGACGAAGCGCAGCATGAAGTCGCCAAGGGTGGAGGGCATGAGCTTCAACAGCTGGTCGCCGACGAACGGCGCGGAGTTCACGCTCGCCGCCTGCTGGCGCAGGGCCGCCACGAAGCCGGCCCAGGCCCCGGGGTCGATCGCAATGTGGGCCAGGCTGATCGCGATGAGCGCGGCGCAGCCGATCAGAAGGGTCCGGCGCGACTGCGGGCGGCGGAGCCACAGATACGGGATCAGAAGCGCCGAGCCGTACTTGAGGCTCGCAGCGAAGGGCAGCAACACGGTACCGGCGTTCTTCGACGGCGGACGGAGCGCCAGCCGCGCGAGCGCCGCAAGTGGCAGCGTGAGGTTCAGAGCCACGAGCTCGATCGCCAGCGGCGGGAAGAGCAGGCTCCAGCCCACTGCCCGCCACGAGCCAACCAGGTAGCGGACGCACAGCACGCACGCCAGCCGATACGCCCACGTCACAACGTGATCAGGCAGCATGGCGATCGGCGACACGAGGTAGGCGAAGGTCGGGGTGTACCGATACGCCCCCGGGTCGCCGAGGTTGACCGGTCCATACAGGTCCGCGCCTGCGACGGCGTGGCGCCCCGCGAGGACGTAAGACTGCAGGTCGTAGCCAACGCCGCCGGTGCGCAGGGTCTCGGCGATGAGGTAGCTGGCGAAGGCGATGAACCCGATGATGCTCAGCGCCCAGCCGAGCGCCTCCAACGCCGGTCGAAGCGCACGCGCCTGGACGATGGGCTCGAAGCCCCGTATCCGGAACAGCATCGTCCGCAGGATAGCCGCTGAGAACGCGGGAACCGGCAGCCGCTGGCCGGTGTACGAGAGATGACCGCCCTTCTCCGCGCAATCATGAGGATGGAAGCGATGAATCGTGGACTGCGTTCAGTGGCGGCGGCCGGTGCGCTGGCGCTTCTCGGCACCGCGGCCGTTGCCGCCAAGAGCCCTGGCGTCGAAGCGAGCCTTGACCCCATCGTGGCACCGGTGCGTGCCGGCGATCTGACGCCGCTCGGCGTCACGCTGCGTGACCAGAATGGCGACCCGGTGCTCGCGCGTTCGGTGAGCTTCACGCTCAGGCAGGCGGGCACCGGCCAGACGGTCACGGCGGCCGCAGTACCGGACAGCACGGTGGGTCACTACGTTGCGAAGCTGACCATCCCGGCCGAGGGCGGCTGGCTCGTGCAGGTCAGCGCCAAGGGCGCCCAGATGGAAACGCAGTTCGACCTGGACCTGCTTCAGGTTCGGCCGCCGGTTGCTGCCCCAGCCGCAACCCCGGCCAGCCTGCCGGCCGGGGTCTGGCTCGTCGCCATCGCGGCGCTCGGGGTGGTCGGTGCAGCGGGGATCCTTGGCGTTCGAACAAGCCGCAGAGGAAAGCGTCAGCGCGCGCCGCGCATCGCCGGGTGAGCCGCCCGTTCTTCCGCGTCCCGGCGATCGGAACGAGCTGTGCTATCTCCCGGTTGACGCGCGGCCCCGCCGCGCAAGCGCGTCGATGGTGACCGCGGCCAGCAGCACCGCGCCGGTGACCATCAGCTTCACCGGTGACGGGAAGGCCAGCAGATCCATGCCGTTCGAAATGGACTGGATGACCAGGATGCCGAGCAGCGCGGCCCAGATGGTGCCGCGCCCACCGAACAGGCTCGCTCCGCCGATGACCGCCGCGGCGATCGCATTCAGCAGCTCGACCCCGGACCCCGACGACTGGTTGACGGCCAGCAGTCGCGAGGCGGCGAGCATGCCGCCCCACGCCGAGAAGAGCGAGGCAATGATGAAGACGGCCATGCGCACCCGGTTGACCGGGATACCCGACCGCAGCGCGGCCTCTGCGTTGCCGCCGACGGCATAGATCATCCGGCCGAACCGGGTCCGGCTGACGACGTAGTCCATCACGACCACGAGGCCGACGAGGAAGACGAGCGACAGCGGCAGACCGCGATCACGATCGAGGTAGAACACGGCCGCGGCGGTCAGGATCGCGATCACGATCACTCGCACCCAGACGAACGCCGCCGGTTCGGCCGCCAAACCCGCCTTCAGACGCCGACGCCGACCGGCGACGCCGGCCACCGCGATGTACAGCACGAACAGCGCGCCGATTCCCCAGCCGAGCAGGCCCTTGAAAAAGGTGCCGGCCAGCCCGACGACGAAGCCGTCGGTCATGTTGATCGTGCCCGTGTCACCCAGGACGAAGAGCAGGGCGCCCTGCCAACCGATGAGTCCTGCCAGCGTCACCACGAACGAGGGGATGCTGAAGCGGGTCGTCCAGAAACCGTGAATCAGCCCGATGGCCACGCCCACCAGCAGGCCGATGCCGACCGCCGCCGGACCAGGCAGCCCCGCCTTGGTGTTGGCCACCGCCATGACCGCCGCGGCAAGGCCACTGACGATGCCGACGGTGAGATCGATCTCGCCGAGCAGCAGGACGAATACCACGCCGACGGCGATGGTGCCGATGGCAGCCATCTGCAGCGACAGGTTCACCAGATTGCCAGGGTTGACGAAGCTGTGGCCCGGTGTCGTGAGGCCGAAGATCGTCCAGATGGCGACGATGCCGAGCACGACCGGCAGCTGACCCAGATCGCCGGACCGCAGGCGCCGCAGCGAGCTGCGCATCACACCGCCGAACCCGGGCTCCTCGTCGAGAACGCGCGGATCGTGCTCCAGCGTGCTGGTCATGCGGTTGCTTCCGGCGCCGCCGCGGTCACTGCCGGCTGCGTCGCGATGGCGCCGGTCATGTAGCCCACGATCTCCTCGTGGTCAGCGGTCGGGGCGTCGAAGGTGCCGACATAGCGGCCGAGGCGCAGGACGGTGATCCGGTCGGCCACCTCGAAGACGTCCGCGAGGTTGTGGCTGATGATCACGACCCCGTGGCCCTCGTCGCGCAGCCGGCGCACGAGGTCGAGCACCTCCTTGGTCTGCGCCACGCCGAGCGCCGCCGTCGGCTCGTCGAGCAGCACGACCTTGTTCTGCCACAGGACCGAGCGCGCAACCGCGACCGACTGGCGCTGGCCGCCGGAGAGCGCCTCGACCGGCGTTCGCACGCTTGGGATCTTCACCGACAGGCGTCGCAGCGTCTCGATGGCCCGGTGTTCCATGGAAACCTCGTCGAGCACCGCCATGGGGCCCAGGCGAGCGGTCGTCTCCCGCCCCAGGAACAGGTTGGCCACCACGTCGAGGTTGTCGCACAGGGCGAGATCCTGGTACACGGTGGCGATCCCCAGCGCGGTCGCATCCTTGGGCCCGTTGAGCGCCACCTCGCGGCCTTCCCAGCGAATCGTGCCGGAGTCGATGGGGTGAATTCCGGCAATCACCTTGATCAGGGTCGACTTGCCCGCCCCGTTGTCCCCGACGAGCGCCACGACCTCGCCGGCCGAGACATCGAAGCTGACATCGGTGAGCGCCTGGACGGCACCGAACGACTTGTTGATGCCGCTCAGCTCGAGCAGCGGAACCGGCGGCTCGTCGGCCATGTTGTCCTCCGTGGTTGCGAAACGGCGGGGAGCTGACACTCCCCGCCGTTCGAAGGTCACTCTCGCAGCGTCGAACGCTACTTGATGCCCGCCGTGGCGCAGGCGGCCGCAAAGTCGCCCGTGCAGATGTCGGCCACCTTGTAGAACCCGTCGGCGACCACCGAGTCCATGATCGACTTGGTGCCCGCGATCGCCCCGTCGACCGTCACCGGCACGACCGGGATGATCTGGGTTGGGATGTCGGCGGTACCGTTGTTCTCCTTGCCGGAGAAGGTCGCGGTGTCCACCGACTTGCCGGTCGCCAGATCGCACGCCGCGGCCGCCGCCGCCTCGGCAAGGGTCTTGATCGGCTTGTAGACCGTCATGAACTGCTCACCAGCGACCATGCGCTGGATCCCCGCCAACTCGGCATCCTGGCCGGTGACCGGGTGGGTCTTGGGATCGACGCCGTTCGACTTCATGGCTGCGATCACGCCGCCGGCGCCGCCGTCATTGGCCACGTACACGCCATCGAAGCCGTCCTTGCCAAGCGATGCGATGGCGGCCTCGGTGATGGCCTGTGCCTCCTCCGGCTTCCAGTTCTGCATCGCGTCTTCCTTGACGATGTCGACCTTGCCGTCCAGCACGCTGTGCGCGCCCTCGGCGAAGAGCTTGGCGTTGTTGTCCTTGGGCGAGCCGTTGATCCACAGCACCTTGGCCATGGTCTTGCCCATCGCCGTCAACTTGTCGAGCAGGGCCTGGCCCTGGAGCTTGCCGACCGAGCTGCTGTCGAACTCGACGTAGTAATCGGGTTTCGAGTTGCCCTTGATCAGCCGGTCATAGCTGATCACCTTGACGCTCTTGCCCGCCGCCTCGGTGACGATCTTGCCCGCCGCGTCGGCGTCGTTCGGGTCGAGAACCAGCACCGTCGCGCCGTTGGTCATCGCCGACTCGGCCTGGTTCAGCTGCGTGGCGTCGTCACCGCCCGCGTTGCTGTAGATCAGCTCGGTGCTGGGGCAGACTTGCTTGAACTTCGCCTCGAACAGTGGCTTGTCGGCCGCCTCGTAACGTGCGGTCTGTTTCTCCGGTAGCAGCAGGGCGACCTTGCCGCCGCTGGCCGAGCCACTCGCGCCCGGAGCCGCGCTGCACGCCGTCGCCAGCAGCATGATCGCGGACCCTGCGGCCGCGAGCCGTACCAACTTTCCTGGCATCAAGAATTGTTCCTCCATGGGAGCACCACGCCCCGCCCAGCATCCGCCGCCGGTAGGTCCGGTTTGCGCGGGGGTTCGATGCGCACGTTACTCCCCTCATGCAATGGTCGACGCGAGTCACAGGATGTCGTGCTCCCGCACGTCCATGGGCCGGTCCACGCGGAAGATGTTCGACGCCGCGTCGCCACCCCCGGTGAGCAGGTCGATGAGCAGCCGGCTGCCGCCGGCCGAGGCCATGATTCCGTGCCCGGAGTAGCCGCCGTTGATGAAGAGGCCGCCGGGCCCTGCGGGCCCCAGGTACGGCCTTCGGTCGGGCGTCATCTCGTACTGGCCGGCCTGCATCAGCCAGTGCAGCGTGCCCCGCTCCCATATCGTCGACCAGAGCGGCACGACGCGCGAGAGGGCGTGGTCCGATGCCGGATCCAGCAGGCCGAACGCCCAGGAGGGATCGACCGGCACGGCGTCGGTGGCGTCGGTCGGCGGCGTCGCGGCCTCGGTCCACAGCGCCACGCAGCCGCGCAGCGCGGGCCGCCAATGCGCGGCGCTCTCCTCCTCGATGACCATCGGCGCGTCGGCGGGAATCTCGGGCAGGTCGGGAATGACCAGCTTCTGACGTCGCGTGGGGCGCACGACCAGCTCGACGCCTGCCAAGGCCGCCGTCCGGGCGGTGAACGGCCCGGTGGCGATCACCGCCGCTCCCGTCTGGATGTGGCCCGCCGACGTCTCGACGCCCAGCAGCCGCGAGCCGTCATTGCTGACCTGGAAGCCGGTCACCTCGACGCCGGTGCAGAAGCCCGCCGAGCCAGGTCCGATGCGTCGCGCGCTGGCAGCCGCCGCGTAGCCGATCGCCAGACGCTTGACGTCGAGCCAGCCGTCGGCCGCGCGATAGCGCGCGCCGCGCACCGCCCTCGACAGAAACGGCCAGCGCAGGCGGGCCTCGTCACCGTCGAGCAGCTCGACGTCATCGAGCCCCCAGCCGCGCTGCCGCTCGACAAGGCCACGCGAGCGCTCGAGGGTCGCATCGGTCAGGGAGCAGAAGAGGTAGCCGCCGTGCCGCAGGTCCAGGTCCCAGCCGTCGAGGCCGGTACGCACCGCGAAGTCGTCGAACAGCTCGATCCCCTCGCGGACCAGCGCGATCTCCTCGGGATTGTCGAACTGGAGGCGGAACGCGCCGGTGGACGCCGGCGTGGTCAGGGTCGCCAGCGCCGGCCGTCGTTCCAGGACCGTGACGTGCAGTCCGGCGCGGACCGCGAAGCAGGCCGTCGCGCAGCCCACGATGCCGCCGCCGATGATGACCACGTCGGTCGTGGCAGGCGCCGCGTCAAGAATGCGAACGGACGGCTGGGCCATGGCCGAAGCGTACGGCACCCCCGCCTACGCTGCCGTGCCGCATCACACCATGTGGATCGACGCGACGGCGGTCCGGCGTGGACGCCACGCTCAGCGGGCGGCAATGATCGGCGCGATGCCCGCCCGGCGGGCCGCCTCCGCCTTGCGCTGCTTCTCCTGCTCGGTGTGCTCGCGATGTGCCTCGACCACCTCCTCGGGCTCTCCCTCGATCACGACGTGGCCCTTCTCGATGAGCAGCGCACGGGTGCAGTACTCCCTGACCCACGTCATGTCGTGGGTCACCAGCACGACTGCCTTGGCGCCGCGGACCAGTTCGAGGACGCGCTCTTTGGACTTCGCGCGGAACGTGGCATCGCCGGTGGCCAGGACCTCGTCGAGCAGCAGGATGTCGGGGTCCACCGAGGTTGCGATCGCGAAGCCGAGCCGTGCCCGCATGCCGGCGGAGTAGGCACGCAGCGGGGCGTCGATGAAGTCGCCCAGGTCGGCGTACTCGACGATGCCCGGCAGCAGGTCGCGGGCGACGCTGTCGTCGAGCCCCAGGAAGGCGCCGCCGAGCAGGATGTTCTCGCGGCCGGTGAGCTCCTGGTCGAAGCCCGCACCAAGGGTCAGCAGGCCGGAGACGTGGCCGCGCACGTCGATGACCCCCTCTGAGGGGCGGATGATCCCGGCAAGCACCTGCAGCAGCGTGCTCTTGCCGGCGCCGTTCGGGCCGATGACCGCCAGGGACTCGCCGCGCGTCACGCGCAGCGAGACGTGGCGCAGCGCCCAGAACTGCTCCACCGGCTCGCGGGTCAGCACCTGGCTCAACGTGCGCTGCACGCTCTTCTTGCGGGTGAAGCGCAGGTTGTAGCGGACGCCAAGATCGTCGGCCGCAATCGCGTGGCCGAGTGGGCGGCCGGTGACGGCGTCGGTCATGCGCTACAGCACCTTCGCGAAGTTCGGCTCGAGGCGCTTGAAGGCCATGCTCGCCACGGCCAGGAAGGCGACACTGGCGAGCAGCAGGATGCCAAGTTGCGAGAAGCTCGGCGCGCCGGGCGGCCCGCTCTCGCTGCCGTAGATGACCTGGCGATATGCCTCGAACAGGACGGCGAACGGGTTCGCGGCGGCGAGCGTCTTGAGGATCGGGTGGTCCTGTACCAGGCCGATGCCGTCGAGGTGGCTCAGGCTGTAGAGGCCCGGAGAAAGGTAGAACCACAGCCGCAGCACATGGCGCACCACGTTGCCGAGGTCGCGGAAGAAGACGTTGCCCGCGGCGACCAGGATCGAGACGGCCAGGGTGAAGACGTACTGCACCGCGGCGATCAGCGGGATGAGCAGCAGGAAGAACGAGAGCCGATCAGCGTAGAGCAGCATGATCAGGCCAAGCGGGATGAGCCCGAATGCGAAGCCGACCACGCCGGCGGTCGTCGCCGCGATGGGCAGCACGATCTTGGGGAAGGCGATCTGCTTGATGAGCCGGTGCTGGTTGACGACCGATGTGGTCGAGTCCTGGACGGCCGTGGTGAACCACTTCCAGGGCAGGATTGCGGCGAAGATGAAGAGCGGGTAGTCCGGGATCGAGCGGCGCGAGATGACGGTCACCAGCACCACGTAGACGGCCATCAGCAGCAGCGGATCCAGGATCCACCACAGGTTCCCGAGAAGCGTGTTCACGCCGCGCTTCTTGATCTCCGCCTGGACGAGGTAGCGGACCAGCCGCCGCCGTGACAGGACGTCACGGGCGGCTTCCGAAACGAGGGCGATCGGTCCCGGGCTGGCGGCGGCGTCGTGGAATGCGGCCGGCGCCTCACTCGTGGCTGACATGCGATCGAAGCCTATCACTCGTGAGCGCGTCGGCTTTCACCTCATCCGGGAGGAGGTCGCGCGCCGGCTCGACGAGCCGTCCAAGGAAATGGCGCACGAACGCGCCGCTCGCGCCGCCATGCGACGCGCCGAGATGGCGCTCGATGAACGGGCCGTAACCGGAAAGGTCGAAATCGCCGGCGGTGATCGCGGCGGCCACCGCATCGGTATCGCTCACCTGGGTGCCGATCATCTCGCTTCGGTACTCCAGGTAGAGGCCCGGATCCACCTCGTACCGCGCAAGATCGCCGACCAGCAGGACG
Source organism: uncultured Chloroflexia bacterium (assembly GCA_963716585.1). Taxonomy (GTDB): domain Bacteria; phylum Chloroflexota; class Limnocylindria; order QHBO01; family QHBO01; genus JAICUY01. Next base: position 246,807 of record CAVQTN010000002.1, read on the forward strand.
AGCGGGCGGCGCAGCAGCGCCCACTCGAACACCGACGACGAGTAGTCGGTCACCAGGATGTCGGCCATGGTGAAGACCTCGTTGATCTCGGCGCCCGGCTCGATGATCGCGTCGTAGCCGATCGTCGGCGTGGCGGCCGGGTCGAGGTTGGGGTGAGCCTTCAGGACGAGTGCGAACTCGGGCGGCAGGACCGCTCGCAGGCGTGCCGCGTCGAAGCCCGGCGCCGCGCGCTTCGCCTCGCCGCGGCCGCGGAACGTGGGCGCATAGAGCACCACTCGACGGCCGGCCAGCTGGGGATGGGCTGCCAGCATGCGGCGGCGCGCCTCGGCCATCGCCGCGGGATCGAAGAAGAAGTCGGTCCGTGGCGAGCCGAGGGGCAGCACGCGCTCGATGGGCGTGCGCAGCGCCGCGGCGTAGGGCCTTCGTGATGCCTCGCCAGCGACCACCACGAAGTCGTAGTTGCGATGCAGGAAGGTGCGCTCCGGCTGGGCGATGGGCGTCGGCAGGTCCACCCCGAAGCGCTTCAGCGCGCCGGCGGCATGCCACACCTGCACCACGGTCGTGTCGGCGGCGTGCCTGGCCACGTGCACCGGGAAGTAGGCGTTGTCGACGACGAACAGCCGCGCAGTGCGAAGGTAGTACATCCCGCGGATGAGCCGGGCGAGGTAGGTCAGCTTGGAACGCAGGCCGTAGCGATACGGCTCCAGCAGCAGCACGACTTCGAGCTCCGGATGCTCGCGGCGCAGCGCACGGTGGAGATGGAGCAGATTGCCGTCGAGCCGCGGCGTGCGGGCGGTCGCCAGCACCACGCGACGTGGCCGCACGGGAACCATCGAGAAGACGATGTGCAGGGCGCGCAGAACGGCACTGGCCAGCAGGTACTCGATGCGGCCCACCGGCTCAGGCCTTCTGACGAACGACGATGTTCTGGCCGTCGAGCGTGCTCTCCGCGTCGTCGACCAGGGTGGCGATCACGTCGGCAACCTGGCTCGGCTGCATGATGGTGCTGAGGTCCTCCTCGGGCGCCAGGATCTGGCGCAGACCGGTGGCGCATCGGCCCGGCGAGATGGTGTAGACCTTGATGCCGGTGCCGGCCAGCTCGTCGGCCAGCGTGGCGGACATCGAGACCACCGCCGCCTTCGACGAGGCGTAGGCCAACCACCCGGGCCGCGAGGTGGTCGCCGCGGTGGAGGCCACGTTCAGGATCTTCGACGGTCGGTCGTACATGTAGCGCACCGCCTCGCGGATGAGCACCATCATGGCGAACACGTTGATCGTGTAGGTGCGCACGATGTTGTCGTTGCTGGTGTCCAGCAGCGACCGGGGATCGGCGTAGCCCGCGATGTTGAGCAGCACGTCGACGCTCCCCAGGTCGTCGTGAATGCGACGCATCAGGTTGGGAATGCCGTCGAGATCCGCCAGGTCATATGGGTAGCAGCGGACCTCCGGCCCGCCGCGCTGCATGCGCGACGCGGTCTCGCGCAGCCCGTCGGCATTGCGAGCGATGAGCGCGATTCCGGTGACGCCCGGCTCCCTGCTCATCCTGATCGCCGCCGCCTGCCCGATCCCCTGGCTTGCCCCGGTGATGACGCAGGTCTTGGTCATCGTCAGCCGCGCCCAAGCGCGTCGGCATACATCGCCTCGGCGATCACGATGTCGCTCGGCACGGTGATCTTCAGATTCGTCTCGGAGCCCGGCAGGATGCGAACCGGGCCGCCGTCGTAGTGGAAGAAGAGGCTGGCATCCTCGGTGAAGGTCAGCGCGTCGCGTCGAGCGGCCTCGTGGGCGGCGAGCAACGTGGCGCCGTCGAATTTCTGCGGAAGCTGGACGTTGACCAGCTCGTTGCGGTCGAGCAGCCCTTCGAGGTAGTCGTGCCCCTTGAGCACCGTGAACGGAATCGGGATGCCGTACATCGTGTTGACGTCCGATGCGTCGATGAGCGCCTGGAACTCCTCGACGCTGACCAACGGCCGGACCGCCTCGTGGATGATCACCGAATCGCATTCGCCCAGCTGGCGGAGCCCGAAGTAGACCGATTCCTGGCGCGACGACCCGCCGACGATGCAGGCGAAGCGGCGGTCGAAGCCGTGGTTGTCGATCAGCTGGCGCGTCTCGTCGAGATGCGTTTCGGGGCAGGTCACCACCACGGCGTCGATCTGGTGAATCGCGCGAGCCTTCTCCAGCACATGGATGAGCAACGGCTTGCCGCCCAGGAGCAGGAACTGCTTCGGCATGGGTCGACCGATGCGCTTGCCGATCCCCCCGGCGAGCACGATCATTCCGACCTTCACGGGCACCCTCCTCACGCCAGCCGCGGCCTCCGGCGGATGGTCGGTGGATTGTACGCGAACCTCTATGATCGGCCCGAGGAGCGGAGGAGCCACCGAGTTGCCGGACCCCGTCGCCGATCCGATGGACTCGGATCGGCCATCAATCGAGATCGTCTCGCTCGCATGGGAGCGCATCCAGCTGATCATCCGGTCCCGCCTGTGCTCCGGGGTGGTGTCCCCCGCGTCGGTCCGGCTCGAGCCCTCGGACCATCCCGAGGAGGCCACGCCGCCCACGCGCGCTTCATTGGACGGCGACAGCTTGCTCATTCGTTTCAACGTCATGCAGGGCCCGGGTCAGCTGCCGCTGCATCCGGGGCGCTGGCTTCTCACCACCGAGCTCGACGGCCGCCGCGCGCCGATCCGGATCGTCAATCCGGCGGCCGTGGTCGGCGGCGTCCGAGGGACGCTCGAGCTTGCGCTGTCGCGAGGCTGGTTTCGCGCCGCGCCGACCGCGGATGCATCCACCGGGCGATTCGTGCTCGACGTCGAGCTCCTTCCGCGCGATTCGGAGGCACTCCCTCCGGACCGGCCCGGGCTGCGTTCTGGCGTGCGGCGCTGGCAACCGATGACCGAGCTGCGGAGGCGGCTGTTCCTGGCTCTGCTCGGCGTCTTCGAGGCCATGACCCGGCGCGACGGCCACCAGGTGCTGTTCACCTCCGATTCGCGGGCCGACCTGTCCGGCAACCTGAAGATCGTCCATGACCGGATGGTCGAGCGTGGGCTGGGCCGTCGCTATCGGCTGCGCACGCTCTTCAAGCCGAGCGTCAGCGCCGGACGCGGCTGGAGGGATCGGCTGCGCCTGCCGCGCCTGCTGGCCGGCTCCGATGTCATCCTGCTCGATGACTATCAGCCGATCATCTATCGCTTCACGCCGCCGGTCGGGGTGCGCGTCATCCAGCTCTGGCACGCGTCGGGCGCCTTCAAGACGGTCGGTTACAGCCGGGTCGGCAAGCCCGGTGGCCCGAGTCCGTATTCGATGACCCACAAGAACTACACCCACGCCATCGTGAGCTCGAATCACGACGTGCCGTACTACGCGGAGGCATTCGGCATCCCCGAGGAGCGCGTCGTGCCAACCGGAATCCCACGCATGGACCGCTTCTTCGACGAGCAGGCGCGCACGGCGGGTCGGGCGTCGGCCCACGCTGCCTTTCCCGAGATCGGGGAGCGCATGGCGATCCTGTTCGCGCCGACCTTCCGCGGCAGCGGACCCCGCAGCGCGTTCTACGACATCGAGCTCGTCGACTTCGCCGCGCTCCACGCGCTGTGCGTCGAGAAGGACGCCGTGGCGATCATCAGGATGCATCCATTCGTGCGCGAGGCGCTCGCCATCCCGCCGCAGCTCGGCGACCGGCTGCTGGATGGCTCGCGTGGCGACATCGACGTCAACGACCTGTTGTTCGGCGTGGACCTGCTGATCACCGACTACTCATCGATCGTGTTCGAGTACTCGACCCTCGGCCGGCCCATGCTCTTCTTCGCCTACGACCTCGAGGAGTACGTCGCCACCCGCGACTTCTACGTGCCGTTCGAGGAGTTCGTGCCGGGTCGCATCGTGCGCACCTTCGACGAGCTGCTGGATGCCATCCGGCACGACGACTACCAGGTCGAGAAGGTCGCGGCCTTCGCCGGGCGGCACTTCGAGCACCTCGACGGAATGTCGGCGGATCGCGTCATCGACGAGCTGATCCTGGCCCGATGAGGCGGCTGCTCCTCGAGCTGCGCATCTGGCTGGTGCGCCTGCCGTTCGCCGTCGCGCGCCTCCTGCCGCTGCGACGCCGTGTGGTGCTTGCCACGGCGCACGCCGCGCGGCTGGGCGGCAACCTGGCGTTCATCCGGGACGAGCTGGCGCGGACGGACCCGGAGGCACGGGTCGTGGTCCTCGCCCATGCTCCCGCTGCCGGGCTGCGAGGCCGGCTCGCGGCCGCGGGCCAGGCGATGCTGGCCGGCTATCACCTGGCCACCGCGCGGCTGTTCGTGGTCGACGACTACTTCTTCCCGATCTACGTCGTGCATCCACGCGCCGGGACCACGATCGTGCAGACCTGGCACGCCTCCGGCGCGTTCAAGAAAGTGGGATACAGCGTGCTCGACAAGTCGTTCGGCGCCGATGCGCTGCTCACCGGCCGCGTGCGGATCCACGCCAATTACGACATCTGCCTCGTCCCCTCGCAATCGGCCGCGGCGCACTATGCCGAGGCGTTTCGGCTGCCCCTCGACCGGTTCGTGTCGCACCTCGGCATCCCGCGCACCGACCTGTTCTTCGACGCGGCGGCGCGCGAGCGCGCCTCCGCTGCGATTCGTGGCCGATATGCCATCGCGCCCGGAAGGCGTGTGATCCTGTATGCGCCCACCTTTCGGGGAGACGCGATCAGGGACGCGCATGCGACCGACGACCTCGACCTGGAGGTCCTGCACGAGCGCCTTGGCGGCGACCATGTGCTGCTCGTTCGGCTGCACCCGTTCGTCCGCGCCAAGCTTCGGCTGGGAACCGCCCTCGCCGGCTTTGCCATCGACGTCTCCGACCACCCCGATATCAACGAGCTGATGCTCGTCAGCGACGTGCTGGTCACCGACTACTCGAGCGCCATCTACGAGTTTGCCCTGCTGCGCAGGCCCATGGCGTTCTTCGCCCCCGACCTCGCGGCCTACGAACGCGAGCGCGGCTTCTACTTCGACTATCGGAGCGGGGTCCCGGGGCCGGTCTTCGAGGAGACCGCGCCGCTGGCCGGCTACCTGCGCGCCGGCGACTTCGATCTCGAGCGCGTGGAGCGATTCCGCGCAGCCTCGTTCGACGTCGCTGACGGCCACGCCTCGCAGCGGTTCGTGAATGAGATCGCGCTGCCGGCACTTGCCGGGCGCTCCGGGCGAGCCTAGGCGTCCTCGTACGGTCCGACGGCGCCAGCCGGCGACGCCAGGTGCTGCTCCGGCACGCGGCGGCGCTCGTCGCCGCCGCCAGCGGGGAGCCGCCACGACAGCGCCAGGCCTGCGAGGACGACCACCACCATCAATGCGTCGGCGCTGGCAATGGCCGTGGCCAGCGGCAGGTCACCGACCTGCGAGACCGCCACGAACGCCCCGCCCACTCCGGCGCCCAGGGCCGTGCCGAGGGTGAACATCAGCTGCAGGGCCGATGACGCCGCGCCCTCACGCCCCGGCTCGGCGGTCTGCAGCACCAGGACGGTGAGCGTCGAGTAGGCGATGCCCATGCCCAGCCCGGCGACGGCCCAGCCGAGCGCCGAGGTGAGCACGGGCAGGCCCGGCAGCAGGACCAGCGCGCTGATCGCCACCCCGGCGCCGATCAGCCCGGAGCCCGCGGCAACGAGGCGGGGCCGCTGCAGACCGCCCATGCGTGAGGGCAGCCAGGCGCCAACGCCCCAGGTCACCGCGGCAGCGGAGAGGGCCACGCCCCCAAGCGTCGTCGATCCGCCTCGAACGCCGGTCACCGCCAGCGGGATGAACGCCTCCGTTCCGAAAAAGGCGAACGCGACCAGGAAGACGACCCCGAACACGGCCGGGCGGCCGCGGCGAGCGCGGAGCGAGCCTGCTGGGAGCAGGCGGCGCAGGCCACTCAGCGCCAGCCAGGCGCCGGTGATCAGCAGCACGGCGGCGATGACGGGCTGGCCCGGCACGAGCCCGCCGAGCAGCAGCGTGCTGCCCACGGCAAGTCGCACCGCGTCAAAGGCGCGGCCGGTGGCGCCGCCGACGCCGGGGTGCGCCGACCGACCGAGGTCAGCCACCGGTCGGAGCACCGCACCGCCCATCAGCAACACCGCCGGCACCAGGGCCAGGAAGACCCACCGCCAGCTCAGGTGCTCGGCCACCAGTCCGGCCACGCCGGGACCCACCAGTCCGGGGATCACCCAGGCACTGGAAAGCAGCGCCACCATGCGTGCCATGCCGGCGGGCGGATAAGCACGTGCGATGACGAGGTAGACCACCGCGCCGATCGCACCGGAGCCGAAGCCCTGCACCGCCCGTCCCAAGATGACGATCGGCATGCTCGGCGCCACGCCCGAGACCACCAGCCCGACCGCGAAGAAGAGCAGCCCGAGTGCAAAGCCACGTCCAGGCCCGTGCCGGTCGGCGTCGCCACCGGCCAGCGTGATGCCCACGATGTTGGTGAGCCAGAACGCGCTGAATGCCCAGCCGTACAGGTCCAGCTGCCCAAGCTCACCAACCGTCGCGGGGAGGATCGTCGGCACGGCCATGCCCTCGAACGCCACGGCGGTGACGAGTCCGACCATCGCCAGGGTCAGCAGCCTGCGGGGCGGCGCCCAGACCTCAGTCAGCGATGGAGGTCCCGAGCATGAGCGGGGCGCCGAGACGATGCTCGTAACGCGGGCGGAAGCGAGCCTCGTTGTACATCGTCGCAACGTCGACTCGCCGCGGCCCGAGCGAGGCGTCGGGGAGCGGCGCGTGGGCGTAGCGGCCGCCGCGCACGGCGGACATGCGCCCCGCCACGCCCTCCGCCAGCAGATCCATCGCGACGTTGGCGAAGGTGATGGCCACCATCTGGTCAAGCGCGTCGGGATCCCCCGAGCGAAGGTCGTAGGTCAGGTCGCTGTTGACCGTCTCGATCCCGGTCCGGCGCCGCAGCTCGACGGCAAGCGCGTAGCCGACGTCGGCCTTGTGCCGATGGCCGTAGGCGTCCGCCTCGCCGACCTCGCCCAACGTCCCGCCGCGCCAGATGGCCCCCTCCGAGGCGATGACGAACGCGTAACCGGACGGGTTCAGCAAGCGGTCGTCGACGAGCACGGCGGCCAGGTTGTCGAGGTCGAACGGGGCCTCGGGCAGGACGCAGCGCGCACTGGTGACGTAGGCCGCGTACCAGGCGCTGAACCCCGAGTTGCGGCCGAAGATGCGGAAGACGCCGAGGCGCTCGTGCGAACCCAGCGTCGTGCGCTGCCGGTTGATGAGCTCCTTGGCGCGGGTGACCGCCGTCGAGAAGCCGATGCAGTACTCGGTCCCCGCCACGTCGTTGTCCATGGTCTTGGGGATGGCCACCAGCGGAACGCCCTCGTCGCCGAGCCGGTGCGCGTAGCCGAGCGTGTCATCGCCACCGATGGCCACCAGCGCGTCGATCCCCAGGCGCCCGATGTTGTCGAGCACCAGCGGCGTCAGGTCGTAGCTGCCATCCGGCTTGCGGTAGCCGGCTTTCTGTTGATCGGTCAGGAACTCGGGCAGTGCCTCGGCGGGCATGTGCCCGGGATTGGTGCGCGACGTATGCAGCACGGTCCCGCCGCTGCGATCGATGGCGCGCGTGTTGCGGCGGTCGAGCGGCCAGATGTAGGCGCCATCCGGCCCGTCGGTCCATTGCAGGTGGGTGAGCCCCTGCCAGCCGCGACGGATACCGACGACCTCCCAGTCGAGCTCACTCGACCGATACACCACGCTCTTGATCACGGAGTTGAGTCCCGGCACGTCGCCGCCGCCGGTCAGGACGCCGATGCGTTTGCTGCTCATCACCCTCCATCCTGCGCGACCGGTGCAAGTGCTGCGGCGCGCGGTGGAAATCCAGGGGGCCGTTTGTATTGGGCGTCAAAATGGGGCATAATTGGACATCCAATGAAGATGACCCGAGAACGTCGCTATGTGACGTGGCGCCTCCCCGATCGTCAATTCTCCAAGGTTCACCTGATGGCGGACTCCGACCTGACGCTGTGCGGCCGCACGCCGCCACGCGCGACCGGGAGCCCGCAGCCGCCGATTCCGGACATCTCGCTCTGTCCGACATGCATCGCCAACGAGTCCTGATCGGCTTCTAGCGGCGCTCGCCCCTGACGCGGCATCCACGGAGTGGGTGTCGCGTTTCCGCGTCCACGGATCGGCCGCGTGGGCCGCTCGCCATCGGGTGATCGGAGTCGCGTGGACGAAGAAGTGTCCCGAAGGAACCGCGACGGCGACGGGGCCACAAGGACCGCCGTGCCGGTACCGGAACCCTTGATGCAATCTCGTGAGCCGGTGTCGCTGCCCCTTCGGGACGACCAGATGGTAGGCCGATGCCACCGCGAGGCACAAGATGGCTTATCCCCGAATTTCGGCTCGATTCGACCATTCGTCCACACCGTTTCCCCAGCCGGCGCCGGAGAGCGATGCCCCGCCGGGTGCAGCGGGGCATCGCCGCCGCCCTCGGATCCTTCGGCACGACCCGAACCGAACAGGCGACACCGTGGATACGCGTCGAGGCCGGGCAACGTTCATCGGGAGGCGTCATCGCTGCTTCACGGTCCCGGCGTAGACTTCGGACATGTGGTTTCTGAACTCGCACAAGACCAAGATGCCGGATCCGGCCGAGGCGCTACCCGGACGGCCGTCGGCGATTCCGACCGCCGAGCGACATTTCGTGAACGGGACTCCGCTCCAACCGCCCTATCCGCAGGGTGCCGAGGTGGCGACCTTCGCGATGGGCTGCTTCTGGGGCGCCGAGAAGATGTTCTGGCAGACGCCCGGGGTGATCTCGACCTCGGCCGGCTACAGCGGCGGCACAACCCCGAACCCGACCTACCAGGAGGTCTGCTCGGCGAGGACCGGGCACGCCGAAGTGGTGCAGGTCGTCTTCGATCCCACGCGGGTGACCTACGAGCAGCTCCTCCAGCGCTTCTGGGAGAACCACGACCCGACGCAGGGCATGCGCCAGGGCAATGACGTGGGCACCCAGTACCGATCGGCCATCTTCACCCATTCGGCCGCGCAACAGGCAGCCGCGGAGGCCTCGCGTGACATGTACCAGCGTGAGCTGATCACGGCCGGGTTCGGCCCGATCACCACCGAGATCGCGCCGGCGCCCGACTACTACTTCGCGGAGGACTACCACCAGCAGTACCTCGCCAGGGTCCCGAACGGCTACTGCCCGGACCACGGAACCGGGGTTGCCTGTCCCATCGGCCTCGGCGTGCACGCGAAGGGCACCGAGCAGATCGAGCTGGTCTAGGTCCTCGCCCGCGACAGTGGTGCCGTGACGCAACGGGGCCGAGGGCGCCGAGCGACGAAAGGCTTGACGGGTGGCCCGCGCGGGGCCACGATCGCGCAAGATGTCCCGCCCCGTGGCTCAGGTCTCCGCGTCTCGCAGCCTGCGTGCCCTTGCTCTGCTGGCGGCCGCCGTGCTGCTGGTCGGCGCGGCTGCGCCGCCGCCTCGCTTCATCGGACCGACGCGGCAGGGGTATGCGGCCGGTGATGACTGGGAGCCGGCGATCGCATCCGACGCGATCGGCCACGTGTACGTCGCCTGGTCGCACTACGGCGAGGACCCTGCATGTCGAAGCTGCGCCAGCCCGCATACCGACTTCCAGGTGTCGGCCAACGGGGGCAAGACCTGGTCCGCGCCACGCGCCCTGGCTCCGGCGCACAGCCGGCAGGATGACCCGCAGATCGTCGTCGACCCGGCCGACGGCCGAACCGTCTACGCCGCCTTCATGCAGGGCAACCGCTCGAGCGAATACGTCGCTCGTTCGGACGATTTCGGCGCAACGTGGCACGTCGTGCTGACCGAGCACCTCAAGATCGGCACGGATAAGGACATCCTGGCGGTGCGCGGCCAGGATGTGTACCTCGCCTATCACGCGGGGCTGCACATCTACGTGTCCGCTTCGCACGACCGCGGCCGAACATGGACGGTCCAGCGACCGCTGACCAACACGCGTCAGCTCGGCGAGTCCCTGGCCAGTGGCGGCGCCGTGGACAGCAACGGCGTGGTGCACTTCGCCTGGAACGGCGTCGAACGACCGACGCTGCCCAAGGGGCCCATCAACCTGTACGTCACCACTTCGCGAGACAAGGGTCGGACGTGGAGCTCGGTGGTCGTCGACGTCTCGCAGATCGCCACCGACTGCGCGTGCGGCGGCTGGGACTACTGGGGCGCCCAGATGGCACTCGCCGTCGACGCGCGCAACCGCGTCTATGTGCTCTGGAACGCGAATCGGCGACAATCGGCGCCGCAGCGCCTCTACTACGCTCACTCAAGCGATGCCGGAGCGACGTGGAGCGCGCCGATGGACGTCTCGGCAGCGCCCATTGGGGCCAACAACGTGTTCCCCGCCATGGCGGCCCGCGGCGACGGAGACGTCCGCATCGCCTGGATGGACGATCGCAACGGCCACGACGCCGGTGGCGATGATCCCGGCGCGCGCTGGAACACCTACTACCGTCGCTCCACCGACGGCGGGGCGACGTGGAGCAGCGAGGCCGTCCTGTCGGCGGACGTGCGCGGGTATGCCTACAAGTTCCGCAACGGTTACCTGCAGCCCTACGGCGACTACCTGGAGATCGATATCGACGGCGCGGGCCAGACGCAGGCGATCTGGGGCGAGGGCAACAGCTACGTGGGACCCGGCAACATCTGGTACGCGCGCTCGCGCAGCTAGTCGCCTGCAGCGCGGCAGGTCGTGAGGCGCCAGGCCTCCCGGGACGACGAGATGTCCCGAAGGAACCGCGGCCGGTCCATCAGTCGCGAACGACCTCTGAGCCGGTACCGGAACCCTTGATGCAATCTCGTGATCCGGTAATCCGCTGCCCCTTCGGGACGACCACAGAATAGCCCGCTGCCAGCAACGGGGCAAGGCCACTTATCCCCGACTTTCGTCCGGTGCCGCGCACTCGTCCACAGGGCGTCCACACACCACGAGCGCGATCCGAAATCGGCGCAGGAGGCAGTTGCTCAGCCGATGAGCAGCTTCAGCCCGACAACCGTACCGACCACCATGATCACGGCGCGCAGCACCGCCGGCGACAGCCGTCGCCCCACGAGCGCGCCGAGTTGTCCGCCGATCGTCGAGCCGATGGCCAGCAGCAGGGCCGCCGGCCAGGCGACCGGGGCGACGAGGACGAACAGGATCGCCGCGACGCCGTTGACCAGGAACGCCAGGACGTTCTTAAGCCCGTTCAGGCGCTGCAGATCATCGGTCAGGAAGATGCCGAGCAGCGCCATCAGGATGACGCCCTGCGCGGCGCCGAAGTAGCCCCCGTAGACACCCGTCAGATACACCGTCGCAACGAGCGGCGGGCTGGCCTCGTGGGTGCCGCCGCGTCGCTGCGCCATCGCGTCCGACAGCCGCGGCTGCACGGCGACCAGGACCACTGCCGCCAGGATCAGGAAGGGGACGACGCGCTCGAACGATGTGGCCGGCAGGACCAGCAGCAGGATCGCGCCGGTCAGACCGCCGAGGACCGCGCCGACCCCGAGCCGCCGGCCGCGCTTCCCCTGGCCGCCGAGCTCACGGCGGTAGCCGATCGCGCCGCTGAGCGATCCCGGCACCAGTCCGACCGTGTTCGAGACGTTGGCCACGACCGGCGCGTAGCCAAGCGCCAGGAGCGTCGGGAAGGTGATCAGGGATCCGGATCCAACGATCGTGTTGATAGTGCCGGCCGCCAGGCCGGCCGCGATGATGGCCGCGATCTCGAGGGGGGTCACGTTCCCCAGTCTGCCGGATCGCGACCGCCGCGCGCGTTACCGCACCGCTATGAGCCCAGCGCCGGCATGGCGACCAGGTAGACGATGATCCCGAGCACCAGCCAGCGCGACGACGCGGCGAAAATATCGAACTTCGCGGCTCAGATGAGACCGATACCGGTCAGCGGCATGGTCAGCAGCGCCGGCCCGACGATCTTGTCGCTCACGGCGTGCGAGACGCGCGTCGAGAAGTTGGCGTGCTGGCGCTCGCGGCCACCCATCGAGCCGATGAGCGAAAAGGCGAACGTCGGCCCGAAGCCGACGATGGCGCCAAGGACATGCAGAAACAGGAACAGGGCGACGAGCGGCTCCACGAATGAACAGCTCGGTTTGTCATCGACCAAGCGGTCGTCCGACATTCTGCAGCGTCGCGCCAGGTGAGAAGCCACGTTGCGGGGCCTCTTGGTCACCGACTCCTTGAGCCCAGGCTTCCCCGGCGGGCCGTGGCCGCCCGACGCGGGTAGGTGGCACCGGCGAGCGTTGGTGGCTGGCCTTGGCGCGTTGGCGGCGGGCCGTGGCGGGTTGGTGGCGGCCGTGGCGGGTTGGTCGCGGGCCGTGGCGGCCGGTCGCGGGTACTTGGCAGGCGGACCGACGCCGACCGGTCAGATGTCGGCGGACCGTCGCCGAACCAGTCATATGTCGGTGTGGTCCGCGTTGGTCACCTGGGCCGCGGGTCGGTGCGGTTGCCCTGAGCGTGAGTGACTGACGCGGTGGGACCGCATGGGCCTCCTGACCGGATCAGCGCGGACCAGGACGACATCTGTCCGCTCGGGGTCCGGCTCGGGGTCGCTCGGGGTCCGGCTCGGGGTCGCTCGAGGTCGCTCGGGGTCCGGCTCGGGGTCGCTCGAGGTCGCTCGAGGTCGCTCGGGGTGCGCTCGGGGTCCGGCTCGGGGGTCTGCTCGGGGTCCCGCTCGGGGGCCGCGGTGATGGGTGCCACGCCCTAACGGGCAGCGGTCGCCGGATTTCGCTAGAGTCCCCCGGTGACGAACGGGACGACGAGCCGACCGATGATCGAGGCGGTCGGCCTCGAGAAGCATTTCGGCAAGACGCACGCGTTGCGCGGCATCGACCTGAGCGTGCCGGAGGGCACCATCCTGGGCCTGTTGGGGCCGAACGGCGCCGGCAAGACCACCGCAGTGCGCATCCTCACGACGCTGACCAGGCCGGACGCCGGGCGCGCCCAGGTCGCCGGCGTCGACGTCCTGAAGCATCCGGCCGAGGCCCGACGCCGGATCGGCGTGGCCGGACAGACCGCGAGCCTCGACGAGCTGCTGACCGGGCGCGAGAATTTGGGCATGGTCGGCCGCCTCTACCACCGGCCATCGGCGGAGGTGCGCAAGCGCGCGGACGAGCTGCTCGAACGCTTCGAGCTGACCGACGCGGCGGATCGGATCACCAAGACCTACTCCGGCGGCATGCGACGCCGCCTCGACCTGGCCGCTGCCCTGATGGCCACGCCGCCGGTCCTCTTCCTCGATGAGCCGACGACCGGCCTGGACCCGCGCAGCCGGCTATCGATGTGGGAGCTGATCGGTCAGCTGGCGAGCGGTGGCACGACGGTGCTGATGACGACCCAATACCTCGAAGAGGCCGACCGGCTGGCGGACGACATCGTGGTCGTCGACCACGGCCTGGTGATCGCGCGGGGGACGGCCACGGAGCTCAAGCAGCGCCTCGGCGGCGAGCGCCTGGAGGTCACCGTGGCAGAGGGCCAGAGCCTGGAGCGGACCGCATCGGTGCTGGCCGCGCTGAGCGAGGAGCCGCCGCACACCGACACGCCCGGGCGCCGGGTCAGCGTGCCGGTCGTCTCGCACAGCGGCGTGCTGACCAAGGTGATTCGCCAGCTCGACGCGGCAGGCGTGGAGGTCGACGACGCCGGATTCCGGACACCGACGCTGGACGACGTCTTCCTGGATCTGACCGGCCATCCGGCGGAGGACGCATCGGTCAATGGAGAGGCGAAGGCATGAACCTGCGCTGGTGGCTGGCCGATTCGATCGAGATGCTGCGACGCAACCTGCTGCACATTCGCCGCACGCCGGAGCTGCTGCTGGACGTGACGATCACGCCGATCATGTTCGTGCTGCTCTTCCGCTACGTCTTCGGCGGCGCCATCAACGTGGGCGACACGACGTACGTCAACTACCTGATGGCCGGCATCTTCGTGCAGACCATCGTCTTCGCCTCGATCTACACCAGTGTGCTGCTGGCCAACGACCTGGTGAAGGGCATGATCGACCGATTCCGATCGCTGCCGATGGCCCAGTCGGCGGTCATTACCGGCCGTACCTTCACGGACCTGCTGCGCGGCGCGCTGGCCGTGGCGATCATGTGGGGCGTGGGCCTGCTGGTCGGCTTCCGACCGGAGGGCGGCATCGCCAACTGGGCGGCAGCCATCGGCCTGCTCCTGCTCTTCGGGTTCGCCCTGTCGTGGGTCGGCGTCGCGCTCGGCGCCCTGGTGCGCACGCCGGAGGCGATCAACGGCATCATCTTCGTGGCCGTCTTCCCGCTCACGTTCGCCTCCAGCGCCTTCGTGAAGACCGATACGATGCCGTCCTGGCTGCAGGCCTTCGCCGAGCGCCAGCCGATGACGCTGGTGATCAACGCCGTGCGCGACCTGGTCCTGGGTGGCTCGGGCGGGCCCGATGCGCCGGCGGCCATCGCCTGGGCGGTTGGCCTCCTGGTGGTCTTCTTCCCGATCGGCCTGTGGCTCTACCAGCGACGGACGACGCAGTAGGGCCAGCACCATGGACGAGCGGCCGGCGCTTCCCTTCCAGCGGCTCGACTTCCTGTACATGCCCAGCCGCGACGTCGCGCGCGACATGGCCTATTTCACCGACGTGCTCGGCGGTCGCCTGCTGTTCGCGATCGATGGCATGGGCACCCGTGTGGCAATGGTCGAGCTCAGCGCCGAGCCGCCGCGGATCGTGCTGGCGGACCACGTCGATGGCGAGCAGCCCATCCTGGTGTACCGCGTTCCCGACTTCGACGCGGCGCTGGCGGCGCTGGCGGCCCGCGGCTGGGAGCGAGGGACGACGCTGGAGATTCCGCAGGGACCGTGCTGCTCGTTCCGCGCGCCCGGCGGTCAACGCATTGCGGTCTATCAGCTGAGCCGGCCGGGGGTCGAGGCCAGCTTCGTGGGCCGCCACGACTTCTGAGGCCGGCACCGTTTCCAGCGAGGACGCCACGCCCCGGTTGGCGGGATCGAGCCGGGGCATGGTCATGCCCGATTGGAACCCTCGTTGACCGGACCGCGTCTGTCGGGCATGCGCGCATGGCACTCGATCCTCGGTGTCTCGTCGCTGCTGGTGCTGCTGACCGGCTGTGCACTCATGCCCGGAAGCCGGCAGGCCGACCTGTCGGGCGCCTGGCAGCTGGACGCCGGCACGAGCGACGGCTCGTCGATTCCGCGCGTCAGCGGGCATGTCGTGACGCTCGTGATCGACGGAAGCGACGTGCGCGGCAACGCCGGCTGCAACATCTACAGCGGGACCATGACCATCCGCGGCGGCCGCGTGAGCTTCGCGTCGATGTCCATGACCGAGATGGGCTGCGAGCCCGATGCCATGGCCCTCGAGAGTGCCTACGCCGCCGCGCTGTCCCTGGTCACCGAGGCCAGGGTCGACGGCGACCGGCTGACGCTCAGCGGAATCGGCACCGAACTGCGGTTTGCGCGGCAGGCAGCGGTCGTGGACGCCAAGCTGGTTGGCACCCGGTGGCTGCTCGACACGCTGGTCAGCGGCGAGACGGCGTCCTCGACGCTGAGCACTGGGACCGAGGCCGTGCTCGAGCTGCGGGCCGATGGGACGCTTTCCGGCTCGACCGGCTGTCGCACGTTCGACGCCCATTACGCGGCGGGTGGCGGTCAGCTGGCGATCAGCGACCTGATCATCGACGATCGAGCCTGCAGCGGCCCGGTCGGAACCCAGGATGTGCTGGTGCTGGCGGTGCTCGACGGGGCATCGAGCGTCAGGATCGAGGGCGATCGCCTGACCCTCAGTGCCAGCACCGGCAACGCGCTGGGGTACGCGGCGCGGCGCTGAGCTCCGGCCGCCGCGGCGGCCTTCGACATCTAGCCGCGTCGCGCGGTCAACCGGTCAGTCGTCTCGGTTGGCGGTTAGCTGTCCAGCGGTCAGCGGTGGAAGTGGAACGGGATCTCCAGCTGCGCGCCCCGCCACGGCACCATATCCTCGGTGGACAGCCGGCCGAAGTAGTTGATGAAGTGCGCACCGGCATCAGCGAGCAGGCGGGCCACGCGGGGCCGGTCTGCGCCGCGTGGCACGCGCACCGCGATGACCCCGCGGCCATCTCGGAGCGCGGCCTCGTACGTCGCCAGGTCGACCGACTGGTCGGCTGCCAGCAGCCCGATGATGCGCACCGCCCGCATCCACCAGCCGCCGCGCACCCCGTGCGCGTCGAGGCGCGCGATGCCCTCGTCGCCTTCGAGCAGCACGACGGCGTCGGTTCCGAAACCGGCGTCGGCAAGGGGTTGGAGCAGGGCGCCAGCAGCCCGGCGATCGTCGACGACGGCCAGCAGCTGATCGGTAAGGTCGACGCGGGGGGCGGCCATGCCGGCGATCACGCAGCTACGAGGTGGTCGCGACCTGCGCGGCGTCCCGGGTGGTGGGCTCAGGTGCGGACGGCGTGCTTGCCGGCGGTGAGCTCGTCGAGGGAAGCGCGGAAGGGAGTGGCGCCAAGCTCGTCGAAGATGCGGCGGCTGGCCTCGATCGCCTGGACGACCTCCGGGTCCGTCGCATCGAGAACCGCGGCCATCACCAGCCCGGTGAGCGCCTCATCCCATGGCAGGCCCAGATCCCGCCAGGCGCGCAGCGCCGCGCGGTAGCCGTTGATCGCGTCGGCCGTTCTGCCTTCCAGCGCCGCGATCCCGGCGCGAAGGGCGCCGAACTCGGCCTGGATGGCCCGACCGAACATCCCGGGTATGGCCTCGGCGGCGGCAAGGTCGCGTCGGGCTTCGTCGAGGTCGCCGATCAGCAGGCTCAGCCGGGCTGCGGGGACGAGCGCCTCCACATCGTCGTCGCCGCGGCAAGCCAGGTGGTAGGCGCGATGGCTGTCGGCGAGGCGCCACTCGGCGAAGGCTCGCTGCGCCAGCGACTCCTGCACGCTGGCCTGCACGAATGGATCGTTGATGCCGGCGAGCAGCTCCTCGAGCTCGGCCTGCGATCGACGCCGCTCGTCGTCGCGTGCCCTCTCAAGTCGGCCAGCTCGGCAAGCGCCAGCATCACCGACGCGCGATGGCCTGCATCGAGCGTCGTGCCCAGCATCTCCTCGAGCGCAGCGGATGCCCAGTCCCAATCGCCGGTGTGGATGGCCAGGCTGGTGCCGTTGGTCACGAGGTTGACGCTCACGACGCCCATCCCGATCCGCCGCGCAAGCTCGATGCCGGCGCGCATCGTCGCCAGGGCGCCGCGTGGATCCTCCAGCGACTCCGAGAAGGTGGCATTGATGTAGGCGCGGATCGCCGTGTCGGTCAGGCCGAGCGACTCGGCGAGCGCTCCGCCGGCCTTGGTCAGGGCCAGGCCTTCGCGCGCGCGACCCAGGCGTGTGAGGCTCGTGCCCTTGGTGATCATCGCATCAGCGACCACGTCGGGCAGATTGGCGTGCTCCGCCGCCTCGAGCACGTGGTCCGCGATCCTCACCGAAGGCGCAGCACCATCGGCCATCATGTGGGCACGAGCCCACTGCGCCTCGAAGCGGACGAAGACCGGGTCGCCGGCGAGGTCGGCGTACTCGTTCGCGGACCCCTCGAAGATGGGCAGGGCCTCCGACGCGCGGAAGCTGACGATCATCGTTCTGAGCCTGCCGGTGATGGCGCGCAACGTCCCAACCCGGTCGTCGCTCGCCGCTCGTAGCTCTTGGGCGCGCGCCCAGTGCGCCATCGACTCGTCGGGCCGGCCGGCGAACTCGGATGTGATGCCGGCAGTTTCCGCCAGGTCGGCCTCGTCGCCTGGATCGGTGGTGATCTCGAGGGCCATGTTCAGGAAGCGCAGCGCCTGATCGTTCGCGCCGAGCGCCGAGGCGCGGTCGGCAGCCGCCTTCAGTGCGATGCGAGCCTGCACGGCGAGCGCCGGCCCATCGGGTCCCTCGCCCGCATTCTGGAACGCCGCCAGGTAGTGCCCGGCCAGGGCGCCGGCCAGCTCATCGGTCTCGAGCGACTCGAAGAAGCGTGCCGCCGCCAGGTGGCGCGCCTTGCGGTCGCGGTGGGCAAGCGTGTTGTAGGCGACCTCGCGGATCAGCGCCTGGACGAACGCGTACTGGCCGCGGTCCGGCGAACGCGGGTCGGCGCGCAGAATCAGCAGCTCGCGCCGCACCAGCGAGCGCAGCCGTGGCTCGAGGTCGGCGGGCTGACCGCCGGCCACGGCCGCCAGCGCCTCCGGCGTGAAGCTCTGGCCGAGCACCGCAGCATCCTGCACGAGCGCCCGCTGCGGTGCGTCGAGCGCGTCAAGCCGCGCGGAGATCAGCGCAGTCAGCGTGTCGGGCACGGCCAGCGCCGAGAGGTCGCCGGCCGGCACGTACACGCCATCGGTCTCGGTCAACCGTCCCTGGCCGACGAGCATGCGCACCGTCTCGACCGCGTACAGCGGCACTCCGTCGGCGCGCGCCACGATGGCGTCCAGGGCGGCCGCCGGCAAGCCCGGCACAAGGCCGACCAGGAGCTCGCGCATGACCGATTCGGGCAGAGGCTCCAGGAAGATGGACCTGAACTGGCGCTTGCCGGCGCCCCAGTTCGGCCGCTTCTCGAGCAGCTCGGGGCGTGCCAGGGTGACGATGCAGATCGGCAGGTCGCGGATCCACTCCAGGAGGTGGTCGATGAAGTCCAGCAGTCCCGCATCGGCCCAATGGAGATCCTCGAAGGCGAGCAGCACGGTGCCGCTCTGGGCCATGCGCTCGAAGAAGGTCCGCCACGCCGCAAAGAGCTCCTCAGGGCGATCCGGCACCTCGCCGACGCCGAGCAGGGCGAGCATGGCGGGCTCGATCCACTCGCGCTCACCCTGGTCGGGGACGTGGGTCGCGACCATCTCGGCCACGCGTGCGCGGGTCGTCGCCTCGTCGTCCGTCTCGGCAAGGCCGGCGCGACCCCGGATCATCTCGCCCAGCGCCCAGAAGCTGATCCCCTCACCGTAGGCCGGGCTGCGGCCGGAATGCCACCAGATCGGCTCGAGCAGGCCATCGAGATACTTCAGGAACTCCCAGGCAAGTCGGCTCTTGCCGATGCCGGCCGGCCCGACGATCGACACCAGGCGCGGTCGCTGCTCGCGCCCGGTGGCATGCAGTGCCTCCTTGAGGGCGCCCAGCTCCTCGTCGCGGCCGACGAACGGAGCCTCCAGGCTCTCGGCCCGATTTCGGCCGCCGCGCTGCGCGACCACGCGCATCGCGCGGTGCGCCGGGACGGGGCTCGACTTTCCCTTCAGCGCCGCCTCGCCCAGCGGTGTGAAGGCGATGGCGCCCTGCGCAGCGTGCATCGTCGGCTCGCCGACCAGCACCGTCCCCGGCTCGGCGACCGACTGCAGGCGCGCGGCGGTGTTGACGATGTCGCCTGCCACCATGCCCTGGTTCGTGGCGCCGATGGTCACCGCCGCTTCCCCGGTCAGCACGCCGGCGCGGGCCTCGATGCCGGCTGCAAGCGACGGGACGGCCGCGACGAGATCGAGGGCCGCGCGCACCGCGCGCTCTGCGTCGTCCTCGCGCGCGACCGGCGCTCCCCAGACCGCCATGACGGCATCGCCGATGAACTTCTCGACCGTGCCGCCGTAGCGTTCGATGATCTCGCGCGCCGTGTCGAAGTAGCGGGTCAGGACCTCTCGCACGTCCTCGGCGTCGCGCCTCTCGGAGAACGTTGTGAAGCCGACGAGGTCGGCGAAGAGGACGGAAACCAGCCGCCGCTCGGCGACCGGGACGGGAGCGGTCGTGGTGCCCGCGCTGTCGGCAGGCGATGGGGCAGCGGCCTGGCCATTCGTCGGGTCGGCTCGCAGCGGCGTGGCGCACTGGGCACAGAACTTTGCGTCCGGCGCGTTGCTGGCTGCACAGGACGGGCACGCGGAGCTCAGCGGGGCAGCGCATTCCTTGCAGAAGCGGCTACCGGGGTCGTTGGTGGTGCCGCAGTTCGAGCAGAGCACGGCCGGTTCTCGGACGAGTACGCGCGGAGCGTACCATCGCGGCGGCACGCCTGGCCACGCCGCCGACTACGCGCGGGGATGGGCCTCGAGCTCGGCGATCCATTCCTCGAGGCGAGGAAGATGCTCCTCGAGGTGCTCCGGTCCTGCTTTGCGCACCCAGAATGTCGCCGCCGGGGTGATCTCCTTCAGCTGTGCCCAGGCGTTCAGCAGCTCCCGCCGCGCCGCGGCCGCCTGGACGTGCACCGTCTCCCACGGAATGCCGCGCATGGCAGCCAGGAAGCGTGCATTCTCGGCATCGACGTCGATCTCGCCTTCTCGATACGTTCCGGCCGCAATCTGTCGCAGCATCGCGGCCCCGGCCGCCATCCAGGTGCCGATGTGAGCGACCGCATCCTTGGCGGTCCAGCCCTCCTCGAAGTAGCCCGGCACCTCCGCCAGCTCCGGCGTGATCCGGTTGATGATGTGATGCAGGCGCTGCCATGCCTCGGCTTCGCCCGGCAGCTCGCGGGTGTCGGCGGTGGCGTCGATGTTCATGCGCCGATGGTAGTCCCCCCGCCAAGCCGCGAGGGTCGCCGCTCCGCTCAGGGTTCGCTGGGGATCTTGTCACCGACCGGACGTGCGGCGGAGTCGACGGGGGCCGGTGCCGGCGCTCCAGCCAGGGGTGCTGCGAGGACGTCGGCGACCGGCCCGGCGCCGCGTGAACGGAGGAACTCCTCGCCCTCGGCGCGGATCGCGGCGGCCTCAGGGAAGCGGCCCTCGCCCAGCCGGCCGAGCGCCATGCCCAGGAACGCGCGCCAGAGCAGGAATCCGCAGGCGTCGGCCAGCTCGAGGGCCCGGATGACCTGCCCGCGGGCGTCGCCCTGCTCGGCACCGACGACCGGGACCGCGACGTTGAGCAGGCTCAGCCCAGCCGAGACCGCCACCATGCAGGCGAGGCGTTGGCGACCGGTGAGCTGGAGGCCAGGAAACGCGGCGGCGAGCTCCGCGAGGCGCTCCCCATCGCCCGCCATGACGGCCGCCACCATCGCCCATCGGGCGTTGATCGAGTCCTGCTCGGTACCCAAGGTCGACCGCATGCGATCAAACGCCTCGAGGTAGCGACCGTCGGTGATGTCGATGATCGCCAGCGTGCCGCTGAGGCCGGTCTCCGCCTGGCCGCTGTCCGCCGCCAGCTGGAGTGCTTCGTCGAGGAGCCGACGTCCCGCGGCCGGGTCGCCGCGCAACGCCTTCCGCAGGCCCACCTCGGCGAGCGCCCATCCGCGGTAGAAGTCGCGCGCGTCGGCAGTCTGCTCGAGCATCGTGTCGACCCACTCGTCGAACTTCCCGAGCTCGAGGGCGTCGTCCAGGATGAGGCCCAGGAATTGACCGACCCAGGTTTGCGCACCGATGCGCGCCGCGACCTGGTACGCCTCGATCGAATTCGCATATGCGGTACGCAGGTCGTCCATGTACAGGATGCCGTTGATGTTGTTCCTGGCGCGAAGCATGGCCTGCATGTCGCCGTCGGCCTCGGCCACGGCGATGGCGCCACGCAGGATGATCTCCGCCTCCTTCCAGCGCTTCAGCCCCTGGAGCGCCGGTGCCTTGGTGATGAGGGTCTGCAGGACGAGCTCGGGGTGGTCCACGGCCGACGGAGAGGCGAGCACGCGGTCCGCCCACTCGAGCGCCTCGGGCGAACCCTGGATCATGAGCGCGCGAGCGAGCTGTGCCTCGGCCTCGGCCCGCTCGACCGTGGGCGGGAGATCAGCGGCCTCTTCCAGCGCCTCGCGCAGCATGGCCACCGCGGTGCGATCCCGGTGCTGCGACATCTCGACAGCACCGCGGCCGGCGCGAGCCCCGAGGAGGCCCCGCCGGTCGCCCGAGGCGCGCAGGACCTCGATCGCGGCATCCGCATGGCCGACCGCCAGCGGGTAGCGGCCCGCATTGGCTGCGGCGTACGCGGCGCGCTGCTCGAGCATGGCACGGTCGGCCGGGGTGGTCGTGATGGCGATCGCCTGCTCGAGGTACGTCAGTCCGTTGTCGTACGAGTGCAGCGCCAGCGCCCGATCCGCCGCCGCGCGCAGTGCGATCCGCGCCTGCGCCGCGAGCGCATCGGCCTCGGGACCCGGCGTCGTCGCCGCGTGGGCGTCCATGTAGTGGCTGGCCAGCACGCCGGCGAGCTCGTCCTCGCCGAGCGACTCGAAGAAGCGCGCCGCCGCTAGATGGAGGGCCCGGCGATCGGCCCGCGCCAGGAGCCCGTGCGCGACCTCGCGCACGATGCCCTGGACGAACTGGTATTGGCCGCGCTCCGGCGAGCGCGGGTTCATCTCACGGACGAGGAAATCCCGGCGCACGAGCGCCGCAAGGCGAGGCTCGACTTCCGCGGCATCGCCGCCCGCGACCGCCGTCACGCCGGCCAAGGTGAAGCTCTGACCGAGGATCGCAGCCTGCTGGAGCAGCATGCGCTCCGCCGGGTCGATGGCGTCGAGCCGGGCTGCGATGAGGGCCTGCAAGGTCTCCGGCACGGCGAGCTCATCGAGCGCGCCGGTGAGCCTCCACTGATCGCCGTCGATGGCCCGCTCGAGCTGCCCACGGTCGATCAGCATCCGGAGCGTCTCGACGGCATAGAGCGGGATCCCTTCGCTGCGATCGACGATCGCCGCGAGGGCCGAGCGTGGGATCTCCGGAATCAGGCCGCGGATCATCGCCTCGACCACCTCGCGCGAGAGGGGCTCAAGCTGCATCGTCGTTACGCTGCGTGCGCCGCTCCCCCACCCCGGACGGCGCTCGTGCAGCTCCGGGCGTGCCAGGGTGATGACGAAAAATGGCAGTTGGCGGGCGGCATCGAGCAGGTGCTCGATGAAGTCGAGCATCCCCTGGTCGGCCCACTGGACGTCCTCGAAGAGGAGGACGGTCGGTCCCTGCACGGCGATCCGTTCGAAGAGCGTGCGCCACGCGGCGAAGAGCTCGTCGCGCGTCCCGGCCGGCATCGGCGCGAGCGCCAGCAGGCCGGCGAGCCGGGGCTCGATCCAGCCGCGTTCGGCGGCGTCGGGGAACCACTCGCTGACCATCGCGCGCAGCTTGGCCAGGGCGGTCGTCTCGTCATCGGTCTCCGCGATCGTGGCGCGCTGGCGGACCATCTCGGCGAGCGCCCAGTAGCTGATTCCGTCGCCGTAGGCTGGCGAGCGACCGGCGTGCCAGTATGTCGTCCCGACGAGGCCGTCGAGGTACTTCTCGAGCTCCCAGGTGAGCCGTGACTTGCCGATGCCTCCCTGGCCGATGACGCTCACCAGTCGCGCCTTGCGCTCCCGTTCGGTCGCATGGAACAGATCCTTCAGGAGGCGCAGCTCGTCGTCGCGGCCGACGAACGGCGGCTCCACGCCCGCCGAGCGACCTTGCCCGCCGCGCCGCGACGCGACGCCGGTCGCGCGCCAGATGGCGACCGGCGCCGACTTTCCCTTCAGCTCCCGCTCTCCCACCTGCTCGAAGGTGATCGACTTGGCGGCGGCGCGGTAGGTCGCCTCGCCAACGTAGACCGATCCGGGTGGCGCCTCTGACTGGAGCCGCGACGCCGTGTTCACGAGGTCGCCGGTAACGAGGCCCTGGCCGACCGCCGCGACCGAAACCGCGGCCTCGCCGGAGAGCACGCCGGCGCGGGCGCGCGTCGCGCCATGCTCGTCGAGCGCCGGGACGGCGGCGACCAGGTCCAACCCGGCGCGAACTGCCCGCTCGGCGTCGTCCTCGTGGGCGACCGGCGCGCCCCACACCGCCATCACCGCATCGCCGATGAATTTCTCGACGGTGCCGCCGTAGCGCTCGATGATCGTGCGCGCCGTCTCGAAGTAGCGACCCAGGAACTCGCGCGTGTCCTCCGCATCGCGCTCCTCGGAGGCACTCGTGAAGCCGACGAGGTCGACGAACAGGACCGATACCAGGCGGCGCTCGGTGGCGTGCGTCGCCGCAGTGGTCGGGCCGTCTGCGCCGGTCGCGCCGGTCGCGTTGCTCGGTCCGCGGAGGTCAAGCCCGCACTCGCCGCAGAATTTGACCCCCGGGGTATTGGGCGATGCGCAGCGCGGGCAGGCGGCGGCCAGCGGCGTACCGCATTCAGCGCAGAACTTGCGGCCCGCCTGGTTTGCCGTGCCACAGCTCGGGCAGTTCACGTCGCGCACTCTACGCCGCGAGGGCAAACGCTGTGAACCGTCTAGCGGCGAACCAGCCGGATCACCGGGATGGCCCGGCTGGTCCTCGACAGGTAGGCGAAATACTCGGGCGCCTCGACGCGGATGCGTGCCCAGGCGCGCTCCAGCTCCTCGCCCGCCAGGCGCTCGGCAAGGACCGGCACTCGCTCCCCAGCAGCCAGCACGACGGTGGCTTCGGGGTGCGCGGCGAGGTTGTGGACCCAGGCCGGGTTTCGGGGAGCGCCGCCCTTGGAGCCGATGACCAGCCATGCCGCGGAGCCGTCGTCGAGGTAGCCGAGCACCGCACGTCGCACGTCGCCTGACCTGGCGCCGATCGTCTCGAGGACGAACGCGTGAAGCCCGCCGGCGGTCCACAGCTCGCCCGGACGCTCCCACTGCACCGGCATGCCCGGCCGCCACGCAGGATCTGTCATGCCTCCGACTCTAGCGCTTCCGCCTGGCCTCCTCGGGCAGCAGCGTACGAGCGTGGGCGGCGGCGCGTTCCATCCAGCCGTGGAACCCTGCTGCATCCGCCAGCTCCGCGGGCCCCGAGCGCCACGGGTTCTTGGGGAGCATCAGCGCGCGCCGGCGGGCTCCATCTTCTCGGCGTACTCGCTGCGCCACGCCGGCGCCTCGAACGGGTTGGCGAAGTAATCGGTCTGGCGCGACATCTTGCCATCCGGGCCCATCTCGATGATCGAGACGACGCTGACCGGTATGCCGTCGCCGTAATCGATGGTGCCCTCGACGATCCACGCCTCGCCGGGCTTCAGGATGCGGCGCAGCTTCATGCTCGGCGTCGTGCCGGTCTGGGAGCCGTAGCTGGCGTTCATCTCGTCGATGCGATCACGCCCACGGAAGCGCTCGCCGGACTGTGGGAACTCCTGGACGAAGTCCTCGGCGGCCATCTCGTGCTGAGCCTTGGCGAAGCTCTCCATATCGTTGATCTCGTACGTCGCGCGGATCCGCTCGAGCATCTCGTTGTCATCCATGACCGGTCTCCTGCCGCTCGGGGTACGAGGCGGCATGCGCGATGAGCGCGACCGAACCTCGTCCGTGGCCAGTGTCCGTCGTCCCGCAAGCGATGTCGATGGGGTTATCCACCAAGTTGGCAGGTCACTGTCGTCCCCTGACCGGGCGCGCTCCGGATCGCGACCTGGTCGCCGTGGAGGCGAAGTGATGCATCCGCCCGGCCGGCACGTATGGGTCGCATCGGGGACGAGCAATCGGCTCCGGGAGAGCGGGGGGCGCGCGGTCCGGCAGTGTCCCCGGCCCACCGCGCGGGATGCGACCGGGGCACAACCGGAGGAAGGCCAGATGGCCATCCATGTCTCTGCCCGTCCGGCCCTGCGCGCCGGTGCGGCAATCCTGATCGCGGCGCTGGTCCTGACGCTGGGGATCGCGCCGCTCATGGCTCGGGGGTCGGACCATCTCGATGCCCCGAACCTTGGCTCGGTGCATGTCGATGCCAACGACAATCTCAGCGTCACCAAGCTCCGCGGTCCGGTCGACATCAATGACCTGTACGTCTTTGATGCGCCGAACGGCCGCACCGTGCTCGCGCTGACGGTGAATCCCGCCGTCAACCTGCTGGGTCGCCAGCGCTTCAACGACAACGTCGACTATCGGATCAACATTGACCGAAACGGCGATGCCAGGGCCGACGTGACCTACACCACCACGTTCGGGGAGCACGGCAACGGCAGCCAGCCCTACACGGTCAAGCGTGGCAACACGACGGTTGCGCGCGGCTGGACCGACAAGGGCAACGCTACCGGCAGCCAGGGTGTGATGGCGTTCGCCGGCACGCGGTCGGATCCGTTCTTCTTCGACCTCATCGGCTTCCTGGGCTCGGTCAAGGGCCAGGGAACCGATGCGCTCGGCAAGACCCCAACCGACTTCTTCGCGGGGTTGGATACCTACGCGATCGTGCTCGAGGTGCCGAACAGCCAGCTCGGCGGCAATGGCACCCACATCGGTGTGTGGGGCCAGACGGTGTCCGGGGGCAGCCTGATCGACCAGGTCGGTCGGCCGGCCATCAACACGGTGTTCAACTCGACCGGCGCCGACAAGATGGCGTTCAACCGAACTCCGCCGTCGCAGCAGCGAACGGCGATGGGCGGGAAGTTCCGGTCGAACGTGATCACCACGCTGGTCGGGCTCTCGACGGCGCTTGGCAGTCCGTACACCACGGCCCAGGCGCAGGGCATCGCCGACATCCTCTTGCCGGACGTCCTGACCTACCAGGTCGGGACCGATGCGAGCTTCCTCAACGGTCGTGACCTCGACGACGACGTGATCGACGCCGAGCTCGGGCTCGCGACCAACGGGGCCGTCACCAGCGACGGCGTCGGAGCCCACGGGGATCTGCTGAGCAGCTTCCCGTACCTGGGCGCACCCCACTGAGGGACCGATCGACGCCGGAGCGGCCTCCGTGGCCGCTCCGGCGCACATCGGCGAAGGAGCAACAACGATGCATTCCTCGATCGCCCGGCCCCGCCGCCACATTCCGCTGCCCGGTCCCCGGCCCCTCGCCGTGGTGGTCGCAGCCGTGCTGCTCGCCGGCGGCAGCTACCTGCTGAGCCCACTCGGCCGTCCACAGGTGAGCGCCCCTCCCGCGGCGCCCGTGCACATCGCCCTGCCTGCCGACGCGCCGAGCGGCGCAGATCAGCCACTCTCCGAGATCGATGCCGACATCGCGGTGTGGACCGGCAACCTGACGCGCGATCACGCCGACTTCATCGCCGCCTCGAACCTGGCGGAGCTCTACCTCGCCCGGCTGCGGATCACCGCCGACCAGGCGGACGCCGGCCGCGCGATGCAGGCGGCGCAGGCCGCCCTGGCGGCCTATCCGGGCCTTCCTGCCGCCATCCTGCTGCGGGGCCAGGCGCAGTTCGCCAATCATGAATTCACCGCCGCCGCGGCCGATGCGCAGCTCGTCCTGGACAGGCAACCCGACGCGTTGCAGGCAGTCACCGCGCTCGGCGATGCCCGGCTGGAGCTGGGCGACTACGACACCGCCACGGCGCTCTTCGCACGGGTGGCCAGCGCCGCCTCCGGCGCCGCGGTGCTCGCGCGCCAGGCCCGCCTCGAGTCACTGACCGGCTCGCTCGACCATGCACGAATCGTGGCGTCGCAGGCAGCCACGACGGCGGCGGCCGATCCCGACGCGCGGCCCGAGATCGTGTCGTGGTACCGCACCTTCGTCGGCACCGTCGCGTTCCAGGCGGGGGATCTCCCCGCCTCGGAGGCGGCCTACCGCTCCGCGCTGGACGCCTGGCCCGGATCGGCTCCGGCCATGGCCGGGCTCGCGCGTGCCCTTGCGGCAAGGGGAGATGCGGAGGCCGCGATCCCGCTCTACCAGCAGTCGGTCGCCATCCAGCCGCGTCCCGAGGTGCTGGCCGCGCTGGGCGATCTGTACGCCATGACCGGCAGGGCCGATGCGGCCGATGCGACCTACGCCAAGGTGCGCGCCGTCGCCTCGCTCGGCCCCACGGACCGGCAGATGTCGCTGTTCGAGGCGAACCACGAGGGCAACCCGGCGCGCGCCGTCGCGCTGGCGCGTGCCGACCTCGGCAAGCGGCACGACGTCTACGCCCACGACACGCTGGCCTGGGCGCTCCTCGCCGCGGGCCGCGCGACAGACGCCGACGCCGAGATGATCCTCGCCCGCGCGCAGCACACCCAGGATGCGCTGCTCGACTACCACGCCGGCATGATCGCGGCGGCCGTCGGTCGCGACGATGACGCTCGGCAGCTGCTGTCCAGCGCCCTGGCGCGCAACCCCGGCTTCGATCCGCTCCAGGCAGAGCGGCTGAAGACGGCGCTCGCGCGGCTGATCGAGGAGGCGCGGCCATGAGGCGTCGCACGCGGCTGGCGGGCCTCGTCGCGGCGCTCGCCATGATCGTGCTGCTGCCGGCGGTCGCGTCGGCCCATCCGCTGGGCAACTTCACGATCAACCACTACGCCGGCATCCGCGTCGGCCAGCACAGCGTCGACGTGGACGTCGTGATCGACATGGCCGAGATCCCGACCCTCGACGAGGTGGCGACCCTCGACGTGGACCACGACGGCAGCGCTTCGGCGGCAGAGCTGGACGCCGCCCGGGCCGCACGATGCGCCGCGCTCGCGCCGCAGCTGCACCTGGTGGTCGATGGCGCGGCGCCCGGCCTGCAGCTGATCGAGGCCGGCCTGCAGCTGCGTCCCGGCTCGGCCGGCCTCAACACGCTGCGACTGGTGTGCGAACTGAGTGCCGCGCTATCGGTCAGCGACGGCGCGCAGCTGACCTTCAGTGACACGTCGTATGCCGATCGCATCGGGTGGCGTGAGATCAGCATCCGGGGCGACGCGATGACCGTGACCGGCACGCTGAGCGCCGCAGACGTCGGACGTGACGTGACCGAGCGGCTGACCCACTACCCCACCGACCTCCTGCAGCAGCCACTCGACCAGCGATCGCTGACGCGTGCAGCTCAGTGCCGGCGGCCCCGCGCTCGCAGCCATGCACCCCGACGACGCGTCGCCGCTCGACGGGGAGGCGCCGAGCACGGCGAGCGGCGGCGCGGCGGCGGCGGCCGCCAGCATCCCCGGCGGAGCGCTGATCGGCACCGTCGACCTGCGCCACCTGTCGCCGGCGCTGGTGCTGCTGGGCCTGCTGCTGGCCGCGCTGGCCGGAGCCGGCCACGCGGTGAGCCCGGGCCACGGCAAGACGCTGATGGCGGCATACCTCATCGGGACGCGGGGCCGGCCGCGCGACGCGCTGCTGCTCGGCGGCCTGGTGACGGTCTCGCATACGGCCGGCGTCCTGGCGCTCGCCGCGGTCGTGCTCTTCGCCGGCAGGATCCTGCCACCGGAGCGGCTCTACCCGGTCCTGTCGGCGGTCTCGGGCCTGACAGTGGTCGGCATCGGCCTGGTGCTGCTGGTCGGGTGCCTGCGAGGCCGGTGGTCGGCGCGGGCGCACGTGCATCCGCACCCGCATCCACATGCCCACGCAGACGAGCATGCGGTGGGCCACAGCCACGACGGCGTGGCGCACGTGCATGCGCCGCAGGCCGCGGCCGGCTGGCGCGGCCTGGCAGCCATCGGCATCGCCGGCGGCATGATCCCGTCGACCGCGGCGCTCATCTTGCTGCTCGGCGCGGTGGCCGCCGGCCAGCCGGCATACGGCATCGCCCTGGCCGCGGCGTTCGGGGTGGGCATGGCGGCCGTGCTCTCCGGCATCGGCTTCGCGCTGGTGCGTGGTCGCGACCGCATGGGCCGGCTGGCGGCGCGCGTGCCGCGGCTGGAACGGCTGCAGGGCCTGCTTCCGTGGGGAGCGGCGACGGTCGTGCTGGCCAGCGGCATCTTCCTCACCAGCCAGGCACTGCTGCGGCCGGCGCTGTGACCCCGGCGGCGGTCTGAGCGCGGCCTCAGCCGCCGCCCAATCGTCCTTCCCGTGGTTCGAAGACGGCGAGTGCCAGGCAGGCCGGGCAGGCCGCATCGGTCCACGAGGCGTACGGAGCCGCCGCGACCGATGGCGTCCGCAGGCGCGCACGGCGCAGCCACGCCCAGCCGAGCGCCCCCAACCCGGCGAGGACCGCAACACCCAGCACGATCGTCAGCAGCGAGCCGCCGACCTGGCCGATCAGCCGCTCGGCCGACGCGCCGAGCACGAACCCCAGCCCGAAATGCGCCGCCACGAAGACGGTGTTGCCCGCGACCAGGCCACGCACGAAGATGCCGGTCGGCAGGTCGGCGAGGCCGCACGCGGCGATCGTCCCGATGCGCACGCCCGGGGTCATGCGCGCCACCGCCACGCCGCGCGCGCCGCCGCGCCGCAGTCGAGCGCCGAGCGCCTCGATGCGCTCGCGCGAGACGCCGATCCGCTCGAGCATCGCAAGCAGCAGCCGGCGCACGGCGCGCCGCATCAGGGCGAACTGCAGCGTGCCGCCGAGGTAGCCGGCGACCAGGATGAGCCCCAGGACGCCGAGCGCCGCGGCACCGTTCGGTGCCAGCGCGGCGCCCGCGCCGATCACCAGCAGGTCGCCCGGCACGGGCACCGGCAGGCCCGCCTCCTTCACGAACAGCAGGCCGACCAGCCCGGCAAGCACCGGCAGCTCCATGGGCCGCGGCTAGCCGGCCGTCGGGTTGGCGTCGAGCGCTGCCCGCAGGCTGCGATACGCCTCTCGGAGCAGCTTGGCGACGTTCCCCCAATACGCACGACCGGCGCCCGCAGGCCCATCCGGGTCGGCCGCAGCGCCGCGGTCGCGAATCTCGGCCGCCAGGCCGCGCAGGCGTCCGGCCTCGGCGACGACCGCTTCCGGCAGCCCGTACAGCGCGGTGTACACCGCGGTGATCGCCTCACCGGCCGCCGCGCCGGCGCTCAGCCCGATCTCGCGGCGCACGACCCACCAGCGCAGCTCGCACCGCGCGATCTCCTCGACGCGGTCGGCGGCGACTCCCAGCGCCCGATAGCCGCGCGCCACGTCGGGCAGGTAGCGGTCGTAGTCGCCGGTCGCCGTGGCGAACCGGGACGCGCCGCGCGCCAGCCAGCCGGCGCTCAGGATGGCGCGGGACCAGCCGACGCGCGCCTGCTCGCGGTTGGCAAGGATCAGCAGGGCGAAGAGCCGCAGCGGCTGCCGGCGGTAGTACGCTTTCCAGGCGCGCAGCTCGAGCCGCGCCAGCCGTTCGGGATCGAAGTCGCGCCCCCAGCCGACGCTGCCTGCCACGCCCCGGATTATCCGGCCGGCGGTCAACCGGCCGCGCATCGTCGGTGGCCCTTGGTTCGGAGTCCTCTCGGGAGCAGAATGCGGTCGTGAAGATCGCGATCATCGGCGCCGGCAACGTCGGGGGCGTGGTGGCGCTTGCCGAGCGCCACGGCCGCGGCATCGGTTTCGCGTTGTCACTGGACTAGGGAGCCTTGATGACCACCGACCACAACAAGGACGTGGTACGCGGCTTCATCCAGCACGTCATCAACGAACGCCACACCGATGCGATCGATCGCTACTACGCTCCCGGGCTCGTCGCTGACATTCGCCTCCATTCCGACGAGCTGCTCGACGCCTTCAAGGATCTCCACGTTGAGATCGACGAGCTGATCGCCGAGGGGGACCAAGCGGCTGCGCGACTGACGCTCACCGGCCACCAGACCGATGAGTTCGCCGGCATGCCGCCGACAGGCCACGAGGTCATCTGGACCTCGTTCCGCTTCTATCGCATCGCCGACGGCTTGATCGTGAGCACCTGGGGAATGCAGGATCGGCTGGGCCTCCTCCAGCAGCTCGGCGCGCGCCTGTACGGCGTCGGCGAGGTCCACTGGGCCGGCGGTGCTGAGGCCGCGAGCGAGCCACCGGATCGGCAGCGCTAGCCTCCGGCCTCCAGCTCGGCGACCCGCTGCCGCACGAGGCGCTCCAACAGCTCATCCGGCAGCGGAGCATCCGGCGTGAAGTGAAGGCTGCCCTTGGTGCGCGCGTATCCCTTCAGCTCATCGGCGTGCGTCTCGAGGAACGTGCCGCTGAGCGGGTAGATGCTGCAGTGGTTCTTCCAGCCGGCATACGAGAGCAGGAAATGGCCGTGCAGCTTGAAGGTCGGCATGCCGTAGCTGATCGTCTGCTGGGCCTGGGGAACCAGCCGCGCGATGTCGGCGCGCAGTCGTTCCAGCGCCGCGCGCTGGTCGTCCGGCAGCGCGACCAGGTAGGCGTCGATCCGCGGGTCGTCGGCCATGAGGCGGGCATCATACCCGGCGGCCCGCGCGCCGCTTGAGTCACCACTGACTCAAACGACCGTCAGCGCGGGGCTCTCATGCCGTTGAGTCGGGAGGTGACTCAGATGAGCGGATTTGGACGCGCGCATCGGGCAGACGCGTCGATATGAGTCATCACGCGCGTAGACAGCAGGTCAACCGCGCCGTC
The DNA here is from genome assembly GCA_963716585.1 of uncultured Chloroflexia bacterium. GTDB lineage: Bacteria > Chloroflexota > Limnocylindria > QHBO01 > QHBO01 > JAICUY01. The sequence continues at coordinate 278,769 of CAVQTN010000002.1, forward strand.
CCGTGCAGATGAGTCACCACTGACTCACGGGGCCTGCGGAGTGGCTCACCAGCCCGCAGCGCCCTGCCCGTGACGGACGCCGCCTGCGACCGATGATCCGACCGAGGCGCAGCCGATCGGCCTACAGACCGAACCGCATCAGGATCATGCAGGTGAAGATGACAAGGAAGCCAACCAGCTCCAACACCGCCAGCCGCTTCACGCGGTCGGTCGCCGCCACCAGCTGCTCGCCTGCGCTGCCGTCGGGGTTGAGCGGCACGCGGTTCATGGCCTTTACCCCGGCGTCGATGACCAGCCGCCCCCACAGGAAGGTCGCGATCGCCGCCACCAGGGCAACGAGCCAGGTAATGCCGTAACCGGTGCCGAACAGCGTGTCGAGACTGCGAATCGGTCCGAGGAGGGTGCCACGCAGGATTCCCAAGCACGATGACCGCCGGCGCGACGATGTCGAAGACGCGGACCGCCCGCTCCCCCAGGTAGCCGCCGATCTCGCGTTGCTGCAGCAACGGCAGCCGGTTGATGGCGGGGATGGTGATCGCCGCCAGGGCGAGCGAGTTTCCGAACCACAGGATGCCGAGCAACACGTGCAGCCACTGCGCCCCGAAGGCTATCCAATCCATGTCGCGGCCTGCCCTCCGATTCCCCCTGTACTCGTGCGCGCGATCTTAGCCTGAAGAGGCACGCCGACCTCTATCGCGGGCGGGTGATCGTCACGAGCTCGGCCCGCTCCTTCGCGCCGGCGAGCGACCGCTCGCTGACGAGCCCGACACCCGCGACGTACAGCTTGGTGTCGACGACATCGGGCTCCAGCCTGCTCCACTCGAGGGTCTGCATCGCGCTGTCGAACGTGCCGAACGGGACCTTGACCGACTCGCTGGTGCTCACGATCCAGAACTGATCCTCCGCGTGCCCCGCGGAGAACTCCTGGCGGAAGGCGTCATCCACCTGGGGGCGGGCGGGCATCACGATTCCGGGCATCGCGCCGGCGACGCCGCCCTGCCACGATCCCTCGGTACTCTGCACGTGACCCGATGCGTCGTACGTCGCCGTCGCCTCGCCGAAGTACCACACGTTGCCCGCGCGGTCCTGCGCGTACCAATCCTGTGTCTTCTCCAGCAGCAGCTTGTCGCGCATGGCGGTATCGGTCACCACCACGCACCTGACTCCCAGGATCGATTTCGTCTGCGGCGTGACGGTGACCTCGTCGCGCTGCTTCTGCCCGTCGCGCACTCCCTGATAGACGAACATCGTGCCGGGGATGAAGGACAGGTAGCGGTTGTTGATCGGTCCACCGAAGGCCGCTGGATCAACGGGCGCCGGCCCCGGCGACGCCGCGGCTGGGATGCTCGCCCGCGCGACAGCCGAGGCCGAGGGACCGACGCCGGCCGGCTCGGATGCCGAGAAGCTCGGCTGGCCCGAGCCCGATGGCACGCTCGCGCTGCAGCCGGCGATGAGCGCGCAGGTCAGCAGTACGCAGAGCACCCTGGGATTGATGGCCGATCGCATGGCGCGGTCTCCTTGTCGCGGTCGCGCGGGCGTTCAACCGCGATTGTGGCAATTGTCGTACCGCGATGGTGAGTGCAGCGTGAAATGAGACTCCGCTGCGGGGCGCGCGGCTAGGCTTCGGTCAGGCCTCGGTCCGCCAGGTCGCCGTCACCGGGGGTGGCTGCAGCAGCGTCTGCAGCACCACGCAGTAGCGCTCGGTGCGTTCCTTCAGCCGAGCGAGGCGATCCGGGTCAACCTCGTCGACCGGTCCCGACAGGGAGAAGGTCGTGCGGATGGCGCTGAAGCCGACCGGAGCGTCGCCGATCCCCAGCGTTCCGCGCAGGTCCAGATCGCCCTCGACCACCACGTTGACCCCGAGATCGAGACCCATGTTGGTCGCCACCATCTGGCAGGTCAGCTGCGCGCAGGCCGCCAACGCACCAAGCAGCAGGTCGCCGGAGCAGGCGGCCGATCCGGCCCCGCCCACGCCCGGGTGTGCCTCGGCGGCGTAGATCATTCGGCCGAGATCGACCGAGCAGCTCATGGCGCCGTCCGCTGTGCTGCCCTGCGCCTTCAGCGTGATGAGCGCGCCATCGGGGTCCTGCTGGTAGCGCTCCTTGAGCGGTGCCTGGATCTCACGCAAGGTGGGCATGCAGTTCTCCTCGTGGGTCGCTGGATCGGCGATCAATCGTCGAATGTGAGGGTGCCCAGGATCTTGTCCGCGGCCGCCGTCATGCTCTCGAACGTCGCCCCGTCGAGCGAGTCCACGAAGATCGCGAGCACGTAGTCCTTGCCGGATAGCAGGTACAGGCGCTGGACCTCGGTCCCCGCCGATCCCCAGTCCCACTCCCAGGTGGGTCGTGGAGCGGTGTCCTTGCCCTTGAAGTACGCGAAGCAGGCGCGCACCGGACAGCCCGGATCGCGAGCGGTGGCGTCCGGGCTGATCCGGATGTCCATGACCAGGCCGCTGAGTCCGCCGATAGTCACCGGTTGTGCGGGCGTCACGTCGAGCTGATCGTGCGACCCGAGCCAATCCGCCAGCGCCTGCGCGGACCCGTCGATGCCCGGCACCAGCGTGCCGCTGGGGTCCACCGCGCGAGGGCCGTGGAAGACGGCGATCGCGTCGCCTGGCGACTGGATCGGCAACAGCTGGAGGATGCCGCCCTCGTCGGAGATGTTCTCCCACCCCGCATCGGGCACCGAGAGCGACATGCCCGGCCGGAACGCGCGTGTGTGGTAGGTCACCCCGGGATCCAGCAGGCCAAGGCAGATCCGGCCCTGCTCGCAGGTTCCATCGGTCGGCAGGTCGCTGGGTCGAGGCATGGAGAGCGGCTCGGATGCGGTGGGCGCCGCGGTCGGCGTTGCGCTCGCCTGCGCACTGCCGCTGCCCGTCGCGGATGGCGAGGTTGCTGCCTGGCACGCGGTACCCATCAGGAGCAGCAGCATGACCGTTGAGATCCGGAGCGTGCGCATCATCTCGGAGCCCTCGCGAATCGTATGGCGATTGGGGCAGTCTACGTGCCGACGCAAACCTCCCCGACGCGTCCGATGGCCGTCAGTGCAATGCTGCAAAGCCGCCGGCGTCGGCCTACGGTCGGATCAGCATCACGGTCGCTCCCGTGCGTTCCTCGAGCCAGGCAGCGTCGGCGGTCGCGACCGGCAGACCCAGCCGCAGGCCAAGCGCCAGGCAGAGGCGATCCGCCAGGGAAAGGCCGGAACGGCGGCGCCACAGCAACGCCGCTCGCTCGCCGTCCTCCTCGGTGACCTCCGCCACCTTGAGTCCGAATGAGGTGATCAACCGAGCGACGACCTCGGGCCTCGCGTTCGCCTGACGCGTCTTCTGGAGAACTTCCGACCAGTTGGCAGCCCCGATGATGCCCGCCATCAACAAGGGCTCGGCGGCATCGGCTCCCGGCTCGTCCTGCAGCCAGGCAAGCACGGCCGATGCGTCGACGACTGCCTGACCCTTCACTCGGCGCTCGCTTCCTCCGCGGCCGCCGCGTGCCTCTCCGCAATGAGCTCGTCCGCCAGGCTGCCCGGGATTGAGGCAAACATCGATCGCAGCCGGCGCCTCACCGCCGCGCGAGGTGCGAGGAGCACGCCATCCGGCTCGAGGCTCGCGATGAGCTCCGTTCCCTCGTCCAACCCGAGCTCTCGCCGCAGGCTGGCCGGGATCACGATCCTGCCCTTCGGCCCGACCGTCACGATCGTGTCACTCATGGGGAGAAGGTGACACATCTCCGAAGCAAGTGTCAACCAACGAGAGAGGCCATCACCTGCCGAGCGCGGGACGAGCTCCATCGCCGCTCACCGCGGTCCGGATCCGGTGTGGGGGTAGCCAAGCTCAATGTTGACTCGTAGCATCCTCGCAACCGGCGCGGCCGACAGGCGCGGGATCCCCACAAGTCGCCGATACTCCCGCGCCGCGCCAAGGGCGAGACCACCGGAGGACGATCATGTTGCGGACCACTTTCGGCTTCGTGGACGGGACTCCGCGGACGGCCCTCTTCGGGTCATGGCTGGTCCTGGCGATAGCCATCACCTCCTGTGCTGACAATCCGGCGACGTCGGGCTCGACTCCGGCCTCGAGCCCGGCGCCCACGACCGATGGCGAGGCATCTGTGTCCCAGGCGGCGTCATGCATTCCCCAGGAGCTGCGCGGCGCCTATCACCGCGAACGAACGGGCCAGGACACCTCGGATGCGAGTCTCGTCGGAACATGGACACTGACGCTCGACGAATGCGCCTACCGGATCGCCATGGCCGGCGCCGAACAAGGGAGCGGCCATCTGACATTGGTCTCCGGCAATGCCGCGAGGGGACGGCTGGGCCTGAGCGACGATTTCGGCTGTCCGAACGCGTCGATGGCGGCAGGCTTCTACGACTTCACCTTCGCGGGCGGCACCCTGGCGATGGAGGAGGCCATCGCCGCAACCGATCCGTGCGTCGGGCGTGCAGACGCTTTCGTGGGAACGCCCGGCTGGATGCGATAGAGACCGAAGCCAAGGCCCACGAGCTGGCGAGCGTCGCGGCGGGCTGAGCGAGCCTACCGGACCGATGGGCCGCGCGCTTCCGACAGATGACGCCGATCGGTCAGCTCGTCGAGCAGGTAGGCGCGCACCCGGCCCATGCCCTTCACCTCGACGATCCGTTCGACAAAGCTGCAAGCCGGCGACGCTCGCAGCATCGTCGACTCGGCAACCTGGATGCGGCCGGCCACGCCGCTCGACTCCATGCGCGCGGCGGTGTTCACCGTCTCGCCCCACAGGTCGAAGAGGATGCGCTGGCGCCCGATCACCCCGCCCACCGACGAACCGCTGGCCAGGCCGATGCGCAGCTGCAGTGCGACGCCGTGCGCCTCGCGCCACGCCGCCACCGCCTCCAGCATGGCCCGGGCGGCGTCAATCGCCACCATCGCATGATCCTGGCGCGGCAGCGGCGCACCGGCGACGGCCATGTAGGCGTCGCCTATCGTCTTGAGCTTCTCGATGCCGCAGGCAGCCGCGACCTCATCGAGGCGGGTGAACAGGTCGTCGAGCAGGCTGATCACCCGCTCGGGATCGGTTCGCATCGTCCACGCGGTGAATCCCTCGACGTCGGCGAACAGGACCGTGGTCTCGGGGTAGGCCTCGGCAATCCGGTCCTCGCCGTGCTTGAGGCGAGTGGCAATCGAGGCGGGGATGGCGTTCAGGAGAAGCTCGTCGGCCCGCGCCTCGGCGATGCGCCGGCGAAGGTCGGTGTAGCGCAGCAGGACGAAGACGATCGAGAGCGGCAGCAGCACGTTCATCGTCCAGCCGACGACGCGCAAGGGATACGCGCCCTCCCCGAAGGTCGCCCGCGCCCATGGATCCGCGACGGCCATGGCCAGCACGCTGACCACGAAGGCCGCGAACCACGGCACGGCGGGGCGTGGCCCCAGGGACAGGATGGCGTACGCCGGGACGAGAAAAGCCCAGACCAGCCCCGGTGACGTGCCGGTGATTCCGCCGCCTACGACGTGCGCCAGCGGGACCCACAGGGTGCCGGCAGCGATGAGCGCGACGACGTACCTGTCGAACCGCCTGGTCGCCGACAGCAAAGCGAGATTGCCCAGGCTGAAGAGCGAGAGGGTGACTGTCAGCAGGAAGCTCAACGGGTGGCCATGAGCCTGGATCGGGAGGCTCAGCGGAGCGACGATCGTGAGCAGACCCGCCGCGACCCCGACCCGCTTCCGGAGCCGAAGGTCGTCGTCGTCCGTCGTCGCATCGGCGACCGCCAGGAGGCGCTGACCAATGCGACGCAGTTGGCTAATGGTGCGCATGGTACGACCACACGCCGCCACCAACGTCCCCTATAACGACGCGGCCCACCCGCTGGTCGCTCGTCTCCTCGTGACAGGCGAGATGTCACGATGCGCCTCGATCCTTGCAGCATGAATGAGCTGCCTCGCCTCGTCAGCATCAATACCCACCTCGCCGTCCCCGATCTTGGCCTGGAGGTGGAGATCCGGCTGCGCCAGATCGACGGACGGTGGCTCGCCGTCGCGGACTTCGGCGGCGATCCCGAGGTCGGCATCGGCGCCACCGCACGAGTCGCCCTCGCGGCATCGTTGGCGACGCTCGGCAAGCGGGCGGCCGCGATCCTCATGGCCGATCCGCAGCTCTTGGCGCCGAGCCTCGCCCTCCGCGAGCTCGCGTAAGGCGGTACGAACCCGGCCGGTCAGCAATCGAAGACGAACCAGCACAGCTCGTTGCGCAGCCGCTCGTCGTCGAGCACCAGCTCGCGAATCGCCTCCGGCAGCTGGTCGCGCTGCCACCGGCACTCCAGGCGGCCGGCCTCCTCTTGCTCGCCTCCAGGCGCAGCCGCCTGCGCCGCCCTGATCGCGTAGGCGGCGGCACCCAGCTCGTGCGCCGCCACGTGGCCCACCGCCGCTGCCTGGCCGGCAGCGTAGGCCGCATGCCGGGCTGCCCCGCGCAGGTCCCTGGCCGCGGCGTTCGCATGACCGGCCGCCGTACGGGCGTCTGCCCACCTGATCTCACCCCGCGCCCAGGTACGCCCCAGCTCGATCGCGCGTCGCGGACGGTCGTCGCCGGGTCGTGCCTGCTCGAAGTGATGCAGCGTGTGCTGCGCGCAGTCAGCCGCCCAGATAGCGAGCAGGTGATGATCGTGATCCTGGAGGCTGCCGCCTCGACGCACGGTGATGAATCGGGGATCTCGGATCCTGGGGAGGATCACCCGGGGAGGTTGGTCAGAGGAAGAGGCTCCAGTAGCTGGCGGTCTCCATGCAGATGACGGCCAGGGCAAGGCCAATCAGCACTAGCCACCCGGCTGCGCGCGTTTCGCGCCCCGTTTTGGCCAGGAGCGCCTGCTCGTCCGGCGTCGGCGGCCGTTTCTCGGCAAGCAGCCCGCCGATCGTGCGCTCGACGATCCGCGTCCGCGGAAACACGTAGAGCCCACCGACGCCAAGGGTCAGGATCGCGACCACCCCGCCGAGGGTGAAGCCGATCCGCGACGTGCTGAACAGCACATCCGGATTCAACCCGCTGGACGTGATGACCAGCAGCCAGATGCCAGCGATCACGGTGGTGATCGCGGCACTCAGCAGCACCACGGCGAAACGCCGATGGTGGAGGAGCTGGAACGTGAACCGGGTCGCATCGGCCCCGATCGCAACCGCTGCCGGCTGCACGAACAGGAAGAAGGTATAGAACCCGCCTACCCAGAACATGCCTGAACCGATGTGGATGACCCGCAGGATGACCACGTCCATGCTCGCCACCTCCTCGCCGCGCCGTCGACCGACATCCGCAGTCGCGCACGGGCGCGCTTATTCTGCACGCGCTCGAAGCAGAATAGTCAACGAGTTCCGGTCACGCTCCCCTGAGTTACCCGGCGCCGAGCCTCTGAAAAACGGTTCCAGCCTGGTCTGGAGCCGGGGCTACAATCGACGCCAGGTAGCCCAGATGCGACTCATTGTGGAAGCACACGCGGACGAGTTCCTTGGGAGATGGCATGAGTACTTCGACTAGCCGGCTGAGCATGCGGCCGGCATTTGCCGCCAGCGTGAAGGTGTCCGATGGTCGGCTGTCCGTTGAGCTGACCGACGGCCGCCAGATCAGCGTGCCACTGACCGAGTTCCCATTCCTTGTCGAAGCCAACGCGCCGCAGCGGGCGAACTGGCAGATCGTCGACTCCGGTACGGCCATCAGCTGGCCAGAGTTGGACGAGGAGATTGGCCTCGCAGGACTCCTCGGCGTACCGGAAACGATGCTCGAGGAAGCGGCCGGGTTCACGATCCACCGCCCGGAGCCCCCAGACGCCTAGACCACCAATCGCTGCACCTGCTCGGCAGCGGGCGGCCCGAACCAGGTGCTGAGGGCGTCAGCGAGCCCCTCATCCATCTGCCCTGCCACCCAGACGACATACCCGTCGGGCCGGATCAAGACGGCACTCGGCAGCCGGGACCAACCCCGACCACCGGAAGCTCCCACGGGCCGTCATAGGTGGCGTCGATCAACCGAACGCGATCGGCCCATGGGATGACATCGAACGCGCCCGGCGCACCCAGGTTGAGCAGCACCGGCCGGGCCTCGTGGAGCAGCGTAAACAGCCGCAACGGACCGTCCGTGGTGACCAGGTCGAGGTCCGGCATGCGACGTCCGAGCAGCGGGTGTCCCTCGCCCAGTTCGTAGCGAATGTCCAGGCCGGACATCATCGCCGCCATCCGCCTGCGAGGCTCGTCCATGCCCAGCAGCTCGGACACGATCTCACGCAACGCATTCGTGCGGTCATCGGTGCGAAGCAGGGCGACCTGCGCCATCGTGTCGCGCAGCACGCGCGCAGCGACCGGATGGCGCTCGGCGTGGTACGTATCGAGGAGGCTCTCTGGCGAAATCTGCTTGACGACCTGGGCCAGCTTCCAGCCGAGGTTCACCGCATCCTGCACGCCGATGTTGAGGCCCTGCCCGCCCACCGGGTAATGGACGTGGGCGGCGTCGCCGGCCAGCAGGACCCGCCTGTCCCGATACGTCGCGGCCTGTCGCGACGCGTCCGTGAACCTCGAGATCCAGGTGGGACTGTGCATCCCGAAGTCCCTCCCGTAGACGGCGATGAGCCTCTCCCGGAGGTCGTCCAGGGTGGGCTCGGTCGTCGCTCCGACATGTTCCTCGGTCAGCGTGACCCCCACCAGGCCTCCCTCCTGGTAGACGACCTTGCCGTCGCGGATCTCGTACTCGACCTTGCCCAGGGCATTCGTGCCGCGGGCGTCGCGCCGGATGCCCAGCTCCGGCTCCTCCGCCATCTCGACCTGGGCGATCAGGTTGCTCGTCGTCGGCTCCGACCCGGGGAAGTCGATGCCGGCCATCTTGCGGATCAGGCTGCGTCCTCCGTCGCAGCCGACGAGGTACTGCGCCCGCAGCGACCGGCCATCGGACAGCACGACATCGACGCCCGTGTCGTCCTGCGCGAAACCGGTGACCTCGGTCCCGTACTGGATCGCCACTCCCAGCTCGCCGACCCAGCCGGCCAGGATGCGCTCGATGTGGTTCTGCCACAGCCCGAGCCCGTACGGATGCCGGGTCGGAAAGTCGCTGATATCCAGGCGTATCGAGGCGAAGCCCGCCACCTGGGCCACCTGCCCCTCCGCCAGGAACCGATCGGCGATTCCCCGCTGATCGAAGACCTCGAGGGTGCGCGAGTGCAGACCGCCTGCGCGCGAGCCGACCAGCTCCTGGCTGGCTCGTCGCTCGACGACGGCGACGTCGATCCCGGCCAGCGCCAGCTCGCCCGCCAGCATCAGCCCGGTCGGACCTGCGCCGGCGATCACCACGGCATGCTCGGTCATCGCCTCACTCCTAGCCAGGAAACAGGCAACCGATAGTACGGCTCTTGTGCTGGACAACCATTGCTAAGATCGTTCAACTGCCCGAGGGAGGGCTTTCAGACCGTCCCGACGCCGGTCATCCGACGCCTGCTTGTCCGATTCCGCACGCCCGAGCCATTGCCTCCCCCGAGCCAGCTTGACGGAGGCTGGCCGATGCTGATCGCGCTGCTGCTGATCCTCGTCGGCGTTGTCCTCATCGTTGCGAATCCACTTCTCGGGATCATCCCTGGCATCCTGCTAATCGTGATCGGCCTCGTCGTCGGCATCCTGGGAATTTTGGGCCGAGGTGTCGGTGCGCTCTTCGGCATCGGTTCGACGAAGACCTGCCGGATTGCCGCAGCAAGATCCCATCGGCGGCCACCGTCTGCCGCTACTGCGGCCATCGCTACGCCTAGGCAACGAGCGCAAACGGACGGAGCACATGGAACACAACGTTCTTACCCTGAAGGACCGGTCGCACACCGCCAGCTTCGAGCCGGCGAACATCAAACCGGCGCCTTGCTCGTACGCGAGAGAGGGCTCGCATCTGGATGAGGCTGTCAGGGCCGGCTATCCGGCCGCGTTCAGCTCAAAGCGGCCAGAGCTTGTCCAGTGATGGAGCCGCAATCAGACGTGTTCGTGACGAGCCTGTCAACCGATGACTGGGAGCCCGATCCCGACGTTGGCGGCCTGATGCACATCCTGTGCGACCTGCCCGGCCTCTGGGCCGGCTTCACTCGCTTCGACGAGAACCCGCCTCCGGTGTCCTGGACGCCACCCCAGCGCGAGACCTTCATGGTCCTGGAGGGCGCTGCCCGAATCGAGATCGCCGGCGGAACAACGCTCAACCTCGAACCCGGCGGGGTCGCCACGCTGCCGGCGGGCGCGGAAACCACGTGGCACATCACCGCCCCGTTCCGAGAGTTCTGGGTGCTCAGCGGCCCGAGCATTGAGCCGAAGGCCAGCTAAGCCAATGGCTGAGCCGCAGACCAACGTCCTCTACTACGGCGACAACCTCGACATCCTGCGTCGCTACCTGCCCGATGCCGCCGTCGACCTGGTCTACCTCGACCCGCCCTTCAACTCGAACCGCGACTACAACGTCATCTTCCGCGACGAGTCGGGCAATGCCACCGATGCCCAGCTGCTGGCCTTCGAGGACACCTGGCACTGGGGTCCAGCGCCAGCGCCGGTCTACACCGACGCCCTAACCCCATGATCCGAAGCGAGCTCGATGTCCTCCTCGACAGAGTCTGAGGATCCGGCGCTGGGCGACCTGCGCAGATCGATCGGCTCAAGCAGCGGCGCAGCTTCGGGCTCGTCTTCGAGCAGCACATCCCCGAGCGGGTGCGACTGCCCCAGCACCCGATCCGAGTCGGCTCGCAGGTCGTGAGCCGCGATGACGAGGACAGCCCGACGTTCGAGGTCATCCCGATCGAGGACGGCCTCGCGACGCTCGAGCTGACCCGGGATCCCGATGGCGCCTACGTCGCAGCGCGGCGAGCATGCGGTCGGCGAGCGCGGACGCAGCCGCCCGCTCGACTCGCTCGTCGTGATCACCGATTTCGGCGAGCCGGTGCTGCCTGGCTTCCGATACCTCGGCGCCGTCGAGCGCGGCGGCGACAAGCCATACCACGTCGTCATCAACGGCGAGAACTACCACGCGCTCGAGGCGCTGCGGTTCACCCACGCCGGCAAGGTCGACTGCATCTACATCGACCCGCCCTACAACAGCGGCGCGCGGGACTGGAAGTACAACAACGACTACGTCGACGACGACCGATGCGTACCGCCACAGCAAGTGGCTGGCGTTCATGGAGCGCCGCCTCAAGCTCGCCAAGGAGCTGCTGAACCCGGACGACTCGGTCCTCATCGTCACCATCGACGAGAACGAGGGTACCTCGGCTTGGGATGCTGCTGGAGCAGACGTTCGCCGGCGCCGGCAGAGATTACGTCTGTCACGATCGACCACAAAGCGCGCGGTCGTGCAGGACAGCACTTGCACGACGTCGACGAATACTGCTTTCGTCGCCTACGTCGTGCCAGCGAAGGTCGCCAAGGTCTTGTCGCGCCGAGTCCGATGGCGACTGGCGAGAAGGTATGACTCGAATGCCGTCGGAGACGGGGAGCCAGAGCTCATGCGAAGACGCGCGCGGATCTACCCGATCTATCGTTCGGGACAGGCGTCGTCGGTGCGGCTATCTGGTGCAGCCTCGTAACTGTGCACGAGGCTGATCCGGACCGCCATCGCGAATGAACGGACGACCTACGGACGGCTCGATCGCAGTGTGGCCGATCATCCGAGGCAAGGGGTCGGAGCGCAAGTGGCGTTACGCTCGATCGAGTCGGTTGAGAGCATCCTCGATCGGCAGCTCGTCATGAACGCAAGCGAGTCGCAGCGCGAGGACCACTTGCCGGCGATCTTGAAGTCCAGATTGTGAAGCCGACAGCAAGCTGGAAGACAGTCTGGCATTGATCCAAAACTCGACGCGGGCACCTACGGGACCCACTCATCGCTTCCATGATTCCCGGCCGCCGCTTCCATATCCCAAGTCGCTATATGCGGTCGAGGACTGCATTCGTCCTTCGTCGCCGACAAGCCGGACGCCGTCGTAGTCGACTTCTTCGCCGGGTCCGGAACGACTGCTCACGCGGTCATGCGGCTCAACAAGCAGGACGGCGGACGCCGCCAGTCGATCATGGTCACCAACAACGAGGTGTCCGCCGAGGAGGCGGCCGAACTGCGGAAGCAGGGCAAGCGGCCGGGCGATCCGGAATGGGAGGCGCTCGGCATCTTCGAGCACATCACGCGACCGCGTGTAACGGCCGCGATCACTGGCAAGACGCCCGAGGGTCAGCCGATCAAGGGCGACTACAAGTTCACGTGACGAGTTCCCGATGGCCGACGGCTTCGAGGAGAACGCCGCATTCCTGGAGTGCGCTATCTCGAAGCCGACGACGTCGACCTGGCCTGGCGTACGAGGACATCGCGCCGCTCCTCTGGCTGCGCGCCGGCGGCAGCGGACCAATCGCGCAGCGCACCGACGACGCCGGCGATCCCCTCGCGTACGCGTGGACCAGGCGCTACGGCATCCTCTTCGACGAGGACAAGTGGCGCGCCTTCGTCTCCGAGTGCCCGGACACGGCCACTGCGGCGTTCATCGTGACGAACTCGTCGACGACCTTCGCCGGCATCGTGGCGGAGCTTCCAACGAACCTCGACACGGTGCGCCTGTACGACACCTACCTGTCGATGTTCCAGCCGGATCGCAGCCGACGCCTGATGCGCTACGAGCTGCGCGACTACCAGCGCGACGCCGTCACCAGTGCTCCTCGAGCGCCTGCGTCGCGCACGGCGGCGCTGCCCGGCTATCGCTCTTCGTTCGCGCTCTCGGCCATCACCGGATCGGGCAAGACGGTCATCGCCACCGCAGTCATCGAGGCGCTGTTCTTCGGCTCCACCGATCTCGGCGCGGAAGCCGATCCGAAGCTCACCGTCCTCTGGATCACCGACGATCCGGCGCTCAACCGACAGACGCGAGGCCGGATGCTCGATGCATCGGAGCGGCTGACGAACTGGCAGCTGCGCGAGGTCGATGAGTCCTTCCGCGACGAGGTGCTGTCGCCCGGCCGCGTGTACTTCCTCAACACGCAGAAGCTCTCGCGGTCACAGCCGCCTGGCGCAGGGTGGCACGAACGCCCGCGAGTTCTCGTTCTGGGACATCCTGGCCAACACCATCCGAGACGGCCAAACCGACCTGGTGATGGTGCTGGACGAGGCGCATCGGGGCATGAAGCGCTCGGCAGACCGGCAGACGATCGTGCATCGGCTCATCAGTGGCGAGCCTGGGTCGAATCCGCCGATGCCTATCGTCTGGGGCATCTCCGCTACCATCGAGCGTTCGACCGCGCCATGGGCGAGGTGACCGATCGGACGAAATGGCCGAACGTCGTCGTCGATATCGAGCGCGTACGCGCATCGGGGCTGGTCAAGGACGAAATCGGCCTCGACCAGCCAGACGAGAAGGGAACGTTCTCGACGACGCTGTTGCGCGAGGCGGTGAAGTCCGTCCGTTCCTACGAGCAGCGCTGGGCGGCGTACTCGGCCGCCGAAGGCGAACCCCAGGTGCTGCCGGTGCTGGTGGTCCAGGTGCCGGACAAGGCCTCCAATGCCAAGCTGACCGAACTGGTCTCGACGATCGAGGAGGAGTGGCCTGACCTGAACCCGCAGGCGATCGCCCACGTGCTCGGGGAACACGAGACGCTGACGCTCGGCTCCCGCACGGTCGAATGGGTCTACCCGGAGTCCATCCAGACCGATACGGATATCCGCGTCGTTTTGGCCAAGGAGGCGATCTCCACCGGCTGGGATTGCCCGCGCGCCGAGGTGCTCTACTCCGAGCGACCGGCCAAGGACGCCACGCACATCGCCCAGATCATCGGCCGCATGGTTCGGCAGCCCCTGGCGCACCGGATCGCCACCGATGACGCTCTCAACTCGGTGCAGTGCTATCTGCCGCTGTTCGATCGCAAGGCATTGACGGCCATCAAGGACGCGCTCGAGGGCACCGGGCCGGACAACGGCCAGCACCGGGTTGCCGCAGCCGTCGTGCGAGCGCCACAGGTCTTCAATCGCAATCCGAACATCGATCCCGAGGTCTTCGAGTTCGTCGACACCTTCCCTCCATCCCCACGCCGGACAAATCCGCAAGCCCGCTGCGCCGAGCGAAGACGCTCGCTCACCTGTTGGCCGATGACGAGCACGGCTCAGCACTGCTGCCCGACGCCGCCGCCGACCTCGCCTCCCGGTTGAATGCTCGCCTGGAGGGCCTGGCTGCCGAGCGCAAGCTCGAGGTCGATGCGAACGTCGATGACCTCCTCGCAGCCGCCGTTCGGACCTCTCGCATCACGACTGTTGGCGAGGACACGGGCGCCGAGGCCCAGGTCCGTAGGATCGCAACGCATTCCCATGATGTAGCGCGCGACTGCAATCGCATCATCAACGCCGTGCCGGAGGGCGTCGGAAAGGCCTGGTTCGCGCACCGACTCGAGGCAGTTGGCGGTTCGGGCGACCGCGATCGCGTGCGCGTCGAATCGGCTGCCTTGCTCCGAATCGATGGCATGGTCGAGTTGATCGAGCAGGCCGCGACCGAATGGGTCCACAAGCAGATGGACACCTTCCGCGTCCGGATCGCGAACACGACCGGCGCCACACGCGATGCCTTCAGCAGGGTCAAGGAACAGACCGCCAAGCCGGAAGTCGTCACTATCGAGCTGCGCGCCAACGAGCGGGCGGCCACCAAGGACGCCAACGGCGACGACCTCCCGCGCTATTCCGGCCACCTCTTCGCCGATGCGAACGGCGTCTACCCGATCTTGCTCAACGATTGGGAGCAGCGCGTCATCAAGGCCGAGCTCGAGCGCCCCGGCTTCGTCGGCTGGTATCGCAACCCAGGAACCGCGACGCCGGCCTCGCTCCGGATCGCCTACCAGACCGATGCCGGCGAATGGGCCTCACTCCAGCCCGACTTCATCGTGATCTCGCGCCGCTCGGATGGCTCCCTGGGCGCGTCCATCGTCGATCCGCACGGCGACTACCTGGCCGATGCACGCGGCAAACTTCGTGCGCTCGCATCATTCGCCGAGGACCACGGCGATGCGTTCGTCCGCATCGAGTCGATTACCGAGGCCGACGACGGCTCCCTCCATGTCCTCGACCTGATGGATGCGGCCGTTCGTGGCGAAGTCATGGCGTTCGCAGGCGGCAAGGTCACCCGGTTGTACCAGTCAGAGATCTCCCGGCCGTATCCATAGGGCATCGCGAGGATCGCATGGCAAAGGCCCATGGCGTGCTTGCCCGCCGCGGCCGCCACGTCGCTGGACCGAAGCGGTGACATGAGCGGAGTCAGCGGATGTAGGGTGACTTGTCGCGCGGCAGCCGTTGCCACTCACGGAACGCCACGGTTGGCTTGAGATCTCTCGCCGACCTACATCAATCGTCCGTTTGGTGGACTACATAGGCGAGGCAAACAGCGTCTTCGGATGTGAGCGCCCGCTGTCCGGCGGCTGCGCGCATTGAACAAGTTGGCGTCTCTTGCGCTACGACCCCTTTCCGCAACAACCTCTTTGGTCTCGGTCGGTCGCCCTTGATTGAGCGCTCGCGTTCCGCGCCCAACTATTTGATGGCCATCGGATTGACCGGAGAACCTACGGCCTTCGTGAATGGCAACGGGGGCGCGCAGAAAAAAAATTCGTACTTGCCGTCTTGCGCGCAATCGTCGGCGAGCGACTCCAGGTCGAACATCTCGCCAATTAGTAGGCCCATGTGGACGATACCAGCAGCGTGGACTGGATACATTATCGAGCACCGGCCGGGCAGCACTTCGAACGCCCAATTGTCTGCCGCTACTCCGGCAACACCATTGTCGTGCAACCATGGCAGGACGTCGAGCCCGATTCCCGGTTCATCGCAAAGGACAAAATCATCCCAGCCACCGTTTCGGCGGGCGTATTTCATGTGACCAGTTCGAATGAGCAGAATGTCGCCTTGCTTAACGTCGAGTCTCTGATGTTCCAGAGCGCCTTCTAGCTCCTTGGTCGTGATTTCATGGTCGACGGCTAGCGATGGCTGGCCCAGGAAACGCGCCACGTCGATGAGGACGCCGCGGCCGGCTACGTGAGCCGCGAGTCGGTCGATCGCGTTTGCAGCTGCTCCTACCGCACTGACGAGGGAGCAGTCTCGATTGTTGTACATTCGGTAGTTATAGAAAGCATGGGACAACGCATCCCACTGCGTCGCACATTGAAGCCCCATCGTCACGATGTCGTCGGCGTATCCAGAGCCTCCGATCGAATTGGCCTGGACACCAGTGGCGACGTCGATCCCGTTTGTAACATCAGGTGGCGCGGGTTTGATCGCGGGTCGTTGGCTGGCTGTGGTCCGTCGCGGTCCAACGGGATCGCAAGGGAGAACGCCTTTCCGCTCACGACGAGACTCGCGGCAGCGCGCCTCGCGTCCATCGTAATGAGGTTCACGGTTCCCAACTCGTCCACGTCCCCCCAGCGTCCCCAGTTGCTCACTCGAGGAATAATTGCGTCAACACGGGGATCACCCACTGAGCACCTCTCACGATTTTCAGTAGCGAGCAGTCAACTAATCGGCTTACCAGGGTCGAAGGCGGAATAACAAGCAGCCACAATCGTCGCGGTCAAAACGTCTCCGCCGGTGATCGTCGCGCGCACCAAGCCGTCTCGGAAGACCAACACTCGGTCGCAGAGGTGCGCCAGATCCTCATACTCGGTGCTGGCGATGACAACGCAGCAGCCTTGACTTGCCGCTTCTCGAATATGCGAAAAGATTTGGCTCCTGGAACCGACATCGACGCCTTGTGTCGGCTCGTGCAGCAAGAGAACGGACGGGCGGGTCTGGAACCATTTTGCGAGTAGCGCTTTCTGCTGGTTTCCACCACTCAGCGTCTGAAACATCCTGCTCGGCTCTCGCGGACGAACCTCGAACCGGCCAAGTAGCTCGGAAACGGACCGAATTTCGGCGTGATGGTTCAGGCGCCAGTGCCTGAAGAAGGCGTTGATAGTTGTTAGAGAGACGTTCTCCGCCACCGAGGCACGTCCGACGGAGCTGTCATGCTTACGGTCGGCCGGAAGGAAACCAATGCCAAGGGACATCGCCAACCGCGGCGTGATCTCTTCAATGTCAAACGCCCGGCCGTTGATCCGGAGTGCCCCAGACGCAGGTGCTGCGCCGAAAAGCAGGTAGGGAAACGTCTCTTGTCCCATTCCGAGCAATCCCGTGATCCCGAGATCTCGCCCCTTCGAGCGTCAAGATCAGTCGAAGCAACGCCCTTTCCGGTTAACCCCCGGACGCTGAGGACTACATCTCCAATTGCGGAATCACGAGTCGGGTAAAGTTTGTCCAGTGATTGGCCGAGCATCGCCTCGATGAGGTGGCGTTCGCTCAAGGTCCTCGTTGGCGCGGTCTTGACGAGACGACCATCGCGGAGAACCGACACTCGGTCAGTCGTCGCCAGAACTTCATCTAGCCGGTGCGATACAAAGAGCACCCCCACTCCCATCGATGTGGCAATGTCTCGGACGGCCCGCATTAGAATCTCGACACCGTCGCGCTGGCAACGACGCCGTAGGCTCATCTAGAATGAGCACGCCGTGTCCGGCGTGTCGCAACTGTTCTACGGCCCGGACAATGGCGACCATCGCACGATGGACCGCGGAGAGGCGACCCACCGGCAGGCTGGGATCGAATGAAAGGCCAAATCGGCGTAGCATCGTCGCAACGGCCGCTCGCTCTTGTTTCCAGTCAATGCGCCAGCCTGGAGACGTTTCGTACCATCCGACTCGGATGTTCTCCAGAACGGACATATCGTTCGCTAGCCCTAAGTCCTGGTGAACAAAGGCCATGCCGAGTCGGCGCGCCAAATCAGGGTCGATGGGCAGGTGCAGCATTTTGCCATTCAGGTAGACGGCCGCACCCGGGTTGGCGCGTGGTATCCGGAGAGGATCTTTATGATGGTCGACTTACCGGACCCGTTCTGACCTATCAGTCCGTGCACCTCGCCGGCCGCAATAGCAAAGGCCACATTCGAAACGACGCGCACGCCGCTGAACGACTTCGATAGCCCTTCAACCGTCAGAACGTCGGCTTGGGTCGATTCGGACAGAGGCGTGTCCAAGTAGGCGGATCCACGACCGGCATCGTCAGCACGATTGCTATCCCTCGTCGGGCCGTGCCCTTCAACCACGGTCAATGTACTCGGTACCGTTCAGTACCGCGTCGTCTAGCGACCGAGGGATGAACACACCCCGGGATTTCGGGCCGACCCATTGCCGATCCTCGACTAGGACGACACCTCTGAGAATCGTAGTGATGACCGCGCCTTGTAACTCCCAGCCGTCCCAACAGTTGTAATCCACGCCCATGTGCAAATCGTCGAGCCGCACGGTCCACCGTAGGTCCGGATCGATGATCGCGATGTCAGCGTCGCTGCCGACCGCAATCGTTCCCTTCTGGGGTAAAGGCCCTGAGTTTGGCCGGGGCTGTCGAGACGAGCTCGACGAATCGATTTACGCTAATCCGGCCGGAACTTACACCAAGATGGAAAAGAACGGTATGCGTATCTCTCACCGGCCTGCCCCGCTTGCATTGAATCGATAGTCGTCCCCTGCTTTTCGTACCTATTCGCAACGCTAATCGCTGCGTGGTCACTGCCGACCGTCTGAATTCGATTATCTGCGACGGCAGCCCACAAGGCTTCGCGATCCATTTCCGATTTCGGTGGTGGGAAGTTGTTAAACAACAGACCACGTGGTCCATATTCCCGGCCATCAGCGACCGCCGGTCGATCATCCCACAGGTCAGCGGATGTAAACGATAGATAAGGGGTGAGTGTCTCAGCATAGAAAGGCAAACCTCGCGCGCGTCCTTCCTCGAGAGCATCCACACCGCTTGCGGCAGCCATGTGGACAACGTACAAGGGAGAGCCGGCTCGTTCGGCGAGCAACATTGTGCGCCGGATGGCAGCTCCTCCACCAAGCTATTCCGGACCTCTGGGACGTACGCTCCGTGCGTCTTTCCGGCCCGGCGGTACTCTTCGGTAAACCAGCGGATGAGACTGTCGTCCTCGGCATGGACCAGGCTCATTCCACGGTTTTTCGCCACTTCCACCATGACGCCCCAACGGTGACCATCGTCGCATTCATCTTCGTAGCACGTGAACGTCTTAATAGTTGGAACACCGGAGCGGATCGCGTCGCCCAACTGTTCGATGGTCGCAACACTTGGGTTTCCTTTTAGAATCAAGTGAAGCGCATAGTCCACCGCCATCCGACCGTCGGCCTCAAGCCTCTTGGCGCGGATCGAATCCGCTACATTGTCAGGATCTTTCTGAGTGGCAAAGTCGACTACCGTGGTTGTTCCCCCGAATGCTGCTGCGGCGGAATAGTCTTGGTTCTCGGTTCGAAACTTGCCCCAATTGTCCAAATTGTAGTGACAGTGAGGATCGACCCCGCCAGGAATCACGAAGCAGCCGCGCGCATCGACTTCCTTTCGTGCAGCGTCCGTGAGAGTTCCAACCGGCTCAATCGCTGTGATCGTTTCTCCCGTAACGGCCACATCGCACATCGCCGTACTACTTCACCCGTACGATGTTGGCGTTGCGAATCAGAATGTCCAACATGACGCTCTCCCGGCTCACGAGCTCAGTGGAGGACCGCACGCGAGAGGCGTAAGACGTCGTCCTCAGAGGCCCGCCAATCGTCTAGGCCAAGCAACTCGTGAAGCCGCTCAACAGACATGAGGTCCCCGATGACTTCCCGCGTCGTTCCGTTTTGAATTAGGGACGAAGCAACGCGCTCCATCGCTGCCGCCGCCGCGCGGAGCCCGGACGAGGGGTACGTAACCACCGACCAACCAATCGCCTCGAGCTCAGACGGACTCAGCGAAGGCGTAACGCTTCCCTCGACCATATCAGCCACGATCGGGACGTCAACGCTGGATCTAATCCGCTTCATCTCGTCGACGGTGCGCGGCGCATCCGGGAAGACCCAATCCGCGCCCGCCGCTACGTACAGACGACATCGAGCAATCGCATCATCGACACTAGTTGTTCCGAGTGCGTCGGTGCGCGCGACGATCACCATTTCCTGGTCGTTGCGTGCCATGGCTGCCGCTGCCACCTTTTCAGCCATCGCCTCGGCGGAAATCAGCGTCTTTCCAACCATATGACCGCACCGCTTCGGCGACACCTGGTCCTCGATCAAGATCGCGGCCACACCAGCCGCCTCGTACTCGCGAACGGTGCGCATGACATTCACCGCCTCGCCGTAACCATTGTCGGCATCGGCCAGGACAGGAACGTCGATCGAGTTGGTAATCTGTCGAATGTGCGTGACCATTTCGGACATCGTCAGCAATCCAATGTCTGGAAGCCCGAAACCGGCGGCTGCGGCGGCGTATCCACCAATAATCACGGCCTCGGCGCCGGCATCTACAAAAATTCTCGCTGCCAATGCGTCGGCCACGCCCGGGACGATGATCGGAACTCCGCTCTTGACGCGATCTCGCAGGAACCGCCGTCCACCCGCATCTCGCTTGCCCCAGGATTTCACTCTCGCACCACCCTCTCTGACCTCATAACGCGCAACTTCATTCCGCCTTCACCCGGCCACCCGCAAGGAATGAAAAAGTGACGGCCACAATCAGCGCTGCTCCGAGAACACCTGTTCCACCCAACCGGAAAACCCCATCAGTTCAAGTCCGGTGATGCCGGTTACGAGGAAAAATACCGCAGCGAAAGAACCCCAAGCGTTGAAGCGTCCAGGAACGATCGCTGTCGCGCCCAGAAATACGGCTGCAAAAGCGGGTAACAAGTATCCAGCACCTACATTTGGGTCCGCTGCGCCGATCCAGCCGGCGAGGATGACGCCAGCCGCCGCGCTGATCGACGCGCTCGCGATGAGCGATCCTGAACGAATTGCATCAACACGCACACCGGCTAGCCTTGCGACGTCCCTACCAGAACCGATGAAATACATGTATCTACCCAGCGGCGTAAAGGTCAAGACATACCACAAAACACCAGTTAGTACTACGCCGTAATAGAACGCCGCCGGGATGCCCAGAAGCGGGAACTGACCGGTGTCAACGAGTGGTTCTGCGATGCCACCCGTTGTAACGCTATTTATCCTACAGACCGACCCCCACGAGCAACGTCCCACTGCCTAGTGTTACCACGATCGAATCCAACCCGATGAATACAACAAGGAACGCGTGGGCGACGCCTATAAGCACGCCAACCGCAAGAACGGCCGGAATCACGAGGACAATCGGCCATCCTAGGAGCGCGTTCAGCCATCCAACCAATACGAGCGAGACGCTCAACACTCCGGCGATCGACAGGTCGAACTCGCCGACGCTGAAGGGGATGACGAGGCCTATGACTACCACTACGAGAACTGACTGCGAACCCAGAATTACCCTGAGGTTTTCATACGTGGGGAACGTCTTCGGGAGAAGGATCGAAAGACGAGAATAATTGCGGCCCAAGCCACTAGCAAGCCGTATCGTCGGATGAAGTTCTTCGCGTCATCCGTGCTCATCGATCACCTCGCCGAGAGACAATTCGGGGAATCTTCCTTCGGATCACAGCTGCCACCCGTTGCAACCTACCCAGCAAAGCTGACGCGTCGCGACGTTTCCGAATTTGCCTTTCGGAATCATCACGACCTTCCCAAAGTTCCGACGAGCTAGAAGCCGCTCCTGTGCGCGTCTCGCATCGTTCAACTCAAAGACGCTGTCCACAACGGGCTTGAGGCGCCCAGCTTCGACCAATTCAACTACGGATGCTAGTTCCGCGCGTGTCCAACGCTTAGACGCAATCAGGCGCTTCCCGCTTCGAAAGAAATCAACCAAGTCGAAGGAGATGACCTCGCCGGCGTGCGCACCACACGTAGCAAGTCGACCGCCATTTCGAACCGCGCGAAGACTTGCGGTGAAAACGTCTCCGCCAACGTGGTCGAGCGCGGCATCGACCCCTCTGCCATTCGTTAGGTCCATAACGGATTCATAAATGGGGTCCGCGCTGTAATCAATGGTCGCATCTGCTCCGATAGCTCGCGCTGATGCCAATTTCGCTTCTGAACCCGCAGTCGCGATCACGAATGCGCCGGCAAGTTTCGCTATCTGAATCGCCGCACTGGATACGCCGCTGCCGGCCGCGTTGATTAGGACGGTCTCGCCCACCCGAACTTGAGCGCAGGACGCCGTCAGGTGCCACGCCGTGCCAAATGCGATTTGGACGGCCGCCCATTCGGTCGCATCGAGCCGATCACCTAACGGGAGTAAGTCATCGGCTGGGGCGGTCATGAGTTCGGCATGGCTGCCTGGCCGGTGCACACCCATCATCTGCCAACGAGTGCAGTTGTTATCTTCGCCCCGGAGGCAGAACTCACATGACCCGCAGCGATTCACCTGATGAATCATGACGCGCTGCCCGACGGTGAAGTCGCCGACAGAACCGGCTTCCGGTAATTGGACGATTCGCCCCACCCCTTCGGTGCCGGTGATATGCGGGAGCTCAATTGGGTATCGAGAACGGCCCTCGCGGAGATCTATATCCTGGTGGTTCAGCGCGCAAGCTTCGGTCTCGATGAGAAAGTCGTCCGGCCCGAGCGTAGGGTCGTCGACACGCGCATACTCGAGCTTGTCAAGACCGCCGAACTCCCTGAAAACTACAGCAAACATCGCGTCTCCATCGCTGATCAGCCCGGAGCTACCAATGAGACGAGGGCCGACGACGCGACCAACGACGCCTTGCCGTTCCGTCGGCCCATGGTCTCAATAGTCGACGACTACAGCCCCCACATGGTCTTGTAGACGGCCCGATAGTCTCCGTCCCAATACCGGTTCGAGTCATCGGTTACATTCAAGTCGATCTGATCGATGTTGTTCCAATCGAATAACCGATACGGTGTCTTGATGTCGTCCAGTGGCTCTGCGCCGGCGAGAACGCGGAATGCCTGATCGGCAAAACCCCATCCTTGCCACACATCGGGCTCACCCGCGTCCGCCGCAATGACGTCATGGTCAGCGACGAATTTCAATGCACCGGGTGTCGCATTCGTTGACAGGATCTTGACTTTGTCTTGCATACCCAGCTGGTGAACCGCGGGAACCATGAACAGCGCCAGCTGGTCGTACGCCGGGATGAGGTAATTGATAGTCGGATCTTGGCGGAGCAACGACGAGGCTAGTGTGCCAACGTTGTTGAGCTGCGTCACAGGGACATCGACAGTCTTGACCTTGCAGTCGACGCACAGCCTAGATGTCTCGTCCTGGATGTTTTTCACTTCTCCCGCGATAACAGGCCCAAAGGCAGTCACCGTGAACACGACCGCGTTTGCCTTACCCCCGGAATCTGCGACCATGAAATCGGCAAGTAAGCGGCCTTGGCACGCCGGACAATGGGAGGCGAACGCGACAACGGCTGGGTTGGGCTGTGGAGTCGGCTCACCAGGGTTCATGAGGTGCCCTGCGATTACAGGGATTCCTGCAGCCTTTGCGTGCGAAAGCTGTGGCCCAATGACGTCCGGTTGCACTCCGCCAAGGATGATCACATCGGCATGCTGCGCTATTCCCTGTTCGCTTGACGCGCGTACTCCGCAACCTGCCCTTCCCATCCACGGCGGTATATCGGGCTCCTACCACCGCCGCCGCGTCGCTCATGCCCTTAACAAGGGCCTGCTCAAACTGGCTGCTCTCGTCTCCGCTTATGTACCAAATCAGCTTTCCCGACGCCTTCTTCGCGTCGAAAGCAGGCCCCGGAGGCGCCCACGACGGCAGTTTGCTTTCCGCGGCGGCGGTCAGGCGTTCCGCCTCCTGAAGCGCCGAACCTGATGCTGTTGGTGCACCCGTGCCAGGACTCACCCTCGGCGCAGAAGCTTGTGGCGAGGTCTGGATTGATCCCGCAGGCGCACCGCATGCCGCGAGAACTATCGCGAGCGCAGCCAGAGGCACGCTTAAGGACCGTCCGTGACTCCAAGCGGTCGGCGAGTGGCCGTTCAAACGATTACCGTGCATTTGGTACTCCTTCTAACCGGATCGTCGCTGCCTTTAACTGGGTCGATCGATGCGCCACCAAGAAGAAATATGTCATCCGCCTCCTCCGTACACCGCGAATACGTTCGCAATCTCAGAGCGCGAAACCCCGGATGCCAGCAATAGGCGCAGAAGCAGGTGGGCTTTGTGGCTGTTCAGCGTGCCCGCTGATATCACGCCGCGGCCGAGGAGGTCGGTCTCCGAACCTGCGTACGAATAGGTAGACCTCAGAATTGCCCCGGCACCTGTGCGAGATGAGAGGATCACGGGGACTAATTGGCACGTCTGCGCAACGATGTCCACGAGCCGCGCCGGCACGTGCCCTCCGCCGAGCGCCTCTATTACGATGCCTTCGTAGCCTGCATCTCTTGCGCACGCCAGCAACGTCCCGTCGTCCTCAAAGCCTACCGCGACGTGGGCGACTCGGACACGTCCAGCGGCTTCGAGTAATTGGGGCGAACGTGCGATTGTGTGTTTCATGAGTGGGCGAGTTAGCAGAATGACGCGCCCCTCGACTACGAGCCCGACTGGGCCTGCCGTCGGCGAGCTGAATGCCGAAGGCTTCGCGGTGTGGGCCTTATGCACAAACTGCGCGGCGTGAATTTCGTCGTTTATCACGACAAGAACACCCAGTGACGCCGCCGGTGGGTGCGCGGCGACTCGCAAGGCGGCACTCAGGTTGGCTGGGCCATCTGCACCGAGGTCGTCCGAGGATCGCAGGGCCCCGGTGAGGACGACGGGCACGGTCGCATTGATCAAGGCGTCCAGCAGGAAGGCCGTGTCCTCGAGGGTGTCGGTCCCTTGGGTGACAACGAAGCCGGCAATACCTCCTTTGTTTGGACGTCGATCGTGGCGCAGAGTGTCAGTACGTCGTCGAGGGTCAGGTCCGTGGACGCCGATCTCCGAAGTGCCGTAGTGCGGATACCCTCGAGTGGTCCCGGGGAGGGAATGAGGTCCAGGAGTTCGGCGGCATCAAGCTCGGGGGCCGCTCCCGAAGGAGAATGTCGCGAAGCAATCGTGCCGCCGAGCGAGATCAGCCCGATCACGACAGAAGCGTCCGCGATGAACCGAAAGGCCGCGGTTGAAGCTCCATTGCCATCTCGTTGTTCGCCGCAGCTTGATGGGAAGGAAAGGGCCGCAATGGCACTGCCAAACCCCGGTGAACACGCTGGCCAACGTTTTCTAGCGAGCCAAACTGGAGTACGGCCATCACATTTATGCCTACTATCAATTCGCGATCGCCAAGAGCGGCGTCATGGTTGTCACATAACCCAGGCCGGTTTCGATCGCTGTCGCGGTTTCCGACAGAAGCCGCAACGCGGTTTCGCGACTCGCTCCTAAGAGGCGGTTCTCCGGGGCGACGATCGTAATACTGCCGATGACAACATCGTCCGAGCCACGGATCGGCATTGACAGCGCAACGATCCCTGCCTCCATTTCGCGATCGCACACCGCATAGCCACGATCGCGCGTACGGGCGAGCTCCTCAAGAGCGGCTTCAACCGTCACAGGAGTAAGGGGCGTGAACGACTCGAGCACCTCGCGGCGCATAAGGCGGACCTGCTCGTCGGCGGGCATGAACGCAAGGACGGCCCGCGCAGATGACCCGGCGTGATACGGCATGCGCTGACCAGGCCGCATGTAGAAGCTCAGCGGCCGCGGGCTTTCGGCCGAAGCAACGCAAACGACATCATCCTGCACAAGCTCACTGAGAAAAACCGATTCCTGAGTCGCCGCTCCGAGTGACGTTAAGTGTGGCCGGGCTACTGATACCAAGAGATCGCCCTGCTGGCGAGCTTGCACAAGTCGCAGAACAGATACGCCGAGTTTGTATCGTCGCGTTACCGGATCGCGGAGGACATATCCGCGCCCCGTGAGTGAGGCCAGGAGGCGATGGACGGTAGCGGGTGCCTCAGTGAGTGATTCAGCGAGCTTCAGAACCCCGAAGCCTTCCGGCTGCGCAGCGAGCGCCTCGAGAACGTCCAATGTTCGGTTCACGAGTTTCATTGTTCCGCCACGTGGAATGTGCCCCTCATCTTGCGGAATGATGTCTGGCACGCTAACGTCGGCATCGGCCCGCTGTCAAGGGGTCGGGGCTGATAAGGGAGTGGTCAGTGGTGAAGCAGACGCTCGGGGTTATTGGGGGGATGGGTCCACTCGCGACGCAGCTTTTCATGGGAATGATCATTCAAGAAACCGCTGCGAAGCGCGATCAGGATCACCTTCACGTCATCGTTGACTCCGACGCGTCCATCCCAGATCGCACCGCGTTCCTAGTGGGTTCGGGGCAGGCCCACGACCTGCCATGGTTAGAGCGGGACAGCGCCTCCGGGCCGCCGGCGCGGAGCTGCTGGTAATGCCCTGCAACACCGCAAACATATGGGCATCAGAGGTAAGCGACCACGTTGGACTGCCGATGGTCGACTGGCTGGATTCCGCAATCGACCGTGTCCCAGTGTCGTCGACGGTTGGCTTGCTCGCCACGACAGGCACGATCGCGTCCGGGGTATATCCGGAGAGGATGGCTGCGCGAGGAATTCGCGCGTTGGCTCCTGACACGAACAGACAAACAGCTGTCATGTCAGCGATTTACGGGGAGGCCGGCGTCAAAGCGTGCGGGTTCGCGACCCCGCGCGCCCGGATCGATATCCGGAAAGCAGCTTCCTGGCTCATAGCAAATGGCGCCGACATTCTGCTCCTAGCGTGCACAGAGCTTCCCCTCTTGCTGCCGATGGGAACCATTCAAGGGACACCGATCGTCGATCCGGCACGAGCGGCCGCTCGTGCCGCAATTCAGGCCGCCGGGGGAAAGGCTCGAAGCGGAGGGAGCAATGGACGCTGAGCTGCCTACTTTCCGGAGGCACCGTCCTCGACGGCACGGACGTTGACGCCTATCCGGCTGACGTCGCCGTCGTCGATGGAAAGCTTCTGGTGCTACGTCGCGGACCGGAGGGCGTAGCAGCGCGCCGAACAATCGACATTCGCGGCTTCGTCCTCGCTCCCGGGTTCATCGACATGCATTCCCATTCGGCTCTGCAGTTGCTGGATGACGGGGCGAACGAGCCGAAGGTGCGGCAGGGTGTCACTACCGAGCTGCTGGGCGTTGACGGCAACAGCTATGCCCCATTCGCAAACAAGCGCGACCTTCATATGTTCGCGCGCTTGAACTCGGGGCTTGAAGGCATGCCTGACATCGACTACGACTGGACATCCGTACGGAGCTACTTGGCACTCTACGTAAATCGGTCGGCCGTCAACGTGGCCGTGTTGGTCGGAAACTCAGCGCTCCGGATCGGGGCCATCGGGTGGGACGACGTTCAGGCGACGACGACCGATATCAGTGGCATGCGTACGACGTTGCGCAACGCGATGGAAGAAGGCGCTTTCGGGCTCTCGACAGGATTGGACTATCCGCCAGGCTCATTCGCCTCAACGCAAGAGTTGACGGAATTGGCTCGCGAGACGGCAGACCTTGGTGGTTTTTACCATACGCATGTCCGTTACCAGCTCGGCGATCGATTCCTCGATCCGCTCCGAGAAGCGATTCAGATCGGGAGCGACGCCGCTTGCCCCGTGCACATCACTCATCTCTATCGCCGAACCACCTACCCTGGATCAGCCGAGCAGATGCTCGAACTAGTGGATACCGCGCGTTCGAGAGGGACAGAGGTCACCTTCGACCTCTATCCCTATCCCTTCAGCTCCACTCGGCTACTGATCCTTATCCCGAACGAGCTCCAGGTTGGTGGTCCGGACGAACTGCTCGACCGGCTGCGAAGTCCGGCCCATCGCGCTACTGTTCACCGTGCCATTGAAAAGCGAGCGTTGGCGTACGGGGGCGACGATGTGTGGCAAACGATTCATGTCAATGGCCTTAAGCAACCGATAAATCGGGAGTTTGAGGGCCGGACAATTGCCGAAATAGCGGCGACCCGGGGCGAGCATCCGAGCGAAGTTCTGTGCGACCTTCTAATTTCGGAAGATCTGGCGGTTAATGAAGTCGCCGCAAGTGGAGATGAAGCGTCTATTCCGACCTTCTTGCGGCACGATGCCTCCATGATCGGGACGGATTCGATCTTTATCGGTGCACGGCCCAGCCCGCGAACGTATGGGTCATACCCGCGCGTTTTGGGTGAATTCGCCCGCGATCTCGGCGTGCTCTCACTTCGAGATGCGATCCGAAAGATGACATCGCTCCCAGCAGCGCGCCTTGGCCTCAGTGACCGGGGGTTGATTAAGGACGGATACGCCGCGGACCTCACGGTTTTCGACGCCGCAACAGTCCGCGCTAACGCGACGCACCAATTCCCGAAACGGAGTCCAGACGGGATCGAACATGTCATCGTAAACGGCCGGCTTGTAATCGATTCAGGGCATATGACACCCGAGAGACCTGGCGTGCCGCTGCTGAGAGGCACCCCGTCGTGACCGCCATCGTTCGCGGCGGCACGATCGTCACTGCAGCTGGCCGAACAGGCGCCGACATAGTGGTCAGAGACGGAACGATCGCCGCGCTTCTACCACCAGGGGATCGCGTCGCTGGCGAAAGCGAGACGATCGACGCGTCGGGAATGATCGTGTTTCCGGGAATTATCGATCCCCACGTGCACACAAGAGACCCTGGGCAAACGTACAAGGAGGATCTCTCACACGCAACTCGTGCCGCGGCGGTCGGCGGAATCACCACTATCCTCGAGATGCCAAACGCGATACCGCCGGTGGTCGATCGGGATAGTTTCCTTCGTCGCGCTACCGAGCACGCGCGGATTTCGCACGTCGATTTCGGCCTCTGGGGATTGGCGGTGGGACCGGGATCTGAGACGCAATTCCGCGAACTTCGCTCGGCCGGAGCGCCCGCGGCTAAGCTGTTCTGGGGCTTCGCGTTCGACCGGGCTACGGGCGCGCTGGTTTATAACCCTCAGGACGCGGACGGCAAGGACTTAAGTCCACCTGCGACGAATGGTGATGTGTGGGGCATGCTCCGCGAATCGGCGCAGGTTGGTCTTCTCATTGGCCTGCACTGCGAAGACCAATCGATCCTCGGTGCTGCCGCGAGGTCCTGGGGCCTGGCCACGGATTATGAGTCTCTCCTGCGCGTTCGACCGATCGAGGCGGAGTCCGTTGCCATTGCCAGCGCTGTAGAGCTGGCAAACGCAACAGGAGCTCGCATCCATATCCTGCATGTCAGTTCTGCCCGAGGGATTGAGCTCGTTCGACAAGCACGACAAGCCGGCACCGATGTTACGGCGGAGACATGTCCCCACTATCTAACGCTCAAATCGACGGACTTCGAGGAGGTGGGGCCCGCGATGAGGGTTTTCCGACCCATAAGAACAGCCGCCAACCAGGCTGCATTATGGGACGCTGTAGTTGACGGCACGATCGACTCGATTGGTTCTGACCACGCACCGCACAGCTTGGATGAACGTCGGCTGCCCTTCGCAAGTCAGCCGGCAGGGGCCATCGGGGTCGAAACCATGTTGCGCGTTCTCCTCGACGCGTCTGCCCGTGGTTTGGTCTCACTCGAGCGGCTCGCTTGGGTTCTTTCCGAAGGAACCGCGCGAAGGTACGGCCTATTTCCAACGAAGGGCGCACTCCAGGTCGGCTCGGATGCCGACATGACGATTATCGACCCACGCGCGATGTGGACGATTAGGAATACCGAGCTGCATTCCAAGAACCCGCTCAGCCCTTGGGACGGCCGGACGGGCACGGGCTTGCCTGTTCGAACTATCCTTCGCGGGTGCACCGTCGCTTTGGATGGTCAGCCCGTCGGATCGCCACAGGGCCGCCTCGTGAAAGCAACGCGCTAGATCTCCCGGCGCCGGTCAAATGAAACGCTGCCGGCGCCCGCTCGGGCCCCTATCTGGCGGCATGAGCGGCCTGACGAATCTGCGGATCCACCGTGTTAGCCACCAAGGTGCGACGCTCGCCGCAAACCTCCGGTCATCGACTCGACCTCCGCCAACGTCATGCGCGCGTCACCACATAGGTCTGGCGCACCGTTTCGACCCGCCAGGCTGACGGCCTTTCGCGACCAGCTTCGTGCCGCTCGCCCAGCCGGGGCCGCATCGCGGCCAGTGGGAGCCACCCTACTCAGACGGTTGGCCGCCTGGTGACGCCGCGCTGCGCTGTCCGCAGCGGCGACTCCCTCAGCCTCAATTGCCTTTCGTCCGCACGTCCGCAACGGCGGTACGATTACCGCGCATAACTCGGCGAACCGCGCTTGCACGAGACGCTCTCCGTACGGGCGGAGGCACAGCGCCCAAGCGGAAATACTCCCAAAGCAGGCGCGCTACCGAGCTGTGCCGCGCCGGGACGTTTCCTGCTCAGCGAATCAACATACTCGCTCTCCCGACGTTCCGCAGAGATCGCACCGTCTCGAATACCGCTCCGTCGCACAACGTCGTCGTACCCGGCGATCAGTTCAGTGCGCGCGAGCTCCTAGCTGCATCCCCGGGGAAAAACAATTTGAAGACGATCGCGACCTACCTTGAGGCACTCGACCAGTTCACATCGTTCTCCGCGTCGAAGCATGCCACTCGTTGCGCTCGCCGCATAACCACTTTCAATTCGACTGCCAAATCGGAGGCCGGGCCGAACAGCCGCCCTCCTTTGGCACTCGTGCGGATCAGCTGCAGCCGCTCGTGGCACCGCAGTTGATGCACTTGTAGCAGGACCCATTGCGGACCATGATCGAGCCGCAGTCCGTGCAGGCCGGCGAATCGGCTGTGTCGAAGACGACCGGCGCCTGCCCGGCATTCAGCCTCGCCTCGCGCGTCGCCGCAGCCGAGTTCTGCGCCACGATCTTCAACCCATCGAGCAGCCCCGACCCCGACTTCTCCGCCACCGGCCCTTCGAGAGCCACATCCGCTTCCGGTGAAGCCGCCACGGACCCTGACCCGGAGGCCGAGGAATCCGCTGGCGCCGCATCACCGGACGAAGACTGACCACTGCTCGAGGCATTGGCCTCGGTCGATGAGGTAGCCGCCGCGGGCGCCGCGCCGCCTGTCGGGGTGGTGCCCGTGGCGGCTCACATCACCCACCGCCACTGCATCGGTCAATGTCAGCTGCCTATCGATGATCCCCACCTGGTGCTGTGCATCGGTATCCATGAACTTGGTGGCCATGTACCGGAAGATGTAGTCGACCAGCGACTTCGCCATGGGGATGTCCCGGTTGGTCGTGAACCCGGCCGGCTCGAAGCGCAGGTGGCTGAACTTGTTGACCAGGTCCTTCAAGGGCACGCCGTACTGCATCGCCACGCTGACCGCGGTGGCGAAGCTGTCCATCAGGCCACTGATGGTCGACCCCTCCTTGGCCATGCGCAGGAAGATCTCGCCGGGCTGTCCGTCCTCGTACAGGCCGATGGTCAGGTAGCCCTCGTGCCCGCCCACGTTGAACTTGTGGGTGATCGCGGCACGCTCGTCGGGCAGGCGTCGGCGCAGCGGCTTGTAGACCGTCTGCACTTCCGGTGTGGCCGCTGCCTTCGGCATCGGTCCCGCCGTCCTTCTTGGTGTTCAGCGGCTGTGAGCGCTTGGAGTTGTCGCGATAAACCGCGATGGCCTTGAGGCCCAGCTTCCAGCCGTCGATGTAGACCTGCGCGATCTCCGCCGGGGTCGAGTGCTCCGGCATGTTCACTGTCTTGCTGATGGCGCCCGAGATGAAGGGCTGCACCGCGGCCATCATCTTGAGGTGGCCGTTGTAGTGGATGCTGCGCGTGCCGTTGGCCGGCTTGAAGGCGCAGTCGAAGACCGCCAGGTGCTCGTCCTTGAGGTACGGTGCGCCCTCGATCGTCTCGTGCTCGTCGATGTAGGCGACGATCTCCTCCGCCTGCTTGGCGTCGTAGCCGAGCTTGCGCAGCGCGTTGGTGACGCCCTGGTTGACGATCTTGAGGTAGCCGCCGCCGACCAGCCGCTTGTACTTGATGAGCGCGATGTCCGGCTCGACGCCGGTCGTGTCGCAGTCCATCAAAAACGCGATAGTGCCGGTTGGAGCGAGGACGCTGACCTGGCCGTTGCGGAAGCCGTGGCGCTCGCCCAGGGCGATGACCTCGTCCCAGGTGGTCAGTGCCGCATCGAGCATGTCCGTCGGCACCAGCTCACGGTTCATGCGGTAGGCCGCATCGCGATGCTGGTTCATGACCTTCAGGAACGGCTCACGATTGACGGCGTAGCCCTCGAACGGGCCACCCTGGTCGCGGCTGATGCGGGCTGACTGCAGCTCCGCCTCCGCTTGCATCAGCGCCGTGATGGCGCCCGCGTAGGCGCGACCGTCGTCGCTGTCGTAGGCCAGGCCGCGGTTCATGAGCAGCGCGCCGAGGTTGGCGTAGCCGATGCCGAGCGGCCGGAACTTGTGCGAGTTCTCCTCGATCTTGGCCGTCGGGTAGCTCGAGTTGCTGACCGTGATCTCCTGCGCGGTCAGGATGATGCGCACCGCGTGCTTGAAGTCCTCGATGGCGAATTCGCCGTCGTCCTTGACGAACTTCATCAGGTTGAGGCTCGCCAGGTTGCAGGCCGAGTCGTCCAGGTAGAGGTACTCGGAGCATGGGTTCGAGGCGTTGATCGGCGCGGTGTTGGCGCTGGTGTGCCAGCGGTTGATGTTGTCGTGATACTGGATCCCCGGATCGCCGCACACCCAGGCCGCCTCGGCCATCTTGTTGAGCAGCGCGCGCGCCTTGAAGGTGTCGATCACCCGGCCATCGGTCACGGCGTGAGTGTTCCAGTCGGCGTCGGACTCGACGGCGTTCATGAACGCATCGGTCACCCGGACGGAGTTGTTCGAGTTCTGGAAGAAGACCGATTCGTAGGCGGCGCCCCCGTTGAAGTTGCCGTCGTACCCGGCGTCGATGAGGGCCCAGGCCTTCTTCTCCTCGACCAGCTTGCAGTCGACGAACGTCTCGATGTCCGGGTGGTCGGCGTTAAGGATGACCATCTTGGCCGCTCGGCGGGTCTTGCCGCCGGACTTGATGACGCCGGCGAAGGCATCGAAGCCCTTCATGAAGCTGACCGGGCCCGATGCCTCGCCGCCGCCCCTGAGGCTTTCCTTGCTGGAGCGGATGGTCGACAGGTTGGAGCCGGTGCCCGAGCCGAACTTGAAGAGCATGCCCTCGGTCTTGGCCAGGCCCAGGATGCGACTCCATGGTGTCCTCGACCGAGTTGATGAAGCAGGCGCAGCACTGCGGGTGCTCGTCGATGCCGACGTTGAACCAGACGGGCAGTTGAACGCGGCGCGCTGCTTGAGCAGGATGTCGGTCAGCTCGGCGTGGAAGGTGTCGGCGGCGTCATCGGTCGCGAAGTAGCCGTCCTTGCGGCCCCAGCGTGATGGTGTCCGCCACGCGGCCGATCATCTGCTTGACGGAGTGCTCACGCTCCGGCGAGCCGAGCGGGCCGCGGAAGTACTTGGACGCGACGACGTTGGTGGCCAGCGCGCTCCAGCTCTTGGGGAACTCGAGGTCCTTCTGCTCGAAGACGACCTTGCCGTGCTCGTTGGTGATGGCCGCCTCGCGGGTGTCCCACTCGAGCGTGTCATACGGATCCACGCCGGGCTGCGTGAAGCGGCGCTCGACCTGCAGGCCGCTCCAGGTGCGCTGCTCGCCCTCCGCCAGCTGACGGTAGCCCGTCGGCTTCTTCGTCCCGTTCCCGTTCCCATGGCCGGCTCCGTTGCCGTGCCGTTCGTGTGGCCGTTGCCGTTGGCGTGGCCGTTCGTCGTGCCGGTGGCTGGCTTGCTGGGACTCGCGGTGCGGGCCATGTCTTCCCTTCCGTCTGGGGTCTTCGCCGGCGGCGTTCGTATGACGCCGGCATGGTCGTTGTGGCCCCGCTGGCCGGACGACTGGATGACGTGATCGCGACCGATGCGACGCGCCAGGCCGGCCTTCCGGGGCGGCTGTTTGGACTTGGAACGTTACTCCTGCCATCGGCCTTCGTCAAGCGAAAACCACAACATGTTGTGGTGTATCTTCGGACGGGCCACCAGATGCTGCGGTGTGCTGTGGACGGGCGGTGGACGGCCTGTGGAGTTCTGCGTGGCTGCGGTGGACGGGGCGTGGAGAACGCCGCGTTCCGCGGGTTTGGGCCGGGGGAGTGTATGACACCGGGGCACGCGCGGGCTGGAAGCAACCGCTTCAGCCGAGCCGGGGCCGGGGCCGGGGCCGGGCCGGGGGCCGGGGCCGGGGGGCGGGGCCGGGGCCGAGTTGCCGCCAGTTGCCCATGACTCAAATGCACGACTGCGCGGGGCTCACCTGCCGTTTGCGCACGAGGTGACTCAGATCGACCGGTCTGACGGAAAACCGCGGCCGAATCCGGCGATCTGACGGCCCTGGCGACTCAACCGCATGAGAGCCGCTCGCCGCCAGGCCTCTGAGTCGGGAGACACTCGACGGCGCCGGAGCCGCTGCTCCGCCAGGCCGGCGCAATCCTCAGGGGCACGCAACCGGCGCGATCATCAGCGTCCGGTCCAGCACGGCCGAGTACTTCGCGGAGCAGGCGGTCCCGCCGTTCGTGAGGAGGAGTGCCACCACCTCGGCGTCCGGCATCCCGACCGGATGCGTGGGCGCGGCCGGCAGCACCGAGTCTGCCCAGGCGACGCAGACATCGGCATTCACGGGAACGCCAACGCACCGAATGTCGATCCCTGGAAACGCCCGCGACCGGACGACGGAGGCGGGCGGCGGCAGATCATCAATCGACGGCGGGAATGGCGCGACGGGACTGGTGATTCCCACGCGACCCGCATCGTCGGCTTCGAGCTGCACCCAGAGGTCCTCGCCCGATTTCATCCGGACGACGACATACGCCCTCAGGCCCGTGGCCGGCGCGCACCTTCCACCAGCGCAGTAGGCGCCATCGTGGATCTCGAGCTGCGCAACGGCGGCATGCGTCGCCGGCAACGCGCTCAGGGCAACCGTCGCCGCCGCATCGCAGGTCAGCGCGCTTGCCGGACGCGCCGTCCCGCAGACCACCTGGACCCTGGTGGTCGATGGCGCCGGCGGCGACGGGCTCGCGCAGGCGGCAAGCAGGATCGCCAGGACGAACACGGTTACGAAGCGCATCCAGCTCCTTGTACTCCTGAAGCACGGGCCAGGCAACGTTCACCGACGGAGGCCGGCTGAGGCGTGGCGCGTTGAGTCCTGCGTGACTCGGGAGAGTGGGAGCGGGCGGCTCAGCTGTCGTCTAGGCGCCGGGCGACTCAACCTGGCGGGCTTGTGACCAAAGGCGCCCAACCGTGCTCTCCTGAGTCGGGAGGCGCGTCACATGCACGAGAGCCGCGCGTTCCCCGCCCGCTGAGTCACAGCCAACTTGAACATGCGCGGCGAGATCAACGGAAGAAGGCCTTTGGACGCGCGCGCAGTATCGTGGCGTCCGGAAGCAGGGTCGACGCGCGTGACCGCAATTAGACTGGCCCCATGCAACCGCGTCTCGGCACGCTGGACGTGCTGCTGGTCCGCCACGCCGAGGCCGTCCCGCTGGGAAGCAGCGACACGGACTTCGACCAGCGCCCGCTCTCCGACGCCGGGCACCGGGCGGCGGAGGAGCTCGCCGACGAGCTGGAGCCGTACCACCTCAGCGCGGTGTACTCCAGCCCCTACCCGCGAGCCATCCAGACCGTGGAGCCGGTTGCGCGACGTCGCGGGCTGCCGATCCTGGAGCTGGTCGACATGCGCGAGCGCAACCTCGCCCCCCAGCCGAGCGACGCGTGGCGCGAGCAGCTGCAGCGCTCGTTCGAGGACCCGGACTACGCGGTCGCGGGCGGCGAGACGAGCCGCGCGGCGCAGCGCCGGGCGATGGCCACGCTCGACCTGCTGCGCGTCCGCCACCCCGACGGCGGCCGGCTGCTGGTCGGCAGCCACGGCAACCTGATCGCCCTGGTCCTGCAGGCGTTCGAGCCGGGGGTCGGCTTCGACTTCCACCAGGCGATGCCCAACCCGGCGATCTACCACCTCGAGCACGACGGCATCGGCTGGCGGGTGATGGGCGGCCACGGCTTCGCGGACGCTGCCGCGCACAACTAGCCTGCGGCGGGGTCAGGCGTCGCGGCTGACGAGGTCCTCGAGCGTCTCGCGCCGGCGGCTGAGGCGCAGCTGCCCGCCCTCGATCACTGCCTCGGCCGGCCGCAGCCTGCCGTTGTAGTTCGAGCTCATCGCGGCGCCGTACGCCCCGGCCTGCCGAATCGCCAGGAGCGCCCCGCCGCCGGCCGTCGCCAGCTCGCCGGGCGTGAGCCATCGGTCCAGGTCGCGGGCCAGGATGTCGCCTGCCTCGCAAACCGGGCCCGCCAGGTGCACCGGCCGGCCGGTCGGCAGGCGCGCGCCGGGCTCGACCAGGCTGACCGGGTGGTCGGCGCCGTACAGCATCGGTCGGATGAGCTCGGTCATGCCCGCATCGGCCACCAGGTAGGTGCAGGTCGCGCGCGCCTGCACGCGCACGACGCGCGTGAGCAGGCTGCCGGCGCCGGCCACCAGGCTGCGACCGGGCTCCAGGATGAGGCGGCTGCTGTCGATCCCGAGGCGCAGGTCGGCCGGATCCGCACCCGCCGGCAGGCCGCCCCCGAGATTGATCCGGAACGGCTGCTGCCGGAGTGCGCCGAGCAGGCTGTGCGTAGGCCTCCAGGTTGCCGACCTCGGAGCCGATGTGCGCGCCGATCGCCTCGGGCGCCAGTCCCGCCCGCGCCAGGCGGTCGATGGCGTGTGGCAGGTCCGCAAGCGCGATGCCGAACTTTGCTTCGGCGGCACCCGTCGCCAGGTGCGGGTGGGTCTGCGCATCCAGCCCCGGGTTCAACCTGAGGCCGATGCGGGCGCCGGTCCGTGCGAGCCGCGCGATCGCCTCGAGCTCGTCGAGGGACTCGGCGTTGACGAGGACGCCGGCGGCCAGGGCCTCGGCGATCTCGCCGTCACCCTTGCCGATGCCGTTCATCACGATCCGTTGCGCGGGGCAGCCGGCACGGCGGGCCAGCGCCAGCTCGACCAGGTTGACCACCTCGCAGCCGGCGCCCTCGGATACCAGGCGCCGCAGCAGCTGCGGATCCGGGTTGGCCTTGACCGCGTACGCGATCAGCGCGCCTCCGAAGGCGGCGCGGTAGGCGGCCAGGCGCTGGGCGGCGATCTCCAGGTCGGTGACATACAGCGGGGTTCCCCAGCGCTGCGCCGCCTCGGCCAGGGCCGTTGTGGCCGTGCCCGGGAATGCTGCCGGGGTGGAGCGCGCCGGCGTCACCGCACGCGGGCGAGGGTCAGGCCGTCCCCGATCGGCAGCAGCACGATCTCGACCCGCTCGTCGGTCGCGATCTTCTCGTTGAGCGCGCGGATCGCCTGCGTCTGCTCCGTCTCGTCGGATGGATCGACGACCTGGCCGCTCCACAGCACGTTGTCGATGGCGATCAGCCCGCCCGCGTGCACGAGCCGCAGCGCACGCTCGTAGTACGCGTCGTAGCTCGGCTTGTCGGCATCGATGAACGCGAAGTCGAAGCTCCCCTCCTCCAGCGTCTTGAGGGTCTCGATCGCCGGACCGATGCGCAGCTCAATCCGGTCGGCGACGCCTGCCTCGGCCCAGTAGCGACGGGCGACATCGGTCCATTCGACCGATACGTCGCAACAGGTCAGGCGGCCATCCGGCGGCATGGCCTGGGCCACGACGGTCGACGAGTAGCCGGTGAAGGTGCCGATCTCCAGGCAGCGTCGGGCGCCGATCAACCGGACGAGGATGCCCATGAAGGCGCCCTGCTCCGGCGAGATCTGCATGCGGGCCATGGGCAGCTGCGCCGTCTCCTCGCGCAGCCTGGCAAGGACCGGTGGCTCCCGCACGCCGACGCGGAGGATGTAGGCCCGCAGCTCATCGGTCAGGTTGATGGTGTGGTCGGACACGCGTGGCATGGTACAGCCCCGTTGCGGCCACCTGCCGTGGCGCCCTGTCGCACCTGCCGTCGGCGCCCCCGTCCGTTGCCCTGGTCCGTTGCGTCTGTGGCGACTCAAGCGACCGGTGAATGGCCGGCTGTCATGCGTTTGAGTCATCAGACGCGCCAAAACGACCTGTCTGACCGAGATTGGCCGCCGATCCGGTCGATTTGAGTCACCACGCGCGCAGACAACAGCCCAACCGCGGCCTTCCACTCATTTGAGTTCCATGTGGTTCATCGGCGCCGCTAAGCGATCAGTAAGCGTGCCGTAACGGGTGCAGCGTTACGGTGCCGCGATGAACATCCGAAAGGCCCACGAGCGTGCCGGCTGGTTGAGCCACCGTATCGGGCAGGAGGTCGTGACGGCGCGAAAGGCCCGTGGCTGGAGCCAGCGAGAGCTTGCCCGCCGTGTGGCCGCCAGCCAGACAATGGTGTCGCGAGTCGAGCGCGGCTGGAGCGGGGCCAGCGTGCGAGTGCTCTGCCAGCTCACCGCAGCGCTCGGGCTCGATTTCGCCCCGCGTATCTATCCGGCGGATGGGATCGCGGTGAGGGACGAGCGGCAGCTGCGGCTCGTGCGGCTGATCGTCGCCCGAACGAACCCTTCATGGCACCCGTCGATCGAGTCGCGCGCATCGCCTGATCCGTCGGATCACCGCGCGATCGACCTGCTCCTGAGCTCCGCGGTGGAGGTCTGCGCGCTCGAGGTCGAGCGCGATCTGCAGGATGTCCAGGGCCAGCTGCGGGCCGACCTCCTCAAGCGCGATCTGGTCGCTCAACGTGAATCTCGCCCGGTGCGATTCGTGCTGGCGCTGCCGGACAGCCGACGCCTTCGACGCCTCGTGCGGACCTTCGCGCCGCTGTTCGCGACATTGCTTCCGGCGTCGTCGCGGCACGTCTGGGCATCCATCCGTTCAGGCAAGCCGATAGGCGCGGATGGCCTTCTATGGCTGCCATCAACTGGACCGGCCCCGTCCGTTGGGTCAGTGGGGACTCAAACGAGCGCTGAACGGGCGGCTGTCATGCGTTTGAGTCATCAGACGCGCCAAAACGACCTGTCTGACCGAGATTCGCCGCCGATCCGGTCGATCTGAGTCACCAGGCGCGCAGACAGCAGCCCAACGACGGGCTCTCGGTCCTTTGAGTCCGCACGGACTCAACCGTGCGCCACAGGTCGCCGCTCAGAGGCCCGCGAAGATCGAGTCCTCGGTGTAGCCCTCGGGGATCTCGTGGTGCTGCCACGCAGCCAGGACGAAACGCTCAGGCGTGAGGACGCGGTCGGCCAGGTCGGGTGGCATGTCGAGCACCCAGCCCATGTCCTGGCGCTGGGTCTTGTGGCAGTCCATGCAGGCACGCTTGCGATCGAGGAAGGCGGAGACGTCGATGCGGGTCGTGATCAGTCCTCGGGCGTGCCGAACTCCTCGGGCTGCGCCTCGGCGGCTTCGGCGGCTCCGGGAGTCGCGGAATCGGCAGTGGCATCCGACGCGCCATCGGCCTCGTCCAAATCCCAGGGGAGCTTCATGCCACGCGCCCGCATCTCCTGCATCAGCTCGAGCCAGTGTTCGCGCGAGAACGCCATCTCGTAGCGCTTGGCGACGGTGTGCGGCACGCCGCCATCGGGGTAGCGCGCCGGATCGCCGGCGGCCTCGAACGCGGCGCGCGCGACGCGGTAGGCGTTGATGTGATCGGGGTGGCCGTAGTTGCCGTTGGGGTCGTAGCTGATCATCACGTCGGGCCGAGCGGCCCGAACCACCGCCACCAGCCGAGCCGTCGCCGCCTCGAGGTCGGCGTTCCAGAACGCGTCCGCGCGCTCGTTGGCCGGCGTGCCCATCATGCCGCTGTCCCGGTAGCCGAGCGGGTGGAAGCGCACCGCGCCGTCGCCCAGTGCCTGGAGCGCGCAGGCCAGCTCGGCCGCGCGAATCTCGGCCAGGCGCGGCGCAGCCTCCGCCGGATCCAGCGTCGGGTCGTGGATCTCCCCTTCCTCGCCGCCGGTGCAGGTCACCAGGTCGACGCGGATGCCCTCGGCGACACATCGGGCAATCAGGCCGCCGGTGCCCATCGCCTCGTCGTCGGGGTGGGCGTGGACGAGGAGGACACCGCCCGTGTCAGCCACCGCGATGCTCCTCGCAGGTGCACATCCCGCGCAGCTTCTGGTAGGTGAACAATCCCGTGTCGTGCCCGTCCGCCCAGATGGGGGCGAGGGCGTATCGGCCGATCCATTTCACCCGCTCGAGGGTGGTCTGCTGCGGCGTGAAGACCATCTCCAGGGTCACGACGCCCGGAACGTTGCCTTCGCCGGAGCACAGTGCGCAGGGGCATTCGCGGCGCAATGCTTCCCAGCCCCACTCGCCCAGGTGCCCGTCGTCCCAGCGAATGCGCATCAGGCGCGCCGTTTCGTCGAGCTCGACGCCGATGGGGTTGACGATCTCCTGCAGCGGGCTCACGGCAGGCGGCGCACGGTGGAGGGTTTCATGGCTCCCACGATTGTGGCGCACCCAGCCATTCGGCGCCGAACGAGGCTCCGTTGGAGGTCAGCGGCATCGGCGCCTGGCCGTTCTTGAGCTCC
The DNA here is from genome assembly GCA_963716585.1 of uncultured Chloroflexia bacterium. Taxonomy (GTDB): domain Bacteria; phylum Chloroflexota; class Limnocylindria; order QHBO01; family QHBO01; genus JAICUY01. Next base: position 319,167 of record CAVQTN010000002.1, read on the forward strand.
CAGACGTAGAGATCCTGGATGACCCCGCCGTTGTGGCCGATCCGCCCCAGCGTGAAGGCGACCTCCGAGTCGTCGGCCGACCAGCGCAGGTGGCTGACCAGGCCGTTGACCTTGATCGATGCCTGCGTCTCCTCGTCGCGGTTCTTGAGCGTCAGGGTGGTCGTCGACCCGCTGAGCTTGGCGTCAACGCGTCGCTTGCCATCCGGAGACCACAGGGTCGGTGCGCGAGTGACCTCCGTCCGGGTGCCGTCGACCGGATCGATCCGATAGGTCGCCGGCGCGCCCAGGATCCAGAGCACCAGGTTGCCGTCGCTTGTCGGATAGAGACGCACGGAGCCGCCCTCGTCGGTGAAGGCGGCCTCGGTGAGAAGCGGGTCGGCGAAGATCTGCGGGTGCGGGTAGCTGAAGCTGGTGAGCGAGGTGGCCTTGCCACTGGCGTAGCCGACGCTCAGCACCTCGACCTTGTCCTTCGTGCCGGACAGCGTGACCTTGACCACGTACAGCTTCGAGGCGTCCTGCCCGAAGGCGATATCGTCCGCACCATCGATCAGCGCGCGCTTGTTGTTCTTCGGCTCGATCGCCACGACGCGCCCCGTCGTCCCGCCGACCAGCGCCGCGCCGACCGTACCGTCGGGCGCCCAGGCGAAGCTGGCGATCCCCTGGTCGGCGACGGCCAGCTCCCTGGGATCGACCTTCTTGCCGAAGTCGCGCTGGAACAGGTAGATGGGCGTCGTCGCCGCGCTGCGGCTGAGATAGACCACGTCCAGCGGCGGATAGACGGGCGCCGGCGTGGGCGTGACCGTCGGGGCGATCGTGGGGCTGGCGGCAATCGACCGCGAGGGCGTCGCGGGCGACCCGCTGGCGAGGCCCGACCCCAGCAGCCCCGACCCGGAAGGCTGCGACAGCCCGGCAAGCACGCCGTCGTTACTGGTGTAGATCAGGGCGAGCAGCACGATCACCATCCCGGTCAGCGCCAGGATGATGGCGATCAGCCAGGGGACGGCCTGCTCCGCGGTCGTCGGGCGGCGGCGATCCCCGTTGCGCGGCTCCCACTCGGCCCCGCGCTGCACCGATGGATCGCCACGATCGACCTCGACCTGCCGCGGGCCGCGAAGGTCACGCTCCGGCCAGGATTGATCGAATGGCGTGTCGACCGGCTGAGTCATTCCCTCATCGAGGTCGCGCGGCCCGGTCATGGGCGGAGCGCGCTGTCGGCTCGGCTCACGCGGGCCATCATACCGAAGGCTAGGATTGACCGATGACGACCATTCGCGTGGCTGCCTGCCAGATCGATCCCTCGCTTGGCGAGGTCGATCGCAATCTCGAGCTCATCTCCCGCTCGCTGGCCGATGCGCAGCGGGGCGGTGCCGCGCTGGCGGTGGTCCCGGAGGCCGCCGTCACCGGCTACGCCTTCTCGTCGCTCGACGAGGCGATGCCCGTGGCGCGGCGGGCGACCGCGGTCGCGGCGGATCGGTTGGCCGAGATGTCGGCCACGCTGAACATGACGGTCATCTGCGGCTCGCTGGAGGCCGAGGGCGACCAGGTCTACAACCTGGCGCTGATCCTGACGCCGGACGGCCAGCGGTTCCGGTACCGCAAGATGCACCTGCCCTTCCTGGGGATCGACCGCTTTACCACCCCCGGCCCCGATGCGCCGGCAGTCATCGAGCTGGCCGGGATGCGCGTCGGCGTGCTGATCTGCTACGACCTGCGCTTCCCGGAGGCGGCACGCGTCTGCGCCCTCGAGGGCGCCGATCTCATCGCGCTGCCGACCAACTGGCCGGTGGGCGTCGAGTTCCACCCCGACCTCTTTGCGCCGGCGCGTGCGGCGGAGAACCACTGCTACCTGCTCGCCGCCGATCGGGTCGGATCGGAAGGAGGCACCGACTTCATGGGCCGCTCGGTGTTCGTCGACCCCGACGGCACGCGCCTGGGTGTGGCCAGTGACACGCAGGAGGAGATCCTCTTCGGCGAAGTGGACGTGGAGGTGGCACGCGCCACGCACGTGCGCCGGCGCGCCGGCGAGCACGAGTGGGACACCATCGCCGATCGACGACCTGGGCTCTACGAGCGCCTGCTGCAGCCGGGCGTCGACCGCCGGCATCCGCCATCCGCCACCCTGTACTCCGGGGACGTCGAGTAGCGTTCGACGAGCCTCAGGGCAGCGCCTGGACCTCGACCTCCACGCCCTCGCGCAGCACCTTGCGCACCTGCTCGTGGTGCTCCCGAACCTCCATGCCCACCGAGCGGTAGAGACGCGTGGCGCCGGTCAGCGAATCGGCATCCACCCCGAGTGCCACCCAGCGGCGTCCCCGACGCCACAGGTCGCCGAAGCTGTGCAGCAGGATGGCCCGCGCGATGCCCCGCTGTCGCCACTCGCGCCGCACGCCGAGACTGCCCACCCAGCCCCCATCGTCCGGCATCAGGTTGCACAGCGACATGCCAACGATCTCGTCACCGTCCCAGGCCACGAACCACAGCGACGGGTCGTAGTCGTCGCGCTTCGTGCGCCGCAGCCAATCGCCGTAGTCCATCGGCAGGTGGCCCCAGTGGTCGCCGAAGGCCTCCTCCATGGCGTCGAACAGCCGGCGGTCGTCGCGGCCGGGCCGATGTGTCCTCAGGCTGATCCCTTCGGGCCAGTGTGGCGCGGGCGGCGCCTCGGTCATGTCGATGCGCATCCGCTGGAAGCTGCGTACCCGCTGATAGCCCAGGCTGCGTGCCCAGCCGAGCATCTCGGGCGACTCGCCGTTGACCCAGCCGACCAGGCTGACCTGCGCATCCGCCGGCGCATGGACCACGAGCTCATTGCCGCGCTCCTCGAGCAGCTGCACCAGCGCCGCGCCGATGCCCTGCCGTCGCCGGTCGGGATGGACGTAGACCATCGAGCTCAGCCGAACGCCGGCCCGGTTCTGGATGGTCGCCACGCCGACCAGCTGGCCGTCGCGCTCGACGAGCCAGGCATCGTGCTCGAGATCGGTCTCCTCGAACTCCTGGCGCAGGTCCTCCACGGTCATGTCCGTGTCGCCGTAGTCGTGCGCATCGGCGACGTTGATGAGGTCGGTGACCGGCTGCGCGTCGGTCATCAGCGGGCGGCGCAGGGACAGTGGGGCATCGGTCAGCAGGGGCATTGGTCTGTAAGGGGCGGCGCTATTCGGAGGCAGCCCACATGATCAGCCCCACGACCACCACACCGCCGACGAGCCCGACGAACGCGGCGGCGCCATCCGGACCTTCACCGCCGACGGTCGGCGCGAAATGGTTGATCAGCGCCAGGCCGACGACCATGTAGGCGAGCCACAGCACGGTCGCGACGGTCGCGATGACGGCCTTCTTGCCTCGATCCGTGGTCATGAGCGGCTGGCTCTCCGTGCGCAGGGGTGCAGGGCGCATGCTAACAAATCAGGATGCCGGCGCGGCCAGCCGCGCGCGCTCGGGCACCTGGTGGAAGAGCCCGGCGTCCGCACGGCCCTCGAGCACCCGCAGCTTGGCCGCCGCCACCAGCCCCAGCGTGACGTTCGCGTCATTGCGCGCCAGCGTCATGGTGCCGATGTGCTCGCTCACATCGGTCACGGCGAAGACGCTCCCCGGCCGCACGCCATGCTCCTGCAGGAAGGTCAGCAGCCGCGCATCCTCCTCCGCCTCCTCGGTCACCCGCAGGATGGTGACCTCCTCCCCGGCCCGAGCCTCGCTGAGCGGAATGCCGGCGGGGCGCTGCGGGGTGCGGCCGTCACGCGGGATCGGGTTGCCGTGGGGGCAGGTCGGCGGGCGTCCCAGCAGCTCGTCGATCCTGTCGGTCACCCGCTCGCTCAACGCGTTCTGCAGGCGGTGCGCCTCCTCATCGGCTTCCGCCCAGCCCAGCCCGATGACCTCGGTGAGCAGCCATTCGCTGAGGGCATGCCGCCGAAAGGTGCGCTCGGCGATGCCGCGGCCACGCTCGGTGAGCTCCAGCTGGCGGCTCGGCTCGTCGATGCTCAGCAGGCCGTCGCGCGCCAGCCGGCTGACCGTCTCGCTGACCGTCGGGGCGCTGACCCGGAGCCGCTCCGCCAGGCGAGCCGCGATCACCGGCTGGTCCTCCGCGCGCATGTAGCGGATGGTCATCAGGTACTCGGCGGCGACCTCGGTGATCGGCGCATCGGGGGTCGTGCTCACCATCGGCCGATTCTAGCCTCCGGGCGCATCGGCCAGCGCCGCAGCGTAAGTCAGGCGCCCGCCTTGAGCTCGGCCAGGCGCGCCTCCACCTCGGCGTTGTCCTTGTCGTCGTCGAGCGACGCGAACTGGTCCTCGATCGACGAGGCGCCGACCTCCTCCATGCCGCGCGCCATGGCCTCCTCGCGACGGATGCGTTCCTCGAAGCGGTTCAGCTCACTGCTCGGATCCATGACCGATACGTCGCGCACCGCCTCCTGGACCTGCCGCTGGGCGGCCGCCATCTTGGCGCGGCTCACCAGCTCGTCGCGCTTCTGGACCAGCTCCTCGCGCTTGACGCGCATCTTGTTGAGGCCGTCCTTGAGCTTGTCGGTCAGCTCCGTCTGCTGGCCGATCTGCGTCCTGAAGGTGGTGACCTGCTGCTCGAGGCTCACCTGGCGACCGATGGCGACCCGCGCCAGGTTGTCGAAGTTGTCGGCCTCGGCGGCCTGCCCGGCGGCTCGCAGCTGATCGGCCTTGGCTGAGGCGGCCTTCGCCTTCTCGCCCCAGTCGACCGCGGCCTTCTCGGCCTCGCGCTCGTCATCCTCGAGCAGGCGCAGGTTGCCAACCGTCTGGGCCACCGCCTCCTCGGCCTCGCCGATGTTGTTGGTGAAGTCGCGGACCAGCTGGTCGAGCATCTTCTCGGGATCCTCCGCCGAGTCGAGCATCGTGTTGATGTTGGCGCGAACCAATTGACCGATGCGTCCGAGAATGGTCGTCTGGGCCATCGTGGTTGTCTCCTTCGCTGACTGGCTTGCCTTGTCGTTGAGCCTGTTGGAATTTCAGATGCCGATGTCGCGTCTACCAGGCGCCCCCTCCGCCCCGGCCCCCGCCTCCCCCGCCACCGAAGCCGCCTCCGAAGCCACGACCGCCGCCTCCGAAGCCGCCGCCGCCGAAGCCGCCACCTCCGCCGCCCATGCCGCCGAAGCCGCCACCTCCGCCGCCGCCCCAGCCTCCACCGCGGTTGCCGAAGAGCGAGCCGATGATCAGGCCGCCCAGCAAGTCGCCGCTGCCACCGCCGCCGAGGCCCCCCGGCCGGCCGCGGTCGTCGAAGTCGGAGCGTGCCTCATCGTAGGCGTCGTCCGCCAGTGCGTCGGCGCGCTGCGCCTCCGCCAGTGCGTTCGCCGGGTCGCTGGCGGCCAGGTCGCGGGCTTGCTGCAGATGCGTCGCGGCCTCGGCCAGCCGCGTTCGCGCGGCGGTCCTGATGCCCAGCTCATGCCGCGTGGCGATGAAGTCGTGCGCGACCTGGTAGCTGGTCTGTGCCGCCGCCAGCGCCGATGCCACGCGCTGCTGATCGGCGGCACGCCTCTGCGCCGCCTCCCGTGCATCGGCCAAAACGTTGTCGGATGCCGTGTTCGCCTGGGTCGCGAGCTTGTAGGCCGCCAGCACATCGGGCCTCGCGGACTCCGCCGCGGCATGCGCGGCCGCAAGCGCCTGCTGGGCGGAGGCCAGCGCGGCCGCAAGCTCGGGATCCGGCGGGGACGAGCCCGGCTGGGTGAGGCCGACTCGCGCGGCCTCGACGCTGCGGTCGGCCTCCGACAGCTCATCGGGCAGCTTGCCGCGGGCCTGCTCCACCGAGGTGGCGAGGTTGCCGATCGAGTTGAGCAACGTTTCACCCTGCGCCGTGGCGTCCTGCGCCGCCTTCACGCTCCGCGCGGCGGTCGGCAGGTCCTTGGCGGCCAGCGCCCGGCTCGCCGTGGCGACCAGCGCACGCGCCGCGGCGATGCGCTTCTGGGCCTCGCCGATGTTGCCCTGCACCGGCGCTGACAGTGCGTCGGCATAGACGTCCAATCCGGCCAGCGTCGCCTGTGCCGACGGAATGCGCTGCTCGAGGCCGTCGAGGGATCCGGGAAGCTGCGCGATGATCTCCGGCGCGTTGCGCTGCAGGTCGCGCAGCTCACCGAAGTGCTTCGTCTGCTCGGTGACCGCCGCCTGTGCGCGGGTGCAGCGCTGGATGATCTCGTTGAGCATCGCGGTGCGCGCCTCGGCCGGGTCGGGGATCTCGTCGTCGAGCTTCTGCCGCACGCCGAAGGCCGCTTTCAGCTCCTCGTGCGCGCCGTCGAGCGCCGCGCGGAACGGCGCCGCCTCCTCTTCGCCGAACTGCGCGACCGCGAAGCCCAGCTCCTGCTGGTCGTGCCGCAGCAGCTCATCGGTCTCCAGCAGCAGCGCGTTGGCCCGTCGCGCCAGGGCGCCGATGGTGCGGTCGCGCTCCTCCTCGGTGAGGTGCCTGCGCCGCCAGTCGCCGACAAAGCGCCACACCAGGAATCCCCCCAGGAGCAGCAGCGCGATGCCGATGACCGGCCACAGGTTGATGGCTCCGGTGCTCTCGGCCGGTGGCCCGATGGGCGGCTCCACGGGCGGGGGCTGGCCGTCGCCCGGATTGGGCGCTGGTGGCTCCGTGGTTGCCGCCGTGCCGATGGCCTGGGCGCCCTCGACCATGGCGCCGGTGTAGTCCCCGCTCTGCAGCAGCGGCTCGACGCTGTCGGAGATGATGCTGTTGATCTCGGCATCGGAGATCGCCGTCAGCCCGTCGCCCACCCACAGCGCGTCGCGCCGATCCTCCAGCGCCACCAGCAGCAGCGCGTCGTTCGTGCCCAGCGAGTTCTGCTCGAACGTCTGCTGCGCGAAGTCGGTCACGGTCAGGTCGTCCGTGGTGCGCACCCACAGCACGAACAGGTCGATGTTGGCGCTCTTGCCGAGCTCGTCGATCGCCGCCTGCACCCGGTCGGTGTCGAGCGACCCGGTCTGGTCCGTGATGCGGCCGTTGAGCTGCGGGATGTCGGCCGCCAGCGCCAGCGACGTGGCAAGGATGGTGGCGACCGTGGCGAGGACGAGCGAGCGCAGCAGGGTCACCACGGCAGCATACGGGAGGCTCACGCCGGTCGGCTACTGCAGTTCCTCGGCGCGGGAGGGCGGGGTCGGGCGGCCGGCCGAAGCCCGCGTCGCGCCTGGCTACCGGGTCGGCCACCCACGTTGCGCAGTCGAGCAGCCTCCCGCCGCGTCGATCGCCTCCTCGACGAGCGTGTTGCTCGCACGGCCCTGCGTCAGGCCCGCGGCGACGCAAGATTCCGCGAGTGCCGCCCCGAGTTGACAGATGTCGCTGTGATCAGCGTTGGTCGCTTCCGGGGCGGGCCGCGCTTCGCATCCAGCCCTCGGGCCGAGCGTGGCCGGGCCCGGCACCCAGCCCCGTTGTCCTTACCGACTGGCCGAACGCTGATCACACCGACAATTGACCATTCGAGCGGACGGCGGCCGCTCCCGGCGGCAGTCTCCCCTATTCCTCGCCCCTGCCCGACTGTTCGCGAATGGTGTTCACCACGCCGCTGTCCGCCAGGGTCGTCACATCCCCCAGCGGCCGCTGCTCGGCGATGTCGCGTAGCAGCCGCCGCATGATCTTTCCGGAGCGCGTCTTGGGCAGATCCGGCGTGAACATGATCTGCTTTGGCCGCGCCAGCTTGCCGATGACGGTGGCCACGTGCTCGCGCAGCTCGCCGGAGAGCGCCTCCGACGGTTCGTTGCCGGAGCGCAGGATGACGTAGGCGAAGATTGCCTGGCCGGTAATCGGGTCGCTGCGACCCACGACCGCCGCTTCGGCGACCCGCGCATCGTCAACCAGGGCCGACTCCACCTCGGTGGTCGAGATGCGATGGCCGGAAACGTTCATCACGTCGTCGACGCGGCCGAGCAGCCAGTAGTAGCCCTCCTCGTCGCGCTTGCAGCCGTCGCCGGCGAAGTAGCGCCCCGGATAGCGCGACCAGTAGGTCTGCTCGTAGCGCTCCGGGTCGCCGTAGATGCCGCGCAGCATGGCCGGCCACGGCCGTTCGAGGACGAGGTAGCCGCCGCCGCCCAGGGGCACGGATCTGCCGCCTTCGTCGACGACGTCGGCGACGATCCCCGGGAACGGCTGCGTGGCTGAACCTGGCTTCAGCGTGGTGATCCCCGGCAGTGGCGTGATCATGATCATGCCGGTCTCCGTCTGCCACCACGTGTCGACCACCGGGCAGCGGCCGCCGCCGATCTCCTTCCAGTACCAGGCCCAGGCCTCGGGGTTGATCGGCTCGCCGACCGAGCCCAGCAGGCGCAGCGAGGAGAGGTCGTCGCCAGCGAACGCATCGGCCCCGTACTTCATCAGGGCACGGATGGCAGTCGGCGCCGTGTACAGGATCGTGGCGGCGTACTTCGCCGCGACCTGGGCCCATCGGTCATGCTCGGGGAAATCGATGGCGCCCTCGTACATGATCCCGGTGGTGGCGTTGGCCAGCGGGCCGTAGACGATGTACGAGTGTCCGGTCACCCAGCCGATGTCGGCCATGCACCAGTACACGTCAGTCTCCGGATGGATGTCGAAGATGTAGCGATGCGTGGCGGCGACCCCGGCGAGGTAGCCGCCGGTGGTGTGCATGATCCCCTTCGGCTTGGCCGTGGTGCCCGAGGTGTAGAGCAGGTAGAGCAGGTCCTCCGAGTCCATCGGCTCCGGGTCAGCCGTCGTCGGCTGGTCGGCGATCAGCTCGTGATACCAGTGGTCGCGTCCCTCGGTCCAGGCCACGTCGACGCCGGTGCGCTTGACGACCACCGAATGCTTGACCGATGGCGACCGCGACAGGGCGTCATCGGCCTGTGACTTGAGGTCGACGGCGGCGCCCTTGCGATGGCCGCCGTCGGCGGTGATCAGCACGTTGCACTGCGCGTCATCGATGCGGCCCGCCAGCGCATCGGCGCTGAATCCGCCGAAGACGACGCTGTGCGGTGCGCCGATCCGGGCGCAGGCCAGCATCGCCACCGCCAGCTCGGGGATCATCGGCATGTAGATGGCGATCCGGTCGCCCTTCTTCACCCCGAGCGAGCGCAACGCATTGGTCAGCTGGCAGACCTCCTCGAGCAGCTGCTGGTAGGTGATGGTCCGGTTGTCGCCGGGCTCGCCCTCCCAGTAGTAGGCGATCCGCTCGCCGAGCCCTGCGGCGACGTGCCTGTCGAGGCAGTTGACGCTGACGTTGAGCTTCCCGTTGACGAACCACTTCGTGTACGGCGACTCCCAGGTGTAGAGCTCGTCGTAGGGCTGCATCCAGTCGAGCTTCCCGCCCTCCGCCTCCCAGAAGGCGCGGAAGCCCTCCTCGGTGGCAGTCTGCTCGTAGATCGCGGGGTCGCTGAGCAGGGCATGCGCCGTGAATCCGGCGGGCGGCGGAAAGGTGCGTTCCTCGCGCAGCAGGTTCTCGATGGTCGCCGCTTCGCTCGTTCGCTTGCTGCCCGCGTCGGTGGTCACGCTCGCGCCTCCACTACCGATCCACGCTCAAGGAAGGCCATTGTAGGCAATCCCCAGCGACACCCGCCTCGCGTCGCTAGCCCGGGCGCAGCTGCTGGAGCGTCTCGAGGAAGGCGGCCACGACCGTTGAGGGCGTGCCGGCATCGCGACGCCGGGCGACCACGATCCGCCGCTTGACCGGGGCCATGTCGCTGATGACCACCTCCCGGAGCCGGCCGTCGGCGAGCTCGGGGCTGACCGCCGTACGCGGCAGGAGCGCGACGCCGAGCCCCTCCTCGATCATGCGCTTCGCCGCATCGATGTTGTCGACCTCGATGGTGCCGCGCGGCCGGATCCCGGCTTCGCGCATGATCGAGCTGGTGAGCTCGTGATAGCTCGAGGTCCGATCGAACAGGATCAGGTGCTCGGTGGCCATGGTCGCCATCGCGACGGCGCCGGCGATCGCGAACGGATGGCGGGCGTTGACGACCAGCACCAGGGCGTCCTCGTAGAGCGGCGTCGACTCGACCTCGGGGTGGCGGATGGGCCGCATCAGCCCGATCTCCACCTCCTCGCGAAGCACCATCTCGAGCACCTCCTCCGAGTGGCCGCTGCGCACGGAGAGCTGCACGTCGGGGTGACGGGCCTGGAACGCGCGCAGCATGGCCGGCAGCACGTAGGTGCTCACCGCGGGCGCGGCACCGATGGTCAGGTGGCCGGCGGCGCCACCCACCACCTCCGCGACCAGCTCACGTCCGCGCGCCAGCGCGATGAGCGCCCGTTCGGCATAGGGCAGCAGGGTGCGACCCGCATCGGTCAGCCGCGTGCCGGTGCGGCTGCGCACGAACAGGCGGGCACCAAAGGCAGCTTCCAGCCCCTGGATCCGGGCGGTCAGCGCCGGCTGCGTGACCGCCAGCCGTTCGGCGGCGCGGCTGATGCTGCCTGCCTGCGCCACCTCGACGAAGGCCTCGATCTGGTTGAGAGGGGGTTGCGTTGGCATCGGTCTTGCTTATACTAAGAGCTTCAGGGTATCAATACGCCTGATGATACGGCAAGAAAGAAGGCGAGTGATGGTCAACCAGCTCATCGGACGCGCTCCGTCCGGATTCGCCCCCAGCAGCGATCCACCGCGGCAGAGCCTGGCAGTCCTGCAGCGCCACCTGCGCTGGCGCCGCTGGCGCATCAACCGCCCGGAGGAGCCGCGGATGCTGACCTCCGCCGAGCTCTCGGAATGCTGCTGCCCGGACCTGTGCCACCGGGACCACGACAATGATTGAAGCACCAAGCCAGGCGGGTGAGCTGCTCGAAACCCCGCTGCTGCCACCGGGCTTCCGCGTGCCGGCTTCGCGCCGTGAGAATCCGTCGACGCGCATGCGCCACCTGCTCGACACCGAGCCGTACCTGTTCGGCCCAGGCGTGTATGACCCGATGGGCGCGCAGCTGGCCATGTACCACGGCTTCAAGGCGGTCTACTTCAGCGGCTACTCGTTCGCCATTGGCCACCTGGGCACCACCGACATGGACCTCTACTCCGGTCCGGAGATCGCCGATGCGGCCGCCCGCACGGTCAGCGCCCTGCGCAAGTTCCAGCTGACCCAGGCGGTCGGCGACCCGGAGAAGGGCGTCGCCCCGAAACACCTCGACATTCCGCCACTGGTCGTCGACATGGACGGCGGCTATGGCAACATCTTCAACGTGCAGCGCACCACCGAGCTCTACGTGCGTGGCGGCGTGGCGGCGGCCCACATCGAGGACCAGGTGCTGCCCAAGCGCTGCGGCCACATCGGCGGCAAGGCGCTCATTCCGGCCTCGGAGATGATCGGCAAGCTGCGCATGGCGCGCGCGGTGGCGTCGGACCTCGGCAACGACGACTTCGTGGTCATCGCCCGCACCGACGGCCTGTCGGCGGTCGACGCCCCGGAGCCGGCGCGCGGGCTGGACCTGGCCGTCGAGCGCGCGCTGCGCTACCTGGACACCGGCATTCCCGACCTGGTGTGGTGCGAGTTCCCGACGTCGGATCGCGGCCCGGTGGAGTCGTTCGCCGCCCAGGTCCATGACCGCTTCCCCGACGCGCGCTTCGCCTTCAACTGGTCGAGCTCCTTCAAGTGGTTCAACGACCCGTCGCCGATCACCTTCGCCGACCTCGGGGAGCTGGGCTATCGCTTCGTGTTCATCACGCTTGGCGCACAGCACGCCGAGGGTCACGGGCTGAGCCAGCTGCTGCGCGATATGCAGTCCGACCAGGAGCAGGGCTACGTCGCCCTGCAGCGTCGCGAATGGGACCCGGAGATCGACGTGCCGACGCGCTCGCATCACCTGTTCAGCGGCGTGCCCTACCACCACCTGATGGGCAGGGCCTTCGACGCGGCACGCCTGGGCAGCGAGTTCGCCGAGCACCTCCCCGAGGACCGGGTCGTCTGACGCGGCGAACGGCTGGGCCAGCGAGACGAGGCTCAGGGTCACCCGGGGCCGGATGCTACGATCAGTTGCAATGCCGGTCACGTCAGCGTCCCGCCGTGCTGCCATGCCGGATGCCGCAGGCTTCTCGGGACTCGATGCGAGCCTGATCGCCACGATCGGCCCGCTCTTCCGTCATCTCCTCGCGCATGCCCGACGGCGACCGGCGTGGAAATCGCTCACCTACCAGCAGTACAACGTCCTGCGCATCGTGGCGGTCAACGGTCCGACGGCGCAGGCCGATATCGCGCGGCGCCTGCTGGTCAGCGCGCCCGTGGTCACGCGCCTGGCCTCGGCACTGGTCGACGCCGCGCTCCTCGAGCGGCGCGGCGATCCGAAGGACCGGCGCAGCGTCCTGCTGGCGCTCACCTCGCGCGGCCGGCGGCGGGCCAACGCCATGCGGCGGGACCTGCTGGTTGCGGCTCACGAGCTGCTCGAACCGCTGCCGGATGACCGTCGCGCGTCGGTCGGCGCCGCGCTCGATGAGCTGCAGGTGTTGCTGCCAGGCCGTTCGGGCGTGTCGAAGAGCGAGCGCAAGCCGCCTCGCGAGCGCAAGCCGCCGCGCGAGCGCCAGGTCATCGGCTGAGCGACGGCTCCTGGCGCTCCAGGCGTCCGTCGTTGAGATCTCCGACTCCGATCCGCGTGCGACCCAGCTGACCGGCGTGGCCGGCCACGCGGAACCGCCACCACACCAGGACCACGGCGACGAGCGAGATGAGCGCGCCGGCCGTGAAGGTCAGCGATACGTCCCAGGTCTGGGCCATCGCGCCGGCGAAGATACCCCCGATGGGTGAGCTTCCGGCGAAGACGGTGACGTACAGCGCCATCACCCGGCCACGCAGCGCATCGGGCACATTGGCCTGCACCGTGGCATTCACGGTGTTGATCATCAGCATCGAGAAGAACCCGATGCCCATCAGCAGCGGCACGGCCAGCAGCCCGTTGCGTGTCGATCCCAGGCCCAGCTCGAACACGCCGAAGAGCAGCCCGCCGCCGACCATCAGGAGCACGGCACGGCGTTGGTTCATGAAGGCCAGCGTGACGGCCCCCGCCAGCGAGCCGAGTCCCATCGCGGCGTACAGCGCGCCGTAGGCGTCGGCATTCAGATTCAGCACGTTCTGGGTGAAGAGCGGCAGCAGGATTCGGAAGTTGAGGCCGAACGTGCCGATCACGCCCAACAGCACGAGCGCCCACAGAACGATGGGGGTCCGGACCGCGTAGGCGACCCCCTCCTTCAGGCTCTCCAGCACCGAGACCGCCGCTTCCGGCTGCAGCGGCCGGCGGATCTGCTCCGGATCCATCCACCACAGGCTGAGGAGCACAGCCGAGAAGCTAATGGCGTTGATCGCCAGGTTGAAGGCGACGCCGGCGGTGGCCGTGTGAAACAGCGAGGTGCCGATGGCGATCGTCACACCGGCCAGAGCGGGGCCGACCACGCGTGCCGAGTTGAAGGCCATCGAGTTGAGCGCGATGGCGTTGGTGAGCAGGCTGGACGGCACGAGCTCGGCGGCGAGCGACTGGCGCAGCGGCATGTCGATGGCGTTGACCAGCCCCAGCGCCAGGGCCGCCAGCATGATGAGCGGGATGGTGATCACCCCGGTGATGGTCATCACGAACAGGACGATGACCTGCGCCGATGCCAGGGACTGGGTGACCAGGATGGCTTTGCGCTTGTCGATCCGATCCGCGTACACGCCTCCGAACGGAGCCAGCACCAGGGCCGGCACGAACTCGAGGGCGGCCACGATGCCGAGCTGGATCGGTGAGCCGCCCAGCGCCAGGACGAGCCACGGCAGCGACACCTGCTGCATCCAGGTCCCGACCCGGCTGATGACCTGCCCCGTCCAGTAGAGGCGGTAGTTGCGCACTCGCAGCGACGCGAAGCCACGGCGCACGCCCACCGGGATCACGATGCGCCGACTCCTAGGCGCCGGCGGCGCTGCTGCGGTCATCCGCATACGCCTCGCTGTGCAGAACGATCGAGCTGGGCCGGCCGACGTCGCGCAGCGCCCCCTTGCTCAGCAGCTGCCAGGCCACGACCACCAGCACGACCGCCGAGAGCACCGCGCCGATGACGAAGGCCATCGCCGCCCCGAACAGCTCGGCGAGCGTCCCGGCGAGGATCCCGCCCAGCGGTGCCGACCCGGCAAAGACGAGCACGTAGAGCGACATCACCCTGCCGCGCAGCTCGTCGGTCACCCCGTTCTGGATCGTGACGTTGATGGTGTTGACCATCAGCATCGAGGCGACCCCGACGATCACGATGGTCGGGTAGGCGGCCAGCGGGACGGGGGCCAGGCCCAGGATCAGCAGGAAGACGATGAACACGCCGCAGCCACCCAGGATCAGCTGCGCGAGCGCGCGTCGGCCGCCCGAGAATGCCAGCCACAGCGAGCCGATGAGCGAGCCGGCGCCCATGGCGGCATACATCGCACCGTAGCCGTCGGCACCCAGGCCCATCTCGTCGCGAACGTAGATCGGCAGCAGCGTCTGGAAGTTCATGCCGAACAGCGCCACGCCGCCGAGCAGGACCAGGGGCCACAGGATGCTCGGCGTGTTCCTGGCATAGTCGAAGCCCTCGGCCAGGCTGGACCGAACCGATGCGAACTGTGCCGGCCGGTCGAGCCGATGCAGCTTCCCCGGCTCCATCAACCACAGGCCGGCCAGCACGGCAAAGTAGCTCACCGCGTTGATACCGAAGTTGACCGTGGGGCCGAAGAGGGCGAGCGTCACGCCGGCAACCGCCGGACCGATGACGCGCGCCGCGTTGAAGGTCGCCGAGTTGAGCGCGATGGCGTTGACAAGGTCGTCGCGGGGCACCAGCTCCGCGGCGAACGCCTGGCGAACCGGCATCTCGACCGCGCTGACCATGCCGAGCATCAGCGCCAGCAGAAAGATGTGCCAGATCTGGACGACCCCGGTGAGCGTCAGCACGAACAGGATGCCGGCCTGGATCATCGCCGTGAACTGGGTGCCCATCAGCACCTTGCGCTTGTCGACGCGGTCGGCCAGCACCCCGCCGAGCGGGGCGAAGAGCATGGGCGGCGTGAACTGCAGCGCCAGCACGATGCCGAGCTGGATGGGGCTGCCACCGAGCAGCAGCACCAGCCACGGCTGGCTGACCGACTGCATCCAGGTGCCGACCAGGCTGACGATCTGGCCCGAGAGGTACAGCCGATAGTTGCGGTGCGCCATGGCCGTGAAGCCGCGGCGAAACCGCCCGCCACCGGGCGTGGGCATCGATGTCGGCGCCGTCGGGCGGCGGATCACACGAAGCTGCGGTGGAAGGGCGAATGTCAGCCTGCGGTGGAGTGTCGTCGCCAGTCTCATTGAAGTTAACGATGCTAACAAATTCGGCGAGTGGCGACAAGCGGTACTTCGCGGGCGTGACGCCCCGACGGGGCGGCGTCAGTCGCCGAACAGGATGTCGCGGATCACCGGTGTCGAGGGCGTGCCGTGTGCCACCACGGACTCCAGGAAGGGGCGGTAGACGAACCCCGTTCCGGCGGCCTCCGCGCGCCCACGAGCCTCGCGCTCGAGCTCGCTCATCTCGACCGAACCCAGGAAGTACTCGCACAGCTGCGTCGAGGACAGGCGGGCGCGGTCCCACTTGTTGGCCGCCTCCGACTCCTCCTGAAAGCCGTCGGTGACCATCAGGCGCATCGCCTCGTCACGCTGCATCTCGCCGGTGTGGATGCGCAGGTCCATGAGCGTATTGGTGATCGAGCGCAGGTAGAACTTCCAGTGGACCAGCATGAGAGCCGGGTCATCGGCGCCGTATCCCACGTCCATCATCACCTGCGTGACGTACACCGCCCACCCTTCGGCGAACACGCCCGAGCCAAAGATGGCGCGCACCACCGACGGGCATCGATTGGCGTAGGCCAGCTGCAGGTAGTGGCCGGGCACCGCCTCGTGAATGGTCAGCAGGCGCAGCATCCGGGCGTTGTCCTCGCGCAGGTACGACTCCTTCTGCTCGTCGCTCCAGTCGGCGGGCATCGGCGTGATGGCGAAGAAGCTCGCCAGGCCGCGATCGAGCGGCCCGGGTGGGATCAGCATCGCCCCACCGAACGAGCGCAGGAATTCGGGAGTCCAGATGATCTCCATCGGCTCGTCAGCCAGCCCGATGAGGTCCTGCTCGCGGATGAATGCCTCGATGCGCTCGTTCTCGGCGCGGCAGAAGTCCAGCAGCGCCTCGGCCCTCGGATGGTCCGCTGCGATCGCGTCGAGCACGCCGCGGACGACGGCGTTGTCGTCGGCGGGCAACGGCTCGCCGCCCTTCCAGGCCGGCCACAGCTCGCGCGCCAGGCGGCTCATCTCGGCGCGCACTTCACCGAATGCGCTCATGGCACGCACCTCGAGCTCGGCCGGCGTGAAGCTGCTCTTCAGCGCGTGGCGGAACTTCTGCTCGTAGAGATCCGGTCCGAGCCGGAAGTCTCCTCCCGCGGTCGGCAGCAGGTCGTCACGCAGCCAGGTCGTGAAGGCCTCGACCGCCGCGATGGCCGTATCCGCCGCGGCGTGCAGCTCGCCGACCAGCGACTCGTCGTCCAGGCCGTCGGCCATGGTCGCCGCCGTCCGCGCCAGGCCTGCCACGCCAGGCATCGTGTCGATTGCCTTCTCGGTGTGGAACCGGCTGGTCGGCCGCTCGCCGCCGTCCTGCAGGATGGCCCGCGCGGCATCCAGCGCGTCGGGGAGGCCGTCCAGGCGCGAGAGGGCGCTGCGCAGCCGCACCTCGAGCGGTGCGAACTCGCGCGAGACGAGGTTGAACAGCCCGTTGCCGAACAGGTAGACGAAGCTGATGGGACTCCAGGTCTGCTCGCGCAGCGTCTCCTCGTAGAAGCGCGCGGCCGCGAGCGTCTCGGCCATGATGCGGCGGTCGATCTGCTCGTCGCGGGTCAGCGTCGCCGGATCCACCTCCTCGACGCGGGCCTGGGCATCAGCCAGGAAGGCGAGCCGTGCGGCGTCGCCGTCATCGCTGAGGTCGGGCCACTCGCCGTCGTGATCGTGATTCCCGATCTCGGTCGCCGAGACCGGGTAGAGCGCGAAGTAGCCGGCGAGCAGCTCATCGGTCAGGGCGGTGAAGTCCACCTGTCACCTTCGATACGAGATTGTGCCCGCCCATGCTAGCCGCCACTGGGCAGTCGTCACCAGGGGTTGCAGGTCCAGCCGTGGTGTGCTGCGGGTGGCACTGACGGCCAGATGATGGAACGCACCAACCGACAGCGGCTAGCCTTGGCCGATGACCGACAACATCTGCTACCGCGACGCCTATGCCCGCTCGGTCTCCACCCGCGTGCTCGAGACCGATGCCGACGCGGTGATCCTCGAACGCAGCGTGTTCTATCCGGGCGGCGGCGGGCAACCGGCCGATGCGGGCTGGCTCGTCTGCGCCGATGGCCGTCGCCTGGCCGTCACGTCGGCGAAGAAACGCGGCGACGACACCGTGCACCTGCTCGCGGAGGGGACCGATGCGCCGGCCGTCGGTTCGGAGGTGAGCGCCGAGCTCGACTGGGAGCGCCGGCATCGGCTCATGCGCACGCACTCAGCGCTCCACGTCCTGTGCGGAGTGGTCTGGCGCGACTACGGCGCACAGGTCACCGGCGGCAACATGGAGCCGCTCAGCGGGCGCATGGACTTCGAGTTCGAGACGATGTCCGCCGAGCTGGTGGGCGAGGTCGAGCGGCGCGTGAACGGGGAGATCGCGGCGGATCACGAGATCCGGGTGAACGTCCTGCCGCGCGACCAGGCGTTTGCCATCGGGGACCTGATCCGTACCAAGATCAACCTGCTGCCGCCGGGCATCAGCCAGGTGCGGACCATCGAGATCGTGGGCCTCGACCTGCAGGCCGATGGCGGAACGCACGTGGCGCGAACATCCGAGATCGGGCGCGTGCGGGTGATCGGCTACGAGTCGAAGGGACGGATCAACAAGCGCATCCGGATCGCCGTCGAGGACGCGTAGCGGCGCCGCTTCACGCGGCAGCCGGCCGCCGGCGGGCAGCCGGCCGCCGGCGGGCAGCCGGCCGCCGGCGGGGTCAGGCTCATCCCCTCGCGACTCAAATGCACGGGAGCCGCTGACTCTCGTGCAGTTCATGCATCAGCTGACTCAAATCGGTTGGTTTGATGCTCGAACCGCGCCAAAGGCGGCGATTTGAGTCGCCACGCGACTGAACCGCAGGCGAGCTCGAAGTTCTCCTGCGTTTGAGTCGTCAGCTGACTCAAGTAGGGCCGGGGGACACCGCGCTAGACCCGGGCCATCACCGCGCGCTCCGCCAGGGCGATGGGCAGGACGCCGGACGAGCACAGCGCGTCGTGGAAGTCGCGCAGGTCGTCGGTGTCGGCGACGGTGGCGCTGCGCGCCGCCAGGAATCGGTCCCGGATGCGGACGATCTCCAGGCAGCCGGTGAGGTACGACGACGCCTGCGTGGGCCACGAGCAGTAACGCGTCACCTCGGCCCGCGCCGTCGGCTCGGTCATGTTCGTGGAGGCCATGATGAAGTCGACCGCCTCCTGGTGTGACATCTCACCGATGTGCAGGGAGGTGTCGACCACGATCCGCGCTGCGCGGAAGATCGTCGCCTCGTACTGGAACATCTCCTGGGCGAGATCGGTGAAGAAGCCGCGCTCGCGCATGACGCGCTCGGCGTAGAGCGCCCAGCCCTCGGCGAAGTAGGACGTGCCGAAGACCTGGCGCACCGCGCTCGGGTTCAGCTTGGCCATCGACAGGTGCCAGTGATGGCCCGGATATGCTTCGTGGACCGAGGTGGTCGGAATACCCGGGTAGCAGTTCGAGGCGAGACGCTTGTCGATCTCCTCGGGGCTCGCGCCATCCGGCGGGAAGGGGACGAAGAAGTGCCCCTGCATCGAGGGGTTGAACGAGGGCGGCGCGATGTAGGAGGCGACGGCCAGGACTGGGCGCTGGAAGGGCGGCGATGGCTCGACGCTGCACTCCTCGCCCTGCGGGAAACTGACCAGCCGGTGCTCGCGCAGGTAGTCCCGCGCATCGGCCGTCGAGCGCTCGTAGCCGACGCGCATGTCCTCGGGCGTCCTGGGATGGTCCTCGGAGAGCTCGGCGAGGACCGCGTGCCAGTCGTCGGTGCCCTTCAGCTCGCGCGCGCAGCGGATGAGCTCGTTCTTGAGGTGGTCGTACTCCTCCCGTCCGCGCTCGCGCAGCGATCGGGCGCTGAAGCCGAGCAGCTCGGCGTCGCGCAAGATCGTGTCGTAGCGCTCCTCGCCGAAGGCCCAGTCGCCGGCGGCCTGCGGGCGCATCTCCTCCAGGGAGGCGGCGTACGCCTCGAAGGCCTCGGCCGCGGCCGAGCCCGCATCGGCCAGGTCAGCACGATGCTCCTCGGCCACCTGCGCCGGCAGCAGCTCGCGGGCATAGCGTGCCCCGGCGCGCGCCTGGTTGACGGCGCGGTCGAGCAGGATCGGCGGCACCAGCTCCGGACGCAGGTTGGCGCGCCCGGCCGCCAGATTGTCCACCGCCTGTCGCAGCCGCGACGCAGCCGCCTGGGCCAGCTCGGCCTCCGGGCGAAGCCGGTGCAGGAACAGCCCGAACACTCCGCGCAGCGACGGATTGAGGTACGTGTCCGGCTGGCGGCGCCAGACCTCCCATTCGTCGTAGACCCGACGCTCGGTGAGGCTGGCGATCACCAGGTCGCGATCGATCGCCTCGTCGAAGCTCAGCTCATGGGACGCGACCTGCCCGAAGCGCTCGAGCCAGCGGGCCGATGCCGCGCGCTGCTCCTCGAAAGCCGCCTCGGACAGGTCGTCGAGCTGCTCGTCGTACTCGGTCAGGCCAAGGCCGCTGGCCATCACCGGGCGAGCGGCGTACTCCTCGGCCAGGAACTGGTCGGTCAGGTCGGAGAATGCGGACATCATTCACTCCATGCAGGGCAACGGGGCACGGCCGTACGTGGGGAGGCATCGGTAAGCATAGTGCGCCGCATCATGCGGGCGCCGCCGGAACGGGCTACCTGGCGGGCGGAAGCAAGCGCCCGAAGCGCTGCGGATCGGCGCAGGCGGCGATCTGGATGGCATTCAGCGCGGCGCCCTTGCGCAGGTTGTCCGACGACAGGAAGCAGGCGAAGCCGTTGGTGCGTCCCGGCACCGCCCGCAGGCGCCCCACCAGCACCGCGTCGCGGCCCTCCGCGTCGAGCGGCATCGGGTGACGCTCGGACCCGTCGGCCGGCCGGTACTCGAGCCCCGGCGCCCGGCGCAGTGCCGCCTCGAGCGCCTCGAGGTCGGTGGGTCGCTGGGTGCGGAAGTGGAGCGCCACGCTGTGGCCCGTCTCGACCGGCACACGGACCGCGGTGGCGGCCACGTCAAGGTCCGGCAGGCCCAGGATCTTGCGCAGCTCGGCGTGGATCTTGGCCTCCTCGCCGGTCCAGGCGTCGTCGTGCATGGCGTCGATCTGCGGCACCACGCTGTCGGCGACGCGGCCGTGAAACGGCGAGCCGGCCGCCTGCTGGCGGTCGGTCGTGCCGCGCTCGCTGAGGAAGGCGTCCAGGCCGGCACGACCGGCACCGCTGACCGCCTGGTAGCTTGCCAGATCGACGGATGCGAGCCCCGCCAGCTGCGCGATCGGCGCCAGCACCACCACGCAGGCGGCCGTCGTGCAGTTCGGGTTGGCCACCAGGTTGCCCCGGGTTCGGAGTGCCTCCGCGTTGGCCTCGGGCACGACCAGCGGCACGTCCGGATCGAGCCGGAAGGCGCTCGAGTTGTCGATGATCAGCGGCACGCCGCGCGCCGGCCCCGCGACGAGATCCCGGGAAGTGGCGCCATCGGTCGCGCAGAACAGGACATCCAGGCCGGTCATGCTCGCGTCGTCCGCCCGGTTGACCGGCAGTTCGACGCCGTCGTAACCCAGCATGCCCGCCTCGTGGCCGAAGGTGCGCAGATGCGAGGCCGGCAGGCCGGCATCGGCCAGGATGCCGAGGAAGACACCGCCGACGACGCCGCGCGCGCCGGCAACGCCGACGCTTGGCCAGTCGTTCACGTGGCAATTGCTTCGATCTTGCCGCTCGCCGCCCGGTGCGCGACGGTCTCGATCATCGGCACGCCGCCGCCGACGCTGGCCGAGCCCAGCAGCGCCGTGTTGTGGTGGGTGTCTAGCACCGCGAGCTCGTCGCCGTGGTTCGCCAGCAGGGCCTTGTTGGCCGTCACCAGCGCCTTGCAACTGCGGAGCGTGTCACGCGCCCACCCGAGCGGACCGTCGATGCCGCCCGCCGACTCGACCACGACGCTCGACTCCTCGATGACCTGCTCCGCCGTCAGCAGCGGCACGTTCGGCAGCGGATTGGCGCGGTCGCGTTTGGCGTCGCGCACAGCGAGGCCGCTCAGCTCGAGTGGCAGGGGTCCCTCGAGGATCAGTCGGCCGAGCGCGGAACCCAAGCTTCCCCACCCGATGAGGCCGATGCGCAGCCGTGGTTGGCTCACGTGCCCGGCCCAGTGATTGGCGCCGCCCGATCCCAGCCCGAGGGCTGCAGTCTCTTTGGCAGCGCAGCGACCACCAGCACGTACGAACGGTCGAGGGCATCGGCGATCTCATCGTCCGGGATGGCACCCGCCAGCTTGAGGTTGTTCCAGCCGAACCGGCCGATGTAGGCCATCACCGAGGCGTCACCCGGGAAACGGGCCAACCACTCGTCTGCCTCTTCCCGGTGCGCGCCGCATTTCAGGCCGACGGCAGTCGAGCTGAGGAAGGCAAAGATCTTGCCGTCCTCCGGCGGGCCGACCTTCACGACCTGGTCGCCCTCCCAGGGTTCATCGACCCAGGCGCCGGGCTTGGCGATGGCCAGGCGGGCGAGGGCGTCGGGGGTCATCGGTCGTTTCCGGCCGGGGCGAGGTGCACGGGCAGTGTCATTGGTGGAAGTCTAGAGCCCAGCTGCGCCGCTCCCGTGTGAGTCGCGTGACGACTCAACGGAGGCCACCGCCTGACCCTCGTCCTAGCCACCTGCCAAGGGCCACGCAATGCGTTCGCAAAGAGTTCACTCATTGAACACTTTGGAATACCCGCTCGCGCTTCTCGTGGCGCGCTTCGAGGTATCGATCCAAACCGGTAGACTCATTGGCCATGGGAGCCACCGAAACCGTTGATCTCTTCTTCGAGCTGATCAACGACGACGCCCGAGCGAAAGCGGTCGACCTGTTCGCCGAGCACGCGGTGCTGGGCATCTCCATCCCCGGATCCGATGAGCGGACCAACCTGCGCGGACGCGACAAGGTCGGTGGCTGGTTCATCCGCGCCGGCGACGGCTTCCGGATGTACGCCAACGATGGTCGCAGCATGGGCGCCAGCTATATCGCCGATGTGACCGTCATGCGTCCCGGTGCGCCGTCGATGCACGTCGAGGCCAACTTCCGCGTCGAGAACGGCGAGATCGCCGCGCTCTTTCTGCAGCCGATCTGACGTTGCGTGCGTCGGCGGCCGCAGCGTCGGATGGGGTACATGAGATCCGGCGCCCGGCGTGCTTCTGACAATGCGTGACCCCGTCAGGTAAAGAGGTCTCGTTCCGGTTCCATCACCAGCGAGGCTGCGCTCCCGCGCGCCGGCTGCCAGGCGTAGCCGCGGACCACGACCACCGGGCGCTGCGACGTCTTGCCGCCCGCCAGGTCCGCGGCGGACGCGAGCTCGTCGGCAACTGCCACGACGGTCGACTGCATGACGCGCCCGCCCGCATCCGGCTGGCCGCGCAGGTCGAGCAGCGGCTCAAGGCCGGCCACGCCGATCGCCACGTTGACGATCCCGTTGCGCCATGGCCGCCCGAACGAGTCACTGATGATCACGGGGGCACCCAGGCGGTCGGCGAGACGGGCCGCCGAGGCATCCGGGTCGACCGGAAGCAGCGTTGCGGCGTCGCCGCTGCCGACGTTCGAGAGGTCGACGCCGGCGTTGGCGCAGACCAGGCCGTGCCGCGTGCGCGAGATGATGAGTCCGCCCTCGGCCATGCGCACGATCGCGGCCGACTCGCGCAGCACGAGCTCGACCTGCCGCGCATCCTTGCCCCATCGGTCCGCCCAGTCCCGCGCAAAGGTCGACGGCGTGACCGATGCAAGCTCGACCGTCTGCCCCTCGGCCTTGCTGACGACCTTCTGCGTGACGACCAGCACGTCGTCCGGCTGAAGGCCGATGCCGGCGGCGCCGAGCGCCGCCTGGATCAGCGCGCCGAGATCGTCGCCGGCGTGCACCTCCGGGATGCCGTCGAGCGCGATGAGCGTCAGATCAGTCACGCCGCGTCGCCCATCTCCAACCAACGGGCCAGGTCCTCCGGCGTGTCGAGATCGAATGCGAGACCCGGCCGGTCGACGACGACGAACGGCAGCGCCCCGGCCGCCGCACGGTGCTTCGCGAAGGAGCCGGTGCCGAACGAGAAGCGCAGCGCGTCGGGTGGCCGGAGTGCCAGGGCGTTCGTGCCGCTGCCGGTCTTGTCTGGCGCGATGGCCACACCCCGGCGAGCGGGGGCTGCCGCCAGCAACGCCTCGACATCGTCCGTCGCCAGGTTCGGCAGGTCGCCATGGAGCACGCCGAGCAACGTGACGCCGTCGTCGAGCGCCTCGGCACGGGCCTGGGCGAGCCCCGTGTTGAGGCCGAGGCCACGCTGCACCACGAGCCGCGCCCCGCAGGCCTCGACGAGCGGGCCGAGTGCCTCGGACGGCGAGATCACGACGGTCTCGCTGACGGCCGTGCCCACCTCGAGCACGCGACGCAGCAGGCGCTCGGCCAGCGCAATGCGCTCATCGGCCGACAGCACGGGCTCCAGGCGGGTCTTGGCGGCCCGCAGCCCGCGATGCGGCACGATGATCCGGGTCGTCATGTGCCGAGCATAGCCGTCGAGGACTGCTCCAGGACCGCCCGAGCAAGAGCGGCGCGATCGTGCCTGGTGCGCATCACCGTGGGGAGCACGACGACCGCCATGCCGAGCGCCTCGACCGACGGCGCGAGCGATGCATCGGCCTCGTCAAGCACGAAGACGTCCACCAGGCCCTCGTAGAGCCGGGCCACCCCGAGCGCGCTCGACTCGTGGCCGAGCGAGGCCAGCATGCGGTCGGCGGGGCCCTTCAGCGCGCGTCCCGCCACGATCGGTGAGATGGCCACGCACCTGGAGGCGCTGACCGCCGCGCGCATGCCGGGCAGCTCGAGGATCGGCCGGATGCTGACGATCGGGTTCGACGGCGCAATCACCACCAGTTCGCCCTCGCGGACGGCGGCGAGCGCGGGCTCGCTGGCGCGCGCCTGCGCCATGCCGTCGAACCGGACCGCGCGTACCTCGTCGCGCTGCGCTCGACGAACGAAATACGTCTGGAAGTCGAGTTCGCCCGCATCGGTCTGGAGCACCGTGCGAACCGGCTGATCCGTCGCCGGCAGGATCGACGAGGAGACTCGCAGAGAAGCCGCCAGTGAGCGCGTGGCATCGGTCAGGGAAAGGCCGTCGGCGAGCAGCTGTGTCCGCCGGACATGGGTCGCGAGGTCGGCGTCACCGATGCGGAACCACGTCTCGCCGCCGAGCCGGCCGAGCATCTCGAGCGCCCGATGCGTGTCGTCACGAATGCCCCAGCCGGTCGCCGGATCGGCGATCCCGGCGAGGGTGTACATCACCGTGTCGAGGTCCGGGCTGATATGCAGGCCGAAGAGCTCGAAGTCGTCCGCCACGTTGACGACGACGCTCAGCTCACCGGAGCGCAGCTGCTGCTGGAAGCCGTCGGCCATCTTCGCCCCGCCGACCCCGCCGGCAAGGATGGCAACGCGGCCGGGTGCGCGCGTCGCAGCGGTCCGCGACGCGTTGATTTGCCGGCGGGTGGAGCTATCTCCCAACTTGTGGCTCCTCGACCCGGTGCCGGCCTGTGGATGCGTCACGGAGTGAGCGAAACCGGCAACATGACGGCGCTCCAGCGCCCTCGTTGGTCGTTACCTCCACCGGATGGCAACGCGGCGGGCTTCCACCGCCGCAGCATGACGATCAGAGCGCCTGCAGCCGCGGCTTCACCTCGCTGATCAGCCGCTCCATCGTTTCGGCGTCGTATGGCGCCGGAAAGCCCACGTCGAAGTGCCGGAAGCCGGCCTCCACGTAGGGCCGCAGCTGCTCGACGACGTCGTCGACGGTGCCGACCCGCTGGTTCGACCAGAGCCGCGCCCGGCCGTTGTGGGCGAACGTCTCCTCGAAGACGCGCCGCGCCTCGGCCGGATCGTCGCGAATGATGACCACCCCGGTGCCGGTCGTGCGCTCGATCTCGGACTCGTCGCGGCCGATCTCCTCGCAATGTCGGCGCAGCACCTCGTCCTTGTGTCGCACGTTCTCCGCGGAGCCGCCGATGTTGCACGCGTCGGCATAGCGAGCCACGGTGCGCAGCGTCTTTCGCTCGCCTCCGCCGCCGATGACGATCGGCAGGTGATCCTGCACCGGTGGCGGGTCGTTGCGGGGCTCATTGGCGGCGTAGTGGCGCGACCCGGACGGACGCTCGCCGCGCAGCATGCCGTGCATGATGCCGACCGCTTCGTCCAGCCAGTCGAGCCGCTCGCCCGGCGAGTGGCCGAACGGAATCCCGAAGGCGGTGTGCTCGGTCTCGAACCACGCGCCGCCGATGCCAAGCCACGCGCGGCCGCCGCTGACGTGGTCGAGGGTGGTCACCATCTTGGCGACCAGCGCCGGATTGCGGAACGTGTTGGCGCCGACCATCAGGCCCAGCCTCACCCGCGAGGTGGCCTCTGCCCAGGCCGCGAGGGTCATGTACCCCTCGAATATGGGCCCGTCATGCGACCCGACGATGGGATAGAGGTGATCCCAGGTCCACAGCGCGTCGTATCCAAGCTCGTCGATCCGCATCCCCGCCGCGCGCAACGAGGCCCAATCGGTGTACTGGTTCCAGCAGAGGGCGCTGATCCTGATCGGTGCGGACGCCATCGGTCGCTCGTGCTCGGTGGCTAGGTGTGGCGGATGACGCGTTCGACGTGCATCAGGATGGTGACCCGATGCTGGCCGTTGAAGGTCTCCGGGTCATCGCCGTAGCGACGCGCCAGGCGCTTGATGTCCTCCAGCGAGCGGTCGAGGTCGTCGACCAGCTCGGCGCGGCCCTCGAGCGTGACGTAGTCGTTGCCCTCCTCGAAGCAAAGGCTCAGCCGCGCGTCGCGGCGCAGATGCTTCTCCTTGACACGCCCCGCCCTGGTGTTGAGCAGCACGACGTCGTTGTTGTCGGGGAACAGGTCGAACCAGATGACCGATTGGCTTGGCATGCCATCGCGCCCGATGGTGGCCATCACCGGGAAGCGCGGTGTCTCCATCAGCCAGTCGCGCACATCAGCGGTCATCACCGCACGGGTGGTCATGGTTTCGGACATGAAGAACGGGACTCCTGTCGTCGGCTGGCTCGCGCCAGCCGGCGCATGATCAATGCCAATCTCGCGGCGCATGTTGCGCTCTGTTTCGCATACTAGACCGATGCCGACCGCACCGCGAGCCGAGATCCTGAGCATCGGCAGCGAGATCCTGCTGGGCGAGATCGTGGACACCAATGCCGCGTATCTTGCCGGCGAGCTGGCGCGCCTGGGGCTCGCGCTGTTCACCGTGCGCGAGCTGCCGGACGACCGCGCCGTCATCGCCGCCGCCTTCGCGGATGCGCGCTCGCGCTCGGACCTGGTGGTCGCCACCGGCGGCCTGGGGCCGACCCACGACGACCTCAGCCGCGAAGGCCTGGCCGATGCGCTCGGCGAGGAGTCGCATCTCGACCCTGACCTCGAAGCCGGCCTGCACGCACGGATGAGCGGCATGACGGCCAACAACCTGCGCCAGGCGATGCTCATCCCATCCGCCGCGCCCATCGCCAACCCGATCGGCTCCGCACCAGGCTGGTGGGTCGATCGCGACGCGAGCGTGGTCGTGCTGATGCCTGGCGTCCCATCCGAGATGCGTCGCATGTGGACCGAGCAGGTCGTGCCGCGGCTGGAGGCCCGCTTCCGGCTGGCGCCACTGCACAGTCGCACGGTGAAGACCTTCGGCGCCGGTGAGTCGGCCGCCGCCGAGCGCCTCGGATCGCTCCTGCACTCGACCGACCCGGAGGCGGGCATCTACGCCCGCGACGACGGGGTGCACATTCGCTTCTCGACCCGTGGCGCCACGACGGCCATCGACGACCTGGTGGCACGCGCCTGCCAGCTGCTCGGCGACGACGTGTACGGCACGGATGCGCAGACGCTTCCCGAGGTGGCACTGCGCGCCCTGCGACGGCGTGGCGCCGGTTCGGTGGCGGTGCACGAGATCGGGACGGACGCGGCGCTGATGGCGGTGCTCGCGGCCCTGCGGCCGTCCGATGAGCTGGCGACCTTCGTCGGCGGCGGCCTGCTGGCCGAACCGTCAGTCGACGCTGACGCGCTGCTGCATGTCACCCTGCTGCCCGAGGACCGACACGGGCGCAGCCTGGTGGACGTGTCGATGGAAGGGATCGCTCCCGTCGAGGTTCGGCGCGTGCGGATCCACGGCAGCGGCCCCCAGCGTCTGCGGCGTGCCGCCTTCGCATCGCTCGACGTGGTCCGTCGGAGCCTGGCATGAGGACGAGGCCCGCCGGACGGATCCGGCGGGCTCGCCAGCAGTACGCCGGGACGACCGGACCAGATCGCCATTCCGATGGGCCATGGTCAGGACCTATCATCGCGGCGTGCTTACCCGCCTCGCGATCGTCGTCCTGGCGCTCATGAGCGTCGCCTGCGCCAGGGGTGCCGGTCAGGGGGCTCGACCCCGAGCCCCACCGGGACCGCAACGCACGAGTCGCCCAGGGTCTCCCCCAGCCTGCACATCGACCTGCCGCCGGGCAAGCAGACGACGCTCAGCGGGACCTTCGGTGCCGATCCGATCGAGGGCGGCTGTGCCTACCTGCAGGCAGACGACCGGACGCGCTACGAGGTGATCTATCCCGCTGGCTGGCAGCTGGATGGCGCGGCGACGCAGCTGCGCAACCCGGCGGGCGAGGTGGTGGCAACCGGTGGCGAGACGATCACCGTCGTCGGCCAGCTGGCCGACATGGCCTCGACCTGCCAGATCGGTCCAATCTTCAAGGCAAGCGAGGTCGTCACCATCGACCGATGAGGTGCACGGCCCGTGGCCGAACCTCGAAGCGCCACTCTCCCGCGTTGCCCAGTGCGTCGCCATCGGCCTGGACGGCCAACCCACGCTCGTCGAGGCTCTCCACCCTGACCGACACCGCCCGATGAGCCGCGGCGCGCGGCGCGCGGCGGGCCGCCCAGCGGACGGCCTCGGTCGCCAGCCACGGCGCCGGACCCGGATAGATGCGCACGGTCAGCTGCCCGATGTCGGGGCGCGCGCCCGGGTTGACGCGCAGGCCCTTGCCGTAGAAGGGCGTGGTGCCCACGACCAGCAGCTCCATGGCTCCCTCGTGGATCAGCTCGTCGTCGGCCGTGACGCGGACCCGCGGGCGATGGAACAGGTCGGGTGTCGACTCGATCACCGCGCGGGCCCAACCGAGCAGCCGCCCGGCGCCCTCATCGGCATAGCGTCGCGCGACCTGGGCGTCCCAGCCGACGCCGGCGAACAACGCCAGTCGGTCGCCCACCGCCATCAGGTCGAGTGGACGGGCGTCCCCCTCCTGGATGATCGCCGCCAGGGCCTGCGGGTCGCGTGGCAGTCGGAGCAGGTGGGCGGTGGCGTTGCCGAACCCGGCCGGGATGTAGCCGAGGGTCACGTCGCGCCCGGCGACCACGTTGTAGCCGACGCCCAGCGAGCCGTCGCCGCCGGCGATCACGATCGTGCCGTAGGGATCGACGCGCTCGCGCATCCACGCGGCCAGCTCGGCCGCGTCGCGCGTGGCGGTGACGTGCCGGTCGGCGTCGAGCGCCCGCCGCACGAGATCGACCGCGCGGCGCACCCGAGGACTGTGGGCGGACCCGGCTCCCTCGTTGACGAAGATGGCGGCCGGCTGTCGCAGGCTTGGCCGGTCTCCGTCGAGCGTGGACGTCAGGGAAGCTTGCTCAGGGCATCCGCGGCGCTGTCGGGCGAGGTGCTGACGACCGCGAAGACGATGTCGGCGACCGTGTACAGGTACGTCGTCTCGTTCACCTCGGAGTCGCTGATGGTCTGCCCGGCCTGCACCTGCTTGCCGCCGACGGTCTGCGCGGCCCAGGTGACCGTGCTGCTCGAACCCGAGGCCATGGCCGTCTTCATCTCGTCCTGCAGCTTGGTCGAATCGGCGCCCTTGACCCGGAACGCGAAGAGGAAGGTGAGCTTGGTTGGGTCGGCCGCAACTCCGGGATCCTTTGGGTCAGGCGTGGCCGTGGCGACCGAGACATCACTCGGCTGAGCGCCCAGGTGGTTGAGGAACGCGATGAACTCCTGGTTGTTCTGGGCGTCCTTCGAGATGAAGTCCTGGTAGTTGTAGCTGGATTTCAGCATCTTCACGCCACCGATCTCGTCCGGCAGGAGAGCTTCGAGCTCGGGTGCGTTGTTCGGCAGGGTGAACGACGGCAGGGCCACTCCGGACTGGGTGGCGGCGGCGCTTTCGCTCGGCGAGGCGGTCGGGAGTGGGGTCGCCGACGGGCTGGGGCTGCTGACCGGGCCGCCCGAGCAGGCGGCCACGATGACGGCGAGCATCCCGGCGAAGCCGATGACGCGGAGTCGGTACATGATGCGGCGTCTCCCTATCTGGCGTGAGCTGGCGCGATGCCGCCGTTGTTCGTGCGGGCAACCCGGGCAGGATAGACGGGCAGGCGCGCAGCCGCCATCGGTCAAATGTCGCGGGTGGCGCGCTCAGGCGAGGTTCGGCCGCTGGCGCTTCAGGAAGCGACCATCGCCAGGGCTGCCCATGAACTCGTCACCGTCCACGATCACCCTTCCGCGGCTCAGCACCGTCTCCGCCTTGCCGCGCACCTCGCGGCCCTCGTAGCACGAGTAGTCGACGTCCATGTGGTGCGTCGTCGCGCTGATGGTGCGCTTGCGGCTGGGGTCGTAGATCACGATGTCGGCATCCGCGCCGACGCTGATGGTCCCCTTCTGCGGCATGCCGAACATGCGCGCCGGGGCAGTCGAGATGAGTTCAACCCAGCGATTCGGGCTGATCCGGCCGGCCACCACCCCGCCGTCGTGCAGCAGGTCGACCCGGTCCTCGACGCCCGGCAGGCCGTTGGGCACCTTGCGGAAGTCGCCCTTGCCCAGGTCCTTCTGGCCATGGAAATCGAAGGGGCAGTGGTCGGTGGAGACGACCTGCAGGTCATCGGTCTGGAGTCCCTTCCACAGCTCCGCCGCGTGCTCGGCCGGCCGCAGCGGCGGCGAGCAGATGAACTTGGCGCCCTCGAAGCCGTGTCCCAGGTCGTCGAGCGTCAGGAACAGGTACTGCGGGCAGGTCTCGGCATAGGCCGGCAGCCCCTCGTTGCGTGCCTGCCGCAGCTCGTCCAGCGCCTCGGCCGCCGACAGGTGGACGATGTACACCGGCGCGCCGGCGACCTGCGCAAGGCGGATCACCCGGTTGGTGGCCTCGCCCTCGAAGATCGGTGAGCGGCTGGTGCCGTGGTAATAGGGATCGGTGTGCCCCGCGGCGATGTCCTCCGCGGCGACCACGTCGATGGCCATGCCGTTCTCGGCATGCATCATGATCAGGCCGCCGTTGCTGGCGGTCTGCTGCATGGCGCGGAAGATGGCGCCGTCATCGGAGTAGAAGACGCCGGGGTAGGCGGTGAACAGCTTGAAGCTGGTGACACCCTCGTCGACGAGGGTGTCCATCTCCGACAGCACGTCGTCGCGGACATCGGACACGATCATGTGGAAGCCATAGTCGATGGCCGCGCTGCCCTGTGCCTTTTCCATCCAGGCGTCGAGCCCCTGGCGCAACGAGCCGCCGCGCGGCTGGACGGCGAAGTCGACGATCGTGGTGGTACCGCCAAACGCCGCGGCGCGCGTGCCGGTCTCGAAGGTGTCCTTGGCGAAGGTCCCGCCGAACGGCAGCTCCATGTGGGTGTGCACGTCGATCGCGCCGGGGATGACCCACTTCTCGGCCGCGTCGATGGTGCGGTCGGCGGTCGCCTCCAGCTCGGCGCCGATCAGCGCAATCTGCTCACCGTCGACCAGGATATCGGCGCGCGTGGTGGCGTCGGCGTTGACGATCGTGCCGTTCTTGATGAGCGTGCGCATCGGTCCTCCTGTGGTGGGAGTGCTCGGGTTCCTTCGGGCCGCAGCGGGACTGGCATCGTACCGCCGCGGAGCCGCGCGGAGGGCGACGGTTTGCGGCGGCGCACTACCATGCCGTGTCCACAATCCGCCACCGAGGTCCGACCTTGCGCATCATCGTCTTCCTGCACGTGCTCACCATGTTCACCGCGGTGGCCCTGTCGGGCGGGATCGACATCCTGCTGCTGCGCATCGCCCGCACACGGGACGCCCGTGCTATCCGCACCGCATTCGCGGCGCATGGCCGCTTCGAGCCGTTCATTCCGGGGCTGTTCGTGACCGGGCTGCTCTTCGGGCTGATCGCGGTCTTCGTGGAGGGCTTCAACCCGTTCCAGCCCTGGCTGCTGCTCGCCTACCCGCTCTTCGTGCTTGGCATCCTGGTGGGCGCGCTCGGCATGGGCCGCTGGGCCGGACGCATGCGTCTCGCCTCGGCCGATGCGCC
Source organism: uncultured Chloroflexia bacterium (assembly GCA_963716585.1). GTDB lineage: Bacteria > Chloroflexota > Limnocylindria > QHBO01 > QHBO01 > JAICUY01. Next base: position 350,653 of record CAVQTN010000002.1, read on the forward strand.
CGACAGCGGATCGCCGGCCCTCGACGCCGTCATCGACGAACGCTCCGTCCGCTACGCGTTCGGTGCCTTCTGGCTGCTGATCGCCGCAATCGTTTTCGTGATGGTGCTCAAGCCGCTGAGTTGAGCGTACGATGCGTGCGCATGACCGACCAGCTTCACTACACCAACGACGCCGACGCCAACCGCCTGATCGCCGGCGATGCGATGGCGCTGCTGATCGGCTTCGTCCTCGACCAGCAGGTGCCGGTGCAGAAGGCCTTCTCCGGACCGCTGGAGCTCAAGCGCCGCATCGGCACGCTCGACGCCGCCCGCTTGGCGGCGATGGATCCGGCCGAGCTCGCCGCCGCGTTCAGCCAGCGCCCGGCGCTGCATCGCTTCCCCGGCGCCATGGCCAAGCGCACGCAGGCGCTCGCGGCGGTGGTGGCCAAGGACTACGACGGCGACGCGTCCCGGATCTGGACCGATGCGACCGACGGCCACGACCTCGCGCGACGCCTCGGTGCGCTCCCCGGCTTCGGCGGCATGAAGGTTCGCTCGATGATCGCGGTCGTCGGCAAGCGACTTGGCGTCAAGCTCCCCGGGCTCGACGAGGAGATGCCGTCGTACCCGACCCTCGGCGATGTCGATTCGGCTGCGGCGCTCGAGACATACCAGGCCAAGAAGCGCGCCTACAAGTCGCAGCTGCGCGAATCGGGCGAGAAGTTCGAGCCGTGGGCCGACAGGCAGGAAGCGGCGGCGTACGCCAGCAAGGGGAAGCGCCGCTAGATCCGGGCGCGAGCGACAGCCCCCATGCGTTGGGTGAATACCTGCAGGCTGGGTCGAGCGTAACGGCCTAGGCCGGAGGTGGGTGAAACGGCTGCTGCTTCCGGCACTGACTCGTGCTACGAGTCCCCGGACGAAGGAGGCGAGGCGGAATCGGCGAGCGGATCCTCCTCCTTGTGCATCCAGGGCGTGTAGGTGATGCCCATCAGCAGTCCCTCCGGACTCTGCAGCCGCGAGGTCGTCTGGCCCCAGGGCTCCTCCTGCGCGCCGCGCAGCAGCCGGTAGCCGCGCCCCTCCAGCTCGGCGACCGCCTCTCCAACCGCCTCGGCCGACTCGACGTCGAGCTCCACCCACGCCTGCGGCACCGGCACATCGTCCGGCCAGGCATCGGTCCCGAAGGTGGATTCTGCCGCCTGGGCCAGCGGCCAGAGGGCGAAGGCCCGGACGCCGACGAGATCATCGGTCGCGAAGTAGCCGGGCGCGGCCTCCTCGAGGCCGATGCCCAGAGCGTCGCCCCAGAAGGCGCGTGAGGCATCGGCGTCGGGCACGATGGGCCCGAAGCCGGCGACGAATCCAATCTTCATGGGTGCACGCCCGCCATGGCCGGGATGATCTCACGGCCGTAGATGTCGAGCTGCTGCTCCTCGTCGCCATTCATCAGGTAGACGTTGAACTGGTCGACGCCGGCCTGGGCCAGCCGGCGCAGCTTGGCGAGATGGTCCTCGACCGGCCCGATGACGCAGAAGCGATCCGTGACCTCGTCGCCGACGAAGGCGGCGTTCGACGAACCCACCTCGGCGTGGTGGTGGTAGTCGTAACCGTGGCGGTCTCGAACGTAGCCGGTCAGCGACTCGGGCAGCTGCTCGCGCGGGTATTTGTTCACGAGGTCGACAACGTGGTTGCCGACCAGCGCCGGGAACCAGCGCGTGCATTCGCGCGCCTCGGCCAACGGGCCGACATGAGCGGGGGCAGCCGCCTGGACACGCACCGAGCCCGGCTCGCGTCCGGCCGCGGCTTCCGCGTCGCGCAGCTGCGAGACGAACCAGGCGATGAGGTCGGGGTCGGCCAGCTGCAGGATGAGGCCATCCGCGATGCGGCCGGTCATTGCCAGCGCCATCGGTCCGTAGCCGGCGACCCATACCGGCAGATGCCAGTTGCCGGTCCACGGCAGCGTCAGCTCGGTGCCCTCGTAGGTCACGGTGCGTCCCTCGACCAGGTCGCGGATGACGGTGATCGCCTCCTCGAGCGTCTTCATGGTGGTCGGAGGCTTGCCCAGCACCCGCCGTGCGCTGTCGCCGCGGCCGATGCCCAGGTCCATGCGCCCCTCGCTCAGCTCGTCGAGGACCGCCAGGGCCGATGCGGTGACACTCGGTTCGCGGGTGCCCGGGTTCGTGACGCAGGTCCCCAGCCGCAGCTTCTCGCTCGCCTGCGCCATGAGTGTCAGCAGCGGATACGGGTCGCGCCACAGGACGTGCGAGTCGAACAGCCAGCCGTGGCTGAATCCGTTGGCCTCGGCGCGCTTTGCCAGGTCGACCGTTGTGGCGATGCTGTGATCGGGCTTCAGCGTGAATCCGAAATCCATGGGTGCCGCCGGCTAGGGCCGGACGAGGTCCTCGTAGGCGTCCGGCCGCCGGTCGCGGTAGAACTGCCACGTCTGGCGCACCTGTTCGATCTGGTCGAGGTCCAGGTCACGCACGATCAGCTCCTCGGCGTGCGCGTCGCCGATGTCGCCGATGAACTGGCCGCGCGGATCGGCGAAGTAGGACTGTCCGTAGAAGTCGTCGTCGCCCAGGGGCTCGATGCCCACCCGGTTGATGGTCCCCACGAAGTAGCCGTTGGCCACGGCATGCGACGTCTGCTCCAGCCGCCAGAGGTATTCGGAGAGGCCGCGGGACGTGGCCGACGGGATGAACACCATCTCGGCGCCGTTGAGGCCCAGCGCCCTGGCGCCCTCCGGGAAGTGGCGGTCGTAGCAGATGTAGACGCCAACCTTGCCGACGGCCGTCTCGAAGACCGGGTAGCCGAGGTTGCCGGGGCGAAAGTAGTACTTCTCCCAGAAGCCCTTGACCTGCGGGATGTGGGTCTTGCGGTACTTCCCCAGGTACGTGCCATCGGCGTCGATCACGGCGGCGGTGTTGTAGTAGATCCCGGTCGCCTGCTCGTCCTCCTCGTACATCGGCACGACGAGCACCATGCCGGTCTCCTTGGCGAGCGCCTGCATGCGCTTGGTGGTCGGGCCGTCGGGGATGTGCTCGGTGTAGCTGAAGTACTGCGGATCCTGCACCTGGCAGAAGTAGGGTCCGTAGAACAGCTCCTGGAAGCACATCACCCTGGCGCCCTGCTTCGCGGCGGCGCGCGCGTGCTTCTCGTGCTTGGCGATCATCGATTCCTTGTCGCCGGTCCACTCCGCCTGGAGCAACGCCGCGCGGACGATGCGAGCCATCATTCCTCCTCGGGAAGGTGCGCCTCGAACAGAGGCGATACTCTACCCCACGCCGATGCCGATGCGAGCCTTCCGCCTCCTGCTGCCCACCGCGCTGCTGCTGGCCTGGCTGGCGGTTCTTCCCGCCTCGACCGACGCGATCTGCGCAACGGCGCCGATGCCCGACGCGCTGCGCGACGCACCGGTCGTCTTCATCGGCATCGTGATCGCGACCGAGAACCGCGGCGCCACGGCGACCTTTCTGGTCAAGGAGATCTGGCGCGGGCCGACCCTGACGCCGCTGATCAAGGTGCACGGGGCGGACCCGGGTACGACCGAGGAGGGGCTCACCTGGCAGGAGGGCGTGGAGTACGTCGTCATGCCGCGGCTCGTCGGAGATCGGCTCGAGGACCACGCCTGCTCGAACAGCCGCCCGTGGACCGAGGACCTTGCCGCCTTCCGTCCGAGCGATGCCCGCCAGCCGGTCGACCAGGTCCCGACCTCCGGACCGCCCGGCGACCCACCGTACGCCATGGTCTTCCTGCTGATCCTGGCCGGCGGAGCGGCCGCGGCCTTCCTGTTGCTCCGGCGTCGGTAGCCACAGCAGGGCAGAATGGCAGCCATGGACAGGCAGGCACCCATGCAGCGCGCCGCGCAGATCGGCCTCGAGTACCTCGCATCGCTCGACGAGCGGCACGTCGGCGCCGTCGCCGATGCATCGGCCATCGCGGAGCGGCTGCGGCAGCCGCTGCCCGATGTGGGCGAGGACCCCACGGCGGTCGTCGAGCGACTGGCGAGTGCCGTCGATCCGGGGCTCGTCGCATCGGCGGGTCCGCGCTACTTCGGCTTCGTGATCGGTGGGGCGCTGCCGGCCGCTGCCGCCGCCGATTGGCTGACCACCGCCTGGGGCCAGAACGCCGCGGTGCACGCGCTCTCCCCGGCGGCTGCCGCCGCGGAGCAGGTCGCCGGGGAGTGGATGCTCGAGCTGCTGGGCCTGCCTGCGCAGGCGAGCTTCGGCTTGCCCACCGGCGCCGGCCTGGGCAATGCCGTAGGGCTGGCCGCGGCGCGCCATCGGGTCCTGGACCGTGTGGGCTGGGACGTCGAAGCGCGCGGCCTGTACGGCGCACCGGAGATCACCGTGGTCATCGGCGACGAAGCGCACGCCACGCTCCTGACTGCACTGCAGTACCTGGGCCTCGGTCGCGACCGCGTGACGCGCATTCCCACCGACGAGCAGGGCCGTATGCGCGCCGACGCGGCGATCGAGGCCGTCCGGCGGCACCGATGGCCCGCTCATCGTCTGCCTCCAGTCGGGCAACGTGAACACGGGCGCATTCGATCCGGCCGCGGCGATCACCGAGGCCACCGGCCAGCATCCGAACGCCTGGGTGCACGTCGACGGCGCCTTCGGGCTGTGGGCCGCCGCCGCTCCGCGCCTTCGCCACCTCGTCGACGGCGTCGACCGGGCCGATTCGTGGTCGACCGATGCTCACAAGTGGTTGAACGCCGGCTACGACTGCGGCTTCGTGGCGGTCCGCGACACGGAAGCGCACCGCGTGGCGATGTCGGCCACCGCTGCGTACCTCCTGCGCAGCGAGCAGCGCGAGCCGTGGGAGTGGATCTTCGACAGCTCGCGACGGGCGCGCGGCTTCGCGCTGTATGCCGCGATCCGGCAGCTGGGGCGTGGCGGCGTGGCGGAGCTCGTCGAGCGTTGCTGCGCCTTGGCGAGGCGAATGGCCGAGCAGCTGGGCGCGGCCGATGAGGTCGAGGTTCTCAATGACGTCGTGCTCAACCAGGTGCTCGTGCGCTTCGGCGGTGACGACGAGCGCACCAGGGCGAGTCATAGCGCAGGTGCAGGACGACGGCACGGCCTGGATGGGCGGCACGCAGCTGGCACGGCCTGGCGGCGATGCGGATCAGCGTCAGCAACTGGTCGACGACCGAGGCCGACGCCGACGCATCGGTCCATGCCATCCTGCGGGCGGTCAGGGCCTGAGATGGACCTCGAGCTGCGCGGCAGGTCGGCGGTCGTCGGCGGCGCATCTTCGGGGCTCGGTGCCGCAATCGCCACGCGGCTGGCCACGGAGGGCTGCCGGTTGCTCCTCTGGTCGCGTTCGGTCGAAGGCCTGGAGCGGATCGCTGCGGAGCTTCGCAGCGGCCACGACGCCGAGGTGCACGTCATTCCGGCCGACGCGGCCAGTCCCGAGGCGGCGACGGTGGTGGCCGAGGAAGCGACGCGAACGCTCGGCCGCGTCGACATCCTGATCCTGAATGCCGGCGGTCCGCCGACCGTCGATCCGACCAGGACCAGCGACGAGGGCTGGCAGCGCTCGCTGCAGCTGCTCGCGGTCACGCCCATCAGCCTCGCCAACGCGGTGCTGCCCCAGATGCGCGCCCGCCACTGGGGCCGGTTGGTCGCGGTGCTGTCGTCCGGCGTGCGGCAACCGATCCCCGAGCTGGTCTATTCGAACGCAGGCCGCTCCGCCCTCGCCGCCTGGCTCAAGACCGCCGCCCGCAGCGTGGCCGCCGACGGCGTGACCGTCAACGGCGTGCTGCCGGGCCGGATCGATACGCCCCGCGTCCAGCAGCTCGACGATGAAGCCGCCAGGGCGCATTCGCGCAGCATCGAGGAGGTGCGGCGCACCAGGCTGGCCAGCATTCCCGCCGGTCGCTATGGGGCACCCGACGAGCTGGCCGCGCTGGTCGCCTTCCTCGCCTCCGAGCCGGCCTCGTACGTGACCGGCCAGCTGATCGCGGTCGATGGCGGCCTGATCGCCGGCTACTGATCGGGCGGGGAGAGCGCCGAGCGTCCCGCTGTTCCGTTGACGGCACCGGCCGTCCCGGCCTGCGGGCCGAATGGCACAATGCGGCTCCGAGCCACGCCGCGACCGCCACCGGTCGCGATCACGGAGGATTTCAGCGACCGATGCCCGGGCCACTGCGGGGGCTGTTCGCGGCGCCTTTCATGCGTCGCATCGGTTTTCACATGCACCGCGTCGCGGGCGGCCTTGACCGTCATTTCTTCGTGTCGCTGCTGCTGCCGATCATCGGCTTCGTGGTCCTGGCCGCCGCGGCCGTCACGCTCATCGAGGACGACAAGCGCAGCTTCGGTGGCTTCGGCTCGTCGTTCTACTGGGCCATCACCACGGTGATCGGCTCGGGGGACGCGAGCTACGTCAACTCGCCGGGTGGCTTCATCATCGGCTGGCTGCTGGCGTTCTTCGGAGTTGCCATCGTGGCCGCCATGACCGGCGCGGTCGTCGGCTTTGTCATCGATTTCCTGCTCAAGGAGGGTCAGGGCATGGGCGCCGCGGGCTTCCGCGATCACATCATCGTCTGCGGCTGGAACAGCACCGCTCGGGAGCTGATCGAGGAGCTCAAGGGCGACGAGTTCAAGGCCAAGGTTGTCGTGCTGCACGATGCCGAGCGCAATCCCGCCGGCAGCGGGGTCTACTTCGTGCGCGGCGACACAACCTCGGCCGAGGACCTCGGCCGCGCGGGCATCAGCGAGGCGATCTCGGCCGTGGTGTTCCCAACCGAGCCGACGAACGAGGCCGACATGCGCTCGATCCTGACGGTGATGGCCATCGAGGCCATCGCACCGGACGTGCGGACCGTCGTGGAGGTCAACAACCCGGCACACGTCGAGCACATGCAGCGCGCCAGGGCCGATGAGGTGCTGGTCACCTCGCGCCTCGCCTCGCGGCTGCTTGCCCGCTCGGCGCTGTACCCCGGGCTGACCGAGATCATGGCCGACATCGTGTCGGGTGGCCAGGGGTCGGAGCTGTATCGCGTCCGCCTGCCGGACGGCTACATCGGCCTGTCGGTCGACGAGGTGGCAGCGCGCCTGCGCGGCGAGCACCACGCCACGCTGCTGGCCATCACGCGCGGCGGACGGCCGTCGATCAACCCGCCCACCGACTTCAAGCTGGAGCTCGGCGACGACGCGGTGGTGGTCGCCGAATCGCTCGGCACGCTCGCGCCGCTGCATCTGCAGCACGACTAGCGTCGCAGCCCCCGACCGCGAGTATCGGCGGCCGCGAGGCCCTTGCTCAGAACGGCGAGCGGGGCTTGCAGGGTGTGCTGTAATCGGCTGTCAGATCACCACGCGCCAGAGGATCCTGCATGACCATCACCGAATCGCAGACGCTGAGCGCCGACGAGATCGTCCAGCTGTGCCGCGACCACACCATCTTCTCGTGGTCGGCGCAGGCAAAGATCGACCCGATCGTGATCGACCACGGCGAGGGAATCTACTTCTGGGATCCGGACGGCAAGCGCTACATCGACTTCAATTCGCAGCTGATGAGCGTGAACATCGGCCACGGCGACCAGCGCGTCGCCGACGCGATCGCCGCCCAGGCGCATCGGCTCGCCTTCGCCGCGCCGCAGTTCGCCACCGAGGTGCGTGGCCGGCTGGGCGCAATGCTCGCCGAGCTGACGCCCGGCGACCTCGACCATTTCTTCTTCACGCTCGGGGGGTCCGAGGCGAACGAGAACGCGCTGCGCATGGCCCGCATGTTCACCGGGCGCCAGAAGGTGATCGCCCGCTACCGCTCCTATCACGGCGCGACCGCCGGCTCGATCAGCGTCACCGGCGATCCGCGACGCTGGGCCTCCGAGCCCGCCGTGCCGGGCGTCATCCGTGTCATGGATCCGTATCGGTACGGGAACCCCGAACCCGATCCGGTCGACGAGCACCTGGCCTACCTCGACGAGGTGATCAACTACGAAGGGCCCGATACCATCGCGGCCTTCATCCTGGAGACGGTGACTGGGACGAACGGCATCCTCGTCCCGCCCGATGGCTACCTGGCGGGCGTCCGCGAGCTGTGCACCAAGTACGGGATCGTGATGATCTGCGACGAGGTGATGGCCGGCTTCGGACGCACGGGCAGATGGTTCGCGGTCGACCACTGGAACGTGGTGCCGGACCTGATGACCCTGGCCAAGGGCCTCACCAGCTCGTATCTGCCGCTCGGCGCCGTGGCGGTGTCGGACCGGATCGCGGCCCATTTCGCCGATCGGGTCTACCAGGGCGGCCTTACCTACTCGGCGCATCCGGTGAGCTGCGCCGCGGCGATCGCGGCGGTGGGCGTGCTGCACGACGATGACCTGGTGGGCAACGCGGCGCGCCTCGGGCCGGTGCTGGCTGAACAGCTGGCGGGACTGAAACGGCGCCATCCGAGCGTCGGCACGACGCGCAGCCTGGGCCTGTTCGGCATCGTCGAGCTGGTGCGCAGCCGCGACCCGTGGGTCCCGCTGGCACCGTTCAACGCGAGCTCGCCGGAGATGGCGGCGCTCGACAAGCGCCTGAAATCCGACGGCCTGTACACCATGACCCACTGGAACGCCTTCTTCACCAACCCGCCGCTGTGCATCAACGAGGAGCAGCTGCGGGAGGGGTTTGCAATCATCGACAGCGCGCTGGAGGAGACTGACGCGGCCATCGTCAACTGAGGAAGCGGAAATCGCGGGGGATGAGCTCGGGGTGAATGGCGCCGCAAACCAGAGCGGCGCGTCGACCTTGCGGAGGAATGCACGGAGGAGGCCCCATGACAGCGTCCGCGTACGAGGAGATCACCTATCCCGACGGGCGGCACGAGCTCGCCCATCCCGAGGCTGTCGCCGACAGCCCGCTCTACAACGAGGACCTGGCGCCGGTTCCGCTGGCACGCCGGACCTGGACGACGTATGCGTACATGGCGCTCTGGATCGGCATGGCGATCAACGTCCCGAGCTGGACGCTGGCCGCCGGGCTCATCGCGCTCGGCATGGACTGGGTCCAGGCGGTGGTCACGATTGCGCTTGCGAACGTCATCGTGCTGATCCCCATGCTGCTGAACAGCCACGCCGGAACGAAGTACGGGATCCCGTTCCCGGTCTTCGCGCGCGCCTCGTTCGGCGTGGGCGGCGCGAACCTCGCCGCGTTGCTGCGTGCGTTCGTGGCGTGCGGCTGGTTCGGCATCCAGACCTGGATCGGCGGCGGGGCCATCTTCACCCTGCTCACCGCCGTGCTGGGCACCGATTCCTGGTGGGCGACCGCCGGTAAGTTCGCGATCGGAGTCGGCGATCCCCAGCCGTGGACGCTATGGCTGAGCTTCGTCATCTTCTGGCTGCTCAACGTCTACATCATCCTGCGCGGCATGGACACCCTTCGGATCTTCGAGAACTGGTCCGCGCCGTTCCTGGTTGGCATCGCCGTCCTTCTGACGATCTGGATGGTCATCCAGGCTGGCGGCTTCGGGCCGATCCTTTCCCAGCCGAGCAAGTTCGGCGGCTGGACCGGCGACTTCTGGAAGCTCTTCTTCCCGAGCCTGATGGCGATGATCGCGTTCTGGTCGACGCTGTCGCTCAATATGCCGGACTTCACGCGCTTCGGGCGCAGTCAGCGTGACCAGGTCTGGGGGCAGGCCCTCGGCCTGCCGACCACGATGACCCTCTTCGCGCTGCTGGCGGTGGTCACCGCGTCCGCGACGGTGATCGTCTATGGCGATGCGATCTTCGACCCGGTGGCGCTGGTGGGACGCTTCGGCAACCCCATCGTCATCATCATCGCCCTCTTCGCGGTGATGATCGCCACGCTCACCACCAACGTGGCAGCCAACCTCGTCAGCCCGTCGTACGACTTCAGCAACGCCTGGCCCAAGGGGATCAGCTTCCGGACCGGCGGGATCATCACCGCCGTCATCGGGGTCGTGATCCAGCCCTGGTACCTGATCAGCAACCCGGAGGTCTACATCTTCACCTGGCTCGGCTTCTACGGCGGCGCGCTGGGGGCCATCGCCGGCGTGCTCATCGCCGACTACTGGCTCATCCGGCGGACCACGCTGAAGCTTGCGGACCTGTACCGCACCGACGGGATCTACCGTTATGCCGCCGGGTGGAACTGGCGCGCCGTGGTGGCGCTGCTGCTCGGCGGCGTCCTCGCCATCGGCGGCGCGTACACCGCGACCGGCACCCAGGGGCCGTTCCCCGTCGACGGGCTGCTTCCGTTCCTCAAGCTCCAGGTGCCGTGGGGTGGCTTCCTGTACGACTACAACTGGTTGGTCGGTTTGGCCGTCGCCTTCGTGACGTACTGGGTGCTCGCCACCGTCTTCCCGGAGCGGACGGCGGAACCCCAACCGGAGGCGTACTCGCCCGAGATGGCCTGACCCCGCCGATGCAGGCCGCGGTGGCCTGCAGCTGATGCGCACCACGATCGGGGCTCCTCGTAGCGAGGGGCCCTGATCGACGCTCAGGTGGGCTGGAGTGCCGCGTCCTCGTCGTCCCGCTGTGGGTCGGTGCGCTGCTCCGGCGGGTCGGACATGCGCAGCAGACGGGGCAGCAGCGGTGGCACGACCAGCGTCGTCAGCAGCGCCATGCCGATCACCACCGAGTAGAGCTCCGCATCGATGGCGCCGCTGGTCAGCCCCAGCCCGGCAACCACGATCCCCACCTCGCCGCGAGGCACCATCCCCCAGCCGATCGTGACGGCACGCCGCCGCCCCAGGTCGATGGAGCCAAGGAAGGCACCCACGAACTTGGCGATCACGGCCAGCAGCGTCACGCCCAGCAGCAGCCCGACGGCCTCGAAGGAGGCGAGCCCCGCCAGGTCCACCTGGGCGCCGATGAAGCCGAAGAAGAATGGCGTGAAGAAGGCGGCCACCGGTGCCACTTCCTGTTCAAGCGCCGGTTTCTCGCTCGACTCGCCGACGACCATCCCGGCCAGGAACGAACCGATGATCGCCGCCAGGCCGATGATCGCCGACAGTGCCGCCAATCCGAGCATCACGATCATGCCCGGCAGGAACGGCGTCTCGGCGAACTCGGGGACCGTCAGCAGCGAGCGCCTGCGCCGCAGGATGCGGGTGCCTCCGACCACCACGATGACGATGAAGGCCACCGACAGCAGCAGCAGGGTCGCGATGCGTCCGGGGCTGACGTTGCCGGCCGCGACGCCCGAGGCGATCGCCAGGATCACCAGCCCCATCACGTCGTCCGCGACCGCCGCTCCCAGGATCACGCGGCCGCTGACGGTGTGCAGCCCGTGGATCTCGTCGAGCACCTTCGAGGTGATGCCGACCGACGTCGCCGTCAGCGCCGCCCCCAGGAAGAGGGCCACCTGCAGCGGCGCGCCGAGCATCTCGGCAAGGCCGAAGCCGGCGGCCAGGGGAAAGATGACGCCAAGCGTCGCAACGAGCAGCGCCGACCGACCAACGGCCAGCAGCTCGTGGAGTCGCGTGTCGAGCCCGACCTTGAACAGCAGCAGCACCACGCCGATCTCGGCGAAGAGGGCGGTCTCGGCGTTGACCTGGTAAAGGTTCAGGACCGCCGGGCCGACGATCACGCCGCCGACGATCTCGCCGACCACCGTCGGCTGGCCGATGCGCTTGAAGATCTCGTCGCCGATCTTGGTGGCCACCAGCAGCACGAACAGCTGGGTCAGGATCGCGGCGGCGTGCTGGACCGATTCCATGAGGGTCCCGAGGATACCGGAGCTTGGTCGCTATCATCGGCCGATGGGAGTCCCAGACCGATGACCGGTGGCCTCGGCCTGACCCTCCTGGCCGCCCTCGGAGCGGCGCTGGTACTCGGAACCGTTGCCCACCGGCTGCGCCTGCCGCCCATGTTCGGCTACATCGTCGCCGGCCTGGTGATCGGTCCCTTCACGCCGGGGATCGTCGCCAACCGCGACCAGGTGCTGGAGCTGGCGGACATCGGCGTCGCGCTGCTGATGTTCAGCATCGGGCTGCGCTTCAGCCTGCGCGAGCTCGCCTCGGTGGGCCGCCTGGTGCTCATCGGCGCACCCATCCAGGTCGCCATCACCATGACCCTCGGCACGATCGCCGCGCTGCTGCTCGGCCGCGAGCTGGTCGAGTCGCTGTTCGTGGGGGCCATCGTCAGCATCTGTTCGTCGGTGGTCCTGGTGAAGGTCGCCGGCGAGTCGATCCTCGAGACGCTGCTCGCCGGGCGCATCGCGCTTGGCTGGTCGATCGTGCAGGATCTCATCACCGTCGTACTGGTCGTGGTGCTCTCCGCGCTGGCCGTCGAGTCGGCGAGCCCCCTGCTCGACGTTGCCCGCTCGACGGCCATCGCCATGGGCTTCGTGGTGCTCGTCGTGCTGCTCGGGTCGCGCGTCTTCACTGGGCTGCTCGAACGGGTCGCGCGCCTCGGGTCGCGCGAGCTGTTCATCGTGGCCGTGGCGCTCATCGCCATCGGGACGGCGTTCAGCGCCTCGGCGCTCGGCGTCTCGGTCGCGCTGGGTGCCTTCATCGCCGGACTGGCCCTGGCGGAGTCCGATCTCGCGGCCAGCGTGCTCGGCGAGGTCGTGCCGTTGCGCGACCTGTTCGCCACCGTCTTCTTCGTCTCGATCGGCATCCTGCTGCAGCCCGCGGCGGTCATCACCGGCTGGCCCATCGTCCTGCTGCTGCTCGCGCTGATCGTCGTCGGGAAGTGGGTGCCGATCGTGGGCATCGTCACCGCGGCGGGCCACCGACCGGCCGTGGCGGTGCGCGTCGGGGGCCTCATCTCGCAGAGCGGCGAGTTCAGCTTCGTGCTCGCCACGGCCGGCCTGCAGGTCGGGGCCATCGATCCGCAGACCTTCTCGCTGGTCATGGAGGCGACCGTCTTCTCGATCCTGCTGGCCAGCCCCGTCTTCTTCGCTTCCGGCAAGCTGGCGGATGCGCTGGAACGACGGGCCGCCCAAACGCCCACTCGACTCGATGACCTCACCGCGCCACGACGCCACGTGGTGGTGCTGGGATACGGTCGCGTCGGCCGCCAGATCGGCCGAATGCTGGGGTCGCGCTCGTTTCCCTGGATGGCGGTGGACATCGACTATCCGCTGGTCCGCCGATCGCGCACGGCCGGCGCGCCGGTGATCTATGGCGACGCCGGAACGCCGTCGGTCCTGGACGCCGCGGGCATCGCCGATGCGCGGATGCTGATCGTGGCGCTGCCCGACCCCATCGCCGCCCGGCAGGCGGTGGCCTACGCCCGCAGTCAGAACCCTCGCATCGAGATCGCTGCACGCGCCCACTCGGATGCGGACGAGGCCGAGCTGCGACGGTTGGGCGTCGCCCGGGTGGTCATCGCCGAGCGGCAGCTCGGCGATGAGCTGGTGCGCCACGCCCTGCGGCGATTCGGCGTCAGCGACCGCGAGATCGACGTGGTGCTGCGGCGCGGCGAGTAGGCACCGACTCCCAGGCCTGGTCGACTCGCTCGACCAGCTCGTCGAGGGAGTCGACCACGAGGTCCGCCACGCCGTCGACGTCCTCCCCGATGACGCCCCACGGCCCGCGGCGGATCCACACCGCGCGCATGCCCAGCTGGGCAGCTGGCAGCACGTCGTTGTCGAGCCGGTCGCCGACGTACGCGGCGTCCGGCGCCTCGGCGTGCATCAGCGCCAGGCAACGCGCGAAGAAGGCGGGATCCGGCTTGGCGACGCCCATCGCGCCGGACATGGCAATCACCTCGGCCTCGATGCCAACGCGCCGCAGCTCATCGGTCCGCGACGCCGGCTGGTTGGCCACGATCGCGATGCGGTAACCGGCCGAGCGGAGCGCGCCGAGCGCGCGGAGCGCATCGGGATAGAGGTCGTCCGCGCGAAAGCCGCCGTAGGCTGCCTCCACCGCGGGCAGGCGCGCCTGCCAGTCGTCGGCGCCGAAGACGCGGAACACGTCGGCGTGCTGACCACCGCGCGCGATGACCGCGCCGAGGGCGGCCATGAAGGTCAGGCGCGCGACGCCGAGCGCATCGGCCCAGATCGACCAGACACGCGTCTCGTCGATGAGCGTCTCACCGACGTCCAGGCAGACCCAGCGAGCCGCCGGCGGCGGCGCTACTTCTTGCCCCCCAGCAGGCCGCCCAGGATGTCACCGACGCCGCCCTGGCTCGTGCCGCCGCCGCCCAGGATGCTACCCAGGATGTCGCCGAGCCCGCCCTGGCCCTGCGCATCGGCCTTCTCCTTGTTGAGCAGGTCGCCCAGGCCACCGCCGGCGCCCGATGACGACGACTGCTTCTTGCCGAGCATGCCCATCACGATCGGGGCGAGCAGCGTCAGCAGGCTGGCGACGCTGCCGATATCCAGTCCGCTCTTGGCGCTGATGCCGCGCGCAAGGGTGTCCTGCTTGTCGCCCAGCACGTGGTCGAGGATCCCGGCGCCGTTGGTGGTGCGCGGGCTCAGCTGCGCCGTGCCGCCGAGGTAGCCGGCCAGGTTGTCGAGGATCGAGCCGTCGTGGTCCTTCTCCAGCGCCTGCTGCAGGCCGCTGCCCTTGTCGGCTTCCTGGCTGAGCGCCGCGAGGAGCGAGGGGACCGCCGCCTGGATGGCGTTCGACGTGGTCGCGCCGTCGGCACCGATGCGCTGGCTGATCTGCTGCGTCTGCCCCGACAGGAGCTGGTTCAGCGTGTCGGAAAGTTCGGCCATGGGGTCACCTCTGTGGGGATTGTCCGGATCATAGCCCGGCGCTCTTCGAGGTCGACCGAGCAGGCAAGCGCCGTGCCGGCTTGGGCCGCTACGCGTTCTTGACGCCGTTGACCAGGGCCGAGACCGATGGCTTGGCGTCGCCGAACAGCATGGAGGTCTTCTCGTTGCTGAACAAGGGGTTCGGGATGCCGGCGAATCCGGTGCCCCTCCCACGCTTCAGGACGATGACGTTCTGCGCCTGGTCGACGTTGAGGATGGGCATGCCCGAGATGGGTGAACCCTCCTCACGGGCCAGGGGGTTGATGACGTCGTTGGCGCCGATCACCAGGGCCACGTCCGCATCGGCGAATTCGTCGTTGATCTCGTCCATCTCCTTGAGCCGGTCGTACGGCACGTTCGCCTCGGCGAGCAGCACGTTCATGTGGCCCGGCATGCGGCCAGCCACCGGGTGGATGGCGAACTCGACGTCGACGCCCTTGGCGATGAGCAGGTCCATCAGCTCCCGCACCGGGCCCTGCGCCTGGGCCACGGCCATCCCGTAGCCCGGCACGATGATCACTTTCTTGCCGTAGGCCATCAGCACCGCCGCATCATCGGCGCTGATCTCCCGCAGCGACTCCTCGCCCGCAGGACCGACGGCCGCCGTCCCCCCGCCCGTGCCGAAGCCGGCGAACAGGACGTTGAACAGCGACCTGTTCATGGCCTTCGTCATCAGCTGGGTCAGGATGGCGC
Source organism: uncultured Chloroflexia bacterium (assembly GCA_963716585.1). Lineage (GTDB taxonomy): Bacteria > Chloroflexota > Limnocylindria > QHBO01 > QHBO01 > JAICUY01. Next base: position 365,976 of record CAVQTN010000002.1, read on the forward strand.
CCGATGCGCCGACCAGCGTGCCGGCGATCAGCAGCGCGTAGTTGTTGAGCACGAAGCCGGTGGCCGCCACCGCGATGCCGGTGTAGCTGTTGAGCAGGCTGATGACGACCGGCATGTCGGCACCACCGATGGGCATCACCAGCACGACGCCGAACAGGAGGGCCAGGCCACAGAACAGGAGGAAGAGCGGCACGCTGTTGACGACCGCTGCAACGTAGACCGCGATGACGATCAGCGCCAGGGCAATCAGGCTGGTGATGATCTGCTGCCCGGGCAGCTTGACCGGTCGTGGCGCGATGAAGCCCTGCAGCTTGCCGAAGGCCACGATCGAGCCGGTGAGGCTCACCGAGCCGATGACCGCGCCGAGCAGCGTGGCGATGATGAACGGCAGGGCCAGCATGCCGTCGGGGTGCTCGCCGGTGTCGCGCATGAACTCGGCAAGGGCAACGACGGCCGCCGCGCCACCGCCGGCGCCGTTGAAGATGGCGACCATCTGCGGCATGGCGGTCATCGGTACCCGTCGCGCGCCGAGCACGCCCACCACCGCGCCGACGCCGCCGCCGATCAGCAGGATCCACCAGTTGGCGAACATGCCGTCGGTGGTGAAGAAGGTCCAGACGATGACGAGGGCCATGCCGGCCGCGCCCAGCAGGTTGCCGGTGCGCGCCGTCTTGGGTGAGGCGAGGAACTTGAGGGCCAGGATGAAGCCGATGCTGGCGATCAGCCAGACGACGAAGGTCAGGATCTGCAGGCCGGTGAGCTCGGGCATCTAGCGATCCCCCGGTCGCTTGCGGAACATCTCGAGCATCCGGTCGGTGACCACGAAGCCGCCGACCACGTTGATGGTGCCGAGCGTCACGGCGATCAGGGCCAGCACGACGCGCAGCGGTCCCTCGACGCTCGCCGCCACGAGCATGGCTCCGACCACGATGACCCCATGGACCGCGTTGGCCCCGCTCATCAGCGGCGTGTGCAGCATGGTCGGCACCTTGCTGACCACCTCGTACCCCACGAATGCGGCGAGCACCAGGATGAAGAGCGCGGCGAGCAACGCAAACGCGCTGATCGAGCTGGCGTCCACTTACTTGTCCTCCGTGGCTGTCTCGGGCGCGGTCGTCTGGGGCGTGGGTTCGGCTGCCGCGGGTGGCTCCGCCGGCTTGGGCGCCGCCGGCTCGATGCCGAGCGCCCTGGCGGTCGCCTCGTGGACCACCTTCCCGTCGTGGGTGATCGTCGCGCCGCGGGTGATCTCATCGGCGAAATCGAGCTTGACCTTCCCGTCGGCGAGCAGATGTTTCACGAGCGTCTGGATGTTCTTGGCGTACATCTGCGAGGCGTGGGCCGGCATCATGGCCGGCAGGTTGGTGAAGCCGATGATCGTCACGCCGTGCTTCTCGACCACCTTGTCGGGCTCGCTGCCCTCGACGTTGCCGCCGGCCTCGGCCGCCATGTCGACGATGACGCTGCCGGGCTTCATGCTGGCCACCATCTCGTCGGTGATCAGGCGCGGTGCCGGGCGTCCAGGGATGAGTGCCGTGGTGATCACGAAATCGGCCTCGCCGACGCGCCGGGCGATGAGCTCGGCCTGGCGACGCTTGTAGTCGTCGCCCATCTCGCGGGCGTATCCACCGGCGGTCTCGGCCTGCGCCTTCTCCTCGTCGGTCATCTCGACCTCCAGGAAGGTGCCGCCCAGGCTCTGGACCTGCTCCTTGACAACGGGCCGCACGTCGGTCGCCTCGACCACGGCGCCCAGCCGTCGCGCGGTTCCGATGGCCATCAGGCCCGCGACGCCGGCGCCCATGATCAAGCCCTTGGCCGGCCGGACGGTGCCGGCGGCGGTGGTCAGCAGCGGCATGAACTTCGGCAGCCGATCGGCCGCCAGCAGGACCGCCTTATAGCCCCCGACCGTACTCTGGCTGGAGAGCGAGTCCATGCTCTGCGCACGGGTGATGCGCGGGATGGAGTCCATGCTGATGGCCGTCACGCCGGTGGTGGCGAGCTTCTCGGCGAGCTTGGGATGCGACAGCGTGGCCAGCGTGCCGATCAGCACCTGGCCGGGCTTCAGCAGCTTGATCTCATCGGCCGACGGCCGGCCGACGCGCAGGACCATGTCGGCCTGGTCGTACAGCGCCGCCACGTCCGGCACGATCGTGGCGCCGGCCTCGGCGTACTGCTGGTCCGAGGCGAAGGATGCCTCGCCGGCTCCCGCCTGGACGAGGACCTCGACGCCGTCGCCGATCAGCTGACCGGCGATCAGCGGCGTCAAGGCGACGCGAGTCTCGCCATCGGCGGCCTCGCGAGGGACACCAATCTTCAAAGCGGTTCTTCTCTCATGAAATCACAACCGTGGCACACGCAGAACCGCATCGCAGCGCGAAGCGGTTCGGGAATCCGAGTGTAGCAGAGCGTTGCGCGCGCGGCCTCGGCGGCCCATCTGCCACAGCGCCGCCACCGGGTGGAGGTTCGCGGCAACGAGGCGTGACGGCGGGCGCGGACCTGCCACCAGCTGGAGGTTCGCGGCAAGCTGGGGCCCGGGAAAGGCCCGTCCTCGCCGAATCTGATCACCGGTTGGCAGAATCCAGGGCCTTGGTGCTGTGCAGGTTGGGTCGTTGCCCGGAACCTCCACCGGTTGACACATCCGGGGAAAATCAATCCGCCGGCCGTTCGGATGAAGCAAGCGCGCCGCAGGCTGGCCGCGGACCGGTTTGGTGGCCATGCCGATCCCCGGGCGCCATCCAGCGGGCGCGATCCATCGGGTGGCGGCCATGCTTATGTCGTGTTACGATATAAGCAGAAATGTCACCAACGAAGGCCACGACAGGCAACGCCCGTGACCTGCGCATCAGCGAGTATCGGGCGCTCGCCGAGCTTCGGTACCGCATCCGCCGCTTCCTGCGCTTCAGCGAGGCGGCCGCGCGTGCCGCCGGGCTGGAGCCGCAGCATCACCAGCTGCTGTTGGCGATCAAGGGCATGCCCGCCGGTCGCGCGACCACCATCGGCGACGTGGCGGAACGATTGCAGCGCAAACACAACTCGGTTGACGAGCTGGTGCGCCGCGTCGAGCAGCGCGGCCTGATCGCCACCGAGCGCGGCGAGGATGATCGGCGGCAGGTGATCGTCAGCCTGACCGCCACCGGCGAGGAGGCCCTGCGCGAGCTGAGCCTCACCCATCTCGCCGAGCTGCGCGGCGAGGCGCGCGCGCTGGTCGACGGCCTGGGGCAGCTCGTCGAACGCCGCAAGTGAGCGTCGCCCCCGAGGCGCATCGCAACGCCACCGGCGCCGAGACGCTGGGCGACTTCATCGCCGGCCCCCGCATCCTCATCCTCGCGCTGTTGGCGATTCCGATCGGGCTCATCGGCGCCCTGCTGGCGTGGCTGCTACTCAACCTCATCGGCCTCGTCACCAACCTGCTCTTCTTCGGCCGGGTCGCCTATGACCTCGTCTCGCCGGCCGCCGCGCCGACCAGCGTCTGGATCGTGATCGTGCCGGTCCTCGGCGGGCTGGTCGTCGGCCTCATGGCCCGATACGGCAGCGAACGCATTCGCGGACACGGCATCCCCGAGGCGATCGAGGCGATCCTCATCAACCGCAGCCGGGTCGAGCCCAAGGTCGCCATCCTGAAGCCGCTCTCAAGCGCCATCGCCATCGGCTCGGGCGGCCCGTTCGGCGCCGAGGGCCCGATCATCATGACCGGCGGCGCGGTTGGTTCGATGATCAGCCAGTTCCTGCATCTGACCAGCTCGGAGCGCAAGACGCTGCTGGTCGCGGGGGCCGCGGCGGGCATGGCCGCCACGTTCGACGCACCGATTGCGTCGGTCCTGCTGGCGGTCGAGCTGCTGCTGTTCGAGTGGCGTCCGCGATCGCTGGTGCCGGTTGCGGTCGCCGCCATCTCCGCAACCGTGCTGCGCCACGACATCCTGGGCGTCGGGCCGCTCTTTCCGGTGCCCCCGCATACGGCCGACATCGCGTTGCCGGCCATCGTCGCCTGCGTCGGCGTGGGATTACTGGCGGGCGGCCTGTCGACGCTGCTGACCCAGGGCGTCTATCTCGCCGAGGACACCTTCGAGAAGCTGCCCATCCACTGGATGTGGTGGCCGGCCATCGGCGGGCTGTTCGTGGGTCTCGGCGGCCTCGTCTTCCCCCACGCGCTGGGTGTCGGCTACGACACGCTGCGCAACCTGCTCAACGGCCAGGTCGCCGGCGGCGTGATCCTGGGCGTGCTCGTCGTGAAATCGCTGATCTGGACCATCTCGCTCGGGTCTGGCACGTCAGGCGGCGTCCTCGCGCCGCTGCTGATGATGGGCGCCGCGCTTGGCGGCGTGGAGGCCATCGTCCTGCCCGACATGGGCGTCGGCTTCTGGCCACTGATCAGCATGGGCGCCATCCTGGGCGGCACCATGCGCGTGCCGTTCACGGCCATCATCTTCGCGCTGGAGCTCACCCACGACCTGAACGCCCTGCTACCGCTGCTCATCGCGGTGACCACCGCCTACACCTTCACCGTGCTGCTCATGAAGCGCTCGATCCTGACCGAGAAGCTGTCGCGACGCGGCCACCACCTGTCCCGTGAATACGCGGTGGACCCGATGGAGGGCGTGTTCGTCAGCCAGGTGATGCGCTCCAACGTGATGGTGCTGCTGGCGTCGACGCCGCTGGCCGACATGGCAGCCTCGCTCAAGACCGGCGGTGCGCGCGGCTTCCAGGGCCTCTACCCGGTGACCGATGACGACGGAAGGATGCTCGGCGTGGTGACCCGCCACGACCTCGACATGCTGCTCGCCGAAGGCCCCGAAGGCGAGACGACGCTCCGCGACGTCCTGCGCCCGGATCCGGTGGTCACCTACCCGGACGAGTCGCTGCGGCCGGTGGTGTACCGCATGGCGGAGACCGGACTGACCCGCATGCCGGTGGTCGATCGGGACGATCCGACGCACCTGGTCAGCGTGATCTCGCTGCGCGACCTGCTCGGGGCGCGCGTCCAGGCCCTCGAGGACGAACGCGATCGAGAGCGCACGCTGAAGATCCGGACCTTCATCCCCCGCGCTCCCCACCTGCGTCGCACGCGTCGAGCCCCCCAGTCACCGTCCGATGGCGGCAACTGACGCATCGGTCAAGCGCTGGTAGCATCGGTCGTTCATGAGCCTGGTTCTCGACAATGTCGTCAAGCGCTTCGGCGCCGTCACCGCGCTCGACGGCGTGAGCTTCAGCGTGGAGCCCGGCCGCATCTTCGGGCTGCTGGGCGCCAATGGCGCTGGCAAGACGACCGCCATGCGCATCGTGCTCGACATCCTGCGCGCCGACTCCGGCAGCGTCAGCTGGGAGGGCAAGCCGAACATCGAGCTGCCGCGGCGCACGTGGGGCTACCTGCCGGAGGAGCGCGGCCTGTACCTGCGCATGCGCGTCATGGACGTGCTGCGCTTCTTTGCCTCGCTGTATGGCGTCTCGGAGACCGATGCGACCAACGAGATCAACGAATGGCTGGACCGCTTCCGCATTCCCGAGTACCGCGACCGCAAGGTGGAGGAGCTCAGCAAGGGCAACCAGCAGAAGATCCAGTTCATCGCCGCGATCCTGCACGACCCGGCCGTGCTGATCATGGACGAGCCGTTCACCGGGCTCGACCCGGTCAACGTGCAGCTCCTGAAGGAAGCCTTCCTGGCGATGCGCGACCGGGGCAAGACCCTCATCTTCAGCACCCACCAGATGGAGCAGGTCGAGGAGCTGTGCGAATCGATCGCCATCGTCGACCGCGGCCGGCTGGTGGTCCATGGCAGCGTCCGCGACGTGAAGCGCGACATGGGCCGCCAGGTGGTGCGCCTGGCGACCGCCGACGGTGCCGATGAGGCGTGGATCGCGGGACTTGACGGCGTGCGTGTCGGCCGCCATCGCGAGGATTACCTGGAGCTGACCGTGCCGACCGGCAGCGATCCGCAGCTGGTCCTGAGGGCAGCGCTCGATCGCGGCGAGCAGGTGACCCGTTTCGAGATCGCCGACCCCTCGCTGGAAGAGGTGTTCATCGCACACGTCGGGAGCCGTGCGGGCGAGGAGGAGGAACACCTGGCACCGGAGGTCGCCCGCCAGTGAGCCTGTTTCCGAACGCACTGCACATCGCCCGCCGTGAGTACCTGATGCGCGTGCGCAGCCGCGCCTTCGTCATCATCACCGCCGGGCTGGTGATCGTCGGCCTGCTGCTCGCCATGGCGCCAGTCATCTTCCAGGCGATTGCCGGCGACAAGCCGACGTCGGTGGCGGTCAGCGTACCGGCCGACATGCCGTCGGGCGAGGGATTCGTGACGCAGCTCGAGCAGGCGCTCAACGGCAGCCAGGCGGGCGGTGGGGCCGACACTCCTCGCTTCCGCCTGACCCTGACCGACAACCCCGACGCGGCGCGGCGCCAGGTCCGGGATGGCGACCTCAGCGGTCTGCTGGAGGTGCGCCGCGCGGCAAGCGACGACCTGGAGTACGACTACATCAGCAACGACAGCATGGCCGACGCATCGGTGGCCGCCATTCGGCAGGTGGCCAGCGGCCTCGCCATCTCGGATCGTCTCGACCGGGCCGGAGTCGCCGCCCAGGACAAGGGCGCCATCTTCGCCCCGGTGGCCTTCAAGGTGGCATCTCCGGACCCGAATGCGGTGACTCGCACCGGCGGCGAATTCGGTGGGCGCTATGCCATCGCCTTCTTCTTCGTCCTGCTGAACTTTATCGCCGTCATGAACTACGGCAACTGGGTGGCGGGCAGCGTCGCCGAGGAGAAGAGCAGCCGGGTCATGGAGCTGCTGATCACCGCCGCGACGTCACGTCAGCTGCTGCTCGGCAAGCTGCTCGGGACCTGCGCCGCGGCGCTGACACAATACGGCGCCCTGATCGCCGCCCTGGTCGTGGGCTTCCTGACGCAGGGAGCCGTGGCCAAGGCTCTGCTCGGGACGAGCGGCGTCGACCTGGCGCTGCCCGGGCTGACGGTGCCGTTCGTGATCGTTTCGCTGCTGTTCTTCATCGGCGGCTTCGTCCTGTACTCGACCCTGTATGCCGCGGCCGGCTCGATGGTCAGCCGCCAGGAGGACGTCCAACAGGCCGGCGCGCCGCTGATGATCGCGGCCATGGCCGGATACTTCCTCTCGTTCGGCGCCCTCAACGTGCCCGATGCCGGCTGGGTCACGATTGCGTCCTACGTTCCCTTCTTCAGCCCGTACCTGCTCCCCATCCGCGCCGCGTTCGGCAGCATCGCCGCCTGGGAGGTGCCGATCATCGGGCTGATCCTGCTGATCACCATCGCCGGCGTCGTCTGGCTGGCCGCGCGGATCTACTCGGCCGGCGTGCTGCTCTATGGCCAGCGCCTTGGCCTTCGCGAGGTGCTGCGCGCCGCTCGCGTATCGCGGTAGGTGGGTGCGCCGCTCCTGCAGGTAAGCGCATGACGACCCGGGACCTGAACGGTAAGCGCCTCGAGCTGGTGATCGGCGATATCACGCAGGAGCGCCTCGACGCCATCGGGAACGCGGCGAATGCCTCGCTGTCGGGCGGTGGCGGCGTCGACGGTGCCATCCATCGGGCCGCAGGCCCTGACCTGATGGCCGAGCTGCGGCGCGATCACGCGATGGGTACGCCGACCGGCACGGCGGTGGCGACCGACGCGCACAACCTCCCCTCGCGGTGGGTGCTGCACGCCGTCGGTCCCCGATGGCACGGCGGGGAGAGTGGCGAGGCCGAGCAGCTCGCATCGGCCTATCGGTCCTGCCTGCAGCTGTGCGAGGAGCTCGGCGCGCGCTCGTTGGCCCTGCCGGCCATCAGCCTCGGGATCTATGGCTATCCGCTCGATCAGGGCGCACGCATCGCGGTCGAGACGGTTGCCACACATCTCCGCGGCCAGACGACGCTCGAGCTGGTGCGCTTCGTCCTGCGCCCGGAGACCTACCCTGCCTTCGTCGAGGCGCTCGAAGCTCTCTGACCGGCGGTCCGGATCCCATGGCCCGCGGTGCGTGGGTGGAGCGTGAAGCGGTCGTCCGGCGGTGCCAGCTGCGCCGCGACTGCCGCGTCGCCCGTCACCAGCGCCGCTACGTACTCGCCGATCACCGGACCATGCTTGAAGCCGTGCCCCGATCCCCCGCCGACGACCCAGGCGTTCGAAAAGGCCGGGTGGCGGTCGATGACGAACTGCTCGTCGATGGTCGTCTCGTACTGGCACACGCGCGACTCGACCAGCGGCGAGCCGGCCAGCGCGGGAAACCGCAGGCGCAGGAACTCGCGCGCCATCCCGATGACGGACGGCGTGGCCACGCGCTCCTGTCGATCCGGGTCGACGAGGGGGCCGGGCGCATCAGGCGCGCACTTGAACCCGCGCCCCTCGATCGAGGCCATGCCGTAGTACGCGGCGTCGTAGTCGATCCAGGTCGGCATCCAGGTGGCGTCGAACCGCGGGTCACCAGGCGGCGTGCCGAAGAAGAGCACCTCCTGTCGCGTGACGCTGAGCTCGACCTGCGGGACGAGCCGCGGCAGCCACGGGCCGCAGGCGAACACGAAGGCGTCGGCCTCCAGCCCGGATCCGTCCCGCAGGGCCAGGCGGGCGAGCGTTTCGCCAGCCTGTGACGGGGCCTCCGCCAGGCCGATGCGGGCCTCCCCGCCCAACCGTCGCAGCTCCTCGGCGACCGTCGCCACGCCGCGACGTGCCATCAGCGCGCCGCCCTCCGGCTCGAACAGCGCCCAGGCCAGGTCGTCGGTCGCCACACCGGGATACCGTGCGGCCACCTCGGCCGGGGTCAGGCGTTCGATGGGGATCCCGAGCCGCTCCAGGACGTCGGCCGCATCGGCCTCGAAGCCCGTCTCCGAGCCGGCGAACCACAGCACACCGGTGGGCTGGAACAGCGTCGTCCCGGTGGACACCTCGAGCGCCTGCCATTCCCGCAGCGCGCGGCGCTGCCAGCCCGGATAGTGCTCGTCGCTGCCGTGCGCGCTGCGCGTGACGCGCGTCTCGCCCCCGGACGAGGCCAGCGAGTTGCCCGGACCGTAGGCGTCCAGCAGCGTGACGGCATGGCCGCGCCGAGCCAGGCAGAGTGCCGTCCAGGTGCCCATCACCCCACCGCCGATGACCGCGATGCGGCCAGTGTGATCCATCGGACGAGGATACGACCCGCTGCCCGAAACTTCACGGGCCGCTAACCGCGCCTTGATGTGGCGGATGCATCCTGCTCACATGATCATCCAGCAGCCCATCACCCTCCAGGTGCTGCTCGCCGCGTGGCGGCGCTCGAGGGGCCGTCTGCTGGCGATCGGTTCCGCACTGCTGATCGTGGGCGGCCTCATCCCGTTCTTCTACGTACAGCACGCCGATCACGGCTGGGCCGCGGCCCTGATCGCCGCGCCCCTCCGGTTGTTCAGTGCCGGGTCCGGCTCGCTGCTGACCCTGCGGGGCACGGCGGGGGTCGGCCTGCAGGACCCGCTCGTCCTCGGGCTGCTCGGATTCCTTGCGGTCGGGGCCACAATCACCGCCGGGGTCCGCGAGCGGCAGCGTTGGGCAGCGCGGGCTGTGGGCCGACGTGTCGGGCGCGGTCGATACCTCGTCCTTCAGGCACGCCTGATGACGTTGGTCGCCACGATGGTAGCGCTCATCCTGCTCGGAATGCTCGCCGGAGCGGCTGGCACGGGCGTCGTGCATCGGCTCGGCATTCCAGAGCTGCCGGTGGTGTTCCTGTACGGCTTCATGCTATGGGCGTCGTTCTCCGCCTTCAGCCTGGCGGCAGCCGTCAGCTTCGAGCGAACCGGATGGGCGATCGGCCTTTCCGCGGGCTACCTGCTGCTGAACTACCTGGTGGCGATCATTGGCTCGCTGTGGAGCGGCGCGGCCTGGGCGGAGCGGCTCTCGCTCTTCCACAGCTTTCGCCCCACCGAGATCCTGGGTGGCAATGCCAGCCCTGCCGACCTCGGGGTCCTGGTCATCGCCGCGCTGGTGCCGATCGGGTACGCGATGCTCGTCGTACTGCCGCAACGGGCTGCATGCCGTAGGTGACCGCCTCGGCGGTCGACATGCGCTCGCCCTCGGCCCACGCGCTGGCCAGCGATGGGTCCGCACGCAGAGGATCGTGGCTGAAGCCGATCAGCTCCCGGTTGCCGGGGGTCAGGCCCGTGCCACTGCTGCTCTGGAGCGCCGAGACGGCAGCCGCCAGGCGCGCGGATCGCTCCAGGTCCCCCAGGGTGAACGCTTCGGCCGCCAGCCCGTCGAGCACCAGGACATAGCCGGAGACGTCGTTCGCCTCGGCGAAGATGGTGAGCGATTCGCGCAGGGGCACCGCCGCCCCGGCGACCTTGCGGGCCTGGATGCGCATCATGCCGATGGTGTACAGCGTCCAGCCGGCCATGAATCGGTCGTCGAGCTCGCGGAAGATGTCGAGGGCCTCGCTGCTGTACGCCTCGCCTGACACCAGGTCCTCCTGGATCCACGCGCCGTTGCTGAGTGACCACAGCGCGCGGGCGATGCCGGCGCGGTTGTCCAGGCGCCGGTAGATCTCGAGCGACTCCGACACCAGCTCGACGGCGTGCGCTGGATCGGCATTCCGGCCGGCGGACGGAATCGAATACACGAACGAGATGTTGTAGAGCGCATCCGCCACGCCGGCGTCATTGCCTGCCGCCCGTTGGGCGTCGAGCACCTCCTGGTAGTGCCGCTCCGCTGCCCCGAGGTCACCCTGCCAGTAGGCAAGCCCGCCGGCGGCTTCCAGGGCCCGCATCCGCGCGGGTGCCACCGTCGCATCGGCGGGCAGCTTCAGCGCCTGTCGAACACGTTGCAATCCCTCGTCGAGATAGCCGCGCATCTGCCAGAACCGCCACAGGTTGGCGCTCATCTCGAGCGCGCGGGTGACGTCGCCCGTGTCGAACGCGTGCTTCAGCGCCGCGCGCAGGTTGTCGTGCTCAAGGTCGAGCCGATCGAGCCACGCGCGCTTCTGCGATCCCATGATCACGGCCTCGGCGTCCGCCGCGAGGCGTCCGAAGAAGTCGGCGTGCCGCTGCCGGGCCTCGTCGAGGATGCCCAGCTCGAATGCCTTCTCGGCTGCGAACTCGCGGATGGTCTGCAGCTGCGAGAAGCGCGGCTCGTCCTCGACGATCCGCTGACGGACGAGGCTCTTGTCGACGAGCGAGCTGAGGCCGTCAAGAACCTCGCCGGAAACCATCGGCCCGCAGACCTCCTCGACGACCTCCAGGCTGGCCCCGCCGGTCAGCACCGAGAGGCTGGCGAAGAGCCGCCGCTCCTGCTCGTCGAGGAGGTCGTAGCTCCACGCGATCGCACCGCGCAGCGTCTGCTGGCGCGCCGGACGGTCGCCGCCGCCGCCGGAGAGGAGGTCGAGCGTGTCGCTCAGGCGCGCGAGGATGGCCTGCGGCGTGAGGATCCGAATGCGCGCCGCCGCGAGCTCGATGGCCAGCGGCAGCCCGTCAAGGCGGACGCACAGCTCGGCCAGGGCCGGAGCATTCTCGTTGGTGACACTGAAGGCAGGCTTCACCGCCCGTGCGCGTTCGATGAACAGCGCCACCGATTCGTACTGCGAGATCGACGCGAGATCCTGCTGCGGTGTGCCGGCCGCAGCGAGCGGCGGAAGGCCCAGCGGCGGAACGGCATACTCCTGCTCACCGTACAGGTGCAGGGTTTCCCGGCTGGTGACGAGCACGCTCAGGCCGGTTGCTCGGGTGAGCAGGTCGCTGACGAGCGGCGCGGCCGAAACGAGCTGCTCGAAGTTGTCGAGCAGGAGCAGCACTCGTTTGTCGGCGAGGTAGTCGACGATCCGCTCCTCCGGCATCCGCCCACCACTGTCGGGCATGCCCAACGCGTGCGCGATGGAGGCCGCCAGCAGCTTCGGATCGCTGACCGGGGAGAGGGCCACGAAGCAGATCCGGTCCGGGAACTGCTCGCCCATGCCAGCCGCAACCTGGAGTGAGAGCCGCGTCTTGCCCGTACCGCCCGGCCCGGTGAGCGTCAGCAGTCGGTGCTGTTGCAGGAGGGCCGAGACCTCGGCGATGGCCTGCTCGCGGCCGAGGAAGGTGGTGAGCTGCGTCGGAAGGTTGTTCGGGGTTGCGTCAAGGGTCATCAGCGGCGGGAAGTCCGACGGGAGCCCTTCCAGCACCAGCTCATGCAGCCGCTCGGGGAGCGACAGGTCCTTGAGCTGGTGCGTCCCGAGATCGCGCAGTGTCACGCCGGCAGGCAGCACCGCCTCCACCAGCGCGCGCGTCGCATCCGAGACCAGCATCTGCCCGCCGTGGCCGGCGGCTGCGATCCGCGCGGCGCGGTGAACGTCGATGCCCACCCAGGTGTCGTTCGATCGATTCGCCTCGCCGGTGTGCACGCCCATCCGCACCCGGACCGGCTGGCCCTCCGGCCAGCGCTCGCTGGCAAGTGCGCGCTGCGCGGCGGCGACTGCCGCGATCGCGCCGGATGCCGTTGGAAATGCGACGAAGAACGAGTCTCCCTCGGTGCCGAGCTCCTCGCCGCCCTGCTCGCCGATCGCCGCGCGGATGATCTCGCGATGACGTTCCAGGATCGGGCCCCACGCATCGCCGAGCGACCGAAGCAGCCGCGTCGAGCCCTCGATGTCGGTGAACAGGAACGTGGCGGTGCCGCGCTGCTCCATCAGGAACGCCGCTCCAGGGTGATCGGCAGGCTCGCGCGGAAGCAGGTCCGCCCGGGCTGCGACTCGAGATCCAGCCGGCCGCCGTGGCGCGCGATGACGGTGTGGCTGATGTGCAGTCCCAGGCCGGTGCCGACGCCAGGTGCCTTGGTCGTGAAGAACGGCTCGAAGATGCGCTCCTGCACCTTCGCCGGAATGCCCGGCCCGTCGTCGCAGATCGTGACCTGCACCTCCTTCGTCGCCAGCGCCTCGGTGCGCACCATGAGCTCGCCCCGGCCGCCCATGGCGTCGAGGGCGTTGTCGATGATGTTCGTCCAGACCTGGTTGAGCTCGCTGCCGTAGGCCTCGATCTCGGGCAGGTCGGCCGCCAGCTCGCGGCGCACCGTCACGCCCTCCTTGAGCCGATGAGCCAGGATCAGCAGCGTGTCCTGCAGTCCTCGGTTGACGTCGACCAGCTGCACCGGCGCCTGGTCGAGATAGGCATAGGCCTTCACCGCGCTGACGATCTCGCCAATGCGGTTGGCCGCCAGCTGCACCTCTGCCAGCAGCGACCGGACCGACGCATCCGCTGCGAGCCATTCGACGGTGGCGCGCCGCCTTTCGGGGTCGAGATCGGCGAGGGCCGGCTCCAGCTCGCCAAGCGTCCAGCCGGCATTGACGAGCGCGGCCGCGGCGTCGTCGTCGCCGAGCGCCTCGACCGCGTCGGCCCGCTCCAGGCCACTGAGCGGGGCACGCTCGGGCGGTGGCCCAAGCGCATGCGTCGGGGCGGGCAGCGTGTCGCGCCGGGCGAGAGCGTCGGACAGCGCCGCGGCGCTGCGCCGCATGGCGGCGGCCGGGTTGTTGAGCTCGTGCGCCAGGCCGGCCGATAGCGTCCCGAGCGCCGCGAGCTTCTCGCGCTGGCGCAGCAGCGACTCGGTGGAACGGAGCCGGCCGAGCACCGTGCGCACGATGCCCAACGCGGCATCCGGGCCTGATCCGAGCACGTCGATCAGGGCGCCACGCGGCACGCGCAGCACCTCGGCCTCGCCGACGGCCCGCACCGACGCGGTGCGCGGCCGCTCCTCGATGGCCGCCATCTCGCCCTGGATCGCGCCCGGCCCGACGCGCGCCAGCGGCAGCTCGCCGTCACCGGAGCGCTTGGCCACGTCCAGCTCGCCGCTGAGCACCACGAACAGCGAGTCGCCGATGGTGCCCTCCTCGATCAACGTCTCGCCGGCGTGCAGGCTCATCGGCTCGGCCTTTGCGCAGAGCAGCTCGAGCGAAGCCTCCGGCAGCTCCGCGAAGAGGGGCGTGGCGCGCAGCTGCTCGACGTACGACATCGGCCTACGAGCTCGCCAGGTACTGATGGATCAGCGCGATCGCCATGGCGCCTTCGCCCACCGCACTGGCAATGCGCTTGATCGACCGATATCGCACGTCGCCGACGGCGAAGACGCCCGGCATGCTGGACTCGAGCAGCAACGGCTCGCGGTCCAGGCCCCAGCCGGGACGCGGCTTGCCGTCAGCCACGAGCGCGGCACCGGTGAGGACGAAACCGGCGGCGTCCCGCTCGACGATCCCGTCGAGCCAATCGGTGCGCGGCCGTTGCCCGATGGTCACGAAGAGGGCCGAGAGCGAGAGCTCTTGATCGCCGTCGACCGTTGCGAGCCGGACGCCCCCGAGCCGCCCGTCGCCCTCCACCGCCTGGAGCGTGGCGCCGGTGTGGGCCACGATCGTCGGGATGGCGCTGATCTGGTCGACGAGGTACTGCGACATGCCGGCCAGGCTGTCGCCGCGCACGATGAGGTGCACGTGGCTGGCGAAGCGCGACAGGTAGACCGCCGCCTGGCCCGCGGAGTTGCCACCGCCCATCACGCCGACCTCCATGTCGCGATACAGGACGGCCTCCGAGGTCGAGGCCCCGTAGAAGATGCCCGCGCCGACGAGCTCGGCGACGCCCGGCAGCTCGAGCTGGCGGTAGCTCACTCCCGAAGCGATGACCACGGTCTGGCATGACAGCTCCGATCCGTCGGCCAGCGCCAGGGTGCGGTAGGGATCCTCGCGGCGCAGCGTGGTCACGTCCTGCGGCGAGAGGATCTCGGCGCCCAGCCGGCGAGCCTGGGTCAGCGCCCGTCGCGCCAGGTCGGCACCCGACAGGCCCACCGGGAAGCCGAGATAGTTCTCGATCCGGCTCGTGGTGCCGGCCTGGCCTCCGGGCGCCTCGCGCTCGAGCAGGACCGTCTTGAGGCCCTCGGAGGCGCCGTACACGGCGGCCGCCAGACCAGCCGGCCCGCCGCCGATGATGGCCACGTCGTAGAACGGCAGGCCGGCACGCGTCTGCAGCCCGATCTTCTCGGCGATCTGCATGTTCGTCGGGTCGTCGAGGGTCGAGGCATCGGGGAAGACGACCAGCGGCCGCGTCAGCTCCCCGGCGGGAGCGACGGCCATGGCCAGGCGCCGCCCCTCGTCATCGGCGTCCGGGTCGAGCCAGCGGTACGGCACCTGGTTGCGCGCCAGGTAGTCGCGGATCTCGTGTCCGCGCGGCGACCATCTGCCGACGAGCAGCTTCACGCCCTCGAAGGTGGGCCGGAAGGCAGCCGTCCAGTCCTCCAGCAGGTCGTCGACGACCGGGTAGAGGCGCTCATCCGGCGGATCCCACGGTTTGAGCAGGTACTGGTCGAGGCGGATCTCGTTGATCGCCCTGATGGCCACCTCGGTATCGGCGTAGGCGGTCAGCAGCACGCGCTTGGCGTCCGGCTGCAGCTCGATCGCCTGGCGCAGGAACTCGATGCCGGTCATCACCGGCATGCGCTGGTCGACGAGGAACAAGGCGACGGAGCTGCCGCGCAGGGTCAGCTGGCGGGTCACCTCCAGGGCAGCCGTGCCCGAATCGGCCCGCACGACGCGATACCCCGCGTTGTACCGCGCCCGAAGGTCACGCTCGACCGCCCTGAGGACGAGGTCGTCGTCATCGACCGCAAGGATCACCGGCTTGGCCATGAGGCCAGAGTGTGCGTCGGAAGCAAGGTTCTCACAAGGCCTTTTCCGCTCAGCTAGGCTGCAGCGGTGAGGTCCTCTTCCGCCATCGCGGCCCGGTCCGCGGTCGCCAATCCGTTCGTCACGTTTGCCGCGCACCCGGTGCTCGCCGCCGCGCTGGGTGCCCTGGCCATCGCCTTTTCCGCGGTCCTCGTACGCGAGGCGGACGTGCCACCCGCCACGGCGGCGATCTTCCGCTGCGCGTACGCGCTGCCGCCGCTGGCGCTGCTCGCCTGGCTGGAGCGGCGCGCCTACGGCCCGCGACCGGCGAGCCAGCGCCGGCTGGCGATGATCGCCGGCATCTTCTTCGCCGTCGATCTGGTGGTCTGGCACCACACCATCGCATTCGTTGGGGCCGGGCTGGCGACCGTGCTCGGCAACACCCAGGTGCTCATCGTGGCGCTGCTGGCCTGGCTGATCCTGGGCGAGCAGCCCAACCGACGTTTGCTGGCCTCGCTGCCGATCGCGCTGGTCGGCGTCGTGCTGATCAGCGGCGTCGTCGGATCGCGGCCGTACGGCTCCGACCCGGTGATGGGCGTCATCACCGGGGTGGTCACCGGATTCGCGTACTCCGGCTTCCTGCTCGTCCTGCGTCGTGGCAACGCCGACCTGCGACGTCCCGCGGGACCGCTCTTCGACGCGACCCTGGTCGGCGCGGTCGCCTCGCTGCTCATCGGCCTGCCGCTGGGCGAAGTGGACCTGCTGCCCACCTGGCCGGCGCACGGCTGGCTGCTGCTGCTGGCGATCTCGGCCCAGGTCGTGGGCTGGCTGCTGATCAGCGTCTCCCTGCCGCGGGTGCCGGCCGCGCTGACCAGCGTGGTGCTGACCCTCCAGCCGGTCGGCTCGGTTCTGCTCGGCATGATCCTGCTCAGCGAGACGCCCTCGGAGGTGCAGCTCATCGGCGCGGCGCTGATCCTGGCCGGCCTGGTACTCGCCACGCTCCGGCGACCGGGAGAGGCACGGCGCCCCATTGCCGAGCCGGAGATCGGCTGATGGAATCCGTGCCGCACGAGGCGCAGCTCCTGACCGGCACTGGCCGGTTGCTGAGCGGGGGTCGGGTCGTGTCGCCGTGGGCGGTGCAGGTTCGCGGTGGCGTCATCACCTGGGTCGGAGACCCGGCGGACGCGCCGCCCACCGATTCTGTCGTCGACCTGGCCACGGCCCTGCTGACCCCCGGCCTTGTCGATGCGCACACCCACCCGGCCTTCGCCGGCGATCGCTCGGACGAGGCCGCGGCGCGCCTCAGCGGGGCCTCCTACGACGGCGGCGGCATCCTGCGCACGGTGCGCGCGACGCGCGACGCGTCTGACGAGGAGCTGCTGCGGCTCATCGACGGCCGGCTGCGTGCCGCGCTGCGGCAGGGCACGACGACGATCGAGTGCAAGTCCGGCTATGGCCTCTCGACCGAGGAGGAGCTTCGTGCGTTGCGGCTGATCGGCGTGGCGGCCGAGGCAGTCGGCATGCGCGTGGTGCGCACCTTCCTGGGCGCGCACGCGGTGCCGCCGGGAACCACGCCCGAGGCGTACGTCGAGCTCGTCGTCAACGAGATGCTGCCAGCGGTCGCCGCCAGCGCCGACTTCTGCGACGTGTTCTGCGATCGCGGCTTCTTCAGCGTCGCGCAGGCCGACCGAATCCTGCGCGCCGCGGCCGCACACGGGCTCGGGTTGCGGATGCACGCAGAGCAGCTGGCGCGCACCGGTGCCGTGGCGTTGGGCGTGGCGCTGGGAGTGACATCGGTCGACCACCTCGAGCAACTGGATGCGGCCGGTGTGGGTGCACTGACCGGCTCCTCCACGGTGGCGACGCTGCTCCCCGGCCCCGCGATCGTCATGCGCGACACGCTGCCCCCGGCCCGCGCGCTGCTCGATGCAGGGGTGACCGTCGCGCTGGCCAGCGACGCCAACGCCGGCACGTTCGGCAGCAGCTCGCTGCCGCTGGTCATCGGGCTGGGCGCGACGCTGCTGCGCATGTCGATCGTCGAGGCACTCGACGCCGCGACGCGCGGCGGTGCCGCGTCGCTGGCCCTCGGCACGGTGTGTGGCGAGATCAGACCCGGCCTCGCCGCCGACCTGGTCGCCTGGGACGCCGAACACGAGGGCGCTTTCGCCCTGCATTTCGGCGACGTTCGGCCGCGGCAGGTCTGGCTGGCCGGCGTGCCGCTGCGCGGTGACTCCACAGGTGACTGAAACGAGTGAGACGTCGAGGTTCACCTGCTGTTTAGGCAGCAGGTGACTCAGATCGACCCCATTGACCGGCTGCGACCCTCAACCACGTCGGTTTCAGTCACCCGGCGACTCAACGGCAGGACAGCGGCCGCGAGACCCTCATCTCAGTCACCAGTCGATTCAACCGCAGGGCAACCGGGCCCGAGACCGCGGGCCGCTTGACCCATCCCGCCATGATGGCGGCGATGGAGCATTTCGAAGTCGTTGTCATCGGTGCCGGGGCCGCCGGCGAAGCCGCCGCCCACTACGCCCGCAGCCGGGGCGCGAGCGTCGCGATCATCGATCGCGAGCTGTTCGGCGGATCATGCCCGTTCTGGGCATGCATGCCCTCCAAGGCGCTGCTGCATGCCGCATCGGTCCATCACGCTGGAGGCGACTACCCCTGGCCGAAGGCCAGCGACTTCCGCGATTACATGATCAGCCGCGAGGGCACCGACTGGCCCGATGACTCCAGCCACATCAAGTCACTGGAGAGCGCCGGTGCGACCGTCATCCGCGGCACGGCCCGCTTCGCGGGCCCGGGACGCCTGACCGTGACAACCGACGGCGCTTCGCGTGACCTGCAGGCAGACGCGGTCGTCCTGGCGGTCGGCTCGCATGCGCGCATGCCCGACGTGCCCGGCCTGGCCGAGGCCGATACCTGGACGAACCGGCAGGGCACTGCCACGCGCGACCTGCCCCAAAGCCTGGTGATCCTGGGCGCCGGCCCGACCGGCGTCGAGCTCACGCAGGTCTACGCCCGCTACGGCGTACCGACCACGATCGTCCACCCGCGCGAGCACATCAACGACCGCGATCATCCGCGCAGCTCGAAGGTGCTGGAGAAGGCGCTGGAGCGCGACGGCGTGACGCTGCGGCTGAATGCCCGAGCCGAACGCGTGGAGCCCGGCGATGGCGGCGCTGCTCGCGTCTTCCTGGACGACGGCTCGCGACGTCGATGCGCACGCCATCCTGGTGGCCATCGGTCGCGAGATCCCGTTCGACGACCTGGGCCTGAACGCGATCGGAGTCCAGCCAAAGGATGGCCGCGTTCGCAGCGACGGATTGAAGATCACCGACCACGTCTACGTCGCCGGTGACGTCGCAGGACCGGAGATGCACACCCACCTGGCGCACTACGAGGGCGAGATGGCGGTTCGCCTGGCGCTCGGCGACGACGCCGTCCCCGATCTGTCGGCCATTCCGCGTGCGACCTACACCGATCCCGAGACCTCGTCGGTCGGGCTCCTGCTGGACGAGGCAAGGGAGCGCGGGATCGATCCGGTCGAGCTGACGGCGGACCTCGCGACCTCGGCCAAGGGCTACGCCACCCAGGCCGAGGGTCACGTCACGATCGTGGTCGACCGCGCGCGCCGCGTTCTGGTGGGCGCCTTCATGGCCGGGCCGGGCGTGTCGGAGACGATCCATGAGGCCGTGCTGGCGGTGAAGCTGGGCACCCCACTCGACATCCTGGCCGACACGATCCACGCCTTTCCGACCGTTGCGCGCGTGCTCGGCTCGCTGTTCATCAAGGCGTCGCGCGAGCTGTAGTGGAGCAGGCGCTCCTCCTGGCCGCGCTCTTCGCGGCCGCGGCCATCCTCTACGGGTCGGTCGGGCACGCCGGCGCATCGGCCTACCTGGCCGCGATGGCACTGGTTGGCATGTCGCCCGACGTGATGAAGCCGACCGCGCTGGTCCTGAACATCCTGGTCGCAACCCTGGTGACGGCCCGGTTCGCGCGGGCCGGGTTCGTCAAGCCGCTGGCCCTGCTTCCGTTCCTGGTGGGCTCGGTGCCGGCCGCGTTCATCGGTGGCGCGTGGCACCTTCCCGGCGAGCTCTACCGGCCGCTGGTGGGCGTGGTGCTCATCTGGGCAGCCTTCCGCTTCTTCGCCGTGGCAGGGCGCGCGGCCGCCGAGTTCGCGCCGCGGGCGCCATGGCGGCAGGCACTCATCGCGGGCGTGGTGCTGGGGCTGCTCGCCGGCCTGACCGGCACCGGCGGCGGCATCTTCCTGACGCCGCTGATGGTGATGCTGGGCTGGGCCGGCGTGCGCTATGCCGCGGGCACGTCCGCCGCGTTCATCCTGGCCAATTCGCTGAGCGGTCTCGCCGGCAACATCGGCACGCTGGGCGTCGCCACGCTGCCTTCCGGCCTGCCGCTCTGGCTCGTGGCGGTGGCGGTCGGCGGCCTGGTCGGCGCCGAGCTCGGGGCACGCCGCCTGACTCCGCCCGGGGTGCGCCGAGCCCTGGCGCTGGTGCTGCTGGTCGCAGGATTGAAGATCATCCTGGTGCCCTGAGCGTGGCGTAGGATGCGCGCATGCAGGCCGAGTCCCTTCGCCTGGTCGGCCAGGACGCGCAGGTCCCACTCGTCACCGGCGAGACGGTGCGCTACGTGAATCTCGACTATGCCGCCAGCGCGCCGGCACTCCAGGCGGTCGCCGATGCCGTCGCCGAGTTCATGCCCTGGTACAGCAGCGTGCACCGCGGAGCCGGCTACAAGTCGCGGACCGCCACGGCGGCCTACGAGGGCGCCCGCGAGGCGGTGCGTGCCTTCTTCAACGCCCGCGACGACGACAGCATCGTGTTCACCCGCAACACGACCGATTCGATCAACCTGATGGCGTCCGTGCTCCCCGGCACGGTGCGCGTGATCGGCTTCGCCGGCGAGCACCACGCCAACCTGCTGCCGTGGAAGCGTTGCGCCGCCACCTTCCTGCCCGTCGCCGCATCGCCGGCAGAACTGCTCCAGCGTTTGGAGGAGACGCTGCGCGACAACCCGTCGGACGAGACGCTGGTGGCCATCACCGCCGCGTCGAACGTGACCGGCGAGATCGTGCCGATCGACGAGGTGGCGACCCTGGCGCATCGGTATGGCGCCCGCCTGCTGGTCGATGCCGCGCAGCTGGCGCCGCATGCGCCCATCGACATGCGCAGCCTGGGGATCGACTACCTGGCGATGTCGGGTCACAAGCTGTACGCCCCGTACGGCACCGGGGTGCTCATCGGTTCGCCCGATTGGCTGGGCGGTGGCGAGCCGTACCTGCGCGGCGGCGGCGCGGTGAAGCTGGTGACCGTCGACGAGGTGGTGTGGGCCGAGATGCCCGATCGCCAGGAGGCCGGCTCGCCGAACGTGGTCGGCGCGGTGGCGCTGGGGGTCGCCTGCGACACGTTGCGCGCGGCCGGCATGGCGCGCCTGGCGGCCGAGGAGCATGCGCTGTGGACGTACGCCCGTCAGCGCTTCGGCCAGGTGACCGGCTTCGAGCACTACCGCATCTGGCCGGCCGAGCATCCGCGCGTGGGCCTGTTCACCTTCAACCTGGCCGGCCACGGTTACGACCAGCTGGCCGCCATCCTGTCAGCGGAGTACGGGATCGGCGTGCGGCACGGCTGCTTCTGCGCACATCCGCTGATGATCGAGCTGCTGCACGTCGATCGCGCCGAGGCCGACTCGCTCATCGGCGCCACGAAGCGTGGCGAGCATCCCCGGCTGCCCGGCGCCGCGCGCATGAGCTTCGGGCTGGGCACCACTCGCGAGGACGTCGACCGCGCGGCCGATGCGCTGGCCTCGATCGCCGCCGACGGCCCGCGCTGGACCTACCGCTGCTCGACCGTCAGCGGCGACTGCGAGCCCGATCCGGATCCTCGCGCGCTCCCCGACCTTCCGCTGCGCTACGCCTCGCCGGGCCGAGGCAGCGAAGCTTCCTGACGCAGGCATGGCCAGCGTGCTGATCGTCGACGACGATCCGAAGATCCGCGACCTGTTGCGCCTCTACCTGGAGCGCGAGGGACACCGCGCCCTGTTCGCGGCCGACGGTCCGGCCGCGCTGGCGATCGCGCTGGGCACGAAGCCCGACCTCGTGCTGCTCGACGTCATGCTGCCCGGGCTCGATGGCTTCGCGGTCGTCCGCCGCCTGCGCGAGGAGAGCTTGGTGCCGATCATCCTGCTCACGGCGCGCAGCGGCGATGCGGACAAGGTGGTCGGGCTCGACCTGGGAGCCGACGACTACGTCGTCAAGCCGTTTTCGCCCCGCGAGCTCATGGCGAGGGTGCGCGCACAGCTGCGCCGGCATCGGTCGGAAGGCGACGACCAGCCGATCCTGGTGAGCGACGACCTGGTCCTCGATCCGAACGCGGTCGAGGCCCACCTCGCCGGAAAGCCCCTCGACCTGACCCCGTTCGAGTTTCGGCTGCTGCGTGGTCTGATGCGGCGACCGGGACGCGTCTTCAGCCGCGACGACCTCATCGATGCGATCCACGGCGACGACGATCCGGGGATCATCGACCGCACCATCGACGTGCACCTGGGACGGCTGCGCCGCAAGCTCGACGACGACGCCGCGGACCCGCGCTTCATCGCGACCGTTCGAACGGTTGGCTACAAGTTCATCGGCCCGGTCGAACAGCGCCCGGCGTGAGACCGATGTTCTCGCTGCGGCTGCGCCTCATCGGCCTCTTCGTGATCCTGGCACTGGTGGTCGCCGCGGTGATGATCGTGGCGGTCCAGCAATTCTCCTCCGAGCAGGTCATGCACCTCGCCGTCGAGGCAGGCTCGTCGCCCGAGCAGGCGCAGGCCATGTTCGACGAGGCGGTCGGTCGCGTGCTGCTGATCGGGGCGGTGGTTGGCCTGCTGGTCGGCATGTTCGCGGGCTGGTGGCTGCTGCGCAGGATCCTGCTTCCGCTCGAGCGCCTGACCAATGCCTCTCGGGCGATCGCCTGGGGCGACCTGGCGACGCGCGTTCCGGCACCGCCCGATCCCGAGCTGCGCGGCCTGGCCGATGCGTTCAACCAGATGGCCGCCACGCTCGAGCGCATGGATACGCTGCGGCGTGCGCTGGTCGAGGACGTGGCGCATGAGCTGCGCACCCCACTCACCTCGCTGCGTGGCTACACGGAGGCATTGGCCGATGGCGTCGTCGAGCCGACGCCCGACATGCTGCGCACCGTCCACGAGGAGATCGTGCGGCTGGGATCGCTGGTCGAGGGGCTCGATCAGCTGGCGCGCGGAGAAGCCGGCCCCCGGGCGCAGGCGCTGGCCGAGGTCGACCTGGCGGCGGTCGTCACGCGAGCCGTTGCGCTGGTCTCGCCCGAGTTGGCCAGGCGGCGGATCTCGGTGGAGCTGGACGACGGCGAGGCGCTGCCCCGGCTGCTGGCGGAACCGGGCACGCTGGACCAGGTCGTCAGCAACCTGATGCAGAACGCGGTGCGCTACACCGACGGCGGCGGCAGCGTCACCGTCCGGCTGCGCGCCGAGAACGGATGGATCCGCTGCGCCGTCGCCAATACCGGCTCCGAGATCCCCGAGTCGAAGCTGCCGCTCATACTGGGAGCGGCTGCATCGCGTCGACCCGTCACGCGATCGGGCGTCCGGCGGTGCGGGGATCGGCCTGGCCATCGTGCGCCAGATCGTCGAAAGCCTTGGCGGTCGCGTCGGCGCCGAATCCGCGAACGGCCGGACCGAGGTCTGGTTCGAGCTGCCAATCGCCGGCTGACGTTGCGCTCGCCGGTGGCTCGACACACGAGTCAGTGCGGGAAGCAGGCGCGGGTAATGCGGCGTTTCGCTCGCAATGCGAGCGGATCGGGAGAGAGGGGCCAGGTTCCCCTCCTCTTTCCCCCATTGGCTCGCACTGCGAGCGAGATGACGGTGTCAATGGAGCGGGAGCAGCACCCCCGGGTTGAGGATGTTGCCCGGGTCGAGCGCGCGCTTGATGGCCCGCATGGCCGCGATGTCGGCAGCTCCCCGGTCCCGCTCCAGCCAGGCGGCCTTGGCGAGGCCGATCCCGTGCTCGGCGCTGATGCTCCCGCCCATCTCGACCACGAGCTGCAGCACGACGTCGTCGGCGGTTTCGTCGTCCGCGGCCGGACCAAGCACGTTGACGTGCAGGTTCGCCTCGGCGAGGTGGCCGTACAAGATCAGGCGCGCACCCGGCACCTGGGTCCCCAGCGCCGGACCAATGCGCGAGATGAACTCCCCCAACCGCGCCGGCGGGAGCGACACATCGAGCTTGTGGACGATGCCGGCCGCCGCGATCGCCTCGGTGTGCCGCTCCCGCAGCTCCCACAGCCGGCGCCGGCCGGCCGCGTCGGTCGCCAGCAGCACGTCGTCCCGTTCGCCGAGAAGGGCAACCAGCTCGTGGGTCGGGTCGTGGCGTGCGGCAACCTCGAGCAGCAGGTAGGCGCCGTGCGGGCCGGAGAATGGCCGGGCCGCGCCCGTGTGGGCCACCACCAGTGAGAGACCCTGCTCGAAGAACAGCTCGGCCGCCATCAGGGAGGCCAGCTCGCGCCGCGCGACGTCGACGACCGCGATGGCCGCCTCGGCCGACGGCAACGCCAGCAGGGCCGTCGCGCGCGCCGGCAGCGGCGGCACGAGGGCCAGCCGAGCGCCGGTGATGATCGCCCAGGGTTCCCTCACTGCCGCACAGCAGGCCGGCCAGGTCGTAGCCGGTGTTGTCCTTGCGCAGCCCCGCCAGCCGGCTGACGATTGATCCGTCGGCGAGCACCGCCTCCACGCCGAGCAGCTGCGAGCGCATGGCGCCGTGACGCAGGACATTGAGACCACCCGCGTTGGTGGCGATCATGCCGCCGATCGTCGCCGAGTCGCGCGCGCCGAGGTCGACGCCGAATCCCCACTCGGCAGCCGCCGCGTGGGACTGCAGGCCGGCCAGCGTCAGGCCGGCGCCGACCGTCACGGCGCCAGCGTCGACTGGCTCCAGCGAACGCAGCCGTCCCAGGCTGAGCACCACCTCGCCGCCGCGTGGTACCGAGCCGCCGACCAGGCCGGTGTTGCCGCCCTGCGGCACGATCGGCACGCCGGCATCGGCGCAGCAGCGCACCACCTCGGCGATCTCCTCGGTCGAGCCGGGACGCACGACCGCCAGCGCGGAGCCCGAGAAGCGTCGCGTCCAGTCCGTTTCGTAACCGGCCTTGCGGTCCGCATCGGTCAGGACATGCGCGTCACCGACGATCGTGCGCAGCTCGCTGAGCAGGCCCATCGGTCAATCCTGACATGCGCGTAGACTCTCGGGCGTGATTTCAAACGGTCGCGTGGCGCACGTCAACGTGTCGCCCGGCGGGGTGCCGAAGCTATCCATCGACGGCACCTGGGTGGGGCGTCTCGGCCTGGAGGGCGACGGCCACACCGAGCCGGAGCCGATGCACGGCGGTCCCGACCAGGCGGTCTCGCTCTACTCGGTCGAGAGCATCGCGCGCGTCGCGGCCGACGGGCACCAGGCGTTCCCCGGCGCCTTCGGCGAGAACCTGACGCTCGATGGCATCGAGATGGGGTCGCTGGCTGCCGGCGACCGGCTGGCGGTCGGCGAGGCGTTGGTCCTCGAGATCACCAAGCATGCGCAACCATGCCAGACGATCGCCCACTGGTTCGTGGAGGGGCGCATCGGGCGCATCAGTGGCAAGACCCATCCCCAGGATGCGCGCTGGTACGCACGTGTTCTGGTCGAGGGCCGCGTGCGGACCGACGACGCCGTCCGCCGCATCTGAGGGGCGCGCCGCCAGTCATCCCGCGGTCTGGCGTTCCAGCTCGCGGCCGCGTTCTCGGGTGAGGCTCAGCACGCGCCCGACGGCCTGCTCCAGCGATTCGCGGTCGTACCCGCCGCGGTACAGGACTTCGTTGACGAAGAAGGTCGGAGTGCCGGCCACGCCGGCCTCTTCCGCGCTGTTCACGTCCTGTGCCACGCGCGGCGCCAGGCGGGCGGTCCGCAGGTCGCGCTCGAAGCGCTCCGCGTCGAGCTGGAGCTCCGCGGCGTAGCGGACCAGGTCGGCGAACTGCAGCGCGTCCTGGTGCAGGAACAGCAGGTCATGCATCGGCCAGAACGCGCCCTGCGCAGCGGCCGCTTCCGCCGCCTCCGCGGCGAGCGCCGCGTTGGGGTGGACGTCGGGCAGCGGCAGATGCCGGAAGACGAACCGCAGCTCGCCGTCGAACGTGTCGAGCAGCTCGCGCACGCCCGGCGCGGCGCGGCCGCAGTGCGGGCACTCGTAGTCTCCGTACTCGACGAGCGTGACCGGCGCATCGGCGGGTCCGCGGATATGGTCGCGGACGAGATCGACCGGTTCCGTCAGGTCCGGGAGCGGCAGCGAGGTTCGGGCTTCCGCCCGGCGGCGCCATTCGCCCGGGAGCAGCGATACGGCGTGGAACAGGGTGATGCTCAACACGGCCGCCACGAGGGATGCCGCCAGGATCCCGAGCTTTGCCTGGTCCAGGAGCGCCCCGTTGTAGCTGAGCCCTCCGATCAGGAGCGACATGGTGAACCCAATGCCGGCCACCGACGATGCGGCGATGAGGGACGGCCAACCGACGGCCAGCGGCGCGCCACCGAGCCAGCGCCGCGACGCAAGCCAGGCGCCGGCCGGGATTCCCAAGGTCTTGCCCACGACGAGACCCCCGACGATGCCGAGCACCAGGGACGATCGCAGTGCGCTGCCCAGGAGCTCCGGACTGAGGTCGAGCCCCGCATTGGCAAGGGCAAAGAGCGGGATGATGACGAAGCTGCTCCACGGATGGAGCGCATGCTGGAGGCGCTCGTTGGGCGAAAGCGCCATGGTGATGTGACGGGCCGCCCTGCGTGCCAGGTCCGGACTGGGCCGCTGGCGGAATGCGCGCGTCGTGCCGGTGGCCAGCTCCAGCGAGGCGCGGCTGGGCGGATACGCGCTGGTGAGCAGTCCGACGGCGACGCCGGCGACGGTGGGATGCACTCCCGCCGTGGACGCCGCGAGCCACGCGCCGAGCGCGAGCAGGAGGTACACCTCCGAGCGCTCCACCCCACGCCATCGCAAGGCGGCCATCAATGCCAGCAGCGCCACGCCGATTGCCAGCGCGGCGAGGTTGACATCGGCGGTATACGCGATCGCGATGACGATCACCGCAGCGACGTCGTCCACGATGACCAGGGTCAGCAGGAAGGTCCGCAGCCGAAATGAGCTTCGCCTGCCCACCAGGGCCAGCACGCCAACCGCGAAGGCGGTGTCGGTGGCCATCACCATCGCCCATCCGCGCGAGGCCTCTGCCGTCGGGTTGAACGCCAGGAAGATGAGGACGGGCAACGCCATCCCGCCCACCGCCGCGATCACCGGCACGGCCAGCCGGCGGCGTTCGCGGAACTCGCCCATATCGAACTCGCGCCGAACCTCGAGGCCGATGAGCAGGAAGAACACGGCCATCAGCCCGTCGTTCACCCAGCCCCGCAGGTCGTGGGCAAGGACGAAGTCGCCGAGCCGAAGCGACAGCTGAGATCCCCACAGCGCGTCGTAGCCGCCTCCCCACGGAGAGTTGGCCCACAGCAGTGCGGCGACCGTGGCGACCAGCAGGACGACGGCGCCGCCGGCCTCGGTGTGGAGGAAGCTGCGCACCGCGGCGAGGTGCTGCCGCGCCGGTGTCTGGGCCGACTCGATGCGGGTCGAGCCGGTTGGTCGGAGGGTCACACGCGTAAGGTAGCGCCTGTGAATCCTGGCGACTCGTCGGCTTTCGGACTCCGCTTGATCATGTGGCGTGCATGCTGACGATGCAGGCTCGCTTCACCACGGGGGCTGCTGCCGTCATGGCCCGCGACCCGGCGGTCGAGCACGGTCAGATGCTGCATGCGCCGGGTCTCAAGACCAGCGGCCGCTTCTTTGCCTTCGCCACGCCGGAAGACATCGTCGCCAAGCTGCCCGCCTCGCGGGTGCAGGAACTGATTGCTTCGGGAATCGGACGCCCGTGCGTCCTCCGGAGGGCTGCGCCCATGCGGGAGTGGGTCCGCCTCGTTCCCGACAATGACCAAGCCTGCGTGGCGTACCTGATCGAGGCCCGCGACTTCGTCGCCGCCACGCAGCGGAGGTGACCAGGAATGGCCCGCCGGCACTAGCCTGCGCGGCGCAGAACCCTGGCGAGCTGGTTGACGAACGGGTCCGTCTCGATCTCCTCGAGTGAGCGCGGCAGGGCCAGCGACCAGTTGGGCGCCTGGTCCGGGGTCGTCCCCGGCAGATTCGGGCGCTCCTCGACGCGCAGCGCATCCTCGAGCGTGGCGGCCACCAGCAGCGATGCCGACGCGGCCAGGCGGCGATGCGCGGCCAGGATGACGGCATCGGCCTCGCGCGGGTCGGGAGCGATCGACACGAGCGGTGCTCGCATGCGCCGGAAGCCGGTCGCATCCGGCGCCAGGCCGGCCCGCCGCTGCTGCTCGAGGTCGGCTCCGCTCCACAGGCCGGAAATGGTTGGCAGATCGTGGGTGGTGACCGCTGCCAGGGCGAGCTCGGGGTAGGCGCCCGGATCAGCCCCTTCGAAGAGCAACAGGCGGTACGAGAGCATGCGGCGCTCGGCCAGCGTGGCGCGCACTTCGGGCTCGACGGTCCCGAGATCCTCGCCGATGATGACCGCGTTGGCCCGATGCGCCTCGAGCGCCACGATGGCCAGCAGCTCGTCGGCGGGATAGCGGACGTACGCGCCGGCGGCCGGGTTGTGGCCGGGCAGCACCCACCACTGGCGGAATAGGCCCATGACGTGGTCGATGCGCAATCCCCCGGCGTGCCGCAGCGACGCGCGGATGGTCTCGATGAACGGCGCATGGCGGGCCTGCTGCAGCCGATGCGGCACGAACGGCGGCAGGTTCCAATCCTGGCCCGCGGCGTTGAAGGTGTCGGGCGGCGCGCCGACGGTCACGCGCTCGGCCAGCAGGTCCTGCCAGCTCCACGCATCGGCGCCCTCGGGGTCGAAGCCGACGGCCACATCGTTGATCAACGGCAGCTCCGCCGCGGCCTCGGCAAGCTGCTCGTCGACGAGCCACTGCAGCCACGCATGGAACGCGACCCTGTCGCCATGGGCCGCCGCGAATGCGCGAGCGCCGGGTGGCGACCGCAGCTCCTGCGGCCACTCCCGCCAGCGGCCGCCGAACCGCTCCGCGGCGACGCAGAACGTGGCCCACTCCTCGAGGCCGCGCCCCTGCCCGGCGCGATAGGCCGCGAAGGCGCCTCCACGCGGGGCGTCGCGCCACAGCAGCTCCAGGGCGCGCTCCTTCGCCTGCCAGGCGCGCGGACGGTCGATCAAGCGCGCGGCGTTGAGCTGGCGCGCCTCGGGTGCCAGGCGGCGCACCTCGTCACCGGCGCCGTGAACCGCCTCCGGTCGCAGGTAGATCGGATTGCGGAAGCGCCGCGAGCTCGGGAAGTACGGGCTCGGCTCCGGCGTCGGGCCGGGCGCCACCGCGTGCAGCGGGTTCATGATGCAGAACCCCGCGCCGAGCGTGCGCGACCAGCGCGCCAGCTCCCGCAGGTCGACGAGATCTCCGATGCCCCAGCTCCCTGCCGAGCGGACGGCATACAGCTGCGCGGTCCAGCCCCAGGCGCGCTCCTCGGGCAGCGGGCATGTCGGCGGTGCCGCGATGAGCAGCAGTTCGCGGTCGTCGCCGATCAGCCGGTGGTAGCCGTACGGCAGGTCGGCCGGCAGTCGGTCGAGCACGCCCAGCGCGGTGCCGTCCTCGAGGACCAGCTCGCCGACGTCGCGAAGCGGATCGCCGGCCACCACGAGGCGCACCGGGGACGTCGGACGCGGCTCGCGCGGCTCCACCTGCATCGCTTCGAGGATCCCGCGCTCGACGTCAGGCGCGACCGCGCGCCACTCACCGGTGGTGCTCAGGAACCCGCGGACGAGGCCCCACTCGGAGGCGGCGCCATCGCTCATCGGCGCTCGAGCAGCGCGACCGGAAACGCGGCCAGCAGCTCGGCCAGCGGCACGCCGCGCGCGACCTGGCGCTCCTGCAGCAGGTCGTGCCAGGCTCCCGCCGGGAGCTGCAGCGTGGTGTCGCCCCACGACGAGAGTCCGGCCGCCAGGCGCGGCGCGACAACGGCCAGCGAGCGACTGCGCAGGAAGGCGACGACTCGATCGCCCCTCGCGCCCTCGACGGTCAGCGGCTGGTACGAGCCGGCGAAGGCCTCGGGCCGTTGGTTGCGCAACGCGAGGACGCGCCGAAGCAGCCACAGCTTGGCGAGGCCGTCGCCCGCGCGCTGCCAGGCCTCGGCCGCGGTCATGGGCCCGACCTCGTCCAGCAGCCGGCGACGTGCGCCGAAGTCGACGGGCCGGCGGTTGTCCGGGTCGACCAGCGACCGCTCCCACAGCTCGCTGCCCTGGTAGATGTCCGGCACGCCTGCGGCGGTGAGCCGCAGCAGCAGGAGTGCCAGCGAGGTCCGGCGTGCCGCGTCCTCCAACGTGTCCACGAATGCGGCGACCTCGGCGGCGAACGCGGCATCTCGCAGGACGCCGCGAACGAACGCCTCCAGCGCCGCGTCGTAGCGGGCGTTCGGCGCGGTCCAGGTCGTGTAGCGCTTCGCCTCGTGCGCCGCCTTGCGCATGTAGGCCACGGCCCGCTCGACGGAGATGGGCCAGGCGCCGACGAGCGTCTGGTAGAGCAGGTACTCGACGTTGCGGTCGGGCAGAGCGTCGGTGCGGTGACGTTCGGCCAGCGCCGACCAGCGCGCCACCGCCGCGCCCCATTCGACGGGGAGCTGCGACAGGAGCGCCAGCCGCGCCCGAACGTCCTCGCCGCGCTTCGTGTCGTGGGTGGTCCCCGCCAGCATCGTCCGGCGCGACGCCGCCGAGCACCAGGCATGGAACTCGGCGACCGACCGTCCGAAGCGCCCCGGATCGCCGCCGACCTCGTTGAGCGCCACGAGCCGGTGGTATCGGTAGAAGGCGGTGTCCTCGACGCCCTTGGCCATCGCCGGGTCGCTGAGCTGCTGGAAGCGCATCGCCAGGTCGCCGCCGCGCTCGCCGCCGGACCGCAGGGTCAGGATCTCCTCGAGGAAGCCGAAGAGCCCGGGATCCAGGTCGGGCCGATGCCCGCAGGCCTGTGCCACAGCCGCGCGGATGCGCCGCGCATCGGCATCGGTCAATTCGTGGACCTCCGCCCTGGCGTAGGTCCGATACACGTCGAACGAGGCAAGCACCTCGGTGAGCGCCTCGCGCAGCTCGTGCCGCGTGAAGTCACGATGCCGCCGGTCCGACTCGCAGACGGCGAGGAATCGGGCGGCCAGCCGGTTGAGGTCGCTGCCCAGCCGATCGTGCAGGACCTGCAGCTTCGACGTCCGCGCGACCTCACCCCACGACGCCGTCTCGCCGGTGAATGACGTGTACAGCTCGGTGAGTGGCGTCTCGCCGGCCGGGTCCACAAAGAGGCCGAGCGCCAGGTTGGCGAAGTCGTAGCCGGTCGTTCCCTCGATCGGCCAGGCCTCCGGCAACGCTTCGCCAGTCGCCAGGATCTTCTCGGCCAGCAGCCAGGCATGCGGCACATCGGCGCGCAGCCGCTCGAAATAGCCGGTCGGATCGCGCATGCCGTCCGGATGATCCACGCGCAGCCCGTCGACCGCGCCGGCCGCAATCTGGTCCAGGATCAGCGCGTGG
The DNA here is from genome assembly GCA_963716585.1 of uncultured Chloroflexia bacterium. Taxonomy (GTDB): domain Bacteria; phylum Chloroflexota; class Limnocylindria; order QHBO01; family QHBO01; genus JAICUY01. The sequence goes on from CAVQTN010000002.1 coordinate 397,172, forward strand.
GTCGCCTGGTAGACGTCGGCATCTTCCACCCGCAGACCGATGAGCGTGTCGACATCGAAGAAGCGGCGGTAGCCGAGGTCGCTCGCCGAGGCGGTCCGGCGCGCCAGGCGCCAGTGCTGCCGCCCGATGAGCGCGTCGAGCGCCTCCGGATCCGCATTGATGGCTGCCACCCGCTGCGCGACCCCGCCTTCGTCGGCTGACCACGGAACGGTGGCCGGGTCGATCGGGAATCGCGCGGCTTCATGCGCGACCTGCAGCTCGCCACCCTCCGAGACGAGCTGCAGCCCCCCGCACTCCAGGACCCGGCCGTAGTGGTCGGGCAGCACCGGCAGGAGGATCTTGCCGGTCAGGCGCGGCTCGGCCGGCTGCCAGTCGACGTCGAACGCCCGCGCGTGGCGACTCCCTTGTCCGTGCTTCAGGACGTCCCACCACCAGCGGTTCTGTGGAACCCCGATCGCCATGTGGTTCGGCACGATGTCGAGCAGCAGTCCCATGCCGTGTGCATGCAGTGCCTCGACGAGCGTCGCGAAGCCTGCCGCGCCGCCCAGCTCGGCACTGATCGCCGCGTGATCCACGACGTCGTAGCCGTGCGTGCTGCCCGCGACGGCCTGAAGCACCGGGGAGCTGTAGAGGTGGCTGATCCCGAGGTCGGCCAGGTACGGGACCAGCGCGGCAGCCTCGGCGAAGCGGAACTCCGCCCGAAGTTGCAGCCGGTAGGTGGCCCGCGGCTCGATCGACATCGCGCGGACCGTAGCACGCGGCTCGACTTCGCCCCGCTACCCTTTCGGCGTGAGGGAGATTGAGCTCTTCCTGGAGCTGCTGGTGGTCGTCGCACTGATCGCCACGGTCGCTCGCCGGCTGGGCGTCCCGTACGCGATCCCGATGGTCGTGGGCGGCCTGCTGCTCGGGTTCATTCCCGGGCTGCCGCGCATCGTGCTGACACCGGACCTGGTTCTGCTCATCTTCCTGCCGCCGATCCTGTTCTCGGCGGCGTACACCACCTCATTTCGCGACCTGCAGGCGAACATCAAGCAGATCGGCCAGCTTGCCTTCGTGCTCGTCCTGATCACGATGGCTGGCGTGGCGGTCGTTGCGCACTGGCTGGTACCCGAGATCGGCTGGCCCGCAGCCTTTGCCCTGGGCGCGATCGTCTCACCGCCCGACGCCATCTCGGCGACGGCGATCGCCCAGCGGGTCGGGCTGCCGCGGCGCGCGGTGATCATCCTGGAAGGCGAGAGCCTGGTGAATGACGCCACGGCGCTGACCGCCTATCGCGTCGCCGTCGCCGCAGCCGTCGGCACCTCGTTCGGGCTCGGCGATGCCGCGCTGAAGCTGCTCGTCACGCTCGTCGGCGGCATCGTCATCGGACTGGTCGCCGGCTGGGTGATCACCCGCGTGGTCAACCGCCTCAATGACGCTCCGGTCGAGACCACTGTCAGCCTCATCGCACCGTTCGCGGCCTATCTGCCCGCCGAGCAGCTCGGCGTCTCCGGCGTGCTCGCCTGCGTGATTGCGGGGCTCATGCTCGGGCGCGCCGCGCCCACCATTCTCAGCTCGCAGTCGCGCGTGCTGGCGACATCGGTCTGGCAGATGGTCATCTTCCTGATCAATGCGTTTGTCTTCGTGCTCATCGGCCTGCAGCTGCCGGCCATCGCCGATTCCAGCGCCCACTCGCTGTCGCAGTTCCTGATCGTTGGTGCCGCTGCCGCCGCGACGGTTGTCGCCGTTCGGATGGCCTGGATCTTCATCAGCTCCTACGGCGCAGCGTGGCTGGCACGAAGGCACAACGGCCAAAGCTATCCGGGGTGGGAAGGCCTGCTGGTCCTCTCGTGGGCGGGCATGCGGGGCTCCGTCTCGCTGGCCGCGGCCCTGGCGCTGCCCGCCGTGCCGCCCTTCCCGGGTCGGGAGCTCATCATCTTCGCCGCCTTCTCGGTCATCCTGGTGACGCTCGTGGGACAGGGTCTCACGCTGCCGCTGCTGGTCCGCCGGCTCGGCCTATCCGGCGACGCCGAGCGTGGTGGCGAGGAGACGCATGCACGCCAGTTCGCCACCGAAGCGGCGTTGAGCCGGCTCATCGGCCTGCGCGAGGAGTGGCCGGACCACATCCCACTGGTCGACCAGCTGAGGCAGCGCTACGAGCACCGAACGGAGCATGAGCATGCCGATCCGAACGACGAGGAAGCCGACCAGGAACTGATCGAGCACCGGCAGATCCGCCACGAGGTGATCGAGGCCGAGCGTCTTGCCGTCATCCACCTGCGGGATATCGGCGAGATCAATGACGACGTGCTGCGCCGCCTGGAGCGCGAGCTGGACCTCGAAGAGCTGCGGATGGAGGCATAGGCGCGCTTGGCCGGCGCCCAGTCGCGGTGAGTCGCCTGGCTCGCGGTGAGTCGCGGTGAGTCGCGGTGAGTCGCCTGGCTCGCCGTGAGTCGCCAGGCGATGAAACGAGTGACAGCCGCAGGCTCACGTGCGATCCATGCGCCAGGCGACTCAGATCAGCGCGATCGGGGGTTACTCGCCTGCAAACCGGTCGGTTTCAGTCAGCTGGCGCATCAAGTGCACGACAGCTCGCCCATTCCGGTCGGTTGATGCGCTGCACGACTCAAAGCGGGCCGCCCGCGACCGCTCCCTAGCTCGGCGCCAGCTGCGCGATGTCGATGACCAGCCGGTTGGGCTCCTCGAGCGTGGTGACGCGCATGCAGGCGCCGGGACCACGAACGCCGACGTACCACGTGCTTACCGCCTCGAAGTCGCCGCCCTGCTGGACGCTGACAACCTCGGCGAGCCCCGTCGGGGCGAGCGACGTTGGTCCGTCGTAGGAGATCGACCCGTCCGGCAGTTGTTTGGTCGTTCCTGGCAGCCGGACACGGAAGAAGCTCTCGCCGGGAATCGACAGCTCTCGGCCCGACCCGTCCTGGTAGAACGGTGGCACCCCCCGTTCGATGTCGTACGCGCCAGCTCCATCGGTCTCGAAGACGATCCTGTCGAACCGGTCATGTCCGCCGATCCGCACGTCGACGAGGCTGATGGGACCTGCGGCGTCCGAGCCCGCCACCCGGAACTGCAGCGCGGCGGTGCAGTCGAAGCCGGTCAGGTCGTTCGGGCCGTCCTTGTCGGGTGGCATGGAGGGGACCGACATCGTCGGGTCGCTCGCGGGCGTCGCCGAGCCGGCGGTCGCTGGCAGCGTGGGGGCTGCGCTGGGGCTGGCGGTCGTGGCCGCGAGCGCGCTGCAGCCGGTAAGGATGAGGTTGACACCAAGCAGCCAGGTCAGGGCGAAACGAACGGGCATTGGTAGCGAACTCCGTTGGATGGTGATGCCCTGCGTAGACGCCCTCGCGTTGGTTCTTGTTCCAGACCGATGCGTGACGCCCGCGGAGCCTGACTCGTGCCGGAGCCAAACCCGCGGCCGCTGAGTCGCTCGGCGACTGAAACGAGTGACACCCGCAGGCTCACCTGCCGCTCATGCGCCACAGGACTCAGATCAGCGCGATTGAGCGTTACTCGGCTGCAAACCGGTCGGTTTCAGTCGCCTGGCGCGTGAAACGCACGACAGCGCGCGCGTCCCACTCGTTTGACTCCCCGCCCAGCTCAAGCTGCGGCGGCGCCAGTTGACGTCACCGGAGCATCGGCCCATGATGCGCGCTCAATCGAACACGACAGGCGTTGACCGGGACGATTAGTCGGTTGGCGGGCCCCACGAGCGAGCCGGGAGGGTGGAAGCCGGCGTGGCCCGATCCGATGAACTGGACCCGCGAGCCTCGCTCCGAACCCGGCGCCAACCACGCTGGCAGTAGGCGGCGACGAACTGACCGGACGTTAGCAGCGGTCGAACCGAGCGCGAGCCCGCAGCAACGGACTCGAACCAGGGTGGCACCGCGGAAGAACGCCTCCGTCCCTTTGTATGGATGGAGGCGTTGCGGTACCTGCAAGGATGAAATGACGCTCGCGGACACGACACCCGGCATTGCGACCCTGGAGCTGGCGGCCGATACGCTGACGCCGGTCGCTGCCGCACTGCGCCTGGGTGATCGCTGCGCCTTCCTGCTGGAGAGCGTCGAGGGCGGCGTGCGCTACGGCCGCCACTCGATCGTGGGCGTCCGCGGCAGGACCCTGGTGGTGCGAGGCGAAACGGCCACGATCGACGGCCGGGACTTCGCCGCCGACGACCCGCTCGAGGCGTTGCGCGCCGTCCTGCCGCGGCAGGCCGCCGGTCGCGGCGACCTGCCGTTTCCGCTGGCATCCGGCGTGGGCTACCTGGGGTACGAGGCCGCGGCACGCTGGGAGCGCGTCCCGACGCCGTCCGCCGATCCGCTGGGCATGCCGGACGCCGTGCTGCACATTCCGGAGGCGGTGATCATCTTCGACCACCTCGCACAGGTGATGCGCCTGGCTGCACTGGAAACGCCGCACGTGGCCATACGGCTCCAGGACCTCGCCGAGACACTGGGCCGGCCGAGCCCCGACGAGGCGCCGCGGCCAATGCCGCCATTGGCCGGCGAGGCGCCGCCGGACGATGCGGCGGCACGGGAGCGCTACGAACGCAACGTTGGGCAGCTGGTCGAGGAGATCCATGCCGGCGAGATGCTTCAGGCGGTCCTGGCTCGACGCTTCAGCATTCCGACGCAGCGCGGTGCCTTCGACATCTACCGCTCGCTGCGCCGCATCAACCCGTCGCCCTACCTCTTCTACCTCGACCTGTCGGACGTGGCGCCCCGTACGGCGCTGATCGGGGCCTCACCCGAGCTCCTCGTCCGGGTGCGCGACGGCGAAGTGGTGACCCGACCAATCGCCGGCACCCGGCCGCGCGCCGAGGATCCGAGCGAGGACGCCCGCCTGGAACGTGAGCTGCAGCACGACCCGAAGGAGCTCGCCGAGCACGCCATGCTGGTCGACCTTGCCCGCAACGACGTCGGCCGCGTGTCGGTGGCGGCTTCGGTCGAAGTGCCGACGCTGCGCGCCGTCGAGCGCTACTCGCACGTCATGCACCTCGTCTCCGAGGTGCGCGGTCGGCTCCGGCCGGAGCTGGACGCCTTCGACGCGCTCCGGGCCGCCTTTCCCGCCGGCACGGTCAGCGGCGCGCCCAAGGTGCGCGCCATGCAGGCCATCGCCGACCTCGAGGGCGAGAAGCGCGGCCCGTACGGCGGCGCCATCGGCTTCTTCTCGTCGACCGACATCGAGGCGGCGATCACCATCCGCAGCGTCCTGCTGCGAGACGGCATGGCCCACGTGCAGGCCGGCGCCGGCATCGTCGCCGACTCGGCGCCGCGCCGCGAGAGCGCCGAGGTGGCGGCCAAGGCCCAGGCAACCCTCGTGGCGGTCGGAGGAGGGGCATGAGCCGCGCATCGGTCTTCCTGCTCGACAACTACGACTCGTTCACCTACAACCTCGTCCAGCTGCTGGGCCACCTGCAGGCCGATGTCACCGTCGCGCGCAACGACGAGGTCAGCGTCGCCGAGGTGGCCGCGCAGCATCCCGACGCCATCGTCATCTCGCCCGGCCCGTCGGTGCCGGAAAGGGCCGGAATCAGCGTCGAGCTCGTGCGCGAGCTGGGCCCGAGCACCCCGATCCTGGGCGTGTGCCTGGGGCATCAGGCGATCGGCGTGGCCTACGGGGCACGCGTCGTCCGCGTGCCGCCGGTGCACGGCAAGCGCTCGGCGGTCTTCCACTCGGCGCGCGGCTCGTTCCGCGACCTGCCGTCGCCCATCTCCGCCGCCCGCTACCACTCGCTGGCCATCGACCGCGCCTCGCTGCCGCCCGAGCTGGAGGTCACGGCCTGGTCGCCGGACGGGCTGGTGATGGGCGTGGCGCATCGGTCACACCCGGTCGAGGGCTTCCAGTTCCACCCCGAGTCGATCCTGACCGATGACGGCGCCGCCCTGGTCGGCGCCTTCCTCGCCCGCATTCCGGTGCGTGCCTGGATGATCGTCGTCCTGGCGTCGCCGTCCGCCTTCGGGCCGGTTCGCGACCTGGCCCGGCGTTCCGGCGTTCGATGCGTCGCCGATTCGGAGGCGGCTCGCCTCGCGGCTGGCGCTGGTCGGCGCGCTGTCGCCCGCTGCTCGCGAGGAGCTGGCGGCCGCGATCGAGGCTCGCGAAGACGTCGACGCGGTTGATCCGCGATCCAGGTCCCGCGCCGTTGGCGTCGCGTTTCTTCCGCCCGTCGCCTTCCGTCGTCTCGGTTGGGCCGACCTCGTTCGGCGGCGGCGGACCGGTACTGGCCGCAGGCCCATGCGCCGTCGAGTCGCGGGAGCAGCTGCTGGCGGTTGCCTCGGCCGCTGCCTCGGTCGGGGCCGGGCTGCTGCGGGGCGGCGCCTTCAAGCCCCGCACCTCGCCATACGCGTTCCAGGGGCTGGGACCGGAGGGCCTCCGCCTACTGGCCGAGGCGCGCGCCGAGACGGGGCTGCCGGTCGCCACCGAGGTCCTGGCGCCGGAGCAGGTCGAGCTGGTGGCCGAGTACGCCGACATGCTGCAGGTCGGCGCGCGAAACATGCAGAACTTCTCGTTGCTCGCCGCCGTTGGAGCGGCCCGCAAGCCGGTGCTGCTGAAGCGCGGTCTTGGCGCAACGCTCGACGAGTGGCTGCTGGCGGCGGAGTACCTGATCGCCACCGGCGCCTCAGGCGTCGTGCTGTGCGAGCGCGGCCTGCGTCATTTCGACCCGCACACGCGCAACATCCTGGATCTCGCTGGTGCGGTGGCCGTGGGCTCCATGACGCACCTGCCGGTCATCGCCGATCCGTCGCACGCGACCGGCCGCCGCGACCTCGTGATTCCGATGGCGCTGGCAGCGCTGGCTGCCGGCCTGAAAGGGGTCATCATCGAGGTCCACCCCGATCCGGACCGCGCGCTCTCCGACGGCCCCCAATCTCTCGACCTGGACGGTCTGCGCGAGTTGGCGGCGCGCATCGCCGGGTTGGGAATCAGGCTCGCCCAGCCCTCAAGACAGCCGCGCGCGACCACCGTCGAGGGCTGGGCCGGCTGGCGTTGAGCGTCCTTCCAGCGGCTCGGGATGCTGCTCGCGCGATCCGACCGGCATGACCGCCTGAAAACCCCCGCGGAAGACCACGAGCGACCAGTGGCCGCGGTGCGCGGCCGACGGAGCAACGATACCCAGCGCTCCCATGCGCCGTGCGCGTCGGCCAAGCTGTTGGGCACGTTCTCGCGGTCCCGTCAACTCCTCCTCGCTGACGCCCATTGCCTCGCGCACGTCGGGAACCCGCAGGTCGAGCACCGGGAGATCGTTGACGTCGAGCTCCCACAGGCATCGCGTCTCGTCCTCTGGACGGATTGCGCCGCGCGTCACAACGCTCCACTCGGCCCAAACGGTCGGCGCGTCGAGTGCTGCGTAGAGCGGCCACGACTCGCCGGCGCGGTGGTATCGGGCCGATGCTGACGCCGGCCGGTCAGGCGGAAAGGCCGGGATGTCGACGCCGGTCTGGCGGTAGACGCGCCCAGAAAATCGGCTCAGGAGGTCGCTCGGCGGCCGCACCGGACGCGTCAGGCGAAGTCTCCGACGATGTACGACTCGGCAGCAGCGCGCACGCGCTCGAAGTCGCCCGCCGCCAGTCGGTCGATCGGCCGCTTCCAGCCGACGAACGCGCTGGGCGCCTCGAGCCAGGCCTGCTTGGCTTGTGGCGTCATGCCACGGCCGAGGGTGTCGAGCACCGCCTGGAGCTCGTGCATGCGCTCACGGTAGCGCCGCTGGGGGGACTGGCCGGCTCGCCAGCGCTCGGCGGTCCGCACGTCGGCGCCGGTCGCACGCGCGATGACCCGCGCCGGGAAGAGGCGGGCAAGGGGCAGCGGGCCCAATGTTGAGGCAACCATCGTGTGGCCATGCTAATGCCGGCCGAATTGCCGGTCAAGATGACGCGGGTGGGTCGTCCAGGGGTTGAGCTTGCAACATGTGGCTGTATCCGCCATCGATCCAGCCACGGAGCCGCTTCAAGGGCAGTCCGCTGGCCGCGAGCGATGGATAACCGCAAAACCGGCCATCGGGGGGTCGCCCGATGGCCGTTAGCGCCAGATGCTGCAAACGGCGATCGCCAAGGGAGCACCCGCTAGAGGCGAGCGATAAGCAGATCCAGCGCCTCGAGGTAGCCTCGCCAGCCGTGACCCGCGACCTGCGCAACACAGGCCGGCGCGGTCACCGATACCCGCCGCCACGGCTCGCGCGCCGACGTGTCGCTGATGTGCACCTCGACCACCGGCCGCCCACACGCCACCAGTGCGTCGTGGAGCGCGTGGCTGGTGTGCGCCAGCGCCCCCGGATTGATGATCACCGCGTCGTAGTCAACCTGTTCCAGCCGGTCGATCAGCGCCCCCTCGTGGTTCGACTGCAGGTGCAGCACCTCGTGCTCGCCCGCCCGCTCCCGCAGCGCGGCGACGATCTCGTCGAGCGTCGTGGTGCCGTAGATCTCCGGCTGCCGGCGCCCCAGGATGCCCAGGTTCGGCCCGTTCAGGACGAGGATCCTCACGGTCCGATGCGCCGCATGGCGGCCTCCAGCTCCGCGTCGGACACGTCGTCCACCTCCTCCACCTGGCCGATGCTCATCGGCAGCAGCCAGCGCTGTCGCCCTTCCGACCGCTTCTTATCGGTCTCCAGCGACGAACGAACGACCGATGCGTCGAAGTCGCGCTGCAGGTTGAGGCCGAGGCCGATGAGCAGGTGGTCCAGGCGCTCGGGCAGCCCCGCATCGGCACCCCGGGCAACCGCCATGGCCGTGACCGCTCGCAGGCCGAGGGCGACCGCCGCACCGTGGGACAGGCGGTAGCGGCTCTCGACCTCCAGCGCGTGACCGAGCGTGTGGCCGAGGTTCAGCTGACGGCGCTCGCCGTCCTCGAACGGGTCGCGCTGCACGATGTCGAGCTTCACCCGCGCCGCGCGCTCGGTGATCGCGTAGCGCGCCTCCTCGTCGCCGCCCAGCGCCGCATTGCCCCGCTGCTCGAGGAGCTCCCACAGCACCGGGTCGCCGATCATCGCCGCCTTGATCGCCTCGGCCAGCCCGTCGCGCAGCTGGTCGCGCGACAGCGTGCGCAGCGCCTGAATGTCCGCCACGACCGCGACAGGCGGCCAGAAGGCACCGACCGCGTTCTTGGCACCGGTCAGATCGACCGCCACCTTGCCGCCAAGCGCCGCATCGGCCTGTGCCAGCCAGGTCGTCGGCAGGTTGACCCACGGCGCGCCGCGGGCGAACAGCGCCGCGGCCAGCCCGACCACGTCGCCGGTGGTGCCGCCGCCAACCGCGACCAGTGGATCGCCGCGCTCGTGGCGCACCTCGCTGAGCCAGTCGAGGATCCGTTCCAGGTTGCGCAGCCGCTTCGAGCGTTCACCGGCGGCGATCTCCAGGCGACGTCCGGGCGGCGCCAGGTTCGCCACCCGCCGATCGACGATCACCGACGGCGTGCCCTCCAGCTCGGGAAGCGGTGGCGCCACGCCATAGATCACGCGGGCGGTCGCGGGACCCATCGGATGGTGGCGCGCGACCTCGGCGTCGAACAGGCGACGGCCGGCCGGCGCGGGCTGCGCCAGGAGATCGCAGATGCGGTCGAGCGCATTCGGCTCGGATGTGTCGAGGTGCACGTCCGCCGCTCGATAGAACGGCGCTCGCCGTTCGGCCAGGCGCTGCAGGCCTGCCGACGCGTCGTCGCCGAGCATCGGACGAGGCTCGCTACCGGCGATCCGCTGAGCGAGCATCTCGAGCGGCGCGTCGAGCCACACCACGCGGCCGTAATGCCACAGCCGCCAGCGATTGATCGGATCCTCGATCGCGCCGCCGCCGGTGGCCACCACGGCGCCCGCCGGCAGATCGGCCACGACCGCGGCTTCGTGCGCGCGGAACGCCGCCTCGCCATCCGTCGCGGATCAGCTCGGCCGGCGTGCCGCCCGGTGCGCTGCCGAACAAGCTCATCGGTGTCGGCCAGTGGTCGGCCAAGGCGCGCCGCCAGGTCGCGAGCGAGCGTCGTCTTGCCGCTGCCGGACAGGCCGACCAGCACGACACCTTCAGCCATGCGCCAGCTCCGCCTGCAGCGCGGAGCGCATCGGTCCCATGGGGGCTTCACGGCCGGTCCACAGCGTGAAGCTGAGCGCCGCCTGTCGAAGCAGGACACCGCCGCCGTCGGTTGCCCGCGCGCCGACATTGCGTGCCTCGCGCACCAGGCGCGTCGGGCTCGGTCGATACACCAGGTCGAGCACCGCCAGGTCGGGTCGCAGAAGGCCTGCAGGGACCGGCGAGGTATCCGACCCGGTGCCGATCGGGGTGGCGTTGACGAGCAGATCCGCGTCGCGCAGCGCGTCGCGCAGCTCAGCCCACTGCGCACGCGTGACGACGGTGGCCGATGCGCCGGCGTCGGCCAGGGCAACCACGATGGCGCGCGAGGCGCCGCCTGCCCCCAGGACGACGGCGCGTCGAGCATCCGGCGCGAGGGCGGCCAGCTCGGCGGCGATGGCGGGGAGGTCCGTGTTGTGGCCGATCAGGCGGCCCTCGTCGGGAACGATGGTGTTGAGTGCGCCGGCACGCTCGGCATCGGCTGCCAGCTCATCGACCAGCGCCATGGCCGCGACCTTGTGCGGCTGGGTCACGTTGGCACCCGCCTCGTTGCGGAGTCCGTTGACTGCCGCGGGAAGGGCCTCGGACGGCACGTCGGCGAGCTCGTAGCGCAGGGCGAGCCGAAACGCCTCGAACGCCGCGTTCTGGATGGCCGGCGACGCCGAGTAGCCGATGTGCTGGCCGAGCAGCAACACGCGGCCGCTCACGCCCTGCCCTGGGGGCCGCCTGAGCGGCGACGGCGACGCGCCACCGCCGCCCGCACGTCGCCCAACGTGTCGCCGCCGAACGTGGCGAGCAGCTCGTCCGCCAGGATGAGCGCCACCATCGACTCACCCACGATCGCGGCGCGCGGCAGGATCGCCACGTCCGAGCGCTCGATGTGCGCCCGCTCCAGCGCCCCGCTGACCAGGTCGACGCTGGGCAGCGAGCGCCGCAACGTGGCGACCGGCTTCACAGCCGCACGCACCACGACCGGGGCGCCGTTGCTCATGCCGCCCTCGATCCCACCTGCGTTGTTCGTGCGTCGCCGCCAGCCAGGACCGCCGGGCAGGACGACGTCGTGCACCTCGCTGCCCCGCCGCTCCACCACGCCGAAGCCGAGTCCGATCTCGACGCCCTTGACCGCAGGGATGGCCATCACCGCGGCGGCCAGCGCACCATCCAACCGCGTGTCCCACTCCGCGTCCGAGCCCAGCCCAATCGGCAGCCCATCCACGACGACGACGAACGAGCCGCCGATCGAGTCGCCGGCCTCCTTGACCGCCTCGATCTCGTCCAGCATGCGGCCCTCGGCCTCCGGATCCGGGCAGCGCAGCGGGCTCGGCGCGCGCAGGTCATCGCGCCACCAGCCTTCGGGTACGCATTCGAGCGCCGTCGCGGCATCCGGGAAGGCACGCACCGAACCCAGCTGGTCGACGAAGCTCCAGACCCGGACGCCGACCAGACGAAGCAGCTGCCGTGCGACCGCGCCCGCCACCGCACGCGCAGCCGTCGAGCGAGCTGATGCGCGCTCGAGCACGTCGCGCATGTCATCGGTGTCGTACTTGATAGCGCCGGCGAGATCGGCGTGACCGGGACGAGCACGGGTGATCGGCTTCGGCCGCCGCTCCGCCGGCACCACCTCGACCGCCATGCGATCGGTCCAGTTCTGCCAGTCGCGGTTCTCGACCATGAAGCCCAGCGGCGAGCCGAGCGTGTGGCCATAGCGCAGCCCCGCCATCCACTGCACGCGGTCGCGCTCGATCTGCATCCGCCGCCCGCTGCCGTAACCGTGCTGGCGCCGCTGGAGGTCGCGGTTGACGCCGGCGGTCGAGATGCGCAACCCGGCGGGCAATCCTTCGAGCACGCCGACGAGTCCCGGGCCGTGTGATTCTCCCGCGGTCAGCAGTCGCAGCCGCCTCACGCCGGCACCGCCGCCAGTGTTTCGAGATCGTCCCAGAAGGACGGATAGGAGACCGATGCGCTCTCCGCGTCATCAATCCGCACTGTTCCTCCGACACCGGTGAGCGCCGCGATCGCGAAGGCGATCGCAATCCGGTGGTCGTGGTCCGTGGCAATGTCGGCGTCGCGCGACGTCCCACGCGACACCCGCCAACCATCCGGTCGCTCCTCAACCGTGGCGCCGACGCGCGACAGGCCGGCGACGACCGCCGAGATGCGATCCGTTTCCTTGACCCGCAGCTCGCGCGCGTCGCGCAGCTCGGACTCGCCCTCGGCGGCGGCCATGGCGACCGCCAGCAACGGCAGCTCGTCGATGAGCGGCCGGGACCTCGTCACCAGCCAGGCTGACCGCCTCGAGCCGTGGCGCGCTGCGCACCACGAGATCGCCCACGCGCTCGGGGCCGTCGTCCCGCTCCTCGCACACCACGACGTCGGCGCCCATACGCCGCAGGACGTCCACGTACCTCAGGCGCGTCCGGTTGAGGCAGACGTCGACCAGCCGCAGCTCCGCGTCCGGGTGAAGCGTCGCGGCGACGACCCAGGCGGCGGCGCTCGACGGGTCGCCGGCAACGTCCAGGCTGAAGGCTCGGGGGCGTGCCGGGCCGTGGACCGTTGTCACACGCTCGTCGCGGCGGATGCCCACGCCCAGCCAGGCAAGCAGCCGCTCGGTGTGGTCGCGCGTCGGTCCGGGCAGCTCGATGGTCGTTTCGCCCTCGGCGCCCAGCGCGGCGAGGCAGATCGCCCCGAGCACCTGCGCGCTGGCAATCTCGAGCCGATGCTGCGTCGCCCGCAGCCCTGCCGGCACGACGCGGATAGGTGCGTGACCGTCGGTCGTCGTCACGTCGGCGCCCATGGCTCGCAGCGGCGCTGCAATGCGCTCCATCGGCCGTCGCCGCAGCGAGCCGTCGCCATCGAGCACCGCGGCGATGCCGTGCCCGGCCAGGAGCCCGGCCAACAGCCGCATGGTCGTACCCGAGTTGCCGCAATCGAGCGGAGCGCCGGTTTCGAGCGTCGCCAGGCAGCGCCGCGTGCTCTCGATGTCGGCGCCGGCGCCGTGGATTCGCACCTGCGACTCGCCGTCGGCGATGGCCGCAGCCATCAACGCCCGATGCCCGATCGACTTGTCCGACGGCACGCGGATCACCCCGCGCAGCGCCGGAGCCCGGCTCACCACGCGCTTCACCGCCAGATACCCGCGGCATGGGTGAACGGCGACGGGAGCACCCGCAATCGTGCCAATCCACTCAGCAGGCGGGTCGTTCCCGCTCGACATGGCGGGTCGCAGCCGTCATCGGCCGCCAGCCACCCATCAGCAGGGTAACTGGCGGAAGCCGCGACCCCGGCGGCCATGCTCGAAGACATCACGGGTGCACCTCCGATGCGTGGCGCCGCTGCACGGAGCGCGAAGCGCGCAGGATCGAGCCGAAGACCGCCGACATCTCCTCGACCGTCATCACGCCGTCGCCGGCGGCCGCGCGGACCAGCAGCTCGTGCTCGCGCCGCACGTCGTGGCCGTGCGTGCCATTGCCACGGGCCTGCTGGACGGCGAGCGCCGCCGCGGCCCGTTCCTGCAGCAGCGCCGCGATCCGGTGGTCCAGCGAATCGATCGTCTCGCGCAGCGCCACGACGTCGCCGGATGGCGGCGCCGGGGATGGCATCGGTCGCTCGGGAATGCGCACGAACTGCAGTCGTCGCAGCTCGTCCATGAGCTCGCCGAACTCCTCGAACGAGAGCGACTGGTCGCCATCGGATTTGGCCTGGGTGGGATGGGGATGCACCTCGATGAGCAGGCCATCCGCTCCGACGGCAGCGCCGGCGAGCGCCATCGGTCCGACCAGGGCTCGCTGGCCGGTGCCGTGCGAGGGGTCGACCATGATCGGCAGGTGGGTGCGCTGGCGCAGCACCGGCACGGCCGACAGGTCGAGCGTGTTGCGTGTGGCCGTCTCGAACGTGCGGATGCCACGTTCGCAAAGGATCACGTTTGGGTTGCCGGAGGACAGGACGTACTCGGCCGCCAGCAGCCACTCCTCGATGGTCGCGCCGAAGCCGCGCTTGAGCAGCACCGGCAGCCGGCTGTGGCCCACGGCGCGCAGCAGCACGAAGTTGTGCATGTTGCGGCTGCCGACCTGCAGCACATCGACGTAGCGGGCGAAGATCTCGACCTGCGCCGGATCGGTCACCTCGCTGATGACCGGCAGGCCGGTCTCGTCGCGGGCGTGCGCCAACAGCTCCAGGGCGGCGGAGCCCGAGACCCTGGAAGGCGTACGGCGAGGTGCGCGGCTTGAAGGCGCCGCCACGCAGCAGGGTCGCGCCCTCGCGACGCGCCGCGCGGGCCGTGCTCAGCAGCTGGTCGGCGGATTCCACCGCGCACGGGCCGGCGACCACCTGCAGCTCGCCTCCGCCACCGACGTCGACGTCACGCACCCGAACCCGGGTGCGCTCCGGATGATGCTCGATGCTTGCCAGCTTGTACGGCTGGGTGACCCGGATGACCTGCTCGACGCCGGGGAAGGTTCCCAGGTGCGCCGCACGCTCCACCTCGGCGCCGACCACGCCGATCACCGTCCGCTCCTCGCCGACGCTGACGAAGGCCTGCAGGTCGTGCGCCTCGATGGCCTCCCGGACTGCCTTCACATCGTCCCGCGTCGCCGTCGGACGCATCACCACGATCATCTGTCAACGCCTCTTGCTGTGCTCGGCGTCTCGTGCCGAATGGGTCCTGGCAGAGGGAAACAAAAAACGCACCGGTCCGGGCGGACCGCTGCGTCGGCGGGCACGAGTGCCTCTGCTGGCGGGACTTGCCCGTCTGCCTCGTACCCGCTAGGCGTAGTACCAGCACGTGTGGTTCATGAGTGCGCGGAAGGGTAATCCCGTTTCCCGACCGATGTCAACGCTCGGTCGCCCGACGGATGGCGACGCTCGGCGGCAGGATGGTGCGTCCGCCGTCGGCGTGCCACACCGCGCCGGTGACGTAGCTCGCCTCCGGCGAGACGAGGAATGCGATGACGTCGGCGATCTCCACGGCGCGCCCCATGCGCCCGAGCGGCACGTCCGGGCGCTCGCCAGGCGGAAATGCTGCCGCATCGAAGGCCGTGTCGATCGCCCCGGCGGCCACGACGTTGACGCGCACCTCGGGGGCGCCGATGAGCGCCATCGAGCGAGCGAGGCCCTCCAGCCCGGCCTTCGACGCCGCGTAGGCAGGTGAACGCGGCGAGCCCTCGGCGGCCCCGGCGATACTGCCGACCAGCACAGCCGCCCCTCGCGATGCGCGCAGGAGCGGGAGCGCGGCGCGCATCGCCAGGTACGGCGCCCGCAGGTTGACGCGCAGCAGCTCGTCCCACGCCTCGAGGTCGTCCCAGGGCCCCGCCGCCGGCAGTCCTGCCGAGCAGACCAGGGCGTCGAGCGTCCCGTCGAGCTGCTCGAGGGCGCCAGCCAGCACCGCCTGGTCGCCCGCGTCGCCGACCATGTCCGCGTCCAGCCCGGGCTGCAGGTCGATTCCCAGCACGCGCCAGGCATCGCCGCGCAGACGCTCGGCGACCGCCTGGCCGATCCCGGAGGCGGAGCCGGTGACGAGCGCGCTGCGTGGTTGTTTCATCGGCGAAGGATGGCAGACCGGTGCAACGCAGTCCCCTCGCTCTCCGTCCTGACAGCAGCATCCACGCGTGCGACACTGGCGCCGAGGTACCTTCACGATCCTGGATCACCGGCTCATCAGCGCGTTGAGCGGCACGGCCCTCCTGCTCGCCGCCTGTTCGGCCACCCCGATTTCCACCCCTCCTGCGGCCACCCCGAGCATGACGGCCACTCCCAGCCCGCCGCTCAGTGCGACGCCGGTCCCGACCGCCACGCCCGACCCGGTCGAGCAGCTGCTGGCCGGCATGACGGTCGACGAGCGCATCGGGCAGCTGCTGATGCCGTACGCCTACGGATCGTCGGCCACCAGGGTCACGACCGCACAGGCGGCCGCCAATCGCCAGATCTACGGCGTCGACACGCCCGCACAGCTCGTGACGCGCGACCACCTCGGGGGCATGATCCTGCTGCCGCGCAATACGCTCCATCCGACGCTCTCCGAGCTGCCGACCGACAACACGACCGACCCGGCCGCCGTCCCCGGCCTGGTGGACGGCCTGCAGCAGGCGGCGCAGGCCGACAGCGGCGTGCCGCTGCTGATCGCCACCGACCAGGAGGAAGGGATCGTCACCCGGATCGGTGCTCCGCTGGCGATGTTCCCCGGCGCAATGCCACTCGGAGCGGCGGGGTCGGCCGAGTTGGCGCGCAACGTGGCCGCCGCGACCGGCCGCGAGCTGGCCGCCCTCGGTATCAACCTCGACCTCGCGCCGGACAGTGACGTCAATGTCGAACCGCGCAATCCGGTCATCGGGCTGCGGTCGTTCGGCGACGAACCGAGCCTGGTCTCCCGGCTGGCCGCGGCGCAGGTCGCCGGCTACCAGCAAGACGCCGCGATCGGTGCGGCCGCCAAGCACTTCCCGGGTCACGGCGACACCACGGTCGACAGCCACACCGGGCTGCCAGTCATCGACCACGACCGCGCGACGCTCGATCGGGTGGACCTGCCGCCGTTCGCGGCGGCCATCGGCGCCGGGGTGGACGTCGTGATGGCCGGCCACCTCCTCGTTCCGGCCCTCGACCCGGACGAGCCCGCAACCCTCTCGTCACGGATCCTGACCAACCTGCTGCGTGGCGATCTCGGCTTCGACGGCGTGGCCATGACCGACTCACTGTGGATGCAGGGCATCCGCTCCCGCGTCAACAGCGATGCGGAAGCTGCCCTCCGCGCGCTGCAGGCCGGTGCCGACATCCTGCTCATGCCGCCCGACCCTGCCGGGGTCATCGATGCCCTCGGCGCGGCGGTGCGCGACGGCACGCTCAGCCAGACGCGGGTTGACGCATCCGTGCGGCGCGTCCTGCGACTGAAGCAGCGCCTGGGCCTGCTGCAGCCAGGCTGGCACCCCGCGGCGCGGGTCCCCGATGTGCAGACGCTCGCCGCCGATCGCGCGCTGGCCCTCGACGCCGCGACGCAGGCCGTCACGCTGACCAGCTGCACCGCGGCCCTGCCGCTCAGCAGCCGAAGCAGCCTGGTGGTCGGTCTCGACGGACCGGCGACCACACTCGCCGCCGGCCTGCCAAACGCCCACCCGCTGGCCGTGGCCTTCAACCCGACGGCAGCGCAGCGACAGGCTGCTGTAGCGGCCGCCGCGACGGCCGGCAGCATCGTGGCGCTGACCTACGACGCGGACCAGTCGGCGGCGCAGCAGGCCCTGCTCCGGGACCTGGCCGCCAGTGGCCGGCCGCTGATTGTCGTGTCGATCGATCTGCCGTATGACCTGGCCGTGCCGGTTGCCGCCGACGCGCGCCTGGCGACGTACGGGGCCGGAGCCGTGTCGATGGCCGGCCTGGCGCGGGCACTGACTTCCGGCAGCTTCAGCGGCCGGCTGCCGGTCGCCGTTCCCGGCCCCGCTGGTCGCGCGCTCGCGTTCGGCGACGGACTCGACCGCTGCCGCTGAACTGGGGGCTATCGGTCCCGGAAGATCCATGCTAGACTGCCGTGACATGCTCCCTTGCGGGAGCGCAGATAACGCGGCGCACGATCACTCCTCTCACGGTTTTCGGCGAGAAGGTCGCTGGAGCCGCACGAGAAGGAGTTTCTTTTTTGTACCAATCAACCTACACCGATAAGACGCTGGTCTGCGCCGACTGCAACCAGGAGTTCGTCTTCACCGGCAGCGAGCAGCAGTTCTTCGCTGATCGCCAGTTCAGCGAGCCGCGTCGCTGCCCGGCCTGCCGCGCAATCCGCAAGGCCTCCCGCGGCGACAACGGCGGGAGCAGCTACGGCAATGGCGGCGGCTATTCGAGCGGTGGTTACTCGAGCGGCGGCGGCTACGACCGTGGCCCGCGCGAGATGCACAGCGCGACGTGCGCGAGCTGCGGCCGCGAGGCCCTCGTCCCATTCCGGCCGACCGGCAGCAAGCCGGTCTACTGCAGCGACTGCTTCAGCCCGCGCCGCTAGTCGTCGTGCGCCAATGGCGCCACTCCGCTGATTTCCAATCGAGCCCGGTGAGCAATCGCCGGGCTCGATTGCTGCCCGCGGTTGCGGACGCCAGTCGCCTCGGAAGGGCTGTGCCGCGCGGAACGCTCGGGGGGTGCCACTCCGAGTGGACATACGTCGGCGTGATCAGCGTTCGAGCGGTGCGGCGCTCGCGGTGGACGGCCCAACGCCGCGGACCGAGCGTGGAGAGCGTGCCAACGCCATGCCCCGACCGCTACGCAGTGGACGAGCGCGGTTCAGACCGACAGGTGACTGGTCGCGCGACGTCCAGCAACCAAGGCTTGGCCTTAACGCGGCGTTGATCATCGAATAACAGCGGCTTGACGACGCGGCCGCAGGCTGGCCGCATGACCAACAGATTCATGCCGCTCGGCAGACATGCGACACGCACGGCGCTGCCCCTCCTTGTCATCGGCTCATTCGCCCTGGCTGCATGCCAGCCGGCCGGCTCAGCTTCGAGCGCGCCAGCCTCCGGCTCGCCGGGCACGGGCTCGTCCCCGTTGACCACTTCTTCCGCCAGCTCGACCTTGAAGGCCGATCTGCTGGGCGCCGGCGCGACCTTCCCCGACCCGGTCTACCAGGAGTGGATCGGCGGGTTCGTGGGTGCCAATCCGGGGGTCTCGATCACGTACGAGCCGATCGGCTCCGGCGGCGGGGTCGAGCAGTTCATCGCGCAGTCCACCGACTTTGGCGGATCGGATGCATTCATGACCGATGACGAGATCACGGCCGCGGAGAAGGCGCGCGGCTGCGATGTCGTGCACATCCCCACCGTCTTCGGCGCCGTGGCGATGGCCTACAACGTGCCCGCGGTCGATGGCCTGGTGCTCGACTCCGCGACGATCGCCGGCATCTTCCTGGGCAGGATCACGAAGTGGAACGACCCCGCCATCGCCGCACTGAACACCGGCGCGACCCTGCCGGACCTGCAGATCATCGTGGCACATCGCTCCGATGGATCGGGCACGACCTCGATCTTCACGACGTACCTCGACGGCGAGAGCACTGACTGGCGCACTGGCGTGGGCAAGGGCAAGGAGGTCAGCTGGCCGACCGGGGTCGGCGGGCAGGGCAACGACGGGGTGGCCGCGGCCGTCGCCCAGAACGAGGGGGGCATCGGCTACGTCGAGCTGTCGTATGCGATCGAGAACGGCCTGGCGGTCGCATCGGTCAAGAACGCCGACGGCACCGCGGTCGAGCCGAGCCTCGAGTCGACAACCGCGGCGGCCGACGGGATCCAGATCCCCGACGACCTGCGCTTCAACATCGCGCACGTCGGCGGCACTGGCTATCCGATCGCCGGGGCGACCTGGGTGCTCGCCTACACGTGCGGCTATGACCAGGCCAAGGCCGATGCGCTGAAGGCCTTCCTGCGCTGGGCGCTCGAGGACGGCGACCAGGTCGCACAGGAGCTGCACTACGCCCCGGTCGGTGAGGCGCTGCAGGCGAGGGCGCTGGCCAACGTCGACCGGATCAACGCCGGCGGATGAAACCCAGGACCAGCCGCGGCGACAACGCCTTCCGCTGGATGGTGACCCTCTCGGGTGCCGCCGTCCTGGCCGTGCTGGCGTTGATGATCGGCTCGACCACGCTGGACGCCCTGCCGGTCTTCGTTTCGCAGGGGCTGGGCAGCTTCCTGACCGGCACGACGTGGGACCCGGGCGTGTCGCGCACCACGATCACCGGCACGTACCAGGCCGGCGTCTTCCTCTACGGCACGCTGCTGACCTCGGCCATCGCGCTGGCGCTGGCGGTCCCGGTCTCGCTGGGCATCGCGCTCTTCCTGAGTGACGTCGCCGCGCCGCGCCTGCGCGGTCCGCTGATCGCCCTGGTCGACCTGCTGGCCGCCATCCCGAGCGTCATCTACGGGCTGTGGGGGCTGCACTTCTTCGCGCCGGTCATCCTGAGGCCCGCGGCGCAGTCGATCAGCGCCGGGATCGGATTCATCCCGACCTTCGGGGGCCCGGTGATCGCGTTCAACGTCTTCTACGCCGGCGTCGTGCTGGCGATCATGATCGTGCCAATCATCACCGCCATCGCCCGCGAGGTGTTCGTGGCGGTACCAAACGCCCAGCGCGACGCGGCGTATGCCGTGGGCGCTACCCGTTGGGAGGTGATGCGCTCGGTGGTCGTGCCGCGCAGCCGGCCGGGCATCATCGGCGCGATCATGCTCGGGCTCGGACGTGCGCTCGGCGAAACAATCGCGGTGGCGCTGCTGATCGGTGGCGGGACAGCGATCAGCGCGAGCATCTTCCAGCCGGGGGACACGGTCGCCGCCAAGATCGTCAACACGTTCCAGGAGTCGACTCCCGAGGCGGTCCGCGCCCTGATCGCGCTGGGCGTGACGCTCTTCGCGCTCACCATCGCGATCAACGTCGCGGCGCGCCTGATCGTGCGGCGCATCGGCGATCTCAGCGGCGAGGCGGTCGCATGACGGCCACGACTTCGCTGCTGATCCGTGCTCCCGGCGCACGGCGGCGTCGCGCCTTCGACCGGGTGGTGAGCGGCCTGCTGCTGTTCGCGGCGCTGTCTGCCGTGGTGCCGCTGCTGCTGATCATCGGGGTCACCATGGCGCGCGGCCTGCCGGCCATGAACTTCGCCTTCCTGACCGAGACGTTCAATTTCTCGCGCCGGGCGGCGGGCGGCGGCTACCTGCACGGGCTGGTCGGATCGCTGTACATGGGCGCCCTCGCGGCGCTCATGGCAATCCCGCCCGGAATCGCCACCGCGATCTACCTGACCGAGTTTCCACGCTCGCCGCTGGCGCCAGCGGTCCGGTTCTTCGCCGACGTGATGACCGGCGTGCCGAGCGTCTTCGTCGGCCTGTTCGTCTATACCCTGCTGGTGCGCCAGATCGGCTTCGGCACGTTCGTCGGCGCGCTGTCGCTGGCCATCATCATGCTGCCGATCGTGGTGCGCTCGTCCGAGGAGATCCTGCGGCTGGTGCCCGGCGACCTGAAGCGGGCGAGCTACGCGCTGGGGGCGCGGCACTGGCAAACGGTGCTGCGGGTGGTGCTCCCAGCGGCGGCACCCGGGCTGGTGACCGGATCGATGCTGGCGATCGCCCGCGCGCTGGGCGAGACGGCGCCCCTGGTCCTCACCGCCCTCGCGGCGCAGACGGTCGTGCTCGACTTCCAGGGCCAGGGCCAGTCGGCCCTGCCACTGCTCATCTTCCGCGAGGCGCGCGGGGCGTTCGCCGCCGGACAGGAGCGCGCCTGGGCGGGGGCACTGGAGCTGATGCTGCTCGTGCTGGTGCTGAGCCTCGTCGCGCGGCTGGTGGGGAGGCGCCTGCATGGCTGAAATGGCCGCCTTGCCGGTGATGGACGCGACGGATGCCCGCGAACCCGAGACGCTCGCCACGGCGGACGCCGTGTTGCGCCTCGAGAACGTCGCGATCCACTACGACGACGTGACCGCTGTGCGCGGCATCTCGCTCGACGTGCCCCGCAACCGGATCCTGGCGCTCATCGGTCCCAGCGGCTGCGGCAAGTCCACGCTGCTGCGCAGCATGAACCGCATGAATGACCTGATCCCCGGCGCGCGCCTCGACGGCCGGGTCAGCTACAACGGCGAGGACATGTACGACCCCGCGGTGGACCCGGTGGAGGTACGGCGCCGCGTCGGGATGGTCTTCCAGAAGCCGAACCCCTTCCCGAAGTCGATCTACGACAACGTGGCCTTCGGTCCCCGGCTCGCCGGCGCGCGGCGCGACCTCGACGAGATCGTCGAGCGCTCACTGCGCCGGGCAGCGCTGTGGGACGAGGTCAAGGACAAGCTGCGCGCGCCCGGGACGGCCCTCTCGGGCGGGCAGCAGCAGCGGATGTGCATCGCCCGCGCCATCGCCGTGGAGCCGGACGTGATCTTGATGGACGAGCCCTGTTCCGCCCTCGACCCGATCGCCACCCTGCGCATCGAGGAGCTGATGCGCGAGCTCAGCCACGCGTACACGATCGTGATCGTGACGCACAATATGCAGCAGGCGGCGCGCGCCAGTGATGTGACGGCGTTTCTGAACATGGGCGCGGACCGCGCTGGCCATCTCGTAGAGGTGGCACCCACTCAGCGGCTCTTCACCGCCCCGAGCAACCAGATCACCGAGGACTACATCACCGGACGGTTCGGCTGATGCGACCGATGGAGTTCGATCCAATGAGCGATGACAGCGATCCGCAACCTCACGGCGGCCTGCGCAGCACCTTCGACCAGGCCCTGAGCGCGCTCAAGGAGGACGTCCTGCGGCTGGGTTCGCTGGTCGATGACGCCGTCGCCGGCGCCGGACGAGCACTGGTCGAGCGCGACGTCGAGCTTGCCGACCAGGTGCGCTGGAACGACGAGCAGGTCAACGAGCTGCAGCGGCGCATCAACACGGAGGTCGCTGCGGCGATCGCCACGCAGTCCCCGGTGGCCCGTGACGCACGCGAGCTGCTGGCGCTCTATCACGCCGCCGCGGAGCTGGAGCGAATGGGCGACTACGCGGTCAACATCGCGAAGCTGGCCCAGCAGCTGGCCGCCGAGCCGGAGCAGCCGATCCTGCCCCAGATCCCGCGGATGGTGATTCTCTGTCGCGAGCAGCTGCGCTCCGCCATGCGGGCGCTGGTCGATGTCAGCGAGGACGAGGCGCGTGCCATGTGCCGCCGTGACGACGAGATCGATGCGCTCTACAACGAGGCCTACCGCGCCAGCCTGGATGTTCTGACCCAGCATGCGGATCGGGCGGCGCAGACGACGCATATGCTCTTCGCGGCGCATCACCTGGAGCGCCTCGGCGATCGGGTCACCAACATCGGCGAGGACGTGGTGTACCTGGCCACCGGGCGCGTGGAGGACCTCAACCCCTGAGCAGCCCGAAGCGTCGCATCCTGGTGGTGGAGGACGATCGCACGTTGCGCCAGGCGCTGACCTTCAACCTGGCCCGCGAGGGCTACGACGTCGTCCCGGCGGTCGACGGCGAGCAGGCGCTGGCCGCCGTGCGCGGCGCCGGCCTCGACCTCGTCCTGCTCGACGTGATGCTGCCGGGCATGAGCGGCATGGAGGTGCTGCGTGTCATGCGTGGGGAGGGCCTTGCCACGCCGGTGATCATCGTCTCGGCCAAGGGCGACGAGATCGATCGGGTGGTGGGCCTCAGGGTTGGAGCGGACGACTACGTGGCGAAGCCGTTCAGCCGCCCCGAGCTGCTGGCACGGGTGGAGGCGGTGTTGCGCCGTGGCGCCGGCCGATCACCGGTCGACGGCACCGCGCAACCGATCCTGGAAGCAGGCCCGCTGCGCGTCGACGCCGTTCGACGCAGCGTTGCGCTGGCCGGAGCCGAGGTTGCCGTGACGCCGCGCGAGTTCGACCTGCTCGCGCACCTGGCACGCCAGCCCGAGCGGATCTTCACCCGGGACCAGCTGCTGGCCGCGGTCTGGGGCTTCGACTATTCCGGCGACGGACGGACCGTGGACGTGCACGTCAGCTGGCTGCGCAGGAAGCTGCGCGGTGCCGACGGTCACGACTGGTTCCGCACGGTGCGTGGCGTGGGCTACGCATTGTCGCCGCCGGCGGATCGGTGAGCGCCGAAGCGCGACCGGACCCGGCGGCGGCCTTCGAGGCTCTGCTCGCCAGCCGGGGCGGCGACCTCCTCCTGCTCGTCGACGAGCGGCTGCAGATCCTGCGCGCCGGCGGCGACGCCGAGTCGCTCGCCGAGCGTTCGGCGGAGGAGCTCGCGGGCATGAGCCTTATTGCCGCGTTCGGATCCGCGGCGCTCGACGGCGTGGCGCGGCAGGCGATCTCGGCGCAGCAGGCGGTCTCAGGCGAGGCCCAGATGGGCAGGCTGGGCAGCCGCAGCTTCACGGTCGAGGCGGTCCCGGTGCCGAGCGGCGTCGTGCTGCTCCTGCACGACGTCACGACCCTGCGGCGCATGGAACGCGTCCGCCGCGACTTCGTGGCGAATATCAGCCACGAGCTGCGAACACCGCTCTCCTCGATCAAGCTCCTGGCCGAGACGCTCTCGTCCGGCACGGTCGACGACGCGGCGACGACCGCCGATTTCGCGCGACAGATCGAGCGCGAGGCCGACCACCTGGCGCAGCTGGTCGACGAGCTGCTCGACCTGTCGATGATCGAGTCCGGCGAGACGCAGCTGCACCTCGAGCTCCTCGATCCGGATGCGCTGATCGCCGATGTCGTGCGCCGCATCGCTCCGGTCGCCGAACGACGCGGGATCAGCGTGCGGCAGCTGCCCGCCGGCGGCGCACCGGGCGAGCTCCCCGCGGACCGCGAGCGCATCGGCCAGGCGGTCCTCAACCTGGCGCACAACGCCGTGAAATACAGCTCGTCCGGCGGCGAGATCCGCATCGGCTGGGGGGTGCGACCGAAGGCGGTGCGCTTTTCGGTATCCGATGACGGAATCGGAGTCCCCGAATCCCACCAGCAACGCCTGTTCGAACGCTTCTACAAGGTCGACCGCGCCCGCGTGCGTGGCGAGGACGAGGCCACGGTCAGCGCAGGCCTGGGCCTCGCCATCGTGCGGCACATTGCCGAGGCGCACGGCGGAAGAGTGGGGCTCGAAAGCCGCGAGGGGATCGGCTCGACGTTCTGGATCGAGCTGCCGACGCGCGAACGAGCCGAGTAGCCTAGCCGGCGATGACCAACGTGCGTGGAGGCGGGAAATCATCCAGCAGACCGGCGGCGATGACCTGGAAGAGCTCCTGCGGATCCGGCAGGCCGTGCAGCCGGTGCGAGCCGAGACTGCGGAAGGTGAGACCGTCGGCGGGCGTGCCGAGCACGCCATGCGTCGCCAGGGATAGGACGATCTGGCCGCCGTGCCCCGCGGAGCAGATGCGCGCGGCGGTGTGCACCGCCAGCCCCACGTAGCCGCTCTCGGTCAGGGTCGGTGCGCCGCTGTGCAGGCCGATGCGGACCCGAACCGTGAGCCCTTCCATCCAGCTGCGGGTCCCGAACGCGCGCTGGATGGCGATCGCTCCGCTGAGGGCGGCGGGGGCGGCGGCGAAGACGGCGAAGAACTCGTCGGCCCGAACGTCGACCTCGTGACCACCGTGCTGGCGCACCGCATCGCGGACCATGCCACGCACGTCTTTCAGCAGCGTGGCATAGCGGTCGCCGAGCCGGGAAACAAGAGCGGTCGAACCCTCGATGTCGGCCAGAAGGAAGGTGACGTCGCCGGTCGGCAGGTCGTGGATCTCGCTCGCGCGCGCCGCGACCTGGCCGAGCAGCCGTTCGTTCTCGATGGCCAGCTTCTCGGCCGCATAGCGCTCGCTGCGCAGCTGGCCGGTCATGAATCCGATGGGGACGATGCCGTGCCGCTTCGCCGCCGCCAGCAGCCGCAGCCGCGCCCTGTCGCGCGAAACTTCGTCCTCAAAGACGACCTGGTTGAAGCGCGCCAATGCATTGCGCACGTGGGCCGCGTCGTGAATCGGCAGCCGTCGGTGGCCTCTCGCATCAACGTGTGCGAAGGCGCTGTTCGGCAGATGTGCGCGTCGCTTCGCGTCGAGCTGGCCCATGATTGGTAGAGGTCCTGCATTCCGGCTGACGGTGCACCGGCCCGGTCACCGCGGTGAACGGCCATTATCGCAAACGCTAATCCGGCCGCGATTCGGAGAGTGGCCGCGCGCGGCTGCGGTCCGCGCGCCTCGTCTCGATGCGCAGCCACTGCCAGCCCGCCACGCCGATGAGCACAAAGCTGATGACGTCAGCGCCGATCAGCATCACCGTTCCCGCCAGGCGCTGGTCGGCGAGCGCACCGGCGGCGACGTAGTGGTGGTACAGGAGCGTGGTCTGCGACACGATCACCAGTCCCAGCACCGAGCTCTGCGGCATCCCCAGGAACAGGTACAGCAAGCGCGCGGAGCCGCCGAGACGACGGGGCAGCGGGTCGCTGCCGATGGCCGGCAGCCAGTAGAGGTACCCGCTGAGCAGAAAGAGCAGGTGCTCCAGCTGGTGGACGCCCTCGGACTCGAGGGCAAGCTCGAAGAGCGGCGAGAAATGCGCGCCCCACATGACGACCGCGAAGACCAGCCAGGTGACGAGCGGGAAGGTGATGACGCGCACGAGCCGCGAGTGCAGCAGCGGCACCAGCACGCGGCGCCGAACGCCGGGCGACGCCACGCGCAGGAGTAGCGTGCCAGGCGCCCCGAGGACGAGAAGCGGCGCGGCGACGAAGCCGATCAGCAGGTGCTGCACCATGTGAAGGCTGAACAGATCATCGGCGAGGGTGTCGATCGGCGATTGGAGGGCGACGAACAGGCTGAGCAGGCCCCCGAGGAACGCCGCGGAGCGCCAGCCCGAGACGCGCGAGCCCGGGTGCGCGGCATTCACGCGCGCAACGCCGACGGTCCAGGAGGCGCCCGCCACGGCGAGCAGCAGGACCAACGCGGGCTCGATCGTCCAGCCCAGGACGACCCAGCTTCCAGGCGCGGCGTGAGCAAGCATGGTGTGCCTGACCCCTTGTCAGCCGGCGTATACTGCCGCCCTACGGCGTCAATACTATGGGATGGCCCCAATGAACGACATCCCCTCCGGTCCGACGGAACCCGGTCATCGGCCTGCCTTCGGCATCCTCGCCGGCGCGCTGCTGACTGCATCGCTGCTGCTGGCCGCCTGCAGCAGTCCGCCCGCGTCCGACGGCGGCCCGGTCAGCGAGCCGAGCGGCACCGTGGTGGTCAGGATGACCGACCAGCTGACCTTCGAGCCGGCGGCGATCGCCATCAAGGTTGGCACGAAGGTGCGTTGGGAGAACGCCTCGTCGATGGATCACACCACCACCGACGATCCGGCGAAGGCCCCCGACCCGAAGGATGCCGCGTTGCCAAGCGGCGCCGAGACCTGGGACTCGGGCGTGCTCAACGCCGGCAAGACCTTCGAGCGCACCTTCACTGTTCCCGGCACCTACATCTACTTCTGCCAGCCGCATGTGTCGGCTGGGATGGTCGGTCGGATCACCGTCACCGAGTAGCACATCACCGCCAACCCGCAGAGGGGACGCAACAAGGAGCGTGCCATGCCCGTGCAATGGATGATCGGCATCGCCTTCGTGATCATGGCCGGGTGCCTGGCCGCCGTCTTCCTGTGGATCGCGCTGGACGCGAGGATTGAATCCTGGGATGGCGTCTATCGACGAGCGGGCGTGATCAGGCGGCGCTGGCTCATTGGTCTGCTGGCCCTGTCGGTCGTCGCCTTCGCGGTCTCGATGACCTGGCTTCCCTACCAGTTCGTGCGCAGCGCACAGCTGCCCGGGGCGGCGAAGGAGGTCGCCGTGACCGCGCACCAGTACGCCTTCGACCTCAATACCGAGTGCCTGCCGACGAACCAGCCCATCCAGTTCTCGGTCGGCAGCAGCGACGTCACGCACGGCTTCGCGATCTACGATCCCGACGGCCACATCGTCGGCCAGGTGCAGGCCATGCCCGGCTACACCAACGTCCTGCGCCTGGGCCTGACCAAGCCCGGGACCTACACGCTGCGCTGCGATGAGCTGTGCGGCCCGGGTCACCCGTTCATGAAGCGCGAGATCACGGTGGGCGGCTGCACGACCGGCGCAGCCGCGTGCGGGGGTGGCGGCTGTGGCTGATCCGCGGCTGACGAAGGGAGCCCGAAGATGACAACCGTGACCGTAAGCGACGATGCGCTGCTGCACGATCCTGCCCGGCTGCGAACCGTCAACCGCCTGACCTTGCTGTGGGTGCTGACCGCGTTCGCCCTGCTTCTGATCCTGGGACTGGCTGGCCTGCTGATGCGGGCGATCCAATCCGGACTGCTGGGCGGACTGGCATTCCCGTGGTTCTATCCGATCCTGACGCTGCATGGCATCGGCATGGTCGCCCTGGTGGCCCTCATCCCCCTTGCCGGCTGCTGGTTCATCTTCGCCCAGCGGGTGCCAATGAGCACGCGCCTGTGGACGATCTGCTATGGCGCGACGGTGCTCGCCGTCGTGCTCGTGCTGGTCTCGACCCTGATCGGCCATTTTGGCACCGGTTGGACCTTCCTCTATCCGCTGCCGTACCAGAGCGGCGGCGCCTGGGAGACCTGGGCGTTCGTGCCGTTCCTGCTGGCAGTCACCATCGTCGTGCTCGTGGTGCTCGCGATCGACGTCGAGTTCCTGTACCGCGGCATCCGGAAGTACGGCAGTTTGGGTCGCATGTACGGGCTGGAGTACCTAGTTAACCCTCATCCGCCCGACGACGGCCGGCCGCGGACCGATCCTGCCACGATCGCCATGACCACCACGGCGCTGACCTGGATTCCGGCGGCTCTGCTTGGCGCCGTGCTGGTCGTGCTGGAGTTGACACAGGTCGTCTTCCCGGACTTCAGCATCAGCGCGCTGCTGGCCAAGAACCTGACCTTCTTCGCGGGCCACATGCTGGTCAACGTGGGCCTGTACATGGCGGCGGCGCTGCTCTACGTCATCCTGCCGGTCTTCGCAAAACGGCCGTGGAATGTCGCGCGCTACGTGGTCATCGGCTGGCTGGCGACGACCGTGGCGCTGTGGTTCGCCTTCTACCATCACCTCTACCAGGACTTCGCGCAGCCCGACGCCGTCCAGGTCGTCGGCGAGGTGTTCAGCTACGTCAGCGCGTTCCCAGCCCTGGTTGTCACCCTGCTGGGTGGCGTTCTCCTGGTCTGGCGCTCCGGCATCCGCTGGTCGCCGGCGCCACTGTTCATGTACCTCGGCATGGTCGGCTGGGCCATCGGCGGGACGGGTGCCATCCTCGACGGCACGGCCGGACTCAACCAGTTCATGCACAACACCCTGTGGGTCGCCGGACATTTCCACGGCATCATGGCGATGGGCGTCATGATGTTCTTCCTGGGCACGGTCTACTACGTCTTCCCCGCCCTGACCGGCCGGGCGTTGTCCGATCGCATCGGGCGCATGGCGGCGGTGTTCATCGGGGTCGGCGGCTACACGGTGGTGCTGGTGTTCTTCCTGTCGGGCGTGCTCAGCGAGCCGCGCCGCTACGCCGTTCAGCTGCCCGGCACCGAATGGCTCGCACTCATAGGCCTGCTGGGAGCGATCCTGGTCGGCATCGGCGGGTTGATGATTGGCGGTGACATGCTCGGAGCGCTGCGCCGGCCGGCCGTCCAGCCGAGTGACCCACAGCGTGAGCCGGAGGCCGGACCCGCCCCGGCGCCGGCGTAGGCTCCGCCAGCATGACGCGTCAGCCCGAGTCGACGGTGCTGCCTGCACTCGCGGCCGCCGCCACGTCGGCTGGTGCTGTGGCCGCGGCCTCCTGGCGTGACCGCGTGCGAGCGTACGTCGCGCTGACCAAACCGCGAATCATCGAGCTGCTGCTGGTCACCACGGTGCCGGCGATGATCCTGGCCGCGCGCGACCTGCCGACGATGACAGCGCCGCACCTGGCATGGCTCATGGCATGGACACTCGCCGGGGGCACGCTGGCCGCCGGGTCGGCCAACGCCATGAACTGCTACGTCGATCGTGACATCGACGAGATCATGAGCCGCACCCGCCGGCGGCCGCTCCCGGCGCATGACATCGCCCCGGCCAGTGCTCTCGCCTTCGGGCTGGCGCTGGGCGTTGCCTCCGTCGGGCTGCTGCTCCTTGTGGTCAACCTTTTGGCCGCCTTGCTGACGCTGCTGGCGATCGTCTTCTACGTGCTCGTCTACACCGTGATGCTGAAGCGCTCGACGACTCAGAACATCGTGATCGGCGGTGCGGCCGGCGCACTGCCACCGGTCATCGGCTGGGCGGCGGTCACCAACGACCTGGGTGCCGCCCCGCTGCTCCTGTTCTTGATCGTCTTCTACTGGACGCCGCCGCACTTCTGGGCGCTCTCCATCCGCCTTGTGCGCGACTACGCCGCCGCGGGCGTGCCGATGCTTCCGGTGGTGCGCGGCATCCCGGCAACCAACCGCAAGATCATGCTGTACAGCGTGATCCTGGTGGCCCTGACCGTGGCATTCATCCAGGTCGGCTCGATGGGGCTGATCTACACGGCGGCCGCGGTGCTGCTGGGCGCCTGGTTCCTGACCGAGGCGTGGGTCATGTGGCGCAGCGGGTCCGCGACGCGCGCCATCCGACTCTACCGCGTCTCGATCACCTATCTTTCAGCGCTGTTCGCCGCCATCGCCCTGGACGCGCTGCTGACCATCCGGCTGTGATTCCCGCGTCGGCGCGAGCGACGCCGGAAACGCTCGTCTGAGCAATGCCCAGTCATCGGCTCCGTGGGTCCGGTGCGGTCACGATCGACCTGCAGGCGAAGCGCAACCGGCTGCTCGGCGATCCGGCGCGGCTGATGATCGTGGATGCGGTCACCAAGCGCCCGCGGCTCATCTCGGAGCTGACCGCGCTCACCGGGCTGCACCGCAACACGGTCCGCGCGCACCTCGCCCGGCTGGTCGATGCCGGCCTGCTCAGCGCGGAACGTCGCGATCCGATTGGGCCGGGCCGGCCGGCAAGGCGGTATTGCCTGCGCGACAGCCTGGGAATCCCCGGTACCGAGCAGC
This sequence comes from uncultured Chloroflexia bacterium, assembly GCA_963716585.1. Taxonomy (GTDB): domain Bacteria; phylum Chloroflexota; class Limnocylindria; order QHBO01; family QHBO01; genus JAICUY01. The sequence goes on from CAVQTN010000002.1 coordinate 427,688, forward strand.
GGCTGCTGATCCGATCGCTTCTGCGGCTCGTGGCCGAGGCGTACCAGGACGGCGCCACCGAGCGAGCCGAGCACGAGGGACACCGCATCGGCCTGCAGCTCGGCAGTGCGCTTGACCATCCGTCGGCCAGGCAGGCGCTGGCGCAGGTGACCGAGATCCTGCGTGAGCTCGCCTTCTCACCCGAGCTCACCGCCAGGGGCGAGGTGAGCCAGATCACCCTGCACAGCTGCCCATTCACAGTGTCTCCCGACGATCCGCGCGGCGGGATCATCTGCGCCTTCCACCTCGGCCTGATTCGCGGCGTGGTGGAGGTGGCCGCGCCGCCCGGACGCCACGATGTGCACCTGCTGCCGCACGTCGGCCCCGACTTCTGCCGGGCCGAGATTCGCTTCGCCGCGGGCTGACGGCGTCAGGCCTGGTCGGCCATGGGCCGGACCTCGCCGATCCAGCGCACCAAGGTCTCTTCGTCGAAGGGCGCGGCCATCTCGCCGATGAAGGTGTGGAAGCCGAGGGTCTTCCGCTCGCGCATCTTCTCGGCGAGCTGCTCCGGCGTGCCGACCCAGAAGGTGCCGTCGCGCTCCACCTCGCGCATCGGCGTGTGGTTGTGCTCCATCCGTGCCTGCCAGGCGCGGCGCGCCTCAGCCTCGGTGTCACGGATGAGGGGCTTGCAGCCGGCGCTGAATTCGATCTCGGCCGGATCGCGGCCGGCATCGTCGCAATGCCGGCGCAGGACCTCGACCTTGTGGCGCAGGAAGTCGACCTCGCCCATGGCATTCCACATGTCGGCATACCTGGCCACGGTGCGCAGCGTCTTTCGCTCGCCGGAGCCGCCGATCATGATCGGCAGGTGCTGCTGGATCGGCCGCGGCAGGAGGCGCAGCCCGTCGAACGAGTAATGGCCGTCCGGGTCCGAGGTCACCGTCTGTCCATCGAACAACGCGCGCAGGGCAGCCACCGCCTCGTCCATCCAGTCAAGCCGCTGGCCGAAGCCGCTGCCGAAGTCGATGCCATGCGCGGTGTGTTCCAGCCCGAACCAGGCTCCGCCCATGCCGGCGATGACCCGGCCGTCGCTGACGTGGTCGATGGTCGTCAGCTCCTTGGCGACCAGCCCCGGGTTGCGCAGGGGCACGGCGCCGACCAGCAGGCCCAGGCGAGCCCGGGTCGTGACCTTGGCCAGTGCCGCGAGCGCCGTGTACCCCTCGAAGATGGGCTGGTACGGGTCGCCAAAGATGGCGTACAGGTGATCCCACGTCCAGAGGTGGTCGTAGCCGAGCTCGTCGACGCGCATTGCGGCCAGCTCGAAGGCGGGCCAGTCGGTCGCCTGGTTCCAGAGCAGGACCCCGAGTCGCGTCTCGGCCATCTGCTCAGGCCCAGGGCAGGCTGATGGGCAGCAGCGCGTTGAGCAGCAGGCCCAGGATCAGCAGCGCGCCCGCACGCCGCGTGTGGATGAAGGCCGCGCCGACGAACCACAGCGGCCAGCCGACGTAGCCCTCCGGCGGCTGCACCGGCCGCGGTGCGTTGAAGACGCGCAGGACCAGCAGCAGCAGTGGGACGCCGAGCAGGGTGACGATCACAAACGGCCCGATCCAGCCGACCAGCGCGGGCACGATCACGATCGGGTAGTAGGCGATCATCAGGACCTGGGCGACCCGCCGCGCTGTTGCCTGGCCGAGCATCACCGGCAGGGTGTGTACGCCCTTCGGCCGGTCGGCCTCGATCTTGTCGATGTGCTTGCCGAACAGCACGGTGGTCACCAGGATGGCGTACGGCAGCGACGCGATCCACACCCATCCGGGCAGCGCGCCGGTCGCGACGTAGAAGGTGCCGCCGACCATCAGCGGGCCCCACACCAGGAAGACGCCCGGCTCGCCCAGACCGTGGTACTTGAGCCGGATGGGCGGCGCGACATAGAAGACCGATACGAACAGGCCCGCCAGCGCGAACGCGATGACCAGTGGCCCTCGCTCGTACGCCAGGAACAGCATGATCGCCAGGTCGACCGCATTGGCCAGCAGGATGGCGACGGCCAGCTGCCGCCGGGTGACCCAGCCCGAGAGCACGGGATGAGGCGCATACAGCGCCCGGTAGTAGTCGTCGGTGTCTACCCCACCCTCCAGGTCGAAATAGTCGTTGATCATGTTGTTGGCGGCGTGCGCCACCACCAGGCCGATGACGGCCAGCAGCGCCAGCCAGTAGCTGATTTGCACCTCACCCTGGCGGGCCGCGCCGACGGCCAGCAGCGCGCCGATGAGCCCGGACGTGGCGGTCATCGAGAAGACGGCCGCGCGGGTGATGACCAGCCACTTGCTGACCGCGTCGGGGTGGGTCATGCCCGCCGGCAGGTTGGCGGTGCGCAGCACGTAGCCCCAGCTGCGCAGGCGGGCACCCAACGGTGCGCTGGGCGTCACCGGGGTTGGCTTCGGAATCACGGGCCTGGTTGTCGACATGTACGGCCGCGAGTCTACTCCGGGGCCGTCCGCGGGTCGCGCACCACGCCAGCGGCGACCAAGTCCGAGGGGACTCACCTGCGTGAGAGCACTTGGCTCGCGTGCGATCGACGCGCGCAGTGACTCAATTCGACCGGATTGACCCCTGAACTCGCGCGCGACGCGTCGTTGTGAGGTACTGCTCGCCTCAAATGCATGACAGCGGCCGGATCTCGGTCGAGTGAATCAGGCCAGACTCAAAGCGGCGCCCAACCGATGGCGAGCGCCGTTGAAGTGCAGGAGGGCCTGGAGAAACGATCGCGCCGCCGCGCATTCGCTGCCGCGGTCCTGGACGATCGGGCGAGCGGGGACACTTCCCCACTCGCCCAGCGGAGCCTCGCGGCTCCCGTCAGCTGGACGAGGAGCCGCTGCCGCTCGACGCCTTGTCGCTGCGGTCGCAGACGTGGCCCGTCGCGCCGTTGTCCGAGCCGATCCCCGTCCCGGCGCTGGCGCTGGGACTCGCGCTGGGCGTGGCTGACGGCGACGCGGCGAAGACGCTGGCCGCGCCGCCGAGCAGGATCGTGGCTCCCAGCACGGCGGCCGCGATCAAGGCGCGGGGTCGTGAACGGGCCGGCGGGCCGGCATCGGCCTGGATGGTTGGTTCCATTGCGTAACCTCCTGTCTGTGACGGCCGCCTGGTGGGGGCCGATGCGGTCCAGGGTGTCCTGCAGCTCTTGGAGTCGCATGAGAGTCGGCTCATGCGGCCAGGTCGTAGACGGTCACCCTGCCGATCGTCGTCGCGCTGAAGCGATCCGCGACCCACTGGCTGATCTGGGAGGCGACGTCCGATCCACCCCGCGCCCCGCGGAAGCCGCCGGCGTCGACTCCGGCGACGTAGTAGTGGATCGCGCCCGCGGCGACGTATGCCTGGAACTCGGCCAGCGTCGGCGAGGGGTCGGTGCCGTTGAAGCCGCCGATGGCCATCACCGACCGGCCGCTGCCGAGGGCCAGGCCAGCGGCGTTGTTGGCGCCGGTCGTGGCCGCTGCCCAGCGGTAGTTCGACGCATCCTGCTGCAGGGCCGCGACGAGTGCGGCACTCGGCGTCGCCGAGTCGAGCAGACCGCCGAGCGACGCGCCTCGATTGGCCGTGCCGTTGGACCCGCCGCCGAACGCTGGGAATGGCCGACTGTTGCCCGGGCGCTGGAACAGCTGGCCACGCGGCCCGCGGAACGCGTTGCCGGGAGCGCCGGGGCCAAAGCGGCCGAAGCCGTCGACATTCTCGACCTGCGGCTCGGTGGTGGGGATGGCACCGCTGTGCGCCTCGGCGGCGGTGGCGATGGCGCCGAGGGAAGGGGCGGCCATCACGACCGCGACCGAGACAGCGAGCACCAGCTGCTGGATCCTCCGTCCGGCGCTCCGGCTGAACAGCAGCCCCATGGCGGCCACTCCGCCGCCGAAGAGCAGCACGGGCGCCAGCCACGGAAACCAGTCAGGGCTGCGGGCCAGCAGCGTCACCGCCCAGATGACGGTGAGGGCGACGCCAGCGGCGAGGCTGGCGCGAGCCACGGGATGACGTCGCCGAGCCCAGGCGGCGGCCACGCCCATGCCCACCAACGCACCGATGGCGGGCACCAGCACGACCGTGTAGTAGGGGTGGAAGATGCCCTTCATCAGGCTGAAGACGAGCCCGGTGAGCACCAGCCAGCCGCCCCACAGCAGCGCCTGGGCGCGCACCGCGTCGGTTCGCCGGCGACGGCGCGTCAGCCACAGCAGCGCCACGAACGAGACCAGCGCCGCCGGCAGCAGCCAGCTGACGTTGCTGCCCAGCTCACCACCGAACAGGCGCAGCCAGCCCGCGCCGTCGCTGAACGGGCCGCCGCCGAACCCGCCGAACGTAGGTGCTCCCCCGCCGACTCGACCGACCTCGTCGCCGGTCAGCCGCCCGAGGCCGTTGTAGCCGAGCATCAGGTCGATGATGTTGTTCGTCTGCGTCCCGCCGATGAACGGACGCGTGCTCGCGGGCAGCAGCATCACCACGGCGACCCACCAGCCGGCCGAAACCAGGACGGCCAGCGCGGCCGCTCCGACCTGGCGCACCCGCCGCCACCAGCTCGTGGGTGCGGCGAGCAGGTAGACGCCGCTCAGCACCGGGATGATCACGAATCCCTGCAGCATCTTGGTCAGGAACGCGAAGCCGACGGCCACGCCGGCGAGCACCAGCCAGCGCGTCGAGGCCGTTTCGAGGGCCCGCAGCGTGCCGTACGCCGACGCAACCAGCAGCAGCGTCAGCAGCGCGTCCGGGTTGTTGAATCGGAACATGAGCGCAGCGACGGGGGTCAGCGCCAATGCGGCGCCGGCGATCAGCCCGCCCAACGCTCCGCCACGGCGACGAACGCTCAGGTACAGCAGCCAGACCGCTGCGACGCCCTCGAGGGCCTGCGGGGCCAGGATGCTCCACGAGCTGAAGCCGAAGATGCGGGCGCTGAGTGACATGACCCACACGGCCGCCGGCGTCTTGTCGACGGTGATCGCGTTTCCGGCGTCGAAGGAGCCGAACAGCATGGCTGCCCAGTCCTTCGAGCCCGCCAGCGCCGCCGCCGAGTAGTACGCGTTGGCCCAGCCCGATGCGGACAGGTTCCACACGAAGAGCGCTGCGCTTCCCAGCAGGAGAAGCACGAGGGCGGGAAGCTCCCACCCAAGGGAGCGTCCCGCGACGCGTGTGTTGGCCGGTTGTGCGATTCGAACGCCGGCGTCACCGGCCAGGACGTCGGAGCTCATCAGCGTCAGCGGTTGGCGGGCAGCGTGCCCAGCGTGACCGAGAGCTGCCGGGTCTGGCCGCCGCGCACGATCGTCAGCGCAAGCTTCTCGCCCGGGGCATGCGGCAGGATGAGGGTCGACAGGTCGTGGGTGGCATCCACCTTCGTGCCGTCGACCGTGACGATCACATCGCCGTCGCGCAGCCCGGCTGCCTCGGCGGGGCCACCGGCCACGACGGCGGATCCCGCGCCGGAGCCCGACGGGGCATGGATCAGTGCGCCGTTGTCAACCGACAGACCCTGGTCCTTCGCCAGCTGCCGCGTGACCGGCTGGTAGTAGACGCCGATCCATGGGCGCGACAGCTGCTGGCCGGCGAGCGCCTGCTCCACCAGTGGCCTGGCGACGTCGATCGGAATGGCGAAGCCGATCCCCTGCGCGCTGCCGGCAACCGCGGTATTGATCCCGATGACCTCGCCCGAGCTGCTGAGCAACGGGCCGCCGGAGTTGCCGGGGTTGATTGCCGCATCGGTCTGGATGAGATTGTTCAGCTGTTCGCCGGAGAGATCGGTCACGCCGCCGGCCTGGATCTGGCGGCCCAGCCCCGAGACCACACCGGTGGTGACCGTGTTCTCGAACGTGCCCAGCGGGTCGCCGATGGCGATCGCCATCTGCCCGATCTGCAGGTCGCTGCTCGAGCCGAGCTGCACCGTCGGCAGGCCGGTGGCACCGATCTTGACGATGGCAAGGTCGGTGAGCGGGTCGGTGCCGTAGACCGTGGCGTCGAAGGTGCGGCTGTCCGCCAGCCGGACCTGCAGCGCGGTGGCCCCCTGGACGACGTGCTTGTTGGTCAGGATCCAGCCGTGGCTGTCGACGATCATGCCCGAGCCGACACCGGTGCCCGTGCCGCGCGAGCTGTTGACCGTCGAGGTGATGACCACCACCGCCGGTGACGTCTTTTGCACGGCCGCCGTGACCGCGCTGGTTTCGTCGATGCGCACGTTGCTGACGACAGAGCCACCGGCAAGTGTTCCGCTCGAAGCGCCGCTCGACAACGGCGAGAGCAGATTGACCGCCGCGACGGCTCCCAGGCTGCCAGAGAGGAGCCCGGCGACGAGCGCGGCAACGATGAAAGGGCCCCATCCGGCCGGCCCGCCGCGACGAGTGGCGGGTGCGGCGGCAACGATCGGCCCGGGAGCAGCTGCGCGATCGGAAGTCTGGTTGATCATGAGCTCAGCATCGCCGCCGAGTCTGAGGGGATTCTGAGAATGCCTGCATGCGCCGGGTCAAACCTGAGTAAAGAAATGGCTGCTCGGCGTCAGGCCGGCGCAAGGGGCAGACGAATCTCGAAATGGGCCCCGCCACCCACACGGTTGGAGGCAACGATCGAGCCTTCATGCTGCTCGGCGATCCAGCGCGCGATCGACAACCCGAGCCCGGTCCCCTGGTGCGGCGCATCGGGGGCACGCCAGAAGCGGTCGAAGACGCGTGCCAGGTTCTCGCTGCCGATGCCCGGCCCGTCGTCGTCGACCGAGGCAACCACCTGGCGCCCCTCGGGCCGCACTGCGACGCTGACCTGCGAGCCCGCAGGGCTGTGCTGGATGGCATTGTCGACGATGATCCCCAGCAGCTGCCGAAGCCGATCGGGGTCGCCATTGACCGGCGACGGTGAGGCATCGAGGCGAAGCGCCACATCGAGGACCTCCGCGCGGTGGCCCAGGCTGCGCAGCGCCTCGCCGGCGGCATCGGTCAGGTCGACCGGCTGACGCGTGAGCTGCAGCACGCCGGAGTCGGCGCGTGCCAGCAGGAGCAGGTCCTCGACGAGGCTGGTCAGGTGATCCGCCTCGGCTTCCACGTCGTCGAGCGCCGTGCCGACCTGCGCGACCGGCTGCTGCGGGTGGCGGCGCAGGTCCTCCACGCTGCTCTTGATGACCGCGATGGGCGTGCGCAGCTCATGGCTGGCATCGGCCGCGAACTCGCGCTGCCGTTCCAGCGACTCGCGAATCGGGACCAGGGCCCGCCCGGCGTACAGGAAGCCGAAGACGACCGATGCGGCGAGCACCGCCAGGCCGCCGATCACCAGGACCAGCAGGGCGGTGTCGAGCACGCGCTGCTCGTTGGTGCGGTCCTGCAGGATCTGCACGACCCAGGTCTGGTCGCCGATCTGCATCGGCTCGCTCAGCACGCGCACCGGCGTGGAGGCCACGCTGGCAAAGCGCACGTCGGTCGCACCGCGACGCGCGGCGTCGAGCGACGAGCCGACCGGCAGGTCACCGGACAGGTCCGGCGGCAGCCTGCCGACGACCTCGTTCCCGGGAGCCACCAGGATGCTCATCGTGCCGGCCGCCGGGCCGCCGAACTGCGGCGTGCCCAGGTGCTGATCATCATTGAGCTGGCCGCCCAGAACGGCCGGCAGCGCCTGGTCGCCGAAACGCTGGATGAGCTGCTGGGTGTTGGTCGCCTGCTGGCGCAGCCGTGACTCGCTGGCGCCGGACAGGGCCGCGTTCAGGCTGGCGTACAGCGCGATGCCGAGCACGATCAAGGTCGCCAGGGTGGCGCCCGCGCTCCATGCGGCGAGCCGCCATCGGACACGACCGAGCAGCGGAGCATCGAGCCCCAGCCCCACGCGGCGGCGTTCGGTCGTCATGCGGCTGCCATGCGCGTCACGCCTCCGCCATGCGATAGCCGACGCCGCGCACCGTGAGGATGCGCGTCGAGGCGCCGTCGCCGAGCTTGTCGCGCAGGTAGTGGACGTAGGTGTCGACGCTGTTCTCGGTCAGGAAGTCGCCATACGGCCAGGCGTGGTCGAGCAGCTGCTGACGCGTGAGCACTTGTCCGGGGTGGCGCAGGAAGCACTCGAGCAGTGAGAACTCCCGCGGGCTGAGCTCCACCGAGCGGTCGCCGACCTTGACCGAGCGCCGGACCTCGTCGAGCGCGATCGGGCCGTTGCGCAGAACCACGCCGCGCCGAGTCCCCCCGTCGCGCGCGCGACGGTCGAGCGCCCGCAGTCGTGCCGCGAGCTCCTCGTAGCTGAAGGGCTTGACGAGGTAATCGTCTGCGCCGGAGTCCAGGCCGCGCACGCGGTCGCCAACCGCGTCGCGCGCCGTCAGCATCAGGATCGGCGTGCGGTTGCCGTCGTCGCGCAGGCGGCGCGCAACCTCCAGGCCGCTGATGTCCGGCAGGCCGATGTCAAGGATCACGCCGTCCAAGCCGGCCATGCCGGCGACGTCGAGCGCCTCGTTCCCCGTGGCCGTCAGCTCGACAAGGTGGCGGTCGCCTTCCAGCAGACGCTTGAGCAGGCGGCCGAGCCGCGCGTCATCCTCGACGACGAGCAGGTGCATGAGGCTGGGTGTGCTGGTCCATGCGCAGAGCCTACGCCGTGGTTCTGAGAGTCCGCTGAGAACAGTGGACGGTCCGCGACGAGACCTTGCAGTAGGCGCCGCGACGACGGGTCGTATGCTGTAGCGGGCGCAGCGCCAAAGAGGTGATGACGTGATTTCGCGTGGCTTCATGGGACGTCGCCGCGATTCCGATTCGGGGCGACGCCTGCCGCCCGGACAGTACGACGTCGGCGACGCCTTCCCGGTCCTCTCCGCGGGGCCGACGCCGCGCACGCCGCTTGATCGGTGGGACTTCACGATCGAGCTGGCTGGCCAGCCTGCTGCCCGCTGGACCTGGGACGAGCTGCAGGAGCTGCCCCACGAGGAGCTGACGGTCGACATCCACTGTGTCACCAAGTGGTCCAAGTTCGCGACCCACTGGAGCGGGGTGTCGATCGACGCCCTGCTGGAGGGACTCCCTCCCACTGGTGCCTATCTCGTCGCCTTCTGCGACGGCGGCTATACCACCAACCTGCCGCTGGCGGATGCCACCGGCGGCAAGGCGTGGGTCGCGGATCGATACGACGGCCAGCCGCTGGCCCCCGAGCACGGCGGTCCGGCGCGGTTGCTGGTACCGCACCTCTACTTCTGGAAATCGGCGAAGTGGGTCCGAGGCCTGCGCCTGCTTGACCACGACGAGCCGGGGTTCTGGGAGACGCTCGGCTACCACAATCGCGGAGACCCATGGCTGGAGCAGCGCTACAGCGGCGACTGACCTGGCAGGCCGCCCAGGTCACCCGGCATATGCAGGAGACGCCGCGGGTGTGGCGCATCTCCATGGCACCGCCCGACCTGGCCGCGCACCTGGCCGGTCAGCACGTCGACATCCGGCTCACGGCGCCAGACGGCTACCAGGCCCAGCGCAGCTACTCGATCGCGTCGGCCCCCGAACAGTCCGGCCTCGAGCTTGTCGTGGAGCGGCTGGATGACGGCGAGGTCTCTCGGTACCTGACCGATGAGCTGCGCGAGGGCGACGTGATCGAGCTTCGCGGCCCGATCGGCGGCTACTTCGTCTGGCACGCCGGCCTCGGCGGCCCGCTGCAGCTGATCGCCGCCGGTTCCGGCGTCGCGCCCTTCCTGGCCATGCTCGACCATTGGCAGGCCTCCGGCTCGGAGGCACGCGTCCAGCTGCTCTACTCGTCCCGCACCCGTGACGAGGTCATCGCCCACGACCGCCTGGTGGAGCACCGCCGCGCCGGTATCGGCATCGCGATCACGCTCACGCGTGAGCAACCACCGGGCTGGGACGGCCTGAACGGTCGCGTGGATCGCCGCATGCTGGAGCAAGCAACCATTCCCGCGGAGGATCGGCCGCAGCTCTTCATCTGCGGGCCGACCGCCTTCGTCGAGGGCGTCGCCGACATGGCGGTCGCCCTCGGCCACGACCCGAACCTGGTCAAGACCGAACGCTTCGGAGGATGAGCACCATGGATTCCATCGCCAGCCATCGCCTGGATGGCAACGCCGCCGCGGGCCGGCTGACCGACGTGTTCGCGGTCGAGATCACCACCATTCGCGCCGTGTGCGCCGGCTGTGGGCGGAGCGGGCAGTTGGGCGAATACATCGTCTACGCCGATGCGCCCGGCACGGTGATCCGCTGCCCGTCATGCGAGGCCGTCGTCATCCGGCTGGCGCAGGTCGGCGACAGCACCTGGCTCGACATGCGCGGCGCCCGGGCGCTGCGCATCCCCCTCGGCGGGACGGACCGGAGCTAGCCGCCGCTCCGTAGCGTGGGCTGGCCGCGCGAGGCCGCGACCAGCCGCGTCGCTCAGTCCTCGTCGATGATCGGCATGTCGACGAGGTGCGCCGAGACGAACCACATCTGCATCTCGTTGGTGCGCAGCACGTCGCCCATCAGCAGGTCGTTGCTGCCCGAGTCGCCGTTCTCGTCGGTCACGTCGATGGCCTTCCTGGTCTCGCCGATGATGATCTTGTGCCCCTCGACCAGCCGCGACAGCATGGCCGGCACCTCTTCGGCGCCGTTTGGCGGCCGCACGATGTTCGTCAGCTCGGCGACGTGGCGCGGATCGGATACGGCGATGCCGCCCAGCATCTGCACGCGCTCCGCCAGGCCGTCGAGCAGCACCAACTGCTCTGCGGCGTGCTTGTCGAAGAGCAGGTGCAGCTGGTAGAAGGTCGGCCCCGACACCAACCAGTGGTGCTTCTTGTAGAGGCTGTACAGGATGGTGCTGTCGGCCAGGATCTCGTTCAGCAGCTTGCAGCTCTGCCGCCGCGACGCATCGTCCAGGCCGAGCGGCAGCTTGCGCAGGCTGCCGAAGCGTTGCACCTCGTGACCGCCGTGCGCCAGCTTGGGATTCGCCTCGTCCGAGGCGGCCACGGGCCGCCTGGTGGTTGTTGCCATCATTGGTTCCTCTCGCTACTCGGTCGGGAGCGACGCTCCCCAGTCAAGCTTGTGACGGAGCACGATGCGGGCCAAGCCGCGACGGCCAAGGAGAGCCAGGCCGATCAGTTTCCGTCGCGCGGGCCGACGTCGGCGAGGCCGCCCTTACGACCACGATCGTCGGGAGTCGGTTGGCGCGGCAGACGGTCCCGGGTCGTGTTGTCGTGCGCGTCCCGCTCGGCCTGGTCGCTGATCCATCGCCGATCGCGTCGCAGTCGACGCCATAGCCATTTCATCACGCTCACCTCCGGGGCCCGCCCCGCGCAGTGCATACCACGCTGATCGCCGCGGCGAGCGCCGCCACGCCCGTCATACCGAACACCACGATACTCGAACCCAGTCCGTCTCGCGGTGCGTTCCCCAGGACCAGAGTGGAGGCCCCGCTGCCACAGCAGCACAGGGGCAGCCGGGCCCGTGGGTCAGGGTCCTGGCACGTCGGTTGGAAGATTCTCAGTCGGGATCTTGGCAGCGGATCGTCGAGCCAGGAGCTCGCGCCCCTCGATGAGCCCGCCGGGTCGCAGGGCCAGGATCACAATCAAGGCGATCGCGAGGCAGACCTCCGTGAGCCCAACCACCTGGAATGGCAGGAACTGGGCGATGTTGATCGTGTTCTCAACCCTTCGCAGGCCCTCGAACGCGAGGGTCACGATCCCGGTGCCGATGACGGCGCCCGACACGGTCGCCGGGCCTCCGACGATGAGCATCGTCAGGACGACGAACGTCTCCGTCAGGTAGAAGGCGCTCGATGAGAAGGACGTGATGAAGTGCGCCCAGAGAGCACCGCCGAAGGCGACGATGAATGCCGACATCACGAATGCGGCCCAGCGCGTCCGCACGATGTCGATGCCTATGGTCGCGGCCGCGTAGGGGCTATCTCGCGAGGCGCGGAGCTTGAGCCCGAGCGTCGAATCCCTGAACAGGTATACGACCACGAGCACCATGAGCCCGGCGCTTGCGGCGGTCACCAGGTCCGTGTAGGGAAGCAGCCCGAACAAGGTCCTGGGCCCGTTGGTCACGTCGCTCCAATGGGCGAGGATGACGTGCACGATAACCAGCAGCGCGAAGGTCGCGATGACCGCCGCCGCGTCCGACAGCCGCATCAGCGGATAGCCAACCACCGCCGCAAACAGCGCTGCGACGCCCCCCGCGATGAGGCATGCCGGCAGGAATGGCAGCTGGATGTGCACCAGCGGGGCGTACAGGGTCGGCAGAGCGAGTGCCTTGGCATCGGGGCTCATTGTCAGAATCGCGGAGGCATAGGCCCCGATGCCCATGAACCCGATGTGACCGAACGACAGGACTCCGGAATTCCCGACGAACAGCTGGAGGCCCAGGACGAGAACCAGGCTGATGAAAGCGTCCGTCGCGATCCGCAGGACCAGGGGATCGCCAAGCAGCGACGCGGCACCGGCGACTGCGATCAGGATGGCCATGAGGACGACGAGGGGACGGTATCGGCCCACCAGGCTGCCAAGATCACGCACGGAAGCGAGGCGCATCATGCGATCCGTTTCGCGGCTGCTCGGCCTCGCACAATGCCTTCCGGGCGTACGAGCAGAACGAGGATCACGATGGCAAACGTGAATGCTTCGCGAAAATCGAGCAGGCCCTGGGGCAGCACCGTCTCCATGCCCACCGTCAACAGACCGAGCAGGTAGCCACCGACCAATGCGCCGGTCATGCCTTCCATCCCGCCGATAACGATCGCGATCAGGGCAATCAGGAGCGGCCCGCCGCCAATCGTCGGGTTCACTGAACCGATCCGGGCAATCCAGAACAACCCGACCACCCCAGCCAGCACGCCGCTGATCGCGAACGCCGTCGCGATGACGCGGTCCGCGCGGATGCCGAGCAGGCGCGTCATCACGAAATCGTCGGATGCTGCGCGCAAGGCGATCCCGAGTGTCGACCGCCGTAGCACGAGGTTCAGCACCAGGAGGACACCGATGCTCACGAACAAGGTCAGGACATTGGCAACGCCAATCGAGACACCGGCGACCGTAATGTTCCCGGATAGGAGCTCGGGAATCGGAACTGCGCGGGGTCGTGGGGAGACGATCAGCAGCGCGGCATTCTGGAGGAGCGTGCTGACCGCAAACGAGGTGATGATCATGGCGCTGAGCGAGTTGGAACGGACGGGCCGGAAGGCGATCCGTTCCGTCAGCAGGCTGGCTCCCGCCGCGACCGCGATCGCAATCAACGCCACCGCCAGCCAGGGAAGCGGCCCATCACCCAAGACGAGCAGGGTGTAGCCGGCAACCATCAGCAGCTCACCGTAGGCCAGGTTCACGAGCCGAAGGACGCCGTAGACGATGACCATGCCGAGCGCCATCAACGCGTAGAGGCTTCCCAGGCTCAAGACGTTCAGCGTGAACTGGACCAGCCCGGCGAGGTCCATCAGCCGCCTCCCGGTATGGGGCCGGAGCCCAGATAGACACGCGCGATGTCCACCTGGGATCGCACCTCGGCCGGCGCGCCGCTCGCCTCGATCGAGCCGGTTCGCAGCAGGTAGACGCGATCTGCGATCTCCAGCGTGCGCGTCACGTTCTGCTCGACGAGCAGGATCGTGACCCCCTCATCACGAAGCTCCTTGACGAGGCGGAAGATCCTGTCGACCAGCGCCGGGGCGAGCCCGAGCGAGGGCTCATCCAGCATCAGGAGGCGCGGCCGCGAAAGCAGGGCGCGACCGATCGCGAGCTGTTGCTGTTCGCCGCCGGACAAGGTGCCGGCGCGCTGGGCTCGACGCTCGCCCAGGATTGGAAAGCGCTCGAACAGCGCTTCGGTGTCCACCCGGACAGCGGCCGCGTCTCGACGGAGGTACGAGCCCAGGCGCAGGTTCTCAGCAACCGTGAGGCTTGCGAAGATGCCGCGGCTTTCGGGGACCATCGCCACGCCGCGCCGGGCGATCTCCTCCGGGGTGCGTCCGATGATGGACGATCCGAGAAACGAGATCTGGCCGCGGCTCGGCGCAACGACGCCTGCGATGGCACCCAGTGTGGTCGACTTGCCGGCGCCGTTCGCGCCGATGAGGGCGACGAGCTCCCCCTCGCCAACCTCGAGCGAAACGTCGCGGACCGCTGTGATCGAGCCGTAGCGCGCTCCGAGCCCCTCGACCTTCAGCACCTCAGGCCGCCGACCCTGCCGAAGTCCCGAGATACGCCTCGATGACGGCCGCGTCGCCCTGGATCTGATCCGCCGTGCCCTCGGCGATCGTCTGCCCGTGGGCAAGGACATGGATGCGATGGCACAGCCGCATGATCAGCCGCATGTCGTGATCGATGACCAGGAGGCCGCGATCCGCGGTGCGCGGGATCTCGACCAGCCGATCCAGGAGCGCGTCTGTTTCGTCCTCGTTCAGGCCGGCTGCCGGTTCGTCGAGCAGGAGATAGCGGCAGCCCGTGGCAAGGGCGCGAGCGATCTCGACCATCCGCTCGAGTCCGTACGGAAGGGCACCGGCGAGCGAGTCGCGCAAGCTTGCCAGGCCCAGCCATTCGAGGAGATCAGCCGCTGTCCGCGAGGCCTCCCCTCTCGAGCGCCCAGCGCTCAGCGCGCCGACCTCGACGTTCTCCATGACCGTCAGGCTGCGGAACAGCTTGACCGACTGGAAGGTACGGGCGACTCCAGCTCGGGCGATGACATGCGCGGGCCGGCCGGCCACATCGACGTCATCCACCAGGATCCGACCCGCAGTCGGAGACAGCAGGCCGGTGACGACGTTGACGAGCGTGGTCTTGCCTGATCCGTTCGGCCCGATCAGGCCAAGGATCTCCCCCGGCCCGAATCGGAGGCCCACGCCATTCAGGGCGCGGAGGCCGGCGAAGTCCTTCGTCAAGCCCTCGACGACAAGCATTCAGGCGCGGCCGCAGCCCCGCCGGGCTGTCGCATGGGTCAGGGCTCGGGCACCCAGGTTGGGCGGAACCACCCATCGAATTTCGTCTTGCCGGCGGCGATCTCGGCGATCACCGCCTCCTTGTCGGGCCGGTGGCCGCCCGCCGCGTCCGACCAGGTGAGATGGCCCGTCAAGAGCGTGAACTCGGTTCCCTCCATGGCCTTGGCCATGGCCGCGCCATCGGTGCTGTTGGCCTTCGTCATCGCCTGAGCCATGACATTCACCACGTCCCATCCGGTGACGACGAACGCGGTGTCGGGATCCTTCTGGTATTCGGCCTTGTACAGGTCGAGAAACGCCGCGACGTTTGCGCCCGCATCGGCACTCATGAAGCTGTGGGTGACATAGAAGACGTCATTCCCACGATCGGGTCCCAGGACGACAGACAGCTGGGGATCGTCGTACGAGTCACCGCCCATGATCGGGGTGGTGATCCCGGCCGCGCGGATGGTCTTGATGATCGTCCCGAGGTCCGGCATGTACGACGAGATGTAGAGCACGTCCGGCTGCTTGGGCAGAGCCTTGATCCGTTGCAGCTGCGCCGAAAAATCCTGAGCGCCCTGGGTGTAGGTGTCCTCTGCGAACACCTCACCACCGAGGTGCTTGAACGTGGCGATGAAGTAGCGGCTCAGGGACTTCGTGTAGTCGATGAACGTGTCGGTCACAACGTATGCCGTGCGCCAGCCCTTCTTCGCGTACGCGAATTCGGCCCCGGATGCGCCCATGGTCGTGTTCCACATCGAAAGGGTGAACTGCTTGTCGCCGAGCGACTTGGATCCGTAGAGGGGTGAGGACGCACAGGTGGAGATGCCGACGATGCCGGCTTTCTGTGCCTCGCGGCTGGCCGGGCCGCCGAAGTCGAAGTCACACGGCGCGATGATCGCCTTGGCGCCCTGCTGGATCAGCTCGAGCGCGACGTTCCCGACCACGACCGGGTCGCTCTTCCCGTCCAGGTTGATGAGCTCGACCTGCTTGCCGAGGATGCCGCCCTTCTTGTTCAGCTCCTTCACCGCAAGCTGGGCGCCACGCAGGCCCGGCTCGTCAAGCGGCGCCTGGATCCCGGTCAGGCTCAGCGTGGAGCCGATGAGGATCTTGTCGCCGGTCACGCCGCTGGCCGACGGACCAGGTGTCTGGGTACCGACTTGCGCGCCGCATGCCGCTACGATGAGCGCCACCGCGGTCAGGGCGGACATCTGCTTGAGAAGCAAGCGATTCCCCATCAGACCAGTTCCTCCACCTGGCCCCCCGTTCTCGGCCGGCGGATGATAGCAGAATCGACCTGATGCAAGAGGCACGAAGCGTGACCGATATCGTCCCGGTGACCCGGTTCGTCCCGACACCCCGGCAGTACGCCTGGACCTTCGGCGGCTGCGATCCGGTGATGCGGATCCGGCCCGGCGAAGTCATGGATCTCTTTACGGAAGACTGCTTCGCGGGGCACATCAGAACAGCAGCGGACCTGCCTGCCACCTCGATCGAATACCCCTTCATCAACCCGCAGACTGGCCCGTTCTTCGTCGAGGGTGCGGAACGCGGGGACACGCTGGCCATCCATCTCGTCGACGTTCAGCCGGCACGTGACTGGGCGGTGAGCACCACGGTGGCTCTGTTTGGAGCGCTGACCGGCACGAAGTTCACCGCCACCCTCCAGCCCGCTCTCCCGGAGCGGACCTGGATCTATCGCGTCGACGCGGCCACTCGGGAGGTCATCTTCGAGGCGCTCGACTCGGACTTCCCGGTGCGCCTCCCCCTCGAGCCCTTCCACGGGACCATCGGCGTTGCCCCGGCGGCGTACGAGGTCCGCAACGTCCTCGTCCCGGAGGCGTTCGGCGGCAACATGGACACGCGTGAAGCGCGGGCCGGGACGACCATCTATCTCGGCGTCAACGTCCCGGGCGCGCTCTTCTCGCTGGGCGACGGTCACTACACGATGGGCGACGGCGAGGCGTGCGGCGTCGCGGTCGAAGGAGCGATGAACACGCGCCTCACCGTTGACGTGATCAAGGGCGTCTACTGTGAGTGGCCGCGCCTCGAAGACGACGACTGGGTCATGGTGGCGGGCTCGTATCGCCCGCTGGAGGATGCGTTCAGGATCGCCCAGACACAACTGGTCCGCTGGGTGGCCTCCGAGACCGGCCTCTCGGAGATGGACGCCTACCAGCTCGTTTCCCAGGCCGGGCGCTCGTCGATCGCGAACGTCTGCGACGCCAACTACACCATCGTCGCCAAGATGCCGAAGCGAGTCCTTCCGCACGACATCCCGTGGATGGGCGCGGCACATGACCGGCTGGCGGCCATCGGTCGGCGGGTCTCGATCGCTACGCCCTGAGCAGGCAGGTTGTGGCCGCGCCGACGTCTACTGAACGTTGAAGTCGACGACCATCCCCTGGCTCACATGCCCGGGCAGGTTGCAGATGATGGCGTAGTGCCCAGCTGGCAGGTCGACGGTTAAGGTTCCCGAGGCCCCAGGCGCGAGCTCAGCAACCTCGCCCATCGAGGTGAAGTCGTCCTCGTTCACCGCGCCGTCGACCAGCGGCAGGTCCGCTGCCTGGGTGTCCGTCTGGAGCACGACGAACTCGTGCGGCATGGTGCCGCCGTTCGTGACGTTGAAGGTCACCGAGCCGGCTGCCGCGGTCACCGCGCTCAGGGCGATCTTGTACTCGGTCAGCGTGGCGGTGATGGTCACCCCGGCCCCCGACGCGGGCGACGAAGCACTAGCTGAAGCCGATGCTGATCCGGAGGCAGTCGCCGACGGGGTCGTACCGCCGGCACTGCACGCGACCATCAGCGCCGCAAGGGCCGCCAGGGCGGCGGTCCGGAGTCCCATGGGGGTCATGCTGGTGCACCCACTTGGACGCTGTAGAACAACGCCCCAAGCGGAGCCGCTACGCCCAGCGCGAGCGACACAGGCCAAACGCGTGGGACCAAGAGCATCAAGATCAGGGGTCGGTCGCGAATCGTGAGCTGCGAGCGTGGGGCCACGGTGGTATCGCCTTTCGTGTCGTGCTCAGGTGCCGCAATCACGGACTTCGGGCTTCGCCCAGCCTCCGAGTGTCTCACGGACGGACGCCCCTGCAGGATGCGCGCCAGGAGGCGGGCATCCATTTGACCACTCGCGGCGGCTCCACGCCCTGCCGGTCGAGGCCAGCGGGGGCCCGCGTGCCCAGTCGACCGACGCCAATTGTTCTGCGAGGGCGGTTCCGTGCTCAAATGATTGGCTGGGGCGGAAGGATTCGAACCTTCGATCTCCTGATCCAGAGTCAGGCGCCTTACCGCTTGGCCACACCCCAGCGCGCGTGCCGAAGGATTCTACCAAAGAGGCCGTTCCTGCCTCCTCCTGGTCTTCTCGCCGGCCGCAACCGGCCCCTAGGCGACGACGCGCTCGGCACGTACCGGAATCGCGGCAGCGGCCACGAACGGGAAGGCGACCACGCTGGCGAAGGCAACGCCGTAGCCGAAGGCTCCCCCGCCGGCCAGGCCGATGATGATGGCCAGCGGCGTGGCGACGACGGTGGCGACCAGGTTCTGGAACGTGTTCTGGACGCCCAGCGCCCGTCCCGCCCATCGCGGCCCAGCTCGCTCGGCTACCGCGGTGAAAGCCAGCCCGTTGGGCGAGACCGTGATCATGGCCGCCACAGCCAGCGCAACGACCGATGCGCCGGAGCCTGCCATGGCGAGCACGCTAAGCATGGCCATCGCCAGGCCGATGGCCAGCGCCACGAGGCGCATCGGTCCAAGACGGGAGCGGACGCGATCCGACCAGTAGCCGGCCGCCAGCCGCGTGGCGGCGCCGACCAGCTGGGTGATCGCCAGCAGGATGCCGGCGCCGCCGAGCGACCAGCCGCGGCCGGTGACCAGGTAGTCGAAGGCGAAGATCGCGACGGCGAACTGCGGAATGACGAGGCACGCGCTGGCGGCATGGATGCGCCACAGGTAGGCCGTCCGATACGGCGAACCGTCTTGCGGCGCACCGGCCACCCGGGCGGGCCGCTGCGGATCGCGCACGACCAACCCGATGAGTACCGCGGTGACCAGGCAGGCCGCCCCCAGCCCGCCAAGGGCGGCGCCCAGGCCAATGGTGGCCAGCGACGGCAGGACGAGCGCGGCGGCGGCCACACCGAGCGGCTGGCCGGTCTGCCGGATGCCCATCGCCAGGCCGCGCTCCTGAACGTCGAACCAGCCCAGGATCAGCCGTCCGCTGGCGGCGTGGATGGCGGCACCGCTGGCACCCGCCAGGAAGAGGCAGATCCAGCGTTGCAGCGGATCGGGCAGCTGTGCCGCGGTCAGCAGCGCCAGCCCGGCGCCGGCGAGGCCGAGAGTCAGGACCAGGCGCTCGCCCCATCGGTCAGCCGCCGCGCCCCAGGCGATGAGCGCCACCAGCACGCCAAAGACCGGCGCGATGACCAGGGTGGTGGCCGCCTCGAGCGGGAGCCCCTCGGAGCGCAGTGCCGGGATCAGGTAGGCAAGGCCGTACTGCGAGGCACAGCCGGCGATCAGGCCGGTGAGGCCCACCGCCAGCACGACCCAGCGCTGCGCCCCGTTCTCGGTGGTCACTGCCCCTCTACTCAGGCGCTGTGGACCGCCAGCACGTTGTGCGCGGGAACCGGCCGGCTCATGCCCTTCAACGTCAACTCGCCGACCTCCTCGACCTCGACCAGTCCCTCGACCATGGCATAGGCGCGCTGCGTGAGCAGGATCTGGTCGGGCGCCGCCTGGCTGCTCAGCCGCGAGGCCATGATCACCACGTTGCCGATGGCGCCGTAGTCGTAGCGTCCTTCGAAGCCGATGCGCCCCAGCGTCGCGTAGCCGACCGCGATGCCCACCCCCAGGCCCATCTCGTAGCCACGCTTGCGCCACTCGCTGGCCACCGGCTGGAACCGCTCGCGCACGGTGAGCGCCATGCGCACGGCGCGCTCGACGTGATCCGGCTGCAGGACCGGATCGTTGAAGAACGTCATCACCCCGTCGCCGGCGAAGTGCTCGAGCGTGCCCTCGTGCTCCAGGATCGCGGTGCCGATGAGTCGGTGGTACTCGCCCAGCACCCCGAACAGCTCCTCCGGCTCCGCCTGCTCGGCGAACGTGGTGAAGCCGCGCAGGTCGCAGAAGACCGCCGTGATCTGGCGCCGATGCCCGCCGAGCAGCTGCTCGCCCTCCGCCGACGAGATGAGGGCCGAGATCTGCGGCGACAGGAATCGACTGAGCTCCTGCTTCTGACGTTCGATCGTGTCATTGAGCGCGGTCTGGCGTGCGAGATACTCCTGCTCCAGGTCGTGCATCCGTTTCGCCGCCAGCGAGGCGTTGATCCGGGCTCGCAGGATGCTCGGCTCGATGGGTTTGGCGAGATAGTCGGTCGCGCCCAGCTCGATGCATCGCACCACGCTCTCGAGCTCTTCGACGCCGGAGACGATGATGACCGGGATGTGGCGGATGGCCGCGTCCTCTTTCATCGCCGCGAGGGTCTGGTAGCCGTCGAGCTCGGGCATCAGTACGTCGAGCAGGACGACGTCGATGGCGGCCGGCTGCGCTCGCAGCAGCTCCAGCGCGGCCATCCCGTTCTCAGCCTGCAGCACCTTCAGCCCCAGTGCCTCGAGCTGGCGGACCAGGACGAGCCGGTTGACGAGGCTGTCGTCGACGACGAGCGCGATGCCGTTGCTCATGTAGCCCGATCCCGCCACGCGCGCAGCGCCTGGAGCGTTGCCTCCCACTCCACGGCGAGCCCGGCGAGGTCGTCGGCGGCGCCGTCCAAAGCATCCTCCCGTCCCGCGGCCTCGAGGCGTCGCGCACGAGCCGCCAGGCGCTGCGCCCCGACCGTGGCGCTGCTCGACTTCAGCGTGTGCGCCGGCCGTACCACCGACGCGGCATCGTGCGCGTCCGCCGCGGCCTGGATCTCGGCGATCTGGCGCGGCGCATCGCCGAGATAGGTGTCGATCAGATCGACGACGAAAGCGCTGTCGCCGCCGACCGAGGCCGCCAGCTCGGCCAATGCAACGTCATCGAGGAGGGGGAGCTCAGGCTCGGGCACGTGATTTCCTCTTGCGCGGGGACCCGGGTTGCGCGGCCGGCACTCTCATTGGCGTCCGCTCCAGGGCGGCCGCCAGCTCCGGGGGGCGGATGGGCTTGCTCAGGTAATCGTTCATCCCAGCGGCCAGGCACGCCTCGCGGTCGCCGGCCATGGCGTTGGCGGTCATGGCCACGATCCACAGCGGCCGACTCCGGCCAGCGGGAGCGGATCGCGCGCGTGGCACCGAGTCCGTCGAGCTCGGGCATCTGGACGTCCATGAGCACCACGTCGAACGGCGTCGCGCTCGAGTGCCGCGATCGCCTGCAGCCCATCGGCTGCCACCTGCGCGGTGTAACCGAGCTGCGCCAGCAATCGCAGGGCGAGCTTCTGGTTCACGGCGTTGTCCTCGGCCAACAGGATGCGCAATGGATTGCGCTCGCCAAGCAGGCCGTCATCGTTCGTCGCGACCTTGCCCGGCGCGGGACGCCGCGTCACGACCGGCGCCGAGCAGGATCGTGGCAATGGTGTCGTGCAGCGCCGACGGCTTGACCGGCTTCGCCAGCCAGTCCGTCACCGGACCGCCATCCCGGTCCCGCATGCCGACCGACGACAGGATCACCAGCGGTGTCTGCTGACGATGCGCCGTCTCATCGACGGCGCGGACGCGTTCCGCGAGCTCGACTCCGTCCAGCTCTGGCATCAGCAGGTCGAAGAGGGCGATGTCGAAGCGCTCGCCGTGCTCGAGCCATTCGAGCGCCTCGAGCGGCGAGCCCGTCTCGCGCGGCACCATCCCCCAGCGCGCGGTCTGCGCCACGAGGATGCGGCGATTCGTGGCGTTGTCATCGACGATCAGCGCCGTTCGTCCGCTCGAGGTCAGCCTCGATCCGCGCCGGTCGACTGGGTGCCACCGCATCTGGCGCGGCGAGCGGCATGCGGACCGAAAGATGGAAGACGCTCCCCTCTCCGGGGACGCCCTGGCTCTCGACAGTCAGCGAGCCATCCATCAGCTCCGCGAGCCGGCGGCTGATGGCGAGGCCGAGGCCGGTGCCGCCGTATCGGCGCGCAATCGACGCATCGGCCTGGCTGAAGGACTGGAAGAGCCGATCCATGGCAGCCGCCGGGATACCAATGCCCGTGTCGCGAATGTCGATGCGGACCTCGCAGCGACCCAGGCTGCCGCGCTTCGGACGCTTCGATCTGGGTTCCGCCGACCGTCACGACGACCTCGCCCTGCTCGGTGAACTTGACGGCGTTCGAGAGCAGGTTGAGGAGCATCTGGCGCAACCGGCCCGCGTCGCCGACCAGGGCGGCGGGAAGCTCCTCGTCGACGGCGTAGACCAGCTCGAGGCCCTTCTTGGCAGCAGCCGGCGCGATGATGTCGAGCGAGACCTCGATGGCGTCGCGCAGGTTGAACGGGGCGTTCTCGAGATCGACGCGCCCCGCCTCGATCTTCGAGAAGTCGAGCACGTCGTTGATGATCGTCAGCAGCGCGTCACCCGACGTGCGGATCGTCTCGGCGAAGTCGCGCTGCTCCTCGTCGAGCGGTGTGTCCATCAGCAGCCCCGACATGCCGATGATGGCATTCAGCGGCGTCCGGATCTCGTGGCTCATGGCCGCCAGGAAGCTGCTCTTGGCCTCGTTGGCCTGCTCGGCGGCGTCTACGCGACTCCTGGGCCTCGCCGAAGAGGCGCGCATTCTCGAGCGCGATGGCCGCCTGCTGCGAGAGCCCGACCAGGAAGCTCAGGTCGGCGTTGCTGAACGGCGTCGGCGAGTCGGTCCGCCACATCGCCAGCATGCCGGCGACGGCTCCGCGGACCACGAGTGGCGCCGCCATGAGGCGTTCGGCGCCGTGCTGCTGCGTGCCCTCGATGGTCATCGCCCGAGGATCCGCATTGGGGTCGTTGATGGCCTCTGCCGTACCGGTAACGGCAATATCACCCAGGATGCCGGCGCCACGGGTGATCAGGGAGGCGCGCAGCTGCTCGGCGATGTCTCCCTGTGCCGACGACCGCCCGGAACCTCTCGCCGTCCTGTTCCGGCAGATAGATCGCGGCGGCATCGGCGCGCAGCAGCCGAATGGCGCGCGAGGCGATGACGTCGAGCACCGTCGACAGGTCGAGCGTCGCGGAGATCTCGCGCCCGACGTCGGCGAGCCCCGCCATCTCGTCGGCGCGGCGCCGGGTCTCGTCGTACAACCGTGCGTTCTGGACCGCGACGCCGACGTTCGCGGCAATCGTCGCGAGCAGCCGCGCATCGGCGTCGCCGAAGCGGCTGTCGCTGGTGGTGCTCTGCACGCTGATGGCGCCGATGGCCCGGTCGCCTACCAGGATCGGCACGCCCAGGTACGACCGCGCGCGCGTTCCGACGCCTCGCTCCCCAGCGTCTCCCAGTCCGATTCGCTGTTGAGCAGCAGCGGCGCGCGGCCCGCGATCACGCGGGACGTCAGTCCGGTGCCCAGCGGCAGCGGATCCTGGCGCTCGTGGGTTCCACGCTCGACGTAGAACGGAAAGTCGATGACTCCGTGACTCCTCGTCGAGGAGCGCCACGTAGGTGATGTCGGCGTCGAAGGCATCGCGCGTCTTCTCGCCGACGAGCGCCAGCAGCGGCTCGACCTCCATGCGCGCGGTCAGCGCCTCGCCCACGGTGTTGATCGTTCCAAGCTCGCCGACACGCTGGCGTGTCTCGTCGATGAGCCGACCCGTTCGCAGTGCCACGCTGAGGCTGGCCGCAATCGTGGTCAGCAGGGAGACATCGGCCTCGTTGAAGGCATATTCGCGGTCGAGGTTCTGGAGCGAGATGACGCCTAGGATCTCGTCGCCCAGGACGAGCGGGGCGAAGATCGCCGAGCGGGCCGGCTCACCGCTGAGCTGTGAAGGCTGGCCCAGCTCTGCCCCGACCTCGCGAAGGTCGTGGGTGATGAGCAACGGTTCCCGCGTCTCGATCACCCGCTTGCGGAAGCCCATCACCGGCCGCGACTCGACCGGATAGCGCTTGCCACGCTCCAGCGTGAACGGGAATTCCATCGTCTGGGTCGTCGCGTCGTAGACGGCGATGTCGACCACCTGCGTGTCGAAGACGTCGCTCGCGCGCTCGCCGACCAGCTCGTACATCGCCTGCACATCGACCTCGGCGGCGAGCCGGCGCTGCACGCTGTTGACGATCGCCAGCTCGGCGGCGCGCCGGTCGGTCTCCGCCAGCAGCCGCTTCGTCTCGTCGAAGAGACGAGCGTTCTCGAGCGCGACGCTGAGGCTCGACGTGAGCGTCGTCAGCAGTCGCACATCCGAGTCCGAGAAGGCGTCCTCGCGATCGATGTTCTGCAGCGAGATGACGCCTCGAGCCTCGTCCCCGACGATCGAGTGGAACCCACAGGCCCGACTGCGGCGCTTCACCTTGAACCACGCAGTGCCCAGGCGTGCTCCTGAAAGACACTCTGGATGTCGCGACCGATGAGCAGCGGCTGGCGCGTCTCCATCACGTGGGCTCGCAACCCGCCGATGGGCTGCGGCTCGTCAGGCAGACGCTCACCGCGCTCGATGGTATACGGATAGCGGATGAGCCCGGCTTGACGGTCGACGATGCCGATGTCGACGACCTGCGCGTCGAAGATCTCCTGGATCTTGTCGCCGACGAGGTCGTACATCGCCTGCATGTCGAGCTGCGACGCAAGCCCCTGCTGGACGCTGTTGACGACCGCCAACTCGGCCGCCCGCTCGATCGGTCTCGGTCAGAAGGCGCTTCGTCTCGTCGAAGAGCCGCGCGTTCTCGAGCGCCACGCTCAGGCTGGCGGCCAGCGTCGACAGGAGGCGCACGTCCGCTTCGGAGAATGCGTTCGTCCGATCCAGGTTCTGGAGCGAGATGCGGCCCCGAACCTCGCCGGCGGCGAACAACGGCGCCGCCACCAGGCTGAGTGCCGGCTCGCCCTGGATCGGTTGCAGGTCCTGTCCGGTTTCCACGTTCCAGGCGGGGACGTCGGCGATGTAGATCGGCTCCGCGCGCTCGATCAATTGCGCCGAATAGCCATGGACCGGCACCGGTTCATCGGGATAGCGTACGCCGCGCTCGATGGCGTACGGGAAGTGAATCAGGTTCGACGCGGTGTCGATGATGCCGATGTCGACGACCTGCGCGTCGAAGATCTCCTGGATCTTGTCGCCGACGAGCTCGTACATCGACTGCATGTCGAGGTTCTGCGGCCAGCCCCTGCTGGACGCTGTTGACGACCGCCAGCTCGGCGGCGCGCTCGTCGGTCTCGGCCAGCAGGCGCTTCGTCTCGTCGAAGAGGCGGGCGTTCTCGAGCGCCACGCTGAGGCTGGAGCCAGCGTGGTGAGGAGGCGCACATCGGAATCCGAGAAGGCGTGCTCGCGGTCGAGGTTCTGGAGCGAGATCCGCCCGCGGATCTTCCCGTCGCCGAAGAGCGGCGCCATCACGAGGCTCCTGGACGGTTCACCCTGGGTGATGACCGTGCCGCCGGCGTGTTCGCTTGTCCCAAGCGTCGTAGTCGGGGATCAGCACCACCGAGCCGGTGCGGATCAGCTCGGAGGAGAGCCCGGAGCCCTCCAGCGTGGTCGGCTCGGTCGCGGAAAGCGCACCCCGCGCTCGATGGCGTAGGGGTAGCGCACCAGCCCGGCGTCGAAATCGAAGATGCCGATGTCGACGACCTGCGCGTCAAAAATCTCGCGGATCTTGTCGCCCACCAGTTCGTACATCGCCTGCATGTCGAGGTTCTGGGCCAGCCCCTGCTGGACGCTGTTGACCACCACCAGCTCGGCCGCGCGCTCGTCAGCCTCGCCCAGCAGCCGCTTCGTCTCGTCGAACAGCCGAGCGTTCTCGAGCGCCACGCCCATGCTCGATGCGACCGTGCTGAGGAGCCGCTCGTCGCTTTCGGAATAGGCATTCGGCTTCAGGTTTTCGAGGCCGATGATGCCGATCACCCGCTCGCCGGCGAGGATCGGCACGCCGAGCCATGACTCCGACGCCGGTCCCGCCACCACGATCGCGTCGCTGGCTGCCGTATCGTCCAGCCTGCCGAGGCGCAGCGGCGCGCGCGATGCGATGACCTTGGAGGTGAGGCCCTGCCCCAGCTGAATCGGCTCGCTGTGCAGCCGATCCCCCTCGGCGATCTCATACGGGAACCGGATGACGTTGGTCGCCTCGTCGTAGAGGGCGACAAACAGCGAGGTCGCGTCGAAGATCTGGCCGACCCGCTCGCCGACGACCTCGACGATCGCCTCGAAGTCGAGCTGCTTGGCAAGCGCCGCCCCGATCTCGTTGACGACCGCCAGCTCGGCGTTGCGCTGGCGCGTCTCCTCGATCGCGCGGGCGCGCGTCAGGGCGGTGGCCACGTGCGTCGCGACGAAGGTCAGGAGCTCAAGGTCCTCCGGGCCGTGCGTCCGGTCAGGCCGGTAGCTCTGCGTCACGACGGCGCCGATCGTGCGGCCGCTGGCGACGAGGGGCGCGCCCACCCAATCTTCGGAGGGCGCCCCGATGAGCACCGCGTCGCCGCGCTCGTACAGCTCGCGCTGGCTGTCGGTGTCGAGCCGGAGCGGCAGGCCGGTGCGCAGCAGGTACGCGGTCGTACCGGCGCCCTCGTCGATGCCGATGGGATCCCATGCATTCGGGTCCGGCAGGTCGGTCTCGACGTCGTCGACGTAGAACGGATAGTTGATCAGCCTGCGCTCGTCGTCATAGAGCGCGATGTAGAAGTTGTCGGCGTACATCAGCTCGCCGACGATCTTGTGAATCGCGGCGTAGAACTCCGGCATGTCGCGCGCGGCGCTCGCCGTCTCGGCAATCCGATACAGCGCGGCCTGGACCTTCGCGGAGCGAGCGGGGTCGGCTTCGCGCGCTTCGAGCTCCGCGATCCGCAGGCGGGCAGCCTCCAGCTCGGATGCCGTTTCGGAGCGGCGTCCCTGCGGACTGCGGGCGGGCATGGGGCTTCCTCGGGCTCGGGAATGAACGGCGTGCTGCGGGCTCGGCGTCGCTATTCTGCCGCGCCCCGCGTCGCGGCGTCGAGGCCACGCGACGCGGTCGAACGCTTCAGCGCCCGGTCGACCTGTGCGGACGATGTCAGCCTGGCAGCCAGGTGTCCATCGGGCCGTACGAGCATCGGCCCATCCAGCGAGGGGTCGACCACGATCCGAAGCGCCAGTGTCGTCGCCGCCACCGGCG
The DNA here is from genome assembly GCA_963716585.1 of uncultured Chloroflexia bacterium. Lineage (GTDB taxonomy): Bacteria > Chloroflexota > Limnocylindria > QHBO01 > QHBO01 > JAICUY01. The sequence goes on from CAVQTN010000002.1 coordinate 454,707, forward strand.
CATCGGCCGCGGAGACGAGCAGCACGAAGGACGAGCCCAGGCAGTGGCGCAGGCGAGTGGGCGCGCCTTCGGCGAGCACCGGTCGGTCAGCGACGACCGCGCCATCGCCTTCGACGATCGGGGAGCCGGCGTAGGCGAACGGCTCGGACAGGCGCCCCGAGTCGACCATGCGTCGCACCCATCCGAACCGCGAGCCGCGCAGGATCAGGTCGCGGCGCAGGCGCATCAGCGCAGTTGGGCGGCGCAAGGAAACGCATGGTGTCACCGGTGACCCGCAGGTTCTCGACCGCGGCTGGATGGCGCTCGGCATGGTAGGTGTCGAGCAGCGCGTCGGACGCCAGGCCGTGCCACACCAGGCCGAGCTTCCAGGCCAGGTTGTCGGCGTCCTGCACGGCGCTGTTCATGCCCCGCGCGCCGAACACGCTCATCAGGTGAGCGGCGTCGCCCGCCAGGAACACGCGCCCCTCGCGGAAGCGCGGCGCCAGCCGCTGGTGGAAGACGTAGCTGGTGGCCCACACGATCTCGTACGGCACGTCGCCGACGATCTGGCGGATGCGGCGGTCGATGCCACCGTCGGCGCGCTCGGCCTCCACGTCGAAGTCGCGCGGCACGCGCCAGTCGATGCGCCACACGTCGTCCGGCTGCGGATGGATGAGCACCTGCCGTCCGCGGTTGAACGGCGGGTCGAAGAAGAAGCGCCGCTCGTTGGGAAACGGCAGCCGCGCGTGGACATCGACGATCAGGAAGCGGTCGGCGTGGTCGCTGCCGGGGAACGGAATGCCGGCCAGCTGGCGTACCGTCGAGTGGCCGCCGTCGGCACCGATGACGTATGAGCCGCGCCAGCTGCGCGCGTCGGCGGTGACAGTCACGCCTGCGGCATCCTGCTGCAAGCCGTCAATCCGTTGCCGCCATGCCAGCTCGATCAACGGCGACGCCTCCGCTGCAGCAAACAGGATCTGCTCCACGCGCCATTGCGGGATGTTGACGAAGCGCGGAAATTCCTCGGCGCCAACCTCGGAGAGGCGCACCTGGAACAGCTCACGGTCGCGGTAGTAGGTGCGTCCGACGTTCCAGCTGACGCCCTCGTCGGCGACCGCCCGGCCGCCGAGCCGCTCGAAGATGCTCAGGGTGTGGGCCTGAACGCAGATCGAGCGGCTGCCCCCGGATGCGACCGTCTCGTCCTCGTCGATGACGATGGTCGGCACATTCCAAGCCGCCAGCGCCAGCGCGGCGCTCAGACCGGTAGGCCCGGCCCCGACGATGAGGACGGGCTCTGCGGCCGCTGTTCCGCGCAGCAGGGTCCCGGCCAACAGCCTTCCTCAGTCCTGGAGCTGCGCCCAGACCTGCCGGTCACGCTCCGCGGTCCAGATTCGCGGCCGCTCGATGCCGTCCAGCTCGTCCCACATGCGCTGCACGTTGAACGGCATGCAATGCTCGAAAATGGGCCAGGCTCCGTACCGCGGCTCTAGCGCGGCGTGCGCCGCGAGGAACGCAGCCTTCAACGTTCCACCTGCCCCATGCACGGCCCCGACCTGGTCGTGCAGCACGCGCAGGAAGCCGCGGGTCTGCTCGATCGCCTCGCGGACGCCGGCGCCGCGCGCCACGGCACCCCGGCCGCCGACCAGCACGTCCGCGTTCAGCGCCGCGACGGCGTCCAGCGTGCCGTCCATCCAGTCGCGGTGGAACGCATCGCCGGTGTACAGCGCCGCCTGCGACTCGACCAGGTCGCCGGCGAACAACACCCGCTCGGCCGGCAGCCAGACCAGGATGTCACCCTCGGTGTGGCCCCGACCGACGTACAGCAGCTCCACGCGGCGGCCGCCCCCCAAGTCGAGCTCGTATCGGTCCTCGAAGGTGACGGTGGGATGGGTGAGGCCGGGAATCGTCTCGATCCCGGTGAACAGGCGTGGCATGCGTCCCGCCTCGGACTCGAAGTCTGCCTGCCCGCGTTCCTCGATCAAGGCGGCCGTGCGAGCATGGGAGATGATCGCGTCGGCCCCGAAGGCCGAGGCGCCGAGGGTGCGCACGGCGTGGTAGTGCGTCAGTGCCAGCCAGCGCACCGGCTTGTCGGTGTGGTGACGCAGCTCGTCGAGCCACACGCTCGCCATGTACGGCGTGGCGCGCGCCTCGACGGCGAGGACCGCCTCCGAACCCTCGATCGCGCCGACGTTGGGGTCGCCCTCCGCGGTGTAGGCATACACGCCGTCGGCCAGCACCTCCAGGGTCGCCGCCTTCTCGACAAGGTCCGCGCTGGAGGCGAACGGTTTCGGCATCGGTTCATCCTACGCCGCGCCATTGGTACAGGTGCCCATAGCCCGGACGGGCCGCTGCTGCCGCAGGCCTCGCGCCGCTACCGTCTGAGTGCGGTCCCCCACAGCAACCGCCCCAGGGAGTGAACAACACCGATGCAGCAGTCCGTCCAGGCAGGCGAATGGCGCAGGTACGGTCACGGCGGGCCACCGGAGCCTTGGGAGCGCGGTGCACAGCGCAATCTGGATCGGCTGTCGACCTCGTACTTCCTCGATGTCATGGAATCGCGGCGGGTCATGCTTTCGATGCCCGGCACCGATCGGGAGCTGCGCCTGCAGATCGAGGAGCTGTTCACCACCGCCACGCGTCACAAGCACGAGATCGACTACACGCTGCGTCACTGGGCAACCCCCGTCGAACGAGCGCGCGTCGAGGACCGCCTGGGGTCGATCATGCGCATCAGCCGCCGGCTGCGGATGATGGTCGAGCAGGGCCCAATGGCTCCCACCCCGCATCCCCTGCCCGCCGCCTGAACAGCCGCTGACCGCGCTGTCTCCCCGTCCCGGCGGAGCGCACGCAGGAGCGGCGGAAGTGCTCGGCTAGACTCGCCGCATGTCGCGCTACCCGCTCCTGGCCGATGTCAACGCCGCGCGTCTGCGCCTCGCTGGCATTGCGCTGCACACCCCACTCGAGCCAGCTCCCGAGCTCGCGAACGAGAGTGGTGCACTCGAGGTCAGGCTCAAGCTCGAGAGCATGCAACCAACCGGCTCGTTCAAGACGCGCGGGGCGCATAACAAGGTCGCGCTGCTCGCCGCAGCGAAGCCCGATGCGCAGCTCGTGACGGCGAGCAGCGGCAACCACGGGATCGCCGTGGCAACGGCGGCGGCGCGATATCGCATGCGCGTGACGATCCTCGTTGGCGGCTCGATCTCACCGGCCAAGCTGGAGCGCCTCCGAGCGCTGGAGAGCGACACGATCACCGTGGAGGTTCACGGTCGCGATTCGGATGACGCCGAGTCGGAGGCACGTCGCCGCGACTCCGTCAACGAGGCGACCTACGTGCCGCCCTACAACGACGCGGACGTGGTCGCCGGCCAGGCGACGGTGGCCACCGAGATCCTGGACGAGTGGCCTGAGTGCGACGCGATCGTGGCGCCGATCGGCGGCGGCGGGCTGATCAGCGGCATCGGGCTGTGGGCCAAGGCCGTCAAGCCGGGGCTGCGCCTGGTCGGGGTCCAGCCATCGGCCTCGCCGCCGATGTACGCCTACCTGGAGACCGGTTCGACCGCGCGCATGCCAATCGCGCCCACGCTGGCCGACGGCGTCGCCGGCAACATCGAGCGCGACAGCATCACCTGGCGCATGTGCCGACAGCTGGTCGACGAGGTCGTCCTGGCGGACGAGCAGGAGATCGCCGATGCCATGCGCTGGGCCATCGGCGTCCCGCACCTGCTTCTGGAGGGAAGCGCGGTGCTCGGCATCGCCGCACTGCGCGCCCGACGCGGCGGACTGGAGGGACGGCGCGCGGCGGTGGTCATCACCGGCCGCAACCTCGATCCAGCCACGCTGAGGGGCGTCCTGGCGGGCTGAGCCTGCGGTGGCGCCGATCCTCGGACAGCGAACGAGGAGCCGCGCCGGGCCGCGATTGCCCGACAGGCGACTCCTCGTTCTTCACTTCGCTGGATGGTCGGCACCGCGCGCGTCGCCGCGGGCGGTCCCTCGTCAGCTGCTCGTGGCTCCACTCGATCCGGCAGCGGTGACCAGCACCGTCCCCTTCATGTTCTGCGGGTGGAACGAGCAGTCGTAGTGGTGCAGTCCCGGTGTGTCGAACGTGAAGGACACGCTCTGGCCGGGCTTCATGTCCATGACCGCTCCGCCGTCGTCGAGCAGGCGCACCGAGTGGGTGAAGTTGTCGTGGTTCGTCCAGGTGACCTTGGTGCCTGCCGGCACGGTGATGGCCGCCGGAGCGAACTTGTAGGACGGTGGCAGGTCGACCTGCGAGGTGGCCACCGGCGACGCGCTGGTCGCCGCCGAGCAGGCGGCCAACGCAAGGGCCGCCAGGACGAGGGCGACCCTTCCGCCGACCACGTGAAGCCCGCGCACGAGACGCGGGTGACTGGCGCTCACCGGCTGGCGGCCGTTCCGGAGCCGAACATCGACTTGCTCACGGCACTGAAGATCAGGATGAAGGCCACGACGTCGAGCACCTCGCTGATGGTGTGCGCGAACAGGAACGTGGTCCAGTCAAGGTGATAGGTCATGTAGCTGATCTCCGCCAAGGCGAAGAGGCTGAAGCCCCAACCGAGCGTCGATTGCCCGGCACCGAAGCTGCGCTGCGCGAAGTAGGCCCCGATCGCGAACAGCGCGATGTGGATCAGCAGGAAACCCCAGACCGGAATGAAGTTGATGAAATCACCGATTGGCATGGCAGAACTCTTCCTCTCAGCTCTTGGACCGATGCGGCTGCGCGCCCTCGACGAGGACACCCGCGAGTGCGAAGACCATGCCGATGAGCGCCAGCAGGTGACCGATGTGGCCGCCGCCATTCAAGCCACCCGCGATCGCGGTGATCAGCCCGATGCCGATCAGGAAGGTCCCGATCGTCAGCGCCAGGGGTGACAGGCTCGGCATCCAGGCTCGCTCCTCGTGTCTATCGCATCTATTCATTAGTTTTAGAACGATTCGGACCAAATGTCAAGCGGCAGGCGCGCCCGCGGCGCTGATGGTGATCTGTGCCGGTTTCCTGCTGCGCGGGCTATTCGATCGACCGCACGCCGGTCCTGAATCGGTCGCCGCATTCGGCTGCGCGGCTGAAGGAACCACCGCGAGGCTGATGGAACGTCCCGGGCCGCCTATCCTTAGCACGACATGCCACCCCACGAGCCCGCCGAGGAGACGCGCATCGAGCGCGCGCTCGACAGCCTGAACGCCGGATACATCGCCGAGCTGTATGCGCAGTACCGGCGCGATCCGGCGAGCGTGGACCAGGAGTGGCGCAGTCTGTTCCAGTCCGGCGCCGGCGGCTTCGAGCCGGCTCCGCCGCAGAACCCACCGTCCGGCGGCAACGGTTCGGGCGCAGTCACCCAGGCGCCACCCGGGGCCACGCCGATCAAGGGACCGGCGGCGCGCCTGGCCTCGAACATGACGGCCTCGCTCGCCGTCCCGACCGCGACCAGCTTCCGCGATTTGGACGTCGGGCTGCTCGAGTTGCGCCGGCGCGAGCTGAACGAGGCGATCGCGCCGAAGAAGGTGAGCTTCACGCACCTCATCGGCTGGGCCATCGTGCGCGCCGCGTCCGAGCAGCGCGCGATGACGCACTACTACACCGAGCAGGACGACCAGCCGATGCGCGTCGACCCCGGGGCCGTCAACCTCGGCCTGGCGGTCGACGTCGAGCGACGCGATGGCAGCCGCTTCCTGGTGGTGCCGGTCATCAAGGCCGCCGACGCCATGGATTTCGCGGGCTTCCACGCCCGCTACGAGGAGCTCGTCGACAGGGCACGCACCAACAAGCTCGGCCCGGACGACTTCGTGGGCGCGACCATCAGCCTCACCAACCCGGGCACGCTGGGCACGACCTCCAGCGTGCCGCGGCTGATGCCGAAGCAGGGCACCATCGTGGCGACGGGGACCATCCGCGACGTGGGGCAGGCGCGGATGATGACCATCAGCAGCACGTACGACCACCGCATCATCCAGGGCGCCGAGTCGGGCACCTTCCTGCGACGCATCGACGCCGCGCTGAACGGCGAGGGCGACTTCTACGCCGGCGTCTTCGCCGCGCTCGGGGTGGCGCTGCGTCCGACGGCGCCGAAGGCGTCCACATCGGTCGATGCCGGGCAGCCTGCGGCCTACGAGGATCTCAAGGCGGTTGCCGCCGGCATGGCGCTGGTCAAGGCCTACCGCCATTTCGGGCACCTGGCCGCACACCTCGATCCGCTCGGCAGCGAGCCGCCGGGCGATCCGTCGCTGGATCCCGGGCCGCTCGGCCTCGATGAGCAGAACATGGCCCGTATCCCGGCCGAGCTGATGCGCATCTATGTTCCCGGCGCGACGCTGGCCGAGGCACTGCCGCACCTGCGTACCACCTATTGCGGGACGATCGCCTACGAAGTCGAGCACATCGCCAGCCACGAAGAGCGGCTGTGGCTACGGCAGGTGATCGAGGCAGGCAAACATCGCCAGGCCATGAGCACCGAGGCGCAGCAGCAGCTCCTGGAGCGGCTGACCCAGGTCGAAGGGCTCGAACAGTTCCTGCAGAAGGCCTACCTGGGCCAGAAGCGCTTCAGCATCGAAGGGCTCGACAGCATGGTCCCCATGCTCGACCTCATCCTGCGTCACGCGGCCAGGCAGGGGACGCGCGACGTGGTCATCGGCATGGCGCATCGCGGCCGGCTCAACGTGCTGGCGCACATCGTGGGCATCAGCTACGAGTCGATCCTGTCCGAGTTCGAGGCCGGCAAGGCTGGCACCGACGTCCACGCCCCGAAGGGCGGCCTGGACGACGTCAAGTACCACCTCGGCGCGGGCGGGACCTACCAGGCCCCGGACGGCGAGGTGCGCGTCGAGGTTGCTCCCAACCCGAGCCACCTGGAGGCGGTCGACCCGGTCGTCGAGGGACTTGCGCGTGCGCGCCAGACCGACCGATCCGGCCCGCTGGCGAAGATCGACCACGCAGCCACCCTGCCGGTGCTGATCCACGGGGACGCCGCGTTCGCGGCGCAGGGCGTGGTCGCCGAGACGCTCAACCTGGGCCGGCTGCCTGGCTATGCCACCGGCGGCACGGTACACCTCATCTCGAACAACCAGATCGGGTTCACGACGGGCGCCGACGAGGGCCGTTCGACCGATTACTCGTCCGATCTGGCCAAGGGTTTCGACGCGCCCATCATCCACGTCAACGCCGACGACCCGGAGGCCTGCCTGGCCGCGGCGCGGCTGGCGATGATGTACCACGACCAGTTCGGCAACGACGTGGTGATCGACCTGGTCGGCTACCGCCGCTACGGCCACAACGAGGGCGACGAGCCCGCCTACACCCAGCCGCAGATGTACGAGCGCATCACCTCGCATCCAACCGTCCGCTCGCTCTACCTCGAACAGCTGGTCGCCTCCGGCGCCGTCGCACAGGCCGATGCCGACGCTGCGCTGAAGGCGCTCAACCGCGACCTCGCCGCGCGACAGGCATCGCTGCGCAAGCGCGCTGTCGAGCCGGAGCTCGACCGCGGCTCCGATGCACTGCAACCCGAAGTCGCCGGCGAGCCTGAGACTGCCGTTCCGGCGGAGACGCTGCGCTCGCTGAACGAGCAACTCAACGCGTGGCCATCGAACTTCAGCATCAACCCCAAGCTCGGCCGTCAGCTGGAGCGACATCGCGCCGCGCTGGAGAGTGATGAGCCGAAGATAGCCTGGGCGCAGGCGGAGTCGCTGGCCTTCGCCTCGCTGCTGCTGGACGGCACGCCCATCCGGCTGACCGGGCAGGACACGGTGCGCGGCACGTTCAGCCAGCGCCACCAGGCATTCCACGACGCTACGACCGGCACCCGGTACGTGCCGATCCAGCACCTCGACGGCGCGGCCGCCTCGTTCGAGCTGCACAACTCGCCGCTCTCCGAGTACGCCTGCCTGGGCTTCGAGTACGGCTACGCCGTGACGGCGCCCGGGGCGCTGGTGATCTGGGAGGCTCAGTACGGTGACTTCGCCAATGGCGCCGAGATCATCATCGACCAGTTCATCATCGCGGGGCTCGCCAAGTGGCGGCAGACGTCGCGCTTGACCCTGCTGCTGCCGCACGGCTACGAGGGATCGGGTCCCGAGCACTCGTCGGCGCGCCTGGAGCGCTTCCTGGCGCTGGGCGCGGAGGGCAACATCCGGGTCGCCTACCCGACCACTCCCGGGCAGTATTTCCACCTCCTGCGACGCCAGGGGCTCCACGCCGAACTGCGTCCGCTGGTGATCATGACCCCCAAGTCGCTGCTGCGCCTGCCAGCCGCCGCGGCACGCTCGTCGGAGCTGTCGACCGGCCGGTTTCAGCCCGTGCTGGACGATGCGGCCTACGGTGCCGACGACGGAGCCGACGCCGTGCGCCGCGTGGTGCTGTGCAGCGGCAAGGTCTACTACGACCTGGTCGGCTCGGAGCTGCGCGAGCGCCAAGCCGACCTCGCCGTGGTGCGCGTCGAGCGCCTCTACCCCTTCCCGACCGAGGAGCTGCGAGCCGTGCTCGCCCGCTATCCGAAGATGGAGAAGGTTTCCTGGGTGCAGGAGGAGCCGCGCAACATGGGCGCCCGCAAGTTCGTGATGCCACGCATCCGTCACCTGGTGCCGTACAAGATCCCGCTCGGCGACATCTCGCGACCGGAGCGCTCGCGGCCGGCGGAAGGCTACCCGGCCGCGCACGCGGCAGAACAGCAGCGCATCGTGCGCGAGGCGCTCACCGAGTAGATGCCCCTGCTCGAGCACTACCGGGACCTCCTGGCGCGCCCCGGCGAGCGCTTCTCGGTGACCCTCGGCGAGGGCGGCACGCCGCTGATCCATGCGCGCCGGCTTGGTGCACAGCTGGGCCTTGACGAGCTGCACCTCAAGTTCGAGGGCACCAACCCGACGGGCAGCTTCAAGGACCGCGGGATGGTGCTGGCGGTCAACCGGGCGCTGGCCGGCGGGGCGCGTGCCATCGTCTGCGCCTCGACCGGCAATACCTCGGCCTCGGCGGCGGCCTACGCGGCGGCCGCCGGCCTGGCCTGTTTCGTGGTGCTGCCGGCGGGCAAGGTGGCGCGCGGCAAACTGGCCCAGGCGCTGGCCGGTGGGGCGCGGCTGATCAGCGTCGACGGCAACTTCGACGAGGCGCTCGACACCGTCCGCCGGCTGGGAGAGGAAGGAGCGGCGGTCGTCGTCAACAGCACCAACCCGGACCGCATCGCCGGGCAGCAGACGGCGGCCTGGGAGATCGTGGACGAGTTGGGCCATGCGCCCGAGTGCCTGGCGCTGCCGGTCGGCAACGCCGGCAACATCACGGCCTACTGGCGGGGATTCACCCGGTACTCCGAAGAGGGCCTGGCCGTGACTCGGCCACGCATGCTCGGCTTCCAGGCGGCTGGCGCGGCGCCGATCGTCAACGGCGCGGCGGTGGAGCGGCCGGACACGGTGGCGACCGCCATCCGCATCGGCCGACCGGCGTCATGGCAGGGCGCCACCGAGGCCAGGGACGAGTCGGGCGGCAGCATCGAAGCGGTCACCGACGACCAGATCCTGGATGCACAGCGGCGCATCGCGGAGCTGGAAGGGATCTTCTGCGAGCCGGCCTCGGCGGCGAGCGTGGCCGGGGTGCGGCGGTTGGCCGAAGCGCGGCGACTGCATCGGTCCGAGACGGTCGTCTGCGTCCTGACCGGCCACGGGCTCAAGGATCCGGACATCATCGCCGTCGAGGAAGGGTCGCTCACGACGGTGGCGCCGGACCTTGGCTCGGTGCGGCGCGCGATGGGTCTCTAGGCCTGGGCTAGTAGCAGCCGCACGCGTTCAGGACTGCGTCGACGAACTCGTCGGGCGGTGCGTTCTTGGGGACGAATGCCGAGCCGCGCCGCTCGAGCGCGGGATCGTCGGCCGGGTTGGACCAGCCCATCAGCACGATGCGGGTCATTGGCCATGCCATCTCGATCCCGTTGAGGAACCCGGTGCCTGCCGCCACGTCCGGCAGGTGCGGATCGACCAGGATGACGGTCGGCTCCTTGAGGGCCACGATCTCCAGCGCCGTTCGGACATCACCGGCGCTGCCCACCACTTCGACCAGCCCGGACAGGCGCAGCGCCTCGCCCAGGCTCTGCTGCACGCGACGATCCGCGTCCACGATCACGACGCGTGGTTTCTGGGTAGGGTCAGCCGAAGGCTGCGCGGTGGCCATGCCCCGAAGGGTAAGCCGGGCTCGGTCGGCCGGTCATGCAGCATGCCGCCGCGACGGCCTACGTCATTCGGCCGGGGTCGCTCCGGTGGCCGTGCTGTGCCCTGCTGCCACGCCGGCCGAGGTGGCGGGCGCACCGTCACGCGGCTTCACCCGCACCTCGACGTTGATCCGCGTTCCGCTGCCCAGCCTGGAGCTGATGCTCAGCCTGCCTCGGATGGCATCTGCCCGCTGGCGCATGCCGTGCAGCCCCAGGTGACCACGGGCAACCCGATCCGGGTCGAACCCGGTGCCATCGTCTTCGATACTCAGCAGCAGCCGGTTTCGCTGGCGACTGAGCGAGATTCGCGCCGCGTGCGCGTTGGCGTGCTTGACCACGTTGTGCAGCGCCTCCTGCGTGATGCGGTAGAGCGCCTCCTCGACGTCGAGCGGCGGACGTTCGAAGTCATCGGCCGGGCAGCTGAGCTCGACCACCAGGCCGGTGCGGCCCTGGACCGCGGCCGCATGGGTGCGAATCGCCTGGACCAGCCCGTCCTGCTCCAGGCTCGCCGGCCGCAGCTCGAAGATGAGCGTGCGCATCTCGGCAAGGGCATCACGCTGCAGGTCGCGAAGGTCCGCCAGCTTCTGACGCGCTGCCTCGGGATCGCTGTCGAGCAGGATCTCCAGGCTGCGCGCGGTGAGGCCCATGCTGAACAGCGCCTGCGTCACCGAGTCATGCAGCTCGCGCGCCAGGTTCGCACGCTCCCCGCTGGCTGCAAGCTCGGCTGCCTGGCGGCGCAGATCGCGCTCCAGGCGCTCTCGCTGCCCAACGTCGCGCACGGCGCCATGAGCGCCAGCGAATCGGCCGTCGGCGAGGCTGGCCATCATGTTGATCTCGACCGGGATGGTGCTGCCATCCGAGCGCAGCAGCTCGATGCGCATCTGCTGCTCCACCGCCGGGTCGGCGCGCATGCGGTCCCATCGCTCGAGTGCGATGGGGATCGAGTCCGGCGCGGTCATGCGCTCCCAGTGCACGCCCAGCAGCTCCTCGGGGCGATAGCCGGCCATGTGCTGCACCGAGTCGCTGACGAAGGTGAAGTGGCCGTCCTCGTCGCAGGCCCAGATCATGTCCGGCGAGTTGTCGACCAGGTATCGATATCGCCGCTCCGACTCCTGCAGCTCGTCATACAGCCGGGCATTGGTGACCGCGATCGCCGCCTGCGACGCGAACAGCTGCACGAGCTCGAAGTCCTTGTCCGTGAAGAAGACGGCCTCACCGCCGATGCGGCTGATGTTCAGGGCGCCGATGACCTCGCCATCGGAGACGAGCGGCACGATGGCCACGGCCTCAGGCTCGCTGAGGGTCCCGGGGATCTGGATGGCGCGCGGGTCGTCGAGCGCCTCGTTGGCCAACAACGGCTCCCCGTGCTCGACCACCCAGTCGATCATCCCGGCGCCGAAGGGGATGTCGAAGCTCATCACCTCGTCGGCGTGCTGGTCGCGTGATAGCACGGGGCGCAGCAGCCGGGCCTCGCGGTCGACCCGGTAGATGCTCAGGTTGTCGTAGGCGACCACCTTCTTGAGACCCGACGCGATCGCCTCGAACACGTCGGTCGGATCGAGCGTGGACAGCAACCGCTGGTTGATCTCCAGCAGCCGCTGCTGCGACTCGAGCTGTCGCTCCAGCTGGGTCGACTGCTCGCGCAGGTTGGTCTCCAGGCGCTCCTGCTCGGTCACATCACGAACCGAGCCGTGGGCGCCGGTGAACTTGCCATCCGACTGGGTGCCCATCATGGTGATCTCGACCGGCGCTCGCTGGCCATCGGCCAGCGGCAGGCTGATGCGCAGCCGCTGCTCCTGGTCCGGTCGCTCGCCGAGCGCGCGGAAAGCGGCCTCGGTCGCGGGCAGCGTCGCCTCATCGGTCAGGACCTGGAAAGGCCTGCCCAGCAGGTCCTCTGGCTTCCAACCGGTGCGGCGCTCCAGCGAATCGGAGAGGAAGGTGAGGCGGCCCTTGGCGTCCACCGACCAGACGATGTCCGGCGAATTGTCGACGAGGTGCCGGTAGCGGCGCTCCGAATCGTGCAGGCCCTCGTAGAGCCGAGCGTTGGAGACGGCCACCGCTCCCTGGTCGGCCAGCTGCTGCAGCAGGTCCAACTCCTCCGCGGTGAACTCGTGCGGCTCCTCGAACGAAACTGCCAGGGTACCGATCGTGCCCACCTCCGGCGCGCGCAGCGGCGCGACTGCCACTCCCCGCAGGCGCAGCCGCGCGGCAGTGGCATGGTCGTCCGGCTCGTGCGGGATCCTCTGGTCGACGTCGTAATCAGAAGTCCAGACCACCTCGCCTCGCTCGGCTGCCAGCCCGTTGATGCCTCCGGGGATCGGGAACTCCTGGGTGCGCAGCCAGGCGTGCGTCTCGGCATCAAGGTCGCCGGCCACGACGGCCGGCTGCAGGACGGGACGCCCGTCCATCACCAGCGATAGGTGCGCGCCATCTGACGCCAGAAGTCGACGTGCATCATCGACCACGCTCTGCAGCACCTCGTCCGGCCGGCGCATGGCCGTGATGCGTGCCGCGATCTGGCCCAACGTGCGGCGCGCCTCGAACTGGCGGGCGAGCTCCTCGGCCTGGCGGCGCAGGTCGTGCTCCAGCCGGTCGACCTCGGTCATGTCGCGGATGGAGCCGTGCGCGCCCATGCTCCTCCCCTCGGCCAGCAGCTCACGACCACGCAGCTCCACGGGGAAGACCTGACCGTGGCGGTGGAGCATCCGGTAACGGTGCCGCTGCTCGCCGCTCGATCCCTGCGCGGCGCGCCAGTTTGCCTGGAAATCGTCGCGGTCCTGGGGCGCGACCAGTAGCGACCAATGCCGCCCGCTCAGCTCGGCAGGCGTCCAGCCGCTCAGCTGGGTCAGCGTCTCGGACAGGTAGGTGAAGTTGCCATGCGCATCCGTCGCCCAGATAACGTCCGGCGAATGCTCGACCAGGTAGCGGTAGCGCTCCTCCGAGACCGTCAGCGCGTGCATCAGTCGCTGGTTGGCGAGGGTCACCGCCGCGTGCTCGGCGAGCGCCCGCAGCAGGCCGATCTGCGCCTCGTCGAACGGCTTCGGGTGACGCAGATAGGCGCCCAGCGCACCGAGCACCTCGCCGTCGGCGACCAGCGGGGCGACCGCCATGGCCCGCATGCGTGCCCGTCGCGCGATGTTGTCCGCCGCTGAAGCATGCCCGAATGCACGGTCCGAGAGGTAGTCGCCGGTGGTGATCACCTGGGAGCGGGCAACCGCCGTGCCGAACATGCCCTTGCCGAGCGGCAGCTCGATCTCGCGGATCAGCTTGGCCGCGGCGGCGTCGGTGATGCCCGCGTCGGTGGCGCAGCGCAGCACGCCGCGCTCGGCATCGACCAGGTAGATCATCGCGCCGTCGGCATGCAGCAGCCGCGTCGCCTCCTCCACCGCGTGCTGCAGCGGCCCGGTGAGCGGCTCTGCGACCGACGAGGGGATCCCCGCGGATTGAATGGCCATCGGCCGCAGGATACGCGATCGCTCCCGAGACCCGAAACGGCCGCTTCCGGCAGGTCGCCTACGTCATCCGTCGTGCGCGCCGGCTGCGTCGCATGCCGTGTGGCGCCTGGGCGCGTTGCCTGATTTCAGCGGAGGTCGCGCGCCGCAGACTCGTCACCAACGACGACGCCGATCCACGGCGCCGGGGAAGTCACCAACCAAGGAGGTCCCGCAGTGAACACTGCAGCCACGAAGAGCCGCACCGCTGGCGCGGTGCTCACCGCCGCGATCGTCGCGCTGACCCTGTCGACCGCCTATATCCACGCAACCCTGGGCGGCCTGCTGTTCACGCTCAACGCCCTCGGCTACGTCGGCCTGGCGGCCGCCATCGTCGTGGGAGCTGCCGCTCCGCACCCGCTCGTCGCCCGTTTCAGCTGGCTGCCGCGGCTGGGCCTGGTCGGCTACGCGGCGACGGCCATCGTCGCCTGGGCGATCATGGGGCCGTACTTCTCCACCGCCTACATCGCCAAGGCGATCGAGGTGGGCCTGATCACCCTGCTGGTGGTCGACAGCATCCGCGTCTACGGCAGCCCCATGGCGATGATCCGCCAGGCTCTCGCCTCGGTCTTCGGACGAAACGCGGAGACCGCCGGGGCGTAGCGGCTCGGCACCAACCCTCTCTTCCGCACGGCGGGCCGGCAACGGCCCGCCGTTTCGCTGCGCCACAGGTCGTCGCGAATCAGGTCAGCTTGTGCTCCACCGCGTAGAGCGCCGCCTGCGTGCGGGATGCGAGTCCGAGCTTGCCCAGGATGTTGCTGACGTGCGTCCTGGCGGTGCGCTCGGTGATCGACAGCTCGTAGGCGATCTCCTTGTTGGAGGCTCCCTTGCCGAGCTGGGCAAGGACCTCCTTCTCGCGCTGGGTGAGCGGCTCGACCGGCTCTTCGACCTTGCGGCTGCGCATCCGCTGGGCCAGCAGGCGGGCCACCGCCGGATCGAGGTGCACCTCGCCGGCATGCGCGGCACGGACGGCGCTGGCGACCTCCTCCGCATCGGCATCCTTGAGCAGGTAGCCCGACGCGCCCGCCTCCAGCGCCGCCGTCACCTTGTCCTCCTCGATGAAGCTGGTGACCGCCACGATCTCGATCTCCGGATGCGCGTGTTTGATGGCGGTGATGGCGGTCAGGCCGTCCATCCTGGGCATCAGCAGGTCCATCAGGATGACGTCCGGCAGCAGGCGGTCGGCCAGGCCCACGCCCTGCTCGCCGTCCTCGCCCTCGCCGACGACCTCGATGTCGCTCAGCAGCTCCAGGAAGCCACGCAGCCCGCGGCGCACGATCTGGTGGTCGTCGACCAGCAGCACGCGGATGCGCTCGTTCTCGTGGGCCACCTGCAGTCCCTCCGTCAGCGGTGCACTCTCGCCGCGCGCAGTATGAACGAGTCCGAAGACCTGCACGAGTTCGGTCAGGCCCTTCAGGCGTTGCTCCCCCAGGTCCCGGAGCCGCGTCTCCGCGGGCAGCTGCAGCCCCTCCGCCTCGGCCAGCGACCCGGTCACAAGGATCTCTCCACCATGCGCCAGGTCCTGAAGGCGGGCGCAGCGGAACAAGGGTGTGCCGAAATAGCGATCGCCACGGCATTCAACCTCGCCACGGTCGAGCGAGACCCGGATCTGGAGACGGCCGGTCGGCGCCCAATCGTGCGCGGAAATGCGCAGCTGGATCGTCTCAGCCGCGGCAAGTGCCGCCGACGCATCCTCGAAGGCTGCGTAGGCCGCATCGCCGATGCGCTCGAAGACCGCGCCATCGTGCTCGGCGACGGAATCGACGACCAGCGCATGCTGCGCGTCAAGCACCTCGCCGGCAACCTCGGGGAAGCGTTGGGCCAGGTCGGTGCTGGCAACGACATCGGTGAACAGAAAGGTGATTACGGCGCGTTCAAACTCTCGGGGCACGCCGCGAGAATAACGGTATCCTCCGGCCGACGGCGATGGGGCTCGCCATGAACCGCCCGATGAAGCGGGCTGATGGCTCCTGCTTCTGAACGCGCAGCGGAGGAGGCATGGGTCGATGCACGTGATAATCATCGGTCTCGGAGGTTTCGCCGGCGCCATCACGCGTTACGCCGTCGACGGATGGGTGAGCACCGCGCTGCGCGCCTCCTTCCCGTGGGGCACCCTCGTCGTCAATCTCAGCGGTTCGCTGCTGATCGGCCTTCTGTTCGCGCTGATGACGGAGCGCGCCGCCCTGCCCGCGGAGTTGCGCGGTCCGCTGCTGATCGGCTTCGTGGGGGCGTACACCACGTTCAGCACGCTGGCGCTTGAATCGTGGCGCCTGGTCGAGGACGGAGCATGGCTGCTGGCGCTTGTCAACCTTGGCGGCTCGATGCTGCTCGGGGTAGCCGCCGTCATCGCCGGCATCGCGATCGGGAGGGCAATCTGACATGGAGCTGGAGGGCCGCGCGCTGCTGGCGCGTATCTACATCGGCGAGAGCGACCGGTGGGAGGGGAAGCCGCTCTACCAGGCGATTGTCGAGCGACTGCGTGAGCTGCACATCGCCGGCGCGACCGTGCTGCGTGGGATCGAGGGCTTCGGCGCCCACGCGCACCTGCACACCACCCGCCTGCTGCGCCTGTCGGAGGACCTGCCAATCCTGATCGAAGTCGTGGATTCGGAGGAACGCCTGCAGGCCGTACTTCCCGAACTCGACCGCATGGTCGACGACGGCCTCATCACGCTGGAGCGCGTCGAGGTCTTCGCGTACCGCGGGCGCACCAGTGGCAGGCCCGAATGCAGCGATCCGCCTCGTTCCCCGAGTGAATAGGAAGTGGTGGCTACACCATGGCTCGGCGGCCAATGACTCACTCCATGGATGCAGCTGGCTGGCCCGAGCGGGACGGCTTGCTCGTGTACCGGGCAACCGCCCGGCACCATTTTTGCTGAGCGAACTTCACTCATGAGCTTCAACCCAGGCGCCGGGCTGGATCCCGGGCAGGTGCAGGACCGCCGCGGCGGCGGCATGGGCCGGGGAGGCGGGATCGCGGTCGGAGGCGGCCTCGGCACCATCATCCTGGTCGCCGCCTACCTGTTGTTCGGCGGCAACCTGGGCGACCTCGGAAACCTGGCCGCGCCCGCCGACACCGGCGCCAATCCCAGCAGCGACCTCTCGTCATGCAGGACCGGCCAGGATGCCAACCAGACCGAGAGCTGCCGCATCGTCGGCTACATCAACTCCATCCAGGCCTACTGGGCCAAGGAGTTCTCGGACAGCGGCGAGCAGTACGCCAAGGCCGACACGGTCCTCTATGACGGCGTCACCTCGACGGCCTGCGGAACGGCGAGCGCGCAGGTGGGGCCGTTCTACTGTCCGCCCGACAAGCTGGTGTACCTCGACCTCGGCTTCTTCAATCAGCTGCAGACTCAGTTCGGCGCCAAGGGTGGACGCTTCGCCGAGGCGTACGTGGTGGCCCATGAGTACGGCCACCATGTGCAGGATCTGCTGGGACTGCTGGACAGCGGCGGCGGAAGCCAGAGCGGTGCCGGCGGCCAGTCGGTCAAGACCGAGCTGCAGGCGGACTGCTTCGCCGGCGTGTGGGCCAGCAACGCGGTGGCAACTGGCTTCATCGCCCAGCTTACCGACCAGGACATTGCCGACGCACTCGACGCGGCGGGTTCGGTGGGTGACGACCGGATCCAGCAGCAGAGCCAGGGCTACGTCAACCCCGACACCTGGACGCACGGCTCGTCGGATCAGCGCGAGGCATCCTTCCGCAGCGGCTACCAGAGCGGCGACCCGGGCTCCTGCAGCACTTGACGGACCCCCTGGTCCGCTGCGGCTGGGCCGCCGGCGACCCGGACTACCTCGCCTACCACGACACCGAGTGGGGCGTTCCGCTCCATGACGACCGGCTGCTGTTCGAGCTGCTGGTGCTCGAGGGCGCGCAGGCAGGCCTATCGTGGATCACCATCCTGCGGCGACGCGCCGGGTATCGCGGCGCTTTCGAAGGCTTCGACCCGGCCACTGTCTCCCGCCTGACCGATGCCGACGTCGAGCGGCTGCTCGGCGATGCGCGGATCATTCGCAATCGGGCCAAGATCCGCTCGGCGATCGCCAACGCAAGGGCATTCGGCGAGATCACGGCCGAGTCCGGATCGTTCGACCGATGGCTGTGGTCCTCGGTCGACGGTGCGCCCCTCCAGAACGCTTGGGGCTCGCTCGACGAGCTCCCGGACGAGACCGATGCCTCGCGCGCGCTGTCGCGCGAGCTGCGCCGCCGTGGCTTCAGCTTCGTGGGACCGACGATCGTGTACGCCTACATGCAGTCAGCTGGGCTCGTCAACGATCACCTGTTGAGCTGCTTCCGCCACGCCGAGGTCGGCCATGCTCCGATAGACTCGCGGCGCCATGTCCCGCCCCATCGCGTCGGTCGAGGTGCCGTCCAGCAGCGCCAACCTGGGAAGTGGCTTCGACTGCTTCGCGGCGGCGCTCAGCCTGAAGCTGCGTGCGGAGCTGTACGAGGGCGACGAGGCGGGCATCCTGCTCAACGCCCACGGCGAGGGTGCACCGCGACCGGACGACGATCCCGACCAGAACCTGCTGATCCGCGCCTTCCGCGAGGGCCTGCACCTGGCCGCCGCCTCGGGCTCCGGTGCGTGGCGGCTCGAGGTGTCGAGCATGATCCCGTCGGCACGCGGCCTCGGCAGCAGCGCGGCGGCGATCGTGGCCGGCCTGCTGCTGGGAGCCTCGGTCGGCCGCCGCTCACCGCAGGCTGATGAGCTGCTGGATGCCGCGGCGGCGCTCGAGGGCCACGCCGACAACGTCGCCGCGGCGCTGTACGGCGGCATCACGCTGGCGGTCAACGGCGACGCCGGCACCCAGCTGCGCCGCTTCCACGCGCCGGACGGCTGGATCCCGGTCGTCTTCCTGTCGCAGGCCCAGAGCCGCACGGTCGAGATGCGAGCGGTGCTGCCGCCGACGGTGCCGCATGGCGATGCCGTCGCTGGCGCAGGACGCGCGGCGCTGCTGGCGACCGCGGTGATCTCCGGCGACGCCTCGTTGCTGCGGGGCGCAATGGACGACCGCCTGCACCAGCCCTACCGCCTGCCCCTGCTTCCCGGCAGCGCCGACCTGATCCGAACCGCCTACGACCACGGGGCCGCGGGCGCCTGCCTGTCCGGGGCCGGCCCGAGCGTCATCGCCATCTGCGATTCTCCGGCGGCCGCCCACTCCGTGGAAAAGGCATTCAATGCGTTCGAGTCGCCCGGCATGGCCACGCGCCTGCGCTTCGATACCGCGGGCGCGCGACTCACCGTCGCCGAGGCCTGACCGACCGATCCGTTCCAAACCCATGCGAACCGGCTCGTCGGCTACCATCGATCGGCCATGTCACTGGTCATCCTCACCAACCTTGCCAAGAGCCACGGCGCGCAGCATCTGTTCGACGGCGTCAGCCTGCAGATCACCGCCGGGCGGCGCATCGCCATCGTCGGGCCGAACGGCGCCGGCAAGACGACGCTGCTCGAGATCATCACCGGCGAGCAGGAGGCGGACGCCGGGACGCTGACGCGCGGCAAGGACGTGGTCATCGGCTACCTGCGCCAGGAGGTGGCCCAGGCGCGCGGGCCGCAGCGTGCTGGCCGAGGTGCTCGCCGGGGCCGGCGAGGTGAGCGGCATCGAGCGACGGATGCGGCATATCGAGGCCGAGATGGCCGAGGCGAGCGCGACCCGGCGCAGCGACGAGCTCGAGCGAGCTGATGGACGAGTACGGGCGGCTGCAGCATCGGTTCGAAGCAGCTGGGCGGCTACGTCGCTGGAGGCCGAGGCACGGCGCATCCTGGCGCGGGCTCGGCTTCGCGGACAGCGACATGGACGCGAGACATCGGCGAATTCAGCGGCGGCTGGATGATGCGCGTGGCGCTCGCGCCGGCTGCTGCTCGCCGAACCCGGACCTGCTGCTGCTCGACGAGCCGACCAACCACCTCGACCTGGCATCGGTCGAGTGGCTGCAGGCATTCCTGGCCGACTACGCCGGCGCGATCGTGCTGGTCAGCCACGACCGCGACTTCATCAACGCGGTCGTCAACCGCGTCGCGGAGCTCAACCACGGCCACTTCACCGAGTACGTCGGCGACTACGCCGACTTCGTCGAGCAGCGCGAGGAGCGCCAGGCGCAGCTCGAGACGGCGGCGAAGGGGCAGCAGCGCAAGATCGCGCACACCGAGGCGTTCATCGAGCGCTTCCGCTACAAGGCCTCCAAGGCGCGCCAGGTCCAGAGCCGCATCAAGCAGCTGGAGCGCATCGACCGCGATCGAGTCGTGCCGGCGGCCCGAACCAAGGCGGTCAAGTTCCGCTTCCCCGAGCCGCCACGCTCGGGCCGCACCGTCATCACGCTCAGCGACATTCACAAGCGTACGGCGACAACGTCGTCTACGACGAGCCTCGACCTGGCAGCTGGAACGCGGGCAGAAGGTGGCGCTCATCGGCCCGAACGGCGCCGGCAAGATCGACCCTGCTCAAGATCCTGGCGGGAGTGCTGCCAGTTCGAGGGCGGCCATCGCGAGCTGGGCAGCAACGTCAAGGTCGCCTACTTCGCGCAGCACCAGATCGAGGCGCTCGACCCGGCCAACACGGTCTTGCAGGAGCTAGCGCGGCGTCGCCGCGCGGCTGAGCACCGCCGAGATGCGCAAGCTGCTGGGCGCCTTCCTGTTCACCGGCCAGGCCGTCGAGAAGCGGGTCGGCATCCTGTCCGGCGGTGAGCAGACGCGGCTGGCGCTGGCCAAGCTGATGGCCGATCCGGCCAACCTGCTCTGCCTCGACGAGCCGACCAACCACCTCGACATCGCCTCGCGCGACGTGCTCGAGGACGCGCTCAATGCTTTCCCGGGCACGATCGTGCTGATCACTCATGACCGATACCTGATCCGCTCGGTGGCCAACGTCGATCATCGAGGTCAACGGCGGCGGCGGCGACGCCGTACGTCGGCGATTTCGAGTATTACGCCGCCAAGCGCGGCCTGGACATCGAGCACGCGCGGCGCGACCGAAGGCCGGTCCACGCCACGCGGCGTCGCCGTCTCGACGCCGAAGCCACGCGAGAGCTCGTCGCAGGCCAACCGCCGCAAGCGAGCCGAGGCCGAGGTGCGCAACGGGCGCTATCGGCGCAGCCGGAAGCTGCGGCAATCCCTCGAGCGCGTCGAGCAGGAGACGCGGGCCAACGAGCGCGACCTGGCCGAGATCACGGAGAGCCTCGCCGACCCATCGGTCTATGCCGATGGCGCTCGGGTGCGCACCCTGATCGAGCGCCACAACGGCGCCCTGGACCGCTCGCAGGCGCTCGCGGCCGAGCGTGAGCGGCTGACCACCGAGATCGCGGCGGCCGAAGCGGAGACGCTGGCGCCCGCCCGGTGAGCTCTTCGAAGACCGATGCGAGCGCCGTCGGCGCCCTGCTGATCGTCGTCGCCGCGGTCTGCTTCGGGACCCTGGGACCGCTATCGCGGTTCGCCGAGGATGCCGGCGTCGGTGCTCTGGGACTCGTTGCCTGGCGCGACATCCTGGGCGCCGGCTGCGTGATCGCGTTCCTGGCGATCCGCAGCGACGGCCGATCTTCTCGCTGCGCGCGCATTCCGACTGCCGATCGCCGCATGCTCGTGCTGGCTGCCTTCTGCAACACGGCGCTCAACCTTGCGATCTTCATCGCCTTCCTGCGCATCAGCATCGCGCTGGCGCTGCTGCTCTTCTACCTCTACCCCGCCTTCGTGGCGCTGGCCAGCGTGCTCTTCTTTGCCGAACGGCTGGACCGCCTGCGCTGGGCGGCGCTGGTCGTGTCGCTGACCGGCGTGGTGCTGGTGGTCGGCGGCGGCGAGTCGCTCGGCGCGGTGGACCTGCTGGGCGTCGGCCTGGCCGCGTTCGCGGGCATCGTCCAGGCTGGCTACGTGCTCATCGCGCGGCACGGCTTCAATGCCGTTCCCGGCGCGCAGGCCGGGGTGCTGACGATGAGCGGTGCGGTCGTGCTGCTGCTGGTCATCGGCCTGCGTGACGGGCCAGGCCGCAGCCTTCGGTCAGCCGCTGGCCAGCCTCGACGCCTTCTGGCCGGTTCTCCTCGCCGGCACGCTCGGCGCCGGCATCCCAACCGTGGCGTTCATCCTCGGCATCCGCCTGCTGGGCGCCTCGCGCGGCGCGATCCTGGCCACGCTCGAGCCGGTCGTGGGCGTGGCGCTGGCGGCGCTGCTGCTGGGCGAGCAGCCCGGGGCGCTGCAGCTCATCGGCGGGGCGCTGATCATCGTCGCCGGCGTGCTGCTCCAGCTTCCGTCAGGACGCGAAGCGGCCGACCACGAGGCCGTCGCGGAAGCTCCCTAACCCGGGGCTCGAGGGCTCCCTAACCCGGGCTTGAGGCCCCCTCCGCTGCCATCTGCCAACCAGGAACGGCTTAGGCGAGCCGCAGGCTGCGCGCGACCTACTGAACCAGCTGAGCTGAGCGTGAGCCGGGCGGTTGAAGTCGCGCCCTTGCGCCTCCGGGCCGCCTAAGCCGACGGTGATTGGCATCTGGCAAACATCAAGGCTATACCGACGAAATTCCACCAAGCGGCACCGTCTGGATTGAACGTTGATCCCGGCAGGTGAAGCACCCCGCAACCGCAAGCCGGCGAACGTCGTCAGCCCATGAACGTGGCGTGAACCGATTGCGCGGCGGCGGCGGCTGACGCGACCGGCACCTCGGCCCACACCACCCGCAGCCCACCCTCGTCGAAGGAGCCTTCGCCCGATGCGGGCAGCGGCAGGATCTCGGGCATCAGCGCCGCCGGCCCGACCAGCGACAGCCGCGCGATGCGTTCCTTGCGATCGACCGCCAGCATCAGCACGCCCGCATCGGGCTCGCGCGGCAGGACCGGTCGGACCAGCGTCTGGGGAGCCGAACCGTCCAGCGCGCGGACGACCAGCTGCAGCCGGCCCCGACGTGCACGCCGCACCGCCACCGGATGAACAACCTCGGCACCCAGCTCGGCCAGCAGCTCCAGCTGCAACGCATCGACGACCGGCAGGAAGCGCGCCGCCGGCACCATCTGCGGATCCGCCTCCAACACCCCACCCACGTCCTTGAACAGCTCGCAACGACCGGCCCGCAGCGCCACCGCCAACACCACCGCCGACAGGTCGGTGCCACCCCGGCCGAGCGTCGTCAGCTCGCCGTGGGCGCCGATCCCCTGGAAGCCGGCCACGACGGGGACCAGCCCCTCCGCCAGCGCCGCGCGCAGCGGCCGCGAGTAGACACGCCGCACCTCCGCACCCAGGTGCGCGGCGGCCGTTCGAATCCCGGCCTCGGCACCGCTGAACGAACGCGCGGGAATCCCGGCCGCCTGCATGCCCAGCGCGAAGAGCGCCGCGGAAAGCGCTTCACCGGTGGCCAGGGCGCGATCGGTCTCGCGGGCCAGGGCCGACGACGAATGGTGGCGTTGCTCGCGCAACGATCGCCCCGCGTCGGGCAGCAGCACGGCCGCCGACGAGAGGATCGTGTCGGTCACGCCCTCGAACGCCGACACGACGACGACCGGCTGTAGCCCGGCGAGACGCTGCTCAACAACGACCTCCACCGCCGCCGCGATGTCGGCCGGGCCGCGCAGTACCGAGCCGCCGAACTTGTCGACGATGACCGGCGCGCTCATCCCACGGCGGCGTGTACCAGCGAGGGCAGCTCGTCCAACCCGCGGATGACACGCACGTCGTCGACGGTGGCATCCCCAACCCGGTCGAGGAGCAGCGCCTCCATGCCGGCAGCCCGCGCCCCACGACGTCGGCCCGATACGAGTCGCCGACCATCAGCGCATCGGCCGGATCGACGCCGGCGCGATCGGCCGCCATCCGAAAGAAGGCGGGATCCGGCTTTGCCCGACCTTCGGCGCCCGAGGCGAGCGCGAAGTCGAGGTATCGGTCCAGGCCGAGCGCCGCCAGGATGCTCGCGAGGTTCGAACCCCAATCCGAGATGACGCAGATCTTCATCCTGGCCGTGGCGCGGAGGTCGGCCAGCATCGGGATCACGTCCGGATAGAGCTCCCAGGCGTCGGGCGCGAACTGGCTCTCGAGCACGAGGTCGAGGAGCTGTCGCTGCTCCGGCACGCCGAGTTCGCGCAGCATGCGGGTGTGGTAGTCCCGCCAGGTCGCCTCGATCAGCGCGTCGTCCGTCCAGGTGGCGTTGTCGGGACGGTGGTAATCGTCCCAGAACCAGGTGTCTGCGGCTTCCCAGGCGGCCTGCAGCTCCGCTGGACCGATGACGTGGCCGTGCTGTTCCAGGACAGCGGCCAGCGATTGGGCGAGCGTGCGGCGCGGCGAGAGGAGCGTGAAGCCCGCGTCCAGGCACACGAGTCGGTAGGCCATGCACGAGCAACCCTATCCCAGTCCCGTTATCGGATGCCGCGCCGTACGATGCCTCCTCGATGAACTCCTCCGAATTGATTCGCGTCCGCGCGTCGTTGCTGGCGTGGTACCACGACGCGCACCGTGACTTCCCGTGGCGTGGAACCAGCGACCCGTACGCCGTCCTGGTCAGCGAGGTGATGCTGCAGCAGACCCAGGCATCCCGCGTCGCGGAACGCTTTCCCGACTTCATGGACCGCTATCCGACGGTCGAGGTCCTGGCAGGCACGACCGACGCCGAGGTCCTCACGGCGTGGAGCGGCCTCGGCTACAACCGGCGTGCGGTGGCCCTCCGGCGTGCCGCACGAAGCATCGTGACGGACGGCTGGCCGGACACCCTCTCCGCCCTGCAACGACTTTCGGGCGTGGGACCGTACACCGCGCGCGCGATCGCCAGCCTGGCGTTCGGCCAGCCGGTTGGTGTGGTCGACACCAACGTCCGCCGCTGGCTGCTGCGGCGTTTCACGGTCGAGGACCGGCCGACCACCCTCCAGGCGCTGGCCGACATCCTCGCCGCGCCCGGCAGTGACGGAACCGCGGCTGCATGGACGCATGCCAGCATGGAGTTCGGTGCAGGCATCTGCACCTCGCGCACGCCGTCCTGCAGCACGTGCCCGGTCAGGCATGGCTGCCCGTCGCGCGATCGTGCCGGCCGCATCCGCGTGCCGCGCCAGGCCGCCTTCGCCGGCTCGACGCGCGCCGCCCGCGGCCGCCTGCTCCGCGCGCTGAGCGAGGCCCCGGGCCATCGGATGCGCCTGAGCGCCGCGCGTCATCTCCTCGACGACAGGCTCGAGCCGGCGTTGGGCGGCCTCGAGCGCGATGGACTGGTGCATCGGTCGGGGAAAAGCCTGCGGCTGGGTGGGCGTCCGGCCGGGGAGCCTGCATCGGTCGCTACAATCGGGCCATGATCACCAAGGCCACCGGCCTGCATGTCAACGTCGGCGATCCATTGCCCTCCGTGGGCCTGCGAGCCACCGACGGGTTCCTGCTCAACCTGCGCAGCTTCGTCGGCAAGCAGCCGGTGGTGTTCGTCTTCTTCGGCGCCCCGACCCTCGTCGGTGAAGCGCGCGAGGCCGGCGACGCGCTGGTGGATGCCCTCAAGCAGGCGCACCAGCGCCTGGCAAAGGCGGGCGTCGGCCTGGTCGGCATCACCTGCGACAACGAGCAGCAGCAGAACGAGTACGTCGAACAGCAAAGCCTGCCGTTCCTGCTGTTCAGCGACGAGCGCCGGTCGGCTGTCGAGCTGCTGGGAGTGCCCACCACCGTGAAGGGCGAGAACTACAACGCCGTTCCCACGGCCATCGCGGTGGCCACCGACGGGACCGTCGTCGACGTCGTCGAGCATGCCACCCCGAAAGGGCTCATCGCGCGTCTCCTCGAGTCGATCGAGGAAGCCCACCCCCCGCAGCCGTAGGCGGATGCTGGCGGCCCGGCTGCCGGCCATCGGTCGGCCACTGGAGCTGATCGAGGTCCCGGTGCCCG
The DNA here is from genome assembly GCA_963716585.1 of uncultured Chloroflexia bacterium. GTDB lineage: Bacteria > Chloroflexota > Limnocylindria > QHBO01 > QHBO01 > JAICUY01. The sequence goes on from CAVQTN010000002.1 coordinate 480,205, forward strand.
AGCCACGCGGGACGGAGGTCCGCATCCGGGTCGCGGGCTGCGGCGTGTGTCGCAGCGACCTGTCCATCCTCGCCGGCGCCCAGCCGCGCGTGACGCCACCCCTCACGCTTGGGCACGAAATCTCCGGCTGGGTCGATGCGCTCGGCCCCGAGGCCCTGTCCACCCTGCCGCCCGGCGAGCCGGTGCTGGTGTTCGGCGGCTGGGGATGCGGCGCCTGTCGCCAGTGCCTGGCCGGTGCAGAGCAGCGCTGCCCGTCCGGTGCATCGCCGGGCTTTCAACGCGACGGCGGCTACGCCGAGTACCTGCTGGTGCCCGATGCGCGTCACCTCGTCCCCCTGCGCGGGCTGGATCCGGTCCGGTCCGCGCCCCTGGCGGACGCCGGCGTCACGCCCTTCCGCGCCGTGCGTCGGGCTCGCCCGTGGCTGGCGTCGTGCGCCCGCGTCCTGCTCATCGGCTTCGGCGCGCTGGGCCAGTTCGCCATCCAGTACCTCACCGGCTCCGGCGTGGTCGTCGCGGTCCGCGACCTCGACGTTCGCAAGCTCGAGCGCGCCCGCTCGTTCGGCGCGGTCGATGCGCTGGACCGGCCCGCGGACGTCGTCTTCGACTTCGTGGGGACCGATGAGACGCTGGCGGCGGCGGCCGACGCAGTGGCGCCCGGCGGACTCATCTCGCTCGTCGGCGAGGGTGGCGGACAGCTGCCGGTCAGCTTCGACTCGCCGCCGGTCGAGGCATGGCTGACGACGACCGCCTGGGGCTCAATGGACGACCTGCGCCAGGTCGTGGCGTTGGCGCCGGATCTGCGCTGGGACGTCGAGGTGATGCCGCTGCGCGAGGTCGCGCGGGCGCTGGAGCGCCTCGCGGCTGGAGATGTCCGCGGCCGCATCGTTCTCGAGCCGGGCTCGCGCGATCAGCCGCCGAAGAGGCGCGACAGGAGACCGGGTGGTGCCTGGTGCTTCACGTAGAACGGCGCCGCGATTTGGTTGTAGGCATCGTGCAGCGACGGCGCGCGCAGGTCGGTGACCGCCAGCTCGCGCCGCGAGCCGAGATGCTCGTTGGCGACGGCATGCAGCTTGTTGCGGACCTCGTCGAAATCGACGAGCTCGGCGGCCGGATGCAGGCGAATCCCAACCGTCCAGGCCATGGCGGCTCGCAGCAGCCAGGCGCGCTCGACCTGCGGCAGCTCGCGGAGTGCCTGGCGCAGCTGCTCGCCGAATGGCTCCGGGATGTCACCTGGCGGCTCGAGTGCAGGGATGTCACCCAGGGGCTGCCTGGCCCGCATTGCCTCGGGTGAGGTGGGGTCGATCCCCGCGGCCAGGAACGGCAGGACGCCGCGCGGGATATCGAGCTGGGCGGGGCTGCCCGGGTCGATGACGACCCGCTCCGCGGCGTTGTCGGCGCGCTCGAACAGGTCGCGTGCCGGCAGCTCGACGTGATCGCTGCCCGGCGGCCCGAACTCGGCGAAGAGCTCGGGCGAGGTGTAGGCCGCCAGGAAGCTGCCCTCTGCGTCGTTGCCGTGGCGCAGGCCGTCGGTTGGCACACGATCCGGGTCCGGCGACTCGCCGGACGAGGTCCGGATGGGCACGATGAGGCGCTGTGCCATCAGATCGCCGAGCGGCCGATCACGCATGGTGGGGCAGCTTCGCGAGCGCAACGTCGATGCGCGCCATTGAGCGCTCGCGGCCCAGAAGCTCCATCGAGCCGAAGAGCGGCGGCGACACGGTCCTGCCGGTGATTGCCACGCGCAACGGCTTGAAGAGGTCACCCGGCTTCCAGCTCAGCCGCTCGGCCGTCGCGCGGCAGCGGGGCTCCAGGACATCGGCAGACCAGTCGCCATCGGCCAGCTGCGAGAGGTCGGCCCGCACGACCGAGACGGCCGACGCGACCTCGTCAGCATTGCGTTGCTTCGGAAGCAGCAGCTCGGCGTCGTACCACGACGCGATGGCGTCATCGGTCTGGAACAGGAAGTCGGCCAGCTCGCCGATGTCCCCGAGTCGCACCAGCCGTTCCTTGACGAGCGGGGCGAGCCGCAGGACCGTTCCATCGCTGGCAGCGTCGGGCAGGTACGGGCGCAGGCGCAGGGCCAGCTGCGCATCGGTCAGCGAGCGGATGTAGACGCCGTTCAGGTGGTCCAACCGGTCGATGTCGAAAATCGCTCCGCCCTTGTGCACCTTGGCGAGCTCGAATCGGGCGCTGAGCTCCTCCAGGCTGAAGATCTCCTCCTCCGTTCCCGGCGACCAGCCCAGGAACGCCAGGAAGTTGACGAGCGCTTCCGGCAGGTAGCCCTGCTCGCGATACGACTGCATGGAGGTCTGGCTCTTGCGCTTGCTCATCTTGGTCCGATCCGGGTTGAGGATCAGCGGGATGTGCGCGAAGCGCGGCAGCTCGTAGCCGAGCGCCCGGTAGAGCGCGATCTGTTTCGGGGTGTTGCTGATGTGATCCTCCCCACGGATCACGTCGGTCATCCGCATGGCGGCGTCGTCGATCACCGCGGTGAAGTTGTAGAGCGGGCTGCCGTCGGCACGCACGATCACGAAGTCACCCAGGAGAGCGTTGTCGAACTCGACCTCGCCGCGCACCTCGTCATCCCAGCGCACCAGCTCCGGCTTGACGATGAAGCGAATGGCTCCAGGCCGACGTTCGGCTTCGAACGCGGCGCGCTCTGCTGGAGCCAGCTCGCGGCAGCGCCCGTTGTAGCGCGGCGGTTCGTGGTTGCGCTCCTGCTCGCGTCGGACGGCGTCAAGCTCGGCGGCCGTGCAGTAGCAACGATACGCGAGCCCGCCCTCGAGCAGCCGCTGCGCCTCCGCGGCGTACCGCTCCAGGCGCTGGCTCTGGCGGTAGGGTCCCAGCGGACCGATCTCCTCACCGGCGGCAACCTGTGGCCCCTCGTCCCAAGTGATGCCGAGCCAATGCAGGCCGTCGATGATGTCCCGCTCGAACTCGACGGTGCTGCGCGCCACATCCGTGTCCTCGATGCGCAGCACGAAGGTCCCATTGGCGTGGCGCGCGGTCAGAAAGTTGTAGAGGCTCGTCCTGGCCGTGCCGATGTGCAGCGGCCCGGTGGGACTGGGCGCCATGCGCACCCGCAGCTCACGATCGGCGTTCTGAGCGACCATCCTGCAAGCCTAGCAGGGGACCTCCTCAGCCGGGAATCACCCGATTGGGCGACCGCTGGCCCGCGGCCTGCAGGAGGCCTGGGCCTCAAAAGGCAGTACCGCGCGAGGAGTGCAGATCAGATGGCAGAGACGACCTGGAAACCGCGAACCCAGCACGGCGAGCTTGATGCCGACGACCGCGACAAGCTGCCGGACAGCGCATTCGCATTTCCCAAGGACCGCAAGGAACCGTTGACCGATGCGAGCCACGTGCAGAACGCGCTGGCCCGCTTCGACCAGGTGCAGGACGTATCGGACGCCGATCGCGAGCAGGCCTTCGCCAACATCAAGAAGGCGGCCCGGCACTACGGGGTCGACGTCGCCGAGGAGAGCTGGAAGGACCTCGGAACGAAGCCGCACGGCGACAATCCGTCGCACTGAGGCGCCCCGGGCGACCTGATTCGCCCACAATCGCAGGGTGTTCCTGACCGGCACCCTGCTCAACGTCGCGACCGTGCTGATCGGCACGACGGTTGGCCTGCTGGTCGGCGCGCGCATGCCGGGACAGCTCCAGCGCAGCCTGACCAGCGGGCTCGGCCTCTTCACGCTGGTGATCGGTCTGGCGATGGCGCTCAAGGTCTTCACCGACCCGATCGTGCATCCCGGGGACGAGCTGGCGGTCCTCGGCGCGCTGCTGCTCGGCGTGGCCATCGGCGAGCTGCTGCGCCTCTCCGACAAGCTCGATGCGCTGGGCGACTGGTTTCAGCGCCGCCTCGCGCGCGGCTCCCAGCCGAGTCGCGTCAGCGAGGCATTCGTCACTGCCAGCCTGGTCTTCTGCGTCGGGCCGCTGACCATTCTTGGCTCCCTCGAGAACGGCCTGAACGGCGATGTGACGTTGCTGGCCATCAAGTCACTGCTTGACGGCGTGGCCAGCATCGCATTCGCCGCGGCGCTGGGGCCCGGGGTCTACCTCTCGGCCCTCACGGTGCTCGTGGTGCAGGGCGGAATCGCGGCGTTCGCGTTCCTGCTGCGCGACGTCATGGACCCCCGCACGGTGCTGGCCGTCAGCGCCGTCGGCGGCCTGATCCTGTTGGCCGTCGGGCTGCGACTGCTGGAGATCAAGTCGCTGCGCATCGCCAACTTCCTGCCGGGCCTCCTCCTGGCGCCATTCCTGATCCGCCTTGCCGAGCTGGTGCGCGGCGCAGTCGGCTGAGTAGCGAGGATCAGCCGGAAAGGCGGAATGCCGCGCGCACCTCGCCGGCGATCGCGCCGCGCGGGTCGCGGATGACGGGCGCGGCGTACTCGGTCAGCTGATCGACCGATGCGGCCGCCAGGCAGCCGAGCTGGCTCAGCGCGGCGCAGGTGGCGACGTTGCGCGCCCGCTGCGCGGCGTCCCCGTCCTCGATCTTCAACGCCAGCCCGCGCGCCGGCTGTGACGCGGCGCCCCGGCCGCTGCCGCCTCGGACGTCCATCAGCCCCAGCGCCTGGACGCCCTCCGCCCCGCCCTTGGCGACCAGGCGGCCCGGTTCGGCGCGCATCAGCGCCGTGTCCAGACGACGCCGCTCACCGGCCACCAGGATCGGGTGAGCCATCATCGCGTTCCCGATCCGAGCCAGCGCGCTGGACAGCGCGGTGTCGCGCAGCACGCTCGGATCCGCCAGTCGGGCGAACCCCAGCGCCAGTGCGCGCAATGGCATGCCGAAGCACACGACGCCGCAGTTGTCGGTCGCGGTCACGATCTGCGCCTCGGCGATGCCGGTCACCGCGGCGACCGCGGACAGCGCGGCGCGCTGTACCGGGTGATCCGGCGCCCAGTACGTCTCGAGCGGCGCTCCCAGCGCCTTGGCGAAGAGCAGCATGCCGGTGTGCTTTCCGCTGCAATTGTGGCGCAGGGCGGTCGGCTCCTCACCGTCGCGCGCGAGCCGACGTGCGGTTTCGATGTCGAACGGGACCTGGGTCCCGCATTGCAGCGCCGATTGGGTCAGCCCGGCGTCACGCAGGATGGCCTGCACCAGGCGCACGTGGCGATCCTCACCGGAATGCGACGAAGCCATGATGGCCAGCGCCTCGTCGCCAAGCCCGTACGAATCAAAGAGCCCCGACGCCACGAACGCCGCCAGTTGGAATGGCTTCGCGCTGGAGCGCAGGTAGATGAGCTGGTCGGGGTCGCCCACGCTCGCCAGCAGCGTGCCATCGGACGCGACGACTGCCACCGACCCGCGATGGCGCGACTCGACGTGCTCGCCGCGCGAGACTTCGACCAGGACCGGCGGGGCTGGACCTCGGCGCGCGCGACTGACTGCCACCGCCTCCGCCGTGCCGTCGATGAACTGCTGGCTTACCGAACGTTCAGCGTGACCTACTGGCCGCTGCCGCCGCCCTGGCGTTCGCCGGCCGACGCGGCCGCCTCCCGGTCCTGCTTGCTGAAGATGCTCGCCTGCGATCCGCCTGCCGCCTGCGCGCCCGCACCGGCGCCGGGACCGGTCGGCTGGCTGCCGCCCTTCGGCTGTGGTTGCGACGATCCCTGCGACGGCGGCGTGGGTGCCGGCCGTGCCGCATCGCGGGTCATCGTCACCGAGCCCTCCCAGTGCGCGCCCTCCTTGACGACGAGCACCTGGGTCTTGACGCCACCCTTGACGCGTCCGGTCGACCCGATCTCGAAGCGCCCGCCGCAGTCGACGTCGCCCTCGTAGTCGCCATTGATGATGACGTTGTGCGCCTTGATGGCACTCCGCACGCGGGCCTGCGGGCTGATGATCAGGGTGCCCTGGCACTCGATCTCGCCCTGTGCTTCGCCCTCGATGCGCAGGTCACGGTCGCTGACGTACTTGCCGTTGAAGCGGGCATGCGGATCTATCACGCTCTCGTTGCCCGCGCCGCCCTCGGTGCGGCGAAAGGTGGAGTCGCTGGGTGAAGGCGTCACATCGACCTCACTGCTGAGACTGTCCGGATACAGGTTGCCGACAACGTCCTCTCGCGACAGGGCGTCCGGCTTCTGGTCACGCTTCGATCCGAAGACCATGGCTGGGGTACCTCCTCTGCGACGGCCTGGCTGCGGCTCGTTGCGGGTGCTCGTGCAGGACCGATAGCGTACAGCACCCACCAAGGCCCGGGGTGACGGTGGCTCCGCACGGGCTGCACAACGCCTAGAATCGCGACCGATGGCAGCCGCCTCGCTCCCGCCCAGCGTCCACGTGTCGAGCCACCCGCTGATGGCCCACAAGCTGTCGTTGCTGCGCGACAAGTCGACCGAGCCGAAGAAGTTCCGCGAGCTGGTCCGCGAGCTGTCGTGGCTGCTCGGCTACGAGGCCATGGCCGACCTTGCGACGCGGCCGATCGACGGTCGAGACGCCGCTGGAGACGATGGCCGGCGCCGAGCTCGAGCCGAAGATCGGCCTGGTGCCGGTGCTGCGCGCCGGCCTCGGCATGGTCGACGCCATGCTCGAGCTGATGCCGAGCGCCGAGGTGTGGCACATCGGCCTGTACCGCGATGAGCGGACACTGAAGCCGGTCGAGTACTACAACAAGCTGCCTGACGCGGCGACCGTCCAGGTCTGCCTGATCCTGGACCCCATGCTGGCCACCGGCGGCTCATCGGCCGCGACGGTCGACATCCTCAAGGCCTGGGGAGCGGCGCGCATCAAGCAGGTCAGCCTCATCGCAGCGCCGGAGGGTGTCGCCACCCTGTCAGGCGCTCACCCTGACGTCGAGATCCACGTGGGCGCGGTCGACTCGCACCTCAACGAGCGCGGATACATCGTCCCGGGGCTGGGCGATGCCGGCGACCGCCAGTTCGGCACGTTCGCCGGGCCGGGCTCCGAGCCGGGCCACGCCGACGACGAGACTGCCGAGATCGTCCGCCGCCTGCAGCGCGACCTCACCGCCGGCTGACCTGCGGCCCGCGCGGGACAACGAAACGCCCCGAAGGAACCGCGCCCGGGCCGTTGATGCAATCTCTGGCGCCGTTTGCTGCCCCTTCGGGACGACCACAGGTTAGCCCGCCCCGCGACGCCACCGCAATCCCCCTTATCCCCCAACTTCGGATCGCTTCGGAGAGTTATCCACAGCTCGTCCCCAATGTGGACAAACGTTCGCATTACGGTGAGCGGCTACGATGAGCGGCATGGCGGCCAGACAACGCGTCCTGTTCGTATGCCTGCACAACAGTGCGCGATCGCAGATGGCCGAGGGCATGCTGCGCGCCTGGGCCCCAGATCGATTCGAGGTCCGCAGCGCCGGAACCGAGGCTCGAGGCGTGCGCCCCGAGGCGATCGCGGTGATGGCCGAGATCGGGATCAACATCGCCGAACATCAGAGCAAGACGATCGAACGCTTCGTCGGGGAGCGCTGGGACCATCTCATCACCGTCTGCGACGAATCGGTCGAGGCCTGTCCCCACGTTCCGGGCGCGGTCGCCACCGAGCATTGGCAATTCAACGATCCGTCGGCGGCGCCGGGCGACGAAGCCGCACGGCTGGTCGCCTTCCGCCGGGTTCGCAACGAGATCGCAGCCCGGGTCCGCGCCTTCACCGAACGCTAGACGTCGCCGGCCCGAGCACTGCCCAGCGGCCGGCGACGGCGAGGATCAGCAGCAGTCAGGGCAGCAGTCGCCGCAGTCGCAGTCAGCGCGCATCGGTCTCACCTCCTTTCCGGCACTACATATCGATGTCTGTCAATATAGGCCGATATCGATATAATGCAAGGCATTCATGAAGACCACCGATCCCGACATCCAACTCCTCTCCGCCCTGGCCGATCCGACGCGACTGTCGATCGTCCGCCAGCTGGCCGGGCAGACCATGGTCTGCGCCTGCGACTTCACCGAATGCTGCGACGTGTCGCAGCCGACCATCTCGCACCATCTCAAGGTGCTGCGCGAGGCCGGCGTCATCGTCAGCGAGCGGCGCGGGACGAACATCTTCTGCTCCCTTGCGCCCGAGTTCGGCGAGCGCTTCGTGGGCATCGGTTCGAGTCTGTCCGGACTCGTCACGATCTCCTGAGGAGCGCAGCCGAGCGATTTGGCCAGCCTCGAGATTGGTGATCCGGCGCGCTGCGCTACACTCGAATCACCTTCTCGAGGAGAACCATGCCGGATTCCCATGTCAGGGTGGCCGTCACCGGCGCTGCCGGGCAGATTGGTTATGCGCTCCTGTTCCGGATCGCCTCCGGCCAGATGTTCGGCCCTGACACGACGGTCGACCTGCAGCTGCTCGAGCTCGAACCGGCGCTGCCGGCGCTCGAGGGCGTGAGGATGGAGCTCGATGACTGCGCCTTTCCGCTGCTGCGCGCCATCGTGACCACGGCCGATACCGATACCGCCTTCGCCGATGCCGACTGGGCGCTGCTGGTCGGCGCAGTGCCGCGCAAGGCCGGCATGGAGCGCAACGACCTGCTGGCCATCAACGGCGGGATCTTCACCAGCCAGGGTCGCTCGCTCGCCGCCAACGCCGCCGATGACGTCCACGTGCTGGTGGTCGGCAACCCGTGCAACACCAATTGCCTGATCGCCGCGGCCAACGCGCCGCGCATCCGGCCGGAGCGATGGTTCGCCATGACCATGCTCGACCAGAACCGCGGCCGCCACCAGCTGGCGGCTCGCGCGCACGTGGCGGTCGACGAGGTGCGCGACCTCGCGATCTGGGGCAACCACTCCTCGACCCAGTTTCCCGATTACTTCCACGCCACCATCTCCGGACGCCCAGCGCCGGAGATGATCGATGACGACGAATGGCTCTCCGAGGAGTTCCTGGCCACCGTCCAGAAGCGCGGCGCCGCGGTCATTGCCGCACGTGGCTCGTCGTCGGCGGCGAGCGCCGCCAATGCGATCGTCGACACCGTGCGCGCGATCGCACAGCCAACTGGCGAGATCTTCTCGGCGGCCGTCCCGTCACCGGGAGGCGGCGCGGCCTACGACGTGCCGCACCGGATCGTGTTCGGCTACCCGCTGCGCGCCACGGCGCCGGGCAGAGTCGAGATCGTGCAGGGGGTCGACCACGGTCCGTGGGCGCAGTCGAAGATCGACGCGACGCTTGCCGAGCTCGTCGAGGAGCGCGACGCCGTCCGCGACCTGCTGCCGTGACCGAGACCATCGAGGCCATCCACAGCGGCACCGCGCAGCTCGCCTACGACGGGTCGAGCTTCGACCTTCCCGTCGTCACCGGTTCCGAGGGAGAGCGCGCCGTCGACATCGGCATGCTGCGCGGGCAGAGCGGGCTGATCACGCTGGATCCGGGCTACGGCAACAGCGGTTCGTGCACCAGCGCCATCACCTTCCTGGACGGCGAGCAGGGCATCCTGCGCTACCGCGGCTATCCGATCGAGCAGCTCGCCGAGCACTCGACCTTCCTGGAGGTTGCCTACCTGCTGATCTACGGCGAGCTGCCGACGCAGGCGCAGCTCGACGGCTTCAAGGACGAGGTGACGCGTCACACGCTGATCCGCGAGGAGATGCGCCACTTCTTCGACTCGTTCCCGACCGATGCCCATCCCATGGCCGTGCTGGCCGCCGGCACCGTCAGCCTGTCGACCTTCTACCCGGACAGCCAGCAGATCCTCGACCCGGAGGCGGTCGAGGTCACCATCAAGCGCCTCATCGCCAAGCTGCCGACCCTCGCGGCCTGGTCGTTCAAGAAGGCGGTCGGCCAGCCGTACGTCTATCCGCAGAACGACCTGGGCTATGCCGCCAACCTGCTGCACATGATGTTCGCGGTGCCGTCCGAGCCGTACGAGGTCAACGAGGACGTGGCCGGGGCGCTGGAGCTCCTCATGATCCTGCATGCCGATCACGAGCAGAACTGCTCGGCATCGACCGTGCGCATGGTTGGCAGCAGCCGCGCGAACCTGTACGCCTCGATCAGCGCCGGCATCAGCGCGCTGTGGGGGCCGCTCCACGGTGGCGCGAACGAGGCAGTGATCAACACCCTGGAGCGCATCGTCGCCGATGGCGGCAACGTGCAGAAGTACGTGGACCGCGCCAAGGACCCTGACGACAGCTTCCGGCTGGCGGGTTTTGGGCACCGCGTCTACAAGAACTTCGACCCGCGAGCCAGGATCATCAAGGCGGCCGCGGACCGGGTGCTGCTGGCGACCGGCGCCGATGACCAGCTCTTCGAGGTGGCGCAGCGGCTCGAGGAGGTTGCACTTCACGACGAATACTTCGTCAGCCGCAAGCTCTACCCGAACGTGGATTTCTACTCCGGGCTGATCTACCGCGCCATCGGCTTTCCCAAGAACATGTTCACCAACTGCTTCGCCATCGGTCGCCTGCCCGGCTGGATCGCGCAGTGGAAGGAAATGATCGAGTCGCCGGAGACCAAGATCGGGCGGCCGAGACAGATCTACGTGGGACCGACCGAGCGCAGCTACCAGCCCATTCAGCAGCGCTGACGCTGGTGCGCATTCGCACGGCACGGAGAGCCGAAATCGGCGATATTGCGCGAAGATGCGCCTGACCGTCCTTGGCCGCAGCCCGGCCCGCCCCAACCCTGGCGAGCCGTGCGCCGGCTACCTGGTGGAGGGCGGCGGCAGTCGCCTGATGCTCGATGCCGGCCCCGGCACGGTCGCACAGCTTCTGCGCCGGACGACCCCCGAGCAGCTCGACGCGGTCGTCATCAGCCACATGCACACCGATCATTTCCTGGACCTGGTCACCCTGCGCTACTCCTATCCCTGGCTCGAGCCGGCGCCGAAGCGACTGCGCATCATCGTCCCGCCCGGCTCTGCCGAGCAGCTGCAGGACCTCGCCCGCGGCGCCGGATTTCCCGACTTCTTCGCCAGGAGCTTTCGCTTCGAAGAGCACGATGGCATGACCGCCTTCGAGGTCGGCAGCCTGCGTCTTGAGCCACACGCCACGCAGCACTTCGTCCCGACCTGGGGCTTTCGCATCGAGGCGCGCGGGACCGAGGAGGTGCCGGGCCGGGTGCTGGCCTACTCGGCGGACACCGCACCGACGCCGGTCCTCGGGAAGCTGGCCGACGGCGCGGCGCTGTTCCTGTGCGAGGCCGCACTGCGCTCGATCGCGGAGGATCCGCCCGGCGCCGAGAACCGCGGGCACCTCCTGCCCAGCGAGGCGGGCATCGCGGCCCGGCAGGCCGGCGTCGGGCGGCTGGTGCTCACCCACCTGCCGATCGACAACGGCAGCGAATGGGCTCGCGACGAGGCAGCTGCCGAGTTCAGCGGCGGGGTGGAGGTGGCGGAGCTGCTGAAGAGCTACGACGTCTGAGGCTCACGGCACCTCGCCGCCTTCGACCCGGGCGCGGGCGATATAGCGGTCGGCCGACCAGGTGGTCAGCGCCCAGACGACGGACAGCAGCAGGGTCACGCCGACCAGGATCAGGGCGACCACCAGGGTGCGGCTTCCGAGCGCCCCGCCCAGGATCAGGGTGCCGACGGCGGTGACCACGATGACCAGGCCGATCATCATCAGCCCCATCTTGGCGGCCGTCAGCAGGAACCAGCCGAGCGCATGATCCTGCGCGCGGCCGGCCAACCACAGGACGGTCGGCCCGGCGCCCCCGAACAGGCCGACGTACAGGCCGAAGCCGGAGAACAGGGCACCGATGCCGAGGTGCTGGCGGAGGACCACGGCCGCGAAGATCCAGGCCGCGAGCAGCGCGCTTCCGGCACCGATCCCGATCAGCCACATCAGCAGCAGCGTCGCGGTGCTGCCGGAAAGCCGCTCCACGAGCTCGCCGTCGTCGGTCTCGACCATCTCGGTGGGGCTCCCCTCCGCCAGCCTGGACGGCCGTTTCTCGTCGGGGCGGGGTGGCCGATCGGTCATGTCGCCTCGAAGGCCGATGCCAGGTCACGCACCAGGTCATCGACCGCCTCGATGCCCACCGACAGGCGCACCAGCGCCGCCGGCACCTCCAGCGGCGATCCGGAGGCCGATGCGTGGGTCATCGCCGCCGGCAGCTCGATGAGCGACTCCACGGCGCCCAGCGACTCGGCCAGCGTGAAGAGCCGCGTGCGCGCCACGAAGTCGCGGGCATGCTGCTCGTCGGCCAGCTCGAAGCTGACCATGGCGCCGGCCAGCCGCATCTGCCGCTCCACCAGGTCGCGCTGCGGGTTGTCGGCGAGGCCTGGATAGTGGACCGCCGTCACCTCGGCCCGCGAGCCGAGCCAGGTGGCGATCAGGGCCGCGCTGGCCGAGGCGCGCTCCATGCGCAGCGCCAGGGTCCGCATCCCGCGCATCAGCAGCCAGCAGTCGAACGGGCTGGGCACCGCGCCCGCGGCGTTCTGCGTGAATCGCAGCCGCTCGGCGAGCCCGTCGTCACGCGTGGCGATCAAGCCACCGATCACGTCGGAGTGCCCGCCGAGGTACTTCGTCGCGGAATGGAGCACCAGGTCGGCGCCCAGCTCCAGCGGTCGCTGCAGGTACGGGGTCGCGAATGTGTTGTCGACCACCGTGCGGGCGCCCGCACTCGCGGCCAGACGGGTCACCGCCGAGATGTCGACGACCTTCAGCAGCGGGTTGGTCGGCGTCTCGATCCAGACCATGCGTGCCGGCCGCGGCTCGTTGAGCGCCGCCGCCAGGGCGTCCAGGTCGCGCAGGTCGACGGCGTCGGTCTGGATCCCGTAGCGTCGCCAGACTCGGTCGGCCAGCCGCCACGTGCCGCCGTAGGCGTCATCGCTCATCAGCAGCCGGTCGCCGGGTTCCAGCAGGTAGAGCACGTTCTGCGTCGCGGCCAGGCCGGACGCGTAGGCCAGCCCGTGCGCGGCGCCCTCGAGCGTCGCGATCGCCGACTCCAGGGCGCGGCGCGTCGGATTGCCGCTGCGCCCGTATTCGAAGCCGCCGCGCAGCCCGCCGATGCCGTCCTGCTTGAACGTCGTCGACAGCTGGATCGCCGGCGATACGCCGCCGGTCGCCAGATCGGGAGCCGCGCCGGCGTGGACGGCCAGCGTCTCGAACTGATCGTTGGTTGGATCGGTCATGCGCCGGTCATTGTGGCAGGCTCACGCGTTCGGCTCACGCGAGCGACTACGCTGCGCTCGACGTCCACAGCTTGAGGTCGGAGCCATGTCGTTCGAGCGCAGCCTCCCCGGCACCGGCATCGGGGCCGAGCCGGCGCCCGCGCCGGCACCTGGAAGCACGACTCCCGCGCAGATGCGCCTGCAGATCCTGTCCACCGAGCACTGGAGCCTGCTCGCCTCTCGGTCGCTGGCCTGGAACGAGTCGTTCAGCCGAGCCGGCATGTTCCTGACGACCCTGTCGGGCGCGATGGTGGCGCTTGCGCTGGTCTCCCAGGCGTCGCATTTCGACTCCGGGTTCGTCCTGTTCGCGCTCGTCGTCCTTCCGATCACGCTGTTCGTGGGCGTGACCACGTTCCTGCGCATGGGCGCCTCGAACTGGCATGACGCGCGCTGCGTGGAGGGCATGAACCGGATCCGCGGCGCCTACCTGGAAATGGCACCTGAGCTGCGGCCGTACTTCGTCATGAGCCCGCACGACGACGCCATCGGGGTCGGTGTGACGATGTCGCATCCGCCTGGGATGAGCCTGGCCGTCCAGCTGCTGGCGAGCACACCGATGTTGGTCATGGTCCTCGACAGCGTCCTCGCCGCGGTGATCGTCGCCCTCGCCGGCATCCAGCTCGGGCTGATGACGTCGGTCGCCATCGGGCTCGGGGGCGTGGTGTTCGTGGCCGTCGCCACGCTGCACCTCCGCTACGGCGCCGGGCAAGTCAGGCGTGGGATCGCGTCGGTGCAGCCCCTCTTCCCATCGCCGCCGAGCTGAGTCCACGAGCTCAGCCGGCGCCCGGCCCGTTTCCCGCCGGTCGCGGAAGCGCTGCGGACATGTCCCTGGCCCTCCACCGCGCCGTTGCGGCGCGAGCCACGACGATGGCAACCAGCAGGATCATGAACCCGTTCAGCGGGTGGAGCGCGGCGACCGCCGGGGCCGACTCGCGCAACGCGACCAGGACCGACTGCAGCGCGAACAGCACGACAAGCAGGGCCGCCAGGCTGATCTGACGTGCCCCGAGCCGCGCGACGATGGCGGCCACCAGCAGAATCAGCGTCAACCACCCGAAGAGGTAGCCGAAGTTCCGGTGGGTCGCGAACGACTCGGCGGAGTCGAACACCCCGAGGCCGGCAAGAAACACCTGGAAGACGACGCATGCCACGAACAGCCAGGCGGCGCCGAGATGGACCAGGCGAGCAATGCGTGCGGGCATGCGAGAGCCTCCTCAGTGACGGTCGTCAGTGCGACTCGCCGGGATTGTCGCACCCGCCTGCGACCGCGCCTCGGTCAGCGCCGCTGCATGAACCGGCTCGGGTCCTCGAGCGGTGCGAAGCCGACCTTCTCGTAGAGCGCGTGCGCGTCGCGTGTCGCGAGCAGCCAGCGACGAAGCGATTGCAGGTCCGGGTGCGCAATGACGCACTGCATCAGCCAAACGCCCAGGCCACGCCCACGCCAGGCTTCCTCGACGAAGACGTCGCCGACCCACGCGAACGTGGCACGGTCCGAAACGACACGGGCGAAGCCGATCTGCCGGTCACCGGCATACACGCCGAAGCAGATCGATCCCTCGATCGATCGCTGGACGGTCTCTCGTGCAATCCCGGCGGCCCAATACGAACGCTCGAGAAAGCCGTGCACCGCCGAGACGTCGACCCGCTGCGGGTCAGTATCGATCTCGACGTCGCCCCGCCGCCAATGCACTGCCGGTGCGCTAGCGCGTGCGCGGGAAGCCGAGGTCGACGCTCGACGTCCCGGGATCCGGCCAGCGCGAGGTGACGACCTTGGCGCGCGTGTAGAACTGGATCCCTTCCGGGCCGTACATGTGCAGGTCGCCGAACAGCGAGTCATTCCAGCCGCCAAAGCTGTAGTAGCTGACCGGCACCGGGATCGGCACGTTGATGCCGACCATCCCGGCCTCCACTTCGAACTGGAACTGGCGCGCCGCCCCGCCGTCGCGCGTGAAGATGGCGGTGCCGTTGCCGTAGGCGTTGTCGTTGATCAGCTTGACCGCATCGGCATAGGTCGGCACACGAATGATCTCGAGGACGGGACCGAAGATCTCGTTGCGATAGCACTCCATCTCGGGCGTCACGTTATCGAGCAGCGAGACGCCCAGGAAGAAGCCGCCGTCCGCCTGCGAGTAGAGGACGTGCTGCCGGCCGTCGGCGCGCACCTGTGCGCCCTGGTCGCGACCCTTGTCGATGAACGAGGTCACCCGATCGCGATGCTCGCGCGTGATCAGCGGCCCCATCTGCGAACCCTCGGCGTCACCGGGGCCGATCTGCAGCTTGGGCAGCCGCTCCTCGATGGCACTCACCAGTGGATCGGCCACATTGCCCACTGCGACGACCACCGAGACGGCCATGCACCGCTCTCCGGCAGAGCCATAGGCGGCCGAGACGGCGGCATCGGCCGCCATGGGGATGTCGGCATCCGGCAGCACGATCATGTGGTTCTTGGCGCCGCCCAGCGCCTGCACGCGCTTGCCGTTCTTCGAGCCGGTCTGGTAGACGTAACGCGCGATCGGCGTCGAGCCGACGAAGCTCACGGCGCGGATCTCCGGGTGCTCGAGGATGCGGTCGACCGCGACCTTGTCGCCCTGGATGACGTTGAAGACGCCGTCCGGCAGCCCGGCCTCCTTCATCAGCTCCGCCAGGTAGACCGATGCGGACGGATCCTTCTCGGACGGCTTGAGGATGAACGTGTTGCCGCAGGCGATGGCGTTGCCGAACATCCACATCGGCACCATGGCCGGGAAGTTGAACGGCGTGATGCCGGCCACCACGCCCAGCGGCTGACGGATCTGGTAGACGTCGACGCCCGTGCTCGCCTGCTCGGTGAAGCCGCCCTTGAGGAGTTGCGAGATCCCGGTCGCGAACTCGATGTTCTCGAGGCCGCGTGCCACTTCGCCCTGGGCGTCGCTGCGGACCTTTCCATGCTCGGCTGTCAGGTGCGCGGCGATGTCGTCGCGGTGCTGCTCGAACAGGTTGCGGATCCGGAACAGGATCTCCGTCCGCCGGCTGAGGGACGTTGCGCGCCAGGCCGGGAAGGCTGCCGCTGCCGCCCGGACGGCGGCATCGACCTCTTCGACTGATGCGAAGTCGACTTCGCGTGCCTGGTCCCCCGTCGCGGGGTTGTAGACCGGGCCGCTTCGTCCGCTGGTGCCGGCGACGCGCCGTCCGTTGATCCAATGGCTGACCCGATCAGATGCCGTGGTCGTGCGCTCAGCCGGGCGGTCGGCAAGCTGCGTCATGATTCTCCTCGTTCGTCCGTGGGGTTGGGTTCCATGGTACTCGCGAAGCGGAAAACGGCCCGGCGGTCGGGCGGGGCGGGGGTGGCTGGCGAGTCGCCAGGTGACTCAAACGAGTGACAGGCGGGGGCTCACCTGCTGTTGAGTCTCGAGGTGACTGAAATCAGCGGGTTTGAGGGTGAGTGCCACTCAGAACGGTCGTTTTCAGTCACCAGGGGACTGGAACGCAGGTGAGCCACGGGTTTCCGCTCGTTTCAGTCGTGTGGTGACTGAAAGCGGGCCTCCGCACCGGTCAGTTGGCGCTCCGGGCCACGGCCGTGCTGTCTCAGCCGCCCTCTCATCTGGATGGCGCGGGTGGCATGAGAGCGCTCAACCGGAGTGGCGGTCGCTGGACGGCCGGAGCGCCATCGCGCTGGCGAGCGCAAGGCCGGAGTAGGCAATCGCCAACGACAGAGGAATGAGAAGGAGATACGGTTCGGGACCGTCCAGCCGGAACATCTTGGATCCGTAGTAGACCGTGAGCCACAGCCACCACGTCGCAAGGACCGAGCCAGTGATGACCGCGAACCAGAGGGCCAGGCGTGATCCAGCAATGATCCCTACGACGAGGACGAGATGCGCGATGACGAGCCACGGCACCCATGGCCAAGGCGCCGAGTGATACGCATCCCAGAACCAACCGATGCCCGCATCGGGCATGTCATGAAGGTTCAACACCTCGAGGATCGATTCCGCGGCGCCTGCCACGAGCAGGAGCGCGGCCGCGACCACCCGCGACTGCCGAGGCTGAACCCGTACTGTCATCAGCGCATGGTGCCACGGTGGGCGCCGATCGTCGCCGCGCCGCGCGACTACTCGGGCCGCACGGCTCCCCGCCCCCGAACGACGATCTCCGCCGCGGTCGCCCCCCAGTCGTATGCGGCCACCGCCTCATCTGGTGCCAGCAGGCCCTGGGCCCGCAGCCAGTCGTCGTTGTACAGCTTCCCGATGTAGTTGCGCCCCGAATCCGGCAGCAGCACCACGAACAGCGCATGCCGGTCGTCGATGCCACGCGCGACCTGGAGCGCCGCCCACAGGGCGGTGCCGCACGACTCCCCCATCAGGATTCCCTCGCGTGCCGTGGCCCAGCGCGCCGTCAGCATCGAGTCCCGATCGCCGACGCGGACGACGAGATCGCAGGCCTGCACATCGTAGGTCGAAGGCCAGAAGTCCTCGCCGATCCCCTCGGTCAGGTACGAGCGCGGCGTGTCGCCGGAGTAGACCGATCCGGCCGGGTCTGCCCCGACGATCACCACGGAGCTCGACTGCTCGCGGAGGTAGCGTGCGACGCCCGAGATCGTGCCCCCGGTGCCGATCGACGCCACGACGTGCGTGAGCCGGCCGCCGGTGGCCGACCAGATCTCGGGGCCGGTGGTCGCATGGTGCGCCGCGGGGTTCGCCGGGTTCGCGTACTGGTCGGGCTTCCATGCGCCCGGCGTCTCGCGCGCGAGGCGATCCGACACGGCGTAATACGACTGCGGATCGTCGGGCGCGACGTCGCTGGGGCACACGATCACTTCGGCGCCGTAGGCGCGCAGCAGCGCGCGTTTCTCCTCCGACTGTTTGTCGGCCATCACGAAGATGCAGCGATAGCCCTTGACCGCGGCCGCCATGGCCAGGCCGACCCCGGTGTTGCCGCTCGTCGGCTCGACGATCACCCCGCCCGGCTGCAGCAGCCCGGCGGCCTCGGCGGCCTCGATCATCGGCAGTGCGATCCGGTCCTTGACCGATCCACCCGGGTTCATCGATTCGAGCTTGCCGACGATGCGAGGTGCCACGTCAGCGGCCAGGCGGTCGAGGGCGATCAGCGGCGTGCCGCCGATCGCCGCGGTGATATCGGTCAGGATCTCCGGGCGCTCAGCCAGGTTGTGGCTCCGGGGAGGTCGAGTGCGGCGCCCCCGCATCGGTCTGGTCAGGCTGCATCCAGGCACCGGGCGTGCCCCAGTGCTTGACGTGGCGCAGGATCAGGAATCCGGCAGCCAGCAGGATGCCGATGATGCCGATCCAGATCGCGGTCGGGACACCCAGGATCAGCCAGTTGTTGACGCGCAGAGTCTCGAGGGCCGAGCGGACCGCTCCGTACCAGATGATGTACATCAGCGCGATGTCGCCGTCGTACAGCTTCTTCGCGAACCGATGCGCCACCCACAGCAGCACGACCATGCCGATCAGGTTGAGGATCGCCTCGTAGGCGAACAGCGGTGTGAAGCGCGTGGTGGCGACCGGAAAGCTGATGGGATCCCATGGCGTGCCGGCGCGGTGGAGCGCGTCGATGGGAATGCCCCACGGGAGCGTGGTGGGCGGTCCGTAGAGCTCCTGGTTGACGAAGTTTCCAAGGCGACCGATGGCCTGGCCGAGCAGCAGGGCGGGCGCGAAGATATCGAGCCACCTGGCCGTGCTGAGGTGGTTCCAACGGCAGTACAGCCAGATCCCGAAGGCGCCTCCCGCGACCGCCCCCGGGATGCCGATGCCTCCGAGCCACACCTGCGGAATCAGGTCGAGGTGCTCCGAGTAGTAGCCCCACATGTGGATGACGTGGTATGCGCGGGCGGCGATCACGCTGGTCACGATGACAAGCAGCAGCATCGACCATCCCTGCTCCGGGTCCTCGCCTCGGCGGCGCGCCTCGCGGGTGCCGAGCAGACCGGCAACCAGCACGGCGACGGCAATGATGATGCCGTACCAGTGGACCTCGAGCGGTCCGAGCCGGAAGGCGATGGGGTCAATCACGCGGCCGATGATACCTCCGCTCTCCGCCATCGTCCGGATACCCACCCGCTCGTTGGCGCAGCGCCGACCTGGCACCCAATGGTGTGGGCCCGCAGCATGTGCGCCTGATCGACACGCGTATCATCGGTCGGCACGTGCGTGGGGGAGCGCGACGGCTGCGGAGGCGAGCGATGGTTACGGTCCTTGCGCGCATCGGACCCGTCACCGTCTACACGCATGATCTTTTCACCTTCGCGGGTTTCGCCGCCGGACTGGCTGTCTACTACCGCGCGTTGCGGCGCGACGCCGTGCTCGACAGCCGGATCGTGCTCGTCAGCGTCGCCGCGCTGCTCGGCGGAGCGCTCGGCGCCCGGCTGATTACCAGCTGGGAGATCCTCGACGACATCAACCGGGCCGGGCTGCCACTGACCTACGTGCTGACCCATGGCCCGCGCAGCATCCTCGGCGGCCTCGTCGGGGGCTACGCCGCGATCTGGCTCTCCAAGCGTGCGCTCGGCTACACGTCGTCGACTGGCGACTACTATGCGGCCGCCATCCCGCTGGCCCTGGCCATCGGCCGCATCGGCTGCTTCCTCTCGGAGCTGCCGCTCGGGACGCCCACGAGCCTGCCGTGGGGCATGACGGTCTCGCCCGAGGCTGCCGCCGCCTTCCCGCGCTGTCCCGGCTGCAATGGACCGATGCACCCCAGCATGCTGTACGAGATCGGCTTCCAGCTCGGCGCCTTTGCCCTGATCACGAGCCGCGGAACGCTGCTCCCCGTTCGCGGCGACACGCTCAAGCTCTACCTGCTGGCCTACGGCATCTTCCGCTTCGGCGTCGAGTTCGTGCGAGGCAACGAGGTGCAGGCGCTGGGGCTGACCGGGCCGCAGCTCGTGCTCATCCCGCTCACCGCGCTGCTCGTCATCCACTTCATCCGCCAGCTGCGCAGGGGCGTCTACCGCGGTCCCGTGCCGTCAGGCGCAGCGACCGCTGGCTACGAGGAGGTCTTCCCATGAATCCCGAGATCAAACGGTTCCTCGACGAGCACGGCGCCACCTACACGCCGGACGCTCTGCGGACTGCGCTCATCCAGGCCGGCCACGATCCCTCCGAGGTCGATTCCGCGCTCACCGACTGGCGCGCCGGCCCAGTCGCCCCGAACAAGCGGACCGAGTTCCGGCGCTGGGCGATCGGGCTTCATATCTGCGCGCTCGTCGCGATGGCGATCCTCGTCGTGGTTCTCAACGGGATCGAGTCGGCGGGGGTCGTGCCGATCGCCGCCCTGGTGCTTGCCCTCTTCCTGTTGGTGGGCTGGGCGATTTCGGGGCTCATCGGCCGCTGGTTGCTTCCGCGCACCGGGCTGATGGTCGCGCTGATTGCGCCGGCCGTGTCGGCGCTTCTCCTCGGTGGCACGTGCGTGGCGATCATGAACGGGCTGACGCCGCCGGCGCCTCGCCCGGGGTCGCTGCAGCTGCGGATCGACCCACCCAGCGCCTTCCAGGGGTCGAGCGATGCGCAATGCTTCCTTGGTGATTCGAATCAGGTGACCGTCACCGCCGAGCAGACGGGCACGCTCGGCGGTCAGCCAGTTGCCATCAACCTGATGACGTTCGGCGACGCGCAAACGCCTGGGACGCCGAGCGCGTCGCTCGTCATCTCGATCGGCGAGGGCTCCGAGACCACGCCCCCTCGCAGCTACTCGAGCACAGACGATCGACAACTGGATATGACGGTCTCGGCCGACGGTCTGAGCGGCGAGATGCGCTTCGAACGGCTGCCCAGCGACATCGCCGAACGTGCGCCGAACGAACCGGCCGTCGACCCGATCTCGGGCACGGTCACGTGGCAGTGCAGATAGGAAATTCACCATGACTGCCGCTCTTCCGCTTCGTTCCTACACCCCGCTGCGCATGGTCCTCACCGTCTGCGGCCGATGCTTCAGCGAGGATCCCGACCGCGAGGTCGACTACGCCACCGACATCCTGCAGGGCAACCTCGTCGCGCAGGACGGATCGGTCTACCTGCGGCGACATTGCCGGAGGGGCCATGGCGAGGTCGTCAGCCTGTACGACGAGGACCACGCGCTGTGGGAGTACCTGCAGCAGTGGCGCGTACCGACCCGCCAGATCATCGAGGACACGCCGGACAACGTGATGCCCATCCCCATGGGCTACGCCAACGGGCTGGGACGGCTGCAGACCCAGCATTCGTGCATCCTGCTGCTCGACGTCACCGAGCACTGCAACCTCAACTGCCCCACCTGCTTCGCCGCGTCGGGCACGAACGTCGGCCGATACGCTCGCCTGCCGCACATCCTGCGCACGCTCGACGCCTCCATCGAGCGCGAGGGCGGCAGGATCGACGTGCTGATGCTGTCCGGCGGAGAGCCGACCGTGCACCCGGAGATCGTCGAGATCATCCGCGCCGCCGTGGAGCGCAAGGTCACGCGCGTGCTGCTCAACACGAACGGGATTCGGATCGCGCGTGACGACCGCTTCCTGCAGGCGCTCCACGACCTGCGCGACCGGGTCGAGGTCTACCTCCAGTTCGACGGCTTCGAGCTCGCGACGCATCTCTACCACCGCGGCGAGGATCTGCGCGCCATGAAGACCGAGGCCATCCGGCGGCTCACCGATGCGCGCATCTTCACCACCCTGACCATGGTCGTCGCGCAGGGGGTGAATGATCACGAGATTGGTGCCGTCGCCAACTTTGCGTTCGACACCGACTACATCGCCGGCGTGGCCTTTCAGCCGGTCTTCGGCTCAGGCCGCGCGAACCCCATCGACCCGATGCACCGCATGACGACGACTGGGGTCCTGAAGCGGCTCGCCCCGCAGACCGGCGGCCGCGCCGCTGCCGATGACTTCATCGCGCTGCCGTGCAGCCATCCAGATTGCTGCGCGATCACCTACTTCGTGCGGGAGGATTCCGGGACGTATCGGTCCATTCCAAAGCTGGTGGGGACGGACCGGCTGAAGGCGAATCTGTCGGTGGTCGGCAACCGGATCGCGGCCGACGACGAGCTGTGGGATTCGCTGATCGGCATGATGAGCGAGACCACCACCATCAGCCGTCCGGAGCTGGTCGACTACCTGCTGAACATCTGCGAGGCGTGCGACATCGGCGTGGGAGGGTTCATCAAGGATCTCGGGGCCATGGTGTTCAAGGGCGAGCATGCCGCTGAGCTGGTGGCCAAGCGCACAAAGCGACTCAGCGTCAAGTCGTTCATGGATGCCTGGACCATGAACATCGAGCGCCTGCAGCAGTGCTGCGTGCACGTCGGATCGACCGACGGCGAGACCGATCCGGTCCGCATCCCCTTCTGCGCCCGGCAGCTCTTCGGGAACCTGCGGCGCCGGACCTCGGTTGGGCAGGTTCCGGCACGGCAGCTGGTGGAGCTCGACGGACTGGTCCGCTCATGAGCACCCTGGCCGATGCGCCGGCGACCGATCCGGTCCGCACCTGGCTGGCGGCTCGACCGCCGCTGACGCGGGCACAGAAGTACGACCGCCTGGCCTTCACGTTCTGCAAGATGGGAACTGTCGGATTGATCGCGTGGCTGCTGACACCGCCGGTCTTCGTGCTGATCGTCGCGGTCGTGGCGATCGTGCTGTACGGCAAGGCGGTGGCGCTGGGCATCACCCGCTCGCAGTGCATCCTGCGGCGGCCCTTGCTGATCATGGGTTTCTGGGCGGCCGTTGCGGCTGCCGACGGCACCTGGCTCGTGCTCTCCGTCTCGAGAGCGACGTGAACGTCGTCCCGCCGGATCGCGACGAGCTCGGCCGGCCGACGGCCCGGCTGAGCTGGCCCGACCTGCTGTCGGTGAGCGCCTACTGGCTGGCGATCACGACCCTGATGGGCGCGCTGAGCGTCATCATCATTCCGCGTTTCGTGGAGGCAGTCGTCGGACCGTCATCCGAGCCGCTGGCGGCACCGGCGGGGGCGCTGCTGACGATCCCCGGCGTCCTCATCGCGATCCTGGTGCAGCCAACGGTCGGGGCCATCTCCGACCATACGCGGACCCGGATCGGGCGTCGCAAGCCGTACATCCTTGCCGGGACGCTGCTCGACATGGTCTTCCTGGCCTTCGCAGCATGGGCCTTCCTGGCCGGCAGCTACTGGCTGTTCATGGCTGCGGTGGTGCTGCTCCAGTTCAGCAGCAACTTCGCCCAGGGTCCCTACCAGGGCTACGTACCGGATCTCGTGCCCACCCGACAGGTCGGCGTGGCGTCGGGCCTGCTCGGCGCGGCGCAGATGGCGGGGCAGCTCGGTGGGCCTGCCCTGGCGACCCTCTTCCTGGTCGTGCTCGACTTCCCGATCGGGATCTTCGTGGCGGTGGCCCTGATCGAGCTCACGACCATGCTGATCACCGTGCTCCGCGTTCCGGACCGCTCCGGGCCGGCGACGGAGCTCAGCCTCACGCAGCGCGCCCGGGCAGCATGGGGCACGGACATCCTCGGCGAGCGCGACTTCGTCTGGCTGCTGGTCAGCCGCCTCTTCGTGCTCATCGGGCTCACGACCCTGCTGCCGTTCGGCGTGTTCTACATCCAGAACGCGCTGGGCATGGGCGCCGATGCCGCGGCGACCGCCGTGAATCCGCTGCTGGGCATCCTGCTGCTGGCCGCGCTGACCACCTCGGTGCCGGGGGGCAGGGTCTCGACTCGCATCGGTCGCAAGCCGGTGATCTTCGCGGCCGTCGCCAGCGGTGCGCTCTCGGCCGCGCTCATGGCCATCGTGCCGTCATACGGCCTGCTGCTGGTCGCGATCGTCCCGCTGGGTGTCTGCCTGGGCGTCTTCCTGGCGGTCGACTGGGCGCTGATGACCGACATCATCCCCAAGGCCGAGTCGGGGCGCTACATGGGCATCAGCAACGTGGTGACCGCCGGCTCTGGCCTGCTGGCCAACGCCAGCGGTGCCCTCCTGGCGGCCGGGGTGATCGTGGTCACCGGCAGCGCCAACCTCGGCTACCGCTCGATCATGCTGCTGATGATCGTCGAGTTCGCGATCGGCGCCTGGGCGTTGACCCATGTCCACGAGCCAGGCCGCGACCACGCGGCGCGGCTCGCGAGGTCGCCGGCTGCGACGCCATGACCGCCGATCGCTCCAGGCGAACCGGCCCGCGCGA
The DNA here is from genome assembly GCA_963716585.1 of uncultured Chloroflexia bacterium. Classification (GTDB taxonomy): domain Bacteria; phylum Chloroflexota; class Limnocylindria; order QHBO01; family QHBO01; genus JAICUY01. The sequence continues at coordinate 504,384 of CAVQTN010000002.1, forward strand.
GCTGAGCGTCCGGGTGACCTGGCGTTACCGGCTGATGTGGTCGATCAATCGGCTGCTGGTGCGCAGCCTGTTCAGCGTGCGAGCACAGGGCCTCGGGCAGTGGCCCAACCCCCCGTTCCAGCTCGTTGCCAACCACCACAACGGATTCGACCCGCTGCTCGTGATGTCCGTGGCGCCGCTCGAGCCGCGGATCACCTGGTTCGGGCCCCGAGAGGCCGACTTCAGCCGAGGCTTCAAGAACCGCGTCATGCGCTTCTTCGGCGGCGTGATCCCCTACAGCCCGACCGGGACGACGCTGACCTCCGCCGTCCGCGCCGTCCGGCGCGTGTTCGAGGCCGATGGCGTGCTCGGCATCTTCCCCGAGGGCCGCGTTGGCTTCCGCGAGAGCGAGCTGCTGCCGCTCGAGGAGGGTGCGGTCGCCTTTGCCAGCGCGTCGGGCGTGCCGATCCTGCCGTGCGCCATCGTCGGCAGCACACGGCTCTGGTTTCGGCGCCGGATCCTCGTCCGCTTCGGTGAGCCGATTCCCACCGCCGGGCTGCGCGGGCGCGCCGACCGCCAGGCGCTGGAGGAACGCGTGCGGCTGACGATTGCCGCACTGCTGCCTGCTTCCGAGCCGCCGATGCCCCGCTTCCGGCCGCTTTCTTTCCTCACCGACGTGCTCAACGGTGCCGACGACATCGCGCAACGGCCCTGACCGTGTCGTGGGCCGCGGCTGACTTGGAACGCCAAATGAGTCCACACAGCCTATCGTTTCTCATTGACATGAACGGGCCTTGTGGTGAATCGAGACCCAGCCACACCGGCGAACAGAACCCGACCGCCGACCGCCGTGTTGGTGTCCGTTCGTCTCGATTCAGGGCCGTGATGCACCGCAACCTCATCGTCCTCACCGCCGTGATCGCTGTTGCGGCCTGCAACAGCACGCCGATCCCGCCCGCCAGTCCCAATCCACCATCAAGCACTGCGTCGCCGATTCCGTCGCCGACACCGAGCGGATCGCCGACGGCCTTTCCGTCGCAGTCTCCGACCGCGTCCGTGGTCACCGAACGGATCGGTCGCCTGACCGTGACCCACCCGGTCGCCTGGCGGTTGGTCGCAGGCCCCAAGGACATTCCCGGTCGGCCAGTTCCGCTGTTCTACCTGAGCGACGCGCCGCTCACGGTCGGCCCGTGCCCGACGCCCGATCCGAAGAGCGGCGAATTCCAGGGTTGCCCGGAGCCACTGGCCGCGCTTCCGTCCGGCGGGGTGCTCGTCACCGTCAATCCGAACCTCGGCCTCCCCGCCATGAACCCGCCGCAGGTAACGTTCGAGAACAAGACCAAGGCGTGCGACGCCATCGGTGGCGAAGCCGAGATGTGGTCCGTCGTCGGCGGGACGGTCCTCACTGCCTGCCTACGAGGCCCAGACCTGGCGGCCCACGAAGCCGAGGTCCGCGCCGTCATCGCCTTACTGAAGTCTGCTGCCTGACCGCTCGAGTCAGCGCGCCGGTGCGCGAAGCGACGATGTGCGCCGTGCGCCGGCGATCATCCCCCGACTCGAGTCTGGTCCTCCGCCGCGGTCGTCAGCCACTCTCGGATCTTCGTCGCGTAGCGGCGCTCGTCGTTAGGCCGGGCTGATCGAGGGTCATGAGCATCAACAGGCGGTCTGTTCGCTCGCGGTTTCAGAAGAGCGCCCGGCGATCGTAGAGGCGCCCCCAATGCTACGATCGAGCCGATGCTTCCCGTGATCTGGACCGTCTTCGCGCTGTGCGCGGTCGCCGGTTTCGTGATGATCGCCGCGTACTGGCTGGACGTACGGGATCGGCCCGATCTCACCTTCCGCGAGCGCGTCGCCTGGTCGTTCGGGACCTTTCTCTTCCCGGTGACCATCCCGGCCTACGCGTTCCTGGGCAATGCCGGATGGCCCGCCTTCCTGCGCGCAGCGTCGCTGCTGCCTGCGATCGCCCTCGCTCTCTTCTTCGGCTTCCTGTTCGGCGTCTTCGCATAAGGATCGCCAGCCGAGCGGGGCGCGCGGTAGGTCCGGCGCCTCGACTACTGAGGTGCGCCGGGCGCTTTGAGAGGGCGTGGCCGGGCGGGATTGCCAGATGCCAATCACCGTCGGCCTAGGCAGACCGGAGGCGCGGGGACACGACTTCCGCCTCCCGGTTCACGCTCAGGTCGGGAGGTTCCGTACGCGATGTGCTGCCGTCGGCGTGCCTAAGCTGTTCCTGATTGGCAGGTGGCAATGGAGGAGGTCGCGAGCGGGCCGTGCGCGCCCTGCGCGTCTCAGTCCTGTGGTGGAACCGCCTAACGCGCCTTGTGGGGAACCCTATCTGGCGACGCAGCCGCGACTCGTCGTGAGCAGAGCGGCAATGGTCCTCTGGGCGAACACTGGCGGAGGAATCCCGCGCTGAGTAACTGTAGCGCTCCTCAGCGGGACCATTGCGCAACAAACGCGGCGCATGCAGCGCCAACTCGGCGGAATAACGCTCCCCAGCAGGACCGGTACGCGACGAGCGCCGAGGAGGCGGTGCGCACCTCACGGTGGAGCCATGTCCCGTGCCTGCTCCGCGGCGCGGCCCTATCATCGGGCCCATGACCACGAATACGAAACGCGGCGTCGATGCCGCCCTCGACTTCCTGCGCGAACACGACGAGCGCAACCTGCAGCAGCTCGACGAGTTCCTGCGGATCCCTTCCGTCAGCGCCGACCCCGATGCACGACCCGACGTCGAACGCGCCGCGGCGTGGATCGCCGCCGAGCTCACGCGGATCGGCGTCGAGCATGCGCAGCTCCACGAGACGAGCGGCCATCCGATCGTCACCGGTGACTGGCTGCACGCCGGGCCCGACAGGCCCACGGTGCTCATCTACTGCCATTACGACGTGCAGCCCGCGGATCCGCTCGACGAGTGGAAGCGACCGCCCTTCGAGCCGCGATACGAGGACGACCGCGTCTATGCGCGCGGGTCGGGCGACGACAAGGGACAGCTGTTCATGCACCTCAAGGCCGCCGAGGCGTGGCTGCAGGGCGCCGGTGGCGCACCGGTCAACCTGCGCTTCTTCTTCGAGGGCGACGAGGAGGTCGGATCGGAGCCGGTCGAGGAGTTCATCGACAGCCACCCCGAGCTGCTGGCATCGGACATTTCGGTGGTCAGCGACAGCGACATGTACGACGACGAGGGCACGCCGGCCATCACCTACGGTCTGCGCGGCATCGCCTACTTCGAGGTCAAGGTCACCGGGCCGTTCCAGGACGTGCATTCCGGCCAGTACGGCGGCGGCATCGACAACCCGGCCAACGTCCTGGTCCGGATGCTGGCCGGCCTGCAGGACGACACCGGCCGTTTCACCGTCCCCGGCTTCTACGACCGGGTTCGCGAGCTGACCAATACCGAGCGGGACGCCTACGCGGCCCTGCCGTTCGACGACGCGGCGTGGCGCGACTCCGTGGGCGTGCCAGAGGCGGGCCGCGGAGAGCACGGCTACACGCTGCTGGAGCGCATGTCCGCGCGTCCCACCTTCGACGTCAACGGCCTGTGGGGCGGCTACTCGGGCGAGGGCTCGAAGACCATCATCCCCGCCTGGGCGGCCGCCAAGTTCTCGACGCGGCTCGTGCCGGACCAGGACTTCCAGGAGATCGAGCGCCTGGTGGTCGCGCATCTCAAGTCGATTGCGCCGTCGACCGTGTCGGTCGACGTCAAGGTGATCCACGGCGGCGCGCCGGCGCTCACCGCCCTGGATGCCACGGCGGTCCGGCTCACCGCGCAGGCGCTGGAGGACGCCTTCGGCAAGGCGCCCCTGTTCCAGCGCAGCGGGGGATCGGTCCCGGTCGTGGCGGCGCTCGAGAAACAGATCGGCCTCAAGTCGGTGCTCGTCGGATTCGCGTCGCCGAATGGCAACTTCCACGCTCCGAACGAGTGGATGCCCCTGGCCAACTATCGTGGCGGGATGGAGGCCTTGATCCACCTCTGGAAGCAGTTCGGGAACGCCCGCCCGGAGGAGCTGCGCGCGGGCTGACCGCGGCGGCGGTCATCGCCGCAGTTGCACCCACTGTAGGCAGAGGTCCATCAAGGTTGGCCGATTCGAAGGATGATGGCTCGGGCCGCGGCGGCGCTGCCGACGACCCATGGCTGGCGCTCGGCGCAGCGTCGCGCCTGGTCGGCGTTGGGCCCGATACGCTCCGTCGCTGGGCGGATTCGGGCAAGGTGCAGAGCTACCAGACGCCGGGTGGCCACCGCCGCTTCCTGCGGTCGAGTCTCGAGGCGATGATCAATGCTCCGCGGCGGCATCGCTACGGGATGGAGCGCCTTGTGGACTCGGCGGGCACCATCGTGGGCGATGTGCAGCGCCGGATGCAGCGCACCGGCTACGCGGGGCAGCCGTGGCAGGCGCGGCTCAGCGCGGATCAGCGCGCCGATTTCCGTCGCTGGGGCCAGCGGACCTTCAACCTGGTCATCGAGTACGTCGCGGCCGGGAAGCGCGCCGAGCGGACCCTGCTGCTGGGGGAGGCGGAGCAGATGGGTGCCCTGTACGGCGCCGAGGCATCCAAGGCCGGCCTCTCGCTGGCCGAGACGGTCGAGGCCTTCCTCTTCTTCCGTGCTCCCGTCCTGGAGGCGATTGCCGCGCACCTGCGCCGCCGCTCCGCCGAGGTGACCGACGTCACGTCTGCGTTCCGCGAAGCCTCGGCGGCGATCGACCAGGTGCTCGTCACACTCGTGTCGTCGCACCGAGACGGCGCTCCCGGCTGAGGCGGGCCGCCGGCCCGCTCCTCATTCGACGAGGTACAGGTCGCGGGCAGTGGTGTTCAGCCGCTCGCCGCCGGCGTCGGTGCAGACCACGATGTCCTCGATCCGAGCGCCCCATCGGCCAGCGACGTAGATCCCCGGCTCGATGCTGAAGGCATCGCCCGCTTGGATCGGCTCGGCGTTCGACTCGACGATGTACGGCTCCTCGTGGGTCTCCATGCCGATGCCGTGGCCGGTGCGATGGATGAACTCCTCTCCGTAGCCGGCCTCGTCGATGACGCGGCGGGCGGCCCGGTCGAGCTCGCGCGCGGGAATGCCCGGGGTGACGGCCTCGCACGCCGCCGCCTGGGCCGCGCGCAGGACCGCGTACATCGCCGCGAACTCCGCCGGCGGCTCCCCGACGAAGGCCGTGCGGGTCGTGTCGGAGCGGTACTCGTCGCGCGTCCCGCCGATGTCGAGCACAACCGCGTCGCCCGGCCCGATCAGCCGCTCTCCCGGCTCGTGGTGCGGGCTGGCGGCATTGGGCCCCGACGCGACGATGGCGAAGTCGGCGACTTGATGTCCGGCCTCGAGCAGCAGCTCGCGAACGTGCGCGCTGACCTGCGCCTCCCTGCGGCCGGAGAGACGCTCGTCGGTGATGACCAGCATCGCCTCGTCAGCCGCGGCCGACGCGGCGCGCAGGCGGTCAATTTCGTCGGCTGTCTTGAGGCGGCGCAGCGCGGCCATGGTCGGACCGGCCTCGACCAGTTCGACCGGGTCGAGCGCCGCGCGCAGCCGCAGCACGAAGCGAGCGTCCATCTGGTCCTGGACCGCGACGCGCATCGGCGTGCCGCCGCTCAGGCGGCGACCGACGCGGCTGAAGGGATCATCGGTCTCGTCCCAGGGCAGGATGTCGATCTCGCCGACAAGCTCGCCAAGCTCATGGCGAGCCAGCGGCTCCTCGAGACGTGGCACAACCAGGCTGGGCGCCCCCTCGGCCGGCACGATCAGGCAGGTGAGCCGCTCCAGCTTGGGCGGGTGGTAACCGAGCAGGTAGGCGTAGTCCGACGAAGGCGTGATGAGCAGCGCCATCAGGTCGCGCTCGCCCGCCTGGGCCGCCGCGCGCCGCAGGCGGTCGGCATGCACCGATGTGGGGAATCGAGCTGGGAAGCGCATGTGCCACAGGGTACTCGAACGAAATCGCCATCGACCACGCGGCATGACTCGGCCCACGATTGGACTACACTTCCGGCAATCGTCGGTATGACAGTGTCATACGGAGAGAGCCATGCAGCAACGGGCCTGCTCGGCGTGGGGACATCGTCGGCGCGCGACTGCCGCCGCGGCGGCCATCCTGGTGCTCGCCACGGCCCTGGGCGACCCGACGCCGATCGACGCCGCGACACCCGGCACCGCAGCAGGGGCGGCCGATCGGCTGGCCGCGGCCAACGGCGGGCGGGCGGCTGACTACAGGCTCGTCTACGAGCGAACCGCGGTGGTGCCCGGCGTGGGCGCACGTCTCTGGGCGGGCAAGTTCCTTGGCCCGAGCGGGAAGGTGCTGACCGTCTATCGCGATGCCGCGGGCGACTTCGGTGATGCGGAGTTGCTGCTGGCCGATACACGCGCTGCGCTGGCGACGCGCTCCGCCTACGCCCGCAAGGCCGACGCGGCGCTGCAGCGCTCGGTTGCGGCGGCTGCCAGCCCGCTGCAGCGCCTGCCTGTCGCCGTCTGGCTGGCGGCCGATCCGGGCTCGGCGGTGCAGGCAGTGATCGGCCGACACCCGGAGCTGACCTGGGTGGGCGACCGCCCGGTGATCGACGACCTGGCCGCGCTGCGCGCGGTTCGCGGCGAGCTCTGGCAGGCGCGACACGACGCGTACGCGTTGGTCCAGTCGCAGGCCCGCCAGCAAGTTGCCGCCCTGGGCGGCACGCTGGCCTATGCCAGCACATCCGCACCGCTCGTGTTCGTGGATCTGCCCGCCGGACAGGTCGCCGCACTGGCGGATGACGACGGCGTGAGCAGCATCGGTCTCGAGCAGCCGTGGCAGCCGACCATGAGCAGCGCGGGACCGACGGTCGACGCCAACTGGACGTCGGGCAGCGGTGACCAGGGGACGGGCGTGCGCTATGCCGTCGTCGAGTACAACAACGTGCGCGGGACCGGCGACCTGGCCGGCAAGGTGGTCGCCTCGCACAGCACCAGCGGCACGCTGGCCTACACCGCGGGCGGACAGTTCGACCATCCCACCTGGGTCGCCGGAGCAGTTGCCGGGCAGAGCACGACGTATCGCGGCGTGGCGCCCGGCGCGCTGATCGTCTCGTCGGGAACCGGTGGCTACTCGCCGTCGGTCACCTACGACCGCGCGGTCATTGCCGCTGCCGATTGGGCCGTCGCGCCGGGCGGCGGCGATGCGGACGTGATCAACACCTCGCTGGTGCAGGACACGGCGACAGGGGCCGAGGAGGCGCGTCGCTATTTCGACTCGATCGTGGACGAGGACGGCCGACTGGCGGTCTCGGCGGCGGGCAACTACGTCAACTTCTCGAGCTGGACGGTCGGGTCACCAGGTCGTGCCTGGAACGTGCTGACCGTGGGCGGGACCGACGACCGCGGGACGTCGAGCCGCGGCGACGACCGGATCTGGTATGCGCCGGGCTCCAACGGCAGCGCCTACGTGGACCCGGCAGGCACCACCTGGAACGCGCATGGTGACTTCAACAAGCCCAACCTTTCGGCGCCGGCGGTCTCGGTGCGCACGGCGAACGGCCTGTCGGCAAGCGGTACCAGTGTCGCCACCCCGATCGTGGGCGGCATCGCGGCACAGCTCATCGCGCGCGCGCCAAGCCTGGCGATCTGGCCGGAAGCCGTCCGCGCCCTGCTCATGGCGGGCGCCTTCCGCCATGCGCACATGGCCGATGGCTCGGTCAATGCCGATCACGAGGGCGTGGGCATGCCCTCGGCGCTGTGGTCGAACCGGATCCTCGTCGCGGGCGACGGGCAGTACGGCGGCTATCGCATCGGCTCGACCGACGGATCAGCGCTCGTGCAGCAGCAGATCTTGGTGCGTGCCGGCCAGCACGTGCGGGTGGTGGCATCGTGGAACAGCCACACCTCGGGGACGAGCGACCTGGGCAAGTCGGACACGCTGCTCACCGATTTCGACCTGCAGGTCGTGCAGCCCGGCGGGACACTGGTCGGCAGCTACACGTTCGACAACAATTACGAGGTGGTCGACTTCACCGCGACGTCCTCGGGCACGGCCACGATCCGTCTGCCCGCGAATCGGCTGGCGATCGGTGGCGAGCGGTTTGCGCTGGCATGGACCAAGCGGAACTACGGGACTCCCACCCGGCTGGCCGGGGCGGATCGCTATGCCACCGCGGCGGCCATCTCGCGCTCGTCGTTCGGGCCGGGCGTCCCGGTCGCGTACGTGGCCAGTGGCGCCGGGTTCGCCGACGCGCTGGCCGCCGGGCCCGCGGCAGGGCTCGGCGGCGGACCGGTGCTGCTCACGCTGCCGGACCAGCTGCCCTCGGCGACCGCCTCGGAGCTCGCCCGACTGCAGCCGCAGCAGATCTATCTCGTCGGCGGCACCAGCGTCGTCTCGAGCAAGGTGGCGACCGAGCTGGCGCCGTACAGCGACAGGCCGGTTCTCCGCGTCGCCGGCGTGGATCGCTACGAGACGGCCGCCACGCTCGCAGAGGCGACCTATGCGCCGGGCGTCGACGCCGCGTTCGTGGCCTCGGGCGTCGGGTTCGCCGACGCGCTGGCCGGCGGCCCGGCCGCCGTCGCGACCCGTGGGCCGATGCTGCTGGTACGACCCGGCGGCGTGCCGGATGCGACGAGCGCCGAGCTCAGCCGGCTGCGGCCGACGCAGATCTATGTGCTCGGCGGCACGAGCGTCATCCCCAGCGGCGTGGCGGCCGCGCTGGCGCGGTTCAGCAGCCGCCCGGTGATCCGCCTGGCAGGCGCCGACCGCTATGGCACCGCCGCCGTCATCTCGCGTCATTTCTTCAGTACACCGCCGGTCGCGTACCTGTCGACAGGCAGTACCTTCCCGGATGCGCTGGCTGCCATCTCGCCCGCCGGTCGAGCCGGCGCGCCGCTGCTCCTCGTGGGCAAGACCACAGTTCCGATGCCTGCGCGTGACGAGCTGCTGCGCCTGTGGCCGCCACGAACCATCGTGCTGGGCGGCATCGCGGTCATCTCCGACGCGGTGATGACCAGCGTGCGAACGCTGCTGGGCAGCCCATGAGCGGCTTCGGGCGCGGGTCCCGCGGCTGGGGGGTGGCGCTGCTGGCGCTGCTCGTCGCCTGCTCCGGGCCGACCGCGTCGCCGCCGACCTCCATCAGGCCGTCGGGCTCGGGTGGCGCGGTGCCGACGCCGAGCGCGACGACCACGCCCGCGGCGACCACCGGCCCGAGTCCCTCCCCGGCGCCTTCGCCCTCGTCGACGGTCGCTGCGCCGTACGACGCCACGGCCGTACTGGCCGCCATGCAGGCGTCTCGCCGACCCGGCGGCGTGCCCACCCAGCTGCAGACGCGCCCGATCGCCGATCTGCTGGCTGCGGGGATCTGGACCTACGACGGACAGGCGTGGCCGACCCTCAGCGTCAGCGGCTCGTGCGGGGCGACGGTCTGCACGGTCGACCTGTCGGGCGCGCCGGACGGCGGCGCCGGCGAGGACCTCTACACCTTCTCGGTCACGCCCGCGGACGCTGACGTGGAGCTCCTGGTCGCCGACCTGCACGGCTACCCGGCCGATCTCGACGCGGCGCTCGACGCAGTGGCGCGCCGTGGCGTCAGCCCGGATCGGCTCACCGGCCTGGCGCTGCTCGCAGCACGGTGGCTGCCGCCGCCCGATGACGGGCAGTTCATGCTCAGCTACCGATCCGGCGGCGAGGAAGGCAGCCCGGCGCTGGACGTGTTGATCGACCTGCCGACCGGGCGGGTGCTCGAGGCCAAGAGCCCGGCCTCCTGACCGACCATAACGCCGCCGATGCGGCGGGCCGTTGCGGCGCGTCAGCGGATGTGCAGCGGCACCTCGAAGGCCTGGCCGCCGTGAATCCGCCAGGCGCGCAGCGCGCGGACCGACGGCGCGGACGGATCGGCCAGGGTGGCCAGCAGGTAGAAGACATCCGGGTAGAGGGCCGTGCGGCGGTCGGTCGCGGACGGCACCGCGGGCGAATGGGTGTGCGAATGGAAGATGGCCACCAGGTCCTCTCCGGCGTCCTCGATCTCGAAGGTGATGCGCACCAGGTCCTGCGGGTCCACGTTGTAGCGCAGCGGGCTGGCCTCGCTGTTGCGCGCCGGGTGGAAGCGCTGCGCTGCGTGGCCCGCCAGGGACCCGGAAAGCAGCGCGCAGGCCTCGTTCGGCAGCTCGGCGCGGGCGTGCGCCATGAGCTCCTCGGCAAGCGCTGCCGTCATCGCCAGGCCGATGTGCTCCGCCGCCGCCCCGCTCACCAGAGCAGCGATCCTTCGAGCTCGTCGTCGAGCTCAGCCAGATCGCGCGTCCAGAGGTCGGTGGAGAGATACTTCCAGCCGGCGTCGGCCAGGAGCACGACGACGTCACCCGATGGCATGTCGCGCGCGACGCGGACCGCCACCGCCAGCACCGCTCCACTGGAGACGCCGGCGAAGATCCCCTCCTCGTGCAGGAGGCGCCGTACGCCGACGACGGCGTCATGGCTGTTGACCAGGTAGCGGTCGTCCAGCACCGACTCGTCGAGGACCGGGGGCACGAAGCCCTCGTCCAGCGAGCGAAGACCCTGCACCAGCTCGCCGGGAAGTGGCTCCGCCGCAACGATCCGTATCGACGGCCGCGCAGCCTTCAGCGCCCGGCCCACCCCGGTCAACGTCCCACCGGTCCCCAGGCCGGCGACGAAGACGTCGACCTGCGGCACGGCGGCCAGGATCTCCGGTCCGGTCGTCTCCTCATGCGCCGCGGGGTTGGCCGAATTCCCGTACTGGTACGGCATGAACAGGGTCGGGTCGGCCGCCACCAGCTCCTGCGCCAGCCGAATGGCGCCGTTCGAGCCCTCGGCTCCCGGCGAGCTGATGATCTCGGCGCCGAACATGCGCAGCAGCTGGGACCGCTCGGTGGTGGTGTTGTCCGGCATGACGATGCGCACCGGGTGGCCCAGCCGGGCCCCGATCATGGCCAGGCTGATGCCGGTGTTGCCGCTCGACGGCTCCAGGATCGTCTGGCCTGCGCGCAGCGCTCCCGAGGCGCGGGCCTCGACCAACATCGCGCGCGCGACACGGTCCTTGACCGAGCCGGTCGGGTTCATGCCCTCGAGCTTGGCGAAGAGGCGGACGCCACCATGCGGCGCCAGCCGCGGCAGCTCGACCATGGGGGTATTGCCGATGGCGGCCACGACATCGGCGTAGGCGCCGGGCGCCGCCTGACGCGCCAGCGTCGACATCGGTCTAGCCGGCGCCCCCGGCCATGGCGGGCAGCAGGATGACGGTGTCGCCGGGGCCGACCGAGGTCGCCAGGCCGTCGCGATAGCGCACGTCACGGTCGTTGACGTAGACGTTGATGAAGTGCGACAGCTCGCCGTCCTTGGTCACCCGATCACGCAGCGCGGGGTAGCGCGCGAACAGGTCGTCGAGCACGGCGCTGACCGTTTCGCCGAAAGCGTCGACCTGCCGCGTGCCGCCAACGGCATCGCGCAGCACGGGCGGGATGCGCACGCTGCTCACGCTGGCACCTCGACCCGGGCGTCCGCCGGCTTGGCATACGGCGAGTCGGCGCCGCAGGCCGGGCAGGCCGGATCGCGCCAGACCTTGACCTCGTCGAAGCTGGTGCCCATGGCGTCGAACATGAGCAGCCGCCCGGCAAGCGTCTGGCCGACGCCGAGCACCAGCTTGAAGACCTCGTTCGCCTCCAGCAGGCCGATGATCCCGGGCAGAACTCCGAGCACGCCCGCCACGGAGCAGGCCGGAGCGAGCTCCGGCGGCGGCTGGGTCGGGTACATGCAGCGATAGCACGGCCCCTCGAACGGCACGAAGGTGGTCACCTGGCCATCCCAGCGGTAGATCGAGCCGTGGACCACCGGCTTGCGCAGCTTGACGGCCGCGTCGTTGAGCACGTAGCGGGTGTCGAAGTTGTCGGTGCCGTCCAGGATCACGTCATAGCCCGAGATCAAGTGCTCGACATTCTCGCCGGTCAACCGCTCGCGGTGCTCGACGACCCGGGTCTCCGGATTCAACGCGTTGATCGACAGCCGTCCGGACTCCGTCTTGGGCATCCCGATCCGCTCGGTGGTATGCAGGATCTGGCGCTGCAGGTTCGACTCTTCGACGACGTCGTCATCGACCAGGCCGATGGTCCCCAGCCCCGATGCGGCGAGGTAGAACGCCGCGCCGGAGCCCAGCGCGCCGGCACCGATGAGCAGCACCCTCGCGTCGAGCAGCTGGCGCTGCCCCTGCTGGCCGATCTCCGGGATCAGCATCTGGCGGCTGTAGCGCGATCGCTGGGCGTCGGTGAGCAGCTGCCGTGGCTCTTCCCAGGCACCGCCCAGCTTCCGCCACTCGCCGATGTGGCCGGCAAGGTTGACCACGTCGCGGTAGCCGAGCTGCGACAGCGCGGCACTGGCGCGCGCCGAGCGCGCGCCGGACAGGCAGTGGATCAGCAGCGGGGTGTCGCGATCCGGCACAAGCTCCTCGATCCGCTGCAGCACCTCGCCGAGCGGCAGGTGCGTTGCCGTCGGAATGTGGCCCTCGTCCCATTCGGACGTCTCGCGCACGTCGATGATCCGGCGCCCCTCGCCCGCCAGGCGCAGCGACTCGGCGACGCTCGCCTGGCGAACCGATGAGTGCCCGTTGTGGTTGGTCATGTGTCCTCGGAAGTCCTCGAAGCTTGGGAAGAGAGCAGGAACGACGGGCGCTAGCCCGCGACGTCGGCCACTTCGGGCCAGGCGGTCTCGCCGCCGTGGACGGCGCCCTGGAGCACCTTGTAGCCGAGCAGGGCGCACTTCAACCGCGCGGGACCGATGGGCACGCCCAGTCCCTCGAGCAGGTCTCTCGGGTCCATCTCGCGCGCCTCGTCCAGGCTCATGCCGCGCAGCTCGTCGGTCAGGATCGAGGCCGACGCCTGGCTGATGGCACAGCCGCGCCCGTCGAAGGCGACGTCGGCGATGCGCTCGCCGGCGGGATCGAGCACGATCGTCATCGACAGCTCGTCGCCACAGGTCGGGTTCGAGTCGGCGAAGTGCAGGTCGTGCGGCTCCAGGAACCCCTTGTTGTGCGGGTTCCGGTAGTGCTCCAGGATGAAGTCGCGGTACAGGTTGTCCATCGGTCCTCAGCGGGCGAACAGGCGCTGCGCCACACCGATGGCATCGGTCAGGCGCGCGATGTCGTCCGGCGCGTTGTAGACGTAGAAGCTGGCGCGGGTCGTCGCCGGGATGTCGTAGCGCAGCATCACCGGCTGCGCGCAGTGGTGGCCCGCCCTGACGGCGATGCCCTCCTGGTCCAAGACCGTTGCCACGTCGTGCGGATGGATGCCGTCGACCACGAAGCTGATGACGCCGGCATGCAGGTCGGCATCGGACGGTCCCAGCAGGCGCAGACCATCGACCGCGGAGAGGGCGACCCATGCCTGCTCGAAGAGATCGCGCTCGTGGGCCCGGACATTGCCCATGCCGAGCGCCTCGAGATAGTCGATCGCGGCGGTCAGCCCCTGGGCCTCGGCGATGGCAGGGGTCCCAGCCTCGAACTTCCAGGGGACCTCGTTCCACTCGGTGCCTTCCAGCGTGACCCGCCGGATCATGCTGCCACCGGTCATGAACGGCGGCATGGCGTTGAGCAACTCGCGGCGTGCCCATAGGGCGCCGATTCCCGAGGGACCCAGCATCTTGTGACCGGACAGCGCCGCGAAGTCGACCCCGAGCCCGGCGACGGAGACCGGCATGTGGGGCACGCTCTGGGCCGCGTCGAGCAGCACCAGCGCGCCGGCGTCATGGGCCTGCGCCGTGATCTCTGCGACCGGGTTGATGGTGCCCAGCGCATTGCTGACGTGCGCCATGGCCAGCAGCTTCGGACCCCTCGCCAGCCGCAGCGACAGGTCATCGCGATCCAGCCGGCCGTCTTCGGTGATGCGGACGTACTCGAGCGTGGCACCGGTCTCGATGGCGAGCTGCTGCCACGGCACCAGGTTGGCGTGGTGCTCCATCTCGGTCGACAGGATGAGATCGCCGGCGTGCAGGTTGGAACGCCCCCACGAGTAGGCGACCAGGTTGATCGCCTCGGTGGCATTGCGGACGAAGACCAGCTCGCGTTCCGATGGCGCCCCGATGAAGGTCGCCAGCCGCTTGCGTGCGCCCTCGTAGCGCGCCGTGGCGTCCTCGGAGAGCTGGTAGATGCCGCGGTGCACGTTGGCGTAGTGGTGCGCATAGGCGTCGGCCACGGCCTCGATCACGCTGTGCGGCTTGGGCGCGGACGCCGCCGAGTCGAGATACACCAGCCGCTCGCCGTTGCGCGCCGGCGTCTCGAACATCGGGAAGTCGGCACGCAGCGCGGCGCCGTCGACGCCACGTGGGCTCGTCGCCGGAACCGCCTGCTGCAGCGTCATCGGTCCGTCCTTCGTCAATGACTCAGGCGTGGGGAGCGACCGGCTCGGGTTCGGCCAGCTCGTCGCCGACCTCGGCCGTAACGCCGACCTGCTCGCGCACCCAGTCGTAGCCGTTCGCCTCGAGCTGGTGGGACAGCTCCTCGCCACCCGACATGACCACCCGGCCGTCGAGCATGACGTGCACGAACTGCGGCTTGACGTAGTTCAGCATGCGCTGGTAGTGGGTGATCATCAGCACGCCCATCTCCGGGCTGAGGGTGGCGTTGATGCCCTCCGCGACGTTGCGCAGCGCGTCGATGTCGAGGCCCGAGTCGGTCTCGTCAAGGATGGCCATCTTCGGGCCCAGGATCGCCATCTGGAGCATCTCCAGGCGCTTCTTCTCGCCACCGCTGAAGCCCTCGTTGACGTAGCGCGTGGCGAAGACGGGGTCCATGTGGAGGAGCTCCATCTTGTCCGCCATCAGCTTGCGGAACTTGGCCAACGGGATGCCGGTGTACCTCGGCACCCGGCCGGTCTCCTCGGCCGAAGGCTGCGCCGGGTGATGGACCGCGTTGTAGATGTTGCGCAGGAAGCTGGCGACAGTCACCCCCGGGATGGCACTCGGGTACTGGAACGCCAGGAACAGGCCAAGTCGCGCGCGCTTGTCCGGCGCCATGCGCAGCAGGCTCTCGCCCATCCACGTGATGCTGCCCGCGTCGACGCGGTACTCGGGGTGGCCCATCAGGGTGTACGCCAGCGACGTCTTGCCGGAGCCGTTCGGGCCCATCAGGGCGTGGACTTCGCCCTGACGCACAGTGAGGCTCAGTCCCTTGAGGATCTTCTTTGATCCGATGCTGACCTCGAGGTCGTGGATCGCCAGCTGTTCGGTCATGGACTCCCTATCAGGCTTGCTTCTGGGCCGATGCGACCCGGTTTGTCTGTTCGTTGCTCGCCGGGCCGGCGGCACTCGCCGCGAGCAGGACGGCGTGCTGCTCGATGGCGCGCCGTCGCACCGCCGGCGGATACGGCGGACCGCCGGCACCGGCAGCCGCCTCGGCAAGGGTCGTGGCGCTCAGCGTTCCCTCGAGTGCTTCGTGCACCCGTTGGAACAGCTCATGCACGCTGCATGGCTGCGGCCGGTCGCAGCTCTCCAGGTTGTCGGCGCCGGCACACGGCATCTCGAGCAGCGGTCCTTCGAGGGCGCGCACGACCTCCGACAGCAGGATCTCGTCCGCCGAACGCGCCAGCTGGTAGCCCCCGGACTGCCCGCGCGTGGCGGTCAGCAGTCCGGCGCGGCGCAGGTCGCCGACGAGCTGCTCCAGGTAGGCGTGCGGCAGCTTCTCGGCCCTGGCGATGCCCGCCAGCGACAGCGGTCCATTCGTTCCCCGCCGCGCCAGGGTCACCAGGACCCGGACGCCGTACTCGGTGCGCGTGCTGATCTTCATGGCCGCTTACAGCTCCACCACGACATCATCGCCTTCGACGCGGGCCGCGTAGGCGCGCACTGGCCGCACCGGCGGCAATGCCAGCACGCGGCCGCTGAACAGGTCGAAGCGCCCGCCGTGGCGCGGGCATTCGACGGCGTTGTCGTCCAGCTCGCCCTCGCCGAGCACCCCGCCGTCGTGGGTGCACACGTTGTCGATGGCGCCCCACTCCCCGTCCTCGGTCAGCCCGATGCACAGCGACCGGCCGTCGACCTCGACGACCTGCACCGTGCCCGGCGTGACGTCAGCCGCCCGCAGGCCGGTGGCAAAGCCGCTGGTCAGGCGCTCAATGGCCATCAGGCGGCCTCCTCACGCACGTCGGCCGACCCGATGCGGTCGGCGAGCGCCTCGAGGACGCGCGCCTTGATGGGCTCCGAGTCGACCTGCGCCACGACCTGCTCGAAGAAGCCGCGCACGATCATTCGCTGGGCCTCGTCCGGCGGCAGCCCGCGCGTCTGCGCGTAGAACAGCTGGACCGGGTCGATGGCGCCGGCGGTCGCACCGTGGCCGCAGCGCAGGATGTCGTTCGTCTCGATCTCGAGCACGGGGATCGGCTCCGCGCCGGCGTCCGGGCTGAGCAGCAGGTTGCGGCACTCCTGGTAGGAGCTCGTCGCCTTGGCGTGCGACCGAACCTTGGTGACGCCGTAGAAAGCGGCACGCGCGCGGTCGTAGAGGGCCGACAGGTAGAGCAGGTCGCTGGTGACGTGGCTCGCCGAGAGGTCCTGGAAGGCGTTGATGTCGATGTGCTGGTCCTCGCCCGCGGCCAGCAGGCCGAGCAGCCGCGACGTGCCGCCGTCGCCGGTCATGCGCACGTCGAGGCCAACCTTGGTCACCAACGAGCCGACCTCGGCGTTGAGCGTCGTCACGTCGGCCCCAGGTCCAACCTGGACGCGCTGTGCCCCGATGTTCCAGGTCGCGTTGCCCAACCGCTGCAGGTTGGCGTAGCGCACCCACGACTCACGGCCGGACCGCACATCGACGATCCCGCCGAACCACAGCCGCTCGCCGTCCGGCGAGCTGTGCTCGTCAAGCAGGGTGACGCGGGCGCCGGCCTCGGCAAGCAGGAGGGTCAGCGGGAAGTAGGCTCCGTTGCCGCGACCCAGCGCGGAATGCGCGATCAGCGCGCTCTCGACGGCCACACCGGCCGGCACGTACAGGAATGTACCGCCGCTCCACGCGGCCTGGGCCAGTGCCCAGAACTTGTCATGCGAATCGAACTCGGTGGCACCTGGACCCCACTCCCCGGATCCCACGCTGTGCAGTGGCGCGACGCTGCCCTCGACAGGCGGCTCCGGCGCCGACGCGGGCGCGGCGGTGGTCTCGGTGAGCGCCCTGCGCACCAGGTCGGGATGCTCGCGCAGCGCGTCGCGCAGGTCGGCGAAGACCACGCCGGCGCGCGCCAGCCCATCGTCAAGCTGGCAATCGAGGCGCGGCGGATCCACGAGCAGCTCGACATCGCGCGGCAGCTTGTCGAGCGAGGTGCGGCGCCACTCCTCTTCGTCGCTGGGCCACGGCGTCGACTCGGCGCGCTCCCACCACGAGCGGCGCCGATCGCGGAGCCAGTCCGGTTCGCCGTTGGCCCGGCTCATGGCCAGGATGGCAGCCAGGTCGAGCCGGGTCGCCTGGGCCTGGACGGTCATCGGCTCAGCCTACCGAGCCTTCCATGGAGAGCTGGATGAGGCGGTTCATCTCGACCGCGTACTCCATGGGCAGCTCCTTGACGATCGGCTCGATGAAGCCGTTCACGATCATCCCGGCAGCCTCCGCCTCCGACAGCCCGCGGCTCATCAGGTAGAAGAGCTGGTCGGAGCCGACCTTCGAGACCGTCGCCTCGTGACCGATGGTGACGTCCTCCTCGTCGATCTCCATGTAGGGGTACGTGTCGGAGCGCGCCTCGTCGGAGAGGAGCAGCGCGTCACACCGGACCGTCGACTTCGCGCGCTTGCACCCCGGGTAGACCTTGACCAGGCCGCGGTAGCTGGTGCGGCCGGCGCCCTGCGAGATCGACTTGCTGGTGATCAGCGAGGTCGTGTTCGGCGCCGCGTGGATGATCTTGCCGCCGGCGTCCTGGTGCTGGCCGTCCGCCGCGAAGGCGATGCTCAGCACCTCGCCGTGCGCCCGCTCGCCGAGCAGGTAGATGGATGGGTACTTCATGGTCAGCTTGGAGCCGAGGTTGCAGTCGACCCACTCCATCACCCCGTCCTCCTCGACGGTCGAGCGCTTGGTGACGAGGTTGTAGACGTTGGCGCTCCAATTCTGGATGGTGGTGTAGCGGACGCGCGCGCCCTTCTTGACGATGATCTCGACGACCGCCGAGTGCAGCGACGCGGTCGAGTAGGTCGGCGCGGTGCAGCCCTCCACGTAGTGCACGCTGCTGCCCTCGTCGGCGATGATCAACGTCCGCTCGAACTGGCCCATGTTCTCGGTATTGATGCGGAAGTAGGCCTGCAGCGGCAGCTCCACGTGCACGCCCTTTGGCACGTAGATGAACGACCCGCCGCTCCACACGGCGGTGTTCAGCGCCGCGAGCTTGTTGTCGTTCGCCGGAATGATCGTGCCGAAGTATTGCCGGAAGAGCTCCGGGTGGCGCACCAGGCCCTCATCGGTCCCCATGAAGATGACGCCCTGCTTCTCCAGGTCCTCGCGGATGTTGTGGTAGACGACCTCGCTGTCGTACTGCCCGCCGACGCCCGCCAGGTACTTCTTCTCCGCCTCGGGGATCCCGAGCTTGTCGTAGGTGCGGCGGATGTAGTCCGGCACGTCGTCCCATGACTGGACCGCCTTGTCGGTGGCGGTGACGTAGTAATAGATGTCCTGGAAGTCGATCTGCGACAGGTCGCCGCCCCAGGTCGGCATCGGCCGCGCCTCGAAGTGGCGGTATGCCTTGAGGCGCAGCTTGGTCATCCATTCCGGCTCGTGTTTGATGCGGCTGATCTCGGCCACAACGTCAGCATTGAGCCCCTTCTTCATGACATGAAGCGGCTTCATCTCGCTGTCGTGCCAGCCGTACTTGTAACTGTCCGGGATCTGGCTGAGAGCTGCGTTGGGAAGGGCCATCATTCCTCGTGTGGTGTGCTGCGGGTGCTTGCGGCGCGAATCCCGACTGATTTGGTCGGTGTTGCGGCCATTGTCCCCCATCGGGCGCGGGGCGTCAACGGTGGCGCCGGCTGGTGCGCCCCGGTTGCAACGCGATTTGCCGCCCGGTGGAGGTATCTCCCAACAAGCGACCGTTGGGAAGCGATTGAAGGCCGCATGTTGGGCGCCTGTGCCAGCGGCTGGCCGGAACCGCCGAAGCACATGACCGATGTTGGCTTTTACCTCCACCCGGTGGCAACCGGGCGGCGTCTCAGGTCGCCGCCGAGACCCACCGCTCAAACTCCGCCACGGTGGGGCGCCGCATCACCAGCCGGCGAGCCTCATCGACCGATACGGCGGAACCGACGAGCGCGATCTGCGCGACCCTGCCGTCGACGACGTACCCGATCACGCGGCCCGCGCGCAGTGGCACCGCCTCGTCCCAGGCGGGTGCCCAACCGACGACGTCGAGCGACGCGCCGGCGAACTCTGAGAAGACCCACGGCGCACGTGACTCGGCGGCTGGCTCGTCGAGCATGGCCAGGGCCGCTGCTTCGCCGCCCTCACGCGCGGCGTGCCAATGCTCGACGCGGCGACCCTCGATCCTCGCGATGTCCCCGGCGGCGAAGATGCCCGCCGCGCTCGTCCGATGACGCGCGTCGACGACCACTCCGTCGTCGACCGCC
This sequence comes from uncultured Chloroflexia bacterium, assembly GCA_963716585.1. GTDB lineage: Bacteria > Chloroflexota > Limnocylindria > QHBO01 > QHBO01 > JAICUY01. Next base: position 523,883 of record CAVQTN010000002.1, read on the forward strand.
AGGCCTGCCTCGGCCGCCAGCTCGACGCGCGGCGCAACCCCGACGCCGGCAATCAGCACGTCGGCCGCCAGCCGCTCGTCCCCGATCCAGGCGGCATCCGCGTCCAGCGCGGTCACTCGGACGCCGGTCCGCACCGAGACCCCGATCGCCCGCAGCACGCCGACCGCCCACTCGGACAGCTCGTCGCCGAGCGCGCCTCCCCACAGCGCCGGCGCCATTTCCAGCACCGTGACGCGCATGCCGAGCGTGGTGAGGGACGCGGCGACTTCGACGCCGACGAAGCCGCCGCCAACGATCACCGTCTGTCCACCGGCCATCGCCGCCTCGCGCAGTCCACGGGCATCGGCGAGCGTGCGCAGCAGCCGGGCGTGCTCGGCGCCGGGAATCGGCGGGCGGCGCGGCGCGCCACCGGTCGCCAGCAGGCACTGCCCGAAGCGAATGCCCGACCCATCGGCCAGGAAAGCCAGGTGAGCGTCGACGTCCAGCGAGGGGACGGACGCATCGGTCAGGAGGTCGACGCGCTGGCGGACGTACCAGGATTCGGGCTCGGCGGCGACCAGCTCGAAACCGACCTCGCCCCGCAGCAGCTCCTTGGAAAGTGGCGGCCGGTTGTACGGCGGCAGGGGCTCGTCGCCGACGATCAGGATCGAGCCCGCGAACTTGCGACGGCGGAGGGTGCGCGCGCATCGGACCGACGCGACGCCGCCGCCCACCAACAGGACGTCGACCGCGCGGTCAGCCGGCATTGGTCGACACGGCTTCGGTGACCAGGCGCGACGGCGTGTGCTGCTCGGCGAGCAGTCGGGCGAAGCCGGTCGTCTGGCCCTGCACCTCCAGCCACGCGCGAATCACGCGCGCGCCCTCGTAGTAGGTGAACGGATAGGTCCCACCCATCGGATCGGCCAGCACGCGCATCAGGTGATCGACCATCTCCGGCCGATCGACCGTCGTCTCGAACAGATAGTCACGCACTCGTTCGAGTGGCACATCGTGCTCGTAGCGCATGATCGCGGCGTTGCCGGTGGCCGCGAGGAGCTCGAGCATCGCCCGGCCGATTCGTGCAGCGCCAGCCGCCAGCTCCACGGCAGCATCGTCCAGGCCCGCGTCGCGGGCGACGAGCCGCATTTCGGCACCGAGCTCCAGGTCGCTCATCACCACCTCGCGCGCCACGTCCGCCAGTCCTTCGGCGAGCAGGGACTCAGGGGTGTTGATCGTGCGCAGCGTCGCTTCGCCGAATCCCGCACGCCGAACGAGCGTCTGCTCCTTGGTGATGTGCTCGAGGTGGTGTCCGGGATAGCCCTCGTGCGAGGCGAGATACGGAATCGAGGCAACGGTGTGGGGCAGGTCGAGGTTGATGCGGATGCGCGTTACGCCGTTGCCCTTAAATCGCGCATCGGCGCCCCACGGCTGGTCGCGGATCTCGTCCCACTCGATTGACTCGGGCCGGGGGACGTCCAGGTCGCGTTCCGCCGCGCGACGGAATCGCAATGCGGAGGCGCGCATGGCCGGCACGACTCGCTCGGGCACAATGGCAAGCCGGTCGCTCCAGGACCGATACCGATCGGGCAGCGAGCCAGTTCCCGGAAGCAGCTCGTCCAGCGCCGTGCGCGCCGCGGCAAATCGGTCCTCGGGGATCAGCGCGACCCGGACGTCGAAGAGCTGCTCGACGAGGTCGAGATAGCGCAGCTCCTGGCCGGCCGCCTGTCGCGCCAGTGCACTGATCGCGCGGATCTGGGCACCGAACCAATCGCAACGCCGCTGATCGCTCTCGTCGTCGACCGGCAGGCCTGCGGCCAACTCCTGTAACCGCAGGGCCTCGTCATGCAGCACGACCGCGGCGACCGGTTCCTCGCCGGCAACGACCTCGGCAAGCTCGGGCGGCCCCACGTACGAGTCCACGAAGCCCGGGACGTGGCGCTCGAGCCGCAGCCCGAGCAGCAGGTAGCGTCGCGCGATCTCGTCCATCGGCCCAATGCTACGAGACGCCGCGGACGGGCCCTGCAGGGCTCGCCGCGAGCGGGTCCCCGGGAGGTCGCCGCGGGCAGCGTCCAACCGGTCAAAAGGCGGTGTGGTCAGCGTTCGACCGCTCAATCGTGCGAATGCCGGCACTCTGAGCGTGGGCTGAGCGTGGCCTGAGGCACCGCGGCCGCTTCAACGGGTCGAACGCTGATGACAACGACATCTGTCAAGTGCAGCTGCCGGCGCCGGCCGCCGGCGGCCGGATGCCCACGCGGCCGCGTGCCGGCGCGCGTGGGGCGCAGGCGCGTTCGGTGCCGCACCCTTGACGCCATGCCGACGCATCGGTACCGTGCGGCGATCAGCCACCGTGGCCACCACCGCACGCAGGCGAAAGGAGCGAACCCGATGACGATCCGAACGACCGTCCTTTCGACGACGCGCGCCCGCCTGCACGGGGCTCGGCCGGCCCTCTGACCGACCGGCCGCCCTCCCGGCCTCGCATCGGGCGCGCTCCACGCCATCCGACGACCCCAGTGGAGATGCACCCGTGATCTCAGCTCCCCCGCTGCTGTACGGCACCATCCTGCGTGCCCGAAGCGGCTTCTGCTCCGTCGAGACGAATGAAGGCATGGTCGAATGCCAGCTGCGGGGCCGTGCCAGGCGCGGCCGCCACGACACCGATATCGCGGTCATCGGCGACCACGTCAAGCTCACTCGCCTGACGGATACGACCGGCGTCATCGAACAGGTCGAGCCACGACGCTCGAAGTTCAGCCGCCGACAGCCCGGACCGGGCGGCACCGTCAAGGAAGACGTGATGGTCGCCAACCTCGACCAGGTGCTGGCCGTCTTCGCCTGCGCCGAGCCGATGCCCAACCCGCGCCTGGTCGATCGCTTCCTGGTCGCCGCAGAGTCGAACGAGGTCGCCGCGGTGGTGGTGGTCAACAAGGTCGACCTGTGCGGCGTGGACGAGGCGCGCAGCCTGTTCGACCGATACGAGCGCATCGGCTACCCGGTCGCCCATGTCAGCGCGAAGCAGGGCATTGGCCTGGAGGACCTTCGCGAACAGCTCGCCGGACAAGTGAGCATCGTCAGCGGACCCTCGGGCGTCGGCAAGTCGACGCTGCTCAACGCGCTGCAGCCGGGGTTGCGGATCGCGACCGGCGAGGTCAGCGAGTCGCTGCACAAGGGCCGCCATACCACGACGCTCGCGGAGCTGCACCCGATTGAGGGGCCACGCGGCGGCTACGTCGCCGACACGCCCGGCCTGCGCGAGCTCGGGCTGTGGAAGATCGAGGACGACGAGCTGCCGTGGTGCTTCCCCGAGTTCCGGCCGTTGCTCGGAACATGTGCCTTCAACGACTGCCGCCACCTCGACGAGCCGCGTTGCGCCGTCCGCGGTGGCGTCGACGACGGCGCCATCTCCCCGTACCGCTACGACTCGTATCGGCGCCTGCTGGCGGACGAGTAGCCGTCACCCTGCGAGGTTGGAGCCCGAGCCGCCAAGCGCCGACGGATGTGCCGGCACTCTGCCAACGATCGCCAGCGCTGGTCGAGCGACAGCTGCGTCGGGATCTGGTGGGGAGCCACGCTGCGACCCCAAGACAGGAGCAAATCCGGCGAGCGCGGACGCCTTCGCCTGCAGATCACCCCTTCGCCGACCGATGCCATCCGTTGAGCGTCTTGTTGCGTGCGCAGGGCTGCCGCTATCATCTGCAGGCTCGCTGGGCGGGAGTAACTCAGTTGGCAGAGTGTCTGCTTCCCAAGCAGAATGTCGCGGGTTCGAATCCCGTCTCCCGCTCCAGATTCTCCTCACGACCGTTCCCCACCGATAGGTGGCGACCCGCTGAGGCGTCAGCAGGGCGCAGCTCATCCTGGTTCGTCACCGGGGCCAGCGCGGGCCGGCTGGCCTATTGAGTCAGGTCGGCGACGAGAACCGGATCCGAGGTGGGTTGATCGACGCGCCGCGGCTCGAGGGTCACGGCGAAGGTCGCGGCACTGCCCAGGCCGCCGGCAACGTCCACGACCGAGACCCCCGCGTCACCGGGAACGAACGTGCCCGCCGGGAGGGCCGCTCCATTGGCATCGATGAGCCACATCTCGTAGAGCCGTCCCGGCTGCGGCGTGGCCAGGCGCGCCACCAGCAGCGTCGCACGGTCCTGGCCGCGAACCAGGTACCCAGCACCTGCGCTGCCCTTGACGGACAGGACCTGGTCACCGTGAGACAGTGCCTGCGCGACGGCCTGCAGCGTCGCGTCGCGCGCCGCGAGCCGCGATCCGAGCTGGACGGCCAGGACGGCGAGGACCAGGACGGCCGCGACTGCCGCGACGGCGATGACGCGTGCGAGCCCCGGACGCAGCCAATCGAGCCAGCCTGGACGCGGCGTGCCAGGGATGGTTGCGGCATGGCCGCCCAGCGCCACCGCTGCGACACCCTGCGGAGTCTCCGCGATCGTGGCCATCAGCCGTTCGCGGAGCTGCGGACGAGGCTCGACCGGCAAGACGGCGCCCGGCAGCGCATCCACGGCGGCCAGCAGCTCGCGCGTCTCCGCATGGTCCTTCGGGCACGTGGCGAGGTGGCGCACCACGGCGCCGCTGCGCTCGGGATCGCTGCCGAGCGCGGCGGCAGGCGCCAGTTCGTCCGCCCGGCTGCAGCTCAGCTCATTCATCGGTCGTGATCATGTTCGGCGACCCGGCCGTGGCGGGCTCCGCCTCCGAGCCGCGCAGCGACGCTCGTAGCTTGCGCAGGGCGAGTCGCAGCCGGCCATTGGCGGTGCCGGTCGGCACGCCCGTCAACACTGCGATTTCGCGGTACGTGTGGCCACCGAAATAGGCGAGCTCGATCGCTTCGCGCTGTTCGGCAGGGAGCCCCTCGACGGCGCTGCGCAGCTTGTCGTTGCCCATCCGGTCGATGGCTGCAGCAACGGTCGGGTCGGCTTCCGTGCGCAGCAGCGCCTGTTCGTCCGCCTCTCCGATCTCCATGGTCGAGCGTCGACCGCGGACCCGGTCGATTCCCCGATTGCGCACGATCGTCAGCAGCCACGAGCGCACGCTGCCGCGCTGTGCGTCGAACGTCTCGATGCGCCGCCAGGCGGCCACAAACGCATCGTGGACGACGTCTTCCGCCGCGTCGCCATCGCGCGTGATCCGCATGGCGACGCCCATCGCCAGGCCGGCATATTGATCGTAGAGCTCGCCGAGCGCATCTCGGTCTCCATTCTGGATGCGAGAAACGAGCAGCCGGTCGAGCGCCGCGTCGGGCGCAGAAGAATGATCGGCCACTGATGACGATACGCGCGGGTCGCTGGTTGGCATCATTGGGCGCAACGGTCCGGATTGATCACCCTCACGCTACGGCAATCCTGCTGCCAGCTTCAGGAACGATCTACCACACGTCGCCAGGACGCCACTCGCAGCTTATCGGCAGGTCGAGGTCCAGGGCGGCCGTCGATGGCGTGCGGAGGACCAAGATGTAGCCATCCTCGTCGGGCGTCCGAACCACGCCCTCGGTCGTTCGCACCGATGTCGGCCCGCGCCAGTGCTCCCAGCCCAGGGGTTCGTAGAACGCAAAGGCGCCGGTGCCCAGCGCTCCGAGCTCGAAGCCCTCGGCGACGATCTCGTGCACGCGGCGCATGACGGCCGAGCCGAATCCTCGACGCTGCTGACCCGGCTGCGTCGCGACCGCCTCGACATACCCGGTGCGGATGGGTCGCCCGTCCACCTCCAGGCGCCGTTCCACAACGGCCGCGTGCGCGACGATGCCGGCATCGGTCTGAAGCACGACATGCACCCCGCCCAGGGCATGGAGCCAATCGTCCTCGCTGAATTTCTCTTCGTCGTCGCCGAATGCCGACCAGAGCAAGGCCCGGACGGCCGATATCTCGCCTGGCCGCAGCGCGTCGGTGGATAGCGATCGAATCTCGAGCTTCACGTTGTGCTGCTCTGCTCCTCGCGCTGATGCAGCGTCAGCGGCAGGCCGACGGCCTGGCCAGACGGATCGTCCCGCGTGCCGAACTCGTCGCCCAACGGGTGGATCCGCCGCCGGATCTCCGCGCGAGGACTATCTTCCAGCGCATGATGAGCTTTCTCGGCTGCCGCCGCCTCGTTCGCATCGCACCGTGCCTCGTCAGCATGACGCTCGTCATCTCGGCGTGCGCGGGGATCGCCACCTCGTCGTCGACTCCGCCCGCGCCAATCGGACGGCCCACGACGTCGCCATCGCCCACGACCGATGTGCTGCTGGCTTACGACAGGTCGGCTGACCCCGACTTCCGCGAGGAAGCGCCGACCAGGACCGATGCCGACGGCATCCGCATCACCGATGTGAGCTATGCCAGCGCGGCGGGTGGTCGTGCGACCGCCTGGCTCGTCCGGCCACCGGACAGGTCGAGCGGTCCGTACGCGGGGCTGGTCTATCTCCACGGCTCCGAGACCGATCGCGACGATTTCCTTGACGAGGCGGTCGCCATGGCATGGTCCGGCGCCGTCTCGCTGGTGCTCGATGCGCCCTTCGCGCGACGCGGCGAAGACATCCGCCCGTAAGCCGACGATCAATGAGTTTCAACGCGCACTCTTCTTGCTAGGATGCAACCGATGAGCATCCTCGCCGATCTCCCGACCGCCAACCCGCCCAACGGCCCGAAGGGCGCGAAGCTGCCCACGGCACTGTCCGTCGTCTACAACCCGTCGGCCGAGCAGCTCCAGGCGCTGACCGCCCCGATGCCGAACGCCATGAAGACGAGCTTCGGCAACTACAACGTGCAGACCAGGGTCCTCAGCCGATCGGTCGGCTCGACCTACATCGTCGACGACGATCCGTCGAAGCACACCTCGCAGACCATCGCGCGCGCCGAAGCGGCCCGCGTGGCCGGGCTCCAGGACGAGTACATCGCCGGGCCGAGATGCTGGTGATCGATGGCTACATCGGCAACGACGAGAAGCATCGGTCGCGAGCGCGCCTCTACATCGAGCAGGCGAACGCCAATGTCGCCGGCATGCAGCGGCAGCTCTACTTCGCACCGGACGCATCGGCCGATGCGTGGGACCCCGAGTTCGTGATGATCTACACCCCGAACCTGCCGATGCCCGGCTACCCGGACGAGCGGCTGATCAGCGTGGATCTCGAGTCGGGCATCAGCCGCATCATGAACTCCGACTACTTCGGCGAGTCGAAGAAGGGCGGGCTGCGGATGTGGAACGCCAAGGTCTACGAGGCCGGTGGCCTGGCCATGCACGCCGGCTGCAAGGTGATCCCCACCGACGCCGGTGAGAAGACCGTTCTGATCGTCGGCCTTTCGGGCACCGGCAAGACCACAACCACCTTCACCCGGCAGAACGGCAGCCAGCCGGTGCAGGACGACTTCATCGGCCTGTTCCCGGGTGGCAAGGTCGTCGGCACCGAGGATGGCTGCTTCGCCAAGACCTTCGGCCTCGACCCGAAGCACGAGCCGGCCATCCACGGAGCGGTGGTCAAACCTGACGCCTACCTCGAGAACGTCTCCCAGAAGGAGCCCGGCGGCGACGTCGACTTCTTCGACACCTCATACACCAAGAACGGCCGCGCGACCTTCCCGATGTCGTCGCTCGGCATCTGGCGCGACCCACGCGAGATCGGCCCCGTCGACGACATGCTGATCCTCAACCGTAACGACAACATCATCCCGGCGGTCGCGCGGTTGAGCCGGGCGCAGGCGGCCGCCTACTTCATGCTCGGCGAGACCATGGGCACCTCGGCCGGCGGCAAGGCCGAGGAGGGCAAGGCGCTCCGGGTCCCGGGCACGAACCCGTTCTTCCCGCTGCGCGACGAGATGCAGGCCAATCGTTTCCACGAGCTGTTGGGCGACCACGAGTTCAGCGTGTTCCTGCTCAACACGGGCCGCGTCGGTGGAGTGGAAGCCTCCGACGAGACGAAGAAGATCGAGATCGAGGACTCCAGCGCGATCGTCCAGGCGATCGCCGAGGGAACGATCAGTTGGGAGCGCGACCCGGACTTCGGCTACGAGGTGGCTTCCTCCGTTCCGGGGATCTCGGACGCCGAGAAGCTGCAGCCACGGCGGCTCTACGAACGCACCGGCCGCATGGACGAGTACCGACGCTGGGTCGAGCGCTTCAAGCGCGAGCGGGTCGAGTTCCTGGCCAGCTACGAGGGCCTGCTGCCGGAGATCCGCGGGGCGGTCGAGTAGGTCCGCCGACGACTCGCGGAGCCGCGCTCGTTTCCGAGGGGTCAAAAGTCGGCCTGATCAGCGTTCGTCGCCTGCAGCGCCCTGCCGAGAACTCACCTCGAGCAGATTCGCGCTCAGTACGGCCGGCGGTTCGACTTGGTCAACCCGCCCGACGGGTCCAATGCGGACCACACCGACATCTGTCCACTCGGAGCCCAGGCACCTCCCGTTGCCGCCGCTATTCCTCGAGGGTGGCGTCCACCGATAGCTCCACGTTACCCGCAAGTGCCTGCGAGATCGGACAGCCGTCGCGCGCCGCCTCCGCCGCCGCGCGGAACGCGTCCGGCGTGCTCCCCGGCACGCGTCCGAGTACCTGGAGCGCCGAGGAAACCACTTTCCAGCCGTCGCCCACCTTGTCGAAGGTCACCTGGGCGCTGACGTGCAGCTCCACGGGCGGGGTGCCGGCGCGAGCAAGGCCGCCGGAGAATGCCATGGCGTAGCACGCGGCGTGGGCCGCGGCCAGCAGCTCCTCCGGCGACGTCTTGCCGCCTGCCTCCTCGGTACGTGCGGGCCAGCTGACAGGCAGGTCGGTGAACAGACCACTGGAACCCGCACTGACGCTGCCGCTTCCCGATGCCAGGTCGCCACTCCAGGTGACCGATGCGCTGCGCACGGCTGCCATGTCGATCGCTCCTCCTTGTATCCTGCGGACCGTATACAGCCTACTTCAGTGACCGATGCCTGACGATCAGCCACCCCCCGCACATTCACTGCCGATCATCCGCGGCGAGCATGTCTACCTGCGCCCCGCCGAGCGCGCCGACCTGCCGGTCTTCGTCCGCTGGCTGAGCGATGCCGAGACGACCCGCAACCTCGCGCTGCGATCGCCACTCAGCATGCCGATGGAGGAGAGCTGGTTCGAGACGATGGTGGCGGCGCACGGCAAGTCGCAGTACCACTTCGTCATCTGCCTGCTGGGCGACGGCCGGCCGATCGGAACCATCGGCTTCCACCGTGTCGACCACGAGAACGGCGGAGCGGAGTTCGGGATCGCCATCGGCGAGAAGGCCGAATGGGACAAGGGCTACGGGACCGATGCGCTCAATGCCATCTGCGACTTCGGCTTCGGCGCGCTGCGCCTTGAGCGCATCGAGCTGGACGTGGATGCCGGCAATGCACGGGCGCGGCGCTCCTACGAGAAGGCCGGCTTCGTGCTCGAGGGGACCCTCCGGCACGCGCATTTCAGCGAGGGCGAACCGCACGACCTGGAGCGCATGGCCCTGCTCCGCGACGAGTGGCTGGCACAGCCACGTCGCCGCAGCTGGCAGTACCTGACCGATACCGCAGCAGCTCGGCCCGCCTGAACAGCGACGCCGCAACCGACCCGCGGCCTTGCTCCCCCGCGGCCCTTGCTCGGGTACGATGCCGCCGTGTTCGAGCTGCGCCGCGACCCTGTCACCGGCTGGTGGTCGGCGATCGTCACCGACCGGACGTTCGAGCACAGCTCGTTCGCCGTCCATGCGCTGCCGGTGGAGGGCAGCCACTGCCGGCATTGCGACGATGCGCCGCCCGACGCGGCCGAAGACGCCATCCAGCGCCGGACCCTGCGACCAAACGCGTTCCACCGCATCGACTCGTCGAAGGAGAGCGCCGCGCAGCTGAGCCTCTCGGAAGTGGAGACCTCCAGCGGATCGTGGGAGATCCTCACCGGGCCGCGCGCGCACCACGAGCGCCTGGCGGATGCGCCGCCGCACCTGGCCAGGGCCCTGCTCACCACCCTGCGGGACACGATGCGCGCCATCGGCGACGAGCCACGTCCGGCGGACGAGGCGCGCTACATCCAGGTCGTGCAGAGCTACGGCATGCAGGCCGGGTCACGCAGCCAGCACCTCAACCTGGAGCTGTACGCCATCCCGCAGATCCCGCATTGGGTCGCCGAGGAGATCGGCGGCGGCGCGCGCTTCCAGATCAAGAGCCGCACCTGCGTGTGGTGCGGGCTGGCGGCCGCCGAGGAGGCCGCCGACGAGCGGCTGGTGCTGGCCGATGCGCATGCCGTGGTGTTCGCGCCGGCCGCCAGCCGATCGGCCTTCGAGCTGATGATCGTCCCGCGCGAGCACGCCGCCGACTTCACGGCGCTCGACGACTACGGCATCGCCGCGGCGGCCGCCACGCTGCAGAAGGCACTTCGTTCGCTCGACGCGCTGGGCGATCCGCCGTACAACCTGTTCCTCCACACGTCTCCGGTCGGCGAGCGGCTGGACCAGACGTTCCACTGGCACTGGGAGATCCATCCCCGCCTGCGCGTGATCGCCGGGCTTGAGCGCGCCACTGCGCTGGCCGTCAACCCGGCTGCGCCCGAGTACGCCGCCGAGGTGCTGCGCACCCACCTGCATCGGGCCACCGCAGGTCCGGCGGCCGAGGCGAGGCTGTAACAGGTGGACGGACCGATGCGTCAAGGGACGGACTACGCGGCGAGGCATGTGCGGAGGACGAGGTGCTCTCGATGGCATTCCAGGGACGCTCGACGGTGGACTCGCCGTCCATGAGCCTCCCGCGCACCGCAGAACCAACCCGAGAAGCGGCCTTCGACCGCCTCTTCGAGGAATTCTCGGCCGCCATCTACAACTACGTGCTGCGCATGGTCGCCGATCGCGACCGCGCCGCCGACATCACCCAGGACACCTTCATCAAGGCCTACCGCAAGATCGACTCGCTGACCGACGACGCCTCGGTGCGCTCGTGGCTGTACCGGATCGCCACGAACACCGCGATCGACGAGATGCGCCGCCGCAAGTTCGTGGTGCGCATGGACGACGAGCAGCCGCACAACGAGCGCGCCGACGGCCGGCCCGGCCCCGAGGCACAGGTCATGTCGACCGTGCTCGACGAGCGACTGCAACGCGCGCTGCTGCGCCTCAAGCCGGAACGCCGCCAGTGCCTGCTGCTGAGCGACCTCGAGGACATGAGCGCGCAGCAGATAGGCGACGTGATGGGCCTCAGCTACGGAGCCGTTCGCACCCTCCTGTGCCGAGCACGGGGTGACATGCGCCGCCACCTGGCGACGGAGGGCCTGACCCGATGAACCACGTCGATGAGCTGATCAGCGCGTCGCTGTCCAATGACCTGACCGATGCGGAGCGCGAGCAGATGAACGCGCACCTCACCCGCTGCGAGCGCTGCCGCGACACGCTGGCCGCCTTCGCCGACCAGCGCCGCCTGATCTCCGGCATGCGCCACGTCCCGGTGCCACGTGATCTCGCGCCCCGCATCCGGACCGGCATCGAGACGGGACGCCGCCCCGGCGTGGCCTGGTGGCGTCGCCCGGGCGGCATCGTGGCCATCGCCGCGTCCGTGACGACCGCGGTCGCCGCGCTCCTGCTGGCCGTCCTGATCTTCAGGCCCGCCTCGCCGTTCGTGGCTGCCTCACCGTCAGCGACGGACAGCCCGAGTCAGCAGCCGAGTGCCAGCGTCGCGCCGACGCAGCCCGCCGCGACGCCGAGCCCGGCGCCATCGGCCCAGGCCACCCCGCCGGCGGTGCCGGCCAGCGAACCGGCGGGTCATTTCGCCTTTGTCCTCACCAACGGAAACGCGCAACTGAGCTTCGTCCGCACCGACGGCAGGACCACCGACATCAATGTCCAGCGCAGCGGCGCGCCGTCGCGCGCCTCGGTGTCGCCGGACGGGCGCTGGCTGGCCTTCCGCATCGACGGCGAGCTTTCCGGGCTGTCGCAGTTCTATGTCTACGGCCTGCACGACGGCACCCTCGTCGACCTGGGCCAGTCCCTGGTACCGAGCTACGGCCTCGGCGAGGAGCTTGCCTGGTCGCCCGACTCCACCTACCTCGCCTACACGCTGACGAGCCAGGCTGCCACCACCGATGTCTGGACCTTCGAGACGCTGGGCGGCAACATCCAACAGATCACGAACACCGGCGATGCCTACGCCGGCAGCTGGATGTCCGACACGCGCGATGTCCTCTGGGTCAGCCGCGCAGCCGCTCAGCCGACGAGCTACCTCGTCCAGGTCGAGGGCGAAGGCATCAACCCGCCGTTCGATCCGTCCGCCGCGGCCGTCGAGACGCAGGCTGCGACGTTCGGCCCGCTCGTCGCGCCCGACGGCAGGCACGCCATCTTCTGGCGCGGGTCGATGGGCACGCCGGGCGGCCACTGGTCGTTCTCCGAGGGCGCCATGCCGTGGCTGGCCGACGTGTCGGCCGCCGGCGAGCTCGACTTCGCCAACGCACGGCAGGTCTTCTCGACGCTGGCCGGTGGTCGTGAGATGTTCCGTGGCGCATCGGTTACCTGGGGGCCGGACAGCGATGCGTTCGCGGTGTGGAACGCGCAGTGGACCGGCGTGCCACAGGGCGATCGGTTCCCCGACTCGACGCGCGTCTACTTCGGCCACGTCAGCAATGCCGAGCTCATCACCGCGGCGGAGACGCTCGACCCCGCGGATACCAGTGGCGCGACGACGATCGTCGACGTGGCACTGGCCGGCGACGGCAACCACCTCGCGCTCACCGTTCAGACCGCGCCCGGCGCCGAGGGCGGCGCCTACGGACCGACCGCCCAGCTGCGACTGATCACCCGCGGCTATGGCACCGATCCGGACCAGATCCAGGTCATCGGGCAGGACAGGACCTGGAACGGGCCGGCGGTCTACTCGCCGGCCGCCCAGCCGTAGCCGCGGGGCTGAGGCTAGCGCGGCGGCTGAGTCCGCGGCGCCAGGGCTGCCGCGCTTGAGTCGCCAGGTGACTCAACAGGAGTGAAGGTGCGGCGACGACGGAGCGCCGTCGTTCATGAATCCCGCCGACTCAACTCGACCGGGGACAGCCCCAACCCGCGCTATACTCGCGCCGACCCTTTAACGCGGTCCGGAGAGACCGCCAAGGAGCGCCATGCCCGACCGTCTCATCCTCGACGCCGACGACGTGCGTCGCGCCCTGACCCGCATCGCTCACGAGATCGTGGAGCGCCATGGCGGGACCAGTGATCTGGTGCTGGTCGGCCTGCGCACGCGTGGCGTGCCGCTGGCGCGACGGCTGGCGGGCCTGATCGAGCAGCACGAGGGCGTCAGCCTGGCGGTCGGCTCGCTGGACATCACCTACTACCGCGACGACCTGACGAAGCTGGCCCATGCGCCGATCGTCAAGCGCAGCGATGCCATGCCCGATGTCGCCGGCCGCACCGTCGTGCTGGTCGACGACGTGCTGTTCACCGGACGGACCGTGCGCGCCGCCCTCGACGCGCTCACCGACCAGGGCCGCCCGCAGGCCGTGCGCCTCGCCGTGCTGGTCGACCGCGGCCACCGCGAGCTGCCCATCCGCCCTGACCACGTGGGCAAGAACCTGCCGACCAGTCGCGACGAGCTGGTTCATGTCCGCCTGCACGAGACGGATGGCGTCGACGACGAGGTCGTCATCGGGCGCGCATCCGCCCCGGCCGCGTGACGGCTTCGCCGGCCGCCTGGCCGCACCGCCACCTGCTCGACGTCGATGTCCTCACACGCGCCGAGCTGGAACGCGCGCTGGACCTGGCCGTGGAAATGCGCGGGCTGCGCGGCACGGACGCCCGGCCGCTGCGCGGCGAGGTCATCGGGCTCGCCTTCTACGAGCCGTCGACCCGCACGCGGGTGAGCTTTGAGCTCGCGGCCAAGGCGCTCGGCGCCGCGACCGTGGACCTGAGCATCGCTGCCAGCAGTGTGGCGAAGGGCGAGTCGTTGGCCGACACGCTCCGCACCCTGGTGCGCACCGGCGTCACAACGATCGTGCTGCGTCACGCGATGAGCGGTGCGCCGTACCTCGCCGCGCGAGCCACGACCGCGCGCGTCGTGAACGCCGGCGACGGGCAGCACGCCCATCCGACCCAGGCGCTGGCCGACGCCCTGACGCTGCGCGAGCGGCTGGGCACGCTCGAGGGTCGCAAGATCGCGATCGTCGGCGACATCATCCATTCGCGCGTCGCGCGCTCAAACCTGCACGCGTTGAGGTCACTCGGCGCATCGGTCTGGCTGGCCGGCCCGCCCGCCTTCGTGCGCGGCTTCGATGCCTGGCCGGGCGTCGCCGTGGCGCCCATCGAGGAGGCGCTGGCCGATGCGGATGCGGTGATGACGCTGCGCCTGCAGATCGAGCGCGAGGCCGGCGGCGGCATTCCGTCGCTGCGCGAGTACGCAGCCCGGTGGGGCATCGACGAGGAGCGAATGGCGCTCGCGCGGCCCGATGCGCCGATCCTGCACCCCGGGCCGACGAACGAAGGGGTCGAGATCAGTGCCTCCCTCGCCTCCGGCGAGCGGAGCCTGATCGGCCGCCAGGTCGAGAACGGGGTACCGATGCGCATGGCGCTGCTGAGCCTGTTGTCGGGCGCGGCCTGATGACCCGCTTCGGCCGACTGACCGATGCGCCGGCCTCCTTTGTGCTGACCGGCGTGCGACTCGTGGACCCCTCCTCCGGGACCGACACCGTCGCTGACCTGCCGGTCGTCGAGGGCGTGATCGGAGAGGGCGCCGCCGCGCTTCCCGGTCTGCGCCGGCTGGCCGGCGAAGGGCTTGTCGCGGCACCAGGCCTGTGCGACATGCACACCCACCTGCGCGAGCCGGGCGCGGAGGCCGCCGAGACCGTGGAGAGTGGCGCACGGGCCGCCGCGCACGGCGGCTTCACGACCATCTGCGCCATGCCGAACACCGAGCCGCCGCTCGACGAACCGGCGCGTGTTGCCTGGATCACCGCGCGCGGCGCCACGGCCGCCTGCCGGATCCGGGTTGCTGGTGTCGTGACCCGCGGACGCGGCGGCGAGCGCCTTGCCGACCTCGGTGCGCTGGCGGCTGCCGGCGTCATCGGCGTGAGTGACGACGGGAGCAGCGTGGCGTCGGCAGCCCTGGCGCGCGCGGCGCTGAGCTACCTGGCGACGTTGGGCCTGCCGCTGATCGAGCATTGCGAGGAACCGACGCTTGCCGCCGGATCGGTCATGCGCGGCGGGCCGGTCGCGATACGGCTGGGGCTCGGCGGCTGGCCGTCGAGCGCCGAGCTGACCGTGGTCCAGCGTGACATCGCGCTGGCAGCCGAGACCGGCGGGTGGGTCCATTTCACCCACCTGTCGACCGCGGCCGCGCTCGGGGCCGTGCGGAGCGCCAAGGCCAGTGGCCTGCGGGTCACATGCGACGTCACCCCCCACCACGTCGCCATGACCGATGCGTGGATTGCCGGGGATCGCCGCTTCGCCTGGGAGGAGCCGGCCTTCAACGCGTTCGCCGAACCGCTCGACGCGTCACGTGCCTACGACGCCAGCTGCCGCGTCAATCCGCCGCTCCCTTTGCGGGCCGACGCACTCGCTCTGCTCACCGGACTGGCCGACGGGACCGTCGACGCGATCGCCACCGATCACGCGCCGCACCCGCCCGAACGGAAGGCGGTCGAATTCGGGGCTGCGGCCCCCGGCATCATCGGCCTCGAGACCGCCCTGTCGCTGGGAGTGGCGGCGGTCGACGCCGGCTGCCTCACGTTGGCTCAGCTGCTGGCCGCGCTCTCGTCGCGGCCGGCCTCGTTGATCGGCGAGCGCCGCAGCCTGGCGCCCGGCACCTCCGCCGATCTCGTCGTGTTCGATCCGTCCGCCCGCTGGACGGTGGCAGAGGCGACGCTCGCATCGCGATCGGCGAACACGCCGCTGCTGGGCCGCGAGCTGCCCGGTGTGGTGCGGCTCACCGTCGCCGACGGCCGGATCACGTACGACGATCTGCCGGCGGCCGGCTGAGCAGCTGCCTCGCCGCGGCATCGCGGCGACCCGATGTGGGACCATGCCGCCGAGCCAGCCATGACCGATCAACGACTTGTCTACTTCGACTGCGCCTCGGGCGCGAGCGGTGAGATGCTGCTCGGCGCGCTGGTCGGCGCGGGACTGCTGGAGGCCGATCTGCGCGACGTGGTGGCGCCGTTGCAGAGCGCGGGCGCGGCCTTCGAGCTGCGGCTCGACGAGGTGAGCAAGGGGCCGGTGCGCGCGATCGAGCTGCGGATCACCGGCCAGGTGCCCGACGTCGACGCGCGCCTGGGCGACATGCTGACGTTGATCCGCTCCGCGCCGCTCTCGCCGGCGGTGACGCAGCGGGCCGTCGCGATCGTTACGCGGCTTGCCAGCGCGGAGGGGCATCTCGCCGGCCGGCGCCCCACCGAGGTCGCCTTCGGCGGCACCAGCGGCATCGACGACGTGGTGGTGGCCGTCGGCGTTGTCGGCGCGCTTGGCCTGCTGGAGGTGCGCAGCATGTTCTGCTCGCCGGTCAACCTGGGCGTCCCGCTGCCGGTCACTGCGGCGCTGCTGGCCGGCGCGCCGACCTATGAGGATCCGCTCGCCGGCAGCCTGGTAACGCCCATCGGCGCCGCGATCCTGGCCGAGCTCGTCGACGAGTGGCCGGCATCTCCGCCCTTCGCCGGCGGCGAGGTTGGCTACGGGGCCGGGCCGCGCGACCTGCCGAAGCCGAACGTCGTGCGCTGCTTCCTTGGATATGGGACCATCGCAGGCACCACCACGCTTCCCGACCTCAATGAGTGACGTCCTTGTCGATCCGCACCAACGAGGAGCTCGACCCGAACGAGGGACCGGGCTTCGGCTGCTTCATCACCCAGGCGATCCTGTTCGCCGTGATCCTGCTCCTCGTCCCCGTCGGGCTGTTCACCTTCCATTGGCCGACCTGGCTTCTGGCCGCGCTGCTCTTCATCGACATGATCCTGCTCTTCTTCGTGAGCATGACCAGCGTCTTCCTGCTGCGCGTCTTCTTCGCCGATCGGCGCGGGGGCCGCGGCCGGCGGACGGGGGTCGCGAAGGTGCCGACCCGCGTCATCAGCAGCGACGAGGATGAGTCCGATGCGGACTGATCGGTCCATGCCGAGGGACCTCGCATGCCGTTGATGGTCACCTTCTTCAACGTGCGCAAAGGCCGCGACACGATGTTCAAGCAGGGCATGAAGCGCATCTTCCCGAGACAGGCGCGGAAGTACGCCGATGGCTACGGGATCCACTTCGTCGGCTGGTTCAACGTCAGCGAGGGATCGAGCTGGAACAACGTCATCATCCTCGACCTGCCGAACTACGGGGTGCTCGACAAGCTGTATGCCGATGAGTCGACCAATCGGTTCGGGCATCGCGTCGCCGAGATGATCTTCGAGAAACAGCACACCATCTTCCTGCGGGAACGGATGGGTCCCGACCTCGTGTTCAAGAAGTGAGCGACTGATGAGCGAGCGAACCCGCCGGAAACCGTCGTCGTCGTCACCGCGCATCACCGCCCTGCGTGAGGTGGCCAACGAATCGCAGCTCGAGCGCCGCGACTTCCTCTACGAGGCGACCGAGCAGCTGCGGCGCTTCTTCGATGGCCAGCGCGACCGGCTGCGCGAGATCGGTCCCATCAAGCTCGTCGACAACGAGCAGGACTACCTGCTCTACCACCCGGCCGACGAGACGTGGACCACGCGGCTGACCTACCAGGATCCAGCCGACAGCGAGTGGTACGACGAGGAGCAGACCGTCGAGTCGTTCGCCGAGGTGGTCGAGCTCTACAACCCGGCCGACATCTACGCCTGGCTGCTCGAGGCGGCGCACGATCCGGTCAATCACCTGGTGGCGGCCGATGAGCTGCAGGCGCAGGAGCAGCTGGTCGATCCGACGGACGAGGAGGACTGGCAGGCCGAGCTGCCGACCAACCAGCAGGAGACGCTCGCCGCGCAACGCCTGTGGCAGCTGGCCGATGCCTATCGGGCCCAGATCAGCGCCCAGCAGAAAGAGGTGCTCTGGGAGTTCGTCTCGAACGCGGAGGAGGTCCTGGCGCGCACCGGCGACCTCGTCCTGCTCGACGAGCCGGAGGACCAGCTGGTGCTGCGCGTCGACGGGCGCTTCGAGACGAGCCTGGACCTCTCCGACCTGGAGGGCCGTGCACAGACCGACGTCGCGGCACGCCGTCCCGGCCTGACCGTCACCGAGGCCAGGGTGATCGCCGAGTACTACGACCCGTCCGACGTCCTGCAATGGGTGACCGACACGCTCTCGGAACGGTATCCGGCGGTGGACTTCAGCGCCGTGTATGAATAGGCCGATTGATCTGCGCGACCTGTCCGCGCTGCGGGACGCCACGGTCGAGCAGCTCTTCGAGCGCTCGGTAGCGCTGCTGGAGGGACACTTCCTGCTGGCCAGCGGCCGCCACGCGGCCCGCTACCTGGAGAAGTTCTTCGTCCTCCAGTACCCGCAGCTCACCGTCGAGATCTGCCGCCGCTTCGCCGCTGCGCTCGCGCCGTACGACGCCACGCTGGTGGTCGGCCCGACGACCGGCGGAGTGCTGCTCGCATCCGAGACGGCGCGCCAGCTCGAGCCGGTGCTGGGTCACCCGGTCCGTGGCGTCTTCGCCGAACGCGTGGGGCAGCAGGACGGCGTGGCGCAGACCGGACGGCGGCTGCGTCGCGGCTGGAGCGTGGCGCCCGATGAGCGCGTGGTGGTGGTCGACGACATCCTGACCACCGGGCTGTCGCTGCTCGAGACAGTGGACGCCGTCCGGGTCGCTGGCGCCGAGCCACTCGCCGCGGCGGTGATCGTCGACCGCTCCAGCACCCCGCTCGAGGCGGGTATCCCGATCCACTCCCTGGGGCGCATCGAGATCGCCTCGTGGCCCGCCGACGCATGCCCGCTGTGTGCCGGGGGCTCCGTGCCGCGCAAGCCGGGAAGTGGCTGACCGCTACTCGATCCCCGGCCCCGCCCCGATCCCATCGCCCGGCCGCGCGCGCGGCGGCTGATCGGAGGGCGTCGGCTCCTGCCAGGTCACCTGGGTGATCCGAGCCGGCGGCCACTCACCGTCGGGCGGCACGATGTCGCGCTCCGCCTCCAGGGGAATGCCGATCGGCGCCACGAAGTAGCGCCCCGCCAGGCGGCGCGCCTCGGCATCCAGGGCAAAGCCCGCCTTGGCGCGATGGAAGGTGACCGTCACGTCGGCCTCCACGACCGGGTCGGAGTGACCCCCACCGGTCAGCTCGATGCGGGTCGGCGTATCGACCGCCAGGATGCTGCACGGCCGTGCAGCGGCACGCGCGTGGGCGCGCACCGCGTTGAGCAGGTCGACGGCCGTCGAGATCGGCTCGCGCAACGGCCCGGAGGCGCCGCTGCCCAACAGGGCGTCGACGAGCAGCGTGGCGCCGGACAGCCGCTCGCGCAGGCGCAGCAGCAGCTCGGGGGTGGGAGCCACGAACAGCTCCAGCGAGCCGGCCGAGGCCATGGCCTGCAGCACCATCCAGTTATGCGCCACGGCCGGACTGGAGCCGCGCGACGCATCGGCGACCAGGATGCACAGCACGCTGCGGCCCACCGACGCGAGCCGCCGCGCCACGACCATGCCGTCGCCGCCGTTGTTGCCCGGCCCGCACAGCACCACGGTGAGTGGCACCTCCGCGAGCGAGCCGCCCGGTCCGAGAATCGGCTCGGAGAGCCGCCCGATCTCCGCCAGTGCGATCTCGGTGACTGCCGTCCCGGCGCTCTCCATCAGGGCGTCCTGCGACAGGCCCAGGCGCTGGGCGGCGACATCGATGTCGCCCATCTCGGCCGCACCGATGAGGACCGGAACGCCTCGTGGTCGAGCCTGCTCGGGCGGCCGGCCGGCCGCATCGGTCACTTCAGGGTCTTGAGGTAGGCCACAACCGTGTCGATCTCGGCAGCGGTCAGGCTGCCCTCGCCGAACTTGGGCATGCTCTTGCGATCGATGGAGGCCACCGCCGGATCGGTCCCGGCGACCCATAGCTGGATCCAGTCGTCGGGATGGTCGGTCGCCAGCTGCTTGAGATCGGGGGTCTTGGGCCCGTCGGCGATGCCAACAAGGTTCGGCCCGATGCCGCCCTCCCACTGCTGGCCGTGGCAGGCCTGGCAGCCGGCCTTCTTGACCAGCGCAAGGGCGACCCCCGGATTGACCGTGCCGGAACCCGAGGGAGCCGCGCTCTCCCCGGGACGGGCGACGGCCGGGTTCGTGCCGCTCAGGTTGGTGGCCAGGTAGACGGCGCCGACCAGCAGCAGGAAGACGGTCAGTCCGGTTGCCCAGGCGGGAAGGCCGCGGGTGCGCGACGGGATGGGGGTGTGGACGGTCATCGGTCTAGCTGCCCGCGCCCGCCGGCGACGCGGCCGCTGCCGGAGGAGACGGCGCGGCCACATGCTCCACCGGCTGGCCGGTGGTGAACATCAGGAACAGGTCGCCCAGGAACGCCAGAGCGCCAAGGGCGGCCAGGCCCATGCCGCCCAGCGCGACGAGGCGGAACCAGACCAGCGTGCCCTGGATCGTGTCGGGCGACGCCTGCTGCGACAGGAGCGAGCCCTGCGCCAGGCCGCCGAGCATCAGCGCGGCGCCCGCGAGCGCCACCCCGCCGAAGAGCAGCCAGCGAGCCGCATCGCTCAGCGGACCCGCCTTCCACGAGCGGCGCAGCAGGCGCGGGAAGGCATGCTCGGCCATCGCCAGGAAGGCGAACGTATAGGCTCCCAGGCCGGCGTAGATCAGCGCGCCGGTCGGCCACTCCGTGCCGGTGGTGCGCACGCCCACGCTGCGCAGGCCGCCGATCCCCTCCTGGATGCTGCTCATCAGCAGGAATGCGAGGCCGATCACCGCGAACGACAGGGCGCCTGCACCCAGCAGCAGGGTCCAGCGTCCGCGGATGGTCAGCAGCAGGTTGGCGACGACCAGGAACGCCGGCAGGATGAGCAGCATGGCGCCCACGCTGCCCAGGGTGGTGATCGCGTACGGCACGCTGGGATCGAGCAATGCGGCGAGGCCCGAGAGGGCCGCCAGCACCAGCCAGGTGACCCAGCCGAGCAGGGCCAGGCCGGCGCTGTAGAGCGGGTTGCCGGTCGCCCGAGGGATGACGAAATAGAGGGCTCCGACCGCTGTGCCGAGCAGCCAGTAGGCCGCCAGCGTGCGGACATAGAAGCCGTTGAGCAAGACCGGCCACGGGTCGGCCAGGTTGAGCAACGGCAGCAGCGCGTTGAGGACGTACAGGCCCAGGAAGGCGAGCAGCGCGATGCCGAAGTAGTGGACGCTGATGAAGGCTCGCGGACCGATCGACCGCGCGACGCTCCCCCAGAAGACGCCATTGACCATGAGCAAGGCGAGCGCCGCCAGGGCGTCGATCGGCAGTGTGAACTCGCTCAGTGTGCCGGTGTCCGGCAGGATGCCAAGGAAGATGGTCGCCAGGCCCAGGATCACGGCCAGGTTCCAGAGTCCCAGCGCCACGTTGGCGCCGGCATTGCTGACCAGCGGCCGTCCGGTGACCCGTGGCGTGACGAACCAGATGGCACCGATGGCCGCATTCGTCAGCCAGCCGTAGACCAGCGCGTTCTCAAAGCCGGACAGCATCCGGTCGGGCTTGAGCACGACCCAGATGTTCAGGTTCAGCGGCAGCGCGACGTGCATCTGCAGCGTCGCCTGCGGGACGATCAGCTGGAGCAGCCAGAGTGCGCCCAGGCCGGTGGCCGCCACGAGCCACAGCGCGGCGACGACCAGCCACATGGTCGCGGCGCTATCCGGCGTGGACGGCACGAGCGGGGCGCGGGACTTCGGCGGCTCGTCATACGGACGGAGCTTCTTGAGGTTGGCGGACATCGGCGCGCGCAGACCCTCCTGCGTACGTACATTCACGAATCCGGGGTTGGGCCGCATTGTACCGGAGCGCGGCGTACGCAGGCCACATCGCGCCGCCTGCGCCGCGGGTGGAGGCGGTCGGAACAACCGGTTGGCGACTCCAGCACGGCACGCCCCGTGCATGACGGGCGCGTATGTTTGCTCTGCTGCGCCGACTCATCTTCGGCTTTCTGGTGGTCCGTATCCTCCGTCGCCTAACCCGCCACTCGACAAGCGCGCGCCGCAGCTAGCGGCGATGGGCGTCAACGACCCGTCTATAAGCGGCATGCCCTACGACGATGATCCTGCGGAGGCCCGCGCCGATATGGCGTAACCGTGTCTGGCGCAATCGTGTCTACGCTACTGGATAACGGCACAGCTCTGGTGGCAGAGTTGACCAAGAGCTTTGTTTCGAGCAGTTCCTACCGCCTGATCGCCAGCTTCGAGCCTACGTTGTCGAGAACGCCCTTCGCGAGATCTTGGGCCAGGTGCCTGCTCATTGCCTGCTTTTGGGTAACGAAAAGCCCCTCCGGCACTCCGAGAGGGGCCCATTTCGTGCTCAACTATGTGGTTGCGGGGATCAGATTCGAACTGATGACCTTCGGGTTATGAGCCCGACGAGCTACCGCTGCTCCACCCCGCCTGCGCATGGTAGTCGTGGAGACGGTATCGGTCAAACCCTTCCGAAGGTCAGCGGCGACTCTTGAAGATCGAGCGCAGCACCAGCAGCAGCACCACGGCCACGATCTGGCCACCCAGGATCACCCGATTCAGGTCGAGCGTCGGCTTCCAGGTCGCACTGCCGTCGCGGACCTCGAACAGGCCGATGGGATGCGCCATCACCCCGTAGCCGCCGCCGCCGTTGCCCGCATCGTCGCTCCCTCCGCCGCCGCCGCCACGCACGCTGGCCGTGGGAATGAACATGGTTCCGTCACGCTCGATAGGCTCGCCGAAGACGCGCTTGACGGTCATCGCCTCCTGAGCGCCCCTGATCATCTCGTCGGTTTTCATGGACTGATACCTCCTCTGTCTGGATCCATGGTGCACCCCACCATCAAGTGGCGCGCCAACCGCCGGGGTCGTGTCGGGCGTCAACGCGCGGCTGCCCGACCCGTCAAGGCATCGGGCTATCCTGAACTCGCAACGATGGGCCGTTAGCTCAGTGGTTAGAGCAGGGGACTTTTAATCCTCGTGTCGTGGGTTCGAATCCCACACGGCCCTCCAGCACGACAACGATGAGCCGCCGTTCAGCCGGTCGTCTAACCATCAGCAACCCCGATGCGAAGGAGCGGTGACCATGAAGCTGACCGCCTCGATGATGCTGACCGTGGACGGCGTGTACCAGGGTCCCGGAGGCCCAGACGAGGACCGGCGCGGCGGGTTCGAGCGCGGCGGATGGACGGCGGCGCACGCCGACCCGGAGATGTGGCCCTTCCTGACCTCGTGGTTCGAGCGCGCCGATGCGCTGCTCCTCGGACGGAAGACCTGGGCGATCTGGGAGCCGTACTGGCCGAATCACGACAGCGGCGATCCAGTCTCCCACGGCATCAACGTCCTGCCCAAGTACGTGCCCTCGACCACACTGAAGGATCCGACGTGGCAGAACACCCACGTGATCGACGGCGACGTCGAGGCGGCGATCCGCGAGCTCAAGGCGCAGCCCGGGCGCGAGCTCCAGGTCCACGGCAGCGGCGTTCTTCTCCGCTGGCTGCTCGACCGCGACCTCGTCGACGAGCTCAACCTGCGGATCTACCCGGTCGTGGTAGGCGATGGCCTTCGGCTCTTTCCGGAGCGCGGCCAGACGCACAGCCTGGAGTTGGTCGAGTCGCGCGCCATACCGTCCGGCGTGACGATCCAGACATATCGACTGGCCGGGCGGGCAACGTTCGCGACCGTCGAGGAGTAACGCCGCGTGCAAATTCGAACGGTTGGACGGTCGCTCAGCCAGGCGCGACCTGGTCGTCCTGCGTCTCCATGAGGCTTAGCATGAGGCTTCCACACGCACAGGGGCAGCACCATGGCAGACGCCGACACGCGCACCGAGGAGTTCTCCCTCAACGGTGAGCAGCTGATCGAGAAGTTCAAGGAGCTGGTGCACGAGGGCAACGTGCGGCGGCTGACGATCAAGAACGAGGACGGCAGGACGCTCCTCGAGGTGCCGCTGACGCTGGGCGTGGTGGGCGCCGCGCTCCTGCCGGTCATCGCGGCGATTGGTGCCGTGGCGGCGTTGGCCACGAAGTGCACGCTCGTGGTGGAGCGGACCGATGAACGGCCCTCCGAGCCGGTGGCCGACAACACCCAAAGCTGACGGTCGAACGCCGACGTACGAAGCACCACTTCGCAGGCTTTCGACCGGGGCGCACGGAGCGACGGTTACATCTAGGCACGTCCGCCGTTGACCCCTATGATCACCGATCAATAGGCCCTTCAGGAGGCGCCGTGATGATTGGGGATGACGACCTCGTCGCGCGTTACAAGGAGCGTGGCGTTCCAACGGACTGGGAGGAGATGACGCCGGAGGTGATGGCGCCGGCGTTTCGACTCTGGTTCCGGGCCCTTCCCAGCCCGAGCAGTGGCTACACGGGCGCCGATGACGCCGAGCGCCTCATCCACAATCCGCTCGCGGCCCTGCGCGATGCGCGGATCATCGAATGGGACGCAACGCCCCATATCTCGACGATGGTCGTCAACCATGAGAAGACGCTCGAGCGATTCATCTGCTACGCCATGGTCGTGGCATCCACCAATCCGAGCACTGTCGGCATCACACTCGTCAAGGAAGAGGAGTAAGCCGAGCGCGGCGCGTGCCGCGACGCCGAGCTTCACGGCACTCTGTGCATCGCGTCTCAGCCCATGAGCTGCCCGAGATGCGGCTTCGTCAACGCGCCGGCCTCCAGCTTCTGTGGGTCGTGCGGAGCCGCGCTCGCCAGGCAATGCCGGTCGTGCGGCGCAGACGTCGACCCGGAGCTGCGATTCTGCACGTCGTGCGGCTCGGCGGTCGCGGAGGTCACCAACCCGGGTGACGACCAGTCGCCGCGAGATTCGGGGGCAGGGCGCCCGGAGCCATCCGCCGAGCGGCGCCTCGTGTCCGTTCTCTTCCTGGATCTGGTGGGCTTCACCCAGCTGGCCGAGTCCCTCGATCCTGAGGAGGTGCGCGATATCCAGTCGCGGTACTTCGAATCCGCGCGAGCCACGGTCGCGCACTATGGCGGCTCGCTCGAGAAGTTCATCGGAGACGCCGTGATGGCCGTCTGGGGCAGCCCGATCGCACATGAGGACGACGGCGAGCGCGCCGTTCGAGCGGCATTGGAGGTCGTGGCCGAGATCGGAACAATGCTGGTGCCCTCGGGCGCTCATCTCGCCGCTCGGGGCGCAGTGACGACAGGCGAAGCCGCTGTTTCGCTCGACGCCGTCGGGCAGGGGATGGTCACAGGCGACCTCGTGAATACGGCGGCCCGCCTGCAGGACACCGCTGCGGCCGGGACCGTCCTCGTGGACGCGGCGACGCGATCTGTGATCCGTGATGGGGTCGCCTTCGAGACGGCCGGCGAACGCACGCTGAAAGGCAAGGCGGCGCCGGTCAAGTCGTGGCGCGCCGTCAAATTCACCGTCCCACCCGACCGCCATGCTCCGGGCGCGCATGGGGGTCCCTTTGTCGGACGCTCAGCGGAGCTCGACGCACTGCGTGGGCTGCTTGATGCGACGACCGTCGACCGTCGCATGCACGTCGTATCGGTCATCGGAATCGCGGGCATCGGAAAGAGCCGTCTCGCCTGGGAGCTGGAACGCGCCGCTGCGACCAGTCCTTCGCCGCCGAACTGGTACACCGGACGCGCGCCGGCGTACGGCGAGAAGATCGCCTTCTCGCCTTTGGCCGAGATGGTTCGCCGGAGCGCGAGCATCGCCGAGGACGACGCAATCGAGATGTCACGCCGCTCGCTGCAGGCGGCGCTCGGGCGCCTCGTCCCCGATCTCGACGAGCGGACGTGGCTCGAGCCACGCCTGTCCGCGCTTCTCGGACCTCAGCTCGCGCAGGCGCCACGCGATGAGCTGTTCGCTGCCTGGCGGCGCTACTTCGAAGCCATCGCCGACATTGCACCGCTGGTGCTCGTCTTCGAGGATCTGCAGTGGGCCGATGTAGGCCTGCTCGATTTCATCGAGTATCTCGCGGACTGGTCCAGGCATCGGCCAATCCTGATCGTGACGCTGGGTCGGCCCGAGCTGCATGACGCTCGACCTGGCTGGGGCTCGAGCATGCCGCAGTTCACCGCGACGCACCTCGATCGGCTGCCCGATCCGGCGATCGACGAGCTGCTCGCAGCGCTCGCTCCGGGCCTCGAGCCCGACGTGGCAAGACGTGTTCGCGAACGAGCCGATGGTGTGGCGCTCTACGCGGTGGAGATGGCGCGCATCGTGGCCGAGCGCGGATGGCGGTCGCGTGCGCCCTCAGCCAGGCCCGGCGAGGGTGAAACGATCGATATCCCGGAGTCGCTCCACGCGCTCATTGCTGCTCGAATCGATGCGTTGCCTCGACCGCAACGGTCGTTGCTGCTGATGGCGGCCGTGTTTGGTCGCCGCTTCCGGCCGGACGCCCTGCGTACATTGACCGGCGAGCCCGCAGACCGATTCGAGGATCTGGTGCACGCGCTGGTGCGGCGCGAGTTCCTGGCCGTGGATGACGAGCCGCGATCGCCGGGCCGCGGCCAGCTCAGTTTTGTGCAGGAGCTGGTTCGCGAAGTGGCGTACCACACCCTCTCGCGGCGTGAACGCGGCGCCAGGCACCTGGCCATCGTCCGCCACCTCGAGTCATTGGACGAGCCGGAATCGATCGAACCAATTGCCGAGCACCTCGTTGCCGCCCTTGCGGCGGCCCAGGGGACGGAGCAGGCGGCGCAGCTCCGCGAGCGCGCCAGAAACGCCCTCCGGGCGGCGGCGAGTCGCGCCCAACGGCTGCATGCACCAGAGCGCGCGCTCGTCCATCTCGAGCGTGCCCTTGCGCTGACCGACGATCCCTTGGCTCGGGCCGAGCTGTCCGAGGCGGCAGGACTGGTGGCAAGAGCAGCAGCCCGCTTCGAAACCGCAGAGGAGCACCTGCGCGAGGCGATTCGGCTCCGCGAAACGACAGGTGACGATGTGGCCGCCGCGAGGCACCGGGCACAGCTTGCCAGTCTGCTGCTGCAGGCGCAACGCAGCGACGCGGCGTTATCGGAGCTCGAGGCCGCGTGGTCGGCACTCCCCGAGAGCCTCGGCGGAGACGCGATCGGGATTGATGTGCCGGCTCAGCTCGCGCGAGCCCATCTCCTGCGTGGCGACAGTGGACAGGCTGTCGCCTGGGCGGAACGCGCACTGCGCGGGTCGGAATCCGCGGACACGACTCATGCAGCGCCATCGGTCATCGACGCGCGAATCACGCTCGCCACTGCACGCGCCGGCACGCCGGGTGGGATGCAGCAGCTGCGCGACGCCACGGCGCAAGCGGCGGACGCGGGCCTCGGATCCGTCGAGTTACGCGGGCGAAACAACCTGGCCTGGCTGATGGTCGGAGATGACCCACGAGCAACGTATCGGACGGCACGCGACGGTCTCGAGCTGGCCCGCCGCCTCGGGAATCGCGAGATGGCGCTTCAGCTGCTCGACGCGGCAGCGCTCGTGGCAATCGACACTGGCGATTGGAGCTGG
Organism: uncultured Chloroflexia bacterium; assembly: GCA_963716585.1. GTDB lineage: Bacteria > Chloroflexota > Limnocylindria > QHBO01 > QHBO01 > JAICUY01. The sequence goes on from CAVQTN010000002.1 coordinate 551,302, forward strand.
GCCGCGGAGAACCTCGAGGAAGCCACGACTGACGGCATGCCCGCCATCTATCGGCTGGACTTTGCGGTGACCCGCACCATGCTCAACGCCCTGCGCGGGATGGCCGACCCGACGGCGCCGATCGATCAGCTGGGTGTGCTCGACTCGGATCTCGACGCGCAGGCGCTCGGCTCGCTTGACCACGCCCGCGCGCTGGTTGCGATGATGGCTGGTGACCTCGACGGCGCGCTCGTGCATGCGCGCGCGGCGGCCGAGAGAACGACCGCGTTCGAACGCGCGGCTGCCCTTTCGCTCACTGGCCGCCTGGCGGCATGGACGGGCGAACGACGCCTCGCGTCAGAGGCACTCGCGAAGTTGGCGAAGGTTTCCCATGACGGCCGTGCGTCACAGGCGGCCCAGGTCACGTTACGGGCGGCCGTTGCCGCGCTCAAGCCATCGCGGTCGAAGGCGAAGCACGACGACGTGGCGTATCGCGACTGGGACGTGGCGGTGCAGGCGTGGACGGAGCTCGACCTGCCGCTGCGTCTGGGCCTGTGCCTGCTTGATCGCTGGCGCCTCCGAGGTCACGCTGACGACGCCACAGCCGCGAGTCGCATCTTCAAAGGCCTCGGAGCGGCGCCGCTCGTCACCCTGGCTCACAGACTCCAACGACGTGCACCCCCCAAATCACCGTCATGAAGGGGCACGTCCACTCGGGCGGCCACCTGGGACGCAACGAGACGAACCAGCCGGCCCGTCCTGCGACTTCTGATCTTGGGCCGTGCTGGAGGACCGGCGGCATGCGCCGTGCATCGGTCTCTTCCGGGGGGGGAACCGCGGCACCAACTTGGGGCTCTTCGCGTACCATCGGTCCATGCGCCTGCCCTTCATTCCCCGCGAAGAGAAGTTCTTCGATCTGTTCACCGATGACGCCGCGAACATGCTGGCGGCGGCCCGCATGCTGGAGCGCTTCTTCAGCAACTACGGCGAGCGCGAGCGCCTGGCGATCCAGCTGCGTGACATCGAGCACACCGGTGACACGATCAGCCACGACATCGGTCACAAGCTGGAAGCAACCTTCGTCACGCCCATCGATCGCGAGGACATCTCGGTCCTGATCAGCCGCATCGACGACATCGTCGACCTCATCGAGGAGGTCGCCGACACCTGCATCCTGTATGGCATCGAGCAGCCCACGCCGGTGGCGCTGCAGCAGGCCGAGATCATCGTCAAGCAATGCGAGCAGCTCCAGGCGGCGATCGACAAGCTGCGCAACTTCAAGGATCTGTCCGGCCACTGGATCGAGGTCCATCGCCTCGAGAACGAGGGCGACCGGATCGTGCGCCACGCCATCGCCGAGCTGTTCACCAACGGCCAGAACGCCGTGGACATCATCAAGTGGAAGGATGTCTACAGCCTGCTGGAGGAGGCGATCGACTCCTGCGAGGACGCGGCCAACGTGATCGAGCGGATCGTCGTCAAGCACGCCTAGCGGCGCAAGGCGTCAGCCCTGGTGGCGGCGCTCGCCCGGCATGGGACTCCACGATCGACCGATGCTGCCGCTGCGGCGCGCGGCCGGGCGGCCGGCGGCCTTCCGACCATCGCGACCCCGATGCTGTCCGGGGCGTGCGGGCTGCGGTCGATGCGCGCCGTAGGCCGGGGCAGGACGGCGAGGATTCGCGCCACGGGGCGCGTGGGGCTGACCGCTGCGCAGCCGGATGGGCTCCGCACGGATCGACCGATCGGGCTCGAAGCCCTCGACCACCTCGCTCGGGATCGGACGGCCGAGCAGGCGCTCGATGGCACGCAGCAGGGGCTGCTCGTCGACGCACACCAGTGAGACGGCGGTGCCCACCATTCCCGCTCGACCGGTGCGGCCGACGCGATGGATGTAGTCGGCGGGCACCATCGGCAGCTCGTAGTTGACAACGTGCGGCAGCGCGTCGATATCCAGGCCGCGCGCCGCTACCTCGGTGGCGATCAGCAGGGTGGTGCGGCCGGCCTTGAAGTCGGCGAGCGCGCGAACGCGCTGCGGCTGGCTCTTGTTGCCGTGGATCGCGGCCGTGGCGATGCCATCGTGCAGCAGCTGCTCGGCGAGGCGATTAGCACCGTGCTTGGTGCGGGTGAAAACCAGCGCCTGTTCGATGACGTGGTTGCGCACCAGGTGGCTCAGCAGCTCGCGCTTGCGCTCGCGGTCGACCGGGTGGACGACCTGGCTGACGAGCTCTGTTGCGGAGTTGTGTGCGGCAACCTGGACCGATGCGGGACGGTCGAGCAGGCCACCGGCCAGCTGCCGGATCTCGTTCGAGAAGGTCGCCGAGAAGAGCAGGTTCTGGCGGCGCTGCGGCAGCAGCGCCAGGATGCGGCGGATGTCTCGGATGAAGCCCATGTCGAGCATGCGGTCCGCCTCGTCCAGAACGAGCACCTCGACCTGCGACAGGTCGATGGTGCGCTGCTGCGCGTGGTCGAGCAGACGTCCGGGCGTGGCGACCACGATCTCGGGACCGTTGCTGCGCAGCGCGCGCTCCTGCGGGCCGAAGGCGACGCCACCGTAGATGGCGATCGAGCGGATGGGCCGATGCCTGCCGTAGACCCGCACGCTCTCCTCGACCTGCAGCGCGAGCTCGCGCGTCGGTTCCAGGATGAGGGCGCGGACGGCGCGCCGGCCGTTCGGCCGCGTGGCGTTGAGCCGCTGCAGGATCGGCAGCACGAAGGCGGCCGTCTTGCCGGTGCCGGTCTGGGCGCCGGCCATCAGGTCGCGTCCAGCGAGGACGAGCGGGATCGACTGGGCCTGGACGGGGGTGGGGTCGGTGTAGCTCTGGTCCGCGACGGCGCGGAGCAGTTCGGGCGCAAGCCCGAGATGAGTGAAGGACACGGTGAGAAAGCTCCTGACGAGGCCCTCCCGCGAATGCGGGGCCCGGTCAGGGCGAGGGTGAAGATCGAGGTCGGGACGGGGATGAAACCGCGGCGCGGACCGGTGCGCCAATCGAACACGTGTTCCACATGATAGCCGAGATCCTCGGCGCGTGCAGCAGGACCATCGACTCACCAAGCCGATGGCGCGCCGCTATCCTTGCCGCGTGCTCCACAACTTCACCCTGCTGCTGCTTGCGGTGCTCGGTCTGGCGGTCCTGTTCGACTACATCAACGGCTTCCACGACACGGCCAACGCCATCGCCACATCGGTCTCCACCCGGGCGCTGAAACCCCAGTGGGCAATCATCATGAGCGCCGTCGCCAACTTTGCCGGCGCGCTGAGCGGGACCGCCGTGGCCCATACGGTCGGCTCCGGCCTGGTCGATCCCAAGGTGGAGAGCCAGGTCGTCGTTGCTGCGGCACTGCTCGGCGCGATCGTGTGGAACCTGCTCACCTGGCGACTGGGGCTGCCATCCTCGAGCAGCCACGCCCTCATCGGCGGGCTGCTGGGCGCCACCCTGATCGCCGGCGGGACCGGAACATGGCAGATGGACGGCATCGTCGGCAAGGTGCTGGTGCCGCTGGTCAGCTCGCCGATCCTGGGCCTGGTCCTGGGATTCGGCCTGATGGTGCTCATCCTCAACCTGTTCCGGCGCGCTCACCCCAAGGTCATGAACGACCGCTTCCGCCGTCTGCAGGTCCTCTCGGCGGCGTACATGGCCTTCAGTCATGGCAGCAATGACGCACAGAAAACGATGGGCGTGATGACCATCGCGCTGCTGACCGCCGGCGTCATCCCTGACTTCCACGTCCCGTTGCCGGTGATCATCGCGGCCGCCACGGCCATGTCGCTCGGCACCGCGGCCGGCGGCTGGCGGATCATCAAGACCATGGGCAGCAAGGTCGTCAAGCTCGACCCGGTGCATGGCTTCGCCGCCGAGACGACGGCGGCCTCGATCATCTTCGGCGCGTCGCATTTCGGCATGCCGGTGAGCACCACTCACGTCATCTCCAGCGCGATCATGGGCGTCGGCTCGACCGGGCGGCTGAGCGCGGTGCGCTGGGGCGTCGCACGCAGCATCGTCGGGGCGTGGATCCTGACCATCCCCGCCGCGGGTCTGACAGCCGCCGTCGCGTACGTCGTGTTGCGGCCGCTGCTCGGGAGCTGAGACCCCCGACGCATCGATCAGCGGATGCATGGCGGCCGGGTCGATCCGCTGGATCGGGGTGCCGCTGTCGTTCTCGACCCAGATCTCGTCGAGAGGGCGGCGCCGTCGTCCAAGCCGAACCTTGTCGGCAGCTCGCCGACATGGCGCACGAACGAGATCCCCGCCGCGGCAGCGGGCAACGAAGCGGACGAGCGGCGGTGAGAGCCTCGCCGACCGCTACGTGGCGGGAGTCTCGCTGACCGCTTCGCGGGGGGGCTCGCTGACCGCTACGCGGCGGCTGTCGCCGCGACGGCGTCCACCGCGTCCACGGCCGCGAGGTCGATCTCGATCTTGATCTCCTTGCCGACCAGCCAGCCGCCTTGCTCCAGCGCGACATTCCAGGTCAGGCCGAAGTCCTCGCGGTTGATCCTGGTCGTGGCGTTGAACGCCGCACGACGGCCGCCCTGCAGGTTGGGCACCACGCCGCCGAACTCGAGATCCAGTGTCACCGGACGGGTGACGTCGCGGATCGTCAGTTCGCCGTGGAGCTTGTGGTCGTCGCGGTGCTTGTCGATCGATGTGCTGCGGAACGTCAGATACGGGAACGTCTCGACGTCCAGGAAGTCGGCGGAGCGCAGGTGCGCGTCGCGCGGCTGCATGCCGGTGTTGATCGATGCCGCGTCGAGGCGCACCTGGACGTTGGAGTGCTCCGGATGCTCCTCATCGATGTCGAGGGTGCCATCCTTGATCGCCATCGATCCGCGCACGGTGGTCACCATCATGTGCTTCACCGCGAGGCTGACGTTGCTGTGCGCCAGGTCAATTTGCCATGTCATTGCGAGAGGTCTCCTTGTCGTCGTCGCGACGACCGTATATGATTGATGGTGCAACTATACAGGCGAATGATTGACAATGCAACTACTTTCCACGATCTACCCTCCGGCAGACCGATGAGGCCGAGTCCGCTCACCGCCAGTGACCCGCGCCTGGATGCCTGGCGTGCCTTCCTGCGCGCGCATGCGCGCCTGACCCGTGAGCTCGAGCGTGAGTTGCAGGCCGAGCAGTCCATGGCGCTGGCCGATTACGACGTGCTCGTCCAGCTGGCCGTCGCCGACGAGGATCGGCTGCGCATGAGTGAGCTGGCGGACCGCATTCTCCTGTCGCGCAGCGGCATCACCCGACTGGTCGACCGATTGGAGGCAGCGGGGCTGGTCGAGCGCGTGACCTGCGAGTCGGACCGCCGCGGCCAGTGGGCGCAGCTCACCGATGCCGGGCGCCGGCGCCTGCGCTCGGCATCACCCATCCACCTGCGGGGCGTGGCCGAACACTTCTTCGATCGCATCCCCGCCGACGAGCTCGAGCAGCTGCGCGCCACGCTGGAGCGCGTCGCCGAATAGCTCCCGGGGACCCTGCCCGGCGCGCCGCTTGACCGGACAGATGTCGCCGTGATGCGCGTTCGACGGCTCGCGGACCGATGCGCGGCCCGCCCTGCGCACGCCTCGACGCGGGCATCGGGCGCCGGACCTGTCCAAGGCGCAACAGGGCAGCATGTGACCCTTCGAGACCACCGCGGCGCCACCCCGCTTCGGCCGGCGCGGACCTTTCAGGAACCCAGCAGTGTGCGGACCATCGGGGCGCGTGGGTCGCCGGGGGCGAGCCTGAGGAACGCCTCGAATTGCCGCTTTGCCTCGGCGCTGTCGCCCCGGCCGCGGGCGATGAGACCGCGGAAGAACGGCACGTCCGGCGAGTCGGGCGTGAGCTTCTCGAGCGCATCGGTCGTGCCCGCCGCGTCCTTCCAGTCCGAGACGCGGATGTAGGTGCTGATCAGCTTGTCGTGTGCATCGACATTGTTCGGCTCCAGCGTGATGAGCGCCAGCAGCGCCGCAGCACCACGCTGCATGTCCGCGTAGGTGTCGCCCGCCAGGAATGCGTCGGCCAGCTCGGAGAATGCCTGCGCATCCCGCGGGTTGGCCTGCAGCCGGTCGAGCGCCGCCTGGATAGCCTGCTGGCGGGTGTCGACGACCCGGTTCGCAAGACCCACGGGTGGCGGCACGAAGAACCCGATGACCAAGAGGCCCGCCAGCACGCCACCGGCCACCGCGGCGAGTCGCCAGCCACGTCTGGCCGGCAGCGAGAGCGGCGCCGACGGCGGCGCAGAATCGAGCGCGGCGAGGGTCGCCGCCGCCCGCTGCTCGACCTCGGTGCGCTGTGCCGCGTAGGTGGCCTCATCGAGCGAGCCGGAGCGACGATCCGCCTCGACGTCGCGCAGCGACTCGATGGCGATGCGGTGGCGCAGCTCGAGCGTCTCGCGGTCATCGTCGGCATCAGTCGCAGGAGCCGGCTCGTGCCGGAGGAACGGGATGGCGGTCACCACCGCAGCAAGGGCGCCGACCGCGAGCAGCAGGGCCAGCTGGGCGAGGTCAGGCATCGAGCGCCTCCGCCTCGTCGCGCACGCGTCGCAGGTCGGCCGCGGCGGCGGCGACCGGCGCCGGCGCCGGTGAGCGACGCCGAACAAGCCAGGCGACCAGGCCGACGACGCCGGCCAGCAGCACCAGGATCGGCAGCAGCCAGGCGATCGGCGAGGTGGGGCTGAGCAGGATCCAGTCGCCGTAGCGCTCGACGAAATGACGGCGCACCTCGTCCGGAGCGGCGCCGGCGGACAGCTGCGCGGCAATCTCGGCGCGGATCGCCGAGGCAGACGCGGAGGTCGATTGGGCGACCGACAGGCCGGCGCAGTCGGGACAGCGCAGCTCGGTGGCCAGCTGCGCCGCCTGCTCGGCGCGCGTGGGCTGCGCCGCCGGCTGCAGCGCGCTCACCGCGGCAAGCCCCACCAGCGCGAGCAGGGCCGCGGCGGCCACCGGCAGGAGCAGGCTTCTCACCCGCTCACCCCGATCAGCGCCAGCTTGGTCCGGAGGGCCGATGCGTCGAGCGGCCCCCATTGCTTGGCGCGCACGATGCCCGTGGCATCGACGAAGTAGCTCTCCGGCGGCCCCGTCACGCCGAAGTCGAGCGCCAGGCGGCTTCCCTCGTCGAGCAAATCGGGGTAGCCCGGGTCACCGTGCTTCGCCAGGAAGTCGCGAGCCGCATCGGCCGAGTCCTGGTAGATGACGCCCACGATGGCGATGCGGTCGCCGAAGCGGCGCTGCGCGTCGAGCAGGATTGCGTGCTCCTGGACGCACGGGCCGCACCAGCTCGCCCAGAAGTTGACCATCACCGGTCGCCCCACAAGATCCGCGGAGGACAGGGTCTGGCCTGACAGCGTCTTCAACGAGAAGGAGGGCATCGCCTTACCGACGAGCGCCGACGGGACCTCGTTGGGGTTGACCGAAAACCCCGTAAGCAGGATCCAGCTCAGCGGGATGACCAGCAGCGGGAGGAGGAGCCAGCGCACGATTCGCATCGGTCTCACGAGCCCTCAACGGGAACCCGCGCCGGAAGCGGGGCTGGTGCCGATGCCGTCACCGCCACGCGACGGCCGTCCGGCCAGATGGCGAAGCCGGCGCCGAGGGCCAGGATGAAGCCGCCGATCCAGATCCAGACCACCATCGGGTTGACGAAGATGCGCACCGTCACGCTACCGGTCGCCGGGTCGGAGGTGAGCAGGGTGACGTACAGGTCCTCGCCGAGCGCGGTGCGCACCGCCGGCGTGGCGATGGCCGTGCTCGAGCTGGGATAGTCGCGCAGCGCCGTGGCGAGGGTACCCGACTGCGGCCCGGAGTACGTCATCTCGGCGCGGGTCTCGGTCACCCGCGCGTCGTCGGGCAGCGGCTCGACCACCAGGCGATCGTTGGTCAGCGTGTAGCCGGCCAGCGTTGCGCTCTCACCGGGCTTGAGCGTGGCGGTGGTGGACTGCGCCATGGTCGAGCTGATCGCCACCGCGACGGCCATCACCAGCACGCCGAAGTGCGCCGTGTAGCCCCCATAACGGCGCCGGTTGCGAGTGGCCAGTCGCCAGACGGCGGTGGGCGGCGCCTCGCCGCGCCCTCGTGAGCGGGCTCGCGAGCCGCGGACGATCTCGTCGGACATCACCGTGGCGACGAAGACGGCCAGCCCAGTGGTCAGCAGCGGCGCGACCATCCGCATGCCGAGCGCCCAGGCGGCCACCATCACCGCGACGCCGAGGAGCACGGGCAGGCCGAAGCGCTCCCGCACGCTGCCCCACGAAGCGCGGCCCCAGGGCAGCGCCGGGCCGACGCCCATCAGGAACAGCAGCGCCGCGAAGATCGGCACGTTGAGGCCGTTGTAGTACGGCGTGCCGACGCTGATCCGCTCGCCGCCCACGGCCTGGAAGATGAGCGGCATGAGCGTGCCGAACAGCACCACGAAGGTGAGCCCCAGGAAGAGCACGTTGTTGAACAGGAATGCCGATTCGCGGCTCACGGCGTTCGGTGCCGTGCCGCGGTCACGCAGGTCAGGCACGCGCCACAGCAGCAGCGCCAGCGAAGCGGTCAGGGCAATGACGATGGCCGCCAGGAACCAGGGCCCAATGGCCGACTGTGTGAATGAGTGAACACTCTGGACCACGCCCGAGCGGGTCAGGAAGGTGCCCAGGATGGTCAGCACGAACGTGGCGATGACCAGGCCCATGCTCCACACCTTGAGCGTGCCCCGCCGCTCGGCGACCATCGAGGAGTGGATGAAGGCGGTCGCCGTCAGCCACGGCAGCAGCGCGGCGTTCTCGACCGGATCCCAGGCCCAGTAGCCGCCCCAGCCCAGCACTTGGTAGCTCCACCAGGCGCCGGCCACGATGCCGCACGACAGGAAGATCCAGGGCACGATCGTCCAGCGCCGCACGATGCCCAGCCACGCTTCGTCGGTGCGCCGCGTGATGAGCGCCGCGACGCCGAACGCGAAGGGCAGCGCCAGGCCGGTGTAGCCGATGTACAGCAGTGGCGGATGGAGCCCCATGAACGGGTGGTTCTGCAACAGCGCGTTCGGCCCGTTGCCCTCGAACGGGACGGGCGAAATGCGGGTGAACGGGTTCCCCGGCCAGACCATGACGCTGAACAGGAAGATGCCGACCAGCGCCAGGGTCATACCCACCCAGGGCATCAGCGCCGGATGGCGCGCCCGGTACCGATACAGGACGAGGCCCGCCCAGCCGAGCGCCAGCAGCGTCCAGAACAGGATCGAGCCCTCGAGCGCCGCCCAGAGCGAGATGATCGAGTAGAACGGCGGCGTGGTGGTCGCGTTGTTGCGAGCAACGTAGTCGACGCTGAAATCGTGGGCCAGCAGCGACACGACCATCGCCAGGCTGGCCACCGCAGCCAGGCCGAAGGCGGCATACATGGCGTTGCGCGCGCTGGCCAGCAATGCCGCATCGCGCCGACGTGCGCCCAGGACGAAGGCGATGGCGGCGTACAGGCAGAGGACCAGGCCGATGACGATCGCCACGTGCCCGAGGGTGGGAAGCATCGGTCTATCCGGAAGGAATGATGTGGCTGGGAACCGCGCTGCCGCTGGGGGCCACGTAGTTCTCGTCGTGCTTGACGAGCACCTGGGTCGCCTGGAAGACGCCGTCGCGGCCGAGCGTGCCCTCGACGACTGCGCCGGCTCCCTCGCGGAAGGAGCTGGTCGGCAGCACGTCGCTGTGTACCGTCACACGCGTCGTGCCGTCGGTCAGGACGAAGGTCAGGTCCGCGGCGTCCCCGTGCTGCACCGAGTGGGCGGCGACGAGCCCACCCAATCGCACCGGTTGGGCGTAGGCAGCGTCACCGCGGGACATCAGCTCGGTCGGGGTCAGGTAGTAGACCAGCGCGTTGCCGATGCTGCTGAAGGCGAAGTAGGCGATCACCACGATCACGGCGGCGACGGCCGCGATGAGGCCCCACCGCCGGCCGCGCTGCGGCACCGGTGGCGCGGCCGGCCGGGCAAACGTCATGGACGGCGGTCGCTGCCCATGTCGGCATCGCGCCGGATGCGCAGGGAGGCGTCGCGAGCGGCGCGCACCCGTCGACGGAGGGTCAGCGCGTACGTCGCCAGGCCGCCGAGGATGACGCCGTAGCCGGCGACGATGAAAACCAGGTCGCTCACGAGCCGGCCTCTTTGGCACGACCGTCGACCGGCGAGCCGAGGCGCGACGATGGCTCCGCCGCGGCCGCGGCCTGCGGGGTGACGGAGGCTCGGCGCGCAGCGGCAATGCGGCCCAGCCGTCCGTGCTCCTCGATCTGCCAATCGATCCGCGCCAGCTGGTAGCGGCGGATCATGAGGTAGGTCCACACGATGGTGAACGCGCTGACCATGCCCACCAGGGCCAGCACGAAGAGCAGCGGCGCAGACGGATGCAGGATCCTGGTCGGGTCACCGAACGTGGCCGTCTGGTGCAGCCCGCGCCACCACACGACACTGAAGTGGACGATGGGGATGTCGATGGCGGCGACCAGACCGACGATGGCGGCGCGCGTCGCGCGTCGCGCCGGATCATCGGTCAGGTGGCGCAGCAGCAGGTAGCCGACGTACAGCGCCAGGAGCAGCGCCGTGGTGGTCAGCCGCGGGTCCTCCCATTGCCAGAAGGTGCCCCACACCGGCTTGCCCCACATCATCCCGCCCCAGATGGCGAAGGCTGTGAACATGACGCCCACCTCCGCACCGGCCAGCGCCACGGCATCGAACCGCAGGTCGCGCCTCCACAGGTATCCGATCCCGGCCAGGGCGGTGATGCCGAACGACAGGTACGCCAGCCAGGCCGATGCCACGTGCACGTACATGATCCGCTGCGCATCGCCCTGGTTGGCATCCGGCGGGACGACGAACAGGCCGAAGACGGCGGCCGCGATGACCGCCAGCAGTCCGATGATGCCGAGCACGCGCGTCCTCATCCGCTCCTCGTCATTCCTCCAGCAGGAAGCCGTAGGTCCCGGCCCCGGCGATGAGCATCACGATGTCATACCCGGCCAGGAGCTGCAGCCAGGCGGACAGCTCGCCGAACGGATCGCCACCCAGCGCCGCGGCGGTTGCTTTCACCGCGGCGAGCAGCAGCGGGGCGATGACGGGCAGCATGAGCAACGGCAGCATCACCTCGCGCGCCCGCATCCGAACGGTCACGCCCGCATAGAAGGTTCCCACCGCCGCGAAGCCGATGCAGCCCAGCAGCAGCGTCGCGACCAGCGCCGGCCAGGCGCCGGCGAGGTCGATGCCGTACAGGATCGCCACCACGGGGAGCAGCACGGCTCCCAGGACCAGCATCGCGGCGAGCCCGGAGATCGCCTTGCCGGCGTAGATCGCCCGGCGGTCGATCGGGTAGAGGGCAAGCTGCTCCAGCGCGCCGTCATCGGTCTCGACCACGTGGAGCCGGCCGACCGCCAGCAGGCCCGCGAAGACGATCGCCAGCCAGAGCAGGCCAGGTGCGGCCTCGGTCAGCTTGCGGGTATCGGGGCCGAGCGCGAAGCCGAAGAGCAGCAGCACCACGGCCGCGAAGAACAGGGTCGAGGTGGTGGCGTGCTTGCCGCGCAGCTCGGCGAGCGCGTCCTTGCGCGCGATGGCCAGCGCGATCGAGGTATTCCGGGCAAGTGACGTCATCGCGCCAGCCCGACGCTCGCCGGGGTTGGGTGGCGGTTCGGCACGACCGGCACGGTCACCCCCTTGCCCTCGACCCCCGCGACCAGGCCGCCGTCGAGGCGGATCCGGCCATCGATCAGTGGCGCCAGTCGTTCGACCGCATGCGAGGCGACCAGCACGGTGATACCGGCCTCGTGCCAGCGGCGGATGAGCTCATCGACGAGGTGCAGGCCATCCTCGTCGAGGGCGGCGTGGGGCTCGTCGAGCAGGAGCAGGCTGTGCGCGGAGAGCAGCAGACGGCCGAGCGCCAGGCGCTTGCGCATGCCGGCGCTGAAGCCGGCGACGCGCTGCTCACCGGCCGGGACCAGACCCACGTCGGCGAGGGCAGCGGCGGCGCGGTCGGCGACCTCGCCGCGCGGCACGCCAAGCAGGCGCGCTGCAAAGTGGAGGTTCTCCGCGGCGGTGAGGTCGTCGTACAGGCCGCTGGCATGCGAGAGGTAGGCAATCCGGCCGCGCACCAGGTCCGCGTGACGCGCGACGTCCAGGCCGTCCACCTCCGCCGTGCCGAAGCTCGGCCGGATGGCCGTGGCCAGGATGCGCAGCAGGGTCGTCTTGCCGGCGCCGTTCGGGCCGAGCAGGGCCACGGTGCCACCGGTCTCGATGCGCAGCGACACGCCGGCCAGAGCCGCGGAGCGTCCGAAGAGGCGCGCCAGCTCAACCGTGGAGACGGCCGGGAGCGTGTTGTCTGGCGACCCGGAGAGTCGGGGCGCGACGTAGATGGTGGTCTGCGGCATGCTCGACGGGCGAGGCACGAAAAGTGGGTCTGGCCACTATGCGGCCTGCCCATGTGGGCGTCAAATGTGTTCCGCAACGCCCGCGGCGAAACCGCGTGCGTATCCATCGGCGGGGGGAACACCTACTCACCGCCCGCCACTGCACAGGAGCCACCCGTCCCCATGCATGAGCTCGATACCACCCGCCGCTCGCCAGCTCGCTTCCTCGTCGCCGCAGCCCTGTTGTCACTGATCCTCGCCGCCTGCAGCAGCGGGTCGACGGCAACGCCGACCACCGCCGCCGCGACGTCCGCGGCCGCCACGCAGAGCGCCAGCGCCAGTGCCAGCCAAAGCGCTCCGGCCGGGAACGAGATGACCGTCACCCTGCAGAACTTCGCGTTTTCGCCGACCACGTTGACCGTGCCCGTCGGCAGCACCGTGACGTTCACCAACAACGACAGCACCAAGCACACCGCCACGAACGGCAAGGACGGCCAGAAGGCGGCCAACTCGCTGTTCGACCTGCAGCTGGATCCGGGCAGCAGCGACACGTTCACGTTCGCGACGGCCGGCACCTACGACGTGACCTGCACCATTCACTCGCAGATGAACATGACGATCACTGTCCAGTAGCGACGCGTGCGTCTGTTGACCCTCATGGGGGCCGGTGCTATCGTCCGCCGCCTGATGGACGCCGGTCTCCAACAGACGCACCCCGCGTCACCCAACCAGCCAGCCAGCGCCTCGCCGACCGCCTCGCGCTCGCGCGCCGAGCGCCGCGCCGCGGCGCAGCGCGCCGAGTGCGCCGCCACCGCCGCGCTGAATGTGCTGGGCCAGAAATGGGTGCTGCGCATCATCCGTTCGCTCGGCGAGCAGACCCAGCGCTTCTGCGAGCTGCAGGACTCGCTGGGCGGCACCAACTCGGCGACCCTCTCGCAGCGGCTGAAGCTGCTCGAGGACGAGGGCCTCGTCGACCGACACATCGTCTCGAACGTCCCGCCGTGGGTCGAGTACTCGCTTACCGAGAAGGGCTCCGACCTGCGTCACACGATCGTCGACATCGACCGATGGGCGGAGCGCTGGGTCGCCAGCCAGTAGGCAGCCGATGAGCCACGCCGTCGCCGAAGAGCGGCCGATCGAGCATGGCGATGCGCTGAACCTCGTCCGCCAGGAGGTCGCCGAGGCGCCCGGACCGGAAGCCGCGGCGCAGCGCGCCGTGGAGCTGCTGCACGACCGTTTCGGGCACTACGACTGGATCGGCATCTACTGGGTCGACGCCAACGGCAGCGATCTCGTGCTGGGGCCGTGGATCGGTCCCGAGGCGACCGAGCACATCCGGATCCCCATCGGCACGGGCATCTGCGGCTCGGCGGCGCAGAGCGGGCGGACCGAAATCGTCGATGACGTGGACGCCGACCCGCGGTACCTCGCCTGCTTCAGCTCGACGCGCTCCGAGATCGTCGTCCCCATCTTCGACGTGGGCGAGGTGGTCGGCGAGATCGACATTGACGGCAGCGACCTCGCCGCGTTCGACGAGACGGATCGACTGTTCCTGGAGGAGATCGCCGCGCTGCTCGCCCCGCTTCGGCCGCGAACGTAACCCGCGCCGTAGATCGGTGCGATGACTGCTGCCCCGGGCCGTTTCGAGCAGATCTACGATGCCAACGTGGTGCCGATCTATCGGTTCATCTACGCGCGCGTCGGCAACCGGCCGGATGCGGAGGATCTCACCGCTCAGGTGTTCACGCGCGCCGTCGAACAGCTCGACACCGAGCGTGAGACGGGCCAGATCGTGAGCTGGCTGTATCGGGTCAGCCAGAACGCCGTCGCCGACTACTGGCGCGCGTTCTACCGCCTGCCGCTGGTCGGCACCGAGCAGGTCGCCCCGGGCTGGGAGCCGGTCGCCGTCGATCCTTCCGCCCCAACCTCCGAAGCCGATGAACATGCGACCAGCGCGCGCGTGCAGCATCTGCTCCATCGCCTGCCGCAGCATTACGCGCGGGTCCTCGAGCTGCGCTTCCTGCAGCGCCTCTCCGTGGCCGAGACCGCCGAGACGATGGGCATCACGCGCGGCAATGCCAAGGTGCTGCAGTACCGTGCGCTGCGCAAGGCGGCGCTGCTCGGAGACGCCGATGGCTGACGAACGCATTCCCGAGCCACGCGACGCTCGTCCCGAGGAGCTGGACGCCATCGAGCGCTTCGAGCACTACCTCGACGCGCTGCTCTCCGACGGCCGTCCCTCCCCGGAGGACGTGACCGATGCCAACGAGGCCGAGATGGCGCGCATGGCGGCGGAGCTGTCGGCCGCGGCAGCCCCGACAGCGGCCAACCCCGACCCGGCGTTCATCGAGCAGCTGCGACTGCGGATGCGGCAAGCCGACCAGGGCATCGCCTCGGTGCAGGTGCCGCCGCCGATCCGCGCGCAGGCGACTGAACGGGACGCGCTCGGTCGCGTACGCCTGACCCGTCGGCAGCTGCTGCAGTCCAGCCTGGTGGGTGCCGCAGGCCTGGCGGCCGGGGCGTTGGGCGCGTCGGTGCTCGGGCTCGGTCGTCGACCATCGGACGGCACCCTGCTGGACGACCGCAGCGCGCTGGTCACCGGCGACGGGTTCTGGTCGGCGGTGGCATCGGTCGCCGACGTGCCTCCCGGAAGCGCGGTACGTTTCTCGACGGCCGCCTTCGATGGCTACGTGGTCAATGACAACGGCGAGATCCGCGCGCTGAGCTCGGTATGCACCCACATGGGCTGCACGCTGCATTTCCGCCCCGACTGGCAGGATCTCCGTTGCCCCTGCCACGGCGCGAGCTTCGACCTGAACGGGGAGCTGGCCAACGGCCGCGACCGGTGGCGGCAGAGCGGCGGCTACCGGGGCGACGCGCAGGCGTACCCGGTCGCCCTGCCGCCGCTGGTACGCCCCAGGGTCAAGGTCGACGCCGGCCAGATCTCGGTCTGGACGGCGCAGGTCTAGATTCCTAGCTCGGCAGGTACGTCGTCCCGTCGATCTGACAGGCGAAGAAGGTCTGGCCGTCAGCCTGTGTGCTTCCGAACCCGCCCCCAAGGGAAAGTCGATCGCCTTCACGAGCAACGACCCGACCATCCGGATCCAGCATCGCCAGGCGTGGCGAGAAGGTGACGGTGAAGCCGGACGGCCAGACCACGGCGACCCGCTGGTCATTGGCCTCATCGCTGACCCAGACAGACGGCGGGACCGTGTCCAGGCCGTGCAGCCAGACGGGATCCATCTCACCGCTGTGGCACCCGGTCGCATTCGCGGCACCCGTGCGAAACGGATGCGTCCCGGTGGGGGCGGACGCGCTGCCGGGTGCTTCCGAACGATGGGCAACCGAAGACGGCTGACCGATTCCCGCGCCAATGGTCGCGCCCGGCGTTGCAACAGCTGAGCCCGGAGCGAGCAGCGAGATCGGGCGCAGCCAAAGCCCAACGATCAGGACGAGCCCGAGGCCTGCGGCTCCGGCCGCGACCGCGAGAAGCCGCCCGGAGCCGTGCGTCACGATGTCAGCATCGTGGCCAGGTACTGCAGCAGGTACGGGATCGCCAGCAGCATGACGACCACTGCCAGCGCCAGGCCGGCATAGATGAACAGGGTCAGGTCGGGTGGCTCGGCGCGTGCCGGGGGAGGCTTGGTCCGGCGCGCCAGGTGTGACGGCCGATGCGGCTTCTGATGCTCGTACTGGTGCTGCTTGAGCTCCGGCACGCGGGCCCTACCGCTGCTCGATCTGGTCGATGATGGCGCGCAGGCGGCGGTGGCGCTCGTCGCGGTCGGACACGTAGCGCTCGATGGCCGCGAGGATGTGCTTCTCGCCCAGGTGCGCCTCATCCATCACCTCGTCGACCGTGCCGCCCGTGCGCCAGCGGTCGTCCCAGTCGGACGACAGCGAATACTCGGCCGCGAGTGGGCCGTCGACCCAATCGCGCATCAGCTTGAAGGCGCGGTTGGTGATGGCCATGCCGTCCCAGCGGTCCGCTTCGGAGCGGATGCTGTCCCGGTACGCCGCGTCCTGCATGGTGAACAGCTGCGGGCTCAGCGCCGCCACGATCCGCACGTTGAGCCCGCGGCGATCAAGCTCGGGCAGCACCTTGACGAGGTTGGCCGTCGTGATCGTGCCCTGGACGTAGACCGTGCCGGCTGACGGCGAGTCGGGCGACGCGGCGCGCAGCACGTACGCGCCGCGCGCCGCGTCCAAGTGCGGCGCCATGCCGAGCGCCTCTCGGTTCGGGATCTCGACCGACGGCCGGGTGAGGTGCAGCGCCACGATCGGCACGTCGGTCGCCAGCGCGGCGCCGAGCATGACCGGAACCTCGTTGTATTCCCAGGGGTGCAGGTCGATGACATGACCCTCCGGAAAGAGCTGCGTGACGCCCGGCTAGAAGACGCCGAAGTGGGTGCGCGAGTCCTCGGCCGTCTCGGGTCCCGAGTGCCCGGCGATCCACAGCACCTTGCCGACCTTCAGCTCGGTGTCCTGCGCCAGCTGGCTGAAGAGGCGCATCGGTCCGTACTTCAGGTACGAGAACGAGCCATAGGTCGAGCAGGCGCCCCAGAAGCCGTTGAACGAGCGCATCGGGTCATCGGCCAGGTTGACCGTCGCCAGGCCGACCATCAGGCCCGCGTTGGTGAACTCGGTGATCTGCTGCGGGAGCAGCGTGCCACGCGGATTCGTGTCGCGGTTGTACCAGCCCCAGCCGGGCATGCCCTCGAAGTCCTTGGCGAAGCCCGCGATGTTCGTCGACTCGGCGAGGTCCGCCGAGCAGGCGATGACCAGCGGGCGGCCGTACTCGGCCTTCGCGAAGCTGTTGACCCAGGCTCCCCAGGTCGCCAGCGCGGCACGGTTGGGAGCCTTCTCGCCCGGCTGCTTCCAGACCGATGCGGGATAGCTCCGATAATCGGTGATGCGCCGATCATTGAAGATCGCACCGTCGTCGCCGAGGTTGAAGCCGCCGACGTGGTCAGGGACCGATGCGGCGACCTCCGCCAGACGGTCGCTGATGGCGTCGACCAGCCCCGGCGTGTCGCGCAGGACGCTCATTGCCACCGCGAAGTTGGCACGCGCCTGGTCGTGTTGTGCGGCCGTCTCGGCGGGGGCCGGCTCGTCGACGCCGACGTATTCCACGCCGTACTTGTCCATGAACGCCTTGCGCACCGTCCAGAACGGCTCCGAGTTCATGGCGTGCGGCGATCCGTGGCTCTTGTTGTCGTACTTGCCGTAGCCACGGCCCTTGCGGGTGCGAAACCAGGCCATCGACGGGCGGTTGTTCGGATTGTCGCCGCGGGCCGCCTCCAGGACGGCCTGCGTCACCGTGGGCCACTCCGAACCCTGCATGGTGCCGGTCACCCGCCAGTCGTAGGCCTTGAACCAGCTTTCCGGCGTGCCGGGGACCACCTCGGAGATGGCTGGATCGTCGATGCCGTAGTCGTTCCAGTCGACCAGGAAGACGAGGTTGGAGAGTCCCAGGCCCCAGGCCGTGTTGCGGGTCTCGTGGCTTGCCCCCGGCGTCAGGCCGCCCTCGCCCTCGACCACGAAGACCTTGACCTCCTCCGCACCGGCCAGCTTGAGCGCCACCGCCTCGCCGGCCGATGGCGGCATGCCGTGGCCCGACGGTCCGGTGTTGAACTTCAGGAAGAGGGTCCTGCCCTCCATCTCGGCGTGCCCCGGCAGCCCGCCGCGGTGCCGCAGACCCAGCAGGTGCTCCCAGGTCAGCGCCCAGCGGCCATCGTCGGGGAACGCGAACTCCTCGCGCGGGTCGCGTCCGTGGCGCACGCGCAGGATCTCGTTGAGCACCGCCAGCGTGCAGTACACCAGCGGCACGGTGTGCCCGGCTGACAGGACGAAGCGGTCGGCGAATGGGCGCCATGGCTTCCTCAGGTCCCAGCGCATGGCGCCGGACAGCATCAGCGACAGGAGCAGGTGGACCTTCGACCGCGACCCGCCGGGATGACCCGACTGCCGATAGTTGAGCGTCAGGTCGATCGTCTCGTCGATGACGTCCTTGACGACCTCCCATCGGTCGAAGGAAGCCGCTGCGCGCGCGTACAGCTCCTCGACCGGGTCGCCGACGACGGTCATGAAACGGATCCGACCAGCTCGCCAGTGCGCTCCAGCTTGCCCAGCGACTCGCTGATGCGCTCCAGCGCAGCGGCCAGGTTCTCGCGCGAGTTGGCGTATGACAGGCGCAGGTAGCCCTCGCCGAATCGGCCGAAGCTCGTCCCTGCCAGGACGCAGACGCCGGCGTCGTAGAGCAGGTGGTCGGCGATCTCGACGCTGCTGCGACCGAACGAGGAGACGTTCGGGAAGGCGTAGAAGGCGCCATGCGGCATCACGCAGCTGACGCCCGGAATGGCGTTCAGCCCGTCGATGACCAGCGAGCGACGGGCGATGAACTCCTGGCGCATCGCGTCGGCCGCATCCTGCGGACCGGTCAGCGCCTCGGCGGCGCCGGCCTGCGCGAAGGCGTTGGTGCACGACACGCTGTTGATAACGAGCGTGCTGAAGGCCGGCGCCAACGAAGCCGGCACGATGCCATAACCCATCCGCCAGCCGGTCATGGCGTAGGTCTTGGAGAACCCGTCGAGCGTGATGGTGCGCTCGGCCATGCCGGGCAGCGTCGCGATCGAGAGCGGCTCGCCTTCGTATTGCAGGCGGCCGTAGATCTCATCGGTCAGGACCACCAGGTCGTGGTCGACGGCAAGCTTGGCGATGGCCGCCAGGTCCGCATCGGTCAGGACCGACCCGGTCGGGTTCTGCGGCGAATTGAGGACGATCAGGCGCGTGCGGTCGGTCACCAGCGAGGCGACCTCGTCGACGTCCATGCGGAACTCGTTCTCGGCGCGGAGCTGCGCGGCGACCGCCTTGGCCCCCACGAACTCGATCATCGACTCGTAGATCGGGAAGCCGGGGTTCGGGTAGATGGCCTCGTCGCCCTCGTCGAGCAGGGCCAGCATGGCGTAGAACATGATCGGCTTGGCGCCAGGCGTGACGATCACCTGCTCCGGCGTGGCGCTGATCCCCTTGTGACGGCGCACGTCGTCGACGATCGCCTGCTTCAGCTGCGGGATGCCGGTCGCCGGCGTGTAGTGCGTCATCCCCTTGTTGAGCAGCGCGTCGGCGGCGGCCTCGGAAACGTTGCGCGGGGTGTCGAAATCGGGCTCGCCGATCTCCAGGTGGATGACATCGCGGCCGGTCGCCTCCAGGGCTCGAGCGCGGGCGGCGGCCTCGAATGCCGTCTCGGTGCCGATCCGGCCCATGCGGTTTGCAAGCTTCACGTTTCTTCAGATCCTCTTTCGTGCGGGCGGCATAAGTGTACCGATGCAGGTCGGATGCCGGGCAAGTCTGCGGTTCGTCCTCCGCTCGTTCACGCGACGAATCCTTGACACTTGCGGGGCCCAACTAGTGTTTGAGGCATGACCAGGCTGGTTTCCACGGTTGCCCTCCTCGCCCTCATCCTGACCGCGTGTGCAGGACGATTCGGCGCGGCACCATCACCAGCGAGCAGCAACGCGCTCGCTTCTCAGAGCCTGGCTTCTCCCTCGGTTGCCTCGGTGTGCGACCATCATCAGGCGGACACGATCATCGCCGCGCGCGCCACTCTTGGGCCTCCCATCGCCGACGAGTGTTGGATCCTCGACAACAACAGTCGCCACCCCATGGTCTTCAACATGGCACCCATCACCCATCAATCAATGGCGCCTTGCCAGCGCCTGATCATGTACGAGTTAGGCAGCGGAACATTCGAGGTCTCCGTCAGCCCCACAGCTGGAGCCGCGAACGTCCCAGGTCCTCCCTTGGTGACGTTCAGTTCTGCCCAACTCAGTCCACCGGAAACGACCTCCATCTACATGTACGTTTCAGTCAGCGCGGATGGAAACGCCAGCATCAAACAGCTTCAGAGTCTGCCCGACCTGTCCATCGCCCTGCTCTGTTAGCCCACACGCGTGAGCAAGATCGGCCGATTGCGGGAGTGCGAAGGGCGGCTGGTATACTTTGCAAAGCGAACCTAGCGAATCCACCGCCTCACGGCGAGAGGGAGATCACAGCAATCATGACCATGTCCGAGACGCCGCAGACGCAGACGCCGATCACCGCCCCGCCCATCTCGACCGAGCGGCTGGTGACTGTCACCGAGGCGGCCGGCCAGAAGGTCCTCGAGCTCCGCTCGCGCGAGGGCAAGGAGAACGCGCGACTGCGGCTCTTCGTCAAGTCGCGGTGGCTGCTCCGGCTTCAGTTACGGCCTGGCCTTCGACGATCGCCTGGCCGATGACGACCGCGTCGAGGATCACGGCGGCGTGCCGGTGGTCATCGACAAGTTCAGCGCCCAGTACGTCGACGGTGCCGAGATCGACTACGTCGACTCGCTGATGGGTTCCGGCTTCGCCATCAACAACCCGAACGCCGTGAGCTCATGCGCGTGCGGATCGTCGTTCAATACGGATGGCTCCCCCTCCAAGGCCGGCGGCTGCGCCCACTGACGCCTCCCTTCGCAGCGACCGATGAGCCCCGGCAGCAATGTCGGGGCTTTTTCGTGCGCCGAGCGCGGGAGCGTGTGCGGGAACGTAGCGATGGGCGCGGCCTATTGAGGATGCGTCGTGGCTACCTCGGCCTCGGTGGGTTGCGGGTGGATTTGCCAGCGCGTGGAGGTAGCCGGCAACCTGCGCCGATTCGGGCTGAGAAGTTCCCTGGTTTTGCCAGGGGGCGGCAGAAGCGCTGGGTCTGAGTGTCCTACGAGGCCAGATTCGATGGTTCCTTCGCGATTAGCTCCACCGGCTGACAAGACCTGCGGCTGCCACGAGGGCAGAACAGAGAGGACAGACTCATCAGCGCTGAGCCAAGATGCTTGGTGGGTTGCGACTGTGGATTTGCCAGCGCGTGGAGGTAACCGGCAACCTGCGCCGATTCGGGCTGAGAAGTTCCCTGGTTTTGCCAGGGGGCGGCAGAAGCGCGGGGTCTGAGGGTCCCACGGGGCCGGATTCGATGGTTCCTTCGCCCTTACCTCCACCGGCTGGCAAGACCTGCGGCTGCCACGAGGGCGGAACAGAGAGGACGGACTCATCGGCGCTGCGCCAAGGCGCATCTGCTAACGTCAGGCAGCATGTATTCCGATGCGACGACGCCGGCGAACCCGGCAGCAAGCGCTCACGCCGGCGGCCAGCCGAGCGCCGAGCAGATCCGTCGCACGTTCGCGGACGCCTGGAGCGAGATCGGCGCGGCATGGGGCGTGGCGCCGTCGACAGCCAAGGTGCAGGGCTACCTGCTCGTGCACCCCGAGCCGCTCACCGAGCCGGAGATCCGGCGCGCGCTGCGGCTCAGCCATCGGGCCACGAGCGTCGCCTTGAAGCAGTGCGAGGAGTGGGGCGTCCTGGAGCGCGGCGAGCCGCGACGATCCGGACAGCGCGGCCCGGCCGCGACGGCGTACGTCGTGGTCGGCGATCACTGGGAGTGGTTCCGCCGGGTTGCGTCGGCACGCCGCGAGCGGGAGACCGCGCCGGTCATCCCGGCCATCCAGCGTTGCGTCGATCTGGCCGAGGCCGCGGGTGACGGCCCGGAGCTCGAGGCCCTGACCAGCAGGCTGCGTGGCCTGCTGCTGTTCGTGCAGCTCTTCGATCGCGGCGTGGTCGACGTGGTCCAGGCTGGTCCACGGTCGATCGAGCGGCTCTTCGAGGTGATCGGGCGCGTCGACGACGAAACGGTCGAGCGGCTATGGCACTTGCTCGACTCGATGCCGGTCGACGAGGTCGTCGACGGCGTGCATGCGCTCTCGCGTCTCTCGCCGAAGTCGGCGCGACGGATGCTGGGCCTGACGCGCTTCCTGCGCTGACGGTTACTCGCCGGAGCCGTCGTCCTCGAAGACCGATGAGCCCGCGCTGACCGCCTCGCGCGCAGCGCCGCCCAGGGCCGCCGGCAGCGGCCGGGACAGGGGCACGGGCGTGATGTATCGGTCGACCAGTGCGCGCGTGCCGGCGATGTTCAGCTCATCGAACAGCAGGCCGAACTTGTCGCGCAGGTGCGCGCCGATCTCCGTCGCCGCATCGCCGGGCAGCGTCCAGAGCTGGCGCTTGAACGGGCCGATCGCCTTCTTGCGCGTCTTGTACAGGAACTGCTCGTCCGTCTCACCCGGCTTGCGCTCGGTTGGGCAGTTGGCCAGGCACCAGGCCATCATCTCGGAGCGCAGCTCGTCGGGCAGGCCGCCGCCGTCGTACACGATGTTCTGGAGGCCGGTGGCCAGGTGGACCTCGGCCGTCCCATTGGCAGGAAAGTGGTGGAACGCATCGTCCGGCAGCGTCGAGGCGCCATGCTGCACGCACCCCGCCAGCCCGTACTCGTGGCGCGCCACGGTCGACAGGCGACGCAGGGTGTCGAAGTCGATGTCGACCGGCGCCACGCTGCCATCGGGCAGGACGACGCCCCCGTGCGACGTGCCGGTCTGGATACTGATCTTGCTGACGCCGAGCGGGGTGGAGGCATCGGTCCCCAGGCGACGGTGATACTCGTCGAGGTAGGCCCGCAGCTCCTCTTCGGTGGAGTTCGACTTGCCGACCTCGCCGATCTCACCCCCGATGTTGATCGTCACGCCGCCCGCCTGCAGCTCGCGGATCAGCTGGGTCAACGACGCGGTGTTGGCGGCGTTGACGCGCTGCTGCTCGGTCACCGTCGGCAGCGACAGGTCGACGAGCGTCGAGGAGTCGATATCGATATTGCAGAAGCCGGCGGCGATCGCCTCGCGGGTCAGGTCGCGGAGGCCTTCCATCTCCGCACCGGGGTCGGTCGACCACTTCGTGGCGTTGAACTGAAAGTGGTCACCCTGCAGGAAGACGGGGCCGGGCCAGCGCTCCCTGATGGCGGCGGCCAGGATGACCGCGGCGTACTCGGCGGGTCGCTGGTCGGTATAGGCCATCTCGCTCTTGGCGATCTCGAAGATGAGCGCGCCGGCGTCTCGCTCGCGGGCCGCGACAAATGCCTGGCGCGCGGTGAGATAGCTGGCGGCGCGCACGTTGACGGCCGGCACAGTGAACTGCGTGGGATCGAACTCCTCGCGACCGCGGGCGAGGTACATCTCGTGGATCGAGGCCGATCGGCAGCCCAGCGCCTGGCTCGCCGACCAGATGATCCAGCGGCACGCATCGCGCAGCCCGGCGTCGTCGTTGAACACCGACTCGAAGGCCAGATCGTCGACGAGCTGGTCGCGCAGCCGGGCCTCGTCGTCGATCTCGAGGCGGTCGCCGACGATGTGAGCGGCCCCCGACAGCCGGCCACGCAGCTCATCGGCAGACGTGAAGGTCATCCGTGCATCTCCTGCATGGGTCAATGCTAGCGAAGGCCGGAGAGCAGCGTGAATGCCAGCAACGGTGCGACCGCCAGGCCGACCCCGGCAGCGAGCAGGTACCACTCGCGCGCGGCGCGCGCATCGGCCATGCCGCGGGAACGCAATCCGGCGACCCACCACAGGACGGCGGACAGGCCGATCAGGTAGAGGGCCGTCGCCGTCGCGACCAGCCCGATGGCGAACGGGCGCACCCGACCGCAGTCACCGAAGTCGAGGAAGCCGCCCGGCGGGCAGGCCGCGGAGGCGTCGGTCCAGATCAGGAGTGCGGCCAGGACGACGACCAGCGCCGACCACGCGAGATGGGCCGCGATCAGCCGCGGACCGAGGTGGGGCGAGATCAGCCCGCGGGCAGGGCGGCCGATCGCGACGCGGCCTCCGCCTCGCGCGCCTCCCGGCCGGTGACGCGCTGGTACTCGAGGTACATGTAGCCCAGCGTCGCGACACCCAGCGCGAAACCGATGGCTCCCAGCACCAGTGCCTGGAGCGGGAACGGGTTGGTTGCCTGCGCGGGCGTGGTCGGCACGAACGTCCCGCCACCCAGGTTGAACAGGAGCAGCGGCGCCAGCAGCAGGACGATCCCGGCGTACTGCAGCAGGTTGAGCACCCGGATCAGGCTCCAGGCGAAGCCCCGCCGGCCGCGCGCTGCCTGGGTCCACACACCCAGGATGATGAGGATCACGAAGTTGCCGCCGGCGATCGACATCGCCACCAGGAAGCCCACGTCCTCGCTGAACTTGAGGAACGGGATGTACTGGGTGATGCCGTAGTAGACGTAGTTCGGGACGTAGGTCAGCAGGAAGTAGACGTAGATGAACAGCGGCACGCCCTTGAGCAGCGCCACCAGCCATGTCTCGCGACCGTAGAGCATCCAGTTCATGAAGTCATCGGCGAGACCGAGCGGACGGGCGAACACGCCGCGCTGGCGGCTGGGGCGGTAGACCGTCATTGCTTCTGCTCCAGCAGGAACGTGATCAGCGCCTGCAGCTGCGAATCACCGAGCTCGTCCTTCGAATGCGGCGGCATGCCGGTCGGCGTCCCGCCGTTGTAGTTGTTGGCGGAGTCGCGGATCCACTTGTCCAGGAAGTCCTTCGGATCGGCGGCGTAGTCAGCCTTCATCTGGTCGAGGCCCGACGGCGGGACCGGCAGGCCCTCGGTCACCAGCTGCGTACCGATGTTCTGCAGGTTCGGACCGACGCCACCCTCCAGATTCGCGCCGTGGCAACCGGCACAGCCAGCGGCCGAGAAGACCTGCTTGCCGGCATCGGCCGTGTTCGGCACCTCGGCGCGGCGCAGGGGGCGCCGCCTCCGCCCAGCTGGTGACGAGCGCCACCACCGCGTCGATCTGCTGGACGGTGAGGGGGCCGCCGACTTCGGTGCTCCACGCCGGCATGGGCGAGTTCACGTTGCCCGAGACGACGACGCCGCCGTAGCTCACGACGAGATGCACGTAATCGGCGTTCACCTTGAGCTTGGCCGCGATGGACGCGCTGTGCAGGTTCGGGGCGATCGCGCCGTTCGGATCGTTCGGCACCTTGCCGCCCTTCCCGTCGGGGCCATGGCAGCGCGCGCAGCCGGCCGACGAGGGGTTGGAAGCATCGTTGGCAAAGACGACGCTGCCGTAGGCCAGCAGCTCCTTGTCCTCGCTCGTCTTGGCGGCGGTACGACGCGAGCCGTCGGTCACCCAGTAGAACATGGTGAACAGGGCCATCAGCGTGATGAGGAACACGCCCAGCGTCTTCAGTCGCATCTGCTCAGCCGACGCAGTGCTGCATATCGGTCGGCCCCCGGTCGTCGAAGGTGTCGGTGCCGATGGGCGGACCGGTGATGATCTTCGAGGTGTCGACCGAGTAGACCCCGTTGGCCAGGCTGTGGCTGAAGCGGTCCATGCCGCGGGGTGCCGGGCCGTCGCGCTTCTCGCCCAGGATGGTGTACTTGCTGCCGTGGCAGAGGCACTCGAACCAGTGGCTCTTGTCGCACAGCTGCGGGATCTGGCAGCCGAGGTGCGGGCACTTTCGGTAGAGGGCCAGGACCTGATCGCCGGGGTCTTCGACGGCCTGCTTGGTGCCGTCCACCAGCCCCTTGCCGGCGGGAACGTTGACGAAGAAGAGGCGCGCCTTGTTGTAGACGTATGGGAGGCCGTTCTTCCAGTCGGGCTGCTGGCCGCTGATGTCGGCGGCCGTCCCGATCTCGATGTGGCCACCCAGCCCGCCGGTCAGATTGGGCCACAGGAAGGCCAGCGTGCCCCCCAGGAACTCCAGGCTCAGGAGCCCCATGCCGACGCCCACCATGCGGCGCATGAAGGTCCGCCGGCTGATCTCGCCGACATTCGGTCCCTGGACCTCGCCGTACGAACTGTGTGTTGTCATAGGTTGAAGAACAGCCCCTGCCATGGCCAGACCCAGTTCCATCCCGGGCCTCTGAAGAACATGCCGACGAAGGTGACCAGCAGACCGGTGACCATCAGGCACAGGAAGAAGACCCACATCAGCTTGCGGTCGCGCGCCGCCTTGTACGGCGAGCGATCGACGTACGGGATGATGGCCAGGCCGACGAGGTAGAACGTCGGGACGATCACGCCGGCCACGGTCGGATTGAAGTAGCTCAGGATCTCCTGCA
This sequence comes from uncultured Chloroflexia bacterium, assembly GCA_963716585.1. Classification (GTDB taxonomy): domain Bacteria; phylum Chloroflexota; class Limnocylindria; order QHBO01; family QHBO01; genus JAICUY01. The sequence goes on from CAVQTN010000002.1 coordinate 577,566, forward strand.
GCCCCAGGAAGTACCACGGCGCCTTGGCGACGTGCGGCGTGATGCCCGCGTTGGCCATCTCCTCGAGCGGTGCCGCGATGAGGAACGAGGCGATGACCAGCAGGGCGCTGATCAGCGCCGCCATCAGGAACTCGGCGCGCAGCAGGTGCGGCCAGGTCAGCACCGTCTCGTCGGGTCGCTTGTCGACGCGGACCATGGACTCCTGCTTGACGTAGGCCAGCAGCCGGAAGCGCTCGGTGCCGGGCACGCCCGGCGGACCGGGAAGCTTCGGCCCGGTGAGCGTCGGCTCGGCGATCGGCGCGCGGGTGGGCGCCTGGCTCGGCGCGTTCTTGTCCGCCGTGGCGTTGGGTCGCTTCTCGATGGTCATGCGTCTAGACCGGGCCCGAGATCCCGCCATCCTTGCGGATGCGCCAGAAGTGGACGACCATCAGGAAGGCGGCGATCAGCGGCAGGAAGATCACGTGCAGCACGTAGAAGCGCAGCAGCGTGTTCTGGCCGACCTCGATGCCGCCCAGCAGGAAGAAGCTCGTCTCGATGCCGAGCAGCGGGGCGTAGTCCGCCATCTGGGTGCCGACGGTGATGGCCCAGAACGCGATCTGGTCCCACGGCAGCAGGTAGCCGGTGAAGCTGAGCAGCAGGGTCAGCAGCAGCAGGGTGACGCCGATCACCCAGTTGAACTCGCGCGGCGGCTTGTAGGCGCCGTGGTAGAAGACGCGGATCATGTGCAGGAAGACGGTCAGCACCATGCAGATGCGCCGCCCAGCGGTGCATGTTGCGCACGAAATCGCCGAAGGCGACCGCGGTGCGAGATCGCCTGGATGTCCTGGTACGCGCGGCTCACGGACGGCACGTAGAAGAACATCAGGTACAGGCCGGTCACCGTCAGCGCCAGGAACAGGAAGAAGCTGATGCCGCCCAGGCAGAACGTGTACGTGTAGCGAACGGCGTGCTTCTTGACGCGCACCGGGTGCAGGTGCAGGAAGACGTTGTTCATGACCGCCAGCGCGCGCGTGCGGCTGGTGGTCGGGTACGGCTGCCGGAAGAAGCTGCGCCAGACGGCGGACTCCTTGACGACGCGGACGAGGTCGCCCGGCCCCGGAAGGGTCATCGTTCCACCGCCGCGCCGGCCTGCTGGCCGATCTGTCCCAGCACATTGTCCTTGTAGCTTTCCAAGAGGACCTTTCCGTCCGGGGTGAACCGTTCGAGCTCGAGCCGATCCATGGTGATGCAGTTGGTCGGGCATCGCTCGACGCAGAGGTTGCAGCGGATGCAGCGCTCCTCGTCGATGATCATGGCGATCCCCCGCGGCCACGACTGGAAGAGCTCGATCTCCGGGTCGTCGCCGCCGACCTGCGCCTTGTCGATCATGTAGATGACGCCCTCGGGGCAGACATCGGCGCAGAGCCCGCACAGGATACAGCGCGGCCCGTCGATGTTGATGTTGTGGTTGCACTGCAGGCAGCGGCTGCCCTCGCTGATCGCGCTGCGCGTGTCGTAGCCGACCTCGACGAGGCTGGTGAAGTCGCGACGCAGCTCAGGCGGCGCCATCGGAATGTGCTGCCGCTCGATCGCCTCGTACTTGTCCGGCATGTCGTGCTCGAGCGCCTGGGTGATCACGGCGCGGTTGATGACCGGCAGCTCCTCGAGCTCGTCGCCGCGCACCCCGGCCAGCCAGCGATCGACGGCGCGCGCCGTCCGGCGGCCACGACCCGCCGCCTCGATGATCGTCGCCGGACCGGTCACGAAGTCGCCACAGGCGAAGATGCCGCCGACGTTGGTCTGGAACGTGTCGGCGTTGGTCACCACTAGGCCGCGCTTCAGGTCGAACTGCAGCTGCGTTGAGCTTCTTGCCCTCGGGCCCGACGGGCGTCGAGCCGTTCAGCGGCGGGGTGCGCCAGCGACGAGACCGACCCGCCGGCCACGGACATCGCGCGTATCGGTGACCCCCAGGTGGCGGTTCAGCTTGGCGCCGTATTCGCCCAGGACGTTGTTGTCGGACGCCTGGCTGGTGCACGGGATGACCATGTCGCACGGGATCGTGAACTCGCTGCCGGGGATCGGCTCGGCGCGTGCGCCGGCCGGTGGCGTCCGGCGCGCCCAGGCGGGTGCGCTGGAAGGTGATCCCGGCTCACCTTGCCGTCCGTGGCCTGCGACGACCTCGAGTGGGTGAGGCGAAGAATTCGAACTCGACGCCCTCGAAGCGGGTCTCGTGCTGCTCCTCCTCGTCGACGACCATCTCGTCGGGGCCGCGGCGGTAGACGATGGTCGACGGTCTTGGCGCCCAGCCGCAGCGCGGTGCGCGAGGAGTCCATGGCCGTGTAGCCGCCGCCGACGACGACGACGTGCTCGCCGACCCACTGCTCCTCGCCCAGGTTCGCCCGCTTCAGGAAGTCGACGCCGTAGATCACGCCGTCGATCTCCTCGCCGGGCACGTTCATGGCGACCGGGTACATGCAGCCGGTGCTGACGACCACCGCGTCATGGCGCTCCTGGAGCTGGTCGATGGTGACGTCACGGCCGATCTCGACGTTGTAGTGGAACTCGCACCCCGTGCTTGGCGACCCAGTTGACGTCGAGCTCGATGACATCGCGCGGCAGCCGGAAGGCCGGGACGCCGATGAGCGTGGTGCCGCCGCCCGACGGCAGCGCCTCGTAGACGTCGCACCTCGTGGCCGTAGCTGGCCAGCTCCTTGGCGACCGTCAGCCCGGCCGGCCCCGCGCCGATGACGCCGACGCTCTTGCCGCTGGGCGGCGCGACCACCACGTTGTCCGGCATGTTGTTGCCGTAGTGCCAGTCGACCAGGAAGCGCTTCATGGCGCGGATCGCGAGCGGCTTGTCGATGTCGGCCGCGGCGGCAGGCCTTCTCGCATGGTGCGCTGCAGACGTAGCCGCAGATGGCCGCGACCGGGTTCGGGTCGCGGGCCAGGATGTAGCCCTCCTCGAAGCGACCCTCGGCGGCGAGCATCAGGTAGCCCGCGGCAGTTGGTGTTGACCGGGCAGCCTTCCTGGCACTCGATGTTGCACTGAAGCCAGTCGACGCCGACTTCGGCGGTCTGGAACCTCAGCGGGATGGCATTTCGGAGATCACTGGCGTACGGTCGCTGAGCGGGTGTCCACCACGAGTTGCTGAGGGTCGATGCAGCGGCGACTCGATGCTATCCGTCGCGCGCTCACCGTGTCAAAGCAACCGCGATGCTCGATGAGTTCGTCACCGGCTCGAGAAGTAGCGCGCCATGACCTGCCGGACGAGCGGAGCGGCGCGGTCGCCGCCGGTGCCCAGCGGCACGTAGGCGAGGACCGTGGCCGACCACGATCTGCGGCGTCGTCGGCCGGTGCGAAGGCCGGGAACAGCGCGTCGGGCTGCGGTCGTGCCGGTCTCGGCGGTGCCGCTCTTGCCCGCCGACCGGGATGCCGGAAGCCCGAAAACGCTGGAAAGCCGGTGCCGTACGAGAGCGTGATCGACCGCCTCGAGCGACCTGGTCACGAAGTCGAAGCTGCGCCTTGCTGACGTTGACCTTGGTCGTCACCAGCGGGTCGATCTGCTCGACCACGGTTCCGTCGGGCAGCGTCGCGCCGGTCACCAGGCGCGGGACCCAGCGCGTGCCGCCGGTGGCGAACGTCGCGTACGCGTTGGCCAGCTGCAGAGGCGTGCCGACGTAGAGGCCCTGGCCGATGGCCAGCTGGATCTGGTCGAAGGAGCCGTAGCTCGCGCGGCGGATCAAGGGTCGACAGGTACGCATCGTCCGGCACGATGCCGGACTCCTCAGCCAGGTGCCGGATGCCCGTGAACTCGCCGAAGCCGAACTCGCGGAGCAGCTTCGTCAGCGCCGTAGGATCCTTGCGATAAATGCGCAGCGCCAACGGCATGTACGTCGTGTTGCAGCTGAAGGCCATGGCCTGCAGCAGGCTGACCAGGCCGGGCAGCGAATGGTCCTTGTAGTTGTGCGCCGTGAAGTCGCTCGAGAACTGCCAGGTCGGCGGACAGGTAACAAGCGTCTGCGGCGTCGCGACCCCGGTCTGCAGCGCCGTCGCCAGCGTGAACGGCTTGAACGATGATCCCGCCGGGTACGTGCCCTGCACGGCGCGGTTGAAGCGCTGGTCCTGCGACGCGCGGGCGAGCTTGATGCCGTTGAGCGTGGTGCCGATGGTCATCGAGTTCGGGTTGAAGGCCGGCGCGCTGGCCATCGCCCACACGTCGCCGGTCTTCGGATCGATCGCGACGGTCGCGCCGTTCGGGTGGCTGCGCAGACCGGCCTCGGCGCTGGCCTGCAGCCCGGTGCGGATGGTGATGGTCACGTCGGCTCCGGGCACCAGCTGCTTCTGGAGCACCGCGACCGGCCGCCCCGTCTCCGGGACGGCGCTGAGCACGAAACCCGGCTGCCCGCGCAGCAGGTCCTCGGCGCCGTACTCCAGGCCACTGCGGCCGACCAGGTCGCCGGTCCGATACCCTCTGGCCGCCAGCGTCCTGAGATCGTCGGCGGTGACCTCGCTGACGTAGCCGATGGTCTGCCCGGCAAGCCACTCCTGCGGATAGACCCGCGCGCCGTCCTTGCGCGTCTCGGCGAAGACGGCTCCCGAGACCGATACGATCCGGCCCCGCTTCGGCATGCTGCGCTCGAGCTTCAGCGTCCCGGCATCTCCGAGCTCAGGAAACAGCAGAGCCGGGCTCCAGCGGATCTGCCAGCCGTTGGCACCGAGGGTGAGCGGCACCTGCCGGTCGATGCTCAGCTCACCAAACAGGTCGGTGTGGGCCGAGATCGCGAGTGGCACGCCCAGGCCGGGAACGGGCCCGGGGAGCACCGCCGGCGACGGGCTCGGGGTCGGCTGCGGTGTCGCCGTCGGGCTCGGCCCAGACGATCGGGTGGCTTCTGGCGTGGGCGCCGGCGTCGGGGCGGGCAGATCCATCGGACGCGGCTCGGGCGGCAGCGCGATCCGCTCGGGCGTGCCGCTGGCGGCCGTCAGGCCGGTCAGCCGGGCGAGCTCACCGAAGCTGGCGTACAGCGCACTGAACTGCTTCTCCGGGTGGGCCGCGCGATCCGCCGGCGCGAGGAGGGCCCACATCGCGGCGTAGTCGCCCTTGCCCCACGCGAGCGCGAACTCGTCGACAATGCGCACCGCGTCGTCGAGCGGCGGAGCGGCCGCGCCGCTCGGATAGGGCGTCGGCGTTGGCCGGGATGGACCGCAGGCACTCGCCAGGATGGCCAGCACCACGAGCGCGATGAACGGCCGCGCACTCCCCCAGGTGCGTGTCATCGGGCCAGCATCACCCGCCGGAAGCCCTCTGCGGCCTGGTAACCGGCGCGCTCGCCGAGCTCCTCCGAGCGGCGGCGCAGCCATTTCGCGGTCTCGGGGAAGTTGCGGAACTGGCTGCGGTGGTGCTCGAGCGCGGCGATCTTGCGCTCGAGCGTATCGGAGATGTCGACGATCTGGTTTGCCTCGTTGGTCGACCACAGGTACAGCTCCGCGACCTTCCACGGCTCGAGGCCGGCATCGAGGTGTTGCCGGAAGTTCAGCGGGTCACGGGCGGTCGGGAAGACGGCATCCACCGTGACCTGTCCAACGGCCCGATGGTCGGGATGATTGACCCACTCGTTGTTGACGAACAGGACGGTCGGGTCGTGAGTCATCACGATCTCGGGTTGCAGGGCGCGGATGGCGTAGGTGACCCGCTCGCGGAGTCGCAGGCTCGGCTCCACCTGCCCGTCGGGCTCGTCCAGAAAGTCGACGCCCCGAACGCCGATCTCGGACGCGGCCGCGCGCTGCTCCCACTCCCGGGAAACCGCCAGCTGCTGCTGGTCGGCCTTCGGGTCGTCGGTGCCCTTGTCGCCGCGGGTGATGACCACGTAGTGGACGCGTGCGCCTTCGCCGATCCAGCGCGCAACGGTACCCGCCGCGCCGAACTCGATGTCGTCCGGGTGCGCGGCGACGACGAGGACGCGCTCGGGGGTCGGCAGCTTGTCGTTCGGCATCGGTCTTGGATCGGATCGTAGCAGCCGCGAGGGATTCGCCTGCTCAGTCGAGGTGCAGGGTCACCACGCCGTCAGGATCGAGCAACTCGGCCGTCTGCGGATGGCAGGTGAAGAACACGACCTGGTGCCGTGTTGCGAGCTCGCGGACCGCGACGGCGGCGCGCGCGGCACGAGCTCGGTCGAAGTTGACCAGGATGTCGTCCATGACCACCGGCAGCGGCTCGGCGCTCCGCCCGAACTGCTCGATCAGGCCGAAGCGCAGTGCCAGGTAGAGCTGCTCGGCGGTTCCGCGGCTCAGCTCGTAGGTGCTTCGCGGCGTGCCGGTCTGCGGCTCGACGCGCACGTTCGCCTCACCGGGGGGCGCGACGATGCGCGGATAGCGGCCGTCGGTGATCATGGCGAAGTAGCGCTGCGCGTCGCGGACGACCTGCGGCTGGCGCTCGCGCTCGTAGCGGCGCCGCGTCTCGGCGAGCAGCGTCAGCGCGACCGCGCGCACGGCCCACTGGCGCGACGTCTCGTTCGCCCGTCCCAGCAGCAGGGCAAGCTCCTGTCGGGCCGCGCCAAGCTCGTCGGTTGCCTCCAACCGGCCGATCTCGCCACGCAGCTCGCCCTCGCGGGTGAGTGCCGCGCTCTGCTCCGCCTCGAGCCAGGCGGCCTCGGCGACGGACTCCTCGCGCCGGGCCTCGAGCAAGGCCGGAGGCGTCGTGGCGGCCTCGTCGAGCAGTGCGGGGAGCGACGCCTCGCTTCCGGCAAGCGCCACCAGGGTCGCCGTTTCCTCGCGCATGGCCTGCCGCAGGCGGGTCCGCTCTTCCCCCGCCGCGGCCAGCGCGCGCAGCTCGTCCACCCCCGCCACGCCGGCTTGCCGCAGGTGCGCCGCCACGGAGGCCGTCGCCGCGTCGAGCTGCTCCGCCAGGGGCTCGCGCCTGGCTGCGAACTCGGCGAGGGAGGCGTCGACGTCGTGGAGGCGACGCTGCTGTGCGGCAGCGCGCTGCGCTTCCTGGCCAAGGGATACCACGCTCGACGGGCGCAGGCTCGCGTCGGCGGGCAACGGGCGGCCGAGCCGCGACAACAGCGCGTCGAGTCGGGCGTCGTAGCGGGCCGCCGCGTCGCCGACCGCGACGCCGCGCGCGAGCTGCTCATCCCGCTCGCGTGCCAGGCGCCGGACGATCGGCACGCTGGCCAGCACCTGGCGCGCAGCCTCCGGCGAGAGGTCCGCGGGAAGCTGCCGCTCGAGGAGCCAGTCGCGCCACGCGGCGAGCGCGGAATCGTGGCTCTCATGACCGGAGGCGACCTCGCCGGCCAGGCGTCGGGCGGCGTCGCGGCGTTCCTCCAGTCGGGCCCGCTGCCGTGCGGCGGCGCGCTGACCGTGGTACACGGCCGCCAGGTCGTCGCTTGCGGTGCTGATGGCCGCCGCATCCGCCTCCGTGGGCAGGCCGGCGCGTGCGAGCAGCTCGGCACGGCGGGCCGCCAGGTCCCGATGCTCGACGGCCGGCCGCCCATCCGCGCGGAACGCGAGCCACGCGGCTACGACGGCGCCCAGGAGCAGGCCGCCAATGCTGCCCGCCGGCTGCAGATCGAGGTACCCGCCCAGGAGCGTCCCCGCCGCGAGCAGCAGCGCGCCGGCGCCGACGACCGTGATCCAGCGTGGCATGGCAGGTCCGGCGGCGCCGGACAGCCGCTCGCGCTCGTCCGCGGTCGCGGCCGCGATACGGAGCTCGGTCAGGGAGGCCAGCGCGGCGCGGCGCGCCACGATCTCATCCTCCGGCAGCTCCGCCCCGGGCAGCTCGCCATCGGCCGCGTCGAGGTCCCGGCGTGCGGCCTCGAGTCGCTGCTCCAGTCGCTCCGCGGCCGCGCCACTCGAGACCAGCCGTTGCTCCAGCTGGCGCAACCTCTCCACGGTCGCGATCGAGTCGTCGACACGCAGCAGCCGCTCCTCCGTCCATCCCCCGACGCGGCGCAGCTGGTCGTCGAGCTCGCCGTTGAGGCGTGCCACCGCGGCGGCCGCCTCCTGGCGTTGCGCCGTGCGCGCCTCGTGGCTCAGCCGCTCGTCGCGAAGCGCCTCGACCTCCGCCGTCTCCGCCAGGATCGCGGCGTCGACGCTGGCTCGGACCCGCTGTCGCTCGGCCGCGCTGATCGACTCGTCGAGCGTTGCAAGGCTGGCCTGCGCCTGCTGCTGCGCGGCGATCAGCCGCTCGAGATGCGCTTCGGCGTCGGGCGGCAACGCATCGAGACGCGGATCGGGCACGCCCAGCGCTCCTTCGAGCGCCCCGAGACGTGCCGCCGGAGCCTGCGCCTCGAGGACGCGACGCAGGTGCTCGTGGCGCTCGACGGCCGCGCCACGTTGATCCCGCAGGAGCTCGTGGCGCGCCTGCAGGTCGGCGAGCTCGCGGCGCGCCGCATCGTAGGCCGCCGGCTGTTGCTCGAGCTCGGCGATTCGGCTGCGCAGCTCCTCGATTCGGACCAGCAGGCGCGGGAGCGCTTGCTCCTGGCCGCGTGGCTTATAGGCCGCGTCCTGCTCGGCTCGCAGCGTTCGCTCGACATCGAGCAGGCTCGTGCCGCCAAGGCCGCTGCCGGCCCCGTAGATTCGACCGCGCACCGCCTCGCCGGAAAGGCTCGAGAAAGCCTCGAGCTCCCCGAGCCCGAAGGCAAAGATGTTGTTGAACAGGTCCCGGTCGGCACCACCCAGCAGCCGGTTGAGCTCGTCCTGGCCGCCCCGGTTGCCGTTGGGGGCTTCGACCACCAGCGCGCCGATGCCACCGCGCTCGCCATGGCGTTCCACCGCCCAGCGTTCGCCGTCGCGCATCCGCAGCAGCAGCCGCCCCCCGCGCCGGCCCCCCGCGAGGGCCGGGTACCAGGTTCGCCCCTCGCGCGTCGACTCGAAGCCGAAGAGCAGGGCACGAATGGCGTTCAGCAACGTCGTCTTGCCGGCCTCGTTGGCACCAAGCAGCACCGTCATTCCCTCGCCGAGGTCCCACTGGGCGCCCGCGAAGCGGCCGAAGCCGTCGAGCTCGATGCGTTCGATGCGCATGATCGATCAGCGATCCTCCTCGACAGCCAGCAGCAGGTCCACCGCCAGCAGCTCTGCTTCGTCCAGCAGCTCGCCGAACAGGGCACCGTCGGTGGGTCGTGCAGCAGCCAGGTGACGCCGGCCGCGCGGCGCCTCGTCGAAGAGTGGCGCGACGGCGCCGCGGAGCGTCCCCAGCCAGGCCTCGTGCTCCTCGGGATCGGTCGTGCGCTCGGCGCGTCGCGCCGTCTCGACCGTGCGCAGGAAGTCACCGACGAAATCCGGCGTGGCGCGGCGTGCGGCGAGGTCGATGGAGGGCCGCGTGGCATCCCGGATCGATTCCACCCAGACCAATGGCGGGGCCGCGCCCATCTCCTCGTTGAGCAGCTGCCGCAGGTCGTCGAGGTACCCGGTTCGACGCAGGTGGCCGTGCAGCGCGCCGCGGCCGCTGAGGTGCATCCGCACGACGAGGGAGCGACCGTCCGCCTCGTCGCCGGCCGAGCTCAACGCCGCCCGAAGCGAGCGCTGCAGCGCTTCGTCATCGGCCAGGTCGTCGATCGCCAGGTCGAGGTGCAGCCAGCGCACCGTGTCGGTTGTCACGAAGCGGGCGGACGGTCTCCCGGCGCCGTCCACGTCGACCACGTAGCAGCCACGTGGCCCGGTCTCACCGGGGTCGCGGCCCTGCGGGATGCCGCAATAGATCGCCAGCGGATCGGCCTCGAGGACCACGCCGGGCCGGTGGATGTGGCCCAGAGCCCAATAGTCCATCCCGCCGGCTCGCAGGTCCTCGACGGAACATGGGGCGTAGTTTCCATGCCCCGGCCGGTCGCCGACGTTGCTGTGCAGCAGGCCGATGGCGAACGGCTCATCCGAAGCACGACGGTAACCCGCAGCGTAGTTGGTGGTCACCGCTGCGCGGTCGAAGCTGCGTCCGTGCACGCGCGCGATCTCGCGGCCGTCGCGCAGCACCGGCGCGGACTCCCCGGCGGCCGTGCCGAAGCGATGCGTCAGCTGCGGAAAGGCCAGGCTCGGCACCCAGGAGCGCCCGTCCAGCGGGTCGTGGTTGCCGTGGACCACGAAGCTGGGGATGCCCTGCGCGGCCAGCTCGGCCAGACCGTCACGAAACCGCGTCTGACCGAGAAGTGTGGGGCTGCTGTTCTCGAAGACGTCGCCGGCCACCAGCACGAAGTCGGCCTGCTCGCGGATCGCGGTGCGCACGACGTTGCGCCACGCCTCGGTGGTTGCGCCGCGGAGCAGCGCCACGACGTGGGCGGGCGCGTCGGCGCTCACCCCCTCGAACGGGCTGTCGAGGTGGAGGTCACCGGTGTGCAGGAAGCGGAACGGCTCGATCGACGGCACCGCCGGCAAGGGTAGCCGATGCGGACGACAGCTCGGCTGTCGTGTCGTCGCAGGTGAGCCGGCGCATTGCTCGTTCGACCCCGGTGATCAGCACCGAGGTCGAACGAGCGATCTCACGCCGTGGCGGCGCGGTCCGGTCAGACCGCCCGTCGGCCGGTGATGACCTGGTACAGCAGCACGATCGCAGCGATCACGAGCAGCAGCCAGATCAGGGTTCCACCAATGTGGCCGATGAGCCCCAGCAGCCACAGAACCAGCAGGATGACGATGATCGTCCAGAGCATCGGGGTTCGAGCCTCCTTTCGGCTAGACGCGACGGGCGTCGCACATCGCATGCCAACCCGGCGAGCGAGCTAGGCCTCGCGCTCGTTGAGCAGCTGGACAACGAGCAGGATCGCGGCGATGACGAGCAGCAGGTTCACGATCGGGCCAATCTGCAGCAGCAGCCCGACCAGCCACGCGACCAGCACCACGGCGAGGACGATCCAGAGCATCCGATCAGAATCCGGTCAGCAGCTTGTCGAGGCCGAAGACGGCCGCGATGACGATCAGGCCCGCCAGGGCGACGCCCAGCGAGACCACCACCGTGGCCGGTCGCTGCGGATCGCTCACGCGGCCAGTGCCTCCAGCAGCCGGTCGACGTGCTCGTCCGGCTTCACCTTGGGCAGCACGTGGTCGATCACGCCATCGACGCCGATGACGAACGTGGTCCGTTCGTTGCCGTGGTAGGTGCGGCCGGCGAAGCTCTTCTGGATCCAGACGCCGAACGCCTCCGCCACGCGGTGCTCCTCGTCCGCGAGCAGCGGGTACGGCAGGGCGTACTTGTCGCGGAACTTCTGGTGGCTCTTCACGCTGTCAGGCGACACGCCGAAGACCTTGACGCCGGTCTGCATCACGCGGCCGATGTTGTCGCGCAGGCTGCAGGCCTGCTTTGTGCAGCCGGGGGTGTCGTCCTCGGGGTAGAAGTAGAGGACATAGCGCTCGCCGCGCAGGTCGGCGCTGCTCAGCGTCGCCTCGTTGTCGGCCGTCATCTGCCAGTCCGGCGCCGGCTGACCCACCTCGAGCCGGCGCGCCTCTTCTGTCTGCTGTGTTTCTGTCTGCTGTGTCATGACGTCAATCCTAGCCTCCCCGCGGCCGAGGCCCATGATCGCGCCGGGACTCGCCGCTGGCGAGGATCCAGTACCGGCGTGCGTCTCAACCCATCTCCTCGATGGCCAGCAGCACCGGCGGGAGCTCACGCGGCAGCAGCCGGGCAGCGAGGTCGGCGGCAATCTCGTCGATGACGGCATCCGGCGCCTCCGCGAGGTCGTGGCCGGCGCCGTCGACGAGGCGCAGGGACGGCTCGTTGCCGGCGCCGCGCAGGACGGCCGTCAGCACCCGGCTCTCATCCGGGGCCGACCACGCGTCCTGCTCCCCGTGAACCAGGCTGGCCGACCGATGCAGCATGGTCGCCAGTGCAAGCGGCGGCGTCCGAAAGGCCTGCTCCCAGGCAGCCAGGCCGAGCGTGACATGCTGGCGGCCGGGCAACACCAGCTGCATCTCCCGCTCGCCGCGGTCGGCGCGCTCGATGAGCTCCTCGGCGTAGAGGTCGAGCGCGGCGACGAACGGCTGATCCCGATCGCGCAGCGTCCGAGCGCGTTCGGCGACCCCACGCCGCAGCACGTCGCGCCACGACCGAGCTGAGGCGCCGACGAGCGACAGCGCGCCGACCGCCGGGTCGCCGATGGCGACGCTCATGGCCAGCGCGGCTCCTTCGCCGTGCCCCACGATCCCCGTGCGGCGCAGGTCCGTCGCTCCGCGCGAGCGCAGCCAGCCGACGGCATCGCGCGCGTCGTCGATGAGCGTGAACAGATCGGCGCTCGCCCACTCCCCGCCCGATGCGCCGCAGCCCCGCTTGTCGTAGCGCAGGCTGGCGACCCCGTGGCTGGCCAGCGCCTCCGCCAGGCGCGCCAGCAGGGCGCCTTCGCCGGCAGCCATCGGTCCATGCGCGAACCAGCCTGCATGACCGATGCGGTCGAAGTCGCCATCACGACCCCGCGGCAGCCAGCTCGCCAGCAGCAGAACAGTGGGGTGGCGGCCAGCCCGATCTGTCGGCGGGTCCTGGTCGGGAAGCACCAGCGTTCCCGCAAGCTCGACCTCGCCGGCGCGGAACGTGATCCCCTCCGAGCGTGCCATGCCACGAGGGTACACTCGGCCGCATGGCTTTCCCCGCGCCGGGCCTCGCGCCGCCGCCCGAACCGGTTCCCTTCACGCCTGCACCGAATGTCGAGCTGCCGCACGGCGCCGATGTGGTGGTCGTCGGCGGCGGGATGGTCGGCGCCTCGGCCGCGTATCGCCTGGCGCTCGCCGGGCTGCGGCCGCTGGTCGTCGAGGCCAACTCGCCGGCGTCGGGGGCGAGCGGCCGGCTGGCGGGCATGGCACTCGCCGGGCTGGGCGGCCACTTTCCGCGGGTCACGACACTGGTCAAGCAGGCCGGCGGTCGGTCGATCCTCGACTACACCACGCGCTCGCTCGACCTGCTCGAGGAGCTCGATGCTGCGCTGCCGGGCGGGATCGAGTGGGACCGCTTCGGATCGCTCGACCTGCTGATGACCGAGACCCAGGAGACACACGGTCGCGCCATGGCCGACGCCCAGGCGGCCGAGGGGCTCGACGTGCGGGTCATCGGCCTCGACGAGCTGGCCGAGCTCGCGCCGGCGCTCGACGTCGCGGCGGTTCGGGCCGCGAAGTGGACGCCGCGCGACGGCAAGCTCAACCCGTTTCGGCTGGTCTACGGGCTACTCGAGGCTGCACAGCGCGGCGGCGCGACGGTGCTGACCGGGGTGCGCGTCGAGGCCCTGATCGAGTCCGGCGGGCGGGTCACCGGGGTCGCCACCTCGGCCGGCGACGTTGCGGCCGATGCCGTCCTGCTCGCCACGAACGCCTGGACCCCCGCGTTGGTTTCCGACGTCGGCCGGAACCTGACCCCCATCCGCGAGCACGTGCTCGTCACCGAGCAGCTGCCACCACTGCTCGGCCCCGGATTCGAGACGAACAGCTGCAACGAGTACTGGCGCCAGATGCGCAGCGGCGAGGTGTTGATCGGCGGCTTCGCGGCGGCGGACGAGGGGATGGGCATGGGCTCGTACTCGATGCGCGTCCGGCCCAGCGTGCCTCCGCTGCTGGCCGCCCTGCTCGTGCGCCTGCATCCTGCGCTGCGCGACGGGCGCGTGGTGCGCGCGTGGGCCGGGCTGCTCGACTTCGCCTCGCTCGAGATCCCGATGGTCGGTCCCCTGCCTGATGCCGAGGGGCGGCCGATGCCCGGCGGCTACCTGGCCTGCGGCTTCACCGGCCACGGACTGCCCTACGCGCCGATCATGGGCGTCCTGCTCGCCGAGCTGATCGCATCAGGTTCGGCGAGCGGGACCCTGTCGCTGACACCCTTCGATCCGGCGCGATACGTCGGCGCCGCCCACGAGCCGACCTGGCTGGAGGCGTTCCAAGCCCCCGCTTGACGGCGCGGCCCTCATTCAAGGGGGCATCACAGCGCGGTGACGGATGGGGGGCTGAACCGGTGGGAAGCTATCCGAAGAGGAAGCGCCAGCTGCCGGCGGCGACGCTTGCCGCCGTGACTGCGACCGCAACGGACAACGCGCCGAGGAGAAGCCGCCAGTCTGCGGCTCGCATCCGCTGCGGCCTTGCCCACGTACGGCACGAACGTGTCCCGAAGCCGCGAGCATCCATGGCCATCGCCAGCCTCGTCCCGCGCCGGATGGCGCCGACCAGCAGCGCCAGCAGCTTCCCGGCGAAGAGACGCACGGCGGCGACTGGCGAGCGCCCCGCCTCGACGCCGCGCGCCCGGCGGGCCAGCGACAGGATCTGCCACTCGTCGGCGAGCAGCGGCAGCAGCCGCACCGCCGCGAGCGCACCGATGGCAAAGCGCGGCGAGAGATGCAGCTGCTGGGCGAGGGCATCGGCCAGGTCGGTGGGATCGGTCGTGGCCAGGGCCAGGACTCCGACGAAGGCGATGCCCAACAGCCGCACCGCCAGCGCCAGCCCGACGAGCAGGCTGCCGGTCGTCAGCCACAGTGGTCCAATCGCCAGCAGCACGGCCCCCGACCCCTCGGCCGGGAAGAGGGCGTTCGCCAGCCCGATGCCCAACGCGGCGACGAGCAGCGGCCAGGCGCGCTGCAGCAGCGTGCCGGGGCGCAGGCCGCTGAACGCCACGGCGGCAAGCTCGGCAGCCAACACCAGCCCCGGCGTCAGCAGGTCGACCGACAGGAAGCAGGCGAGCATCAGGATCGCGGCAGCGCCGAGCTTCGCAACCGGATTGGCGCGCGCCAGCGGCGCCGCCGGGTCAGGAACGAGCGGGGCGAAGAGCTGCATCGGTCTGTGAGCTGACGTGGCCGCCGGACAGGCGCAGGGCGTGGTCGGCGAGGGCATCGGCGAAGTCGAGGTCGTGGGTGACGAAGGCCAGGGCACGGCCGGAGTCGCGCAGTGCGGCCAGCAGGAACAAGAGCTCGATCCACGTCCGGCGGTCCTGCCCGAAGGTCGGCTCGTCCAGGATCAGGACGGAGGGCGCCGCAGCCAGTGCGGTCGCCACCGACAGCCGTCGCTTCTCGCCGCCGGACAGGGTGAACGGGTTGGCATCCGCCAAGGGACCCAGGTGCAAGCGCTCCAGCAGCTCGTCGGCGTGGCGCGCCGCCACCCGTTCCGCGACGCCGGCGCGCATCGGCCCGAGCAGCAGCTCGTCCCGCACGCGCCCGGTCAGGAACTGGTGCTCCGGGTCCTGGAAGACGGTGCCGATGGCCGCCACCAGCTGGCGCGCCGGCCAGCGCCAGATCGGCTCGTGACCATGGCCGCGACGCAGTGCCTCGCCGGCGACCACCGCTCCCGCCGAAGGCCGCAGCAGGCCGGCCAGCAGCAGCGCCAGGGTCGACTTGCCCGCTGCCGTTGGGTCCCAGGATGGCGAGCGCCTCCGCGGAACGGACGGCTCCGTCGACTCCCGCGAGCGCAGCCCCGGCCGCGCCCGGGTAGCTGAACCCGACCTGCTCGGCGAGCAGCAGCGTCGCGGCAGGCGGTCGCTCGCGGCGCGGGGGCAAGGGCAGCGGCACGTCGGGCACCCACACGCCGGCCTCGGCCAGGGCGTCGCCACGGGTCGCGAACACCTCCCTGGGCCGGCCGTCGGCGACCACGCCGCCGCCCGCCTCGAGCACCACGGCGCGACCGACGAGCGGGAGTGCCGCCTCGACGCGGTGCTCGACCATCAGCAGCGTGGCGCCCAGGCGCTCGAGCGCGCTCCCCAGCACGGCCCGCACCGAGGTTGCCGCCTCGGGATCGAGGTTGGCGGTGGGCTCGTCGAGGAGCATCAGCGACGGCCCCAGCGCCAGGGTCCCCGCCAGCGCCAGCCGCTGCTTTTCGCCGCCCGAGAGCGCCGCCGTGCGGTGATCGCGCTGGTACGCGAACGCGACCGCGGCCAGCGCCGCATCGACCCGACGGCCAGATCTCGGCGGCCGGCACGCATCGGTTCTCGAGCCCGAATGCCACGTCGTCGCCGGCGCGGGCCATGACGATCTCGGACTCCGGATCCTGGACGAGGATCCCGACACGGTCGCGCGCTGCGGCCGGGGGCATGCCGTCGACCAGCAGCTCGCCTTCCGACTCGCCGCCACCAGACGGGTCGAGAAGTCCCGCGAGCCCCGCCAGCAGCGTCGACTTTCCGGCGCCGGACGGGCCGAGCAGCAGCACCCGCTCGCCCGGCCCGGATCGCCAGGTCCAGGCCGCGCAGCGCCCATTCGCGGCGCCCAGCGTGCCGCCAGCCCCAGCCACGCGCCCGAACGGTCGCCGCAGGATTCATCGATCCATCAAAGCAGGCCAACAAGCACGAGGCGGATCAGATGGTGCGCTGCGAGCGACCGGAGGGAAACGGCGAGAGAACGCCGGTGTCGGCCAGCGCCCGGGTCAGCAGCCACGAACCGATTCCGGCGATGAGCGCCGCACTGGGTGTCACCAGGGCCGCGTAGACGACCTGCCAGCCGGCCGCCCAGCTCGGGTAGTAGAGCACCAGGTCGAGCAGGGCGGCCGCCAGGCCGGCAGCCGCGCCGGCGATGATCGCCATCGCCAACGTTCCAGCGCCGGTAACCGAGCATGGCGAAGACGAGCTCCGCCGCGCCGCCCTGGACCAGGCCGTACACGATCGTCAGCAGGCCCCATGGCGCCCCGAACAGGGCCGATGCCCCGGCCGCCACCACCTCGCCGAACAGCGCCGCGCCGGGCTTGCGGATGACGAGCGGGGTGAGCACCGCCGGCAGCAGCCAGACGCCGTACATGACGCCCTGCAGCGGCGGAAATGCCACGAAGACGGGCTTGAGCCCTTCCCAGAAGAGGTTCCACGCCTGGAAGACCGCCCCGAAGGCCACGGCGATGACCGCCGCGACCACGATATCGACCGTGCGCCAGCCGGCTGACGCCTGTGCCTGGTTCATGTGCCTTCTCCCTGCTGCCGGGTCTCGACCACCAGCAGCGTTCCGCTTCCCAGCCAGACCGATGCCCCCGCACGCTCCACCACGTTGGACAGCCCCCGCGAACGCCCAAGGCGCAGCTCCTCGTCGGCCAGCGGATAGCGCAGGCCGTCGGTGGTGACCCCCTGCGCGTCGCCACTCACCGGCAGCAGCGTGACCATGTCGCCCGGCTGACCGGTGAGCTCCAGCGACGCGCCGCCGTGCAGCGCACGTACCGTCGTGGCGCCGCGCACGATGCAGCAGGTCGCGCCCCGACCACGCCGGGTCCGCGAGGAGCAGCAGGTTGGCCAGCTCGTGGTCGAGCCGCTTCCCCGAGAGCGCGCCCAGGATCACGATCGCATCAGCGCCCGATGCGGCGGCGCGGGTCAGCGCCAGCTCGGCATCCGACTCGTCCTTGTCGGCTGCGTGCCGCTCGATCGGGACGCCGGCCGCCTCCAGACGACGCGAGCAGCGGCTCGCCGATCGAGTCAAGGTCGCCGACCAGCAGGTCGGGCGTGACCCCGAGCTCGTCGAGCCAGCAGGCGCCGGAGTCGGCGGCGACGAGCAGGTCGGCATCCGCCAGCCAGCGCGCGTCACTCGGGTCCGGGTCGCCGCCGGCGACGATCACCGCCTGCATATGAGCCTCCGTCGCATCGGTCAAAGGACGGCGAAGGGGCACACCCTCGCGGCGCGCCGTGGCGGTCCACCCGACTCCCTGCGCTGGCATGACCCAGATCAGGTTCGAGGGTCTGCGGTGATCCGCACTCTCAGCGCTTGCGCGCTCCCCTGTCGTTCCCTGGTTTGTCCCGATGAGGCTAGCACGCTCTGGCATCATCGGGCGCGCATGGAACATCCGAATGTTGCCCGGGTCGTGGCCGCCGCGGCCGCCGCGGGCCTGGCGATCAGCGTCTCGCGCTACCCCGCGGGCACGCGTACCGCCGCCGATGCCGCTCGCGCGGTGGGTTGCGAGGTCGGCCAGATCGTGAAGTCGCTCGTCTTCATGGCCGACGGCAGGCCGGTGGTGGCGCTGGTCTCCGGCGCCGACCGGCTGGATCCGGCGCTGCTGGCCTCCGAGCTTGGCGCGACCGAGGTCCGTCGCGCGACCGGAGACGAGGCGCGCGCGGCGACCGGTTACGCCATCGGCGGCGTGCCGCCACTCGGCCACGCGACCACGCTGACCGTCGTGATGGACCGCGCCCTTCTCTCGCACCCGGCCGTGTGGGCCGCGGCAGGCCTGCCGGACGCCGTGTTCGGCGTCGATCCTGCGGCGCTGGCGCGCGCGGCCGCTGCATCGGTCGTGGACGTACGGGAGCTATGAGGCATTGGAACCGTTCTCGGAGAGGGTGACCGCGGCGGAGTGGCGGGCCGACGCCCACACGTGGATCGACGAGGAGCTCGCGCGACGCGGAATCGGCCGCACCGGAGAGATCCAGCAGCGGCGCGTGCGACCGTGGTCGACCCAGCTCGTGGCGCCCACCGGGGACGGGACCATCTGGTTCAAGGCGAACTGCGCCGCACAGGCGTTCGAGCCCGCCCTCCAGGCGCTGCTTGCGCGACTCTCGCCCGACCACGTGGACGAGCCGCTGGCGGTCGATCATGAACGCGGTTGGATGCTGACGCGCGATCGGGGCAGGACGCTCCGCGAAAGCCATGCGCCGACGCTTGCCGACTGGGAGCGAGTGCTGGCGGACGCGGCTAGGTTGCAGCGGCTCGTCGCCGACTACGAGCGCGACGTGCTCGCCGTCCGGGTTCCCGACTGTGCCCCGGCCACGGTCCCCGCCAGATTCGACCGCATGGTCGAGCTTCTGCGCGATCGGCCCGTGGACGACCCCGCCAACATCAGGGCAGAGGTGATCGAGAGGCTCGAGACGGCGCGTGATGACGTCGACGCTGCGGCCCGCCTGCTGGCAGGCGCCCCGCTCCCCGCCACACTCCAGCACGGCGACCTTCACACGGCCAATGTCTTCGCCCTCGACGGTCGAATCTTCGACTTCGGTGACGCGCAGTGGGCGCACCCGCTCGAGTCACTCTGCATCCCCTGGGCCATCACCCACGATGACTCGTTGATCCCGTGGCAAAGGCTCGTGGCCGCATACCACGAGCCTTGGGCCGACCTGCTGGCGCTCGACGAGCTTGGTGAGTTGCTCGCTGCGGCGTTCGTCACCCAGCCGGTCAACCGTTCATTCGGCTGGTGGGAGGCCTTGACCGAGTCCACGCAGGAAGAATGGAACGAGTGGGCCGAGGCACCCGCCCGACACCTTGCCAACGTGCTCGAGCCGTGGCCGTGATGGACGGCGGGGCAGCCACCATTCCCGGCCTGAACGTGCGCCGATATACTCGCCTCAATGCCCCCGGCACTCGTTCTTTCGCTCCTCGCTGCCCTTCTCGGCCTGGTCCTGTTGATCGGCGGGCTGCTGACACTGAAGGGCAGCGGCGCGCGGATCAGCATGGCGCGACGCCTTGGCGGCGCCCGCGAGATGAAGGTCGGCACGCTCCTCGACGCCACCGAGCTTCCTGCAAGGCCGGTGCGCCTGGCAGGCCGCGTCCGCTGTGCGGATCCCCTGGTCAGTGACAACGACGAGCGGTTGGTGGCGTGGCACCGGGACGTCGAGGTGCGGACGCGGAAGGGCTGGCGCAGTATCGAGCATCGGCGCGAGACGCGCAGCTTCCAGCTGTGGGACCATGATGGTGCGCTGACCGTCGATCCGGCCCAGGCAGCCGAGCCGTTGATCGCCATACCGCACACATGGAACGGCTCGCCGGCCGACCTGGACGAGACATATCAGCCGGCCATCGCGCGGCTCGAGACGCAGGCGGGACCGATCACCGCAGCGCGGGCCGAGACGCGGATGATCGGCGTCATCGATCGGCTACTCGTGCTGGCCCGGGTCGAGCGCGACGGCGCGGGCGTCCGCATGCAACCCCCGCCGGGTGGGTACGTGATCTCGACCATGGAGCTGGACGAGGCCATGCGGCTGCTGGGCGGGCCGCGTCGCCGCTGGGTGCCGATCGCCGTGCTGGCGATGCTCTGCGGGGCGCTGCTGACCGTCATCGGCCTGGCCGCCGCCCTGATCGTCCTGGGCTGACCCCAGGCGCATCTCGGCGTGCCGGCCAGCGACGACGCTTGTACAGGGGTGGATCGGTACGAACGGGTCATCGGCTGCGCGGCTTGCCAGTTCTAGCATCCATTGCACGGCACCTACCAGAACTTCCATCCGGGATTCAGGGGAGCCGGCACGCACAGCGGAGACTGACGAGTGGCCAATCCACCTCGCGACCGCGCCGCCGACGACGCGCTGATCAGCGTCGCCCAGGCCGCTGCGTTGCTCGGCGTCCACCCGAACACCATCCGCAGCTGGACCGATGCCGGCCGGCTGACCGCCTACCGCATCAATCCGCGCGGTGACCGTCGCTACCGTCGCGGCGATGTCGAGCGGCTGCTGGGCGAGGGCGCTGGCGGCTCCGAGCCGTTGCTGCCCATCAGCGATGAGCAGCGTGAGGCGGAGCTGGCTGTGCTCGCCCGCCTCGGCCAGGGAGCTGCCGCTGCCTCCAGTGTGTCGGCCGTCTGCCGAGTCGCCTTGGAGGCAATTCGCTCGCGCTTCGACTACCCGCGGCTGGCCATCTATCTCGTTCGTAACGGCGGCCTTGGCCTCGAAACGCATGCCGGCTATCGCGTGGCGCCCGCGGCCAGCATCGAGCTGGAGGGCGAAGACGCCGCGCCGGGGGTCGAGTCGGTCGCCGCTGCCGACGGCCACCGGAGCTCGCTGACCGAGGTACGGCTGCCTCTTCGAGCCGCGGGTGAGCTGCTCGGCGTGCTGCTGATCGCCGACGAGCCCGGCGGGCTGCTGGGCCAGTCGCACCTCCCGTTCCTGCGCACGGCGGGGAACGCCGTGGCAGTGGCGATCCACAGCGCCCACCTGCTGACCCGGGTGCGCCGCGAGCTGACCCGAGCCCGAGCGCTGCGCGGCATCACCCAGGAGCTCACGGGAAAGCTGGACCTGCCGGTCGTGCTGAGCGACATCATCGACCGCACCCGCAACCTGTTCGACGCCGACAAGGCCGGCCTGTGGCTGATCACCGACGACGCGCAGCATCCGTTCGAGCCGGCGGCGTCGCGCGGCATCAGTGCCGAATTCCAGGCAGCCGTGAACGAGCTGACCCTCGACAGCCCGTCGCTGGGCGTGTACGCCATCCGTGACCGGCGCACCTACGTCGTCGACGACGCCAACACCCGCGACGACGTCGGAATCATGCGCGATCGTATACGCCGCCGACGGCATACGCACCGCCTGCCTGGTGCCGCTCGTGTCGCACGACCGCACCGTCGGCGTGCTGGGCCTCTACCATGCGCGCGTCCACGAGTGGCCCGAGGACGAGCTGGCCCTTGCCCAGGCCTTCGCCAACCAGGCAGCGGTCGCCATCAGCAATGCACGGCTCTACCGGTCGGTGGCCGAGCAGGCCGCGCGCATGCAATCGATCCAGGACCTGTCGGCACGCCTCAACCGCCTGACCGATGTGAAATCCATCGCCGATGCGATCGTCGCCGAGGCGAGCACCCTGGCCGAGTACCACGACATCCGGATCTACACCGTCGACTGGGCGTCCCGCACCTGCGACCCGGTCGCGTACACCCGGCGCCTGCTCGGCGACGGCGACTTCGAGGAGCGGCTGAAGGTCGACATCGGCCCAGGCTCGTTCACCGGCACGGTTGCCGAGACCGGCGAAGCGATGCTGATCAACGACGCGCTGGCCGACGATCGCGGCCACACCATCGACGGGACCGACGACATCGAAGAGTCGATGCTCGTCGTGCCGATGCTCTACGAGCAGCGGGCAGTCGGCGTGCTGGCACTCTCGAAGCTGGGCGTCAACCAGTTCACCGATGACGACCTGCAGACGATGACGATCTTCGCCGGCTACGCGGCACAGGCGATCGCCAACGCGACCGCCTACGAGCGCATGGAGGAGCAGTCGGCGGAGCTCGCGCGACAGCTGGACTCGCAGCGCCGGCTGCTGGAGATCAACGAGCGGCTGCTCGCGATCGCTCGACCACGCGAGCGTCTTCGAGCTCGATCGCCGACGGCCTGAAGAGCGTCGTCGATTACGACAACCTGTCGATCTACCGCGCCGACCACGTGCAGCGCATGCTGCTGCCGGTCCTCGCCCGCGAGCGTCACGCCGAGCAGGTGGCACGCTATAGCCCGCCGTTCGGCCACGGGCTGATGGGCTGGGCGGTCGATCACCGCCAGGCGGTGATGGCCAACGACGCCCTGGCGGATCCGCGCGTGGCGCAGATCCCCGGCACGCCGGATGATCCGGAGGCGCTCATCGTCGTGCCGCTGATCAGCGATGGCGTGGTGACCGGCTCGCTGAACATCAGCCGCGTCGGCGGCCCAGAAATCTACTTCAGCGACCACGACCTGGAGCTCGTCAAGCTGTTCGCCGGCCAGGCCTCCATCGCGCTGCGCAATGCCGACGAGACGGAGATCATCCGACAGCGCGCCGAGACGGATGCGCTCACCGGCCTGGGCAACCACGGCGCCTTCCAGCGCCAGCTGGCCGACACTCTCGGAGGCGACGAGTGCGGCATCGGACGACGAGCCGGTCTCGGTGCTGATGATGGACCTCGACAACTTCAAGGCCTACAACGACCGCCTCGGACATCCCGCAGGCGACGCGCTGCTGACGGCCATCGGCGACGCCATCCAAGGCGCGGCCCGGGCCAACGACCGGGTCTACCGGTACGGAGGCGACGAGTTCGCCCTCATCTTGCGTGGCGTCGATGCCACCACCGCCGCGTCGATCGGTGAGCGCGTCCGGCGGGCCGTGGCCCGCAAGACGGCCAAGGAGCTGAGCCCGGTGACCATCACCGTGGGCGTCGGCAGCTGGCCGCTCGACGCCGACGATAAGAACACGCTGATCGGTGCGGCCGACACCGCCCTCTACTTCGGCAAGCAGTCCGGCGAGGACCGCGTCATGCTCGCTGCCGACGTGCCGCGCGAGATGCGTGACCTGCGCGGCACCCTCGATCAGCTTGCCCGCGCCGCGCTCCTGGGCGCCGATGAGCCACGCAGCGTCGAGCACCTGGTCGAGCACGTGGTGCGCATCTCGGGCGAGGTCGAGGACGCCACGGTGCGCGACGCCCTGTTGGGCATGACGCGCACCCTCGATGCGCGGGGCGCCGACAGCCGCGGGCATGCGAACCGGGTCGGGCGCCTGGCCGGCGCCGTCGCGGCGCACATGGGCTGCTCCGAGAACGATGCGCGCAACATCGAGCTCGCCGCGCGGCTACACGGGCTGGAGTTGGTCGCCACGGCCGAGCTGCAGGGCATTCCGTCGCTGGCCGCGATCGACGAGATCATGCGCGCCAGCCGCCGCGCGGGCGCCACGGCCCGGACGATGTCCCTGGCGGCGCAGATCGTCGCCGCCGTCAATGTCTTCGATGTGATGACCAGCGGGGCCGGCGGCAAACGGCTGTCCAACCGGCTTGCGCTCGAGGAGCTGCGCTCTCAGCGGCGTCGGTTCCGCAGCGACGTCATGGACGGGCTCGCCGAGGCGGTCAGATCGCGGCCGGTCGCCCATCCACGGCGCCGAGATACCGACGCGGGGCGGCCATCCGACGCAGGGCGGCCATCCGACGCAGGGCGGCCATCCGACGTCGCGGACGACGAGGTTGCCGGCGCGGCCTGACCGGGGGCGATGCTATGATCGCCGCTCCCATGTCGACCCTCTGCCCCGCCCTGCTGCGCCGCGCGAGGCCCGCCCTGGCGGCGATCGCAGTGGCGAGCCTGGTCCTGGCGGCCTGTGCCAGCACGAACCCCACGGGCGCGCCGGATGCGTCGTCCGCGTCACCAACGGCACGCCCGAGCCCCGTGCCGACCACATCTCCGGTGCCGACCCCATCCCCGACGCCGTCGTACACCAATCCCCCGGACGCCGAGCTCGAGGCGCTCATCCCGGCGACCGTGGCCGGGGCCAGGATCGTCAAGCCGCTGCCGGACGACTACGGCATGACGCCCGGCGACGTGGCGCCAGCCTACGGCGCCATCGGCGTTCGCTTCAGCTCCCTGGTCCTGGCCTACATCGAGCCGCGGCTGCTGTCGCTGTACGCCATGCGACTGAGTGGTGATCCGGTGACGACCGCCGACCTGCGCCCCTACCTGGCGACCGCCGGCCGCCTCGTCGGCATCGCCGGGCTGCATCCCGAGGCCTGGGCGCGCAAGACGATCGGTGGCGACGTGGTCTGGGTTCGCCCGGAGGACAACGCCACCGCGGCCGGCACGATGATCTACACCTGGGCGGCCGGCGACTACGTGTTCCTCATGATCGGCACGAACGACCGCATCAACCGGGCGTTGCTCGCCGCCCTGCCTGGCGAGCCCGCGCCCACGCCGAGCCCGCGGCCGAGCGCCGGCCCGAGCGGCAGCCCACCCGGGTCGCCATCGGGAAGTCCGTCGGGCAGCCCGGCCTCCTGACAAGCCCGCCGGGCATCACCGTCATCTTCCTGACGGCATTGCCGCCGGTATCATCGGCCGATGCAAGAGGGCTGGGATCCCGCCGACGACCGGATCGGCCGCAAGCGCGATCGGCTGGCGCGGCTGCTGAGCGTCGCGTCGATCCTCTATTCGCGCGGCAACGACGACGCGGGCGTGCCGGTGGACGAGATCGCGCGGTTGACCGGGATGAACCGGCGGACCGTGTACCGCGACATCCGCGCCCTCGAGGACGAGCTGTCGATCCCGGTGTTCGAGGCTGGCCGGGGACGCTACGGCATCGACAAGAGGTACTTCCTGCCCCCGCTCCACCTGTCGGTGCCCGAGGCGATCGTGCTCTTCCTCGCCGCGCGACTCATCACGCGCTGGAGTGACGAGTACGACCAGGTCGTGGTCAGCGCCTTCACCAAGCTGGCCGACCTGCTGCCGCAGACCATCGCGCGGCACGTCGGCGCGTCGATGCTGGCCGTGGGTGCGCACGGCGCCAACGAGCCGTTCACCCGCAACTTCGCGAACGTCGCGCGCGGCTGGGCCGAGGGCCGGGTGGTGCAGATCGACTACGAGGCATTCGACGGAGACCGCAAGACGACCCGCGTCCGTCCCTACTTTCTGGAGCCCGATGGCGCGACGCACAGCGTCTATCTCATCGGCTTCGACGAGCCGGCCGGCGCCATGCGCACCTACAAGATCGAACGCATCCGCTCGTCCGTCCTGACCCTCGAGCGCTACGAGATCGCCTCCGACTTCGATCCGGAAAAGTGGTTGGAGCACAGCTGGGGGATCTGGTCCTCCGATAACACCCCGACCGAGACCATCCGGCTGCGCTTCGATCGCTCCGTTGCACATCGGGTCCAGGAGGCGATCTGGCACCGCTCCCAGGAGGTGCGCCCGCTGCCCGACGGGGGGATGGAGCTCAGCGTGCAGGTGGCCGGCATCGTCGAGATCCAGCCGTGGATCCTGTCCTGGGGCGACGCCGTGGAAGTGCTCGAGCCGCCGGCACTGCGCGACGCGGTGGCGCGAGCCGTGCGCGCGGCCGCTGCCCGCTACGTCGATGGGCCGAGCACGGTGCCGCATGCCGGTTGAGGTCGAGCTGAAGTTCTCGGCCGATGGGGCCCAGCCGCTCGAACATCTCGCGATCCTCGATCGGCTGGGTCCCGCACAGCTCGGCCCGGCGGAGCGAGTCGATGAGCAGGACCGCTACCTCGACACCGCGGATGGCCGTTTCGCGGCCCAGCGCTGGGCATGCCGGCTGCGGACGCGCGGCGAACGCACGATCGTGTCGCTCAAGGGGCCCGCCGAGGACGACCTCGGCGCGAATGCGGCGCTGCATCGACGCCCGGAGCTGGAGGGACCGGCACGGCCGACCCGCGAGGTCGACGAATGGCCACCGTCGCCGGCGCGCGATTTCGTCGATGAGCTGCGTCGCGGGCAGCCGCTCGTCGAGCGCCTGGCGCTGCTTCAGCAGCGGACCGAGCGCGACGTGCGGGTCGACGGCGCCACGATCGGGACGCTGAGCCTCGACCGCGTCGAGGTCCGGCGCGATGACATCCCGGCCGGATCGGCGTGCGTCGTCGAGCTCGAGCTGCGCCCCGAATCGCACGAGGACAGCCTCGCAGCGCTCGAAGCCGCCCTGCGCGCCATCGACGGGCTGACGCCCGATCCCAGCACCAAGCTCGAGCGCGCGCTGGCCATCCTCGGCGACGACGTCCGGCGAACGTGAGCAGCGGTACCCGGCTCGAGCTCCTGGCGGTCGCCGCGGGCCTGGCGCTGTGGAGCTACGTCGCCTGGGACGGCGCATTGTGGGACGCTCGGTTCCAGCTGCTGCTGCACGTCGGCGCGCTCGTCGCTGTCGCGGCCATGCTGTTCCTGGCGGTGCGCGGGCTCGAGCTGCCGCGGACGCGCCTCGACCTGCCGATCCTGCTGCTCCTGGCGGCATTCGGGCTGGCCACCCTGCTTGCCCAGAATCATGGCCTTTCGTTGCGCTCGCTCGCCGCGATCCTGGCCAGCGCCGCCATGCTGCCGGTCGCGCTCGTCGTGCTGCGCCATCGGCCCGCACTCACCGCCATGCTGGCCGCCGTCCCGATCCTGCTCCTTTCGGCCGGCACCCTGGCGGCCATGCTGGTACGTCGTGCAGAATGGATCGTGGTCGGCGGGCCTGGCCTGCCGCCGATCCGGCTTGGCCACGAGGGAACGCCCTTCGGCTCGGTCGCCGTGCCGCCTTTCGTCATCCTCGGCGTCCTGCCGCTGACCTTCCTCATCGCCGAGCCGCGCGTGCGACGCTGGGTGCAGGTCGGGTTGCTGGTTGTCGGCGTGCCACTGACGCTGCTTTCCGGCTCGCGCTCCGCGTGGCTGGCCGTGGCCGGCGCTGCGGCGGTGCTCGCCCTGCCCTCGATCCGGCGCGTGCGCCCGCCGCGCCAGTGGACCCCGCGCGTGGTCGGCCTGACCCTTCTCGGGCTGCTCGCCGGCGCCGCGGCGCTGGCCATCATCGCGCCGCGGCTCACCGCGGTCACCTCGCTCATCTACCGGGGCTACCTGTGGCGCGACACGCTGGCTGCCTGGGCGCCGCATGCCTTCACCGGCATCGGACCGGGAAGCATGCCCTGGGCACGGCAGGCCGCGGCACCGGCGCTCAGCTTCCCGGTGAGACAGCCGCATTCGCACGACATCCTGCTCGGCATCCTGGGCGACGCCGGCGTCGTGGGGGTGGCTGCCGCCCTGCTGCTGCTCGTCGTGTTCGTGATGGTCGCCGGACCGTGGCGCACCCGCACGCCGGCCGGGCGCAGCGCCTTCGCCGTACTCAGCGGCTTCGCCGTCTCATCCCTGTTCGAGGACCTGACCTTCCTGCCCGGCTTCAACCTGCTGCTGCTGCTGCTGGTTGCGCTGGTGCTGGCCGACGCTGGCGCGGTCACCTGGCGGGGCCTGCGGCTGAAGTGGCCGCTGACCGTGGGCGGCGGCGTCGCGGCTGCGGCGCTGGTCGTGGTGATGCTGGCCGGCGACGCCGCGGCCGTCGACTACCGCTTCGGCGCCGACGCGGCGTCGAACCAGGACTGGGCGGCATCGGAAGCATGGTTCGCAGACGCGGTCGCGCTCGACCCATGGCATCCGTCCGGCCCAAAGTCCCTGAGCGTGGCGGCGGACATGGCCGGCGACGACGCGACAGCGCGGGTGGCCGCAGAACGTGCCACCAAGCTGAACGCCGGTGACGGCCCGTCGTGGACCAACCTCGCCATCCTGTGCCTCGAGACGGGGGACGACGCCTGCGCGTCGCATGCCGCGCACCGGGCCGTGGACACGGCGTCGCTCTTCGGCATCGAGCTGGCCAACGCTGCCCTGGTGCTTGATCGGCTGGGCGAGACCGAGGCCGCCGACCAGGCGTACCACCTCTCGCTGCTCACGAATTTGTCGACCAGCTTCGCGGTTCCATGGCCACGCCCCGTGGAGGTCGGCAATGACCTGCCGGTCGAGATCGGCCAGACGGCCGGCGAGCTGAACCTGGCCATTGCCCGTCGCGCGGCGGGCGAGGCCATCGAGCCGGCGCGCTACCAGGACCCCACGGCACGCGCCCTGGCGGCCGCCATGGCGGGTGACCGAGCGACCGCCGAGGAGGCGCTCGATCACGCGCTCGACGTGTTCCGCGACGAGTCCACGACATGGGACATCGCGGTGCTGCTGCGCTCCCACTGGGGCGAGCCGGTCGAGCACGTCGCCGCCGTGGACACCGTGCTGCGAGGAGGAGCGATCGGCCACCGCGGCCCGCAGATCACGGGTTTGACCTACGACATCGCGTCGTTCCGGATCTACCCGCGCGACGGCTACGTCCAGCCTGCAGTGCGGCTCCTGACGCAGCAACCCTGGCCGTGGCTGCTCGAGCCCCTGCTGGCGCCGGCCGGCTGAGCGTCAGTCGAGCGGCAGCCGCATGATGAGCGCCAGCGAGGGGCGGCGCTCGGGAGGCGGACTCCAGCCCGGCTCCGCGCTTGGCGCCCGGAGCCACGCCTCGCCGGCCGGACCGGGATGGTAGCGCGCGGAGAGCTGCCGGGCGGAGAGCTCGGCGACTCCCAGGTCGCGCAGCGCATCGGCCATCAGCAGTCCTTCGCCCGCATGACCACGGCCGACCGTCACCCGGTCCCCGCTGCGCAGCACCTCCTCGAGCCGCTGCCGGCGAGCTCGATAGCCACGCCGACTCATCGGCAGGCCGTCGACGAAGAGCAGGTCACTCGCCACGAAGGCGGCGCCGCCGGGGCCATGGCCGGCGGAGAGTCGTCGACGCAGCAGATCGGCGTCGGGACGGCCGTCGTCATCGAGCACGAGCAGCGTGCCGTCGAGCACCACGCCGTCCGCCGTCAGCTGCGAGGGCAGGCCGCCGAGCTCCGGGAGCGCCGCCAGCGCGTCATTGAGGCCCTCTGCGCGCAGCCGCAGCGCGCCACCCTCCACGAAGGCGAAGGCGCGGACGCCGGGCCACCACGGTTCGAACCAGTACCCCGGGTCGTCGAACGCCGCGTCGATCGCGGCCGGCTGCATGGGTCGGATGCGCACCGGGAGGCGGCGGGCCAACTCGCGGCCGATCGAGAGCGGCATCTGTTCGCCGGGCACGACCTGCGCTAGGCGGTCTTGCGCCGGCGCTGCCGGGGCGCCTCGGCCTCGGCCGGCTCCTCCACGGCGGCCTGCGCCCGACTCTCACGGGCGGCGGCGACCGACGCCTCGAGGGCGGCCATCAGGTCGCCGATGTTCGTCGGCTCCGAGCGCTGCGCCGGCTCCGGCTGCTCGCCGGCGACCTTGCGCTCGATGACCGCCATGAGCGCCTGGCGGTAGTCGTCGCGGTACGCATCGGTCGAGAAGTCGCCGGTCATCGACGCGACCAGCTGCTCGGCCATCGCCAGCTCGGCGGGCTTGAAGGTGACGTCGGCCTCCGGCAGGTCCAGCTCCTCGAGGGAGCGCACCTCGTCCGGCCAGTGCAGCGTGGTGAGCAGCATGGTGGCGGCGTACGGGTTCAGCGCTGCAAGCTGCTCGCGGTCCTTGAGCACGATCTTGCAGATGGCCGACTTGCCCGCATCGGCCAGGACCGATTTCAGCAGGTAGAACGCCTTGCGGCCAATCTCATCGGGCTCGAGGTAATAGGCCTGCTTGACGAACTGGGCGCCGTGCGCCTCGTTGCGCGCGTCCACGAACATCTCGATCTCGATGGCACGCATGGTCTTGAGCGGGATGGAATCGACGTCTTCCTCGGTCACGACCACGTAACGCCCCTTGGCGTACTCGTAGCCCCGGACGGTCTCGGAGCGCGGCACGACCTCGTCGTGGTAGGGGCAGTAGATCTTCATCTGGATCCGGTTCAGGCAGCTGGCGTGCAGCATGTTGAAGCCGATGCCGCCACTCTCGGTCGCCAGGTAGAGCTTGACCGGGATGGTCACCAGACCAAACTGGATCGCTCCACGCCACATCGATCGCGCCATGTATTCAACTGCCTCCGTGCCGTCTTCCGCCGCGGGCCGCGTATGATACAACCGCATGGCAAGCGCCCCGCCCGACGGCGATCGGACCAACGTGCTGGGACCATGCGGCCATTGCCGCTGATGGCGCGGGTCCCCGAACATGAGCGCATGAACCAACCCGCCACCGACGACCCGATCGCCCTCCGCTCGGAGGGCGCCGACGAGCTGCAGCGCGCGTACGTCCTGGAGGACGATCCGGACATCGCCGCGCTCGAGGCCGACCTGCTGCGTGAGCTGGGCTTCAGCGTCGTGATCTGCACCCGCATCGTCGAGCTCGGCGACCTCATGGAGCTTGCCCTGCCACACCTCCTGGTGGTCGACGTGATGCTCCCCGACGGCGACGGCGGCGACATCACCGAGCTGCTGCGCAGCGCGTGGCCGGGGATCCCGGTGGTCATCGTCAGCGCCGCGTCCCGCGAGCGCCTGGCGGAGCTTGAGGACATCGGCCCGGTGCTCCCGAAGCCGTTCGACCTGGCGACCTTCCGCGAGGCGGTGCTCGCGGCAGTGGAGGCGCCGACAGGCATGCGGCACGCCTCGTGAGCGCGGGTCCGCATGGACTCGCCCCGGGGCCTGGCGCGTCAGGCGGCGCGCGACCCCTCCGGCCCGGTGACGACCGCCAGCACCGACTCCGTGCCCTCGCCGATCCGATACCAATGCTCGATGCTGACCGCCCGCGAGAGCATGGCGTTCACCGGGCAGTACTTCGTGGCCGACAGCTCGACCGAGCGCCGCACCGCTTCGGGATCCAGTGCGCCGCTGACGCGATGCTCGACGACGATGCGCGCGAAGACCTGCGGGTGCGCCTCGCTGCGCTCGCCGCGCGCCGCGATCTCGTAGCTGACAGGCGGCTGGCGCTTCTTGCGCAGGATGCTGGCGACGTCCATCGCGGTGCAGCCGACCAGGGCGGCCAGGAGCATCTCCATGGGGCGCGCACCCGCGTCGTCTCCGTCGTCGGGGCCGCTGTCCATGACCGCCTGGTGGCCGCTGCCGCTGGTGACCTCGACCTTCATGCGCGCGATATCGACGAAGCGGGCGACGACCTCGTTCTCCATGCCGGCAGCCTAGCAGCCCACCGATGCGGTTGATCCGTCCGGCCCAGCGCAGCACCCCGCGGCGCCGCGCTCTGCTGCCGGCGATGGCCATGCTGCTGATCGGGGCGGTGGCCGCCACGCTGCTGGCGATGGTGCCGTCGTCGAGCCCCAGTGCGATCGCGCTGCTCGGGGTGGCCGCCGCGCTCGGGCTGGGGATCGGCAGCGCATATGTCGTGCGGCTCCTGCAGCGATCGCCACAGAGCCGCCTTGCCGACACGCTCGTCCGGCTCCTCGGACCGAGCCTCGATGACAGCTACGCGCTCGTCGTCCAGCCCAGCCTGGCCGGCGTGTCGCGTGACCTTGCCGCGATCCTCGTGGGACCCGGCGCGGTTCGGGCGCTGGTCGTGCGCGACTGGGACGGGCGCTACCGGGTGCGCGGGCGGACCTGGGAGTACGACGCGCGTGCCCGGCGCGGCTGGATCCCGTGCCGTACCAACCCGTCGTTCGACGCCGGCCGCGTCAGCGAGGCGGTCCGGCGCTGGGGGCACCTGCGCGACCCGGACCTGCGCCTGCCGATCCAGCCGGCGATCGCGTTTCCGCAGCGCCACAGCCGGGTCGTGCTCGAGGAGCCGGACGACGAGATCGTCACCTGCGACAACGCGCCGTGGTGGGCACAGCGCATCGGCAGGGTGCAGCGCCTGGAGACGGCCGAGATCGCGCGGATCGTGAATGCCCTGATGGCGGCCTCGGAGGAAAGCCTCGACGCGCCGCCCGCCGGCGCGCCGACACGGGTCACGGAAGGCCTCTAGTCCTGCTCGTGGTGGATCCAATCGTGGGCGGTCGTTTCGTCGAGCACCTCGGCCAGCAGCTCTTCCGGTGCCTCGTCGTCGCTGACCGCGATCAGATGGGCCATCGAGCGCTGCATGGCGATGACCCCGAATGAGCCTGCGAAGACCGGGAACTGCGCGCAGCTGATCGCGACGTCGGTCATCGCCAGGAAGCGGTCCGCGGCGTTCAGCAGCCCGTCGATCGGGCGGCTGCCCTGCGGCACGTGGACCGAGCCCAGCACCCTGAACGGCGGGGCCAGCAGCTCGGCCCGCACGGCGCGCTTCTGGATCCGCATCTCCGCTCGCGCCTCGACTGGAGCATCGCCTGTGGCCATCAGCACGATCCGTTCGGCCGGGATGAGCACCTGGGGCGCGTTCAGCGGACCGGTCGGCGCGGCATACTCGGTGACCGTGGCATCGTCGACGATGAGCAGCGCGGTCGGGAGCTGGTTGAGGATGTCGGCAACCCGCGCGTGCCGTGTCCTGGTCGTGCCTGAGACCCGGTAGGCCGTCGTGTAGACCTCGACCTGCACGGCGCCGATTGAGATGGATGCCATCGGATCGAACGCGTTCATCGCTCCATCTTCCTCGCCTTCCAGATCTCCTCGCACGGCCAGCGCCGCGCCCAATCGGGCGTCGTCAGCTCGAAGCTGGTGGTTGCGCCCTCAGACGGTCGCACCTCGATCAGGTCGATGACCTCGAAGCCATTCGCACGCAGCAGTCGGATCCAGTCGCCATAGCCGAGGTGGAACTCGACGCTCGACTCGTCCGGCCACTCGAACCGATGCATCCCGAAGTAGGGGCGCAGCAAGCGGTCCTCGGCCGGCCCGACGCCGTCATGCTCTGGAACGCACAGGATCCAGATCGTGCCGTTGACAAGGAAGGTCAGCTCGCCGCCGGGACGCAGCAGCCGCGCCGCTTCCGGGATCCAACGGTACGGATCCGCCCAGATGCTGGCGCCGTACTCGCTGATCGCGAGGTCGAAGCTGGCGTCGGGGTACGGGACCGACTCGGCGTTGCCGAGGATGAGTGGAAAGTCGACCGAATGCTGCGACTGGAGACGGCGCGCGGTCTCCAGCTGCCGGGGACTGTTGTCGATGCCCACCACCCGCGCCCCACGGCGGGCCAGCCACGATCCGACGTAGGCGGTTCCGCACCCCAACTCGATCACGTCTCTGCCGGCGACCTGCGACGGCAGCACGTGCAGCTGCGCCTCGGGCACCCCGAAGATGCCCCAGCGCGGATCGTTCGACGCCCACGCCTGCGCGCCGTGCGCGGCGTACGCATCGGCCTGGGCGTCCCAGTAGGCGCGATTGCGGGCAACGTACTCGGGCAGCTCGAGGTCGCTCACGGCGGGGATGGTAGCGTGCTCAGGCCTGCTCGGTCTCGCCGGTGGCGGCGATGCGCTCCGTCTCGCCGCCGGAGCCGGTCGCCAGCAGGATGCGGCCGCTGGCCTGCTGCGCGAAGGTGCGCTCGACGGCCGCCAGATCGTCGATGTCGGCCGGCCCCTTGTCGGTCCTGATGCGCACGATGCGCGGGAAGCGCAGCGCAAAGCCACTCTTGTGCCGTGCCGAGTGCTGGACGCGGTCAAAGGCGATCTCGACCACGACCTCCGGCACGACCGTGCGGTACCGCCCGAAGTCGCGAACGGTCAGCTGCGTGAAGCGATCCGTCATCTCGGCGATCTCCGCATCGGTCAGTCCGGTGTAGGCCTTGCCGATGGTCAGCAGACCGTCGCCATCGGTCTCGCGCACGGCGAACGTATAGTCGGACAACACGCCGCGTCGCTTGCCATGGCCCCACTCGACCCCCACCACCACGCAGTCGAGCGTGGACAGCGGGCGCTTGAGCTTCAGCCAGCCCAGACCCCTTCGCCCGGGCTGGTAGGCCGATGCGGGATCCTTGATCATCAGCCCCTCGTTGCGGCGTTCCCGCGCCTCGTCGAAGCGGGCATCGACCTCGGCCGCGGTCCGGGCGGTGCCGAGGCGCGAGTACAGCATCCGTTCGCCGGTGCGCTCGGGCAGCTGTACTGCCTCCAGTGCGGCCCGGCGCTCGCGCAGCGGCGCGTCCAGCAGATCCGCGCCGCGAACGTGCAGCAGATCGAAGGCGACGAGCGCCACCGGCACAGCCCTGAGCAGGTCCGGTTCCGGTCTGACGCGGCCGAGTCGCGTCTGCAGGCTGGCGAAGTCGCCGACGCTGCCGTGGTTCCACGGGACGAGCTCGCCGTCGATGACGAGGGGCCCCTCCAGCGCCGCGGCCGCGGCGATGACCTCCGGGAAGGACCCGCTGATCTCGTTCAGGTCCCGGCTGAAGAGCTGCGCGTTGTCGCCGCTGACGTGCAGCTGGGCGCGGATGCCGTCGTACTTGTCCTCGATCCATGCCTCGTCGCCGACGCGCCGCATGACCTCGGCGGCATCGGCCGCCGGCGTGGCCAGCATGAAGCGAATGGGGCGGCCGAGATGGAGCCTTGCCTCGCCCAGCCGGTCGTCGCGCGCCAGGGCGGCGACCTCACCGGGCTCGGTGACCAGCATGAGCGCGCGGCGGACGTCCGCGATCGGCCGCTCGAAGGCCGCCGCGATCGCCTCCTCCAGCAGTCCCTCGCGCAGCCCGATGCGCATCTCCCGCCCAGCGATCCGCGCCGCGTAACGGGCCTCCTCGGCCGTCGCGCGCTCGAACAGCTCGGTCATCAGCCGGATTCGCTGCTCGGTGGACTGGGCGTGCGCCATGGCGTCGTAGGCGGCGGACACATCGGCGAGGCTGAGCCGCTCACCGACCGGCCTGCCGAGCAGCTCGGCCGCCGCGTCGCCGAAGTCCGAGTGGCGCAGGTAGGCTTCGCCGAGCTGCTGCTGCGTGGCGCCCGAAGCGGCCAGCAGCGCCGCCGACCCCTGCATGCCGCCAAGCCCCAGCCGATCCGCGGTACCGGGCAGCGGCCGCCCCGCGAAGAAGGTCGTCGCCATGGGCAGGTCAGCCGGTTCGAGATCGCGCAGATAGGCCGCCAGCAGGTCGCGCTTGCGGAGCTTGGAGCTGGTGGCGCCGATCGCATCGGCTGCTGCTGCGAAATCCCCGAAGGGCGCGCTGGCGTGGAGCATCCCGGGCGAGTCTATGCGCGGACGGCGAGGCCACCGCGAGCCCTTGGCGCTGATCGGCCGCCACGCCGCCGCTACGACTCGGGCGCGTTCTCGTCCATGCGCTTGGCCCGATCGATGAGCTCGGCGACCTTGCGTCCGCCCTTGCGGCCGATGGTCTGGAAATGCTCGTGCGAGTATCGCTCGCTGACCGTCTTGCCGCCCTTCTGGCCGATCTCCTGGTAGAACTCCGCCCCGTAGCGCTGCCGGGTCGTCTTTCCGCCCTTGCGTCCAGCCTCGCGTACGCTCATGCCGCCGTTGTCGCTCTCCGCCATCGGGCGCCTCCTGAAGTCGTGTCGGATCCGTATCCGGGTGCAAGTTGCGTACCGGCTGAGCAGGCGCGCGCTCACCGAGCGGGCAGGCTTCCGCCGCGGGCAGGTCGAGACACGGCGATTGCGGGCGCGATGGCTAGAATGGCCGGCTCATGCATCCGTTCGTCCGCAACCTGGTCATTGGCATCGTGGGGCTGATCATCGCCGGCGGCCTGTCGGCCCTGGCGCTCCTGGGCGAGAACTCCAACCTGTCAGTGTTCGCGATGCTTGCGTCGGCACTGATCGCCACGGCGATCGGCATCTTCCTGTTCGTGCAGGGCTGGATCTGGTCGCAGCGGGCGGCTCGACGCGGATATTCGGGTCGCTCGGTAGCGATCGCGGTTGCCGGCGGGCTGATGATCCTGCTCGCCGCGGGAGCGCTGGCCGGGGCGGTGATGCTGGTGCTGCTCTTCTACATCGGCTGACCCGTCCGCCGCCGCCAGCAGCGCCGCTTGGTAGCATGCTGATTCGTCGTGCCGCTGCCCCCATCGTCTAGAGGCCTAGGACGCCACCCTTTCAAGGTGGAGATCAGGGGTTCGAATCCCCTTGGGGGCACCAGGTAGCGCGTGCGTCCGACTGGCCGATGCATTCGGGTCAAGCGCTGGCACCACAGCCACGCTCAGACGAAGTTGATCTCGATCCGGCGCCCGCAGTTGAGGCAGTAGAGCAGGCCCAGCTTCGGATCGTCGGGGATCGGCCGCAGCGAGTAGACCTGCTCCTCGGTGATGCGCTCGCCGCAGTGCGGGCACTCGCTGCCGATCTCCAGCCATTGGTCGCGCGGCAGGTTCTGGCGGCCCATCGGTCAGATGCTCTCGGCGTCCGTCACGACCGGCTCGCCCTGGTCGGAGGTCTCGCGCGCCCTCCGCGTCGTGGGGGGCGGCGGTTCCCAGCCTGGCTTGCGGGTCGGCGCCACGGCGCCGCCCCCGGCCTCGATGGCGGCCGCCGTCTCGGCGGCCTTCTGGGAGGGGCGGATGAGCGGGTACGACCGTGCGGCATAGCCGGGCCACAGGCCGATGTCACCGTCGCGGATCATGACCATGGTCCTGGCGTAGGCACCGGTCACGTCCCGCGTCGATCGGTCGAGCACCTCGTACTCGTGCCCGGTAACTCTCTTGAGCGCCGGCTGCAGGGTCTCGACCAGGTAGTCGGGGTTCGGGTTCTCGGCCAGCGCCAGGTCGAGCGCCGCGACGACGTCGTCATCGGGCAGGTAGCGTGGCAGCGGGCGGCTGATGTAGGCCACCATCCGCGGGTCGCGACTGGGTCCCAGGATGGTGCGCTTGAGCGACTTGAGCATCGGTAGCCGATTCTAGCGTCATCGCCGGCCGCTGGGGCCCCGCCGGGTCGGTTGGTATACTGGGCATCCCCTGAGACGTCCTTCAACCGCGCGGCACGCTGCACGCCGCCATCTGGCCGCGGCCGCCTCGCAGCTTCCAACACGCTAGGAGACAGTCCACCATCGTGCGCGTCCGCAAGGCCGTCCTGCCCGCCGCTGGATTCGGCACCCGTTTCCTCCCTGCCACCAAGGCGATCCCCAAGGAGGTCCTGCCGCTCGTCGACCGCCCGATCATCCAGTACGCCGTCGAGGAGGCCGTCGCCTCCGGCATCGAGCAGATCATCATCGTGATCGCCACCGGACGGAGCGCCATCGAGGACCATTTCGACTCGAACCCGAATCTCGACCGATGGCTGGAGGAGCGCGGCGACATCGAGATGCTGCGCCAGGTGCGACGCATCAGCGAGATCGGGCCGATCGCGTTCGTGCACCAGAAGGAGCAGCTCGGCCTGGGCCACGCGGTGCTGATGGCCAAGGAGCTCGTCGGCGACGAGCCGTTCGCCGTCCTCCTCTCCGACGACGTCATGCTCAATCGCGGCGGTGACCCCGTCACTCGCCAGCTCATCGACGCGCACGCCAACCACCGTGGCTCGGTGGTCGCCGTTCAGAAGGTGCCCCGCGACGACGTCAGCCGCTACGGCATCATCGCCCCGCTCCACAGCGAGGGGCGGCTGTACGAGATCGGTGACCTGGTCGAGAAGCCATCGGTGGCCGACGCGCCCTCGGATATGGCGGTCCTCGGTCGCTACGTGCTGACCCCCAAGATCTTCGACATGCTCGAACAGACCTCGCGCGGCGCCGGTGGCGAGATCCAGCTGACCGACGCGATCAAGATGCTGATGCAGGAGCAGCCGGTCTTCGGTTACCAGTTCGAGGGCGTCCGCCACGATGCAGGGACCCGCATCGGATGGCTGGAGGCGAACGTGTCGATGGCCCTCGACTCCGACGACGCCGACGAGTTCCGAGGCTATATTCGGAGCCTCGACCTGCGCGACTGAGTCGGTCCCGGCCGCCGGTCGGGGTACCCTGTGCCCCGATTGCGCCGTGGACGCGCCAAGAAGGGATAGACCGAGTGGAGATGATCGGCAGGCTGATCGGTGGGCGCTACCGCCTCATCGCGCCGCTGGGCGAGGGTGGCATGGCCACCCTGTGGCGTGCCGTCGACCAGCAGCTCGATCGTGAGGTCGCGGTCAAGCTGCTGCGTCCGCAGTACTCCGGCGATCCGGGCTTCGCGGCGCGCTTCAAGCAGGAGGCTCGCTCTGCGGGTTCGCTGGCGCATCCCAACATCGTGTCGGTCTACGACTATGGCACCGACCCCGAGGACGACGCCCAGTTCATCGTCATGCAGCTGGTCGACGGCCAGGACCTGGCGGGCCTCATCCGGGACCGCGGGACGTTGCCGATCGACGACGCGGTGCGCGTCGGCATCGGGGTGGCCGCGGCACTCGAGGCGGCGCACCGTCGCGGCATCGTCCACCGGGACGTGAAGCCCGGAAACATCCTGATCACCGACGACGGCGAGGTGAAGGTCACCGATTTCGGCATCGCCCGCGCCGTGAGCGAGGCCTCCATGACCCTGACGGGGACGACGCTCGGATCGGTGCACTACTTCAGCCCGGAGCAGGCGCGAGGCGACGAGGTCACCGGCGCATCGGACGTCTACTCGCTCGGGATCGTGCTGTACGAGATGCTCACCGGGCGCCGGCCTTTCGAAGGGGATTCGGCGGCCGGCGTGGCGCTCAAGCGACTGAACGAGGACCCGACGCCGCCGACACGCTATCGGCCGGACCTGCCCCCCGGCCTGGTCGCCGTGGTGATGCGCGCCCTGGAACGCGACCCGGCGCAGCGCTTTCCGGATGCCGGCTCGTTCGCCGAGGCACTGCGTGCGTGGCAACACGATCCCGACGAAGTGCCGGCCGGTGCGGTGGCGGCCCTGCCACCGCGCGGCGAGCCGACGGTCTACATCCCGCCGCGCGTCGCGCGGCCGTCGGACCGCGCGCCGGCAGCCCCGCCGCCCTACCGACCGCTCGCCGCGCAGCGTCGCGGGGGACAGCCGTGGTGGATCTGGCTGCTGGCGCTGCTCGCGATTGTGCTGCTCGGCACGATCGGCTTCCTGGGAGCACAGCTCCTCTCCGGCCTGGGCCCGCCGTCGTCGTCGCCGAGCCCGTCGGCCGAGACCTTTGCCCTCCCCGACCTGAAGGGCCAGACCGTCACCGCCGCCCGACAGCGCCTCAACGATCTCGGCCTCACGGTGGTCGTCGGTGACCCCGAGGTGAGCGACGCCGTGGCCGACGGACAGGTGCTCCGCACCGAGCCGGCTGCCGGCACATCGGTCGGCAAGGGGCAGAAGGTGACGCTCATCCCGAGCAGCGGGAAACCGCAGGCCAGCGTTCCGCGGATCATCGGGCAGGACCTCCCGACGGCGAGCGCCAACCTGCAGGCGGTCGGGCTTCGGCTCGGGAATGTCAGCCGCGAGAACAGCGGCCAGCCTGAGGGCACGGTCATCGCCACCAGCCCCGTGCCGGGCAGCCCCGTGGACAAGGACAGCGCCGTCGACGTGGTCGTGTCGCTCGGCCCCACGCCCAGCCCATCGCCCAGCCCGACCCCGGTGCCACCCACGCCGAGCCCGACCCCTGTCCCACCCACGCCCACACCGGCGCCCACTGCAACGTAGCGTCCCGCACCAGGCGCACCACCGGACGTGGCGCTGCGCTCCGACTGGCCCGAGCCGCGACGCGCCCTGATCGGGCTATCATGCGTGGGCCCAAGCCTCACAGGAGGTCACAACTCGAACTTATGTTGTCACCCATGACGGTCGACGAATCCAGCTTCGATGCCGAAGTGCTGAACAGCGACAAGCCGGTGCTCGTCGACTTCTGGGCGCCGTGGTGCGGGCCGTGTCGGCTCGTCTCGCCGGTTGTCGAGAGCTTCGGCGAGGCTCACAGCGCCAAGCTGGGGATCGCGAAGGTCAACACCGACGAGAACCAGCAGCTGGCCATGCGCTACAGCATCTTCAGCATCCCCACCCTGATCCTGTTCAAGAACGGCGCTGAGGCGGCACGCCTGGTCGGCTACATGCCCCAGGAGGCCATGGAGGAGCGGCTCAAGAGCTACCTCTGAGCCAGGGCGCTATCCCTGCCCTTCAGCAGCTGGCTGCGCGGCCGGGGGTCCCTCACGAAACGATGCCGCTGGCGCAGTCGGCTATGCTGCCTCGCGTGAACGGAGGGATCACCCCAACCACCCCATGATCATCAAGACCGAGCGACGCAGGGGAAGCGATCGGCGCCAGGGAGCCGACCCGTTCGCCCCGGATCGGCGCGACGCCGACCGACGGCAGATGTGCTGGGAGGTCGAGAACTGCGACCTCACGATCCGCTACCGGTGTCCCGCCTTCATCCTGCGGCGCCCCTGCTGGGAGCTGTGGGCGGTGGAGGGGGTCGGGCCGGAACGCGCCTGCTGCTACAACGACAAGGAGTGCGAGCCCGGCCGCTGCGTCATCGCCGAGAAGCGTTTCGCCGGCATCGAGAAGCCTCCCTTGACGGTGCACGTCGGGCGACGCGGCGTGCCGCTCGGCTACGGGCGCCCGCGACGCCACACCTGCCCGCATTTCTACCTGACCAACGCCGCCAAGGGCCGCGTCCCGATCCAGGCGCCGCAGATGCTGCGCACCCTGATGAAGCAGGAGGGCATCGTCAGCCGATGCGAGCTGCGCGCGGGGGTGCATCTCGACACGGGCTACGTCACCGACCTGTGCCTGACCGGCCAGTTCAACGACTGCGTCTTCTACGAAGACGACGCCGCGGCGGATTGAGCCACCAGCCGCACCGATGAGCTACGCGGCCGCCGTCGCCGCGCTCCGGTCGCGTGGCCGCTTCGGGATCAGCCTCGGTCTTGAGCGAATCGAGGCCATCCTCGACGAGATCGGGCATCCGGAGCGCGGGCTGCGCGGCGCGCTGGTGACCGGCACGAACGGCAAGGGCAGCGTGGTGGCCATGGCCCGCAGCGTGCTTGGAGCGGCGGGGCTGGTGATCGGCACGATGCCGAAGCCGCACCTGGTCAGCTACCGCGAGCGGATCGCAATCGACGGCCAGGCACTCAGCGAGCCGCGGTTTGCCGCCGCGATCGAGCACGTCCTGCCGGCGGTCGACGCCGTGGCCGGCCGCCTGGGTCAGCCGACCGAGTTCGAGGTGCTGACGGCGGCAGCCTACGCCGAGCTGGCGCGCGCGGGGATCGACCTCGCGCTGGTCGAAGTGGGGATGGGTGGGCGCCTCGACGCCACCCATGCCGCCGACCTCGGCGTGGCGACGATCACCAACGTGCAGCACGACCACGAGCGCTACCTGGGCCGCACGCTGTCCGCCATCGGCCGCGAGAAGGCGGCCATCATCGAGCCAGGTGACCTGGCGGTGACGGGCGCCTCGGGTCGTGGGCTGCGACCGATCCTGGACCGATGCTCCGCGCTGGGCGTGCCGCTGCGCCGCGCTGGGGCGCGACAGGCGTACCAGGTCACGCTGCGGCACGCCGGCTGGGACGGCCTGCTGGTCGACGCACGCACCCCCGCGGGGGAGCTGCGGGAGCTGCGCATCGGGCTGCTCGGCGGCCACCAGGCCGATAACGCGGCGGTGGTGCTGGCCCTGCTCGACGCCCTGCATGAGCGCCACGGAGTGACGGCCGACGAGGCGGCGCTGCGCGCGGGACTTGGCGATGCGCGCTGGCCCGGCCGGCTGGAGCTGATCGACGGCGCGCGCCTGGGCATCGGCCGCGTCCTGCTCGACGGTGCCCACAACCCTGCGGGGGCGGCGGCGCTGGCCGCCGCCCTCCGCGAGCTCGGCGTGCGCCGCCCGGTGATGGTCTTCGGCGCCATGCGCGGCAAGCGCGTGGACGCCATCCTGCGTGCGCTGGCTCCGCTGCAGCCGCGGCCGGTGTTCACCGCCGTCGACGAGGCGACCGCGCTCCTTCCCGCCGAGCTGGCACGACGATGGGAGCGCGCCGGCGCCGGTGCGTCCCGCAGCGCCGCGACGCCGAGAACGGCACTCGAGATCGCCGCGTCGCTTCGGCGGCCCGACGAGCCGATCCTGGTGGCGGGCTCGCTCTACCTCGTGGGCGCGGTGCGCGCCCTGCTCAAGGGAGAGGCGGACGCCGGATGATCGAGCTGCCGTGGGGCACCCGCACCTACGTGATGGGGATCATCAA
Organism: uncultured Chloroflexia bacterium; assembly: GCA_963716585.1. Taxonomy (GTDB): domain Bacteria; phylum Chloroflexota; class Limnocylindria; order QHBO01; family QHBO01; genus JAICUY01. Next base: position 619,180 of record CAVQTN010000002.1, read on the forward strand.
CGTCACGCCCGACTCGTTCTCCGGGGACGGCATCGCCCCGGCCGGCAGCAGCCAGGCGCAGGTCGTGGCCGCCTCGATCGCCCGAGCGCGCGGCTTCGTGGAGGCCGGCGCCGACATCCTCGACGTGGGGGCGGAATCGACCCGTCCGGCATCGGTCTACGGCGAGCACGCCCCGATCAGCGCGGCAACCGAGATCGACATGGCAGTGCCCGTCGTCGCCGCGCTTGCTCGCGTGTTCGCCGGGCGGGCGCTGATCAGCATTGATACCGCCAAGGGCGCCGTCGCGCGCGAGGCGCTGGCCGCAGGTGCCGGGATGGTCAACGACGTGTGGGCCGCGCGTCATGACGCGGACACGGCGCGCGCGGCCGCGGCATCGGGCGCGCACCTGGTGCTCATGCACAACAAGGAGCGAGCGCACTACGAGCACGGCGTCTTCGACGAGGTGGTCGCCTGGCTGGGCGAGGCCGTCGAGGAGGCGATCGCGCTGGGCGTGCCGCGCGGCCGGCTGCTGGTCGACCCCGGGATCGGCTTCGGCAAGAAGCCGGCGCATTCGATCGAGATGCTGCATCGCCTCGGCGAGCTGAAGGCCGCGCTCGGCGGCCTGCCGCTGCTGGTGGGCACCAGCCGGAAGCGGTTCATCGGCGAAATCCTGGGGGGTGTGCCGCCGGAGGAGCGCATCGAGGGCACGGCAGCCACCGTCGCCCTGGCGATCGCCCAGGGCGCGGACGTGGTGCGGGTCCACGACGTGGCGCACATCGTCCGGACCGTACGCGTCGCCGACGCGATCGTCAGACTGAATGCATGAGCCACGACCGGATCACGCTGCGCGGGATGCGCTTCCTGGGCCGCCACGGCGTCACGCTCGAGGAGCGCATGGAGCCGCAGCCCTTCGAGGTCGATGTCACGCTGTGGGCCGACCTGGCGGCCGCGACACGCAGCGACGAGCTGAGCGACACCGTCGACTACGCCGCCGTCCTCGGGGAGGTAACGCGCATCGTGGAGGACACCAGCTTCCGCCTGATCGAGTCGCTGGCCCAGTCGATCATCGACGCGGTGCTGCAGTCGCAGCCGCGGGTGACCAGCGTCGAGGTCAGCGTGCGCAAGCCGAAGGCTCCGCTGCCGGGGACGCTCGAGACCGTGGAGGCCTCCCTGCGGCGCGACCGAGGGCCGGCCTAGTTCTGCTTGGGAAGCGTCCCCAAGGTCACCTTCAGCTCGGTGGTGCTGTTGCTGCGCAGGACGCGCAGGGTGATCGTGTCGCCCGGCGAATGGGGCAGGATCAGCGCCGAGAGGTCATGGGTGAGGTCAAGCTTCACGCCGTCGACCGCCACCACGACGTCACCATCGGTCAGGCCCGCCTTGGCCGCCGGGCTGTCCGGAAAGACCGCGGGCGAGCCGTTGCTGGGCGGCTCGACCAGCACGCCCTGGTCGACCGGCAGGTTCCGCTCGGCGGCCAGCTGCCTGGTGATCGGTTGGTAGTAGACACCAATCCACGGCCGGGCGATCGGCTTGCCGGCGAGCGCCTGGGCCATGATCGGCTTGGCGACGTCGACCGGGATGGCGAAGCCGATGCCCTGCGCGTTGTTCGAAACCGCCGTGTTGATGCCGATCACCTGGCCGGAGCTGTCGATCAGCGGCCCGCCCGAGTTGCCCGGATTGATGGCGGCATCGGTCTGGATCAGGTTGTTCAGCTGCTCCGAGCTCGTCTGGCTGGCGTCGCCGGCCTGGATCTGGCGCCCGAGGCCTGAAACGACGCCGGTGGTCACCGTGTTGCGGAAGTTGCCCAGCGGGTTGCCGATGGCGATCGCCAGCTGACCGAGCTCGAGGCCGCCGCTGCCGCCCAGCGGCGCGGCGACCAGGCCGTCCGCCTCGATCTTGACGATCGCGAGATCGGTGAGCGTGTCGATGCCGATCACCTTGGCGTCGAAGACCCTGGTGTCGTTGAGCTGCACCGTCAGCTTGTCGGCGCCGTCGACCACGTGCTTGTTGGTCAGGATCCAACCCCTGGCATCGTAGATGAAGCCCGACCCGACGCCGCTCGTCCCTCCGCCGCCGAAGACGCCGCCGTTCGAGGTCGAGGCGATGGTGACGACCGCCGGCATGACCCTGTCGACGGCGCTGATCACCGCGGAGGATTCGTCGATGTGCACCTGCGACACGCTGGAGCTGCCCGGCAGGCCCTGGGTGGGCAGGCTGCCGCCGGAACTCGAGTCGCGCATGAGCTCGCTCACGGCTGCGGCGGAAAGCCCACCCGACACGATGCCGACCACCAGCGCCACCCCGATCACCGGCATCATCGACGGCCCGCGTCGCTCACCCGCCAGCGGTGCTGCGACAGGCGGTCGGGTCGACCAGCCGGGCGTCTCGTGCGAGCTGACCGGCCGGGGTGGTCGGGCCGGGGCCGGCCCGTAGCGCTGGACCTCGACCGGCTCGGTGTCGTCGTGGCGTGATGTGAGGGTGTCGTCGTTCATGCGGTGGGGCTTGGGCTCGCAGGGTATGGGGTGACGCGGGCTGGACCGAGATCATCGACCGCGCGCATTGCGCGCAGGCAAGCGAGTGTGTGAAGTTTCATTGATCTTGCAAAGCATTCGACGGCGGGTCGAGCGGCAGATGGACACGGAAGGTGGCTCCCTCGCCCTCGCGGCTGGCGACCTCGATGCTGCCGCCGTGCATCTCGACGATCGAGCGCGAGATGGCCAGCCCCAGGCCGCTCCCGGAGGCGCGGGCTTCGCCGACGTTGGTCCCGCGGTAGAAACGCTCGAAGATGCGGGGCAGCTCGTCACGGGGAATGCCCGGGCCGCTGTCGGCCACCTCGATCGTCGCCTGGCCGTTGCCGTCGGTCAGCTGCAGCTGCACCTCGCCGCCCCGCGGCGTGAACTTCAGCGCATTGCCGAGCAGGTTGCTCATCAGCTGCACCATCCGCTCGTGGTCGAAGCGGGCCATGATCGGCTTGCCCGGCGCGGACGAGGTGAGGGCCACACCTCGCTGCTCGGCGTCTTCGGCGTGCGCCTCGACGACGGAGCCCAGCGGATCGCGCAGGTCGCTCCAGCGCATGTCGAGCGGGAAGATGCCGGCGTCGATGCGCGACAGGTCGAGCAGGTTGGTGCTCAACCACTCCAGGCGGCTGATCTGTTCGCGCGATCGCCCCAGAAACTCGTGGCGGGTCGCCTCGTCGACCGATCCCTCGTGCTGCAGGTCGGTGAAGGTCCGCAGCGCGGCGATCGGCGTGCGCAGCTCGTGGCTGACATCGGCGACGAAGTCACGCAGCCGATCCCGATCCGCCTGCAGCAGGCGCAGCGACTCGGACAGCCGATCGGCCATCAGGTTGAACTGCTGGCCAAGCTCGTCCACCTCGCGCACCCGCGACGGTGGCACCCGCTGGTCGAGCTCCCCCGCCGTCAGCCGAGCCGAAACGCGCCGCATCCGATCGATCGGGCGCGTCAGGCGACGACCGACCAGCAGGCCAACGAGAAGCGCCACGATCAGCGCCAGGATGCCCGCCCCGAGCAGCGCGGTGCGGACCCGGTCGAGGGTCGTGATCCGGGATGTGTAGGGCTGACTGACGACGACGCTGAAGAGGAACTGGCCGGAGACGGTCTGTGGATTGGGGATGCCGATCAGCCGCTCACTCCGCTGGCTCTCGACTGCGTTGTCCACGCGCAGTCCCTGGCCAGCGAGCTCGGCCGTGTCGCTGGGCGACGCACGCGCGGCAAGGGTCCCGTCCTCGTTGTAGAACTCGACCGTGCCCTGGACGAAGTTGTCAGCGGCGAACTGCGCCTGCTGGCGCAGGAATCGCCCTTCACGCAGCTCCTTGTTGGTCAGGACCTGCGGCTTGCTCTCGGCCACCGACTCGGCCTGGTTCTGCAGGAACAGCGCGGTTGCCTGGCCGGCATTCTTGAGTCGCAGCTCGGCCTGGTCGACGAAGTAGCCGGGCAGGATCTGGAAGAGCGCCAACCCGGAGACGAGCAGGCTGATCGCGGCGATGCTGCTCAGCGTCAGCACCAGGCGCACGTCGAGCCTGCTGAAGAAGGAGCGAAGCGTGGTCATCGGCTCATCAGTCTCCGACGCGGCGAGTCAATCCTCGGAGAACGCGTAGCCGACGCCCCTGACCGTCTTGATGTAGCGCGGCTGGCCGGGATCCGGCTCGATCTTGTCTCTGATGTGGCTGACGTGGACGTTGATGGTTCGCTCGTCCGCCTCGATCGCCTCGTAGTCGCGCACGAGCTCAAGCAGCTGGGATCGGGTGTAGACGCGACCGGGGCGGGTGGCCAGGTGGCGCAGCAGATCGAACTCGGTGGTTGTCAGCGCGATCCGCTCGCCGTCGCGGGTCACGCGGCGCCGGTCGAGGTCGATGACCAGGTCACCGCGACGCAGCGTGCGCCCGACCTCGGTGTTCGCCAGCTCGCCGTACGCGCGCCGCAGCAGCGCCTTCACGCGGCTGACCAGCTCGCGGACGCTGAACGGCTTGACCAAATAGTCGTCCCCGCCGATCTCCAGGCCGACCACCTTGTCGACCTCGTCGGCACGCGCCGTCAGGAACAGGATCGGCACCCGCGACTCGCGGCGGAGCTGGCGGCAGACCTCGAAACCGTCGATGCCCGGCAGCCGCACGTCGAGCAGGACGAGCTCGGGGACGAGGTCGCCGAATCGCTTGAGCGCTTCCTCCCCGGTCGGCGCGACATTGACCGAGTAGCCTTCGCGCTCGAGCGCCACCTGGACTCCGCGCGCGACGGCGGGCTCGTCCTCGACGATCATGATGGTGCCGGCCATGGGACACCGATTATAGGCAGAAGCGGCCGTCGCCCCGATCCGGCGGCCGGTTGCCCGACATCGCCGGCGCTGGTACCATCCGGGTTCGCGCAGCGAGGCAACGTCCGAGTCCGGCGTTGCTCGCACTTCCCTCCCGAGGATCAACCACTCGCATGGATCTTGAGCTCGCCCTGGACGCTCGCCGGGCCATCGGCAAGGAGAACAAGCGCCTCCGCCGCGAGGGCATCGTGCCGGGCGTCGTCTTCGGCAAGGGGTCGCCATCGGTTCCGGTGCAGGTGGACGCCAAGGCGTTCGACACCCTGTACCGCGCCGCCGGCCGCACGAGCATCGTCAAGATCACCGTCGACGGCAAGGGAACGGCCAAGAGCGCGATCATCAAGGAGATCCAGCGCCACCCCGTGAGCGGGCGTGCCGTGCACGTCGATTTCTTCCTGGTCAACCTGACCCAGGAGATGCAGGCGGATGTGCCGCTCAACTTCGTGGGCACTGCGGCGGCGATCGAGATGGAGAACGGCACGCTCATGACGCCGCTCAGCCACCTCAAGGTCAAGGCGCTGCCGGCCGAGATGCCGCACGAGATCCAGGTCGACATCTCTCCGCTGATCGACATGGAAACCGCCATCCACGTGCGCGACGTGCCGGTCGACGAGAAGATCACCATCCTCAACGAGCCGGATGAGCTGCTTGCACGCGTCCTTCCGCCCCGCGTCGAGGAGGAGCCCGAGGTGCCGGCCGAGGAGGCCGCCGCCGAGGAGGCCGAGGGAGCCGAGGGCGCAGCCGCCGCCGCGGAGGACGGCGAGGCGCCGTCCGAGGACGAGAGCTAGCCGCTCAGGGACCCGAACGCCCGCCCGCGGCGCGCGGCGTGCTACCGCTCGGCGCGGTATCGTCGCTCGCCGGTGGCCGTGTCCAGGTGCACGCGCATCACCCGGTTCGTGGTCGGGTCGACGAAGACCTCGTCGGTCGGCTGAAAGCGCGGCTCGAGCGGCGTGTCGGGCTCTCCCCCGCCAGGCCCGGGTGCGGCCGCTTCGCGCTCGGCGGCCTCCGAGCGATAGCGTGTTCGTTCCCAGATCGCCGCCACCACGCCGACCGCTCCCAGCACGATGAGCGGGATCTGCGGCACGCCGATCGCCAACAGCGCCAGGCCCAGTCCCAGCAGGATCGCGCCACCGACGCCGACCAGCAGTCGCAGGACCGGGAAGAGCGGACTACTCGACGGGCTGTGGCGCATCGGCCTGCGAGTCCGGCTCCACGACGACCGCGGTCCCGTACGCGACGATCTCCGACATCGTGTTCCCGAGCTCCGAGCTGTCGAAGCGCATCGAGATGACTGCGTTGGCGCCCATCAGCGTGGCGTTCTCGATCATGCGGTCGAGCGCCTGGCGGCGAGTGTCCTCGAGCAGCTCGGTGTACTCGTGGATCTCGCCGCCCACCAGCGAGCGCAGGCTTGCCGTCAGGTTCCCGGTGAAGCCTCGACTGCGGACGACGAGGCCGAAGACCATCCCTTTCGACTCGGTGACCCGGTGACCCGGGACGAACGGTGCGGTGTTGGTGATCATCGGGGTGCGAGCTCCTGCCGTCTTCGGGTTGCCTGCGCGAATTCCGGCCAATTCTAGGGCAGGCGCATCCACCGGTGGGTCACCGCCGACCACGGCACCTCTGCGGCGCGCAGCAGCAGCACCACGTCACCCAGCGCGTGGCCCGGCACGGGACGCCGCGGCGGCGCGACCGCTTCGACGTGGGGCGGCGGCGGGAGCGGCGCCGCCTCGCCGCCAGGCCCGACCGCGTGGGCGGCACCGATCAGCTGCGGCACGGTGATGAAACCGAAGCCGCGGCTTCTTAGCCCGGCGATGATCGCAGGGAGCGCCTGCGGGGTGTGGTTGGGACCGACGTGCAGCAGGATCACCGAGCCATCCCGCGCGGCGGCCAGGACGCGCTGCGTGATCAGGGACGCGGAGATGCCCGACCAGTCGCGCGGATCGACGTCCCACAACATCAGGGTCGGGTAGCCGGCGTTCGCCGCCGCGGCCGCCACGCGCGCGTCGTAGTCTCCGTAGGGCGGGCGCATGACGTCGATCGGCGCGCGGCCCGACAGCTGCGTGATCAGCTTCGTGGCGCCACCGATCTGATAGGCGAGCGCCGCATCAGAGATCTTCGGCAGATCGAGGTGCGCGACGGTATGGTTGCCGATTGGGTATCCCGCGGCCGCGATCGCGTGCCAGACGGCCGGGTCGGCGGCCATGGCATCGGTGTACGGGAAGAAGGTGGCGGCGACGCCGCTGCCCTGCAGGGTCGCCAGGATCGAGCGAGCGCTGGCGGGCGAGTCACCGTCGTCGAAGGTGAGCGCCACGACCGGATGCACGCGCGAGCCATTGCTCACGATCCGGGCGCTGAGCGCACCCACCGGCGTGACCGAGGCAAGCATGGTGCCCACGATGAGCAGCGGCAGCAGGCGGAGCGTGCGAATGCGCATCGGTCGACGAGTCCCCCTCGGGTACAACGGTCACCACCAGAACGGCTGCGCGGCGGCGGCTGTTGCAGCGCGGCGAATCTTACCCGGTCAACCGATCAGCGCGTGCGTCGGGCGCGTCACCGCAGCCGGTGCCCGACCGGGGCCCACCGCCACGAGGTCACGACCGATCGCGAGCTCCCACGGCCCGTAGAGCAACCGGTAATCGCGAAGATCGAGCAGGTCGGCCACCACGAGGGCGCCGGCCGCGTTCGAGACTGCCGTCGCGACGCTGAGCCACGGCCCGATCTCGCCGTAACGCGCCGTGCGAAACGCCGAAGCGGCTTCGCGACGGGCCTGCTCGTAGGAGGCCTGCCGTCCGGCGCGTGCCGCCACCCGAGCAGCTGACCGCAGAGCGTCGTGCTCGGCGTACCCCTCGGTGCGCGTCTCGAACCAGGCGATACGCGCCTCGAAGAGGGCCATCGCCTCTTCGCGGAGCAGCGTTGCTGCACGCCTGATCAGTGAGTTGACTGCCGTCCGATTGGGCCCGAAATCGAACATGGGCGTCCTCTTCCCACTCGCACGATGGGATGGCTCGTCATCCGCTCCTGCGAGGGCACGTCTGAGCGGATCGAGCTGGGCGGGCTATGGAGCCGAAGGTGGGATTCGAACCCACGACCGACGGTTTACGAAACCGTTGCTCTACCCCTGAGCTACTTCGGCGGGTTGGGGCGCGATTCTAGCAGCGGACGCGCCACCACCGCCAGCACCGATCAGCGAACCGCCGCAGCGTCGCGGTCAGCCGCCGGAATCGTCGATGTGCTGGTGCACGTACGCGCGCATCGCGTCGACGTCCGGCTCGAGGATGTAGCCGCGCCCGTCGCCTCGGTCGCCCTCGAAGGTGATGAACTCTGGCGGCTTCAGCACCTGGCGGCTGACGTCGGCGAACTGCGCGCGGCGCGCGATCTCGAGCAGCGTCGGAAGATCGTTCAGCGGCAGGTCGGTCTTCAGCTCGTGCAGTCCGTCCAGCAGCGACGCGAGGTCGACATCGGCCTGCGGAGCGACGAGGCTGCCGACGAGCTGCAACAGGACCTCCTGCTGGCGCGCCGCCCGGCCGTAATCCGTGTCGACTCGTGTGCGCGAATAGGCGAGCGCGGTCTTGCCGTCCAGGGTCTGCGGTCCGGCCGGGATGTCGAGCTTCACCTTCGGGTCGCGCAGGGCGGTGGCCGGGTTGACCTTGACGCCGCCCGCCGCGTCGACCAGGGCGACCAGGTCGTCCATGTCGATCTGGACGTAGTGGTCGATCGGCACGTCGAGCAGGGTGGACATGGCGCCGACCAGCGTCTCGACGCTGCTCGTGGCTTCAATGGCGTTGACCTTGCGCGACCAGGTCGTGCCGTCCGGCATGGGGATGTCGGTCGTGTCGCGCGGCAGGCTCACCAGCGTCACCTCTGACTGGTCGGCATCGATGCTGGCCAGGATCAGGGTGTCGGTGTTCACCCCCTCGCCGGCGGCCGCACGCGTTGCGTTGACATCGGTTCCGATGACCAGCACCGTCAGCCGATGGTCGAGCAGGTCGGCATTGAAGCTGGCCGATGGGACGGCTGACGACGGCTGGGCCGCCGGTGGCGTCCGGCGTCCGCCGAGCAGCACGAACAGCAGCACCGCCGCCGCGATCAGCAGCACGATCACCCCGACGATCAGCACGGTCGGCGCGTTGCGCTGCCGGGGAGCTGGTCGGCTCATGGCCATTGACCCAGCGGATTCCGTGCCGTCAGTGGCATCGTCAACCCGCCTCTGGCGGCGCCCAGCCGTGGATCAGCTCGTCGTGGTAGCGCGGCGGCCGCTCGCCGAAAGCCTCGCGGGGCGGCGGCGCGACCGGCGCCCGGCCGGCGACCACCAGCTCGTAGTAGTCGCACACGTCGGTAAGCGGGCACAGTGAGCAGACCGGCCGCGGAGCGCGGCAGGTGTCGCGCCCGTGGCGAATGAACTCGACGTGGAACGGATACATTTCCGCCGGTTCGAGCGACGCCTCGAGCAGCTCGTGGGCCTTTGCCAGGTCCGCCCTGGGCGGCAGCAGACCCAGCCGCTGCGCCACCCGAAACACGTGGGTGTCGACCGGCAGGGCCGGCATGCCGAAACAGAACATCAGCACGATCGAGGCGGTCTTGCGCCCGACGCCGGGCAGCGCCGTCAACCAGTCCCGCGCCGCGCCGACCGGCAGCCTGCGCAGGAATGTCAGGTCGAAGTCGCCCCGCGCGTCCTGGATCTCGGCCAGGACGTGCTGGATGCGCGGCGCCTTGGTCGGGGCCAGGCCACCCGGCCGGATGACCTCGGTCAGCTCGTCGGTCGGCGCCGCGAGCACCTCCTCCCAGGTGGGGTAGCGTTCGCGCAGCAGCACGAACGCCCGGTGCGAGTTCACATCGGCCGTGTTCTGCGCGAGGATGGTGAGCACCAGCTCGCTGACCGGGTCGAGCCGCGAGCCGGCCCAGCGCGGGTGATCGTAGCGCTCGCCCAGCCGCCCGAGTGCCACTGCGATCCGCGAGCGACGACGACGCCGGTCGGCGGCCAGCTTCTGCGGGCTCGGGCCTCTGCGTTTCGCCACGGCCGGTCACCCCGCCCGGGCAGCGGCCAACCCGAGGCCGATGCTGATCGTCCGCGCGGCGCGGCCGGCGGCGGCCACGAGCAGTGGCTCGGTCTGCGCCATCGCCTGCTCCAGGCTCAACGGGCGGTCGACGATGGGCTGCACGACGCTGATCGCCGGCACTCCCTCGAGCGCGCCGGCACCCGGCCCCAGGCCGCCGCACAGCAGCACGACCGGCGTGTTGCGCGGCCGCGCCAGCGTGGCCACGCCCATCGCCGCCTTGCCGTGCAGCGTCTGCTCGTCGGCGCGCCCCTCGCCGGTGATCACCAGCTCCGCCGCCTCGAGCGCCGACCTCAGGTCGACCAGTTCGGCGACGACTTCGAAGCCGGGACGCAGCACGGCACGGGCGAAGCCCATGAGACCGGCAGTCGTCCCCCCGGCCGCCCCCGATCCGGGCAGGTCGGCCACCAGCCGCCCGGTCGCCTTCTCGATCTGCTGGGCGTAGTGGGCCAGCGCCCGATCGAGGCGCTCGACAAGCGGGGCGTCCGCGCCCTTCTGCGGCCCGTAGGTCGCCGCGGCGCCGTTGGGGCCGACCAGCGTGTTCGTCACGTCCGAGGCGACCACCAGCGACACGCCGGCCAGCCGCCGGTCCAGGCCGGATGGGTCGATGCGATCGAGGTCGGCCAGCGCGGCGCCGCCGCCGGGCAGCTCGTCGCCGGAGCGGTCCAGGAATCGCACGCCGAGCGCGGCCAGCAGCCCGCTGCCGCCGTCGGTCGTCGCCGAGCCTCCCAGGCCGAGGGTGATGCGTTGCACGCCGGCGTCCAATGCAGCGACGATGAGCTGCCCGGTCCCTCGCGTCGAGGCAACCGCGGCGGAGGCCGGCGTCCGCTCGTCGGGACGCAGGCGCGCCAGGCCGGACGCCGCCGCCAGCTCGACGAACGCGGCCCTGCCGCCATCGAGCAGCAGCCAGCCGGCGTCGATGGGCCGGCCCAGCGGATCGGCGACCGATGCGCTGCGCTGCTCGACATTCGGGCCGAGCGCGGCCACCAGCGCGGCAAGCGTACCCTCGCCGCCATCGGCCATGGGACGCCGGCTGACCTCGTCGCCGGCCCGCACCTCCGCCCAGCCGCGCGCAATGGCGTCCGCCGCCCGCACCGAGTCGAGCGCGCCGCCGAACGAGTCCGGCGCGACGAGCACCCTCATCGGCCAGCCCTCAGGGCGCGGCGCTTCTCCTGGTAGGCGGGAATGGTGCTCATCGCCGGGCGCATCTGATCTCCGATCTCACGGACGACAAGGCTGAACGAGCTGCCCTCCTGGTGAATCAGCTTCATGCCATGCCCGACCTCGGCCAGCAGCTCGATGCGATGCCGCTCCTCGAGCTTGCGGATGGCCGCCTGCAGGATGACGAAGCTCATCTGCGACAGGTTGGGCAGCGGTTGATTGCGATGGATCCGCCGCTCCAGGTCGACCTGGCCGAGTGCCGAGAGGCCTTCCGACTCGAGGATGTCGATGAGCAGGCCGGTCTCGACGGCGTAGCCGGTAAAGAAGGGCAGGCGCTCGAGCAGCTCGCGCCGCCCGGCGTACTCGCCGGAGAGTGGCTGGATCATGCCCGACAGCTCCGGGAAGAAGAGGTTGATCAGGGGCCTCGCCATGAGCTCGGTGACGCGGCCGCCGCCCTCCGGGACGAGCCTGTCGCCCTGCTTGATCGGCCGCTGGTAGAACCCCTTGACGTACTGGATGCGCGGCTCGCGGAGCAGCGGGCCCAGCAGTCCGAAGACGAAACGCGGCTGGATGTTGCTGATGTCGGTGTCGATCCAGGCCACGATGTCGCCGTCGAGCTCGTGGAGGCTCTTCCACAGGGCCTCGCCCTTGCCGACGAAGCTGCCCATCTCGGGCAGGACCTGGCTGTGGCGCACCACCGGCACGCCCATCTCCGCGGCGATCTGCGCGGTACGGTCGGTCGAGTCGGAGTCGATCACCAGCAGCTGGTCGATGAGCGGCAGGCGATCCATCAACGCGGCCTTGATGCGCCGTATGACCAGGCCGATCGTCTTCTCCTCGTTCAGCGCCGGCAGCCCGACCGAGACGGTGAGCCCCTGCTTCTCTTTGAGCTCGACGAGCTTGACGATGTCCTTGAACTCGGAGGCGTGGAAGGTATTCTCGGCAAACCACTTGTCGACCAGGGTCGGCAGCGAGCGGCTGCGCTCCACGAACGCGTCGGCCGCGGCGAGCGTGCCCTCGGCCGCACGCAGCTGCTCGAAGGTGGCCGTCCCCAGGCGCTGCTTGGTCTTGACCACGATCACCGTCGGCTTGGCGCGGCTGGCCACGGCCTCCGGGACCGATCCGAACAGGTAGCGGCCATCCGCTCCCGCCCGCGCATCGGCCGGCTGGGCGGCGGCGCCCATGATCACCAGGTCGTGGTTCGAGGCCTCGCGCACGATCGCCGTCTTGACCGATGTCGCCTCACGCACAAGGCCCTTGATGCGCCTGCTGCCGCCGTGCTCCTCCACGAAGCGGTCGAGCGCCTGGTGCTCGCGCTGCAGCGCCCGCGCCCCGATCCCCTTGGGCACCACGTGCAGCACCGTGATCTGCGCGTCGAAGCGCTTTCCCAGGTCTGCCGCCAGGCGCATGGCGAGCTCCGCATGTGGCCCACCGCGCACCGGCACGAGGATCGAGCTGACCGACTCCAGGCCGCGCTGCTTGACCACGGCGATGTCGCACGGCGACTCGCGCACCACCGCGTCGATCGTCTGCGAGAAGACCGGCGGGGCCGCCAGCGTTGCACCCGAGAGCTTCGCTTCGATCGCCTCCGCCTCTGCCCGGGCGGTCTGGGTTGGCGTCGGCGGACCACCCCAACCGAAGATCACCAGGTTGGCGCGCTCCTCGGCGACCGCCTCGATCACCCCGTCCGACGCACGACGCCCGATGCGCACCATGGTCCGGATGGCGACCCCCTCCTCGTCGCCGAAGTCGAGGACACGCTGCAGCAATCGCCGCGCCGTGCGGGCCCGGGTGGCGCCCTCGGACAGCGAGACGCCCTCGGGCACCTCGACGACGCCCAGCGCCGCGATTTCGGTCGACCGCCCGTTGCTCACCCCCGAGCCGATGCGCACCAGGTCGCGTGCCGTGCGCGGGTTGGCCAACGGCAGCAGGATGCGATACGGCTCGCGGGTTCGCGGCGCCATCAGCGGCCGCCAGGCGTGCCGGCGCCGGCGGCGTGCTGCATCTCGCGCCAGCGTCCGACAAGGTACGGCTTGAGCTCCTCGAACTCGCGCGCCTGGGCGTCCACGACACGCTCCGCCTGGTCGGTGTTCATCTCGAGCGTCTCGCCGATGAACCCCGCCACTCGCCCGAAGTAGAGCGGCGTGAGGGCCGCGAGGATCTTCTCGCGGTTCGCGTCGGCTGCGTGGTAGGCGACCAGCGCGTCGTACAGGCAGCGGATCCACAGCTCGGCCGGGAAGTGGAATGTTTCCGGATCGCCGCATTCGAGGGTCATCACCCGCTCGAGCTGCTCGGGCGCCAGCATGCGTTCCCACGTGTCGCTGTTGGTGGGCCGCGATCCCTCCAGGGTGTCGATGAGCTTCCCGTGGCTGACCACGATCGCTTCGGGGGCCACGACCCGCTCGAAGCCGTACTCGGGAATGGCGTGCGACCCGCGAACACGCAGCCAGCGGTCCTGGTAGTGGCCGGCCAGCCGGAAGAGCGTGCCGACCACCTGCCGGAACATCGGTCCGAGATCGGAGGCCGGATCCTTGGCATCGTGGATCTTGGCGCCCAGCCGTGCCTGGCAGACGGCGAAGCCCTCGTTGATGGCGCTGTGGGTCATCCAGATGTCGATGCCGAATCGCGCGCTGGCCTCGTCGAACGTGTCGAGCTCCAGGTAGCGGCTCACGAGGTCGCCGCTGATGGCGAAGTCACCGCCGATCGGCTGTCGGATGCGGGCGCCGTACAGCGCGCGGGTCAGCGGATAGGTGATGTTGTTGGTGATCGTGCCGTCGTACTTGTAGCGCGCGTAGAGCGGGGCGACGAAGTCGTAGCCTCCCTTGAGGATGGGTCCGGCCAGCAGCTCGACCCATTCCGGCACGATCGAACGCAGGTCGGAGTCGACCATGACCATGGCCTTCACCTTGAGCTCGCGCGCGACTTCGAACAGCGCCCGTACCGCGGTGCCCTTGCCGCTGATGCCCTGGTACGTGAAGGTGATGCGCTGCAGCTTGTGGCGCGGGCTGACCAGGATGATCTTCTCGATGTACTCCGGGCTCTCGGTGCTGACGGCCACTCGCGGGGTATCGTCAGGCGAGCCGCCATCCGAGTTGACGAGGACCGGCTTGAGGTCGGGAAAGTACTGCACCATCCCGGCCTGTGCCGCCCGAACGACATAGCCGATGGTCTCCGCGTTGCCGAAGCTGGGGATGCCGACCATCAGGTCGGCGCTGCCGATCCGGCGTACCTCGGCAAGGGCCTGCTCGTCGAGTGCCGACTCCGGCCGAGCGGCTGCATTGGACGTCAGGGCGGACCTCCTGCGGTGCGTCGGGAGTCGATCGCTGCTCGGTGACGTCAAGGGTAGCACGAGCCGGCGCGCGGCCCGGGTATCAGTGCTTGCCGGCGTCGCCGATCCTGGCCTGCCGCGGGCCGCGTTGGCCGACGAGCCGGCCGATCATCGACGGCTCTCCCGCCCGGGCCGCCGGGATCTCGAGCCAGTCGTCGCTCGGCTCGCCGGGGTGGTAACGCGAGTTGACCTGCTTGGCGACGTAGTGGGTGAAGCCACTCTGCCGCCAGGCGTGCAGCCAGTGCTCGACCGGCACCCGTACCGCCGGCGTAACGCGCACCCGCACGTTCTCATCGACCACCGACTCGAGCAGCCGGCGGCGCTCCTGGTACGGGACCTCGTGGAGCAGCTGGCCGTCCAGCTCGAGCAGGTCGACCGCCACGAAGGCGCGGCGCTTCTCGTTCTCGATCGGATCGGGATATTCCTCGCTCAGGCCTTCTTCCGCCAGGGTCTCCGCCATGTTGTAGGCGGCGCTGCCGACGCCGACGAACGGCTGCGCGGTCCAGATGCCATCGAGCACCGCTTCCTCGGCATCCACCGCCGAGGCGAGCACCTCGCAGGCGTCCGGCAGCTGCTCCTCGACAGGTGCGCCGAAGCGGTCGGTGAGGTCGACCCGATCACCGCGGATGCGAGCAATCAGTCGTTCGCCGCGCCATGCCGGCTCGAACAGCCAGTCGACGCTGGTGATGACCGCGTTCGTGCGGGTGCTGATCTGCGGAAGCGGCCGTTGGGCGTCAGGCATGCGGTGAGAAGGGTACGCCGCTCGGGCGCGATAGGTTCAGGCGCGCCCGTGCCGCTACGCCTGGCCGTAGAGGTTCAGGTCTCCCTCTTCGACATCGGCACCAACCTGGGAGCGGATCGACTCCCACGCGTCGAGGTCCCACTCCCCGACGAACGTGATGGCGGTGCCTTCCTTGCCCGCGCGGGCGGTCCGACCGACGCGATGCACATACGTGTCGGCGTCTTCGGGGATGTCGAAGTTGAGGACGAACGGCAGGTCGGTGATGTCGAGCCCGCGCGACGCCACGTTGGTCGCCACCAGATACTCGATCTTGCCCGACTTGAAGTCCGCCAGGGTATGGTCGCGCTCGCGCTGGCTCAACCCGCCGTGCAGCGCGGCGACGTTCTTGCCGCGGCGCTTGAGGGTGGCCGACAGCCGGTCGACGCCGATCTGGGTGTGTCGGAAGACGAGCAGCCGGTCAAAGGAGAATTCGCGGGTCAGCTCCAGCAGCGCCGGCACCTTGTCCTGCTCCGCCACGAAGTAGACGAGCTGCCGCACCGTCTCGACCGTGCGCTGTTCCGGCCGCACGCTGATCTGCTGCGCGTCGCGGTCCATGAAGCGGTCGCAGATGCGCAGGATGGCGTACGGCATCGTCGCGCTGAAGAGGGCCGTCTGACGCTGGCGCGGGCATCTGGACAGGATCGTCTCCACGTCGACGATGAAGCCCATGTCCAGCATCCGGTCGGCCTCGTCCAGGATGACGGTGTGCACGCGGTCGAGCCGCAGCTCCCCGCGGCGGATGAGATCCAGGACGCGGCCGGGGGTCCCGACCACCACTTGCGCGCCGTGTTTCAGCGCGCTGATCTGGCGATCCATGCTGGATCCGCCGTAGATGGCCACCACCTTGACGTTCCTGAACTGGCCGATGGCCGCAAGCTCGTCGCTGACCTGCACGCACAGCTCACGGGTCGGCGTCAGGACCAGGGCCTGCACGAAGCCGGCGGTCGGGTCGATCTTCTCGACGATGGGAATGCCGAAGGCGGCGGTCTTGCCGGTGCCCGTCTGCGCCTGACCGATGAGGTCCTTGCCCTCGCGCAGCGGCGGGATCGCTCGTGCCTGCACCTCGGTCGGGGTGACGTACCCCATCTTCTCGAGGGCGCGGGCGATGGTGACCGGGACTTCGATCTGGCCGAAGGTGTGGGCGCGCGCGGCGGCGAGGACTGCGGCGAGCAGCGGCGAGTCGGCATCGGTGTCTGCTTGGCCGTTCGAGCCGGGCGGTGCCGGCGCCGCCGCGGTGGCGGCGCGATCTCGCGGCCGCTCGTTGAGTGAACGCCGGCGCGTGGCGGGGCGCCGGCGCGTGGCAGATTCGTTGTCGGGCAAGTGGTCTCCGAAGATGGTGAATGGGCTACGGGAATGGTCTCGCTCCCGGCGGGCGCGATGCGCGGCTCGACGTCCGGGACGTGGCGCAGCACTCCGATGCTACCACGAGCGGCCTGGCGCGACCATTTGGGCGGGGAACGGTGCTAGACCGGTGCCGTAGCCGACGCCGCTCCGGTCGAGATCGGCCGCCGCTCCTCGTCGGTGAGGCCGGCGCCCAACGGCTCGACCGAGCGGTAGCCCGCCGGATGTGCCAGGCGCCATGCCCAGGCGTCGGCGAGCATCTCCTCGAGCTTGCTGTGCTGCTGCTGCCAGCCGAGCTCGCGGCGCGCGCGGCGCGACGAAGCGACGAGTACGGGCGGGTCGCCGCTGCGGCGCTTGACGACGCGCGCCGGGATGGCGCGACCGGTCACCTTGCGGGCCGCCTCCACGATCTCACGCACGCTGAAGCCGGCGGCCGAGCCCAGGTTGTAGACCTCCAGCGACGGGTCGCCCTCGCCGGTCGCCTCGAGCGCCAGCAGGTGCGCGTTGCCCACGTCACGGACGTGCACCAGGTCGCGGACGCACGTGCCGTCCGGGGTCGGGTAGTCCTGGCCGTAGATCTGGACGTGGCTCGCTTTGCCGGCCGCCACGCGCAGGACGCTGGGGACGAGGTGCGTCTCCGGTTCGTGGTCCTCGCCGTTGCGCTCGGTGGCGCCGGCCACGTTGAAGTAGCGCAGCGAGATGGCGCGGAAGTCGTGCGAGGCGGCGAACCAGCGCATGGCGCCCTCGAACGCGAGCTTGGTGGCGCCGTACGGGTTGATCGGCTCGGTGCGATCGACCTCGGCGATGGGCACGCGGCGTGGCTCACCGTAGACCGCCGCGGTCGACGAGTAGACCAGGCGCAGCACGCCGGCGCGCTTCATGGACTCCAGCAGCGCGACGCCGCCGGCGACGTTGGCGTGGTAGTAGAGGCCCGGGTCGGTCATCGACTCGCCGACGAGCGAGCGTGCGGCGCAGTGGAGGACCGCATCGATGCGCTCCTCGCCCAGCACCCGCTCGAGCAGGGTGACATCGTGGATGTCGCCGATGACGAGGCGCGCGCCGGGGATCACCGCGTCGTGGTGGCCGGTCGACAGGTTGTCGTAGACGGTCACCGCGTGGCCCGCAGCGACGAACGTCTCGACGCTCGTCGAGCCGACGTAGCCAGCCCCGCCGACGACCATGATCCGCAATCCACGCCTCCTTTGATGCGACACGACCGGTGCTCGGCCTGGCGCGCTCCGCTCAGGCGACTGCCACAGCTCCGATGGCGTCGCGTGCGGCGCGCAGCAGTTCCGGGCTGAATGCAGCCGATACGCGGTTCGCGCCGGCCAGGCCGGCGGCGCGCACCTCGTCAGCAGCCCGGAACCGGCCGCAGGCCTTGACCCGCACCCGCGGCCCCACGCTGTCGCGGAGCAGCGCCACGCGCTCGATCGTGCGCCGCGCCGTGGCGCCGCCGCCCGAGGTGACGACGTAGTCGGCGCCGGCCCGCTCGGCCAGGCGGCAGGCGCGGGTGACCAGCTCCTCACGCAGCGGCTCGGCTTCGATGATGACCCCCGCCACGCCCAGCGCCGAGTGCGCCATGTCGATGACCGCCAGCATGTCGTTGTGCACCGTGTCGTCCATGCCCGAGATCAGCGCGCCGGCGTTCAAGGCGAAGTCGATGTCGGTCGCACCCTGCTCCAGGCACTTGCTCGCCTCGAAGGCCTTCACGCTGAGCAGCTGGCCGCCGTGCCCATCGCCGATGACCGTTCCCAGGCGCACGCGGGAACGACCGAGCAGTCGACGCCCGGCTTTGAGGAGCCATGGGCTGACGACAAGGGCAGCAAGATCGTGCTCGATGGCGAGGGCCACCGCCGTATCGAGGTCCGCCAGTGAGGCGGTCGACGAGGTCAGCCGATGCTCCAATCGCGCGTCGGTGGGCCCGAGGGCGGTCATCGCCGGATGAAATCCTCCGTTGAGCGGGCAGTCCCGTGAGGACCGGCCCGGACCGCCGATTGTAGCAGCGCCTAGTTCGATGCCCCGCGCCGCGCGGTGGCATGCCGTTGCCCGCGGGCACCATCGGCCGCAGCGCTTCCGACCAGGAGCTCGGCTGCCAACGCCAGCAGCTCGTCGCGCCGGTTGCGTCGTGGATCGTCGGTGATCGCCGCGAACAAGGCGTCGAGCAGCCGGCCGATTGTCGGGCCGGGCGGCAGGTTCAGCACCTGCATCAGGTCGTTGCCGTTGACCGCCATCTGGCGCTGTTCGAGCGGCGACTCGCTCAGCTCCCGCGCAACGCGTGCCTCGAGCTCCGGCAGCCCGCCGCTCGCCGGCTCGATTGCGCCCGAGGCGGCGTTGTCGGCGCGTCGCAGCGCAAAGAGGTCGCACAGGTTGCCGGTTCCCACGCGCTGGATGAAGCGCCGCACGGCGGCGTCGGTCCAGTCGTGGGTATAGGCGAACATGTGTTGGTCGATCAGCTGGCCGATACGTGCGATCTCCTCGCGCCCGAAGCGCAGACGGCGCAGCACGGCACGCGCGAGATCGGCGCCCACCGTCTCGTGGCCGATGAAATGGCCGTCGGACAGGGTGCTTGCCTTGCCCAGGTCATGCAGCAGCCCGGTCAGGCGCAGGAGCCGATCGGCCGCCGGGAGCGCGTCGGCGGTGCGCAGTGAGTGGTCGAGGGCATCGCCCGGCAGTGCCTTCCCCTGGGGGATGCCGCGCAGCGCCGCGAGCTCGGGCATCAGCGGACCGAGCAGATCCAGATGTTCCATCAGCAGGAAGGCGCGGCTCGGCGGTGCCGCCGGCGAGGCCAGGATACGCAGCAGCTCGTCGCGCACCCGCTCCCCCGACACAGTGGCGGCGCCGGCTGCCAGCTCACGCGCGGCGATCTCGGTTGCCGGATCGAGGGTCATCCCGAAGCGCGTTGCGAAGCGCACCGCGCGGAGGAGCCGCAGCGCATCCTCGTGGAAGCGCAGCCGCGGATCCCCGACAGCGCGCAGGATACGGGCACGCAGATCGGCACGGCCCCCATGCGGATCCACCAGCCGCCCGCGGCGGCGCGCCAGGTCGACCGGCACCCACGCGATGGCATTGATCGTGAAGTCGCGGCGCGACAGGTCCTCCTCCAGCGACGCGCCCCAGGCCACCGCATCCGGTCGGCGCTGGTCCGCGTAGCCGGACTCCGTGCGGTAGGTGGTGATCTCGATGCCGTCGACGGTGACTGTCCCGAAGCGGTTCTCCCACACGGCGCCCGGGAAGAGCGCCGAGGCCCGCTCCGGGACGGCGGACGTGGCGATGTCCCAATCGGTCGGATCGTCGCCAGTTAGGAGGTCTCGCACGCAGCCACCCACCAGCGCCGCCTCGAACCCGGCGCCCGCCAGCCGGCGCAGCACCGCCGCCACGGGCCGCGGCAGCCGGCCGTCGAGCGCCAGCCGGTCGGGATCAGGCGGCCGGGGCGTGGTCGTCAGCTCCGAGCCGAGACGTCGCCCAGGAACAGGTAGTTGCGCCACGGATCGTTGCGATCGTCGGCAAGGTAGGTGCCGTACAGGTAGCGGACGTCGGCGCGCGGCGCGCGCGGCTCCTTGAGGAGTGCCATGCGCGCCTCGGAGAGGGTCTTCGAGCCCTTGCGATGGTTGCAGCTGCGGCAGGCGGCGACCAGGTTCTCCCACTCGTGCCGTCCGCCGCGATGCTTGGGGGTGACATGGTCGATCGTCAGGTCGCGGCTGACCATGCCGCAGTACTGGCAGGTATGCCGGTCGCGGGCGAAGACCTCGCGACGGCTCAGCTTGACCCGTGGACGCGGACGCTTGACCAGCATCACCAGGCGAATCACCGAGGGGGCCGCGATCGCGAGCGTCGGGGTGTGGATCACCTGGTGGTTGCGCTCAAGCAGCTCGGCCTTCTCCGCGCCGAGCAGCCGGAAGGCACGCCTGATGTCGCAGACGTTGAGCGGCTCGTAATTCTGGTTGAGGACCAGCACCGGTGCGTTGATCACGTTCGGGACCCTTCGAGATCGGATGATAGCAACGATTCGAGTCGTGCTCAGCGCTGCTACCCTGCTCGACATGTCGCTCGAGTCTCGCGTCGCGATGATCAGCGGTGCCACCGGCACCCTCGGCCGGGTGCTGGCGCGGCGCCTGGCGGGCGAGGCGGCCAGCCTTGTGCTCGTCGGGACGGATGCCTCCCGGCTCGAGTCGCTCAGCGCCGACCTCGCGCTGCCGGCGGATCGGTGCCTCAGCTTGGTGGCCGACCTCCGGGATGCCGTCCTCCACCGACAGCGCCGTGCAGGCGGCGGTCGCGCGCTTCGGACACATCGACATCCTGGCCCACCTGGTCGGTGGCTATGCCGGCGGCACGCCGCTCGCCGAGGTGGAAGCCTCGGTGCTGCGCGACATGCTCGACCAGCACGTCTGGACGACCTTCAACCTGGCACATGCCGTGGTGCCGCACATGACCTCCGCCGGCTGGGGCCGCGTCGTTGCGATCTCGCCGGCAACCGTCGCGACGCCCGGTCCCAACGCGGCCCCCTACACAGCGGCGAAGGCCGCCCAGGACGCGCTCCTCGTGTCCCTCGCCCGCGAGCTCAAGGGAACCGGCGTGACGGCCAACTTCGTGGTCGTGCGGGCCATCGATGCCGAGCACTCGGGCAAGGCTGGCTGGGCGACGCCGGAGCACATCGCCGCGGCCATCGTCTACCTGTGCAGCGACGACGCGGCGCTGATCAACGGTGCGCGGATCCCGCTGACCGGCTGATCCGCGCGCCGTTGCCGTGGCCGGAACGGGAGGCCCGGGACGCATGCCTGGGGCAGGTTGCGGGGCCGAGCGGTCAAATGCCGGCCTGATCCGCCTTCGCCGAGGCGGAGATCCAGATCCAGCGCGCGCTGAGCGCGAGACCGTCCCGGCATGGCGTCCGGAGACGTCGAACGCTGATCACGCCGCCAAACGACAAGTCGACGCGAGGCCGGGCCAGGAGCGAGGCCGCGCGGCGCCGGCCATGGCGGCCACGGGGAGCCGCGGGCGGCCACGAGTACAATGGTGAGCCACGTCCGGCGTCCGGCGCCGGCATCGGTCCAAACACGGTGAACGAGCGACACATGACGACCATCGAGACCAGCACCTGGGCCACCAAGGTGGGCCTGGCGCGGATGCTTTCCGGCGGAGTGATCATGGACGTGGTCACCGCCGACCAGGCGAAGATCGCGGAGGAGGCCGGTGCCGTCGCGGTGATGGCCCTCGAGCGCGTGCCCTCGGACATCCGCAAGTTCGGCGGCGTGGCGCGCATGAGCGATCCGAAGCTGATCGAGGAGATCAAGGCCGCCGTCACCATCCCGGTGATGGCCAAGTGCCGCATCGGCCACATCGCCGAGGCGCAGATCCTCCAGGCGCTGGCCGTCGACTTCATCGACGAGTCGGAGGTGCTCACCCCCGCGGACGAGGAGCACCACATCGACAAGCACGAGTTCGACGTGCCGTTCGTGTGCGGCTGCCGCGACCTCGGTGAGGCGCTCAGACGGATCGGCGAGGGCGCAGCCATGATCCGCACCAAGGGCGAGGCCGGCACCGGCAACATTGTCGAGGCGGTGCGGCACATGCGCGCCGTACAGAAGGGCATCCGCGAGCTCTCGGGCATGCGCGAGGACGAGCTGTACGCCGCCGCCAAGGAGCTGCGGGCGCCACTCTCCGTGGTCCAGCAGGTTGCCGCGCTCGGCGAGCTGCCGGTGCCGAACTTCTCGGCCGGCGGCGTCGCGACGCCCGCCGACGCGAGCCTCATGCGGCAGCTCGGCGCGCAGAGCGTGTTCGTCGGCTCGGGCATCTTCAAGAGCGAGGATCCCGAGCGCGTCGCGCGGGCCATCGTCAAGGCCACCACGCACTACGACAACCCGCAGATCCTCGCCGAGGTCAGCACCGGGCTGGGCGAGCCGATGCGTGGGCTTGACCTCGCCGAGATTCCCGTCGAGGAGCGCCTCGCCATTCGCGGTTGGTAGGTCGCCTGCAGACCGATGGCGTCGCACGAGCCCGTCCCGTTGTCGCATACCCAGGCTGACCGGCCGCCACGTGTCGGCATCCTGGCGCTCCAGGGCGCCGTCCGCGAGCACGCCGATGCGCTGCGCGCGGTGGGCGCCGAGCCGGTCTTCGTGCGCCTGCCCGCCGACATGGACGGGCTCGAGGCCCTGATCCTGCCCGGTGGCGAGAGCACGACCATGCGCCGCCTGATCGACCTGTACGGCCTGCGCGAGCCGATCCTGGCCATGGCCCGCGCCGGCGCGCCGATGCTGGGCACCTGCGCCGGGATGATCCTCCTGGCGTCGCGGCTGGACCAGGGGGAGGAGCCGGTACTCGGCCTGCTCGACGCGACCGTGCAGCGCAACGCCTATGGCCGCCAGCTGGATTCGTTCGAGGCCGATCTCGATGTGCCGGTGCTCGGCGATGGCCCGCTGCACGGCGTCTTCATCCGAGCCCCCGTCGTCAGCGAGCTGGGGCCGAGCGTCGAGGTCCTTGCGCGAGACGACTCCGGCCGGCCGATCGCGGTGCGCCAGGGGCAGCTGGTAGCTACGGCCTTCCATCCGGAGCTCACCACCGACCGCCGCGTGCATCGGCTCCTGGTCGACATGATCCGGACGGGCGGGAACGCGTGATCGGCACCGAAAGCGGCGTGATCCGGGCCGCGCGCATCACCGATCGACAGGCCCTCAACGAGCTGACGCGTCGCGTCCACGTGGCGCCCGACGGTTATCGGCGCAGCCTGGGCGTGCCCGCCCCGTCCACCTCGCAGCCGCGCTTCCGCCTCTCCACGTTGGTGCCGTCGTGGCTGCCGCTGCGCCCGCCGTCACTGCACCTGGTGATGGAGATGGACGGCGAGCTGGTCGGCTCCTGCCGGGCACTCGAGGAACCGCGCCGCGACGACTGGGTGATCACCGAGCTGGAGGCAGAGGACACGCCCGCCGCGGCCGAGATCCGGCACGCCCTGCTCGGTGCCGTGGTGGAGGAGGGCGGCCAGCGCGGCGTTGACCGCTACCACGCGGCGTGTGCCGATGTCCGCGAGAACCTGGAGCTGTTCGGACAGGCCGGCTTCATGGCCTATGCCCAGGAGGAGATCATGTACCGCCCGCCCGAGCCGCCGGCCGGCGCCCGGTCGTGGGTGCGACGGGTCTGGTCACGCGACGGGCACGGCTCGCGCGACGGGCACGGCTCGAGCAGCGACCGCGGCGGGGTGCCAGTCGAGACCCGTCCGGCCCTGCAGGCCGCCGGGGCGCCCGATGCCTGGCACCTGTTCGACCTGTGGAGCCACGCCACGCCACCGGCCATCGCCCGGATCGAGGGCTACGGCGCCGCGGACTGGGAGTCGGTCGGCCACGAGGCCACGGTCCCGCGCAGCAGCCTCAACCCGCTGATGCACTTCTCCGGCGTCGACGCCTGGCTGATGCCGGCCGACCAGCGCGCCGGCGGCTTCGCGCAGCACGGCGCCTGCCGATCCGGCCCGCACTACCTTCGCGTGCTCGTTCGCGACGGCACCGACGGGGCACAATTTCTGCGGTCGGTGCTCAGCGCCATGGGAAGCGACGGAAACGCTGCGGGCATCCTGTCGCCGGTGCGAACATACGAGTCGATGGGGATGCGGGCCGTCACCGCGGCAGGCTTCGAGCCGGTCGGGCGCGTGACCATGCTGGTGCGCGAGGTCCGCGGCACGGTTCGCCAGCCCGCCATGGTGCCCGCCGTCCGGTGAGCATTCCGAGCCAGCGAGTCAGCAGAGGAGGCACGGACCAGACAGTGCCACGCCGCGAGACGACCGACGACCTCGACGCCCTGATGGAAGCGCTGCCGCCCGAGATCTGCGCCAGCCTCCGCTCGCTCTCGGACCGGACCGACCTGCTCGAGGTGGTGATGGACCTCGGCCGCCAGCCGGAGGCTCGCTTCGGCAACGGCGAGGTCGAGCTCCTCGATCGCGAGATCAACGAGGAGGACATCGCCCACGTCGTCGATCACATCGGCGCCTTCGGCGACGACAACCGTGCTGGCATCGAGCGCACGCTGCATCGGATCAGCGCGATTCGCAATCGCGCCGGGAAGGTGGTCGGCCTGACCTGCCGAATCGGGCGCGCGGTGTACGGCACCATCGACATCGTCCGCGACATCGTCGAGGGCGGGCAGTCGATCCTGATCCTGGGTCGCCCTGGCGTCGGCAAGACGACCATGCTGCGCGAGGTCGCCCGCGTGCTGGCCGACGAGTTCGGCAAGCGCGTCATCGTGGTCGACACCAGCAACGAGATCGCGGGCGACGGCGACATCCCGCACCCGGGCATCGGCGACGCGCGACGGATGCAGGTGCGCACCCCGACGGAGCAGCACGCGGTGATGATCGAGGCGGTCGAGAACCACATGCCCGAGGTCATCGTCATCGACGAGATCGGGACGGAGCTGGAGGCCGCCGCGGCGCGCACCATCGCCGAGCGCGGCGTGCAGCTGGTGGGCACGGCCCACGGAAACACGCTCGACAATCTGATGCTCAACCCGACCCTCTCCGACCTGGTCGGCGGGATTCAGCCGGTCACCCTCGGCGACGAGGAGGCACGCCGTCGCGGCACGCAGAAGACGGTCCTCGAACGAAAGGCGCCGCCGACCTTCGACGTCCTCATCGAGATCGTGGAGCGTGATCACGTCATCGTGCATCGCAACGTTGCCGAGACAGTGGATGCCATCCTGCGCGGCCACATGGTCCCGCCGGAGTCCCGCTCCCGCGACGAGAGTGGCGAGCTCAGCGCCTTCACCAAGTACGACTACCGCATCAGCGAGACGGCGGCCGGCAACCCGGCCTTCGCACCCATCGAGCCGACCGGCGGCTTCGGTGCGTTCTCGCGGAGCGGCAGCGGCAATGGCGGCCGGTTCGGCAGCAACAGCCTGCGGTCGCTCTCGGGTCGCGGTGGCCGCGGTGAGCCGCGCGGACTGCGCTCGTTGCCGGGTGAGCGGCTGGCGGGTGACGACCCACCCGAGCGGCCGGCAACGGGCGGTCCTCCCGAGCGAGAGACGATCGACGACGTGCTTGACCGGCCGGTGGGGGCATCGCCGCCCACGAAATCGACCGGGCGAAGCCATCGGGCCATGAGCCTGTTCGCGTTCGGCGTGAGCCGCAAGCGACTGGAGCACGCCGTGCGCGAGCTCGGCGTGCCGGTCAGCGTGGCGCGCGACGTGGACGATGCCGACGCGGTGGTCACCCTGCGCAACTACTACAAGCGCAAGCCGTCCGCCCTGCGGGAGGCGGAGTCGAACGGCGTGCCGATCTACGTGCTCAAGACGAACACCATCCTGCAGATGGAGAACATGCTTGCCTCCCTGTTCGACCTGGAGGCCGATCCGCAGGAGGCGGCACTGCGCGAGACCGCGGAGGCGATCGGCCTGGTGCAGGCCTCCGGTCGGGCGGTGGAGCTGGCTCCGCAGAACGCCTACGTGCGACGGCTGCAGCACCAGATGGCCGAGCGCAACAGCCTGATGAGCCGATCGCGCGGCGCGGAGCCGAACCGGCGCGTCGAGCTCGTACCCGACGAGGGGAGGGCCTGGCGCTGACCGCCGAGTCGGTCCCGACACGCGGTCGCTTCATCACGCTCGAGGGCCCGGACGGCAGCGGCAAGACGACCGCCGCGCGACACCTGGTCGCGTGGCTCGGCTCGCGCGGCGTACAGGCGGTGCTCACCCACGAGCCCGGCGGCACCCCGCTCGGCGACGAGGTCCGCCGCCTGGTGCTGCACCTGCGCGATGTGTCGGATGCACTCGATCCGCGGGCCGACGCGCTGCTCTTCGCCGCCGGACGTGCCCAGCACGTCGCCGAGCTGATCCGCCCCGCGCTGGACCGGGGCGACTGGGTCGTCTGCGCCCGCTTCGCCGATTCATCGCTCGCCTACCAGGGCCATGCCTACGGCATCGACCTCGACGAGGTGCGGCGGCTGCAGCAGTTCGCCACCGGCGGACTGGTCCCCGATCTGACGATCCTGCTCGACGTGCCGGTTGAAGTCGGCCTCGGGCGGAAGCGGCAGGGGGCATGGAACCGCTTCGAGGACACCGAAGGTGTCGCCTTCTTCGAGAAGGTGCGTGCCGGCTACCTTGCGCTCGCGACCGAGGAGCCGGACCGCATCAAGGTGGTCGACGGGTCCGGCAGTGTTGAGCAATCCGACGGCCTGGTGTGCGACCTCGTGGGACCGCTGCTGCCCGCTTGACCGCGCGACGGAGCTGCGCAGGCCCGCTGGCGGAGCCGCGGAGCCGCGGAGTCGCGGAGTCGCGGAGGCGTCGGGGGCGAGAAGTCGCGCATGGCATAATCGGCGGGCCCAACGTGCCCGCGCCCACGGAGGATCGGCTCACATGAAGCTCGTCACCGCCATCGTGCACAACGAGGATGCCGCGAACCTGGTCGACGCGCTCCTGGAGAAGGAGTACCGCGCCACCCGGCTGCACTCTTCGGGCGGGTTTCTCAAGCAGGGCAACGCCACCATCCTGGTGGGCGTCGAGGACGACCAGGTCGATGCGGTACTCGAGATCGTGAGCGCCAACTGTCACTCGCGGCGCCAGTTCGTGAACCCGATGCCCCCCATCATGGAGCCCGGCGAGTTCTACATGCCCTACCCCGTCGAGGTCGAAGTGGGCGGCGCCACGGTCTTCGTCCTGCCCGTCGAACGCTTCGAACGGCTCTAGGACCGATGCGCCGGCATCCGCCGGCGGTCGTCCCCATGCCATTCATCTCCGCTCAGCTCGAGCGACGCGCCGCGGGCGTGGCCGCAGATGGCTGAGCGGCCAGCGCCGCTGATCCTGGTCGTCGTCCCACCGACGGAGGCGCCGTTCGGCTCGTATGCCGCGGTGAGCGAGGCGACGCAGCGGCTCCTCGCGGCGGAGCTCTCGCAACGACTGGGCCGGCTGGGTGCTGCCGTTGCGCCGCTGACGCCCGACGGCAGCGGCCACTGGGGCCGCTGGTTCACGGCCGCCGCGGGGCAGGCGCTGGCCGGCGCGAACGTCGACGCGATCGGCTACGCCGGTGCCGGTGCGCTGGCCCTTCTCCCGGACGACGCGCTCGACGAGCTCGTTGCACCGATCGCCGGCGAGGTGGTCGCCAACAACCGCTACAGCGCTGACGCCTTCGTGGTGGCGGGTGACCTCGATCGGGCGCTGGCTGCGCTGGAGGGCTGCCCGACCGACAACGCGGCCATCCGCTGCCTGGAGGCCGCCGATTTCCGGCCGCGGGCGGTTGCCGGGCCGTGGTCGCGCTTCGATGTCGACACCCCGCTCGACGCGGCGTTGTTGCGCGTCGCCGCCCGGCTGCCCGGCACGCGGCGTCTCGACGGCTCGCTGAGCGGCTTCCTCGACATGGCGCGACTCCCCGGCGGCCGCGGGCTGGAGGTGCCACATCTGGCGGAGATCGGCGCGCTGGTCCGCGACCGCGGCGGGCAGCTCCTGGTGACCGGGCGCCTCCCGGCGGCGAGCGCCATGTACCTGGAGGCGGAGACCGCCTGCCGCGTGCGCCTGTTCGTCGAGGAGCGCGGGATGCGTTCGGCGCGCGACGCCCGGCCACGCTCGCTGCTCGCGGCGCTGATGGACCGATCATCGCCGGGCGAGCTCATCGCCGAGCTGGCGGCGCTGGCCGACGCGGTCGTCCTCGACACGCGCGTGCTGATGGCCGCGCATGCCGGTTCATCGGACGAGCATGCCTGGCCCGCCGCCGAGGATCGCTTCGCCTCCGACTTCGGCGACGGGTTGCGTGTCCAGGCTGAGTGGCTGCGCGAGCTGACGCTGGCGGCGTCAACCTCGGCGACGCCGTTCCTGCTCGGCGGCCACACCCTCGTCAGCGATGGCCTGCGGCTGATCGTCGACGCGGCCTGGTCCGGCCACTGAGGTTGCCGCCGAGCCAGGCCCCGACATGGCCAAGGCAGGCTGCTAGACTGAGCCTGCACGATCGATACAAGCACGCGAGGCCGCGGTAGCGCTCGCGCCGAACGGCATCGGCCGAACGGCATCGGGCGACACGCATCGGCCCTGCGAGGAGCTCACGCATGGACCAGACGGGCCTGATCTACGTCCTGGGGTACGGGTTCGCCGCGACGACCTTCGTCTTCGGCACGATCCTCTTTTCGTGGCTGATCACCCACCGCCGGCAGCGTCCACAGAAAGGCCTGCCGTATGAATCGGGGATCGACACCATCGGCGACACGTGGAGTCGCTTTGGGCTCGCCTTCTATCTCTACGCGCTGCTCTTCGTGGCCTTCGACGTCGAGATCATCTTCGTCTACCTGTGGGCGATCGTGGTGCGGGTCGTGCAGGGCCCCGGAATCGTCATGATCGGCATCTTCCTGGGGATCCTGATGTGGGGCGAGCTGTACGCATGGAAGAAGGGGGATCTGCGATGGCGCTAGAGACACCCAACCCACCCAATACCGACGCTCCGCCCGGTGCGGCACCGCCACCGATCGTCATTCCCGACGCCGCGGCGGGCGACGACCTGCTGCGCGCGTTCGACATGGAGGAGCACCCGCGCGGTGGCTTCCACGGCCTGCTCGAGGTGATTCCCACCAAGGCCGATTACATCCTCGACCTGATCCGCGCCAATTCGCTGTGGCCGCTCCTCTCCGGTCTCAGCTGCTGTGCCATCGAGATGATGAGCACCGCGACGAGCATGAACGACGTCGACCGTTTCGGCATGTTCCCGTTCCGCGCCAGCCCACGGCAGGCGGACGTGCTGATCGTGGCCGGCACGCTGACGACGAAGATGGCCGGACCGCTGGTCCGGCTCTGGGAGCAGATGCCGGAACCCAAGTGGTGCGTGGCCATGGGCACCTGCACCACGTCGGGTGGCCGCTTCAAGCGCAGCTACAGCGTGGTCCAGGGCGTCGACCGGGTCATGCCGGTGGACGTCTACGTGCCCGGCTGCCCGCCGCGGCCGGAGGCGCTGATCCACGGATTGATGCGGCTCCAGGAGCTGGTCAAGCAACGCCGCGGGCACTGGAACACGTACGTCGACCGGGGACCGCAGCGCCAGGCATGGGAAGGAGACGTGCGCTGACCGCACCCGCCCAGGCTGGCGCCCTGGTGCGCCTGCTGCTCGACCGATTCCCGGACGCCGTCAGCCAGCTCTGGACCGATGCGGACACCGTCGAGGTCCAGGTGCCGCGTGACCAGATCCTTGAGACGCTGCGCACCCTGCGCGACGACGACGCGTTCGGCTTCTTCTTCCTTGCCGATGCGGCCGCCGTGGACTACGGGCCGCAGAACTGGTTCGAGGTCGTCTACCACCTGTACAGCGACCGGCACCCGGCCTGGCTGCGCGTCCGCGTGCGCGTCGACCGCCGCGACCCGCGCACGCCGAGCGTCACCTCGCTGTGGGAAGGCGCCATGTTCCACGAGCGCGAGATGTACGACATGATGGGCATTGTCTTCGAGGGCAACGCCGACCTGCGGCGCATCTTCATGTCACCCGATTACCGCAGCTTCCCGCAGCGCAGGGACTTCATCCTGCCCGATGACGCGGCCGACTCGGCCGCGGCGGGTGTCAACCCGCTCGAGCGCCCCGAGACGTGGGACCTGACGCGCTTCACCGAGATGCTGCCGGTCAACGCGACGTATCCAGCGACCGAGGAGGGCACCGTCGAGGCCGGTGGGACGCTGGCCGGCGACGAGGCCCGCGAGGCGCTGGCCGAGGATCGCCGACCGCGATGACCACCAAGGACCCCGAGGTCAGGATCCGCGACCCCATCGAGCTCGACCGGCTCGAAGAGGAGCGTCTCCGCACCATCGCCGGCCTGGCGCCCCGCGGCGCGGCCGGCGGCGAGTACGCGGGCTTCGACCAGGTTGGCCTTCCGGATCGGCCGCCGCAGACGGAGCGCGAGCGCCGCCTGTTCTCGGTCGGCGAGGGCGAAATGCTGCTCAACATGGGACCGCAGCACCCATCGACCCACGGCGTCATGCGCCTGCTGGTGAAGGTCCGCGGCGAGGTGGTGACCGATCTCGACGTGGTGCTCGGCTACCTGCACCGCGGCATCGAGAAGCTGTGCGAGAACGCGACGTACACCACGGTGCTGACCTACGTCGATCCCATGGACTACATGTCGGCCATGCACAACGAGCACGCGCCGGCGATCGCCTTCGAGAAGCTGTACGGCATCGGGGTGCCGAAGCGCGCGGAGTACATCCGCGCACTGGTGGTGGAGCTGAACCGCGTCTTCAGCCACGTGCTGATGATGGGCTTCCTGGCGCTCGACATGGGTGGCATCACGCCCCTCCTGTACGGCTTCATCAACCGCGACGAGACGGTCGAGCTGCTGTCGAGCATCTCCGGCCAGCGCATGCTGTTCAACTTCTTCCGCGTGGGCGGCGTGAACTGGGACGTCAGCGACGAGTTCATCTCGCGCCTGTCGACCTGGCGCGGCAACGTCGGCACCTCGATAACCAACAACGAGATGCTGCTCACCCAGAACGAGATCTTCACCGCGCGGACCCGTGGCCTGGGGATCCTGACCGCGCGCGAGGCCATCTCGTTGGGCGTCAGCGGCCCGAACCTGCGCGCCAGCGGCGTGCCCTTCGACGTGCGCAAGGCGCACCCGTACTCGATCTACAACGAGCTCGAGTTCGACGTGGTCACGCAGCAGGCCGGCGACACCTACGCGCGCTACCTGCAGCGCATCGCCGAGATCAAGCAGAGCCTGTCGCTCATCGACCAGATCGTCGACAAGATGCCGCACGGACCGGTGCAGGCGCAGGTGCCCGGCATCATTCGCCCGAAGCCCGGGCGTGCGTACGCTGCCATCGAGAGCCCGCGTGGCCTGTACAGCGTCTACGCGCTGAGCGACGGCGGGCCGAACCCGTATCGCTTCCGCATGCGCGACCCGAGCTTCATCACCCTGCAGGTGATGCCCAAGCTCATGCCGGGCCACCTGTTGGCCGATACCATGGCGATCATGGCCAGCCTGGATCCGATCATGGGCGGAGTCGACAAGTAGATGGACCTGACGCTGCTGCTGGGCGTCGGCCGATTCGTGCTGGCCACGACACTGCTGCTGCTGCTCACCGTGCCGACCGCCTTCATCATCATCTACCTCGAGCTGAAGGTGATCGCCCTGATGCAGCTGCGCATCGGTCCCAACCGGGTCGGACCGGCCGGAGTCTTCCAGAGCGCGATCCATGGCTTCAAGGTGCTGGCCAAGGAAGATTTCACGCCGGACCAGGCCGATCGGCCGATCTTCACCATGGCGCCCTGGATCGTATTCATGTCGGCCGCCATGAGCATGCTGGTCATCCCCTTCGCGCCCGGGCTGGTGGCCCTCGACTCGCAGATCAGCGTCATCTACTTCTTCGCCATCATCGGCCTATCGGTGGTTGGGCTGCTGGTCGCAGGCTGGGCGAGCTACAACAAGTATTCGCTGCTCGGCGGCCTGCGCAGCGCGGCGCAGATGGTCAGCTACGAGATCCCACTGACCCTGTCGATCGTGGGGGTCGTGATCCTGACCGGCACGCTCAGCTTCACCCAGATCATCGGCTGGCAGCACCTGCACGGCTGGGCGATCCTGTGGCAGTGGATCGGCCTGCCGGTGTTCTTCATCGCGTCGACCGCCGAGATCAACCGCACCCCATTCGACATGGTCGAGGCCGACTCGGAGATCGTGGCCGGGTTCGCCACCGAGTACTCGGGCATGCGCTTCGGCTTCTTCTTCTTCGCCGAGTACGTCAGCCTGTTCATCATGAGCGCCATCCTGGTGACGCTCTTCTTCGGCGGCTGGCTGGCACCCTGGCCGTTCCCGGCCGAGCTGTCCGGCTTCGGCGGGATGATGTACGGCCTGTTCTGGTTCCTGCTCAAGACCTACTTCTTCGTTTTCGTCTCGATCTGGGCGCGCGCCACGCTGCCGCGCGTGCGCGTCGACCAGCTGATGGGCATGGCCTGGAAGGTCCTGCTGCCGCTGGCCCTCGTCAACCTGTTCGTGACGGCCATCGTGGTCCTCGTCTTCAAGCTATGAAACCGATCCAGCTGAGAAAGGACGACTGATGGCGATTCCCGGCACCGGCATCGTCAAGGGCTTCGCCACGACGCTGCGCAACTTCTTCTCGACCAAGGTCACGCGCCAGTACCCCGAGACACGGCCTCAGATGTCCGACCGATGGCGCGGCCGCCTGGACCTGATCTACGACCCCTTCGGCGAGCACAAGTGCGAGGTCTGCTTCCAGTGCGCCATGGTCTGCCCGGTCGAGGCCATCGATATGAGCGGCTTCGACTCGCGGGGCAACCGGATTCGCTACGGCATGCCGGAGGTGTATGACGAGCGGAAGGACCCGAACGCCTGGCGGCGCTCCGGCCTGGAGGCCCGGCCGATGCGCAACGCCGCCCGCTGGGACGAAGCCATCGACACGACCTGGGTCAACGAGCTGGTCGACGGCTTCGGGGCCAAGCCGGAGGCGTTGGTCGCCATCTTCAGCGCGGTCGAGGCACGCTACGACTACCTGCCCGAGCGCGCGCTGCGGTTGATCAGCGACCGGATGACGATCCATTGGGCGCAGGTCTTCGGCGCGGCGGGGCTCGGCGGCTTCCGACTGCTGCCGGCGGAGGGACACGTCATCACCGTGTGCGACTGCGCCAGCTGCCGCTTCGCCGGCGGCGACCGCCTGCTGGCGGCGCTGCGCGATGAGCTGGGCATCGCGCCGGGCGAGGCGACCGACGACGGCCGATTCAGCCTGGCGACTGCCAGCGACATCGGCACCGGCGCCACGTCGCCGGCGGTTCGCATCGATACGCTGGTCTACGGCCCGGTGACAGCGGAGCAGGCACTCCACCTGGTCCACGAGCGCCGCCATGCCGCCACCGAGGCGGCGGCCCGCAGCGTCGTCGGGGCCAACTGAGGATGGCCAGCGTGCCGGGCCTCTCCCCGCAGATCCGGATCCTGGGCGGCGGAGAGCCGCGCCTGCTGACCGACATCGGCAGGGTCGATCCGACCTCGCTCGACAGCTATCGGCAGCTCGGCGGCTACGACGGACTGGAGCGGGCGATCGCCAAGCTCGGCCCCGAGGGCACCATCGGCGAGGTCGCGGCGGCGGGACTTCGGGGGCGCGGCGGATCCGGCTACCGGACCGGCGAGAAGTGGACCGCGGCGCGCACGGCATCCGGCGAGCGCAAGGTGGTGGTCGCCAACCTGATGGGCGCCGATCCCACCGCACTCGGTGATCGCGCCCTTGCCGAGGGCAATCCGCACCTCGTCCTGGAAGGACTGCTCGTCGCGGCGTTCGCGGTGGGGGCCAGCGAGGCGTACCTTGCCGTGCGGCGCGACTGGGCGCTGGCCATCGAGCGACTGCGCGCCGCGATCGCCGAGGCCGAAGCCGCCCACCTGGCCGGCTATCTCATGCTCGGCACCGACGTCAGCGTTCAGGTCGCACTGTGGGAGGGCTCCGGCGCGCTCGTCGCCGGCGAGGAGACCGCGCTGCTGGCGGCGCTCTCGGGCGATCGAGGCATGCCGATCATCCGTCCGCCGTACCCCAGCGAGCGTGGCTTCATGAACGCGCCGACCGTGGTCCAGAACGCCGAGACGCTGGCGCACGCGGCCTGGATCCTGGCCCACTCGGTTCAGGCCTTCGCCTCGCTCGGATCGGAGCAGAGCAAGGGCACCAAGCTGGTCAGCATTTTCGGCAGGGTCGCCGAGGCAGGACTCATCGAGGTGCCCCTCGGCATCTCGCTGATGGACCTGCTGACGGCGGCCGGCGGAGGCATCGGCAGCACCAAGGCGCTGTTCGTCGGCGGCTCGGGCGGAGGCGCCATCGATGCGGCGAGCCTGGACATGGCCTACGACTTCGAGCCCCTCGAGGCGGCCGGCGCCGTCGTCGGCCTGGGGTCGGTCCTCGTCACCGATGCGGGCACCTGCATGGTCGACACGGCGCGCTTCTTCCTGGACCACTCGGCGCGCGAGGCATGCGGCAAGGCGGTCCCCTGCCGCATCGGCACGAAACGCCTGGTGGAGACGCTCGACCGGATCCTGGCGGCCACGCCGCGGCCCAACGACTTCGAGCTGCTGCGCTCGCTGTCGCGCAAGATGCGCGACACGGCCCTCTGCCACCTCGAGTCACGAGCCCCCGGC
Source organism: uncultured Chloroflexia bacterium (assembly GCA_963716585.1). Taxonomy (GTDB): domain Bacteria; phylum Chloroflexota; class Limnocylindria; order QHBO01; family QHBO01; genus JAICUY01. The sequence goes on from CAVQTN010000002.1 coordinate 653,704, forward strand.
CCAATGCTGACGACGCTCGAGCGCTTCCCGGACGAGTACCGCGCGCACGCCGAGCGCGGCGTCTGCCTGGCGGGTGCGTGCGAGACCCCGGAGCTCGCGCCGCTGCTCACGCCCCTGTCGGGCGTCGAGCCGGTAGCATAACGACCATGACCTTCGAGACGACCAGCGGCAGCGGGAATGGCCACGGGAACGGTCATGGCGTCGGGAAGGGCAGGATCGACGACTACACGCCCATCTGGCCGATGGTGCCCGGCACCCGCAAGATCAGCGTCACTGTCAATGGTCAGCAGGTGCAGGCCGAAGAGGGCCAGACCATCCTGCAGGCCTGCCGCGTGCTCGGCATCGAGGTCCCGACCCTCTGCTACGAGCCGAAGCTGGCGCCCTACGGCGCCTGCCGCATCTGCGTCGTTGAGGTCGAGGGTCAGGACGACACGCCCATCTCGTGCGGCACCACGATCACCGAGGGCATGGTCATCACCACCGACTCCGATCGGGTCATCGAGAACCGCCGCATGGTGCTCGAGCTCATCTTCAGCGACCACGACGCGTACTGCCTGCCGCCCTGCCAGTTCAAGTGCCCGACCCGCGTCGACATCCCCGGCTACCTGAAGCAGAACACGCTCGGCAACTGGGAAGAGGCGACCCGCATCCTGAAGCGCTCGCTGCCCTTCCCGGCGATCCTGGGCCGCGTCTGCCCGGCGCCATGCGAGACGCACTGCCGCCGCGAGGAGGTCGACACCGCGATCGCCATCCGCGACTCGCATCGCTACTGCGCCGACCGCGTGCTTGAGGTCGATGCCCCCGCTCCCATCCCGTGGCCCAAGGATCCGCCAACCGGCAAGCGCGTGGCGGTCATCGGTGCCGGCCCGGCCGGCATGGCCAACGCCTACTACCTCCAGCTGCGCGGCCACCACTGCGATGTCTTCGAGGCGGAGCCGGAGCAGGGCGGCATGCTGCGCTACGGCATTCCGCAGTACCGCCTGCCGAAGGGCTGGATGGACCGCGAGCTGAACCACGTCTGGGAGCTGGGCGCGACGCTCAAGCCCAACATGCGCCTCGGCCGCGACTTCCACCTGGGCGACATCATCGACGACTACGACGCCATCTACATCAGCATCGGCTGCTACCAGTCGAACGTGCTGGGCATCGAGGGCGAACGCGGCGACGGGATGGTCAACGCCCTCGAGAACCTCTACAACTCGACGCGTGGCGTGGCCGTGCCGAAGCTGCGCGACGCCCGGGTGGTGGTCATCGGCGGCGGATTCACCGCCATCGACTGCACGCGCACCTCCATCCGCCAGGGCGCGCAGGAAGTGACGCTCGTCTACCGCCGCGACCTGAAGGACATGCCGGCCCAGGACGAGGTTCACGAAGCGATCGAGGAGGGCGCGCGGGTCATCTTCCAGGCCGCGCCGACCCGCATCGTCACCGACAAGAGCAACCGCGTCACCGGCGTCGAGTTCCAGCGCATGAAGCTCGGCGAGCCGGACGAGAAGGGCCGCCGACGCCCGGAGCCGATGCCCGGCACCGAGTTCGTGGTCGACTGCGACACCGTGCTGGGCGCCATCGGCCAGGGACCCGACCTGCACTGGATCGACTCCGAGCCCGATGAGATCCGCGCCGGGCTGGAGGTCTCGCGGCGCGGGACGCTGGTCGCCGAGGAGGACATCTTCCGCACCAACGTGCCAAAGATCTTCGTCAGCGGCGACGTGCGCACCGGATCCGCCACCGTGGTCGAGGCCATCGGTGAGGCACGCCGCGCCTCGTACGCCATGGACTACTGGCTGCGCGGCCACGACCTCGACGACCCGCAGGTGCGACGCATCGTGTCGGAGCCGCAGCCCAGCTTCCTGACGATCGTGCCGTTCACCGACGACGTGAAGGAGCCGCGGGCGCTGATGGGCAAGGGCGACGCCGCGCAGCGCCGCGACAACTTCAACGAGTACGAGTACGGCTATACGCACGACCAGGCCATGGCCGAGGCCAGCCGCTGCCTGCAGTGCACCTGCGAGGCGATCGGCCACTGCGACCTGCGCGAGGCCGCCATCGAGTACGAGACGACGCTCAACATGGCGATCGACGAGCGCTCCATCGACGACAACCCGTACGTCGGCTACAACCATGGCTACGGGCGCGACGAGACGCACTCGTTCATCCTGCGCGACTACTCGCGGTGCATCGACTGCGGCCGGTGCGCCCAGGTCTGCAAGGACATCGTCGGCGCGGGCTGCTACGACTTCATCGGCAAGGGCATCGATTCGCTGGTGACCACCGCCGACTTCGTGTCACTCAACGAAACGCCGTGCGTCTCCTGCGGCCGATGCGCGGAGACCTGCCCGGTCGGAGCGCTCATGCCGCGACCGCGCACGCTGGAGACCTACCAGCTCGACATTTCGCGCTGCATCTTCTGTGGCATCTGCGCCGATGCCTGCCCGTACGACGCCCTGCGCTGCGGCCCCGAGTTCGAGTTCAGCGAGTACCAGCGCGACCTGCCGATGCTCGACATCCTGGAGATGTCCGACCGCGAGCGCCCGACTCGCTGACGTCGGCGGCGCGGCTCCGTCTCCGATACCGGGGGCTGCCGGAGGTTGGACATCGGAGCCGGGCGGGCGGGCCATCGGCCTCTCGACTGGACAGATGTCGCCCACATCAGCGTTCGTCGGGTCGGCGCCATCGGCTCCGGAGGTCTGGGTGGACTTCCGAGCTTGGCCGAGCGTGGCCGGTATCAATTCCGGGCCACCCGCGCGCACCGAGCGGTCCAACGCTGATCACACCGTCATTTGACTGGTCGAGCCCCTCGGGTCGGCCTATGACCGGCGAGGACTGGCCGTTCGAGGCCGATGACACCTATCGACTCTTCGAGTTCGACATCGAGAACGCGCTACTCGGCAAACGCCCCACCGTGAACGATTGGCCGCCGATCTACACGCGCTGGAGCAGCCGCCAGGCGCCGTAGGCCATCAACGCGCCGGCGACGTTGAGGATCACGTCATCGATGTCGGCCGCGCGCCCGGGGATTGGCAGCTGGATGAGCTCGATGGCGACCGAGAAGGCCAAGGCGGCCAGGAAGACGCGCCACCATCGGTCCAGCCAGCGCCAGGCCACCGGTGCCGGAAATCCGATGACCGCCAGCAGCCCCAGGTTGCCCAGGATCTGGGGCAGGTTGACGGCCAGCGCGCCGAGGTATCGGGCGAAGGTGTGAAACGGAACGATGTTGTCTGGCGCCAGTGCCTCGACCTCGGGGATGGGACGCAGCGCCAGCACCAGCCCGACCGCCAGCCAGGCAAGCGTGAACAGGCCGGCAAGCAGTCGCATGACACGCGGACCATGACAGGTAAGGCGCCGTCATGCGAGGCGTGCCGGATCGCGGCGACACAGCGTTTCAGCAGCCGGTGGTCAGCCCCGCCGTCATCACCGTTTCGAAAGCCAGGCAAGCGGGATCGGATGGTCGCTGGCCGAATCAAACACGCCTCCCACTGCAACGACGAGATCACGATGTGCCACGAGTGCCGGTGCGTAGCCTGACGTTCCGGCGAAACCCGCGCTGCGCACCCACGTCACGCCGTCAGGGGAGATCCACATGACGGCGGAAGCCGCCGAGTTGGCTTCACCGATGAGCATGATGCCGTCGGGGAGTGAGTAGACGCCGCTCAACGAGTCTTGCTCCTCGATCTGCACGGTCGGCTCTTCCCAGTGCCGGCCGTCAGTCGAGGTCCAGACAGCACTTCGCTGGTCGATGGTGCCGATCGCAACGAGCCCCTGACCGACGACCACGACCGAATTCATTGAGGCGTTGGTTGGGAGGTCGGAAACGCTCTCCCACGATGTGCCGTCCAACGTGATCCAGGCAGCGGCGTCGTCTTCTGGTCCGTCCGCCCCCTTGCCGCCGGAGATGCTTCCGACGGCCAGCGCGCCACCACCGGGCAGTCCAACTAGGTCCTGCGCCCTTCCCGGAGTGGCACCCGTGCTCTGCGACCACGCGATGCCATCCGAAGAGCGCCAGAACAGCGTGGCGTCAACCGTCTGCGAGAAGCCGAGAAAACCTGAGTCCATCCGCACTCGAGCAGTCAATCCAACGCCGGTGTGCTGTTCCCAGGTCACGCCATCGCGCGACGACCACGTGACTGGAGCACCCGGGGTTCGGGAGCCGGCTTCGGCCCTCGAACCATACACAAGCAGCTGCGTACCATCGGTCAGGATCTGGTCTAGCGTAGCGTGGTCGAAGGCAGCGATTTCGTCGAGCAATTGCCAGCTTCGCCCATCCTGGGACATCCACACCACGCCCCGATTCAACGATGGATCCCCGTCAGCGCAACACGCCGCGTTCACCGTTCCGATCGCGATGTAGCGGCCATCGAAGAACATGAGATGCGTTGGGATGCCGCCACCAAAGACTCCCGGTGCGGGATCGGGCATGGCGATCTTCTCCCATTCTGCGAAGGCAAACGGTGTGGCCGCTGTGGTCTCACGCGGCGTCGGGGGTTCCGCCGGAGTGGGAGTTGGCGCTGGCAGGGGCGGCGGGGCAAGGATATTCATGGCGGAACCGATCGAGCCGTCGGCACGACTCCAGAGGTTGAGGAACGCGCGTTCCTCGGTGCCAGATAGTTCCACCACCGCAGAGCCGATGACAGCCTGCTGTCCCATGGGACGCCCGGCGAACGGACAGGCGATGGGATGGAAGGGATCGGCCAAGCAGAGGTAGCCGTCCATGAAGGTCACGGCGATCGGAACATAGTGTGATCTCGCGGCGACGGCGTCGATCACCGGCTCGATGAGATCGTCGCACGAACGGTCCAGCCTACACACGACGCGCAGCGCTGGGCCCGGTGCCCCGGGCGACGATGTCGTCGCTGATGTTGCGACGAGCCCGATGCGCTGTGGCAGCCCGGTCCCCACACCAATCACGAGGCCCAGCACCACGATCGCGGCAACCGCAGCCAGGCCGGGCCACGACGCGAGCAACCACCGCGCCCGCTGCGGCAGCGTCTGGGTGACCCGCAGCACCTCGTCCAGGAGCTCCGGCGACGGCTCCGGCGCCGCACGATGAGCGAAGGCCCGAAGCTCGGCCTCAAGCGCATCTGTCGAACGATCGCGACGGTCGGTCACGCCATCCGCCCTTCGATCGCCCGCTCGGACGCCGCCAGCTCGGCCTGCAACGCCTGCAGCGCCCGATTGAGCCGCGACTTCACGGTGCCGATCGGCACGTTGAGCGCGTGCGCCACGGCGGCCAGCGGCAGGTCCAGGTAGAAGCGCAGTGCAATCACGATGCGATAGTCATCGGTCAGGCGCGCGAAGCCGCGTTCGAGCTGATCACGGTCGGCCAGGGCGACCGCGCCATCAGCGAAGGCCAGCGCGTCGAGGTTGTCGAGCACGATTTCAGACCGATGCCTCCCCGACCGCCGAAGCTCGTCTGTGCAGGCATGCACCAGCAGCCGTCGCAGCCAGGCGTCGAACCGTTCCGGATCGCGCAGCCGGGGCAGGTCGCGCCAGGCCCGGATCAGGGCGTTCTGCACCGCGTCATCGGCCTGCGCGTGATTGCGCAGGATGAGGCCGGCGGTGCCGTACAGGCGGACGATCGCGGCAGTGGCCAGCTCGGTGAACGCGTGATGATTTCCGTGCATTGCCTGCTCCACGAGCTCTCGCTGCATCTGGACTCCGTCGCTGCGACGCCTGGGCGCGCCACTCACCTCAGTGGCGTTCGCCATGCCTGGATGGTTCCATCTTCGCGCGATATGACCGTGACTACTACATTTGACCGGTCCGTTGCCAGAACGGCCGCCGGCAGAAGTGACACTTCTCACAGACGCCCGAATCGGACAGAAATCCGTCAGTTGTAGAAGCCTCGCTTGTGGACGGCCACTTGCCGAGGTGGGGACGCTCAGGCGGTTCGGGACGGGCGCGGTACGCTAGAATCGGGCAGGCCGCTTGCGTGGAAGCGGGCAGCCGTTCCGTGCTCGAAACTCCAACGGGAGTGTTCAACCCTGGATATCACCGGCATCCTGTTCGTTGTGCTTGCCATCGGTGTGGTGGGCGCCGGCCTCGCGGTCGTGACATTGCGCAACGTCATCCATTCGGCAATCGCCATGATGGTCTGCTTCGGGGCGCTGGCCGGGATGTACGCATTGCTCGGCGCGCCCATCGTCGCGGCCGCGCAGGTGCTGATCTACCTCGGCGCCATCAGTGTCCTCATCATCTTCGCGATCATGCTCACCCAGGCGGGTGACGCGAGCCTGCGAGCGCCCTTTCATCGCCAGGCCCCGCTCGCCGTGCTCGCGGCGGTGATCGTGGTCGGCCTGGTCGGCTGGGCGGTCGTCCAGACCGACTGGGGTGCCGTCGGCTCCGCGACCGCGGTGGCGGTCAACCTCCAGGGCCTGGCCATCGCGCTCTTCACCGACTATGCGCTGCCCTTCGAGATCATCAGCCTGCTCCTGTTGGCCGCGATCATCGGCGCCATTTTCCTGGCCCGACGGCCAGAAGAGGACGAGCGCAGCTGATGGGCCTCGGCAGCTACCTCATCGTCTCGACGCTGCTGTTCGCGATCGGCGCATTCGGTTTCCTCGCCCGGCGCAACGCGATCCTGATGCTGATCAGCATCGAGCTGATGCTGAACGCCGTGAACCTGAGCCTCGTCGCATTCAACGCCTACCGGCCAGCACCATCGGTCAACGGCGCCATCTTCGCCTTGATGATCATGGCCGTCGCGGCCGCCGAGGCGACCGTCGGGCTGGCCCTGGTGATCGCCATCATCCGCACCCGTCAGACCGCCGAGGTCGACGCGTACCACGACCTGAGGGAATAGGCCGTGGACCTGCTGATCGTCCTCATCCCGGGGCTGCCGCTCGCCGGATTCCTGTTCAGCGTGCTGGTCGGCGCGCGCCTCGACCGCGTCCCGACGCACGGCCATGCGGCGCATGACGCACAGGCGCACCCGGTTGATGCGCACGCCCAACCTGCCGAGGGTCACGACCCGCACGAACGCGCCCGCCACCGACCTCGTGCCGCTCGCGAGCGAGGAGCTGCAGGCCGAGACGAGCCCGCACGCCGGCCATGCCGACGACCTGGCCAATGCGCAGGGAGCCGACGGGGTCATCCCCGAGGACCTCAACGACGGCCTTGGCCAGACCGGCCATGTCACGCCGGGTGGGCCGCAACCGCACTACCGCAGCTGGATCGTGCCGACTCTGCTGGTGGGAATCAGCTGGATCTTCTCGATGATCGTGTTCGTGAACGTCGTCTTCGGCGGCAACACGTACCACGTCGGCGTCTACGAGTGGATCGCCGCCGGCGACTTCCACATCCAGATCGCCTTCCTCGTCGATCCGCTGACGGCCATGCTGCTGCTGGTGGTGAACAGCGTGGGCCTGCTGGTGCACGTCTACTCCATCGGCTACATGAACGGCGACCGTGGCTTCTGGCGCTTCTTCGCCTACCTGAACCTGTTCATGTTCAGCATGTTGCTGCTGGTCATGGGCGACAACTACCTGCTGCTCTTCGTCGGCTGGGAGATGGTCGGGCTGTGCAGCTACCTGCTCATCGGCTTCTGGTACAAGAAGCCATCGGCCGCCGGGGCCGCCAAGAAGGCCTTCGTGGTCAACCGCATCGGCGACGTGGGCTTTGGCCTCGGCATCATGATGATCTGGGTCCTGCTCGGGACGCTCAGCTTCACCGATGTCTTCGCGAAGCTCGGCGGCCTGTCTGAGACGCAGCTGACCATCATCGCCCTGCTGCTCTTCGCCGGCGCAGTGGGCAAGTCCGCCCAGTTCCCGCTCCACGTCTGGCTGCCCGACGCCATGGAGGGTCCCACCCCGGTCAGCGCCCTGATCCACGCCGCGACGATGGTCAACGCCGGCGTCTACATGATCGCGCGCTCGAACCCCATCTTCGCGCAGGCGCCCATCACGATGTGGGTCGTCGCCGGGATCGGCGTCTTCACCGCCATCTTCGCCGCAGCGATCGCGCTGACCCAGAACGACATCAAGAAGGTGCTCGCCTACTCCACGGTGAGCCAGCTGGCCTACATGTTCGCGGCGCTGGGCATCGGCGCGTGGGTGGCGGCCATCTTCCACCTGGTCAGTCACGGCTTCTTCAAGGGCCTGCTCTTCATGGGCTCCGGGTCGGTCATCCACGGGGCCGGCGGCGAGCAGGACATGCGGCTGCTGGGCGGCCTGCGCGAGAAGATGCGCTGGACCTACTGGACCATGGTGGTCGGCTCGCTGTCACTGGCCGGCATCCCGCTCCTGGCCGGCTTCTTCAGCAAGGACGAGATCCTGGGCGAGACGTTCAACCGCGGGTATCCGATCTTCTACCTCGTGGGCACGGTGGTCGCCTTCATGACCGCCTTCTACAGCTTCCGCATGATCTACATGACCTTCCACGGACAATGGCGCGGTCCGCGCGAGGCGTGGCGCCACGTCCACGAATCCGTGCCGACCATGGTCGCTCCGATGGCCATCCTGGCGGTGCCCACCGTGCTGGTCGGCCTGCTGCTCGGCATCCCGCCGGAGGGTGGCGTGATCCACAGCTGGCTGGGCAGCGTCTTCGAGCACGCCGAGGAGGCCGGTATCCAACCCGGGTCGATCGCCGCCGGCGGCCACCACGGTTTCGAGCTGTTCGGCATCGGCGGCCTGCTGCTGCTGGTCGGCGCGACGGTCGCCGTTCTGGGCATCCTGCTCGCCCATCGCTGGTACGTGACGGATCCGAAGGCCCCGGTCAGCTTCGTCGAGCGCATCCCACTGGGCCTCGGTCCCGGGATGTATCGGGCCAGCGTGAACAAGTACTACGTCGACGACATCTACCAGCTGATCTTCGCCCGCGGCGGCGTGATCGTGGGTGAACTGCTGTGGTGGTTCGACGCCAGGGTCATCGACGGCGCGGTCAACGGCGTCGGCTGGCTGGCGCGCACGCTCGGCGGCCGGCTGCGCAAGGTGCAGACCGGGCGCGTCGAGAACTACGGCCTCGGCATGGCGGCCGGGCTGGTGCTCGTGCTCGTCGCCTTCCTGGTGTGGCGCTGATGGCCGGTCTGCCGATCCTGTCGCTGGTCGTCTTCCTGCCGCTGGTCGGCGTGCTGGTGCTGCTCTTTGTGCCCGGCACGCGACTGCGTGCCATTCGCTGGATCGCCCTGCTCGCCGCGCTGGCCAGCCTGGTGGCAAGCCTGGCCCTGATTGGCTATCGGCCGGACGGCCCGGAGTTCCAGTTCACTGAGAACCTCGAGTGGGTCCCCGCCTTCGGGATGGGCTATCGACTTGGCGTCGACGGGCTGTCGACGGTGCTGGTGCTGCTCACGACCGTGCTCAGCGCGGTCGCCATCCTCTACTCCTGGGCGCCGATCACCAAGAGCGTCAAGGAGTACTACATCAGCATGCTGCTGCTGATGGTCGGCATGCTCGGCGTCTTCGTGTCGCTGGACCTCTTCCTGTTCTACGTCTTCTGGGAGATCAGCCTCATTCCGATGTACCTGATCATCGGCATATGGGGCGGCCCACGGCGCATCTACGCGACCATCAAGTTCGTCATCTACACGCTCGTCGGCTCCCTGCTGATGCTGGTCGCCATCCTGGCGGTCGCCATCGCGCATGCCGCGGCTGGCGGCCCGTTCACCTTCAGCTACGTCGAGCTGCGGGGCTTTCCGTACGCCGATGGCCTCCAGGCACTGGCCTTCGGTGCCTTCTTCCTGGCGTTCGCCATCAAGGTGCCAATGTGGCCGCTGCACACATGGCTGCCCGACGCCCACGTGGAGGCTCCCACCGCGGGCTCGATCCTGCTGGCCGGCGTGCTTTTGAAGCTCGGCGGCTACGGCTTCCTGCGCTACAGCCTGCCGCTGCTGCCCGACGCGGCCAAGGCCTTCGCGCCGATCATGATCGCGCTGGCGGTGATCGCCATCCTGTATGGCGCGTTGGTCGCCATGGTGCAGCCCGACCTGAAGAAGCTGGTCGCCTACTCGAGCGTCAGCCACATGGGCTTCGTGATGCTCGGCATCTTCGTCTTCAACATGCAGGGCCTGCAGGGCGCCGTCTACCAGATGCTGGCCCACGGTGTGATTACCGGTGCTCTCTTCCTGCTCGTGGGCGTCATCTACGAACGCACCCACGATCGAGAGATCGCCCACATGGGCGGCCTCAACGCGCGAACGCCGCACTATGCCGCCATCTTCGGCCTCTTCGTCTTCGCCAGCATCGGCCTGCCGGGCCTCGCCGGGTTCATCGGCGAGTTCCTGGTACTGCTGGGCACGTTCAACTACAACGGCTACGTGGCCGGGTTCACGATGCTGATCGTCATTGCCAGCGCGGTCTACATGCTCTGGATGTACCAGCGCATGTTCTTCGCCGTGCCCTCGGGCTGGATGCGTCGCTTCTGGCCGGCGCTCAAGGACCTGAGCCGCAACGAATGGCTGGCGCTCGCGCCACTCATCATCCTGGTGGTGGCCATGGGCGTCTACCCGGTGCTGATCCTCGATGCGGTGAGCCAGCCGGCCCAGCGCATCCTCGACGCCGTCAACGCGTCCGCTGGCCTCACCTCGCTGCGGCTGCCGTGGTGAACGCATGACCTACCTGAACGATCTCGTCACGCTGCTGCCGGAGCTGGTCCTGGTCGTCCTGGTCCTGACGGTGATCACCGCCGACCTGTTCCTGCCCGCGCGCGACCGCTGGCTGCTGACGCCGCTCACCGTGTTCGGGCTCATCCTGGCGGCGATTGCGTGCGTGGAGGCGTGGGGCGTGAACGCCACCGTCTTCTCCGGCTTCTACCGGGTCGACGACCTCTCCGTCTTCCTGAAGATGGCGACCATGGGGATCGGCATCCTCTCGGCGCTCTTCGCCCCGGCCTACCTGCGCGCACGACGCATCCCGCTCGGTGAGTTCAGCGCGATCCTGATCTTCTCCCTGATCGGCATGTGCGTCCTCGCCAGCAGCGCGGACCTCATCACGCTGTTCATCGGCCTGGAGCTGATGGTCATGCCGTCCTACCTGCTGACCGGCCTGGCCAAGACCGACCGCTACAGCAACGAGGGCGGCCTCAAGTACTTCCTGCTCGGCAGCTTCGCCAGCGCCATCCTGCTGTTCGGCATCAGCTGGACGTACGGCCTGACCGGCACGACCCGCCTCAGCGAGATCGCCCAGGCCGTGTCGGGTGCCGAGCTGGGCCCGGCGATGCTGGTCGCGCTCGGCATGCTCACCGTGGGGGCGACCTTCAAGATCGCGGCCGTGCCGTTCCATTACTGGACGCCGGACGCATACCAGGGCGCGCCCACCCCGATCACCGGCTTCCTGTCGGTCGGCCCCAAGCTGGGTGCGTTCGCGCTCCTGATCCGGCTGTTCGCGGAGGGCCTGGGCCCGATTCGTGCCGACTGGCTGGTGGTCATGGCCATCCTGGCAGCACTGACCATGACCGGCGGCAACATCGTGGCGCTCATCCAGCGCAACGTGAAGCGGATGCTGGCCTACAGTGCCATCGCCCACAGCGGCTACATCCTGGCAGGCCTCGCCGCGTTCGCCGCCGCGGGATCGGTGGCCGTCCAGAAGGAGTCGATCGAGTCGATCCTGTTCTACGTGGCCGGCTACTCGGTGATGAACGTGGCCGCCTTCGCGGTGGTCGGCATGCTCCAGCGCGACCAGTCGCGCTACGGTGGGCTCAACTCGTTCGCCGGGCTGGCGTCGCGCTCGCCGGGGCGTGCCGCGGCGATGGCGATCCTGCTCCTGTCGCTGACCGGCATCCCGCCGACCGTCGGCTTCTTCGCCAAGTGGTACGTCCTGCTGGCGACGGTCGACGCCGGACTTGCCTGGCTGGCGGTGCTGATCGTGCTCAACGCCGCGCTGGCGGCCTTCTACTACCTGCGCGTGATCGTCTACATGTACATGCGTGAGCCGGAGGACGAACCGGCTCCCGTCGAGGTCTCGGTGTTCGGAACGGTCGGCCTGGCGCTGAGCGTCATCGGCGTGATCGTGCTCGGCATCTTCCCCGGGGTGATCCTGGACGTGCTGAGGGTCTCAGCGGGAAGCCTGTTCTAGCGCCGATGGCCGGCCGTGGGAAGCGGCGACCCGTCGTCCGGCAGCCGCCTGCCCGCAAGGCGGAGCGCACCACGCCGTCCGCCTCCGAGCCATCAGCCGACTCGCCGGAAACCGCTCACCAGCTCGCCCTGGCCAAGGCTGCGACCCGCCTGCTCGGTGATCGACGGCTGCTGATCGCCACGAACCGCGGCCCGGTGACCTACGCGACCGCCGCCGACGGGACGCTGCGTCCGCGGCGCGGCAGCGGCGGTCTGGTCACGGCGCTGAGCCAGGCGAGTCGCCATGTGCCGGTCACCTGGATCGCGGCGGCCATGACCGACGGCGACCGCCGAGCTGCGGCCGACCCGAGGCTGATCGACAGGTCGAGCCCGGACGAGGACCTGCGGCTGCGCTTCGCGGCGATCGAGCGGCCGGCGTACGAAGCGGCCTACAACGTCATCGCCAACCCGCTGCTCTGGTTCCTGCAGCACCAGATGTGGAACCTGCCCGAGCGGCCCGTGATCGACGCCGGGGTGATGCGTGCCTGGGAGAACGGCTACGTGGCGGTCAACGAGGCGTTCGCGCGCGCGCTGCTCGGCCAGGGGCGCCGCGGCGACCCGAGCCCGCGGATCATGCTCCACGACTACCACCTGTATGTCGCCGCCGAATCCATCCGGCGTGCCCGACCAGGCGCGGTGCTGAGCCATTTCACCCACATCCCGTGGCCGCCCTCGTCCCTGTGGCAGGTCCTCTCGCCACCCATCCGCGAGGCGATCTGCCGCGGCCTGGTGGCGAACGACGTGGCCGGCTTCCAGACCGATCGCTACGCCCACAATTTCCTTCGCAGCGTGGAGTCCTTCCTGCCCGAGATGGACGTCGATTACTCGGAGGGCACGGCCACTCGACCGGACGGCCACGCGGTGCACGTTCGCGCCTACCCCATCTCGATCGACGTCGCCTCCACCCGCCAGGCTGCCGGCTCACGAGCTGCCCGACGACGGCGCGAGCAGCTGCTGGGTGCTGCGCGCGAGCAGATCGTGGTGCGCGTCGATCGGCTGGAGCCGTCGAAGAACATCCTGCGCGGGTTCGCGGCGTTCGAGGCACTGCTGGCCCGCTACCCGCGCTACCGCGGGCGGGTCACCTTCCTGGCGTTCCTCGTCCCGTCACGCACCAACCTGCGGGAATACGGGCATTACGGCCGCCAGGTGCAGGGCGCCGTCGACCGCATCAACGCCCGCTACGGGCGCGCGGGCTATCGGCCGGTGCAGCTCTTCTATGAGAATGACTACGCGCAGGCCATGGCCGGGCTGTCGATCGCCGACGTGATCCTGGTCAACCCCCTCATCGACGGCATGAACCTCGTCGCCAAGGAGGCCGTGGTGGTCAACGACCGCCCCGGTGTGCTGGTCCTGTCGGAGACCGCGGGCGCGTACGAGCAGATGGCCGACGGCGTGCTGCCGGTGGCCCCCGCCGACGTCGTCGGAACAGCCGACGCCATGCGCATGGCCCTCGAGATGCCGGTCGCCGAGCGCGAGGCCCGGCTCGCGCGCCTGCGCGCCGGCGTCGAGGCCCAGGACATCACCTGGTGGCTCTTCCGTCAGATGGCCGACCTGGCCGACGTCGTCGAGGGGCGCCCCAGACCGCGTCGCAGGGCCTGACGCCTAGAGCGCCTGGAGCAATGCCACGGCAGCGGCCGGGTCTGCGACGACGGCGTCCGCTGCCTCGCCGACGCGGGGCGGAACCTCACCGTGGCCGCCGACGGCGAGGATCGCGGCGTCTGCACCGCCGGTCCGCAGCTCGGCAGCGGCGCGGAACATGTCGAGGTCGGTCATGTCGTCGCCGAGCACGACCAGGCCCCGCAGGCCAAAGCGCTCGGCCAGTGCCCGCAGGGCCGTCCCCTTGTCGCCCAGGCCAAGCGGCCGCAGCTCGACCGACATGCGCCCTTCGCGCAGCTCGATCGACGGCCCGGGGAGGGCCGTCTCGAGCGCCGCGATCACCTGGGTGCGCGCCGCGGCGGGATCCGGCGTCGCGCGGTAATGCACCGCGGCGGACAGCCCCTTATCCTCGACCCACACGCCGGGGACCGGCGGCACGGCAGCCAGCAGGCGCTCCAGCTCGGCGCGGTTGCCGGCCACCGCCGCGGGCCGCTTGACCTCCAACTCGCCGGGTGCCAGCCATTCGATGCCGTGGTTGCCGGCCACCCACACCTCGGACAGACCGGTCACGCGCCGCACGTCGGCGGCCGCGCGGCCGGTGACGATGCACACGACCGCCAGGTGCCCCGCCAGAGAGCGAAGCACCTCGGCGCCGCCGGCAGCCAGGCGCGCCGCCATCGGATCGCTGACGATGGGCGAGAGCGTGCCGTCGAAGTCGACGAACAGCCCCGCCGGCGCAGTCGAGAGCGCTCGGCGAGCGAGCGTGAGTGCATCGGCCCGCGCTACATCCGTCAATTCAGAACCCCTTTGCTAGACTCGGCCGGGTGAAGCGCATCCTCGCCCCCGGCCTGCTGGTGCCGTTGCTCCTGGCGGTCGCGGGCGTGTCGCTCATCATCGCCAGCCAGCTTGACCTGGATCGACCGACCGCTGTGCGAACGCTGCCGCCCATCCCGGACCCCACCCCGACGCCCAGCGCGCTGCCGAGCGAGAGCATCAGTCCGTCCGCCAGCCCCATCCCGACGCCGGCACCGACCCTGCACTCGACCGCCAAGGCGGTCCAGATCCAGATCGACACGTACCCCGATGACATCAACATCCCCCTGCGCAAGTCGGCCTCCAGGGCCACCGACAGCTTCCCACCCGAGGATGCCGCCTTCATTCTCAGCGGGTCGTCCGAGCCAGGGCGCGGCACGAACTCGTACATCTTCGCGCATGCGCGGGTCGGGCTCTTCCACAACCTGTGGAACGTGCAGCTGGGCGCATTGGTCAAGATCATGATGTCGGACGGCGCCGTCCTGGCCTACCGCGTCACCGAGATCCATCCGAACGTCGCCTGCCCGGACGATCATCCGCCGAATCCACAGCTCAACCCCGGGCCAGGTGATCTGCCACTGGCCCTCCAGGTCGCGAAGGATTGCGCCGAGGGCGGCCTGTGGACAAGCCAGGATGTCGACCACGAGCGGCTTACCCTGCAGACCAGCCAGGGCTACAACCGCAACTGGGGCGAGTTCGTCGTCATCGCCGAGCCTGCCTCCGGGTGATTCAGCCGGTGGGCACGGCCGGTGATTCCGGCATCGAGGCTCCCTCGGGTCGTGGCGTCCGCCGGCCCACCAGCAGCGCCGGCAGCAGCGTGGCGATGGCCACGGCCAGCGCAATGACGAAGACGAGGTGCAGCACGTCGGCCGCCTGCTGCCGCGACCATGCCTCCAGCACATCGACCAGTGCGAGGCTGTTGCGCGGCTCGACGCCCACGAACTCCGGATGGCCGAGGGTGGTCACCAGCGCATCGCGCCGCGCAGCATCGTTGATCAGCGCCGTCAGCTCGTCGATCCGGTTCTGGCCGATGCTGGTCAGCAACGCCAGCCCCAGGCTCATGCCCAGGGTGCGCGTGATCTGCAGCATGGCCGACGCGACGCCATAGGCTGATGCGCCCGCCGCCTCGACGGCGGCCGTGGCCCGCGGCGAGACGGTCAGCCCGAAGCCGACCCCGAACACCGCCAGGTCGCGCATCAGCCGCGGCAGGTCGGTGTCGATTCCCCAGCCGAGCGTCAGCCACAGCCCGGCGACGCCGACCAGCACGCCGCCCACTGTCGTGATCCGCTCGCCGAGCAGTGCCGAGAGGCCGCCGCCGACCACCGCGCCAGCGGCGATCGCCAGCGTCAGGGCCGTGAGCGCCAGGGCCGACTGCTGGGCGCTGCCGTTCAGCACGCGGTTGACGAAGACCGGCCCGCCGATGATGGCCGTCGCCAGCGTGTACCCGGTCAGCAGGCTGACTGCGTTCGCGGCCGAGAAGCTGCGGTCGGCGAACAAGCGCGGGTTGATGAGCGGCGCATGCAGCCGCAGCTCCAGCGCCGCGAAACCGGTGAGCCCGATCGCCGCCAGTGCGAAGCCACCGAGGATCAGGCCATCCGTCCAGCCGCGCTCCCCCGAGAGCGTCAGGGCGCCCACGCCGGCGATCAGCGCGACGGAGAGCAGCAGCGCTCCGGGAAGGTCGATCCGGGCGCGCACGCGAGGCGTCTCCACGCCGCCGGCGACGACGTAGATGAGCAGCATGGTGACGATGGCGATCGGCACGTTCAGGAAGAAGATCCACTGCCAGGGCGCAATCTGCAGACCGGGGATCGGCAGGTGCACGTTGAGCAGGACCCACGCGCCGTAGACCGGACCGATGGCCATCCCGACGAACGTGGCGGCGCCCTCCACGCCCAGCGCCGTGGCCCGCGCTCGCCCTGCGAACAGGTGGCTGGCCAGCGTCATCGACAGCGGCACCAGGGCACCGCCACCGAAGCCCTGTACCACGCGCGCCGCGATCAACGCGTCGAGGCCGCGGTCCAGGCCGGCGTACGGCGCCAGGCCGGCGCCCAGGCTCCCGATGCTGAACATGAGCAGCGCGGCGACGTACAGCCGCCGAGCGCCCCACAGGTCGGCGGCGCGGCCGGCGAGCGGCATCGCGACCAGGAACGCGAGCAGGTAGGCGTTGATGATCCAGCTCGCGCGGGCGAGGTCGGCCCAGCCGCCGAAGTCGGCCACGATCGCCGGCAGGGCAATGGCCACGACCATCAGCTCGGCACCGGCCACCAGCACGCCGAGCGATGCGGTGACAAGCACCGCCCAGGCCGCCACGGGGTGCAGCCGCACGGATGCCGCTGCCGCCGTGCTCACAGATCGGCCTGCTGCATGAACGCCGCGGCGCCGGCGGTCAGCATCCCGATGGCCACCAGGCCGCTGCCGATCGACTCCAGGGCCAGGCCGATGGGCCGATCCACCGACGGGAGGTCGGCGAGGAGGGCGAAGCCGCCGCTGGGCAGCGCCGTCGAGGCCGGTAGCAGGACGGTGACCACGGCGGCGCCCACCGCGAGCAGCCCGGTCAACAGCGCGGCGCGCCAGGGCGGGAGCAGCGTCCCGAGCATCAGTCCCAGGCTCACCGCCGCCAGGGCTACCGACCGCCGAGCCTGTCACCGCCAGGCTGAACGACGCGGGCGATAGGGAGCTGCCGAGCTCCACCGACAGCGTCAGCCAGGCCACGGAGGCAGAGGCGACCAGCCCCAGCAGCAGCGGCGGGACAAAGGCCGCCAGCCAGGCCAGCAGCAGGGAGCTGCGGGACACGGCGCGCGCCGCCAGCCATGCCGCGGAACCGTCGCGACGGTCGGCGCTGATCGCATGCGCCGCTGCTGCCGCGGCAACGATGGCCGCGGCGGCCAGGGCGACGGCATACGTGGTGCTGCCGTGGCCGGCAAGCGTGGATGCCGACGCGAGCACCACCGCGAGTGCGCTGGCCAGCAGGGAGCCCAGGATCAGCAGCAGCCGGAAGCTGATCCACAGCTCGCGCAGGTCAAGGGCGATGAGCCGCATGAATCCGGTCAACCGGCACGAGGCAGCGCAGCGAACGCCTCGATGCCGCTCATCGAGAGCTGCAGGCCGCGGCTCTCAAAATCACGCACCGAGGCGTTGAGCGCCACGCGGCCCTCCCTGAGCAGGACCACCCGGTTCGCCAGGCCCGCCTCGCTCGATGGGTAGCGGCTCGCCAGGATCACCGTCTGGCGCGGCGCCACGAGCCCCAGCAGACGCGTCCGCTCCAGCGGATCGATGGCGCGCAGCGGCTCATCCAGGAGCAGGACCTCGGGCTCGGTCAGCTGTGCCGCAGCCAGCGCGGCGCGTTCGACGACGGCTGGGCCGCCGCGGCGCATCGGCCGATCGGCCACGTCGAGCAGCCCATAGCGTTCCAGTGCGGCTTCCACCAGACGCCGCTGTGACTGCCCACGCTCGACGGGGGCGAGGGCGCAGGCCAGCTGCAGCGCCTCGCGCGGTGAAAGCCAGTCATGAATCGTGGCGTCAGGACCGACATAGCCGACGCGCCGAGTCCAGCCGGACGGCCCGCCACTCGACAGCCCGGCCAGCATGAGGCGGCCGTCGTCCAATCGCGCGATGCCAGCCAGGATGCGCAGTAGCAGCGAGGCGGAAGCCTCCGGTCGCGAAACGAGCAGCAGCCGCGCGCCGACCGGCACGGCAAGGTCGATGCCGCTCAGCAGCGGTGCGCCGCGCACCGAGCGACGCACGCCCTCGCAGCGCACCGCGGCCGGGTGCAGGAGACGAACCGAGCGTGAGGCCCACAGCGCATCGGGCGTCGAGGTCGTCACGCGGGCAATCTAGCACGCCGCCTTGACGGTTCCGGCCGCCCTGGATACCATAAGCATCCGCTTACATAAATCCGCATTTGATAAAGAACCACTACATGACGCTGCTCAACGAGACTGCCGGCGAGCGTGACCTGCGACGGCTGCGGATGCTCTATCGGGCGCTCGGCGACGAGAGCCGGCTGCGCATCACCGGCGTCCTGGCCGAATTCGGCCCGATACCGGTCAACGAGCTCGCCTCGCGAGTCGGCCTCTCCCAACCGCTCATCAGCTGGCACCTGCGCATCATGCGACTGGCCGGCCTGATCGAGACCCGGCGCCAGGGTCGCATCGTCAACTGCCGGCTGCGCACCGCCGCATTCGAGGAGCTGCACGAGGCCGAGGCGCGCCTCATCGCCGGTACCACCGGCGTCACGCTGCCGCGGCGCGGCGGGGGAGAGCTGCCGAATGTCGGCTAGCCACCCGCGCGCCCACGGCCTGGCTGGCGGCGGCTCGCTCGTCCCGACCTGGGTCAAAAACGCCGGGCGGGCGATCCTGGCGCCGATCGTGCGCCTCGCCATGGCGCTGCACGTGACACCCAACACCATCACCGTCATCGGGCTGCTGATCGTCGCCGTGGCGGCGGTCGTTGTGGCCAGCGGCCAGCTGCTGGTCGGCGCCGTGATCGTCACGGCCGGGTCGATGCTCGACGCGGTCGACGGCGCGCTGGCGCGCGCCAACGGCGGCGGCACGGCCTTCGGCGGCTTCCTCGACTCGACGCTGGATCGCGCCGGGGAGGCCATCCTGTACGCCGGCGTGGCCGGCTATTTCCTGCGCTTCAGCGACGATCCCACCTGGCCGGTGCTGGCCACGATGCTGGCCCTCAGTGGCTCGTTCATGGTCAGCTACTCGCGAGCGCGGGCGGAGGGCATCGGCCTGGCTGCTGCCGTCGGCCTGGCTCCCCGGACGGAACGCATCGTGCTCATCGTGGCTGGCATTGCGCTCGCCGGGCTGGGCTACGGCGCCGGCCTCTTCGGCGCCATCCTCATCATCGCCGGCCTGACGGTCGCGACCGTGGTCCAGCGCATCTGGCACGTTCGCAAGCTCGCCGAGGCGCGGGCGTCGGCATTGGTCGCTTCGGAAGACACCGCGAAGGAGAATGCATAGCGTGGCAGACAAGAACGGCAAGAGCGCGACGAACGGCCATCGACCATCTGACGGCAAGGTGCGCGTGGCGATCGTGGGGGTCGGCAACTGTGCGAGCAGCCTGGTGCAGGGCCGCTATTACTACGCCGATGCCAAGGACGACCGACTTCATCCCGGGGCTGATGCACGTCAACCTGGGCGGCTACCACATCCGCGACATCGAGTTCGTGGCCGCCTTCGACGTCGACAAGGACGAAGGTCGGCAAGGACCTGTCGCGAGGCGGTCTTCGCCGGGCAGAACAACACGTTCAAGTTCGCCGACGTGCCGCACACCGGCGTCACCGTCGAGCGCGGCATGACCCACGACGGGCTGGGCAAGTACCTGTCCGAGGTGATCGAGAAGGCCCCCGGCCCGACCGCCGACGTGGTGGGCATCCTCAAGGAGCGCAAGGTCGACGTCATGGTCACCTATCTGCCGGTCGGCAGCGAGGAGGCGACCAAGTGGTACGTCGAGCAGGCGCTCAGGGCAGGCGTCGCGCTTCATCAACGCCATCCCCGTGTTCATCGGTCGCGAGCCGTACTGGCAGCGTCGATTCGCGGAGGCAGGCCTGCCGATCATCGGCGACGACATCAAGAGCCAGGTGGGCGCCACGATCACTCATCGCGTGCTGACCCGCCTGTTCATGGACCGCGGCGTCAAGATCGACCGCACCTACCAGCTGAACTTCGGTGGCAACACCGACTTCCTGAACATGCTCGAGCGCGAGCGGCTGGAGTCCAAGAAGATCAGCAAGACGAACGCCGTCACCAGCATGCTCGACTACGAGATCGGCGACGACAACGTGCACGTCGGCCCGTCCGACTATGTGCCATGGCTGAAGGACCGCAAGTGGTGCCACATCCGCATGGAGGGCACGACCTACGGCGACGTGCCGCTCAATTTGGAGCTCAAGCTCGAGGTCTGGGACTCGCCGAACAGCGCCGGGGTCATCACCGATGCGATCCGCTGCGCCAAGTTGGGGCTCGACCGTGGCCTGGCGGGCACGCTCGTCGCGCCGTCGAGCTACTTCATGAAGAGCCCGCCGATCCAGATCCATGACGACATCGCCCACAACCGGGTCGAGGCGTTCATCGTGGGCGAGGACAACGAGGTGCTCGACGGCACCGAGAAGCACGGGCGCCGCAAGCTGAGGAAGGTGGCCGGCGCGACCGCCGCGACAGCCGAGGCGGAGCCGGCCGCGATCTCGGTCGGTGCGCCTCGCAGCTGAGCCAACCGGCCGACCCTCTGGCCGCGCTGGACAGCCGATCATGGTGACGCGCTCAGGGCCGCCGGCGCGCATCTCGCGTAAGGTGCTCGGGTGAGGATCCTGCCCGGGACGCGTCGCGCCACCACCGCCGCCGCCCACCCGAACACCACGGCCGCCCGGGCGAGTGCCGGCGGGGGCGAACGGAAGCGCGAGCTGCTGACCTACTGGGCCTACCGCGCCGGGGAGCGTGTTCTCGAGGCGCTGCCGCGCCGGTTGCTGCTTGGGATCGCCAGCGCGGCGGGTAACGTCGCCTACGATCTGGCGGGTCCGAAGCGGGGCCTGCTCCACGAGAACCTGGCCCATGCCATGGGCCGCTCGTTCGACGACCGACGGGTCAGGGCCACCGCGCGGCGCGCGTTCCGCAACTACGCGAAGTACCTGGTCGACATGATGCGCATGGCCGGCATGACCGAGCGCGACGTCGAGCGGCTGGTCAGCATCGACAACGTCGAGTGCCTGGCCGAGGCCCGTGCCAGCGGCGGCGGGATCCTGATCTGCACGGTCCACGTCGGCGGGATGGACCTCATCGCGCCGGCGCTCAGCCAGGTCGGAGAGAGGCTGCACGTCGTGGCCGACGACACGACCTACGGCCGCCTGTACGAGCACCTCAAGGAGGTCCGCGCTCGGCACGGCCTGTTCCTCATCGGCTGGCGGAACCTGCGCGGCCTGTTCCGCGTGCTGCGCGACGGCGAGAATCTCGTCCTCTTCTGCGACGGCGGCTACCGACACGGCGACGTCCCGGTGGAGTTCCTGGGCCAGCCCACCACCTTTCCGATCGGCCCCGCGAGCCTGTCGGCGCGGACCGCGACGCCAATGCTGCCGGTGCACTGCAGCCGCACGTCGGACGACACGTTCGTGGCACGCGGGCTGCCGCTGATCCGGGCGGCCAACGACTCCCCGGCCGAGCTCTACCGTGCCACCCAGGCGCTGGCGGACGCGCTCGGCGCGGTGATCGCTGCGGATCCCGGCCAGTGGTACATGTTCCGCCCCGTCTGGCCGCAGAGCGATGCCGATCGCGCCGCGGCCGCGGCGGCGTTGGACGCGGCGCGACGCGGCGACGACTGGACCAGGCTGTAGGAGCCGATGCTCTCCGGGCTTCCGTTGCGCCTCGGTCTGAACATCGCTGACGCCGTCATGACGGCGCTGCCGCGCGGTGCCGCCTACGCCCTGGCAGACCTGGCCGGACGAGCCTGGTATCGGCTCGCGCCCGCGACGCCGCTCGCTGGTCGCCGCCAACCTGGCACGCGTCCGTTCGGCCGGTGGACAGCCCTCGACTGGCCGCGACCTGCGCCGGCTCGTTGAACGCGCCTTCGTGCAGCACGCCCGCTACTACCTGGAGCTGCTCCGCGCGCCGCATTACCCGCTCGAGCGGATGAGCCAGATCGTGGCGGTCGACGACTGGCCCTCGTTCGAGCGCGTCCTGCGCGCCGGTCCCACCGTCCTCGTCAGCGCGCACCTGGGCAACTTCGAGCCGTTCGGCGCCTACCTGGCGGCCCATGGCTTCCGGGCCGTGGCGCCGGTCGAGGAGATCGAGCCCGTCGAGCTCTTCGAGTTCCTGCGCCGCCGTCGCGGCGCCGGGCGCGGGGTCGACGTCGTTCCACTGTCCCGCTCGCGCCGCCCCATGCTCGACGCGCTGCGACGTGGTGGCGTGATCGGCCTGGTCGCCGATCGTGACCTGTCCGGCGACGGGCTGGGGGTCGATTTTCTGGGTGCGCCGGTGACCGTGCCGCAGGGCCCCGCCACGCTGGCCGTGCTGACCGGCGCGTCGGTGATTGTCGGCCGCTGCCTGCGCGTCGCTCCGGAGCGCTTCGAGGTGCGTGGCCAGCAGGTGGCCTGGCAGCCGAGCGGCGACCGACGTGCCGACATCGAGGCCCTGACCCGGCGCATCGCCTCTCGCATGGAAGCCGACATCGCCGGCGCACCGGAGCAGTGGTTCGGCGCGTTCCAACACTTTTGGCCGGAGGGCGCCGCGTGAGCGCCGCTGCTGCCACGCGGCGGCCACGCGGCGGCGCCTCGCGTGGCAAGGCCGACATGCACCTGCACACGCTCTACTCGGATGGCACGGCCACACTCGGATCGCTCCTTGACTGGGTCGAGCAGCGCACGGATCTCGACGTCATCGCCGTGACCGATCACGAACGCATCGACGGGGCGCGGCGCGCGGCGGAGCTGCACACCGCGGGCGGCTACTCGTTCGATCTGGTCATCGGGGAGGAGATCACCACCCGACGCGGCCACCTGCTGGCCCTGTTCCTCACCGAGCGGATCCCGCCGCTGCGGCCGCTGCCCGAGACGCTGGAGCGGATCCACGCCCAGGGTGGCATCGCCATCGCCGCGCATCCGATGGCGATGCTCATTCCGAGCATCGGCGCAGCGAGCCTGCGTGCGCTGCACCAGGACCCGGATCCTGCCCATCGACTGGATGCCGTGGAGCTCGTCAACCCGAGCACAGCCGGGCGAGTGCGAGCGGCCGCGCGACGCCGGCTCAACGAGGAGCTGCTCGGCCTGCCGGGCGTGGGCAACTCCGACGCGCACGTGCTCGAGGGCGTGGGCACGGGCTGGACCTGGTTCCCCGGCGCCACCGCGACCGAGTATCGGCGCGCGGTGGCCGACGGCACAACCGAGCCTGACGGCGCGTTCTGGAGCCACCGGCACAACCTGTCGGTCTACCGCCGCCAGCTCGTGGCCAAGGGGCGGCATCTGCGCCATACTCTGCGGCCGACAGGAGAATGGCGATGAGCGAGCCCGTGGGCGAGCCGCTGAAGATCGGCATCGTCAGCCCGTACGGCTATCCGCACCCCGGCGGCGTGAACGAGCACGTGCGCTTCACGTACGAGGCCATGCGTCGGCTGGGCCACGACGTATGGATCATCACCAGCAAGTACGGCAAGGAGCGCGAGGACGAAGGCCACATCCTGCGGCTTGGCACCGGATGGGCGTTTCCCGCCAACGGCAGCGTCGGGCGCGTCACGCTGGGTTGGCGCTTCAAGCAGCAGGCGCGCGAGGTGCTCGACGAGCATCGCTTCGACATCCTGCATTTCCACGAGCCCTTCGTGCCGTTCCTGTCGCCGACCGTCCTGGAGGCATCGCGTACCGTCAACATCGCCACCTTCCATGCGTTCGGCGGCTTCAGTCCGTCGTACTGGGTCGGCTCCCGCTTCGCCGGCGACCTCGCCCGCAGGCTCGATGGCCGCATCGCGGTGAGCGGCGCCGCGCGCCATTTCATCGGTCGTTACTTCCCGGGCGAGTACCGCATCATCCCCAATGGGGTCGATCTCGACCGATTCGCCGACACGGCACCCTACGAGGAGCTGCGCGATGGGTCGCTCAACATCCTGTTCCTGGGCCGGCTGGAGGAGCGCAAGGGCCTGATCCACCTGCTCATGGCCTACCATCGGCTGCGCAAGCGCCACGTCGACGCGCGGCTGCTGGTCGTGGGCGCCGGGCCGAAGCTGCGCGAGTACAAGCGCTACGTCGGCTTGCGCGGCATCCGCGACGTCGAGTTCCTGGGCCGCGTGAGCGACGACCAGAAGGCCCGATACTTCGCATCGGCCGACATTTTCTGCGCCCCTGCGACCGGCCAGGAGTCATTCGGCATCGTGCTGCTCGAGGCGATGGCCGCCGGCGTGCCAATCGTGGCCTCCGACATCCACGGCTACAAGCAGGTCGTGCAGCGCGGTGTGCAGGGTCTCCTGGTCGAGCCGCGTAATCCACGGGCCCTGGCCGCCGCGCTGTACACGCTCGCCAATGATGAGGAGCTGCGGCACCGGATGGGCGAGGCCGGCCGCGAGCGCGCCCCCGAGTACTCGTGGGATCGCGTCACGGAGCGTGTCATCGACTTCTACCGCGAAGTGCGGGCCGCCACCCCGGCCGGCCGGGACACCGCGGCCCGCTGAACGCAGGACCGGTCCCCGTAAGCGCCCGGTAAGCGGCGCTCTTAACCCTGTTGCGCCATGGCCGAGCGAGGCTCAGCCGTCTCCCCTGCCGGCCGCTTCGACCGGCGTCGCAGCTCGTTTGCCGGCTCGCTCGCCGGCTCGCTCGCCCGCTCGACCGGTAAGGGCCGAACCAATCGGCCGGTAAGGGCTCGTGGCTAGCATCGGCGTCGCGCCAGTTGAGGCGCGTGCAGCCATAGGGGAGGAACAACCATGTCGAACCGACGCCTGTTGCCGGTGCTGCTTGCCGTGTTGACGGCCACCAGCATCGCCAGTCCGGTCGTGGCGGCCAAGCCGGGGAGCGACTCCAAGGTGATCGGTGGCGGCCCAGCCGCCGACGAGCCCTGGATCCCGCCGACCGCGGCCGAGGAGCCGCTCATCGAGGCGAAGCTGGCCATGGCCAGCGCCATCACCGATGCCGCGGCACGGCAATCCGCGGCCGGCATCACGGCCCGGGGCTTCTGTCCGACCGCCGGCTCGTCGCCGCTGGCGCGGATCGCAACCGCCGGGAGTTGCTCACCGGTCAGCTACACCCTGTTGACCTACGCCCGCCGCCAGGTGACCGACTGGTACTGCGGCCCGGCGACGGCGCAGGTGATCATCAATCGCTCGCGAGACATCTACAGCGCCAGCACGGATGGCGAGAACGCGGCCACGAACTACCGGAAGCAGACCTTCATTGCCACCCGGCTGCTCTGGTTCAACTCCGCGAAGAATCGGTGGGAGGACACCGACACCATCGAATCGACCAACGCCTACATGCTCAAGGCCGGCCTCAACGAGCTGGCAAAGCTGCCGAGCGGGTTCGCCTACGCGGTGGTGGCCACCGGGTCCGGCGCGCAGTGGCACGCCAAGATCATCACCGACACGCAGCAGTGGCACATGGCGTTCGGCACGCCGGTGAAGATGACCTCGGGATCCCTGCACCTCAGCAGCTGGAGCTCCATTCCTGCGGGCGTGACCGTGCTGCACTGGCTTCCGATTCGCGGCTACAGCGGCCGGTGGGACGGGACCGATGCCGCCAAGGTCCAGTTCAATGACTCCTCCGGTCTCCAGGGCGGCGGAACCGGCTCGTTCGTGGACTCGAGCCTGAAGATGTGGAAGCTCAACGCGTGGCACACCGCGCGCGTGGTCTGGTGACCATGCGGGGCAGTCTGCGTCGCGGCGCCGCCGGTGCCGCGACGTTGCTTCTCCTCGCGGCGTGTGGCAGTGACCTGCCGCCGTCCTCCGGCCGGCCGGTTCCTGGCGGGTCGTCGAGCGGATCCGCCGCGCCCCGCAGAACACACTCCACGCGACCGACGAGAAGCCAACTGGCGCTCACGGTCGAGCGGGCGCCGGTGCCAGGACCAATCGGCGAGCTGGTCACCGACGGTGTCGCCATCGCGTGGTCGGGCGGCGACCCGCAGGGCATTGTCGCGCCGGACCTGTATCGCTGGAGGGTCGGCGCGCCGAAGCTCGAGGTCGTCTTCAAGAATCCGCGGCGGAATGCCGGCATAGGACTGCCCGCGATGGCCGGCGACCATTTCGCCTTCACCGAGAACGGTCCCGACGGCGAGGGCTTCATTCGCTGGAACTTCCTGTACGTCGCGGGGCCGAAGGGCGCGCCGGTCACGCTCGCCACGGCGCGACGCCCGACCGAGGCGCCGGGCATCATGCCGCAGCCGACCATCAGCGGCGACCGGCTCGTTTACGCGCTGCAGACGGTCCACGGATCGGCCGTGACCAGCTCGCTGATCAGCGTCGACCTGCGGACGATGCGGAAGCGGGTGCTGGCCACGGCCGACTTCGACACGGTCGAGTACTGGTGGCCGTCGCTCGACGGCGATCGGCTGGTGTACGGCACCGTCGAGTACGCCAACGACCATCTCAACGGCGAACGGCACGTCTACCTGCTCGATCTTGCCCGCCCCGGCTCCACGCCGCGGCGGCTGGACCAAGATGGCGAGGCCTCGCAGCCGGCCATCAGCGGCGACACGGTCATCTGGAAGACGGCGCCCCGCGACCTGAACGCGAACAGCTGGGGACAGCTCGTCCGCTACTCGCTGTCGACCGGCGAGACAGAACCGCTCCACTTCCTCGGCGAGGCGACCGGCTACTACCTGCTGTCACCGGACGTGGGACCCCGGTTCGTCGCGGGCGAACCGTCCGATTGGACCCGGTTGGCGGTGTACGACCTCGAAACGGACCGTGAGATCACCGTCGAGGAGCTGCCGCGCACCGGTGACGCCGGCTTCATGCGGCCGAGCCTCGCCGGGAGCCTGTTCGCCTGGGTGGCGGCCACCGACTTCACCGGCGCGCACGGACAGATCCACTACGTCCGCCTGCCGCCACCCTGAGGCAATCGCGACGGCCCCCTCACATCGGCTTGCGGAAGGCGCTCGAGCGGGTGTGGACCGTGAAGCCTGCCCGCTCGTAGAGCCCCAGCGCGCCGGTCGGGTTGTCGCTGTCGACCCCGAGCATGGCCTCTGTCATGCCGGCGTCACGGAGCACCACCAGCGCTCGCCCGACCAGGGCGGCGCCAAGGCCGCGACGACGCCACCCACGGCGCACGAACACGCTGTCAAGCCAGCCGCGCGAGCGACCGAACTGCGTGTTCTCCTCCCGGGGGATCGAGTTCTCCACCGCGCCCGCGATCTCGTCCCCGTCCCAGGCGATGACGAACAGTGACGGCTCGAACGTGGGGCTGTTGGTCCACTCCGCGAACTCGGCGTCATCGGCAACGAAGCCGCCCCAGTGGTCCTTGAACGCCTCGGAGTCGGCGTCGAGCAGCCGCCGCCACATGGCCCGGTCGTCGCCCAGGGGTCGCACCTCGAGGCCGTCCGGCATTGGCGGCACGTCGATCTGGCCGAGGGTCGGGCGCAGCATCTCGAAGAACCAGCGGACCGGCTGGTAGCCCTCCCCGGCGAGCAGGGCGAGCTTCGCCACTCGCCGCTCGGCGGCCCAGCTGCCGAAGACCGCCGGCAGCTCGGTCGGGTTCGCCGCCAGGTGCTCGCGAGCATGCTGCTCACCCCAGTGCAGCAGGAGGGTGCCGATCCCCTTGCGCTGCCAGGCGGGGTGCACGTAACCGCCCAACCGGTACTCCCGCGTGCCGTCGGTGGTATCGACCCAGTCCGTCCAGGTGTAGCCGACCACTTCATCGGCAACGCGCGCCAGCTGGACATCGGCGACCGGGTCGAAATGCGGCCCAGCGGCCGAGGTGAGCCAGTTGGCAAGCTCGGCGATCGTCGTCAGCTGGTCCATGCCGTCCGCCCGGTTGCAGGCATTGGCGATGGGGGCCATGAGCGCCGCGATCGCTGCCGGCTCGGCATCGGGATGCGACAGGCGCAGACCGGGGACCCCGGCCTGCGACGAGGCGAGTCTGGTATCGGTCATTGCTTGGAACCTTTCGTTGGTGAGATCCGTGTCATCGCGCCGCGGAGCGACCGCGGGCACATCCGTCTCGTGCGTCATCCGACGCGCTTCAGCTTGCCGGTGCGCTTCGCGTAGCGCTCCGCGCGGGAGAAGGCCCACAGGCCCAGGGGGATGAAGACGACTCCCATGACCAGCAGTGGCCAGACGTCGCCGATCAGCGAACCGATCCCCACGCCGTCGATCAGCCCGCGGCGCACCCCGTCGAGGACGTAGGTCGCCGGCGAGAAGTTGGAGATGACCTGCATCCAGCCGGGAAGCACTTCGACGCTGTAGTAGACGCCGCTGACCAGCAGCAGCACCGACTGCAGGACGAACGTCATCTGCGCCCCGCGCTCGACGTACATGAGCGGCAGGATGGCGGTCATGATCCCGATCCCGACGAAGCTCGCCGAGCCGATCACCATGAATACCGCCGCGGTCAGGAAGTTCGCGTGCGACAGGTCGAGCTCGAAGAAGAGGGCCAGAACCACCAGCACGACCACGGTGTGGACGAGCCCGTAGGCGATGGCGTACAGCGTCGAGCCGACCATCTGCGTGTATCGGCGCACGGGGGCCATGAAGGTGTACTCGAGCGTGCCCTCCCAGCGTTCCCAGGCAACCGTCTCGGCGATGAAGCTGAAGACGACCGACAGGTAGTTCCAGAAGACGGCACCGATCACCAGGGTCATCAGCAGGCGGACGTTTCCCTGGTCACGGCCGATGAGCGACACGGCGAGCGCGCCGGCCACGGCGTACACCAGGAACGCGACCTCCCAGCCCCAGTAGCGCTTGGTGAGGTGGAAATTCCGCTCGACGAAGGCAAAGCTCGCCTTCAGCTCGCGGGCCATCAGTGTCATCGGAAGAAGCTCCTGTCAGTGTCGTGAGGCGCCGACCCGGCCCCTGGGCTAGAGGGACCGAGCCGGCTTGAGAGACGGGTCTGCCGCCAGGCGCACGCCCCAGCGCACCATCTGGCGCCCGACCCAGCGTCGCAGCGAGCGACGCGGGACCGATGCGCGCTCGACATGGATCGCGCGGTGCAGCTGCGCCACGCGCTCATCGTTGTCACGCACCAGGTCCTTCGGGCTTGGCAGGATCATCACGGTTTTCTCACCTCCTTTCTCATTCGTTCTCGTCGTCGTTGTCGTCATCACCGATGTCGTCGTCGAGCGACTTGCCGGTGAAGGTCATGAACACGCTCTCGAGTGTCGGCGGCAAGCCGTACTGCTCGGCGACCATCGCCTTCAGCCCGTCCGGCGTGTCCTCCGCGACCATCCGGCCGTCGTTGATCACGGCGATCCGGTCGCAGAGCCGGTCAGCCTCGTCGAGGTCGTGGGTGGTCAGCACGATCGTGGCGTCGTGGCTGTCGCGCAGCTCCTCGATGAAGGCCTGCACGTCCAGCTTCGACCGCGGGTCGAGGCCGGTCGTCGGCTCGTCGAGGAGCAGCAACGTCGGGCTGGTCAGCAGCGCGCGCGCGATGGCGACCTTTTGCTGCATCCCACGGCTCATCTGCTCCAATGGACGGTTGAGCCGCTTCTCGCCGATGCCCAGGCGCGCCAGGATCGCGATCGCCTCCCGCCTCGCCAACCGAGCATCCATGCCGTACAGCCGCGCGGCGTAGGTCAGGTTCTCGTGCGGGCTCAGCTTCTTGAAGAAGGCGGCGTCCACGCTCACCCGGTTGATGAGCTGCTTGACCGCCATCTCGTCGCGCTCGATGTCATGCCCGAACACCTCGACACGTCCCGAGTCCAGGGTCAGCAGCGTGCTCACCAGGCGGATCAGCGTCGACTTGCCGCTGCCGTTGGCGCCCAGCACGCCGTAGATCTCGCCGCGCCGGATGCGCAGCGACATGTCGTGCACGGCGACCACCGGCTTGCGCTTGCGGCCGACGATGAAGCGCTTCGTGACATGCTCGACCAGCAGCGCCGCCTCCGTCTGCGTCTCGCCGATCGAGTCGACCGCGGCCGGGGCCGACCGCCTATCAGTCTTCAGTTGTTCCAGTAGGCCAGTCATTGCCGGACCCTCGTGTTGCCAGGTGGAGAAGACGAAACGAGCCGCTCGGACCTCGCGTGGTCCGCGGCTCGTTGCACCGCTCGGCAACAAAAAACCGTGGACCCTATCCGGCCCACGGCTCGTGGCGTCTGCTTGGCGGCCCTGCCGCCTGAGCATCAGCTCGAAGTGGGCACAGATCTCCCGTCGACGACGCCCCTGAGAGGCGCCGTACCGAAGCGCGGGAACGCGCAGATGGGGGAACTCATGGCCGTTTCGTTGGATCCTCGCTGAGTGAAGTTTTCGCCGGGCGACATGTTCTTGCGTTGACGCGCAAACCGGCCGCCGCGGGAGTCTACGACCACGTCCCGCCGCGTGTCAACCTTGGTCCTGACATTTGTACCCGCATGCGACCATGGCATCCGGCCGTTGCCGAATCGGTACGCGCCCGTCGAAGATACCGACTCCTGGCGGGGACAAGCTCTGGACGCGGGCAGTGGGTCACAGCTGAAGGGAAATGGGATGCACATCAATCGAGGGCTTCTTTTCTGGGGGCTCGCGTTCGTCACCGCCGGTGCGGTTGCGCTGGGCGTGCAGCAGGGGCTCATCCCGCGCGCCTGGGTGACCGATGCCTGGCGTTTCTGGCCGGTGATCCTGATCGCCATCGGCATCTCGATCATCGCGGCGCGCACCCCGCTTGCGCCCCTCGGCAGCATCGTCGCGGCGCTGCTGCTGGGCACGTTCGTGGGTGGAGTACTCGCCCTCGGGCCGGGTTTCGTTGCCTCGTGCGGCGGTTCGACGGGGGCGGCGGTGCCAACGCAGACACGGGACGGCTCGTTCGAGGCGCAGGCCCGCGTGGAGCTCGACGCCAACTGTGCCACGCTGACGATCACCACCCAGGCTGGCAACGCGTGGAGCTTCGCCGGCAGCGGCGATGGCGACGCGAGCATCGAGGCATCCACCGACCGCGTCACCATCCAGTCGCCCGACTCGACGTTCTTCGGCGGTGAGAGCCGGCGACGCCAGTGGAACGTGGTGCTGCCCACGGATCCGACGCTCGAGCTGTCGATCGATGCCAACGCCGCGAGCAGCCGACTCGCCCTGGGAGACGCCAAGCTCAGCAAGCTGGACCTTGGCGCGAATGCCGGCGATGCCCATCTTGACCTCAGCGACGCACGGGTGGACGGGCTGAACATCGAGGTCAATGCTGGGTCGGCATCGGTCGTGCTCAACGAGCGGAGCGTGGTCAGTGGTTCGCTCAGCGCCAACGCCGGCTCCCTGCAGGTGTGCGCGCCATCCTCGGTCGCCCTGCAGATCACGACCGATGACAACGTCGCCTTCAGCGACAATCTCGACAAGAGCGGGCTGCAGGCGGTCGACGGCAACACCTGGCGGTCATCCAACTACGAGACCGCCGCGCAGCGCGTCACGCTGTCGGTGGACGGCAATGCGGGGAACTTCACCCTGAACCCGGAGGGGGGCTGCGAATGACCGGTCGACTCTATCGATCCACAACAGATCGCATGGTCTCCGGCGTGGCCGGCGGCCTCGCCGACTACCTCAACCTGGACCCGTCGCTGGTGCGCATCGTGTGGGCCGTCCTGATGGTCGTCACGGGTGGCCTGTTTCTGCTCGTCTACATCGTGATGTGGATCGTCGTCCCGGAAGGGCCGGGTGGCATGCGCGCGCCGTGGCGCGAGGTGACGCCTTCGGCCACCGAGGAGATGCCGGATGCCGGACCAGCCGGCACGCCCGAGCAGCGGCCGTTCGCCATGACGGATCGCATCGGCGGCGGCAACGGTCGGCTGATCTTCGGGCTAGTGCTCATCGCGCTCGGCGCGTACTTCCTGTTGCGGAACTACCTGCCCGAGATCGCCTGGGGACGCTTCTGGCCGATCCTGCTCGTCCTCGCCGGAGCCGCCCTGCTGGTCGCCTCCATGCGCCGCCACGACGCGGGCTAGCCGCGGCCGGAGCAGGTCGCGGCCGACGAGCGCGAACGCGCCGGCGACGGCGGCCAGCGCCACGCCCACGGCGAGCTTGACGGTGCTCACCTCGAGCAACCCCTCGCGCTGGCCCTGCGGTGGCAGCGGGAATTGGAAGTTGTAGTTCCACGGCGGCAGGGCGCGCGCTGCGTTCAGGTACCAGTCGGGCATGACCAGCGCCGAGCCGAGCGGGAAGACGAGGATGCCGGCGATGCCCACGGCGACCAGGAACGCCACGCCGAGGGAGCGCCACTCGTAGCTGCGCAACAGGTCGTCGAGGGCGTACGCGACGAGGATCATGGCGAACAGCACGGCGGTGAAGTAGTGATAGTGGAACGTCGCCCGCTCGATGCGTGTCCACGGCAGGAATTGGAAGGCGAAGGCCGCGACCAGCAGCACGAGCGCCACGGAACGGCGGCGCCATGCCTGCACCGAGCAGTACAGCGCGGCCGGAACCCCGGCCCAGAACAGGATGGGGTTGCCGCCGTTGTAGATCGCGGCGCCGACCCGGTCGTTCCAGGCCCCGGGGTTGCCGTAGAACCAGACCGGCTTGAGGTCGAGCGGCCAGCTCCACCACGGCGAGGCGCTGGGATGCCCGGATTGCAGCCCGAAGTGGTAGCCGAACATCTGCGCCTGCAGCTCGTCGAGCGACCAGCCGTAGCCCGGGCCGCTGCCGGCGGCCAGCGCGATGCTGTGGCCCAGCTGCAGGTAGGGGATGTACGAGACGAAGTAGACCGCCAGTGGCACGATCACCAGGCAGGCGACCATCCACGACCAGCCGAAGCCGGCCATCTCCCCGGGTTGCATCCAGCGCCGGTCGCTCTGCGGATCGGTCAGTGAGCGCAGCGCGCGCCAGGCGATCAGCACCGCGGCCAGGCCCACCATGATCCAGCCCGGCCAGGCGGCCTGCGCGCCGCGCGCCAGGAAGCCGAACAGCTCCTCGACGGCGCTGGTGGCCTGGCGCCCGACCACCTGCTGATAGCCGATCGCCAGGGCCAGGCCGATACCCCCCGCCGCGACGCCGCTGGCCGGCAGCGCGACGAGGTCGGCCACGGCGACGCGGACCGGCCGTACCCAGACGATGATTCCGGCCAGCGTCAACCCTGCCAGCATGACCGCCAGGAACGGCCACGGGGCACCGAGCCCAGCCACCGCGGCCAGGAACGCGACCGCCACGACCAGCAGCAGCCGGCCCAGCGCCGAGCGTGCCAGCACCAGGACCAGCAGGCCGATCATCGCGTACCAACCGACCCATTTGGTCGCCGCGGCCAGACCGATCAGCACGCCGACCAGCGGCAGCGCCCACCACGCGCTGCGCACCCACCGGCCTGACCAGATCTGCCAGAAGACCAGGTACGCGGCGACGATGAAGGCCGCGACGTAGATGTCGTTCATGGCGATCCGGCTCATCACGTAGCTCATGCCGTCGATCGCCACGAAGGTCGCCGCCAGCACGGCGATGCGCCGGCGGCGGAACATCGTGGCGGCCAGCAGGTAGATCAGCCCGACCAGGATCGATCCGAAGACGATGCCACCGATGCGCCACGCGAACGCGTTGCTGCCGGCGTCGATGGTCACCAGCCGCGCGGACCCACCGTTGTCCGTCGCCACCAGCAGGTTGGCGTTGTCGTCGGTTTCGGAGGTCTTCGCGTCGTCGACCGCCATGATCGTCGCTGCCCCGGGGAGTGCGGTCGTGTCGTACGCCGCGAAGCCGCTGCGCTCGTCGCCGAGGGGGTCGATGGTCCACACCTGTGGATCGCCGGCCGGGCTGCTGCCCGAGACGTAGACGACGTCCGCCGAGTCCTGCCAGGCGATGCCATTCGGCGCGCCGGGCAGCGCCACGGTGTCGATCTCGGCCGGCGTGTCGTTGAAGACGGTGATGCCGCCGGCGACCGCCGGGTGCTCGTCGTTGCCCGGTAGCGGACCGATCGGCACCCAGATCTTGGCGTCGCTCCCCGCGCCGTGGATCAGCATCGGGCCGGCCGGCGCGGATTGCAGGTCGATGGCGCGCTCCTCCTTGAGCGTTGTCGGGTCGAGCACCACCAACCGGCTGCGCGCGGCGTCGACGGCCAGGACCCGCGCCGGGCTGTCGGCCTGTGCCTGGGCCGCCAGGTAGCCGAGGTCGCTCGCCACGAGCTGGCTGCTGGCCAGCACGGCTCCGCTGGAGCGGTCGATCTCGGCGATCCCGCCAGCGCCGGCCAGCAGTACGACGTCGTCAACGCTCGGCACCGGCTGGGTGACGTCGTCACGCCACGGCACCACGATCCGCGCGACCGACGCGAGGCCAGAGTTGATGGGTGGCACGGCCGGCGGCGGTGCGCGGGCGCCTGCGTGCCGCATGAACGCGTCGGTGCCATAGGCGAGCACCTCGCCGTCTGCGGCGGAGCCGAGCAGCAGCCGCTGGCCGTACGGATCGTAGGCCAGCGACGCGACCGGCGTGCCGGTCTGCCACGTCGCGACCTGCTCGCCGGATAGCGCGTCGCGGGCGGTGACCCGCTCGCCGGACGCCACGAAGACGATCGAGCGAGGGTGGGAGGCATCGTCGTCGCGCGGCACGACGGTCATCGCCGACGCGGGGGCGCCCAGTGGCGTCGTGCCGGTCACCTGGTTCGGATCGGCCGCGACGATCCCGGCGGCGATGAGGTATTTGGCCAGCATCGGGTGGGTCCACTCATACGTGTCGCGCGTCCAGCCATGCTCCCAGTCGGAGAGCCACTCGGTCGCCGATCGGGCGTGGTAGACCTCGTCGAAGTGCATGGCGCGCGGGATGTCGAGGCGCCATAGGCGGAAGACGAAGGCGAACAGCACGAGGACGATCACCAGCGCCAGGTCGACTCGATCAAGCCGGCGCATCGGCTCGCGCAGCAACCGATCGCGGCGGTCGGCGCGCAGCCAGCCGAAGAGGCGCGTGCTCGGCCCGGGCGCTGCCGCCGGTCCGTGGACGGCAGGCAAGGAGCCGGCTGCGCCAGGCACGGCCGATGACGGTGCGACCGGGTCAACCGCCCGCCACATGAGCGGACCGTCCTCGACCGCCCCGCGAGGCCCGACAGCGAGCCGGTAGGAGCGACGGACCAGCCACAGCAGCGCCGCCACGATCATGGCCGCCAGCAGATAGATCCCCCAGTCGCTGAGGAGCGTGGCGGCGAGCAGCGGGTCGCGCTGCATGGCGAGGCCGTCCACGCCCGGATTCAACGGCGGTACGCCGGCGAACGACCAGTCCAGCGTGTACGTCCAGTAGACATTGGCAAAGAAGGAGAGGCTCAGCACGATGTACAGCGCCACCCAACGCCAGTTGCGGCGCACGAACGGCGCGGCGAGCGGCGCGGCAAGCGCCAGGGCCGGGAAGAGATAGCGCTCGTGGACCCGGGTCGGCAGCACGAAGAAGGCCACCGCCATCAGCAGGCTGGCGACCAGCACCCCGCGAGTGTCGTCACGGCGCGCCACCTGCCAGAGCGCCAGCGCGGTAACCGCCGCGAACAGGATCAGGCCGACGAGCTGCCATGTCACGTCGTGGCCGGCCAGCGTGAAGGCCACACCGCCGCCGCAGCTCGTCTCGATCGGCAGGCTCGGCGCATCGCAGCCCCACTGGTTCGTGTTGCCGAGGCCGCTCCACGGGTTGCGCCACAGGTTGAAGGCGTTGATCGACAGGCCATGATAGGTGTTGGCCGCGTCCACGAACTTGCCGATGAGGCTGTGCGTCGGATCGTTGGGAGCCCAGACCGACAGGCGGAAAGGAGCAATGAGCAGCACCAGCGAGCCGACGCCGGCGGCGAGCGCGGTGAGCACCCGCACGGCGTCGGGCCGCCCGTCATGGTTCGGATCGGACGAGCGGCCGAGCATGTGGCGCCGCAGCCCGACAACTGCCACGACCGGGACCAGGAAGCCGTACTGGAACTTGATCAGCAACGCGACGATCGCACCCACCGCCGCCGCCTCGGTCCAGCCGCGTGCCAGGAGATAGAGGGTGCCCAGGATCGCCAGCGCCCCGACCGAGTCGACCTGCCCCCACACGGCGGCGTTGAAGACGGTGCCCGGGTTGAACAGGTAGATCGCGGCGGCGGCCAGGCCGATGGTCTCGCCGGAACGACCGAGCCGGCCGTCGAGGAACCGCCGGCAGAAGATGAACAGCAGGTACGCCACCCCGCCGTCGGCAAGAATGCCCGGAATCTTGACCAGTCCCGAGGTGGCGTCCGTGCCCAGGATCGGGCCCAGGAAGCCCCCGAGCTGCCCGACTCCCCACAGCACATACAGGTAGCCCGGGGGATAATCGCTGAAGTAATCCGGTGCGTAGAATTCGCCCGGCCCGCCACTTGCGAGGCGGTGCGCCCAGCCGGCGAAGTCGACCATGTCGATGCGGAAGCCGCTCTGCGGCAGAAGCACGCCGGCAACGAATGCCCGGAGCAGCAGACCGAGGACGACGAGGATGACGAGCAGCGAGACGGCGCCGAAGCGCGAGCCGTACTCGAATGGCCTCACGCCCCGCCGCCGCGCGGGGTCGCGGGTCATCGCGGGCGGCGCCTGCGTCACAGGCGCCGGTAGGTGTCGAACGCCAAGGTGGCGGTGAGTATACATCGGGCCTCCGACGACGCCGTGGCGACGACGGTTCCGCGCATGCGCAGCCTGCGACTCGCCCGCTGGCGACCGCGCGCGTCGGTCATCGCCTACAGCTCGACCGAGGTCGCCTGGACGGCGGCCGTGGTCGTCGTGTTCGCGTTCGGGATCTACCTGCGCACGCTCATGCCGTCGATCGGCTTCTGGGACACCGCCGAAGCGCAGACCGTGCCGCACACCCTGTCGATCTTCCACCCGACCGGGTTCCCGACCTACACCATGCTCGGCTGGCTGTGGAGCCAGCTCCCAATCGGCGAGGTCGCCTACCGCATGAACCTGCTGTCGGCGGTGTGCCTGGCACTGACCTCCGGCCTCGTCGTGCTCATCTCGGCGCACCTGATGGCAGAGCGGCATCGGCTGTTGGTGGCGGCCTCGGCGGGGATCGCCGGCCTGGCGTTCGCCTTCGCCGACGAGCCGTGGCAGAACGCCGTACGCGCGGACGTGCACGCGCTCCACATCTTCCTGGCCGCGCTCATCATCTGGCTGCTGCTGGCCTGGGGCAGCGCCGAGCGCGGCGGCGCGCGTCGGCCCGGCAAGTGGCTCGCGGCCGCCGCGCTGACCTTCGGCATCGGGATGGGCAACCATCCGCTGACCGGTCTGCTGGCGGTCGGCATCGCGCCCTGGCTGTTCATCGTCGATCCGGGGATCTGGCGTCGCTGGAAGCTCGTCGCCGCGTGCGGCGGGATGCTGCTGCTGGGGCTGATGACCTACCTCTACATCCCCATCCGAGCGCTGACGCCGCCGGAGCCGCCGCTCTTCTACGCGCGTCCCACCACGCTCGAGCGGATGAAGTACCTGATCTTCGCCGAGCAGTTCCACGGGCTGTTCGAGAACTTCGGGAACCCGTTCGACTTCCTGAGCCTGAAATGGCAGAAGGCCGATGACGTGCTCGCCCGCCAGCTGATGGGCCCCGGCTGGCTGCTGGTGGCCCTGGGGGCCGCCGCCGTGGCTGCCCGCCGCTTCGGTGCAATCGTGTTCCTCGGCCTGATCGTGGTCGGCAACGTCTTCTACTCGCTCAACTTCCAGGACGGCGACATCGACCGCTACTACCTGACCACGGTGCTGATCGCCTGCGCTCTGCTGGGCGTGGCGGTCGCCTTCCTGGCGGCGACCTGTGCCCGGGCTGCCGCGGAGGCCAGTCGACGCAGCACCGACCTGGCGGGACGCAGACGCCTGGCGTGGATCGCCGGTGCGCTGGTGCTGACCCTGGCCGCCGTCTTCCCGGTCACCGGCCTCGTCGCGGGCTACGACGGGCACGACCTCAGCCGGAACCGCGACGCCGACCGCTGGGTGCGGAGCGTCTACGACGTGCTGCCGCCGAACGCGGTGATCATCAGCTGGTGGAGCTACAGCACGCCGCTCTGGTATCACCGCTGGATCGACGGCGACCGTCCGGACGTCAAGATTATTGACGAGCGCAACATCCTGGACGACGGCTACGGCACGACCGACGCGGCGATCCGCGCCTTCCTCGGTCGGCGGCCGGTGTACGTCGTGCCGACCGAGTGGGACGTTGACCGGCTGCGCATCATCTTCGACACCGAGGACGTCGATACCTACGGCGGCTACACTGCGCTCCTGCACGTCAAGGAGCCTCCCGATTGACCGATGAAGCGGCCGCCGGCCGTCCCCGGCTGACCTTCTTCTTCCCGGCCTACAACGAGGAGGAGAACGTGGAGCAGACCGTCCGCCGCGCGCTGGACGAGATCGGATCGCTGGTCGACTCGATCGAGGTGCTCATCGTCGATGACGGGTCGAACGACCGCACGCCGCAGCTCGCCGATGCTTTGGTCGCCGCCGATCCGCGCGTGCGCGTGGTTCACCAGCCGAACCGTGGCTACGGCGGCGCCCTGCAGGCCGGCTTCGCCAATGCGCGCGGCGAGCTCATCTCGTTCAGCGACGGCGACCTGCAGTTCGACCTGCGCGAGATGTCGCGTCTGCTCGACCGGTTGGCCGACGCGTCCCGGCCGGTGGACGGGGTCATCGGCTACCGCATCCGACGCCGTGACCCTATCCATCGGGTCTTCATCGCCAAGACCTACAACGCCATCGTGTCGCTGCTGTTCGGCCTGCGGGTACGCGACATCGACTGCGCCATGAAGCTCTTCCGGCGCGGCGTCTTCGAAGGCCTGCCGCTCAGCGCCGATGGGCCGTTCCTATCGGCCGAGCTGCTGATCAAGCTTCGAGCCCGGGGCACCCGGCTGGCGCAGGTCGGCGTGAGCCACTACCCGCGCGCGGCGGGAACGAACACTGGCGCGAGCCTGGGCAAGATCCTGCGCACCTTCGGCGACCTCGGGAGGCTGCGCCTTGCGCTGTGGATGGACCGCGACGCGGCGCTTCGCACGTCTCCGGGAGCGAGCGGCTAACCCTGCTCCTCGGCCGGCGGGCTCTCCCCGCCGCCCAGGTCCACGTCCAGCGAGTTGACGAACTCGCGGAAGACGGCCAGCTTCTCGTCGCCCTCCTCGCCGGCGTCGTCGCGGTCCGGCTCCACGCCGGCCTCGTCGAGCAC
Organism: uncultured Chloroflexia bacterium; assembly: GCA_963716585.1. Classification (GTDB taxonomy): domain Bacteria; phylum Chloroflexota; class Limnocylindria; order QHBO01; family QHBO01; genus JAICUY01. Next base: position 692,816 of record CAVQTN010000002.1, read on the forward strand.
CCGCTCGTCGACATAGATGGTCGAGCCGGTGCGCACCGCCACGGCGATGGCGTCCGACGTGCGCGAGTCGATCTCGGCCTCGCTGCCATCGGCCAGCTCGAGGTAGAGACGCGCATGGAACGTGCCGTCGGTCACGTGGGTCACCACCACGCGACTGATGCGCGAGCTCAGTGCCTGGACGACATTGACCAGCAGGTCATGGGTCAGCGGCCGCTCGGCGGAGAGTCCCTGCAGGCGCATGGCGATGGCGTTGGCCTCGGCCGGGCCGATCCAGATGGGCAGGTATCGGTCGTGCTCCGTCTCCTTGAGGATGACCACGTGCTGGCTCGACAGCATGTGCACCCGCACGCTCTCGACGACGACCTCGATCAGCCGCACGCGGCCGGATGGCTGTTCGCCCATGGCCCGATTCTAGCCCGCTACTCGAGCACGACGCGGACCACTCGGTCTGGTGTCAGAAGGAACGCGGCGGGCGGGCCATCGGCCGCCGAGGTGACCTCGAAACCGACGACGTCGTCCAGCAGCGCCGCCTCGGGCCCGGTGCGCGGCGCCATCCATTGCCGCACGAATGCCCCGTCCGCGTAGCCGAAGGCGATGATCCGCGCATTCGCGGCATCGTAGACATACAGGTAATCGAGGTCCCCGACCGTCGCGCCGTCGAGCAGCCGGTAGTCGAGGGACGGCCGGACCTCCTGGTCGGGCGGGGCGTCGAGCGAGTAGTCGGACTGCGCCAGCGGGCTGCCGAAGTTCACGCGGGTCACGGTCTTCGCCTGGAGCAGCCACAGGTTGGCGTCGACGCGCAGGTCGCGGGCCGATGTGGCGGGCAGGTCCGGCTTGCCGGACAGATATGGCCTCGGCGTCCCGTGGAATGTGACCGGCAGGCTGTTCTGTGGCGTCCATTTCAGGACCTCGCCGCTGTTGCCGTCGACGACGTACAGGTTGAAGATCTGCAGGGGCGGCCGATGCTGGAGCGCAGCCAGCAGGTGGCTGGCGGAGGCGAGTTTGTCGATCCCGTCGAGGGGCATGCGGTGCGGCACCTGCTGCTCCAGGTCGATGCGCCACGCCTGGCGTTGACGATCAACGATCACCACGTCGGTCGCCGCGGTGGCGATGAGCCACGGGTCACCGGCCGTGGCGCCGCCGAGGGCCTGTCCGGCCCGGTAGACGACCTTGGCGCTGCCGCTGCCCGGGTCCACGCGAATGACCCGGCCGCGGCCCGACTCGGCGATCCACAGCGACCCGTCGCTGGCGGCCACCATGCGGAACGGCTTGGCTGATTCGAACGCGCCGGCGAGGTCCGCGACGGTCGTCACCTCACCGAGCCGCGCCACGCGATAGAGGGCATCCAGGCCGCGATCGACGCGAGCCTGCAGCGGCTCCAGCTCGCCGCTCGGCACGCCGGCGCCATGCGCCTGGCGGAGGGCGTTGAATGCGTCGCCGAGCAGCCCCTTGGCCTGGTCGGGGGATCGGTCGACGAGGTCCTGGCCGTCGACCGTGCGGTCGACCTGCGCGACGAGCTGCTGCGCGCTGGCGATCGCCTCGCGCGCCACCGCGGCGCGGGGAATCGCCTCTGTCGGACGCGGGTTGGGCAGTCCCGCCACGCTGCCTCCGGCGGCCAGCAGAGCGGCCGCCACGACCATGCCGACGAGCCCCAGCCGCCGCCGCCGGCCCGCCTCGCGCAGCGCGGTGCGCGAGCACCGTCTTCGGGTACCTGGCAGGACGGCGCGGCACGAAGGCCAGGATCCAGCTCACGAGGTGCAGCAGGAACCGCGCGAGCAGGCGCTGGAATCCGTCGATCGCGTCGGCACAGCGATGCAGGAAACGACCGAGTGCGTCGGCCAGCGGCACCGGACTCTGATCGGGCAGCCCCGCAAGCGGTTCGGCGGGACGCACCGGCTCGAGCTGATGCGTGGTGACGGTGGCGCCCAGCTCGACGATCTCGATCGCCAGCAGGCCGTCCGACCCGCTGCCGCCGCGGATCGCGAAAAGGTGCTGCAGGTGCTCGATCGCGGTTCCCGGTCGCAGCGTGGCGAGGGCGTGCTTCAGCTCGTCCACGCCGACCACCTGGGCAAGGTTGCGACTGACAAGGGCGATGCGGTCGTTCGCGGCCATTTCGCCCTGCCAGGTGTACGGCTCGATCTCCAGCGCCTCGCCGAGCGTCGCCGCCACGCGGCGCTCGCGGATGCGCGGGTCCTCTTCCCGCACGGCGGGCGGAGGTGGCAGCTCGTACATGCGGCCGCCGCGCACGATCACCGCGGCCGCCGGTCCCAGCTTGGCGACCGACAGCTCCCGGCCGTGGATCGCCACGGCGATGACGCTCACCCCGGCGCGGCGGGGAATGCCGAGCTTGCCGCGCGAGTGGTAGAGGCGCCGGTTGGCGTTGGCCAGGGCCTTCGACAGCACGACGAGCGTGCCGGCCGAGAGGTCGTAGTAGTAATCGTGCTCGAGCGCCTCGAGCGCTGCGGCAGCGGCCCGCGCCAGCGCGGCTCCGCCGCCGCTGAGCTGCGCCAGCACGAAGAGGCTGCCCTTGCTGCGTGCCTGTGCCCCGACCGTCGGCTCGTGGAAGCGGACGACGTCGCGGGCGTCGCTTGGACGCTCCTCGGCGACGAGCATTCCGATTCGTGTTGCGAGGCGGTTGCTCATCTGACTTGGCGCTCGCTAGGTACAGGCTGGCAGCGGAACTCGCGGCCGATTATAGGCTCGACGCCCCTCCCCAACGACCAACCGATACGGCCAGCCGGCGCAGCACAATGGTCGCCCCCGGCCTTCCCTGCATGCGCTGGTTGACGCTCCACGTCAAGGCGTCGGCGCGGAGCTTCAGCTCCTGGGCCAGGATCGCCTCGGAGGCCTCGACATGTGCCGTGCCGGCGCTGACCGTCGCCACCCGGCTCGAGAGGCCGCCGCGCTGCAACCCGGCGGCAGCAACCGTCTCCTGCCACGCGACGCGCACCTGCGCGAGGGCGAGCTGCTCGACGGCCTCGGGTCCCATTCCGTGCAGCAGGGTGCGCCCGATCGCGGCGCCGCCCGGCTCATCGGCGCCGCGGCTCACGATTCGACGACCACGTCAAGCAACCCGCGGTGTCAGGCTCAGGCGCCCGTCGTCGACCTGCCACACCGGGACGCCGCGCCGCCGGCTGGCGGGGATCGCATCGAGGTCGGCCATCGTGACCAGCACCTGGCCTCGGTCCAGGAGCAGCGCCAGGCTGCGCTCGGAGCGCTCGAGGTCGAGCTCGCTGAACACGTCGTCGAGGAGGATGATCGGCCGCGGCGCGCCGTCGTCGGCCAGGAGCTCGGTCTCGGCCAGCTTCAACGCCAGGATGATGGTGCGCTGCTGCCCCCGGCTGGCGTGCTCAGCCACGTCGCGCCCCGCGAGCTGGACCCGCAGGTCGTCACGTTGGGGCCCGACGAGCGAGACGCCGTTCCACAGCTCCTTCTGGCGGATGTCGGACACGCGCCGGCGGAACGGCTCGACCAGCCACTCGGCGTCCGGTGTGCGGGCGCCGCGGTCCGGCCACGATTCCTTCAGGGAGTCGACGTAGGCGAGCCGGACCGTTCCACCCTCCTCGTCCACCGGCGCCACGGCGTCGTGCAGCGGTCCAATCCGCTGCTGCAGCTCGGCGACCAGCGCCAGGCGCCCGGCCATCACCCGCGACCCGACGGCGATGAGCTGCTCGTCCCAGAACCCGAGGCTGGCGGCAGTCGCCTCCTCGCGGCGGATCGCCCGCAGCAGCGCGTTGCGCTGCGCCAGCACCCGTGCCAGGTCGACAAGGTCGCGGGCCAGCCGCCGGTCGCGCTGGGCGAGGATCCCGTCCAGGAATCGCCGCCGCTCCCCGGGCGAGCCGACCAGCAGCAGCATCTCCTCGGGACGGAAGAGGACCGCGCGCGCCGTGTCGGGGACGCTGGAGTAGCGACGCGGCACCCCGTTGATCATCAGCCGCTTACGCACCCCGGCCGGCGGTTCGAGCCCTGGGATCAGGAGCTCGATGCGCACCGGCCCGGCGACATCGGACACGAGATCGAGCAGAACCCGCGCCCAGCCGGCACCATGACGCACCAGCTCGTGATCGGCGCCGGCCCGGTGCGACCGCCCCGTGATGGCCACGAAGATCGCCTCGAGGAGGTTGGTCTTGCCGGCGCCGTTCGGCCCCGCGACGATCGTCAGCCCCGGATCCAGGTGCAGCTCGGCGGACGGGTAGCTGCGGTAGCTCTCCAGGACGAGATGGGTCAGGCGCACGCAGGACACCGGGCGTGGATCGGCAATCGGTTCTGGCCTCTGCGTCAGGAGGCGGTCCGCACGGGCATGATCACGTGCACGTAGTCGTCCTTCCCGACGCCGCGCACCACGCCAGGTGCCAGCGGCCCAGAGAGCTCCAGCGCAGCCTCGTCGGTCCCCAGGTTGGACAGGACGTCGAGCAGGTAGCGGGCGTTGAAGGCGATCGACGTCGGCGAGCCCTCCACCGTCGCCTCGAGCGCGTCGGCGTTATCGCCGACGTCGGCTGCGTGCGCGCTGATCGAGACGCCCTCGCCGTTCGAGCTCTCACCGCCGAGCTCGATCTTGACGATGTTGGCGCTGTCGCGGGCGAAGATGCTCGCCCGTCGCGCACCGGACAGGAAGGCCTCGCGGTCCAGGACGGCGCGCGACGAATGGGCCTGCGGGATCACCGGCTCGTAGTTCGGGAACTGCCCCTCGATGAGCCGGCTGACCAGGTCGATGCCCTCGACGTGGAACAGTACCTGGCTCTTGTTGGGGGTGACCGTGATCTCGATGGGCGTCTCGGCGTCGGGCAGGATGCGCATCAGCTCGGCATACGATCGCGCCGGGACGACGATGCTCATCTCGGGAGTGACCGGAGACGAGAGCTTCAGGTTACGCACCGCGATGCGGTAGTTGTCCGCAGCCGCCAGGGTCATCGCATCGCCAGACAGCTTGGTCAGCACGCCGGTCAGGATGGGACGGCTCTCGTCGCTGGCCGCTGCGAACACGACCTGGCTCAGCGCGTCGCGCAGCGACCGAGCGTCGACCGAGGTGGCGGGTGCCTCGCCGATGGCGGCGACCACCGGGAATTCGTCGGCGTCGATGCCCTTGATCGACGAGCGGCTGCCGCCGCAGGTCACCTTGAGCGTGCGGTCCTTGGCCGAGAGCTGGAGGTCGATGCGCTGGTTGGGCAGTGACGCCACCAGGTCGGTCAGCAGCTTGGCCGGCACGGTGATCTCACCCGCCTCCTCGATCTTGCCCGGCACCCAGCAGTTGATCCCGATCTCGAGGTTCGTGGCGGTCAGTTTCAGACCCGACTCCTCGGTCTTCAGCAGCACATTGGCGAGTACCGGCAGCGTGGCCCGGCTGCTCACCGCCCGGCTCACGATGCCGAGCCCGCGCGCCAGGTTCTCCTGCATGACCGATACATTCATCGCCAACCTCACCTACCACTACAAGATGGGAGAAGAATACTTGGTACGCCGTCGTCCCTAGTCGACGTGTGGATCGTGTGGACGGCCACGCCGACGCGTGCCCGTTTCGCGCTCGGCGGCCGCTGTCGACAACCCGTCGCCGGCTGTGCATCGGTCGCCCCACCGGTGCTGATCGACGGACGACGATCCGGCACAGGCTGTGGATTCGGCCCCCGGCCGGGGCCTCTCGAGCCCGGAATTATCCACAGCAGCGACGCGATATCCACCAGGTGAGCGAGGTTATCCACGCTGACCGGTCACTCCGAGTAGATCATCTCCCGCACGGCGCTGATCTCGCGTCGCATGTCGTCGTTCTCGCTGATCTCCCGCGAGATCTTGTCGCACGCGTGCAGCACCGTTGAGTGATCGCGTCCTCCAAGCTCGGCGCCGATGCGCAGCAGGCTGATGTCGGTCTCCTCGCGGATGAGGAACATCGCGATCTGGCGCGGCACGACGATGGCCCGATCCCGCTTGCTGGAGCGCAGCTGGTCGAGGTTGACGCCGTAATACTCGGCCACGACCCGCACGATGCGCTGGGGGGTGATCGAGCGCTTCTTGGGGTTGTACATCACGTTGCTCAGCACGGCGCTGGCGAGCTCGTTGTTGATCGGCATCCCGCTCATGCTGGCGTAGGCGATGACCCGGTTCAGTGCCCCTTCCAGCTCGCGGACATTGCTGACCACCTTGCGGGCAATGAAGTCGATCACCTCAGACGGGATGAGGTTGAGCTGCTCATCGGCCTTGCTGCGCAGGATGGCGATGCGCGTCTCCAGGTCGGGCGGCGTCAGGTCGGCGATGAGACCCCACTCGAAGCGGCTGCGCAGCCGCTCCTCGAGCGTGGTGATCGCCTTCGGCGGTCGGTCCGACGAGAGCACGATCTGCTTGCCGGCCTCGTGGATCGTGTTGAACGTGTGGAAGAACTCTTCCTGGGTCCGCTCGCGCTCGGCGATGAACTGGATGTCGTCGATCAGCAGCAGGTCGATGCGCCGGTACCGGTTGCGGAAGTCTTCCATCTTCTGCTCGCGGATGGAGTTGATGAAGTCGTTCGTGAACTTCTCGCTGGTGGCGTACAGGATCCTCTTGCGTGGGAACTTGGCGGCGACCGAGTTGCCGATGGCGTGCATCAGGTGGGTCTTGCCGAGCCCGACGCCGCCGTACAGGAAGAGCGGGTTGTAGGCGTGCCCCGGCCGCTCGGCCACCGACAGCGCGGCGGCGTGTGCCAGCCGGTTCGCCGAGCCGACGATGAAGTTGCTGAAGGCGTAGCGGTTGTTGAGGTTGACCGTGTTGCCACCGGCCGATGCGGGCGGCAGCGGCAGCGACTCCTCGTCTGCCTGCGCGGGGACCGGACCTGGCGCGTCGGCGACCACGAACTCGACCTGCACCGATCCGCCGATGACGCGCGCCAACGTCTGGCTGATCAGCGTCCGATAACGGTTGTCGAGCCAGTCGCGCGCGAATCCATTGGGAGCCGAGATGCGAAAGCGGTTCTCGTCGACCTCGACGAGCGACGTGTCCTTCAGCCAGGTCTCGAAGTTGGCCGGCGAGAGGCTCACCTGCAGCTCACCGAGGACGGCACGCCATACCTGCTTCGCATCCATCAACAGCCGTCTCCCAATCGTCGATCAGGTCTCCGCCGGGGTCGATCATCGGTACCGATCCGGGGCGCCGAGAGCCCGGCGAAAGGGGCGTCTTGCCGCGGAGGTCGCGGTAGTGTAGCAGCGTCCTTCGGGCGGCGGCAACGCCTTGTCGCGCAATGGGCGCCGAGCGTTTGACACTCGACGCCGAGCGTCGGTAGAATCCAGAGCCAAGAGCGAGACGGACCACCGTTTGCAGCGCATCAGGCTGGCTGACGCCAGCCGTTCGTGTGTTCTGGACCCGTTTCGCGTGGCACCACGAGAGGACGCAAGGCAGCCTGCCATGAAGAGGACCTACCAGCCCAAGAAGCGCGCCCGTCAGCGGGAGCATGGCTTCATGGCGCGCATGGCCACCAAGGCCGGACGCCGCGTTCTCGCTCGACGTCGGGCGAAGGGACGCGCGAAGCTGACCGTCTGACGCATCGCGCGTGACCGCGCTCGCCATGCTGCGGCGCAAGGTGGACTTCGACGCCATCGGCCGCCGCGGAACGGCGCGCTCGGGCCGGCTGCTGGTCCTGCGCACCTTGCGGACCGACGGCCAGGTGACGCGCATCGGGCTCTCGACGCCGCGCAGGCTCGGTGGAGCCGTTGAGCGGAATCGGGTACGACGCAGGCTTCGGGAGCTGATGCGCGAACGGTACGGCGACATGGCGACGGGCTGGGACCTGCTGCTGATCGCGCGCCCGGAGGCGGCGCGGGCGACCTACGTGGAGCTGCGTGAGGCGATTGCCTCGCTCCTGGAGCGATCGGGAATCATGTCATGAGGAAGATCGGGCTGGGACTCATCATCGCGTACCAGAAGCTCACGTTCTGGATGCCGCCAACCTGCCGCTACACCCCGAGCTGCTCGCACTACACCTACCAGGCGATCGAGCGCTTCGGGTTGGTACGCGGGACGTGGATGGGCATGCGTCGCATTGCTCGCTGCAACCCGCTCCACCCGGGCGGCCACGACCCGGTTCCGACCCGCTAGAGAAGACGTCCAGTGCCTTCCGTTTTCGCCGCCGGCTTCCTGGGAATCGAGCATTTCACGCCGCCCTGGGACGTCTTCTTCCTGCCGCTGTTCAACCTGCTGATGTTCTTCTACAACATCCTGTTCAGCGACTTCGCCCTGGCGATCATCGTCTTCACCGTCCTGGTCCGAACGGTCCTCGCGCCGCTCTTCGCCAAGCAGATCCGCTCGCAGAAGGAGATGCAGCGGATGCAGCCGCTGGTTCGCGAGATCCAGCGAAAGCACAAGGGCAATCGGGCGAAGGTCACCGAGGAGACAATGGCGCTGTATCGCGAGCACGGCGTCAACCAGTTCGGTGGGTGCCTGCCAGCCGTCGTGCAGCTGCCCATCCTGTTCGCGCTCTACCAGGCGCTCATTCGCGCCTCCAACGTGGTCACGCTCGCCGCAGACCAGGCCTCGTCGACTGCCTTCACCGCGCTCAAGGGGGCCCTGCCCGGCATCATGCCGGTCGCCGGCTCGGCGACCCAGTTCACGGCGCCCATCAGCGGGCCCTGCAACCTGCCCGAGTTCGCGAACGGCCCCTTCACGCATTTCCTGCCGCTCAACTGTCAGCTCGTCAGCTCCCCGCTGGTCCACCTGGACCAGCCGGTCAACACGGTCGTCGGTTGGTTGCTCAACCCGTTCACCGGCGTGCACCTGGACCTCGCGCGCGTCGACCACGCCTTCTCGCTGGTCCTGGGAGGGCAGGGCGGCTTCGCCCTCTCGTTGCTGGCGTTGCTCGCCGCGGCACTCCAGTTCATCCAGGTCAAGATGACCACCCCACCGCGCAACGCCGACGATCCGACCTCCAGCGCGACGAGCACGATGACCTACCTCTTCCCGCTGATGACCATCTTCTGGGGCGGGATCTTCCCGAGCGGCCTGATCCTGTACTGGATCGTCTACACGGCCTACCTGGTCGCGCATCAGTTCCTGATCATGGGCTGGGGCAATCTCTTCCCGCTCTTCGGCTGGCGACCGTCGTTCGCGCCGGAGACGGCATTCGTCAGCGCGCCGCCACGACGCCAGGGCGCAGCTGAACCGGGGAAGGAACGCAAACCCACCGGCCCTCCATCCACCACGCGCCCCGCCACGGCGCCCGCTTCCGGCAGTCGGCCGGCAAAGCAGCGCGCGGGGCAGAAACGACGAGGACGAAAGCGATGACATTCCGCGAGTTCAACGGCAAGAACGTCGAAGAGGCGATCCGAACCGCCATGAAGGAGTTCGCATCCGACCTGTCCGAGCTGGATATCGAGATCCTGTCGCAGGGCAGCCGGGGCATCCTGGGGGTCGGCGGCGAGGACGCGCGCATCCTGGCGGCTCCCAAGTCGGCGGTTGCGCAGGCCTCCACGGTTCGGACGCCGCGAGCCGAGACACCGGCCGCCCCAGTCGAGGCACCCACCCTCGACGATGAGCCGCTGCCGATTCCGCAGCCGATGCAGCACGAGGAGCCCGTGGAGCAGCCAGGACGCGAGGCGGTCCTGCGCGAGGGCTTCGAGGAGTCGCGTCCTCCCCGAGATGGCCGCGGCGGGCGTGGACGAAACGGTCGAGGGCGCGATGCCACTGGACGTCACGAACGGCCCGACCGGCCGCCACGTCCCGCACGCGCCGAGCGGGAGCCGCGCGAACCGCGCGAACCGGCCCAGTTCATCCCGGCCAAGCCCATGGAGGAGCTCACCGACGATCAGCGCAAGCTGCTGGACGAGGCCAAGTCGGTGCTCGAGGAGCTTCTGCGGCTCATGGAGGTCGACGCCGCGGTGGAGATCGGCATGGGCACCGAGACCGCCAAGCTCAACGTCAAGGGCAACGAGCTCGGCATCCTCATTGGCCGCCGCGGCGAAAAGCTCGCCAGCCTGCAGCACATCGTCAACCTGATCGTCGCAAAGCGGGAGGGCCAGTGGACCCGCGTCGCGGTCGACGTGGAGAACTATCGCGGGCGCCGCGAGGAGCAGCTCCGCGAGGTCGCCGACCGAGCGGCGAAGCGCGTCATCCAGAGTGGCAAGATCATCCAGCTCGAGGCGATGCCCGCCGTCGAGCGGCGGATCATCCACATGATCCTGGCCGAGAACCCCAAGATTCGGACCCAGAGCGTGGGCGTCGAGCCGGCCCGCCGGGTCGTGATCCTGCCCGTCGCGAAGCTTGACGCCTAACCCAGGGCCTGGCGACGATGCCCGCGCCATCGGTCTTTGCCATCGGTCGGCTGCGGCCTGACGGCCCCTGGGTCGGCCTTCGGTCGCGCGCGGGCGGCTACGACCTGCTATTCGGTGAGCGCGACGGCGCGCTGCTGCAGGCGCCCGCCTCACGCGCCGAGCTGCTGGCGGTCGCCATCGGCTATTTCGAGGAATCCGTCGACGATGCCCCGCCCGAGCTCGAGGCGACGCACCGTGACATCGCGCTCGTGCTGCGCTGGCTCCACGTTGCGGAGCGCGACGCGGATCTGAAGCGACAGCTCCTCGAGGTGCTGGAGGGCGTCGAGGACGGCCTGGCCGGCGACGTGATGATCAGCCGGCTTTCTCGCGCGCTTGACGGCTGCCGGACAGCCGACGAGCAGGCCGCTCCCGGCGACCTGCTCGTTGGACGCTATCGCTCGCTCAGCCGCTGAGCGGCGTTGGTTGAGTCCCTAGCGCGGCTCGTCGTTTGGCGGTGGCGTGCTGTCTGACGGCGGGGCGGCGGGTGGCGGTGCCATCGGAGGCGGGGCCATCGGAGGCGGCGCTGACGCGGCTGGAGGCGGGGCTGCCGTGGTCGACGCGGTGCCGACCTGGAACTTGCCGCCCTCGGCCTGGAACTCCTGCCATCCGGCCCAGCCCATGACCAGTCCGCCGACGATGCCGATGAGCAGGCCGACGAACCAGAGACCGCCGTAGAGCGCCATGAAGGCGAACGCGCCGAGCAGGCTCAGCAGGGCGAGCAGTGATCCGATCGCGGCGATGCCGCCGACGATCAGCATCAGGCTCCCCTTCGAACCCGGCAGCGAGGTCTGTGGTGACCACTGCGGCAGGAAGACGATCACCAGCATGATGATCGCCAGGATGACAGTCAGCCACAGACCCCCCGCGATCCCGAAGGCGACTGCCGCGACGATGGCGCCAACGATTGAGATGATGGCGCCGTAGGTCGCCAGCTTCTCGTTCTGGTTGAGCTTGGAGAAATCCATGTGACGGGGCGTCCTCCTATGAATGCAGCGAGCAGCCTGCCCGCGGCGCGCACACTAGCACACGCTCGGCGACGTTCATAGGGGTTTATGCCGCGAATTCAGCCGCAGTCGAGCAGGCCGGCAGCCTCCTTGGCACGCAGCACGTGCCAGGCGGCGTTCTCGATCCGATCGCGGAACCAATCCCGCTCAGCTGCCAATGACTGCACGGCCTGCACCATGGCGATTGCCTGATCCAGCTGGTTGAGGACGATCATGTCGCCGCCGGCGTTCAGGAAGTTGATGGCGCGATCACCAGGAAGCATGGACGCCACGGCCGTGGACCCCAGGCTGTCGGAGATCACCACGCCGTGAAACCCCAGGTCGCCGCGCAGCAGGCCGTTGATGATCGCATTCGAGAACACCGCGAGGTGCGCGGGGTCGATCTGCTGGTAGGTGGCCTCCGAGATCATGATGAACGGCACCCCGGCCGCGATCGCCCGTGCGAACGGCACCAGGTACGGGTCGTCCGCGGTCGTCACCGAGTCGACCACCCCGCTCGTGAAATCGGTGTTGCCGCTCACCCGGCCGAGGCCGGGGAAGTGCTTGGCCGTCGTGCCCACCCCACCGGCGCGCATGCCGGCCACGAATGCGGCGACGTGGCTACCCACGCTGGCGGGGTCGTGCCCATACTCGCGCTCGTAGTGGCCGATCGGCGCATTCTGCGCATCGGTTCCGGCCGGAACCACATCGGTCACCGGAGCCAGGTCGAGGTTGACGCCCGCAGCCTTGAGGTCGGCGGCCCAGCGCGCCGCGCCCGCCGTGAGCTGCGCAGGCGACATGCCGCCCTGCGCCAGGGCGCTGGGGATCACCGCGAATCCGGGGCCGGAGAGGGCCTGCACCTGGCCGCCTTCCTGGTTGGCGGCGATGAAGAATGGCACGCCGTGAGTCGCCGCCGCGCTGGCCTGCTCCTGGACGGCATCGGCGACCGCTCGCAGGCCAGTCGTACCGGCGCCGGTCCGCCGGGCGAACAGGACGGATCCAATGTGGTACCTCGCGATCGCATCTCGGTGAGCCGCGTCGAGTCGGTCATCGGTCAGCCCGATCATGAACAGCTGACCGATGCGCTGCGCCTCGGTCATGGCGTCGAGCGTCCTGACGGCGCAGCTGGTTGGCATCGGCGTCGCCGGTTCGGGGCTTGCCACCGGAACTGCTGGCGACGGGATCAGCGTGGCTGCGATGCTCGGCTCCGGCGTCGCCGGCTGCTCCGGAAGGCTGACGTCCGGCTTCTCGGTCGGGTTGGCGCGTGGAACAGGCCACGCCGAGCCGCCGACGAACGGGGTCGAGGCTGGCAGCGCGCTGTCTCGGGTCTGCTGGGTGGCCACCGACGTCGGAACGGTGCCGGTGCTTTGCGAGCACGCGGCGAGCGCCACGATGAGCGGCAGTGCCACGGTGCGGCGGAGATGCGCCATGCGTCCTCACAACAGCTCGGGGGGCCCAGGTGGGGCCCGGTTCGCGCTGTAGACGCAGCAGACCGGCATGTTGCTACGGATCGATCCGCGCTGTAGACGCAGCCGACCGGATAATTGCTACCGGTCCGGATCCGTGATGTGGGGCGCGTGAGGGGAAAGGAGTGGTGGAGATGGGGGAGAATCGAACTCCCCGTCCAGAACCGAGTCGCCGGGAACTTCCTACAAGCGTTTCCGGCCAACTTGCGCTTCACGATGCGGGCCCCCGACCGGCGGGGTGCTCCGCGCGCTATCCGGTAATGCCTCTCGGCTCTTTGACATCGCTCACCGGAGTCGGCGACGCCGCATCTTCCCTTGTGACGTCTTCATGACCCGGGAAGAGGAGGCCATGTCGACGCTCGTCGCTACTTAGGCGGCGAGAGCGTAACTGTTGTTGCCAGTTACTGGCTTTGCCCGCTTTTTTACGAGGCCTGCGGGCGACCTCGGCTTGCGATCCCCGGTCCCTGAGCCCTGTCGAAACCTGACATCCCCACGAACCGAGCCTCGATTCTAGCACGCCGACGCAAGAATGTGAACACCTGTTCGCTTCTGAAGACCGATCGGCGGTCCGCGTGCATGCTCCGAGACCGACCAGGTGCCTGACTGGTCAAATGTCGCTGTAATCAGCGTTCGTCGCCCCGCGTGGAGTCAGGGCATGAGGCTTCGTGCTCCGGCGAGCCTCCGCATCGGTTCCGGACCGGCCCAACGCGGATCAGACCGACATATGTCCAGTCGCGCAGGTCCGCAAGGACCTGTCCAGCAGCCTCCGCGTGGCTGCGACGACCTTCGCGGGAGCGAACCGGCCACGCCGACACCTCCGCCTTGGGCGACCTGCTCTCAACGTCGCAAATGTCGGTGATGGCCAACGCTAATGCCGTCCCGGAACGGATCCAGGCCGGCCCGGTGCGCCGCATGTCGAGTGTGAATCGGTGACGAGTCATGTGACGACGGCTCGCCGTCGAGGGGTGTAGTGACGGCCGCGACCGACAGTCGCGCCCTCGGTGGGCGGCTCGCTCCCCACGAGTGCCCCGGGTGGCTGCGCGCGGGCGGCATGGGACTGATGCAGCCTTCTAGAGCTTGACCCGTGCCTTGGTCTGCCGCTCCAGCTCACGGCGCATGTCGCGCTCGGCGATGGTGCGGCGCTTGTCGTGGATCTTCTTGCCGCGAGCAACGCCGATCTCCAGCTTGGCCCGCCCGTCGCGCAGGAAGAGGCGCAGCGGTACCAGCGTCTCGCCCTTGGCCTGGGTCCGTCCGACCAGCTCGGCGATCTGGTCGCGATGCAGCAACAGCTTGCGCGTGCGCGTCGGCTCGTGGTTGTTGCGGTTGCCCTGGTCGTACGGAGCGATGTGTGCACCGATGAGCCAAGCTTCGCCCCGCTCGATGCGGGCGTAGGCCTCGGCCAGGTTGACGCGCCCGGCGCGGATCGACTTGATCTCGGTGCCGGTCAGGACCAGGCCGGCCTCGATCGTGTCGCCGATGGTGTAGTTGTGGTGCGCCCGGCGGTTGAGGGCGACTGTGTGCTCAGGCATCGGTCCACCAGGCTGGCAGTAAGGGGCAGCGGGCATGGAAAGAGCCGGCCGTATCAGCCGGCTCTCACCTCGCTACCACGCGAGAAGGTGGTTAGTTCACCGCCTCGGTGGTGGCGTGACAGGAACTACTCACTGCACACCACCTCCTTTCGTTGCGGCGATCCTAGCACGCCACCCGGCGCGGGCACAATGCCCGGCTTCAGGCCGCCGAGCGGGTCAGCCCGGAGGTGTCGTAGCTGGTCTCGCCGGACGACGGAGACGCGATCGATGGCGCGGCGCTGGCCGGTGTCTGCGGCTGTGCTCCCACTGCGCGCTTGTCCAGGACCTCGATCGCGCGCTGCAGCACGAGGTCCTGTTCTGGCGGCGTTCCGGCCGGCACATCGACCACGATGTCCGGCTGCACGCCATCCGGATGAACGCTGTGGTGGTCTGGCGTGAACCATCGCGAGATGGTGATGCGCACCCCGCCGTCGTTCTCAAGCGGCGCCCACACCTGGACCGTGTTCTTGCCGAACGTATGTTGGCCGATGATCGTCGCCCGCCCGAGCTCCTTGAGCGCGGCACTGACGATCTCGGAGGCCGAGGCGCTGCCGTTGTCGACCAGCACGACGACGGGAATCGACGGCTTCGTCGCGAGGCCGTAGTCGGGCAGCGCCGTCCAGGTCTTTGCATCGCCGGCCGACTCCTGCGTGAAGACGGTGCCGGTATCGACGAACTCGCTGGCGATCGTTCGGGCGGCCTCGATGTAGCCGCCCGGATTGCCTCGCAGGTCGAAGATGATCTTCTGGGCGCCGCGATCGAGCAGGCCCTTGAGCTCCTGGTGGAACTGGTCAGGGCTCGACTCGGAGAAGCCGTGGAGCGCGATGTAGCCGATGTCGTTGTCGAGCATCCGCGTCTCGACCTCGCTCATGGTGATCTCGGCGCGCGTGACCGTCACGCTCAGGGTGCTGGCCCCGCGCTTGATGCCGAGCGTCACGTCCGTGCCGGCCTTGCCGCGCACCTTGGCGATCTGGTCCGACATGGTCGACCCATTGACCGATGTGCCATTGACGGCGGTCACGATGTCGCCGGCCCTGATCCCGGCCTGTTCCGCCGGCGAGTCCTTGATCGGTTTGACAACCACCAGGACGCAGGTCTCGGAGAGCTGGGCGCAGGCGTCCAGGTTGGCCGGGTCCTTCAGGTTCTTGAGCGACATCTCCGCGCCGATGCCCTCGAACTTGCCCGACAGGTCACCGAGCGCCTGGTTGTACTGCTGCGGCGCCATGTATCCGCTGAACGGATCGGCGACGCCGTACTGGAACATGCCCTGGATGGCACCCTCCGCGAGCTTGGTGTCATCGAGCTTGTCGACGTACTCGGCCTTGAGCTTCTGGTACGCCTCGCACAGCGGCGCGAACGCCTGGTTCGGCCCGGCGCAGCTGCCGCTGCTTGATCCGGCCGCCAGGAATCCACCGGCGAACAGCAGCGCCCCGACCACGGCGGCCAGCACAAGCGAAACGACCCACCCCGCGGTCGAGCGCGTCGTCGGGCGCGACGGCACCGGCTCGGAGGCGGAGGATGGGGCGAGGGGAGCGGAATCGGTCATCGAAGGGTCGGGCGAGTGTAGCACCGGGTCCATCCGACGCCGGTTACGCCCCCATGACCTTTGCTCATGGGCCGTGCGCGCATGGCTTGCGCCGGCGCATCTTCCGGCTGCCTCACGTCGCCGACGACAGGTAGCTGCGCACACTGATCCAGCTGCCGAGCGCGCCGACCCCGAGCCCGACCGCGAAGAGCAGCGCCGAGAGCGTCGCCAGGAATTGGGCGCCCACCGAGAAGGGCAGCTTGAAGACGCTGAACATGATCGGCTGAATCGGATCCCAGACGACGGCGACCAGGATCAGGGCGACGATCGCGCCGATCAGGCCGCACATGATCCCCTCGAGGATGAACGGCCAACGGATGAACGAGTCGCTGGCGCCGACCAGCCGCATGATCTCGATCTCGCTCGCCCGGGAATAGACCGCGATGCGGATGGTGTTGACGATCATGAACAGGACCGTCAGGCCCACCAGGCCGATCGCCACCAGCCCGGCGGTGCGGATCACGTTGATGATGCCCAGCAGCTTGTCGATCTGCTCCTGCTGAGTGGTGATCTTGGTGACCTGCTGACGCTCGGCCAGGGCCGCACCGACCGACGAGGCGAACGTCGGGTCTGAGAGCTGGATCTCGAGGGTTGCCTGCAGGGTGATGTTCGCACCGCCCGTCTCGAGCGTCTTGCCCTGGCTGGCGAATGACTCCTGCAGCCGGCGGAAGGCTTCCTCGGGCGAGACGTAGTTCACCTCGGTGACGCCCGGCAGCTGCTTGATCTGGGCGATGAGGCTATCGCGGCCTGCCGCAGGAAGGCTGTCAACCAGCTCGGCAGTGACGCCGACCTTGCTCTCGATGAAGTCGATTCCCGAATTCAAGCCGGTCAGCACGATGAACAGCCCCGAGAGGAGCACGAGCATGAGCACCACGGTGGCGGTGGCGGCCAGGCTCATCATCGCGTTGCGCCAGAAACCCTGCCAGGCGCGCACCACGCTGAAGCCGACGAAACGGGCGAAGGACACGCTCAGTACTCCCGCTCGTAGGCGGCGCTGGCCTCGTCGCGCACCAGGGTGCCATGCTCCAGGGCGAGCACCCGGCGACGCATGGCGTTGACGATCTCCTGGTTGTGGGTCGCCATCAGCACCGTGGTGCCCAGCCCGTTGATCTGGATCAGCAGCTGGATGATCTCCCAGGAGGTCACCGGGTCCAGGTTGCCGGTCGGCTCGTCGGCGATCAGGATCGCGGGGTCGTGGACGAGGGCGCGGGCGATCGCCACGCGCTGCTGCTCCCCGCCGGAGAGCTGCGTGGTGAGGTGCTGCTCATGCTCCTGCAGTCCGACAAGGTTGAGCAGCTGCGGAACGCGGCGGCGAATGATGCCGCCGGCCGTGCCCGTCACCTCCAGGGCGAAGGCCACGTTCTCGAAGACGGTCTTGTTCGGCAGCAGTCGGAAGTCCTGGAACACGATCCCGATGCGTCGCCGCAGCTGCGGCACGTGGCGGCGCCGCATGCGCGAGACGTCGCGGCCGGCCACCACGACCCGGCCTGCCGTCGGCAGCTGCTCGCGAATGAGCAGCCGGATGAAGGTCGACTTGCCGGCACCCGACGGGCCGACCAGGAAGACGAAGTCACCCGCCGGAATGGCGACGTTGACATCGGTCAGGGCGACCTTGCCGTTAGGGTAGGTCATGCCCACGTCGACCATGCTGATGACCGGGTCGGTAGCCACGTCGCCGGCCTGCGGCCGGCTCAGGAGGATGGTCATAGGGAATCGGGCGCCATCCTAGCACCGACGCGCGAAATGGTCCGGGCGCGGTTCAGGCGCCTGCTCCGCTGGTCTCGCCGATGCGCGAGCGCAGATAGCCCTCGATGAACGGATCGAGCTCGCCGTCGAGCACCGCGGTCGGGTTGCTCGTCTCGACGTTGGTACGCAGGTCCTTGACCATGGTGTACGGCTGCAACACGTATGAGCGGATCTGGTTGCCCCAGCCGGCCTCCACGTGCTCGCCACGCAGGCGGGCCATCTCCGCCTCGCGCTCCTCCATCTGCCGCTCGATGAGCTTGGAGCGCAGGACGGCCATGGCCCGCTCGCGGTTCTGTGCCTGGCTGCGCTCGTTCTGGCAGGTGACCACGATGCCGGTCGGCAGGTGCGTCATGCGCACCGCCGAATCGGTCTTGTTGACGTGCTGGCCTCCGGCGCCGCTGGCCCGATAGGTGTCGACCCGGACCTCTTTCTCGTCGATCTCGATCTCCTGGTCCTCCTCGACCTCGGGCATGACCTCCACCAGGGCGAAGCTGGTGTGGCGTCGCTTCTGCGAGTCGAACGGGCTGATGCGCACCAGCCGGTGCACGCCGCGCTCGCTCTTCAGCTGTCCGTACGCCCACCGGCCGTCGATGCTGGCCGTGACGCTCTTCAGCCCGGCCTCCTCGCCCTCGGTCTGCTCCAGGATCTCGGTCTTGAAGCGATGCCGCTCGGCCCAGCGCAGGTACATGCGCAGCAGCATCTCCGCCCAGTCCTGGCTCTCGGTCCCACCCGCGCCGGCGTGAACCGAGAGGATCGCCGGCCGCGCGTCATATGGCTCGGACAGGAGCAGTCGCGACTCCATGCCCGTCCAGTCGCGCTGCAGCTGCTCCAGGTCGCGCTGCAGGTCGGGAAGCAGGCTCGCGCCCTCCTCGGGGTCGGCGCCGGCCAGCTCCGCCATCTCGGCCAGGCCTCGGGCGCGCGCCTCGAGGCCGCGCCAGGTGGCGATCTCTTCGCGCAGCTCGTCGGCGCGGCGCAGCACCCGTTGCGCGGTGGCGGGGTCGTTCCACAGGTCGGCGTCGGCCGACTGCTCGGTCAGCTCGCCGAGCTCGGTCTCCTTGGCAGGAAGGTCAAAGCCGCACCGCCGTATCGGCCACGAGGCCGGCCAGCCGCAGCGCCTCGTCCTTAATTGCGTCCAAGGCTGGCCACGATCGAAAGCTCCACGTCCAGCCGCACGTTCTTGGAGCGGACCTTCGCCGGATTGACGCACGGGCAGTACGTCTGGCGCGGGCACGAGCCGCAGTTGCCGTCACAGTCGAGCGTCGCGGCGTAGCTGCAGCGCATGCAGTCGCGCTCACACTGGATGAGGTCTTCGTAGGGGAGCTCCGGGTCGCGGAAGCGGGTCACCGGAGAAAGGGAGGGAGCTGAGGAGATCTCGAGGAGGGCGGGAGCTCGATCGGTTGCCGTCAGCTGCTTCACATAGCTCTCCATGTGCGAGACGAGGAACGACGAACTCACCGTGTTCCGCCGTCGGCGTCCGACGTCCATCCTACCCGCTGAGGCGCCGCGCGCCAAGAGGCTCTTTCGTGCCTAGGCGCCGTGGCAGCGCTTGTATTTCTTGCCGGATCCGCAGAAGCAGGGGTCGTTGCGCCCGATCTTCGTCCCGGTGCGCACGGGCTGTGGCACGCCCCCGTTGCCCGAGCCATTTCCCGAGCCAGCGGCAGGGGCGGCAGCGCTCATCGGCTGCGCACCGGGGGCCACGTCCGGCCGGCTCTCGCGCATCTGCTGGGGCGCGGCCTGCTGGACCGGTTCGCGAGTGACGGTGACGCGGAAGATGGTGTGCGTCACGTCGTGGCGGATGGTGGCCTTCAGCTCCTCGAACATCTGGTAGGCCTCGACCTTGAACTCGTTCAGCGGATCGCGCTGGCTGTAGGCGCGCAGTCCTATCCCGCGCCGCATGTCGTCGATGGCGGTCAGATGCTCGACCCACAGCGAGTCGATGACGCGCAGGAGCACCAGGCGCTCCAGGACATGGGTGCCGTCCTCGCCGATCTCTTCGCGCTTGCGGTCGTACTCCTGCTCGGCCAGATCGACGACCCGGCCGGCCATCATGTCCGGGTCGACGATCTCTTCGAGGGCAGCCAGGTCGGCGGGCTGAAGGCCGGGAATCATGGCCACCAGCTGGGCGCGCAGCCCATCCAGGTTCCAGTCCCCGGCGAACTCCGCGGCAGTGTGCTCGGTGACGAGCGTGCGCAGCTCTTCGGCGAGCATGGCCAGGACCGTGGGCGACAGGTCCTCGCTGCGCAGGATCCGCTCGCGCTCGTGGTAGATCGTCTCGCGCTGGCGGTTGATGACGTCGTCGTACTCGACCACGTGCTTGCGGGTGTCGAAGTTGAAGCCCTCGACGCGGGTCTGGGCGCCCTCGATCGTCTTGCTCACCATCTTCGACTCGAGGGCGGTGTCGTCATTGAAGCCGAGCGTCCGCATGATCGACTGCACACGGTCCGATGCGAAGCGCTTCATCAGGTCGTCCTGCAGCGACAGGTAGAAGCGGGTGCTTCCCGGATCGCCCTGCCGGCCGGCGCGTCCGCGCAGCTGGTTGTCGATGCGTCGCGCGTCATGGCGCTCGGTGCCGACGATGTGCAGGCCGCCGGCGGCGAGCACCTTGTCACGATCCTCGGCGCACAGTCGATCGGCCTCGGCCAGCGCCGCGGCGTACTGGGCGGGCGTGGCCTCCAGGACGTTTGTCCCCTGCTTGTGCAGCAGCTCCGCGGCCAGCATCTCGGGGTTGCCGCCGAGCAGGATGTCCGTGCCACGGCCTGCCATGTTGGTGGCGATCGTCACCGCGTCGCTGCGGCCGGCCTGCGCGATGATCTCCGACTCGCGCTCATGGAACTTGGCGTTCAGAACGTGGTGCTTGATGCCGCGCCGTTTGAGCATGTCGCCGAGCATCTCCGAAACCTCGACGCTCACCGTGCCGACCAGCACCGGCCGTCCGTTGGCGTGCTCCTCGGCGATCTCGTCGATGACCGCCTTCCACTTTCCTTCCCGGCTCGAGTAGACGAGGTCGGCGAAGTCGCCGCGCACCATCGGTCGATTGGTCGGGATGACCACGACCTCCAGGTTGTAAATCTTGGCGAACTCCTCCGCCTCGGTTTCCGCGGTGCCGGTCATCCCGGACAGCTTGTCGTACATGCGGAAGTAGTTCTGGAAGGTGATGGTGGCCAGCGTCCGCGACTCGTTCTGGATCTTCACGTTCTCCTTGGCCTCGACGGCCTGGTGCAGCCCCTCGCTCCAGCGCCGCCCGGGCATCAGCCGGCCGGTGAACTCGTCGACGATGACCACCTCGTCGTCCTTGACGACGTAGTCGCGGTCACGGTGATAGAGCACCTCCGCCTTGAGCGCCTGCTCGAGGTGGCGTGCCAGGCTGAAGTCGTTGTCGAACATGTTCTCGACGCCGAGCCAGCGCTCCATCTTGTCGGTGCCGTCCTCGGTGATCGCCACCTGGCGGAGCTTCTCGTCGACGATGTAGTCCTCTTCCGCCTTGAGCCGTGGTACCAGCCGTGCGAACTGGACGTACTTGTCGGCCGACTCCTCCGCCGGACCGGAGATGATCAACGGCGTGCGGGCCTCGTCGATGAGGATGTTGTCGACCTCGTCGACGACGGCGAAGAAGTGGGCGCGCTGCACCCGCTGGGACAGGTCGACGACGAGGTTGTCGCGCAGGTAGTCGAAGCCGAACTCGTTGTTGGTGCCGTACGTCACGTCCGCGGCGTAGGCCTCGGCGCGCGGCACCGGACGCAGGTCACGCAGGCGCTCGTCGGTGGCCGGAAAGTCCGGATCGAACAGGTAGGCGGCATCATGCTGGATCGACCCGACGCTCATGCCGAGCCGGTGAAAGACCTGCCCGATCCACTGGGCATCGCGCTTGGCGAGGTAGTCGTTGACGGTCACCACGTGCACGCCGCGTCCGGTCAGCGCGTTGAGATATGCCGCCAGTGGGGCCACGAAGGTCTTGCCCTCGCCGGTTTTCATCTCGGCGATCTGCCCGCGGTGCAGGACCATGCCACCGATGAGCTGCACGTCGTAGTGGCGCTTGGCGAGCGCACGACGCATCGCCTCGCGCACGGCGGCGAAGGCATCCGGCAGGAGCTCGTCCAGCGCCTCGTTGATCGTCTTGAGCTCGCCCTTGCGTCGCTCCTTGCGCTCCTCGGCCAGCAGGCCCGGGTTCGAGGCCGCCGTGAGCTCCGTCTCGAACCCCTCGTCGTCCTCGTCGAGCTTCCGCTCCTCGATGGGCGTCAGCAGGTCGCCCAGCTCATCTTGCAGCCGGGCCCTGAACTCGTCCGTCCTGGCTCGCAGCGCGTCGTCGGAGAGCTCGGTGTAGTCGGGTTCCAGCTCGTTGATGCGAGCCACGACCGGTTCGAAACGGCGGACCTCGCGCTCGTTCGAGTCGACCAGGCGGGAAAAGATCTTCAGCATCGGGTCGATGAGTATATCCGCTCAGTAGCTACGGCCCAATCGGCTGTGCCGATGCCGCCGCCTGCCTGCCCGATGCCGCCGCGCAGCCGGCGCCGGCGCGATGACCGCCGCGCGTCCGCGCCGCCCGGATGACCGCCGCGCGGCCGAAGCCGGGGCGCTGACCGCCGCGCGGCCTCTCGCCGTCGGCCGCAGCGCGGTCTCTCGCCCGTCGGCCGTCGAGTGGGAGCACGTAGCCGACCGGATGCGTGGTGCCAGCGATGTCGGCGCTCGAGTGGACAGATGTCGGCCTGATCAGCGTTCGTCCGGCCGGATTACTGTCGAAGTAGCCCAGCGGCCCATGATCGAGCGTGGGTGCGCGGCGGAAACGGTCGTCGACGGGATTCGAGGCGACGAAGGCGGATCACACCGCCACCTGACCATTCGCGGCTGCCGCGCCGATGCGGAGGCCCCGGTAACCTCCGCGCAGCCTCGTGGCGTTGTCAGCGCTCGACGGGGACCGGCTCGGGTTGCGGCGCACCGGGGGCACCGGGGGCATCGGGCGTGTCGGATGACTCGCCGTCCCAGAAGGTCATGTTCTCGACGAGCGCCGCCTCCGACGAGAACAGGGCCCCGACGCTTTCGCCGCGATGGATGCGCTTGATTGCCTCGCCGAACAGCGGCGCGACCGACAGCACCGTGATCTGCTCGCGGTTCGCCTCCGCCGGAAGCGGGATCGTGTCGGTCACGATCACCTCGCGCAGCGAGGACCGCTTCGATGCGCTCCATGGCCGGTGTCGAGAACACGCCGTGGGTCGCGCAGGCATAGATCTCGTGGACGCCGTCACGCTCGAGCGCGTCGACCGTTTCGATGAGCGTGCCCGCGGTGTTGATCTCGTCGTCGACGATGATCGCCCGCTTGCCACGCACCTCGCCGATGACGTTCATCAGCTCGGCCCGGTCGAGATTGCCGATGCGCCGCTTTTCGACGATGGCCAGCGGCGCGTTAAGGAGCTCGGCGAAGCCGCGGGCCCGCTTCGCGAAGCCGAGGTCCGTGACGACGACGAGGTCATCGAGCTCCTTGGCCTTGATGTGGGCGGCCAGGATGTTGACCGCGGTGAGCTCGTCGACCGGGATCGAGAAGAAACCCTGGATCTGCCCCTGGTGCAGGTCCATGGTGAGCACCCGATCGGCGCCGGCGACGGTCAGCATGTCGGCGATGAGGCGCGCCGTGATCGGCACGCGCGGCTGGTCCTTCTTGTCGGACCGGCCGTAGGCGTAATACGGGATGACGGCCGTGATCCGTCCGGCCGAAGCCCGTTTGAAGGCGTCGATCATGATCAACAGCTCCATGATCGACTGCTGTACCGGCCGGCTGGTGGGCTGGACCAGGAAGACGTCCTGCTCGCGGACGTTGTCGAGGATCTTGACGAAGATGTTCTCGTTGGCGAACTGGAAGACCTCGACGTCGCCGCGGCGCGTGCGCAGATATCGGCAGATGCGATCGGCGAGCGCGGGATTCGCGTTGCCGGCGTAGATGCTGAACTCGTCGGCGTACACGTCCATCTCCGTGGGGCGGTCTGGCATGCGCGATTCTACTCGCCTTCGAGCGCCGCCTCCGGTGGCCGATCGTCGACGAAGACAGTGATCGACACAATCCGGTCATCGGCCTGCGGTCGCATCACCGTCACCCCGCGCGACGAGCGACGGTACTTGTTGATGGTCGATACCTCGGTGCGCAGGATGGTGCCCTCCTCGGTGATGAGCATCATCTCCTCGTCGTCGCGGCCGACCACCCGGATAGCGGCCACGTTGCCGGTGTCGGCGTTCAGCGAGTTGGCGATGACGCCGCCGGTGGCGCGGTGCTTCCTGGGGAACTCGGACAGATCGGTCCGCTTGCCGAACCCCTGCTC
This sequence comes from uncultured Chloroflexia bacterium, assembly GCA_963716585.1. Classification (GTDB taxonomy): domain Bacteria; phylum Chloroflexota; class Limnocylindria; order QHBO01; family QHBO01; genus JAICUY01. Next base: position 716,731 of record CAVQTN010000002.1, read on the forward strand.
GGTGACGACCAGCAGCTGCCCCTCCGGCACGACGACCTCCATGCCGATGACCTCGTCGTCCTTGCGGAGGCGTATGCCGGTCACGCCCCTCGTGTCGCGGCCCATGGCGCGCACCTCGGATTCGCTGAAGCGCGCCGCCTGGCCCTTGCGAGTGGCGAGGATGATGTCGTCGCTGCCATCGGTCAGGCCGACCCAGCGAAGCTCATCGTCGTCCACCAGGCTGATGGCGATCAGCCCATTGGCGCGGATCTTGGCGTACTCCGCCAGCGACGTCTTCTTGATCATGCCGCGCCGGGTGGCCATCGCCATGAAGTGCCCTGGCTCGAAGCGCGGCAGGGCAATGATCGCGCTGACATACTCGCCGGATTCCACCTGCACGCCCGGCAGGTTGATGATCGGCAGCCCCTTGGCCTGGCGCGTCGCCTCCGGCAGGGTGTAGACCCGGGTGATGAACACACGGCCGCGGTTGGTGAAGAACAGGATGTTGTCGTGCGTGTTGGCCACCAGCAGATGGCGCACGGCATCTTCCTCGCGGGTCAGCATCGCCAGCTTGCCGCGGCCACCGCGACGCTGCGAACGGAAGGTGGCGATCTGCTGGCGCTTGATGTAGCCGCGCTGGCTGAGGGTCACGACCACGTCCTCCGCGGTGACCAGGTCCTCGGCCGTCAGCTCGCGGTTGACGTCGGCCTGGATGCGCGTCTTGCGATCGTCGCCGTACTTGCGCTTGAGCTCGGTCAGCTCGTCGGTGATGACCGTCAGGATCTTGCGTGGGTTGGCCAGCAGGTCCTCCAGCTCGGCGATGAGCCGGATGAGTGCCAGGTATTCGTCCTCGATCTTCTTGCGCTCCAGGGCCGCAAGCCGGCGGAGCTGCATCTCGAGGATCGCGTTGGCCTGCACCTCGGAGAGCCCGAACTGCTTCATGAGCGCCGTCCGCGCTGCGTCGGTGTCGGCCGAGGCGCGAATGGTGGCGATCACGGCATCCAGGTTGTCGAGCGCAATCTTCAGGCCCTCGACGATGTGGGCCCGCTCCTGCGCGCGCGCCAGGTCGAAGACGGTGCGCCGCCGGACCACCTCGCGGCGATAGGTGATGTAGTGCTCGAGCATCCGCTTCAGGCCCAGGGTCAGCGGTTGGCCGTCGACGAGGGCCAGCATGTTGGCGCTGAAGCTGGTCTGGAGCTGCGTGTGCTTGAAGAGCTGCTGCATGACGGTGTGCGGCGAGCCGTCGCGCTTGACCTCGACGACGATGCGCATCCCTGTTCTGTCGCTTTCGTCGCGAATGTCGCTGACGTCGTTGATGCGCTTGGCGCCCACCAGGTCCGCCATCTTTTCGATCAGGCTGGTCTTGTTGACCTGGTACGGCAGCTCGGTGATGACCACTGCCATGCGGCCGACGCGGACCTCCTCGAACGCGACCTGGCCACGGATGATCACGCGGCCGCGGCCGGTGGCATACATGTGCCGGATCGCGTCCTGGCGCTCCTTCTCGCCGGTCACCGGGTTGCGCACGTCCTCGAAGCGGAAGACGGTGCCACCCGTTGGAAAGTCCGGCCCGGTCACGATCTCGCACAGCTCGTCGACGCTCATATCCGGGTTGTCGATCAGGCGGATGACGGCGTCGCAGATCTCGGTCAGGTTGTGCGGCGGGATATTGGTCGCCATGCCGACCGCGATCCCCGACGAGCCGTTGACCAGCAGGTTGGGCAGCCGCGCGGGCAGGACCGTCGGCATGCGCAGGCGCCCGTCGTAGTTGTCGACAAAGTCGACGGTCTCCTTCTCGATGTCGGACAGCATCTCGTCCGCGATCGCTGCCAGGCGCGCCTCGGTGTAGCGCATCGCGGCCGGGGGATCGCCGTCGATCGATCCGAAGTTGCCCTGGCCGTCGACCAGCGGGTAGCGCAGGCTGAAGTCCTGCGCCATGCGCACCAGGGTGTCGTACAGCGCCAGGTCCCCGTGCGGGTGGTAGTTCGCCATCGTCTCGCCGACGATGCCGGCGCACTTCCGATAGGCGGCCGTCGAGCGCAGGCCCAGCTCGTGCATCGCATACAGGATGCGACGGTGCACCGGCTTCAGGCCGTCCCGCACGTCGGGCAGCGCGCGGCTGACGATGACGCTCATGGCGTAGTCGATGTACGCGGTGCGCATCTCGTTCTCGATCGACACCGGCCGGATGTTCTCCCGGCGCTCCATCTCCATCGGTCCTGCTGTCTCCCTAGTCGGCCGTGGCCGCGCCCACTTCGACGGGCACCCCGTACCGTTGCTTCAGTGCGGCCTTCTGGGTGGGCGTCGCACCCAGGAAGCGGCCGTCGGCCTCGGCGATCAACCGGCCGTCCTGGCCGTGCACCTCGCCGTGGACCTGATAGATGCGCCGTCGCTTGGCGGTGACTCGTCCGGAAGCCGTCAGCCGCTCACCGGGATTGGCTGGCGATCGGTACCGGATGTTCATCTCGGCCGTCACCGCCCAGGAGTCATGACTGGCTGGTGCCCAGGCCATGACCTCGTCGAGCAGGGTGGCCAGCAAGCCGCCGTGCACCTTGTCCTCCCAGCCAGCGAAGTCCTCGGTGGGCGTCCACTCGGCGCGCGCCTCGCCGTCGCCCAGCTCGATCTCGAGCCGCATGCCGATGGGGTTCGTGTTCCCACATGCGAAGCAGTTGTGGTCGGCAAACGCGTAGCGCCTCACCAGTCGTTCTGCTCCGGGTCGTAATCGGCATAGTCGTCCGACCGCCGCAGACAGTTGTCGGCGATGGCCAGCGCGAAGGCGTGGCTGACGGCGTAGCCGTCGCGCAGGAAGTTGACCGCCTCTCGGCGCTCGCCGATCCCGTTTGCCTCGAGCAGCTCGCACCACTCGTCGAGCGAGCGGCCGGTCTTGCCCTCCACCTGGCGGATGTCGGCGATATGTCGCGATGGCATCGGTCTGTCCTCGTTGACCCGCTGCTAGATGTCGAGATTGCGGACCTTGCGCGCCTCGCCGCGGATGAAGTCGCGTCGTGGCTCGACGCGTTCGCCCATGAGCGTGCTGAAGATCTCGTCCGCCTCGGCCGCGTCACCCACGTCGATGCGCAGCAGCGTGCGCGTTTCCGGATTCATGGTCGTCTCCCACAGCTGCTCAGGGTTCATCTCGCCCAGGCCCTTGAAACGCTGCACGCCGACGTTCTTGGTGCGCCCCTCCCGGCTCAGCTCCTTGACCGCCTGGTCGCGTTCCTTCTCGGTATGCGCATACCGGGTGACCTTGCCGGTGCTGATCCGGTACAGCGGGGGCTGGCAGAGGTAGAGATAGCCGTTGTCGATCACCTCCGGCATGTGCCGGAAGAAGAAGGTCAGCAGCAGGGTGCTGATGTGCGCACCGTCGACGTCCGCGTCGGACAGCAGGCAGATCTTGTGGTAGCGCAGCTTGGTGATGTCGAAGGTGTCGCCGATGCCCGCCCCCAGCGCGATGACCAGTGGCCGGATCTTGTCGCTGCCGAGCACCCGGTCGAGACGCGCCTTCTCGACGTTGAGCATCTTGCCGAACATCGGCAGGATCGCCTGGAAGCGGCGGTCGCGTCCCTGCTTGGCCGAACCGCCGGCCGAATCGCCCTCGACGATGTACAGCTCGCTCCGCGCCGGATCGCGCTCCTGGCAGTCGGCCAGCTTGCCGGGTAGCGCCATGCCATCCAGGGCCCCCTTGCGGATGACGAGATCGCGCGCCTTGCGCGCCGCCTCGCGGGCACGCGCCGCGGTGATCGACTTTTCGATGATCCGCCGACCGTCGGCGGGATTCTCCTCCAGGTGCTGGATGATGCCCTCGGCGACCACTTGCTGGACGATGCCCTTCACGTCGGCGTTGCCGAGCTTGGCCTTGGTCTGACCCTCGAACTGCGGATCGGTCAGCTTGACGCTGATCACCGCCGTGAGCCCCTCGCGCACGTCGTCGCCCGAGAGGTTGGCCTCCTTGTCCGAAAGAGTCCCCGACTTGCGCGCCCAGTCGTTGAGGCTGCTCGTCAAGGCGGCGCGGAAGCCGGTGACGTGCGTGCCGCCGTCGACGGTGTGGATGTTGTTGGCGAACGCCAGTACGTTCTCGGTGAAGCTGTCGTTGTACTGGAGCGCCACCTCGACGCTCGTGCCGCTCACGATCTTCTCGACATGGATGGGCCGCAGGTTGAGCGGTTCGCGGCGCCGGTTGAGATGGCGAACGAAGGAGGTCACGCCGCCCTCGAAGAAGAAGTTCTTTTCGCGGTCGTTGCGCTCGTCGACCAGCTGGATCCAGAGCCCCTTGTTGAGGTAGGCGGATTCGCGCAGCCGGGTGCTGATCGTCTCCCAGCTGAAGTCGAGCGTCTCGAACATGTCGGCGTCCGGCTGAAAGATGGTGCGCGTGCCGCTGCTGCGCTCCCAGCCGTCCAGCCCGCGGTTCGCCTCCTTGGTGGCACCCGACTGGCGGACCGGGCCGCTCGGCGCGCCGCGCTGGTACTCCTGCACCCAGCGCTTTCCGTCGCGCAGGACCTCCACGCGCATGTGCGAGCTGAGCGCGTTCACCACGCTCACCCCGACGCCGTGCAGGCCACCGGAGACCTTGTAGCCGCCACCGCCGAACTTGCCGCCAGCGTGCAGCACCGTGTGGACGACCTCGAGCGCGCTCTTGCCGGTGGCGTGCTTGCCGACCGGAATGCCCCGTCCGTCGTCGACGACCTCGAGCTTGCCATCGGCGTGCACCGTCACGTTGATCCGCGTCGCCTGGTTGGCCATCGCCTCGTCGATGCTGTTGTCGACCACCTCCCAGACGAGCTGGTGCAGTCCGCGGGCGTCGGTCGAGCCGATGTACATGCCAGGGCGCTTGCGCACGGCCTGCAGGCCCTCGAGGACCTGGATGTTCGCAGCGGTGTAGTCCGATGCCGCCGCGGAGCGGCGCGTCTTGCGCGCGGGTTCGACGGTCATGCGCGTTCAGCCACCTCGTCGTGTGGGACCGATGCCGCGGCGCCGGCAGCGCCGCGGGTGATGATCGAATAGATGCGGTCGAGCTCCTCGTCCGAGTAGAAGTCGATGACCAGCCGACCGCCGCGACGGGTCCGCTGGATGCCGACCTTGGTGGCCAGCAGGCCGCGCAGCTGCGCCTCGACGTCGGCCAGGTCGCCGCTCACCGACTGGTGGCGGCGCGTCGCGCCCTGGTCGCGCCGGCGACGCACCAGCTCCTCGGTCTGGCGCACGGAAAGCTGGCGATCCAGCACGATCTGCAGCACGGCGCGCTGGAATTCCTGCACGGTCAGGGCCGCGAGCGCGCGACCGTGCCCCTCGCTGATCCGGCCGTCCAGGATGGCGCGCTGCGTCTCCGGCGCCAGGTCCAGCAAGCGCAGCGCATTCGAAATGGCCACCCGGCTCTTGCCGACCTGTCGCGACACCTGCTCGTGGGTCAGCCCGAAGCGACTGGTCAGCTCGCGGTAGGCGTGCGCCTGCTCGATGGGGTTGAGGTCGGCTCGCTGCAGGTTCTCCACGAGGGCGAGCTGCAACATCTCGTCACCCGTTGAATCGCGGATGACGACCGGAATGGTCGTCCTGCCGGCCAGCCTGCTGGCTCGGAGTCGTCGTTCGCCGGCGATCAGCTCGTAGCCGCCATCCGTCGCTGGTCGCACCACGATCGGCTGCAGCACGCCGTGCATCGCGATCGAGGCGGCAAGCTCGGCCAGCTGAGCGTCGTCGAAGCGGTCGCGCGGCTGGTGTGGGTTGCGCCCGATGCGTTCGATGCTGAGCTCCTGCACGCCGCCCTCGGCCCCGGCGCGCGGAATGAGCGCATCCAGGCCTCGGCCCAAACCGAAGGACCTAGCCACGCGTCGCCACCTCGCCCGCCAGCGCGCTGTAGGCCAGCGCGCCGCGCGACGCCGGATCGTAGAGCGCGATCGGCAGGCCATGGCTCGGGGCCTCGGACAGCCGCACGCTGCGCGGCACGACCGTGCGATACACGGTTCCGTTCATGTGGCGCCGTACCTCGGCAGCGACCTGGGCCGAAAGGCGGGTGCGGCCGTCGAACATGGTCAGCACGACACCCTCGATCTCGAGGCGCGGATTCAGTTCCTGGCGCACCAGTCGAATCGTGTTCACGAGCTGGCTCAATCCCTCCAGGGCGTAGTACTCGGTTTGAATCGGGATCAAGACGCCATCCGCCGCGGTGAGTGCATTGACCGTCAGCAGCCCCAGCGACGGCGGACAGTCGACGAGAACGCGCTCGTAGCGTCCATCAAGGCCGCTGAGACTCGCCGCGAGACGCCGCTCGCGAGCCGGGACTCCGACGAGCTCGACCTCGGCGCCGGAGAGTGCCGGGGCGGAGGGGACGATGTCCAGCCCGTCGATCGATGTTCCGATTGCCAGCTCGCCGATCGGCGTTCGATCGATGAGCGCCTCGTACACCGAGCGGTCGACCGCGCGGCGATCGATCCCCAGTCCACTCGTGGCGTTGCCCTGCGGATCAAGATCGATGACGAGCGTCGAGGTTCCAGAGAGAGCTAGGTATGCGGCGAGGTTGACGACGGTGGTCGTCTTACCGACGCCGCCCTTCTGGTTCGTACAGGCTGTAACCCTGACCACGTACGCTCCGCTGCGAGTTCACTGAGTGCTCATATTCTACCAGTTTCGGGCTTGCCGATCGCTTACCGGGCGCGTATCACCGCCCTCCCCGGCACGGCGCCGAAGACCATGAATGTTTCACGTGAAGCATTTGCGTTGGCGGCCCCGAGCCTCTCGGCCGCCAACAATCAGCCGTCATGTTGCCGGCCCCTCGATGCGCCAGTCGGCCCGTGTCCGCGGCGCCGCGGAGGCTGGGTATACTCGGCCGGATCGAACCATCGTTCCGAGCTACCCGGGGGCCGTTCCGATCACCTATACCAGCGCACTCCTCGCGGTCCTCGCCGGCATCGTCCACGCCGGCCTGGCACCGGTGATCGTCGTCGCCGGCGTGAAGCCGGACCTGCTGCTCGTCGCCGTGGTGCTGGTGACCTGTGTGCTCGGGTTCGAGGCCGGCATCCTGTGGGCATTCGTGGGCGGCCTGGTGGCGAACCTCCTCATCCCCGAGCCGCTCGGGAGCATCCCGCTGGCGATGCTCATCGCGGCGGTGTGCGTTGCCGGAGGGTCCCGCGTGCTGGGGCGCCTGGTCTGGGTCTACCCCGTGGTCGCAACCTTTGCGGGCAGCATCCTGGCCGACGTGGTGTCGCTGTCGGTTTCTCGGCTCGTTGGCTCCCCGCTCAGCCAGGGCCTGCCACTCCAGCTGATCCTGCCCGCGGCAGCCCTCAATGCGGCTATCTGCGGACTCGCGCTGTACCCGGTCCGCATGCTCGCGGTGAGGTACTGGCTGGCCGAGAAGCCCGCCTGGTAGCGATGTCTGCCTCAACCTCCCGATCCCTTCACTTCCCCCGCCGCGGCCACCGCGGGTGGCAGCCCGCCGGCGCCGCTCCTCAGTTTCGCGGATGCGCACCCGCCGGCCGGTGCCCTGCCATGCTGATGACCCCCCGCTGATGGCGCCACGCTGATGGCGCCACGCTGATGGCCGATCTCAACGAGGGCCGCTCGGACCTGCCACGCTCCCCCGCGCGCTTCATCGCATTCGGTGTGGCGGCGGCGCTGCTCTTCTCGGTGCTTGGCGGCCGGCTCTTCCAGATGCAGATTCTCAATGGGGCGCTCTACAGCGAGCGGGCGGCGGCTGCGCGCACTGCCGAGGTCCCGATTCCCGCGCCGCGCGGGCTCATCTTCGACCGGACCGGCCGTCCGCTCGCGATCAACGTGCCATCGTGGGTGGTGAAGGCGCGGCCCGCCGACCTGCCACAGGCAAGCGCCGGTCCGGTGCTCGGCCGTCTGGCGACGCTGATCCACGCCGATGCCGCCGCGCTGCAGCGGCGCTACCTCGCCTTCCAGGGGTCGCCCTACGAGCTCGTGCCGCTCACCACCGTCACCCGCGACGCGGCGCTGGTCATCGGCGAGCGGAGCGCAGACTTTCCCGGCATCGTGGTCGAGGTCGATCCGCAGCGGCGCTACCTCGACGAGAAAGGCAAGACGGACGGCAGCCTGCTGGCGCATGCCCTGGGCTACACCGGGCCAATCTCGAAAACCGAGCTCGTCAGCCTTGCCTCCGCAGGCTACCTGCCCGACGATCCCATCGGCCGGGACGGGGTGGAGGCCAGCTACGAGGCCCAACTGCGGGGCACCTACGGTGAGGAACTCGTGGAGCGCGACGCCTCGGGCCGCACGCTCAAGGTCATCAACACGCCGACCGCACCGACGCCCGGCAAGAACCTGATGCTGACCATCGACGCGCGGACGCAGCGGCTGGCCACGGACGCGCTGACGTGGGGCATGAAGGCGGTCGGCGTCCAGGAAGGCGTCACCATCGTCATGAACCCACAGACCGGCGAGATCCTGGCGATGGTCTCGCTGCCCGCCTACGACGACAACAAGTTCGCTACCGGCATCGGCGCGACCGACTACCAGGCATACCTCACCCAGCCCGGCAAGCCGCTGCGCAACCACGCCATCGCCGACACCTATCCGCCCGGCTCGACCTTCAAGCTGGTCACCGGACTGGGTGCGCTCGAGTCGGGGATCACCAGCCCAACCCAGCGATGGCCGACCTACGGCTGCTATCAGATCCCCGGGGCACCCCGGGGCCAGTGCCTGTTCGACTGGAACCACGCCGGCTTCGGGCCGCTTGACATCACCAATGCGTTCGCCGTCAGCTCCGACACGTTCTTCTACCAGATGGCAATCAAGCAGGGCATCGACCGGCTGGGCAACGCCGCCGCCGAGCTCGGCTTCGGCAAGCCGACCGGCATCCGTCTGCCGGGCGAGGCCGATGGCATCGTGGCCAGCACCGAGTGGGCGCGGCGCAACGGCCGGCCGAACCTGTTCACCGGCGAACTGGCCCAGGCCGGGATCGGCCAGAACGTGATCGCCGTCACGCCGCTCCAGCTGCTCAACGCCTACGCGGCATTGGCCAACGGCGGCAAGTTGATGCGGCCGATGATCGTGCGCGGCGAGACGGACGCCAATGGCAAGCTGGTGAAGCCGTACCAGCCCGAGCTGCTCGGCAAGCTCACCGCCAGCGCGGCCGACCAGCGCGTCCTGCGCCTGGCCGCCCGCGACGTGATCACCTCGGGACACGCCTACAACATTCGCGACCTGAAGCTGCCCGGCGCCCTGACCGGCAAGACCGGCACCGCCGAATTCGGCGACCTGACCAAGAACAAGACCCTGCCATTCCACTCGTGGTTCGTGGCCTACCTGCCCTCGAAGGCCGGGGCCACCGATGCGAGCCTGGCCGTGCTGACCTTCACCTACTCGGCCACGGTGCCGGGCAACGTCTCCACCGAGGTGGTCAAGTACTTCCTGCAGAAGTACTACAACCTGGACCAGGATCTGCGGCTGGATCCGCAGACCTTCGCGCTCGTGGCGCGGAACCAGAACTGACCGTGGGCGCTGTTACCTCTACGTTCGTCGAGAGCGTGCGCGCCAACAAATGGCGGCTGTTCGACTGGCAGCTGTTCCTCTACGTCGTGCTGCTGATCGCCTTCGGCGTGGTGATGGGCTACTCGGCGGGCTATGGCGATGCGGGGGCATCCGGCATGAGCCAAACGGTCAAGACGGTCATCTGGACGAGCATCGGGCTGACCATCTTCTTCGTTGCGGCCAGCCTCGACTACCACTGGCTGACGACCTTCACCGTGCCGATCTACCTGGCCGTGCTCGCGTTGCTGGCGATCACCATGGCCATCGGCACCAGCCTCTTCGGCGCGCAGATGTCGGTCACCGTGGCCGGGCTCGATTTCCAGTTCAGCGAAGTCTGCAAGGTGCTGATGATCGTGGTGCTGGCGAGCTTCCTCACCGGCCGCCGCGACCGGATCGGTCATCTGTCGACCATCGTCGGGGCGGGCGTCCTGATGGCGATTCCGACTGCGCTCGTCTTCCTGCAGCCGGACCTCGGGACGGCGCTCGTGTTCGTGGCGATCGTGGCCGGGATGCTGTTCATGAGCGGCGCGAGCATCGGCTGGCTGGGGCTGCTGACCGGCGGCGCCATCGCGGCCGCGCCGCTGGCGATCGAGAGCTTCCTGCACGGCTATCAGCGCCAGCGTCTCTTCTGCTTCCTGGATCCGTCGGCCGATCCGCTGGGTGCCTGCTATCAGCTCATCCAGTCGCTGAACGCGGTCGGCTCCGGCGGTCTGTTCGGACAGGGACTCACGGCCGGCGGGTTGAACCGGTCCGGCTTTCTGCCCGTCCAGTCGACGGACTTCATCTTCTCCGTGGTCGCCGAGGAGCTTGGCTTCCTGGGTGGCCTGATCGTGCTCTCGCTCTTCGCGTTGCTCGTCTGGCGCGTGATGGTCATCGCCTGGAGCGCGGGCGACGCGCTCGGCAGCATGGTGGCCATCGGGCTGGCGAGCATGATCCTGTTCCAGCTGCTGGTGAACGTGGGGATGGTCGTCGGCATCATGCCGGTCACCGGCATCCCCCTGCCGTTCATCACCTACGGCGGCTCGTCGATGATCTCACTGCTGTTCGGGATGGGGATCCTGCAGTCGGTGCGCATGCACTCGCGCAAGCCTTCGTTCTGATCTGACCTGGCTGGCCCCGCGCTAGGCGGGCGCCTCCGTTGTGGAAACCGGCGGGTCCGAATGCTCGGCCGGGAGCTCCGGAGGCTTGGACCCGTGAACCGCCAGCTGATAGGCCGACACGGGAGTCTCCCCGGAGAGCCGGCGAAAGCCGTAGCGGTACAGATCCCGCCCGGCCGCGACGGTGGGTGCCGCCAGGATGGCTCCGCCGATTCCGAACAGCGCGCCACCGACCACCAGTGAGAGGATCACCACGGCCGGGTGCAGGTCGACCGCGTCGCCCATCACCTTCGGGACCAGGATGTTGTTCTCCAGCTGCTGGATGCCGGTATACAGGATCACCACCGCGATTGCAGCCGCAGGGGAGATCGTGATCGCGACGAGCAGCGCCGGGATGGCGGCGATGATCGGACCGATGATCGGGAACCACTCCAGGATGCCCGCGATGAGCGCCAGCACGAGCGTGAATTGGCCGAACGCGCCGAAGCCGATGAGGGTCAGGATGGTGAGCCCGATGGCCGTCGCGACGAAGATCGAGGCGCCCAGGAGCAGCTCGCCGCGCACCCATCGGCCGCCGACCCCCGCCAGGATGGCAAGCAGGTGTTCACCATCCGGCCGCCAGGTCGGTGGCAGCGCGCCGGCGACCGCGCCGGGGAAACGCTCGCGGTCCTTGAGCACGAAGAAGAGCCAGACGGGGATGACGACCAGGCCCAGCACGAAGGTGGCGGTGCGCAGCAACGTGCCGAGCGTCGGCCCAATGATGCCCTGCACCACCCCGGCGAGCGCCTCCTGCCCGCGTGCGATCGAGGCGTCGACCGTGGCGCGCAGCTCGGGCGGCAGCGGCAGCGAGCGGTACCAGTCCTCGAGCGCGCGCTCGACGTGGCTGATCGACGCGCCGAGCTGCGGCAGATGATCGACGAACTGGCGCGTCTGAGCGAGTATCGGGGGCAGGGCGAAGGTCATCACCAGCCACGCCAGGACGACGACCAGGGCATACATCACCAGGACTCCCGCCCAGCGCGGCAGCCCCACCCGCTGAAGGCGCGTGACGCCCGGATCGAGCACGAACGCCAGCGCCAGGCCGATGAAGAACGCCGGCAGCGCCCCGCGCGCCGTCCACAGCAGCCAGGCCAGCAGGACGATCATCGCCAGCGCGAAGATCGAGAGCCGGTGTCGTCGCAGTGCGCCCAGCAGGTCCGCCATCGCTCGCCATCCTAGCCGAGGCTGGTCGCGCGGCGGTGAGGCAGGTACCATCCGATTCACACATGACCGAAGCATCCGATGGCCATCCGCGTCAGCGCTGGCAGATCCTCTTCGCCCGGCGCCAGCCGGCGCTGCGCCTGCGCCAGGCCGACATGGTCGATGAGTTCGAGCGCGTCTTCAAGGAGGGCGGACTGCCGCTGGCCTACACCAACGCGCAGAAGCCACGTCCACGGTTGAAGCTGGCGGCGAACCCACCCGTCGGCATCGAGCTGCGCGGCGAGGTGCTGGACGCCTATTTCAACGAGCTGGTGCCAGCTGACAAGATCACCTCGGCCGGCGAGCTGCTGACCGACGGGCTGGTGATCGTCGACGCACGCGAGGTCTGGCACGGCTTTCCCTCGGCTGCTTCGCAGCTGCGGGGCGCTGAGTACGAGGTCACGCTGCGCGGCAACGACGAGCTGACGAGCGATGCGCTGCGCGGCGCCGTCGTGCGCCTGCTCGCTGCGCCGCGCCTCATCGGGAAGCGGCGCCGTGGCGAGAGCGAGCGGCGCAGCGATGCCGGCGTGCGCGACCTGCGGCCGTACATCGAGGACGTCGAGGTGCTGGAGGTCGACGAGGAACGCCACCGCGCCCGCGTGCGCATGGCGCTGCGTCTCGACCCCAGCGGCGCCGGACGTCCCGAGGACGTCATCGGGGCCCTCGACCTGCCGGTGCGCACGGAAAGCGCCGCTCGGACGCGGCTGCTCTTCGTTGACACTCCGCCGATCGCCCGGTAAACTTTCCGTTCCCGCGGGCTTCTCTTGGGCCCGCTTCGCCGTGCGTCGGCGAACGACCCACGGAACCTACGGAGAGAAGCAATGTACGCCGTCGTCAGCTCCGGCGGAAAGCAGTACCGCGTCGAGGCGGGCACCGAGCTCATCGTCGAGCGCATCGCCGGCGAGCCAGGCGCATCGGTCACCTTCGACCGCATCCTGCTGATCGGTGACGGCGACGACGTGATGGTCGGGACCCCCACGCTGAGCGGTGCCACGGTGAGCGGCACGCTGCTCGGCGAGGAGCTTGGCCCAAAGCTCGTCATCTTCAAGTTCAAGCAGAAGGTGAAGTACCGCCGCCGGACCGGTCATCGGCAGCATCTCGTGCGCGTGCGCATCGACGAGATCAACGCCGCGGGCAAGCGCAGCGTGCGGGCTGAGCCGGCGCCCAAGGCAACGGCACCCGCGCCCGACACGGCACCGGTCGCCGCCACGGCGGCGGCCAAGCCGGCGGCGAAAACTCCGGCAGCGCGGAAAGCCGGGGCAGCGCCGAAGGCCGCGGCAGCGGTGAGGGCCCGAGCAGCGGCGAAGACCGAGCCCAAGGCGGAGGCGGCCGCTCCGGCGGGCGCCGAGACGAAGCCGGTCCGACGGCCGCGAGCCCGTGCATCGGCCAAGCCGGAGGCAGCGGCCGCTCAGGCGAGTGGGGCCGGGGCCGAGAAGCCGAAGCGCAAGCCGCGTGCGTCGAAGCCCAAGGCCGAGAAGCCGGCGGAGGAGTAACCAGACAATGGCACACAAGAAAGCCGGCAGCTCATCGCGCAACGGTCGCGACAGCGTCGGTCAGCGACTCGGCGTCAAGCGCGGCGATGGGCAGCAGGTCCACGCCGGCACGATCATCGTGCGACAGCGCGGTAGCACGTTCCATCCCGGCGACAATGTCGGCATGGGCCGCGACTACACGCTGTTCGCCACGTCCGACGGCAAGGTCAAGTTCAGTCACGAGACACGCGCCAGGAAGCGCGTGAGCGTCGTCACCGCGCAGGCATAGCGCCCGCGCGGACGTCGACAGGAGTTCGGAGCGTCATGAAGCCAGATATCCATCCCAAGTTCTACCAGGCGCAGGTCACCTGCGTGTGCGGCAACAGTTTCACCGTCGGCTCCACCGCGGAGACCATCAAGGTCGAGGTTTGCTCGAACTGCCACCCGTTCTACACGGGCACGCAGAACATCGTCGACACGGCCGGCCAGGTCGAGCGCTTCCAGCGGCGCCTCGAGCGCTCGCTGCGCTGATCGATTCGATGCGCCGGCACCGCAGGTCGTGGCCGGCGCTTCTCGCGCCGCACCTCCTCTTCCTCATTCCCGAGCTGCTGATCGCCACGGGACCGTTCGTCATCCAGGCGGCCGGCACCGTGGCGGGCAGGGCTCGATTCCGCATGCCCGACTTCTTCTACGGCGGCCAGGCGCTCATCGAAGGGGTGATGATGCGCGGCCGAACGACCGTCGCGATGAGCGTCCGGCCGCCGGACGGCAGCATTCGTACGCTTTCGGAGCAGCTTCCCGATGCGCTGGTCCACGGCCGCTTCGTCAAGGTCCCGTTCCTGCGCGGCATGTTCGTCCTGTACGAGACCCTGGTCATCGGCACGCGAATGCTGATGCGGTCCGCGGCGATTGCGGCCGAGGGCGAGGACGTGCAGATCGGCAAGGGGGCCATGATCGGGGCGATGGTCGCCTCCATCGGCTTCGCCGTCGCTCTCTTCTTCGTCCTGCCGCTGTTCCTGTCGACCTTCGCCCAGAGCGCGACCGACAGCGACCTGCTGGCCAACCTGGCCGAGGGCGGCATCCGACTGGTGATCTTCATCGGCTACATCGCCATCATCGGCATGATGAGCGACATCAGACGCGTGTTCGCGTACCACGGGGCCGAGCACAAGGCGATCAGCGCCCACGAGGCGCGTGGGCCGCTCACTCCGGAGGCGGTGGACCGATTCAGCACGGCCCACACGCGCTGCGGCACCACCTTCATCCTGATCGTGGTGGTCATCAGCATCTTCTTCTTCGGCCTGATCCCGCGCGCGGGCGTCCCGCTGACACTGCTGATCGCGTCACGGATCGTGCTGGTGCCGATCATCGCGGCGGTCGGCTACGAGCTGGTTCGCTTCGGCGCCAGGCACTACGGCAACCGGCTGGTCCGTGCGCTCTACGCGCCGGGCCTGTGGCTGCAGGCGCTCACCACCCGGCAGCCGGATCGCTCGATGCTCGAGGTGAGCATTGCCTCGCTGAACTCCTGCCTCGAATCCGACCGGCGCGCGGATGACGCCGGCTCGGTCGAACCGACCGGATCGGTCGTCGACCCGACCGTCGGCGTCGTCCCGTAGAGCGACGCATGATCGACCGGCTGCGGGAGATCGCGTCGCGCTACGAAGAGGTCGCCGGGCTCCTGTCGAGCCCCGAGGTCGGCAAGGATCCGTCGCTCCTCGAGCAGTATGGCCGGGAGCTGTCGCGGCTCGAGCCGGTGGTCAACGCCTTCCGCGCCTGGACCGATGTGGGCGGGCAGCTGAGCGCCGCCCGTGAGATGGCCCGCGATCCCGACGAGGAGGTGCGTGTCATGGCGCGCGAGGAGGTCGGCAACCTGGAGACCCGCGAGCAGGAGCTGTCCGCCGAGCTGCGGACGCTGCTCATCCCGCGCGACCCGAACGACGAGCGCAACGTGATCCTGGAGGTGCGCGCCGGTGCGGGCGGCGAGGAGGCGGCGCTCTTCGCGGCGGACCTGTTCCGCATGTACGCCCGCTACGCAGAGCGTCACCGCTGGAAGGTCGAGCTGCTGTCGTCGAGCGAGAGCGAGGCGGGCGGCTTCAAGGAGGCGATCGCGGAGGTGCGCGGCCATGGCGCCTACTCGAAGCTGAAATACGAGAGCGGCGTGCACCGCGTCCAGCGCGTGCCGGTCACCGAGGCCTCGGGCCGGATCCACACCTCGACGGCCACCGTCAGCGTGCTCCCCGAGGCCGACGAGGTCGAGATCGAGATCCCCGAGAAGGACCTGCGCGTCGACGTCTATCGATCGAGCGGCCCCGGGGGGCAGAGCGTGAATACGACGGACAGCGCGGTGCGCATCACCCACCTGCCGACCGGGCTGATGGTCGCCATCCAGGACGAGAAGTCGCAGCACAAGAACAAGGCCAAGGCACTCGCCGTGCTGCGAGCGCGGCTGCTGGAGATCGAGCAGCAGCGCCAGGCCGAGGAGCGCGGCGACGCGCGGCGATCGCAGGTCGGCAGCGGCGAGCGCGCCGAGAAGATCCGCACGTACAACTTCCCGGACGACCGCGTCACGGATCACCGCGCGGGGCTGACCGTCCACAACCTGCCGGGGCTGCTGGAGGGGGACCTGGATCGGCTGGTCGAGCCCCTGTCCGAACGGGACCAGGCCACCCGCCTGGCCGACCTGGGGGGTGCCGATGCCGCGCTCTGACCTTCGCCCACGGACCATCTCGGGGGCCGTGACCGATGCTGTCGAGCGCCTGCGCGTGGCGGGATCCCCGACTCCGCGGCTGGACGCCGAGCTGCTGGTCAGCCACCTCTTCGACCGCGAGCGGACGTGGCTGCACGCGCATCCGCAGGTGCCGCTCTCCGATGACGAGGCGGCCTCGCTCGACGGATGGCTGGCGCGGCGTGCGCTGGGTGAGCCCATCGCCTACATTCGCGGCCACAAGGAATGGCTCTCGCTGCGGATCGCGACGGACCGCCGCGCGCTCATCCCTCGTCCCGAGACCGAGCTCCTCGCAGAGGCAGCCATCGCCGAGATTGCCGCACGTCTCGTCCGCGACGACGCGCCGATCGTGGCCTGGGACGTGGCGACGGGGAGCGGCGCCATTGCCCTGGCGCTCGCGCTGCGGTTCCGCGCGGCACTGAAGCTCGCGCGGCTGCAGCTGGTCGCCAGTGACCTGTCGGCCGACGCGCTGGAGCTCGCCAGCGAGAACCTGGCGGCGCACCGCGTCAGCGGCCTGGTCTCGCTGGCCGGCGGCGACCTGCTCGAGCCGGTCAGCGACCTGGCCGTCGTTCCGGACGTGCTCACCGCCAATCTGCCCTACGTGCGTTCGGACGAGGTCGATCGCGGCCGGGGCAGCCATGCCTTCGAGCCGCGAGCCGCCCTCGACGGCGGCACCGACGGGCTGGACATCGTCCGCCGCCTGGTCGCCCAGCTCCCCGATCGGCTGGCCGCGGACGGCGTGGCGCTGCTCGAGGTCGGCGCCGGACAGGCGGACGCCGCGAGAGCGTTGGTCGAGGCGCTGCCGATGCGCAGCGTCGTCAGCATTCTGCCCGACCTGGCCGGCATCGACCGGGTCGTCCGGATCGCCCGGCTGTGACCGATCGGCTGCCCGCCACCGTCGAGGGGATCGCGCAGGCCGCGGCGATCCTGGCGGAGGGCGGGCTGGTGGCCTTTCCGACCGACACGGTCTACGGCATCGGCTGCAGCGCAGGCAACGCGGAGGCACTGGAGGCCATCTTCGCCGCCAAGCGCCGTCCGGCGGAGCGGCGGGTCCCCGTCCTGGCGGCATCCCTCGATACGGTGATCGACCGCGGCTACCTGGCCGATGACCAGGCCCGGCGGCTCGCCGAGACGTTCTGGCCCGGCGGATTGACCCTGGTGCTGCCGTCGGCCACGGGCGCTGAGAGCCAGGCGTTCCGCGTTCCCGACCATCCGATCGCCCTGGCGCTGATCGAGCGCGCGGGCCCGCTGGCCACCTCGAGCGCCAACCGCAGCGGCGAGCCGGAGACCTATGCGGCGGACGACGTGGCGATCGCCTTCGCCGATACCGACCTGCTGGATGCCATCCTCGACGGCGGGCAGGTGCCTGGCGGTGTGGCCTCCTCGGTCATCGACATGGTGAGCCAGCCGCCAAAACTGCTCCGCGAGGGTGCGATCAGCCGGGCGTGGCTCGAGGCCGCCATCGGCCCGATAGACTGACGCGCACATGCGAGTCGCGATCGGGTCAGACCACGCCGGCTTCGCCCTGAAGGGCGAGCTGTGCACGCTGCTCGACGAGCTGCGCATCGAGTACCGCGACTTCGGCACCTTCTCGACCGACCCGGTCGACTACCCCGACTTCATCGCGCCGGTGGCTCGCGCCGTCGCGCGCGGCGACTACGAGCGCGGGATCGTGCTCGGGGGCAGCGGTACCGGCGAGGCGATCGTGGCCAACAAGGTGCGCGGCATCCGCTGCGTGGAGGCGGCCGATCCGGTCGTCGCGCGCCTGGGACGGGAGCACAACGATGCCAACGTGCTGTCGATGGGTGCGCGCATCATCGGCATCGAGGTCGCGCGCGCCTGCGTCCGCGCCTTCCTGGGCGGCGAGTTCCAGGGCGGGCGTCACGTGCCGCGGATCGCGAAGATCGCCAAGATCGAAGCCGAGGAGAGCTAGTTGTGGCGCTGCGCGTCGTGCCGTTCGAGGCGGCGCACCTCGACGACGCGGCGACGCTGCTTGCCCGGCGCCAGGCGTGGCTGCGCGAGACCGAGCCGGCCCTGCCCGTGGCGTTCACTCGCGCCGATGCCGCTCGCCCGCTGCTTGCTGGGCTGCTGAACACCGACGGGGCGCATGGCGTTGCCGGCCTGCTCGACGGCCGGCTGGTCGCGTACCTCGTCGGCTCCCCGCGTTACGACCAGGTCTGGAACCGCGCGGTGTGGTCGCCGATCGAGGGCTCGGCGGTTGATCCTGACGCGGACCGCGACGTCATTCGCGACCTGTATGCCGCCTGGGCGCAGGGGTGGGTGGAGCGCGGTATCTTCCTCCACTACCTCCACGCGCCGGTTGCCGACGCCGACCTGCTCAACGCCTGGTCCGAGCTGAACTTCGGCAAGATGCAGGCGCACGCCGTCCGCGACCTTGGGCAGCCCCTGGAGGCGGACGCGAGCGGGATCGAGATCCGGCGCATCGGCCCGGAAGATGCGAAAAGCGTCGAGACGCTCTACGACCTCATCGCGCGGCACCACGTCGAGACGCCGACGTACGCGGTGACGCTACCCGAGCGCTACGACGCATTTCCGGCGGATTACGCCGAAGACATCGCCGATCCGGGGTCTCACTACTGGGCCGCCTTCGACGGCGAGACGGCGGTGGGGCTCGCCAGCTTCGGCGCGGCCGAGCCCTGCATCATGGTGCCCGACGGCGCATGGGAGCTGGGTACCGCCATGACCGCCCCGCAGGCACGTGGCCGCGGCGTGCAGCGGGCCCTCCTGCGCGCCGGGTTCGAGGCGGCGCGCGACGCGGGCGCCACGCACTCGATCACCGACTGGCGGACCGCCAACCTCCTCAGCTCGCGGACCTGGCCGAAGCTCGGCTACCGGCCGACGCACTTCCGGCTGCACCGGTCCATCGATCCGCGCGTGGCCTGGGCTCGGCGCCGGGGGTGAGACGTCGTCGCGCGGGGGGTTGGATTGCGGCCGCCGATTGGCCGGCACCGCCGACTGGTCAAATGTCGGTCTCGACCGGCCTGAGGCCACTCCGGCGAGCCTGCGACCGCGGTTCCGACGCAATGTGAGCGTGGACCGGCCGTCGGAACCCGTCCCGGCCGTTCGCGACTGGCTTAACGCTGCGCACACCGACATTTGACCAGTCACGGCGTCGGCCACAGCCCGCCGCCACCGGCCACAGCCCGCCGCCACTTGCCGGGGCATCGTGAGCGCCCGCGTCCGTCTACACTTCGGCCCATGGATTTCTGGGCACCGCTCGAGGATGAGGATCCCGAGATCGCGCAGGTCGTTCGCGACGAGGAGGAGCGCACCCGCACCCACCTCGAGCTGATCGCCAGCGAGAACTATCCGTCGCTGGCCGTGCTGCAGGCGATGGGCAGCATCCTCACCGCCAAGTACGCCGAGGGCTACCCCGGGCGCCGCTACTACGGCGGCTGCGAGGTGGTCGACGTGGCCGAGAACCTCGCCCGCGACCGCGCCAAGGAGCTGTTCAATGCCGAACACGCCAACGTCCAGCCGCATGCCGGCGCGCAGGCCAACATGGCCGTCTTCCACGCGCTGCTGGAACGCGGCGACACGGTGCTGGGGCTCAGCCTCGACCAGGGCGGGCACCTGACCCACGGCTCGCCGGTCAACTTCAGCGGCCAGTACTACAACTTCATTGCGTACCACGTGGACCGCACGACCCACCTCGTGGACATGCACGAGGTGCGCGCCCTGGCCCGCGAGCACCGGCCCAAGCTGATCATCACCGGCGCGACCGCCTACCCGCGCTTCTGGGACTTCGCGGCATTCCGCGAGATCGCCGACGAGGCGGGCGCCTACCTGATGACCGACATGGCGCACTTCGCGGGGTTGGTGGCCGCCGGCGTCCACCCCTCGCCGGTGCCGTTCGCCGATGTGGTGACCACGACCACGCACAAGACCCTGCGCGGTCCGCGTGGCGGCATGATCCTGTCTCGCGCGGCCCTCGCCAAGCAGATCGACAAGGCGGTCTTCCCGGCCATTCAGGGCGGGCCGCTGATGCACATCATCGCCGCCAAGGCGGTCGCCTTTCGCGAGGCGTTCTCCGAGGAATTTCGTCGTGACCAGCAGCGGACCGTCGACAACGCGCGCGCCCTGGCCGCGGCGCTGGCGGACGAGGGCGCCACCATCATCTCCGGCGGCACCGATACCCACCTCATGCTCGTCGACGTCACCCCCTTCGGCGTGACCGGCAAGGAGGCCGATGCCGCCCTTGGCGAGGTCCGCATCACCGTCAACAAGAACACCATCCCCTACGATCCGAACCCGCCCATGGTGGCCAGCGGGGTGCGCCTCGGCACGCCGGCGCTGACCTCGCGCGGCATGGGAGTCGAGGAGATGCGGCGGATCGCGACGCTCATCGTCGAGGGCATCCGGGTGCGCGATGATCCAGCCGCGCAGGCCGCGCTACGGGAGCGGGTGACGGCGATCGCCGACCGCTTCCCGGTGCCCGGCCTGCCGTGGACCGTGCGCGCCGCCGCCCCGGCCTGAGTCGCGCCGCGGCCCTGTGCGGTGGCAGCAGCATCGGATTGCCTCCGCTATACTCAGCGCGTCCGACCGCTTTGAGTCGAACCTGAACATGGCACAACTGACAAGCACCGACCTCATCAGGATCCTTGGCCATGTGACTGCGATCCTGGTGATCCCCATGGTGGGTGGCGCGGTAGCCGGGCTCGTGATCGACGCGATCCTGCGTACCTCGCCTCTCTTCGCGTTCGCGGGGTTCGCCGGCGGCAACATCATCGCGGTCGTTGGAATCCTGCTGTACATCCGTACGCACGCTCCGCGAGCGGCGAATCACCCCGATGGGCGGGCAGATGACCAGGATTCCTGACGATCGAGAGCGCCGGGCCGACAAGGACCGGGACCAGGAGGAGCGCCACGAGTGGCGTCCGGCCCGCCGGCCGGCTGTTCCGACCGCCAACTGGGGGCTGGCCTTCGACCTGGGGCTGCGTCTGGGGCTGGCCATCGTCATCGGGCTGTTGCTGGGGCTGGCGGTCGACAACTGGCTGGGCACGAGGCCGGCGTTCACGCTCATCGGTCTAGTATTCGGGGTCGCGGCGGCGTTCTACACGATCTGGGATGTGGCCAAGAAAAGCATGAACAGGTAGCAATTGCTTCACGTTGAGATCCAGGCGGAGCCGCTTCTGCAGATCGGCCCGCTGACCTTCACCAACAGCATGGTCGGCGCGCTCCTGACCACCGCCCTCCTGCTCCTCGTGGCGTGGTTCTTCCTGCGTCGCGCCTCGCTGGTGCCCAGTCGTATGCAGAGCCTGGTCGAGTTTCCGATCGAATGGACCGCCCAGATCGTGAAGGACAATGGCGGGAAGCACTGGCGGTCATTCGCGCCGCTCGTGATCACGATCTTCATCTTCGTGCTGCTGGCCAACTGGATCGGGCTGCTGCCGGGCGTGGGGACGATCGGCTACCACGAGATCCTGGATGGCGAGGAGGTGCTCGTTCCGTTCGTGCGCCCCGCATCGGCCGACCTGAACTTCACGCTGGGACTGGCGCTCGTCTCGTTCTTCGCCTTCATCGGCCTGGGGGTGCGCAAGGGCGGCATCCGGAGCTACCTGAAGCACACCTTCGTCGCCGAACCGGCGTACATGACTCCGCTCATGACCCCCATTCACATCATCAGCGAGCTGAGCCGGGTGATCAGCCTCTCCTTCCGGCTCTTCGGCAACGTGTTCGCTGGCGAGGTGCTGCTGGCGACCATGCTCTTCCTGACGACCGCGGTGGTCTTCGTCCTGCCGCTGGCCCTCTTCGTGCCCGCCGTGTTCCTGACCCTGGAGCTCGTCTTCGGCTTCGTTCAGGCGCTCGTCTTCGCGTTCCTGACCATGGCCTACATCGTCCTGGCCCTGCCCGAGCACGAAGAGGAAGCCGAGCACGCCCGCCCGGACGCCGAAGCCGCACCGCCACCGACCAATTCGACGCATTCGACCGCCGATCCCGCCCCCGGGGCGGCCTGAAACAAGCGGGAAGCCCTGCCCCGATATCCGCAGGGCGTACAGGAGGAATCCTCTCGTGGATCTCACCCCTCTCGCTGCCGGACTCGCCATGGGCCTCGGCGCGATCGGCCCAGGCATTGGCGTCGGCATCGCCGTCAACGGGGCGATGAACGCCCTGGGCCGCAACCCGGATGCCGCCGGCGCGATCTTCGTGCCCTACATCCTGGGTATCGCGCTGGCAGAGGCGATCGGCATCTACTCGCTGGTCGTCGCCCTGCTGATCATCTTCGTCAAGTAGGCGGGATCGAAATCGGATGGAGTTCTTCAACGCCTTCGGCGTCGACCTGCCGAAGCTCGGCTTCCAGATCTTCAACTTCCTGCTGCTGCTCTATCTCCTGAACCGGTTCCTCTTCAAGCCGGTGCTGGGGATGATCGACGAGCGGCAGCAGAAGATTGCGAAGGGCCTGGAGGACGCCGAGTCGGCGGCTCGCGATCGCGAGATGGCCAGTGCCGCTCGCGAGGAGACGCTGGCCGCGGCGCGCGCCGAGGCCCAGGAGATGATTGCTCGCGCCAGCAAGATCGGCGAGGACTCCCGGAACGAGATCGTGGCCGCGGCCCACTCCGAGGCCGAGAAGGTCGCCGCACGGGCGCGCCAGGAGATCGTGGCCGAGAAGGAGAAGGCCATGGCCGAGCTGCGGTCACACGTTGTCGACCTGGCGCTTGCCGCCGCCGGCAAGCTCCTCCGATCGGAGATGGACTCGAGCACGCAGCGCAAGCTGGTCGAGCAGTTCCTGGCCGAGATGCCGGCCGAGCCGCCGACGACCGCCCAGGCGAAGAGCTGACCGATGTCCGGACGCGACAGCACTGCACGTCGCTGCGCGGACGCCGCGTTCGAGCTGTGCCTGGCGGGCGACACCGTGGACGACTGGGAACACGACCTCGGCACGCTCGTGGAGGCGTTGCACGACCCGGAGCTGCGCGAGGTGGTGGATCACCCCGCGATCGCGATTGCCGACAAGCGGAAGGTGCTGCGGCGTGTGGCGCCCGACGTCGGCGAGCAGCCCCTGAGCCTCGTGCTGCACATGCTGCAACGTGGCCGAGGGGGCGCCATCGACCCGATGGCGTTGCGCTTCGCGGACCTTGTGCGCCGCGAACGCGGCATCACCCGGGCCGAGGTTCGCAGTGCGCTGCCGCTTGAAGACGCCGAGCGAACTGCGATCAGCAAGCGCGTGCACGAGCTGACCGGCGACAAGGTCGAGCTGCATGAAACGGTCGACGCTGCGCTGATCGGCGGAATCACGGTGCGCATCGGCGACCAACTCTGGGACGCGAGCGTGCGGAGCCGCCTCGAGCGGCTGCGTACGCGTCTGACCGCCGTCTGACCGCGGCACGAAACGAGGACAAGCAATGGCGATCAGATCAGACGAGATCACCTCGATCATCAAGAGCGAGATTTCCGGTTTCGACGCGAAAGCCGACGTCAGCGGGGTCGGCACGATCGTCGAGGTCGGTGACGGCATCGCGCAGGTGTACGGGCTGTCCGGGGCGGTCGCCTCGGAGCTGCTCGAGTTCCCGGGCGGCGTCATGGGCATGGCCTTCAACCTCGAGGAGGAGACGGTCGGCGTCCTGATCCTGGGCGACTACACCCGCCTCAAGGAGGGCGACCAGGTCAAGACCACCGGCCGCATCGTGGAGGTGCCGGTCGGGGACGCGCTCATCGGCCGCGTGGTGAACCCGCTCGGCGAGCCACTGGACGGCAAAGGCCCCATCGACACCAAGCAGCAACGACCCATCGAGCGCATCGCGCCCGGCGTCATCGTGCGCCAGCCGGTCGACACGCCGGTGCAGACCGGCATCAAGGCCATCGACTCCATGATCCCCATCGGCCGCGGCCAGCGCGAGCTCATCATCGGCGACCGGCAGACCGGCAAGACGGCCATCGCGGTGGACACGATCATCAACCAGAGCGGCGGCGACCTGATCTGCATCTACGTCGCTATCGGCCAGAAGCAGTCGACGGTCGCCCAGGTGGTCGCGGAGCTCGAGGAGACCGGCGCCATGAAGCACACCATCGTGGTGATGGCCACCGCCGCCGATCCGGCACCGGTCCAGTTCCTGGCGCCGTATGCCGGGGTGACCATGGGCGAGGAGTTCATGGACGCGGGCCGCGACGCGCTGTGCGTCTACGACGACCTCTCCAAGCATGCCTGGGCCTACCGCCA
Organism: uncultured Chloroflexia bacterium; assembly: GCA_963716585.1. GTDB lineage: Bacteria > Chloroflexota > Limnocylindria > QHBO01 > QHBO01 > JAICUY01. Next base: position 740,899 of record CAVQTN010000002.1, read on the forward strand.
GGTGTCGCTGCTCATGCGCCGGCCACCCGGACGCGAGGCGTACCCCGGCGACATCTTCTACGCGCACTCGCGACTGCTGGAGCGTGCCGCGCGGCTCTCGGAGGAGAACGGCGGCGGCTCGCTGACCGCGCTGCCGATCATCGAGACGCAGGCGGGCGACGTGTCGGCCTACATCCCGACCAACGTGATCAGCATCACCGACGGCCAGATCTTCCTGCAGTCGGACCTCTTCAACAAGGGCCAGCGGCCCGCGGTGAACGCCGGGATCAGCGTCTCGCGGGTGGGCGGCAACGCCCAGATCAAGGCGATGCGCCAGGTCGCCGGCAAGCTGCGCCTGGATCTGGCGCAGTATCGTGAGCTCGCGGCGTTCGCCCAGTTCGCGTCCGATCTCGACAAGGCCACGCGCGACCAGCTGACCCGTGGCGAGAAGCTCACCGAGGTGCTGAAGCAGCCGCAGTTCCATCCCCTCCCGGTGGAGCGCCAGGTGGCCATCCTGTGGGTCGCCACCAACGGGCACCTCGACGACGTCGAGACGAGCCGAATCGGGCAGTTCGAGACCGATTTCTATCAGTTCCTGGACTCGGCCTATCCCAAGCTGCTGCCGGCCATCGCCAGCGAGAAGGCACTCTCCGACGAGCTCGTCGAACAGCTGCAGAAGGCGGTCGCCGAGATGAAGGAGCAGGGCGGCTACGGCGGCAAGGCGGGGGGCGATGCCACGGCCGCAGCAAAGGCCAAGCCGGGGGCCGATGGCGACGCGCCAAAGGACGACGAGGCTCCCGCCGACGAGGAACCGCCGAAGAAGGAGACCGCCGCGAAGAAGCAGACCGCCGCGAAGAAGCAGACCGCCGCGAAGAAGCAGACCGCCGCGAAGAAGCAGACCGCCGCTTAGATGGCCAGCCTCAAGGACATCCGCGGTCGCATCGGATCGGTCCGCAACATCGCGCAGATCACGCGGGCCATGGAGATGGTCGCCGCGTCGCGGATGAAGCGTGCCCAGGACGCCATCCTGGCCGCGCGCCCGTACTCGGACCAGCTGCGCGACGTGCTGAGCCGGGTCGCGGCGGCCGTCGACGAGGGCGTGGATCCCTTGCTGGCACGCCGCGACGTACAGCGCATTGGCCTGCTGGTGGTCACCACCGACCGGGGCCTGGTCGGCTCGCTGAACGCGAACGCCATCCGCACGGTGCTGCGCTACGTCAGCTCGCGCGCGGGCGGGGATGCCGGCGAGCGCGCCGAGATCGAGGCGATCACCGTCGGACGCAAGGGCCGCGACAATCTGCGCTCAGCCGGGGTCCCGGTTGCCGCCCATTTCGGGGCGCTCGGCGACCGGCCGACCTTCGCCGCGGTGACGCCCATCGCACGCCTGCTGGTCGACGACTTCCTGGCCGGCCGCTACGACGAGATCGCGATCGCCTACAGCACGTTCGTCTCGACGCTCACCCAGCGCGCCGAGATCGTGCCGGTCCTGCCCGTCGAGCGGCCGTCGATGGACGAGGCGACGACGCGCACGAACGACGAGTACCTGTTCGAGCCCTCGCCGGAAGCGGTCCTGTCTCGCCTGCTGCCGCACTACGTCGCCGTCTCGATCTATCGCGCCCTGCTCGAGAACAACGCCTCCGAGCAGAGCTCGCAGATGATCGCCATGCGCAACGCCACCGACAACGCCCACGAGCTCATCGACGACCTGACCCTCGTCTACAACAAGACCCGCCAGGCCAACATCACCCGCGAGATGACCGAAATCGCCTCGGGCGCCGAAGCCCTCGCCGGCTAGACGCTCCGGGCAGCAGCAAGGAGATTTTCAGACCGATGGCCACCGGAAAGGTGATCCAGATCACGGGCCCCGTGATCGACGTCGAGTTCCCGCCCGGGGAGCTGCCCGACATCTACAGCGCGCTGCGCATCCAGCGAACCGGTGGCAAGGCCAGGTCCAAGGCGTCGCAGGCCACCGGCGCCAACCCGGACGACAACGTGATCGTCGCCGAGGTGCAGCAACACCTGGGCAACAACTGGGTGCGCACCGTGGCGATGTCGACCACCGACGGCCTGGCGCGCGGCATCGATGCCGTCGACACCGGCTCACCGATCACCGTGCCGGTCGGCGAGGCGACGCTCGGCCGCGTGTTCAACGTGCTGGGCCAGCCGATCGATGGCAAGGGCGCGGTGAAGTCCAAGACCGAGCTGCCGATCCACCGCAGGCCGCCCAAGTTCGAGGACATGGAGACCGAGGCGCAGGTCTTCGAGACCGGCATCAAGGTCATCGATCTGATCGCCCCCTTCAAGCGCGGCGGCAAGGTGGGCGTGTTCGGCGGAGCCGGCGTCGGCAAGACCGTCATCATCCAGGAGCTGATCCGCAACATCGCTCAGGAGCACGGCGGCTATTCCGTGTTCGCGGGCGTCGGCGAGCGCTCGCGCGAGGGCAACGACCTGCTCGGCGAGATGACCGAATCGGGCGTGCTGCCGAAGACAGTGATGGTCTTCGGCCAGATGAACGAGCCGCCGGGCGCGCGCCAGCGCGTCGGCCTGACGGGACTCACCATGGCGGAGTACTTCCGCGACGTCGAGCACCGCGACGTGCTGCTGTTCATCGACAACATCTTCCGCTTCACCCAGGCGGGCTCCGAGGTATCGGCGCTGCTGGGTCGGATGCCCTCGGCCGTCGGCTACCAGCCAACCCTGGCGACCGAGATGGGCGACCTGCAGGAACGCATCACCTCGACCAAGGAAGGCTCGATCACCTCGCTGCAGGCGATCTTCGTGCCGGCCGACGACTACACCGATCCGGCGCCGGCCACCACCTTCGGCCATCTCGACTCGACCGTCCGCCTCGAGCGCTCGATCGTGGAGCTGGGCATCTACCCGGCCGTCGACCCGTTGACCTCCACCTCCACCGTGCTCGATGCACGCATCGTGGGCGAGGACCACTTCCAGGTCGCGCGCGAGGTGCAGCGCACCCTGCAGCGCTACAAGGACCTGCAGGACATCATCGCCATCCTTGGCATGGACGAGCTGTCGGAGGATGACAAGACCGCGGTCGGCCGCGCGCGGCGGCTGCAGCGCTTCATGTCGCAGCCGTTCTTCGTGGGCGAGCAGTTCACCGGCCGGCCGGGCAAGTTCATCGAGCTCAAGGAGACGGTCCGCGGCTTCCGGGAGATCCTGGAGGGCAAGTACGATCAGCTCCCCGAGCAGGCGTTCTTCATGGCCGGACCGATCGAGGACGTCGTCGCCAACGCCGAGGAGATGAAGTAGATGGGTCCGTCGACCGGCGTCCGCCGGGAGGTTGGCTGAGTGCCCCTCCAGCTCGAGATCGTCACGCCGGAGCGTCGCGTCTTCACCGACGCCGTGGACATGGTCGTCGTTCCCGGCGTGGACGGCGAGCTCGGTATCCTGCCGCACCATACCAAGCTGATCAGCGCGCTTGGCACCGGCGAGCTGCGCATCAAGCAGGCCGGGAGCGAGCAGGTGATGCTCATCTCCGGCGGTTTCGTGGAAGTTCGCCCGGACAAGGTGGTGGTCATGGCCGACCTGGCCGAGAACTCCGAGGAGATCGACCTCGCCGCGGCGACGGAGGCACGCAAGCAGGCCGAGGCGCAGCTCGGGGAGGTCCACCAGGCGGCGGATATCGCCCGGGTCCGCGCAGCGCTGCAGACCGCGCTGATGCGCGAGCGGATCGCCACCCGTCGCCGCCTGCGGGGGTAGGCATCGGCCGCGTGCTGCCGTCGACGCGTCCCCGCGGTAGCATCGGTCCATGCGGCTGAGCGACCCGGAGTGACACATGCAGACCTGTGACCAGTGCGGCACCCGCGCGCCGCAGCTTCCCGTTCGCATCGAGGTCGTCCGCGAGAGCGGGCCGATCGGCCTCGCCGGCGCACCCGGACCGGGCGAGACCATCAACTTCACCAAGGGCTACACGTTCTGCAAACCCGATCATGCGTATGAGTGGGCTCGCGAGCGCCGCTACATGATCTGCAACCGTCAGCCGACCAGCTTCGACGCCGGCATGCAGCCGTACCTGCCGTCCCGCCACATGGGCGGCCGGCTGGGCCTGTGCGATGGGCACCACACCGGCGGCCACGAGTGGAAAGAGGCCTGGCCCGGCTAGCTCGCGCCGCTAGACTGGGCCGCCCATGCAGAAGTTCATCGTCACCGGCGGCTCTCCGTTGCGCGGCGAGGTACGCATCGCGGGTGCCAAGAACGCCGTGCTGAAGCTCATGGCCGCATCGGTCCTGACCGACGAGCCATGCATCCTGCGCAACGTCCCGCGCATCAGCGACGTGATGATCATGCGCGAGACGATGAGCGACATCGGCTTCGACGTTCGCCGGGTCGGCGGCGACGCGCTGTCCCTGACGGCGACCGCCGCGAACTGGCTCTTCGTTCCGCTGGAAGCGGCCGCCAAGATGCGCGCCTCGTTCATCCTGCTCGGCCCGCTGCTGGCCCGATTCGGGCGCGTCATCATCTCGAACCCCGGCGGCGACCGGATCGGACGCCGGCCGGTGAACCTGCACGTGACGGCCATGCAGTCGCTGGGCGCCGAGATCGAGTACAAGAACGGCTACTACTTCGCATCCGCTCCCGCGGGGCTGCGCGGGGCGCAGATCACCTTCCCGTATGTCACCGTCATGGGCACCGAGAATGCGCTGCTGGCCGCGGTCCTGGCCCGCGGCTCCACGGTGATCGAGAATGCGGCGCGGGAGCCGGAGGTCGACGACCTCATCGCGATGCTGTGTGCGATGGGCGCCCGCATCGAGCGGGTGGCGCCGCATCGGCTCGAGGTCGAGGGCGTCGCGCGGCTGAGCGGCACCGAGCACACGGTCATCGGCGACCGGCTGGAGGCAGGCACCTTCGCCATCGCGGCGGCGGTCACCGGCGGCGACATCACGGTCCAGGGCGTGGTCCCGGAGCACCTTGGCTCGTTCCTCGAGGTGCTCGACGGCGTGGGTGTCCCGTTCGAGACGTTCGCAGCCTCCGAGACCGATGCGGGCGGGCTCCGCGTCCGGGCGGCCGGCTCGTACGGACCGGCCGATGTCGAGACGGCTCCCTATCCGGGGTTCGCGACCGACCTGCAGGCACCACTCGCCGTGCTGATGACGCAGGCCGATGGCGTCTCGACGATCCACGAGACGATCTACGAAGATCGCCTGGACTACACCACCGAGCTGAGCAAGATGGGCGCGGTGATCGAGATCCTGGACGAACGCCGTTGCCGCATTGCCGGCCCCACGCCGTTGCACGGCCGCGGGGTGACGATCGCCGACCTGCGCGCCGGCGCCACGCTGATCCTGGCGGCGCTGGCCGCTCCCGAGACGTCGGTGATCTCCGGCGTGGAGCACGTCGACCGCGGTTACGAGCACATCGAGGCCAAGCTCGTGGCACTGGGCGCGCAGATTCATCGCATCGATGCCTAGCTTCGGCCCCGATGCCTAGCTTCGGCCTCGATGTTTAGTTTCGGTCTCGATGCCTAGCTTCACGGCTGCGTTCCGCGGCGTGATCCAGGCGGCGCGCGGCGGCGGGGCGTTCATCGAGCTTGACCCGGCGCTCGCCGAGCGGCTGGGCGGGACGCGCGTGCGCGTCAGGGGCACCATCAACGGCGTGTCGTACGTCAGCAATACGATGCCCACGGGCGGCGGCCGCTTCTGCCTGGGCGTGCACAAGGCAACGCGCGAGGCCGCCGGAGCTGGTTTCGGCGACGAGGTGCGGGTGACGATCTCCCCGGACACCACGCCACGGGTCGTGCACCTGCCGGACGACCTGGTGGCCGCCTTCGCCGCCACTACCGCCGCCACCGGCGGGGAGCCGGAGCTGCTTCGCCGATTCGAGGCGCTGCCGTTCACCACGCGCCGCGAGCTTGCCGGGTGGATCGATGAGGCGAAGCGTCCCGCCACGCGTGCCGCACGGGTCGCGAAGACGCTGGACCGGCTCCGCGCGCTCGGCTGAGCATTGCTGAGCGGGTGGCTGCTGGGCGCGCGAGGTTCCTGCGCTCCCGATTCGGCCGCTGATCGTTCATTCACCGCCGACCCGGCGTGCGAGGGCCTGCGCCCCTCGATTCGGTCGCTGATCGTTCATTCACCGGCGACCGGTCAATTGTCGGTGTGATCCGCGTTCGTCCGGTCCGCCGCCGTTTTACGGTCTGGAGCCGACGACATTCACGCTCAAACTCCTCGTCGTCAGCTGCACCAGCGTGCCCTCGGCCGGACTTGCGCTGATCACACCGACGTGTGTCAATTCAAGCGACCGCTCGGAAGCCCCGGCCGGGCGCCCTGCCGCGGGGTGCGGCCGGCCACGGCCTCTCTACCGGGCCACGGCCCTTTTACGCAGGGCACCGCCCCTTTACGCCGCGCACGGCCCCGCGCCGGGCACGGCCTAGCTACCGGGCACGACCCCCGCGCCGGGCACGGCCCCTCTACCGGGCACGGCCCCCGCTAGGTCTGGCAGTGCGGGCACCAGTACGTCATGCGTCCCTGCTCGCCCTGCCGTCGTCCCTCGATCAGCGTCCCGCAGCGCCGGCACGGCTGCCCGGCGCGGCCGTAGACCCACATCTGGCGGCCGGGCCGGCGCTGACCGGTGGTCACCCGCGCGCCGCCGCCGACGTTCGCCGCGAGCAACCGATGCGCGGTCGCCACCAGTCCCGCCACCGACGCCTCGTCCAGCTTCCCGGCCGACCGCCAGGGATCGACGCCCTCCAGGAAGCAGATCTCGCTCTTGTAGACGTTGCCCACGCCGGCCATCAGCCGCTGGTCGAGCAGCGCCTCACCGATGGCTCGTTGACCGGCCGAGCGCAGTCGCCGCACGGCTTCATCGGCCTCGAAGGCGCGCGACAGCAGGTCCGGCCCGAGCGAGGTCAGCTGGGGATGGTGGGCGACCTGCGCATCGGTCATGAGCTCGACTTCGGGCGCGTCGAAGCAGACGGCCACCACCGTCGGCGTCACAAGCACCGCGCTGGCCTGGTTGGGCGGCAGCTTCCAGGCTTCGCCCACGCGATACCGATGCCAGGCGCCCCGCATCCGCAGATGGGTCCGCAGCGTCAGCCCATTGTCGAAGGCGATGAGCAGGTGCTTGCCGCGAGCCTCGACGCTCGTGACCAGGCTGCCGACGATGCGTTCCAGGTCGGGCACGTTTCGCATGCCGGGCCGTGGCTGCGCGTAGGCGCGGACGATGCTGGCCCCCAGCAGCGCGCGACGCAGCACATCGGCGATCCGGTAGATCGTGTCCCCCTCTGGCATGCGCCGATGGTAGCCCGTTGCGGTCCGGCGACCGACGACCGACCGATGAGGCATCCGTCGGTCAAATGTCGGTCTGATCAGCGTTGGACCGTCCGGGTTCCTCTCGAGGCCCGTTCGTCCGGGCCGCAGCACTCGCCCCTGCGCTCGTCCGTCGTCGCCTGACGACCACCCGCTCGTGCCCCATCGGTCCTGCGCGGATCCCGCCGCCATGTGACAAGTCGGAGAAGATGAGCAGGCCGCTGGGCAGGGGACCCGCGGTCGGCGCTCGCAGCCAGGCCGTTGCAGCGCGTCCGGTCATGTCGAATCGGCTGAACAGCGGCGTCAGCCTCGCCACGCGGCGCCGAACGGTCCGCTGATCCTTGAAGAGCAGGATGGGCACGACGGCGACCGCGTCGCGCCATCCAACGCCCGCGGCGATCATCGGCGCGAGCCTGACCTTCACGTCGAGCGGCCCGAGCAGGTCCTGCGCGTCGACCATGTCCGTCTTGACCTCGCCCACGGCCACGATCCGGCGGCGCGGATGCCACGCGAACAGGTCGATGCGCCCTCGCTCCCCGTATCGGCTGTAGCTGACCTCGGCACGAACCAGCCAGCCCCAGCGCTCGAGCCGCGCTTTCCACGCCGCGGCGAGACGTGCGTGATCCTCGTCGAGCAGCCTGTCCAGGTGCGGGCCGCGCCACATCGGACGGACGTCGACTCGGCCGCCAAGGGCGTTCATGATGCGGCGCGTGAGATCAAGGCTGACCTGCCCGGCTCCGCCGAGCTCGAGCAGCCCCACCGTCGACCGATGCACGTCGGCACGCCGCGCCACGTCCAGCTGTCGCAGTCCAAGCCGGCGCCGGATGGCCCGCACGACGAGGCCGAGCTCGACATCGTTCATCGACGCATCATGCGACGTGGGGCGTTACCGGCCGCTTACCGGCGCCGATGGACGCAGGCCTGCACGCGGAACGCGCATGAGACGCCGGTCGGGTGCGTGAAGGGTCATATGTCGGCGTGATCCGCGTTGGTCACGTCCAGCCGGCCGCACCGATGCGCGGCGCCTCCGATCCACGCTCGACCTCCTGGGTTCGCGAGCCCGGCGGGCCCGTCCGAGCGGTCGAACGCTGATCACACCGACATCTGTCCGCTCGGAGATGAGATGGCGCCGATGGATGCACGCCTCCCCGCCGCTGCCCGCCTGCGGCTCCCCGCTGCTGGCTCCCCGCCGCCGCTGCCCGCTGCGGCTCCCCGCGGCCGCTCCCCGCCGCCGCTCCCGCGGCCGGCCGCTCCCACGGACCGTATCGGTATACTGCGCACGCCCCGCGAGCACCCCTGCAACCGTCAAACCCACGCACCGAAGCGGACACAGAACTGCGCCAATGAAGATCGGCATCGACCTCGGCACCGCCAACATCCTGGTCTACGTCAAGGGCAAGGGTGTGGTCCTCAACGAGCCGTCGGTGGTTGCCATCTCGGACGATGACAATCGCCTCGTGGCCGTCGGCGAGGAGGCCCGCGAGATGATCGGAAGAACCCCGGGCAACGTGCGCGCCATTCGGCCGATGCGTGACGGCGTCATCGCCGACTACCTGATCACCGAGGCGATGCTGCGCTACGTCCTGAACAAGGTGGCTCGTGTCCGGCTCTTCAAGCCCGACGTGATGATCTCCGTGCCCTCCGGCGTGACGAGCGTCGAAAAGCGCGCCGTGAGAGATGCCGCCCTCAAGGCGGGCGCCAAGGAGGCATATCTGATCGAGGAGCCGCTGGCGGCCGCGATCGGCGCGAACGTCCCGATCTCCGGACCGAGCGGCAACATGATCATCGACATCGGCGGCGGCACCAGCGAGATCGCCGTCATCGCGCTCGGCGGGATCGTCGTCTCCGATTCCGTCCGGGTCGGCGGCAACCGCTTCGACGAGGCGATCACCAACTACATCCGCCGCAAATACAACCTGATGATCGGCGACCGGACGGCCGAGGAGGTCAAGATCGAGATCGGCTCGGCGCTGCCGCTCGACGTGCCGCTGAGCATGGAGGTCAAGGGCCGCGACATGATCGCCGGCCTGCCGCGCACCATCCCGATCACCAGCGCCGAGATCACCGAGGCGATCGAGCAGCCGATCCAGCAGATCGTCACCGCCGTGCGCAACGTGCTGGAGCAGACGCCACCCGAGCTCAGCAGCGACATCATCGACAAGGGCATGGTCATGTCCGGGGGTGGCAGCCTGCTGCGCAACCTCGACACGCTGCTGACCCAGGTCACCGGCATCCCGTGCCATGTCGCGGAGAACGCGCTCAACTCTGTCGCGGTCGGCACGGGCCTTGCGCTGGAGCACTTCGGAACGTACCGCAAGAGCCTGGTCAACGCCTCATGATCGCCACGGACCGATGCGCAGCGCAGCGTTGCACCTGAGCGCGGCTATCCCCGCAGCGGCGATCGCCGCGGCGCCATCGGTCAGGGAGAAGACGGGAGGAGAGCCGGCAACGCAGCGCGTCTTCGTCGACTTTCACATTCACACTCGCTTCAGCCGTGACTCGATCCTGTCGGAGGAGAAGTTCATCCGGGTCGCGCTGGCCCGGGGGCTGACCCACGTGGCGGTCACCAACCACAACAACGTGGAGGGTGCCGTGGCGGTGCGCGTCAAGCTCGCCGAGCTGGGCCTGGCCGATCGCCTGACCGTGATCCTGGGCGAGGAGGTCAGCACGGCGGACGGCGAGGTCGTGGGCCTCTTCCTGGAGCGCACCATCCCGCGCGGCCTGTCGGCGGATGCCACAGCCGATGCGATCCACGCGCAGGGCGGCCTCGTCTCGATCCCGCACCCGTACGACCCGTTTCGGCCGTCGCATATCCGCGAGGAGCCGCTGATCAGGCTGGCGGAGGCCGGCAAGATCGACGCCGTGGAGGTCTTCAACAGCCGCGTGACGTTGCAGCGCCACAACCAGCGAGCCGCCGACTTCGCGGCGCGCTACGGCATCCCGGCGATTGCCGCCAGCGACTCGCATTCGAGCTTCGAGATCGCCATGAGCTTCAACGCCCTGCCACCGTTCGAGACCGCCGCCGAGCTCAGGGCGCTCCTGCCCGAGAACGACTGGCACGGCAGCCGTTCCACGGTGCTCATCCACCTGACCACTCGCTGGGCGGTGTGGAGCAACCTGGTCCGCAAGTGGCTCGGCCGCGACACGGCCACGGCGCCCGTGCTGGGCCCCGAGACGCCACGACAGGTCGACCGCGAACCGGTCGAGGCACCGAAGCCCTCGGAGCTCCCGGATCCGCGCGACCCGGATTCGAGCAGCGGTCGTGGCTGAATTCGACCTGCCCGACCATATCCCGGATCCCATCCCCGAGCGCGAGGTGAGCCTGGCGCGCCGGCTCCTCAACTGGCGCACCATCGGCTCGATCATCTTCGCGATCCTGCTGGTGGTGCTGCTGGTGGTCGCCGTCGGCGACCGCATCGGCGAGACGGTGACCGCCATCTCGCACGCCAACCCGCTGTTCCTGCTGGCCGCGTTCGTCGTCTACTACCTCACGTTCCCGCTGCGCGGCTTCCGCTGGAACTTCGTCCTGCGCCGCAGCGGGACGCCGCTGCCGCTGGGGCCGACCACCGAAATCCTGTTCCTGTCGTGGTTCGTCAACTGCGTGGTGCCCGCCAAGCTCGGCGACATCTACCGCGCCTACCTGCTGCGGGGCAACTACGGCGCATCCATCTCGCGCACCATCGGCACCATCTTCATCGAGCGCATCGCCGACATCATCGTCATCTTCGGCCTGGCCCTGGCCGCCGGCTACTGGAGCTTCCGCGGCCGCAATCGGCCCGATGTCGACGCCATCTTCCTGTTCGGCTTCGTGGTGGCGTTCATCCTGGTCCTGCTCGTCGTGGCGCTGCGCTTCCAGGGCCGGCGATTGACGCGCCTCCTGCCGGCACGCCTCGCCGACCTGTACGAGCGTTTCCACGAGGGCAGCACCGGCGCGCTCACCGCCCGGAGCGTGCCGGTCATCATCCTCATCACCGGCGTGATCTGGATGCTCGAAGGGCTGCGCCTGTACTTCGTCATCCGCGCCCTGGCCCTGCCGCAGGTGGGGATCGGCATCAGCTCGGCGATCTTCGTGGCTCTGGCGGGCTCACTGCTCACCGCCGTGCCACTGACGCCGGGTGGCATCGGCCTGGTACAGGCCGGCGTGACCGGGGTGCTGACGATCTACGGCATCGCGCCGCAGTTCGGATTGGCCGTGGCGGCCACCGATGGCGCCATCAGCACGCTGTCGGTGATCATCATCGGCGGCATCTTCTACCTCTTCAGCGACAAGGTTCGGCGCGCGCATGGTCTCTCGGTGCCGAAACGGATGGGCGGCGATGCGCCGCCATCGGTCCGCGAGCAGGGCTGAGCGTCCGCGAGGCAGGGGGTAGGTACCTTTCTCCCATTGAGAGGTAGGTGACGCGCTGCGATCCTGCGGTTGCGCGTACGCACCACCGGTCTTCGATCCTGGTGGCGTTCCGCAGACCACAAGGGCGCCGAATGACGCTACAGACGCCGCGATCCTTCAACAGCTGGCTTCGCGGCCAGCTGAAGGAAAAGAAGATGAGCCAGCGCCAGCTGGCGCTGCAATCGGGCGTTGATCACTCCACGATCTCGCGGCTCATCAAGGGCGACCGCATGCCGTCGCTGGGCACCGCCACGAAGCTGGCCCGCGGGCTGCGCGAGATCCACGACGAGGCCGACGGGCCTGCCTACTTCGCAACCATGGCGCAGCGTCACGTGCTGCCCACGACCCGCGTCGAGTACGCGCTGCGCGGCGACGAGGCCCTCACCGAGGCCGATGTCCGCGAGCTGATGCAGGCGTACATCACGGTCCGATCGCGCCGCGTCCGCAGCTCCGGCGGCGAGGGCAACGGCGTGGCGGGGGTCAATGGCCTGAAGCGGGGCGCCTAGCTCGGTTTCGTTCCGGTTTCGCGCTCGTCTGCCGCGTGCCCTGTGTCGCATGCCGTGCGCCGCGTGCCCTGTGTCGCGTGCCGTGCGCCGCGTGCCCTGTGCCGCATGCCCTTGGCGCCTGCCCTGCCGCGTGCCCTGTGCCGTGCGGCCCGTGCTCCGGTGAGTCACCAGTGCATCGTTTGCACGAGAGCCGTTGCCTCTCGTGCGTTTGAGTCAGCTGGCGGTGCAGATCGGCCGATATCGGCCGCTTCCGGCATCAAACCGGCTCATTTGAGTCACCCGGCGCTTCAACAGCACGACAGCCGGCCGCTCTCACGCATTTGAGTCAGCCGGTGAATCAACGCGCCGGACCCGCTGCTGCGGCCGCGGCGGCCGTCCGCGCAGCGATCGCCGGTTGAGCTTGAACGCCCGGGGCGGCAGGATCGGCAGTTCGATCGCGCCGTCGTACAGCATCCGCGCGCGACGCATGTTCACCGCGTCATAGCCCTCGTCCACACCCGGCGTCTCCATCACGAAGCTCGTCTCCGCCAGCCGCGGATCGCGCAGCAGCGCGCCGAGGCCGAGCGGCCCAATCGTCCCGGCACCCAGGTGCTCGTGACGGTCGGTGTGTGAGCCGAGCGTCGATCGCGAGTCGTTGAGATGGATCAGCCTGAGCCGATCGAGCCCGATCAGCTCGACGAAGCGGCTCACGACCGCATCGGCGCCGGCGGCCGTGGAGATGTCGTAGCCGGCACCCCACAGGTGGGCGGTGTCCAGGCAGAAGGCCAGCCGGTCGCGGCCGATGCGGACGCCGTCCAGGATCTCGGCCAGCTCCTCGATCGTCGACCCGAGGTTGTCGCCGCCGCCCGCCGAGTTCTCGAGGACCAGCGCGACGCCCGGCGGTGAGTTGGCGAGCACCTCCTCCACGTTCGATACGAGGCGCGCCAGGCCCCCCGCGTGGCCCATGCCCCGATGGGAGCCGATGTGGGTGTTGACGACCGTTGCACCGTACTGGGGCGCGCGCTGCATCTCGCGGATCAGGCCAAGCTTCGACTGGCTGGCGAATGGTTCCGCCGTCCCGGCGAGGTTGATGAGGTAGCTGGCGTGGATGACGATCGGCGCGATTCCCTCACGATCCACATAGGCGATGAACGCCTCCGCGTCACGCGGCGGCTTCTCACGACGCCGCCAGGCGGTCGGGTTGTCGGAAAAGATCTGCAGTGCCGTGGCGCCAATGGTTCGGGCCCGCGCGCGCGGCCTTCGCCAGGCCACCGGCCACGCTCAGGTGCATCCCGACCCGCGGCGCGTCGGGTGGCCAGCTGAGCCGGCGGCGCGGCTGGCGTGCTACCGTGCGCGGCATGGAGTCCCGCGGCGATCTGCTGACCATCGCCCTGCTCGTCTTCTTCGTGTCGATGATCCTGATCGTGACCGCCCTGCTGGTCCTGCCGGTGGTCGTTCCGGGATTCGCCGCCGCCTGAGGTTGCTCGCCAGCCTGAGCGGCGCACCGTCGTCGACGATCCCGGCACCACCCATCCCGTCCGGCCGACGCCCGGGCGCGGTGCGCCTCGAGCTCAGCGCTGCTTCCGGCCGCGGTCGTCGATGACCGGCTCGATCAGGCCGTAGTCGCCGTTCGCGCGCCGATAGAGGACGTTGAGCTGCTCGTTGTCGGCGTTCAGGAAGACGAAGAAGGCATGGCCCAGCTCCTCCATGCGGTCGATGGCGTCCTCTTCGAACATGGGCACCATGTCGAAGCGCTTCAGCTTGACCACCGTCGGGGGCGCGTTCTCCGCGTTCTCGTCGGCCGTGGTGACGCTCTTGGCGGCTTCGCGCGCGGCGATCGCCTGGGTCGCCTCGACCGTTCGGGCGCGGTTGCTGCGCGGACGTTCCTTGTTGCGCACCACCTGGCGCTCGAGCTTGTCGAGCAGCGAGTCGAGCGCGGTCAACGGATTCGAGCCGGCCGCGACGGACCGGATCACATCGGCGCCGTTGAGCAGGGTGACCTCCGCGACGTGTGACTGGTCGTTGGCCCGGGAGGCATGCGCGATCAGCTCGACGCTGACCTCCGCATCCGGACGCGAGATACGGTCCAGCCTCCGCAGCTTGTGCTCGATGTCCGCCTTCAGGCGATCAGTGAGCTCCAGGTTCCGGGCCTTGACGGTCGTCTTCACGTCCGATCCTCCGTTGGGAGTGGGCTCCATACCGTAGCACCGGCGCATCGGGGCGCGGCTTCACACCTCTCGGCCGATGGCGAACCCGTAGACGTGCAGCACGCCCGCCTCGCGCAGGACCGATGCGCACGCCTCCAGCGTGGCTGAGGTGGTCAGGATGTCGTCGACGACGATGACCACCGGTGGTGGGCGCCCCGTATCGCGCATGACGAACGCGCCGCGCAGGTTGCGCAGCCGCGCCGCTCGGTCGAGGCGGTGCTGCCTGGTGGTGGCCTGCCGGCGCAGCAGCAGGTCGGCGGTCGCCAGGCCGCTGAGCCGCGCCAGCTGCTCGGCCAGCAGCGCCGCCTGGTTGTAGCCGCGCTCACGCTGACGCATGACGTGCAGCGGCACCGGTACCAGGACGCCGCGCCCGCTGATGCGCATCAGCCGCTCCAGGGCCGGGGCGGCGGCCTCGGAGAGCGGCCGTGCCATGCGGGCGGCGCCGGCGTACTTCAGCCGCTGCAGCGCGCGTCGCAGCGCGCCCTCGTACGCGAAGGCGGCGAGGCCGAGTCGCAGGGCGTCACCGAGCACCACGCCGGCATCGGCCGCGTGGAATCGGTCCGCGTCGGCCGTCGGCGCGCGCAGCTCCGCCCGGCAGCGCGCACACAGGAGCCTTCCCAGCCGGCCGCAGGCGCCGCATGCCGGCGGTAGGACGAAATCCAGCAATGCCATCCCGCGACCAGCATGCCAGGCGACCCATTACCGCCCGCTTACCGGCCGCTTACTGACGCCTCCCGGGCGCCAAGTGGCGCGTTTGGCGCGTCTTGGGCGTTGCGTTTCTGCACCGCTTTGTCGGTGGCTGCGCATCCTGCCGTCCCGGACCTCACCGCACACCATCACCAGACAAGTTGGTTGGTACTTCCCTCCCCCAGTACCTCCGGTTATGGTCAAACGGTACTTATCGGCGGCATTTCGCCGCCACCAACAATTCATTCAGAGGTGATCCAGGTCATGGTCGCGAATCATCGGCTCAGGTTGGCGCACGGCGCGCGTGTTGCGTCCGGCCTCATGACATCGGCCGCACTGCTGGGGGGCATGCTGCTGACGACGACTCCCGCGGCCACGCTGGCCGTGGCCAATGCCAGCTGCGGCGTCCATCCGCTGGATGTCGAGCTCATCATCGACCGTTCGGGAAGCATGCAGTCGGAGCAGAGCGGTGGCCACACGCGCATCTACTGGGCGCAGCAGGCCGCGGCGCAGCTCGTCGCCAACCTCGACGGCAACGGCGGCGTCGGCGGTGCCTCGGGCATTCACCACGTTGGCCTGACCGTGTTCGGCGGGACAACGGCATCCGTGTCGGTCGCGCTCGGCGCATCGAGTGCCGCGAGCGTGACGGCGGGTATCAATGCCATCGTGGCAACCGGCAACACGCCGCTCAAGGTGGGCCTGGCCGCGGGTGCCGCGGACATGGTCGCCCATGAGCGGGCCATGGCCAGCGGGATCCCGGTGAACCACGTGCTGGTCATGCTGTCCGATGGGCGGCCGAACCCCGATCCGGGCCAGCGGCCGAATGCTGGCGAGATCGCGGGCTATCTCGGGTCGGCGGACGTCGCCTACTCGATCGCCATCGGCCAGGGCGGCACCGGCAGCAGCCAGGTCGACCTCGGCCTGATGCAGGCCCTCGCCAACCCGTCCGCCAACTACGCCAACGTCATCGAGGCCTCCAACCTGCCGGGCCTGTTCAGCTCCATCTTCAGCGAGCTGGCCTGCCCACAGATCGGCATCAACAAGACGGCGAACCCGGACCACCTGCCGGTCGGCGGCGGTCATGTCAGCTATGACTACGCCGTGACCAACAGCGTGGCCGGAGCGCCGCTCTCGAACGTCACGGTGAGCGATGACAAGTGCTCGCCGGTGGCCTACGTCTCGGGCGACGCGAACCACGATGCCCTCCTGCAGAGCAGCGAGACATGGATGTTCGGCTGCTCGGCCGACCTCACCGAAACGACGACGAACGTCGGGACGGCGAGCGGCGAGTTCAACGGCTCGAGCTTCACGGCCAGGGACGATGCCGTGGTGACCGTGGCGCAGCCGACGGCGACACCCAAGCCGACCGAGACACCGGCTCCGACCGAGACGCCGGCGCCGACCGAGACACCTGCTCCGACCGAGACGCCTGCTCCCACGCAGACGCCGGAGCAGACCGTTGCGCCGACACAGACCCCTGCCCCGACCCATTCGCCGGAGCAGTCGGTCAAGGCCGGCACCGGAACTCCCAGGCCCCACGTCCCCGACACCTCGATCCAGTCCGGTACTCCGGGGGGAATGCCGGTCCTCTTCTTCGGGTTGCTGGTGGTCCTGTCGCTGGCAGCCCTGGCCTTCGTGGAGGTGGATACGATCCGCCGCCGGTAGTCGCCTGAGCGGCGGGGAGGGGGAGACGATCCCCGCCGGTCCAGGTCAAGAGGGGCCCTCGCATCCGCGGGGGCCCCTCTCTTCGTGGCTAGGCCTCCAGCGGGGTGAGCTCCAGCTGATCACCCGGTCGCGTCTCGCTCACGCGGGCCGTGCCCGCCGGCAGCTCGATGCAGTCTCGGGCGCCCCATGCCCACGGCACCATGCGCCACGGCTTGAGGTCGCCGACCACCTTCGTCACCCGGGCGTGCCGGTCGACGAAGATGGCATCGATCGCGAAGCGCATGAAGAACATGTGGATCGAGCTCGTGCGCTCGATCAGCAGGCCGCTCCCGGTCGGAAGCTCACGGGCTGGACAGCAGCCCCACGACCCGATCGCGGAGCGACGTGGCGACCCGGGCCCGATCGGCGATCGTGGTGGCCCGGGTCGTGTTGCGGATCCGGAGGTATCGGTCCATGAATGGCCCGATGTTAGGGGACGACCAGGCGCACCGGGTTGCCCCGGATGTTGACCTCCCAGGTGGTGGTGTCGTTGCCGCCGGCCACCTCGTACTCGATCTTCCACCAGCCGGCCTCCGTCTCGCCGCTCGGCGTCAGGCCGCCGGAGCCGTACGAGGACGGCAGCTTGACGCTGATGGTCAGCACCGAGTTGTCGAACGAGCTGCCGCCTGAGCTGTGGGTCTGGATCTGTGTCCGGCCGGTCGCCGAGCACGCGTCGCTGACCGCCCGGCACTGGGCGTCCGCGCTGTAGTCGAAGGTGGCGTAGTTGTAGGCATTGCCATCCGGCGACAGGATGCGCAGGTAGGCGTCGCCGGACACGTCACCGGGGTCGAACAGGGTGATGTCCATGGTCTTGCCGGCGTGCGCCGCCTCGACCTGGGCGAGGTAGAAGCGCTGCGTCCCGGCCTTCAGGTTGGTGTAGGCCGCCATGCGGCCGCCGCCGTAGACCTTGCCGGACGAGACCTGGATCGAGAACAGGTTCTCGGCGGCGATGGTGTTGTTGGCCGGATCGCTGGTGTTGACGTTGAGCCGGTACTTCCCGGCCGCCAGGCCGCCTCCCAGCCCGTACCAGCCATTGTGGTATGGGTTGGCCGCGCAGTTGGAGCTGCCATTGGCCGTGGTTTGCTGCGGAGACCCGAGAACGCCACTCTGATCGGTCTGGTTCTCGCCGGCGAATGTGGCGCCCGAATCGGCGACCAGGGTGTCGTCGGCGGGGTTGTACTCGGTGCCGTTCATGTTGTACAGCCGATAGCGCGTGGTCACCGGCCCGTACCCGTTCCCGCCCGGCGGGTTCGGCCGTCCGGTCCAGTGGTCGCCGGCGCCGTACCAGCCGCCGAAGCTGGTCTGGCCGGTGCCGCAGAACGTGGCGTCGTACAGCGACACGCGCGCGCCGCCGTTGGCCTCCACGGTGTAGTTGTAGCCGCCGCTGTCATAGTCGGGGTTGGCGGTCGCGCTGCCGCCGTCGTAGTAGGCCGGCGAGTAGCGGTCGCCGTTCTGCCGGACGCCGCCCTTCGTGAACACGGCGCCCCAGAAGCCCTGGCTGCACGACGTCCGCGGCGGCGTCAGGGTGCACAGCGGGCCGCTCGGTCCGGAGACCTCCTGGGTCACGTCGCTGACCGGGATCTGGTAGTAGACCTTGACGGTCATGAAGTCGACCGACCACGTGTCGGCGGCGCCGCAGTTGCTTCCGGGGTCGATGGCATCCAGGCGCAGGCGGAAGTTCGCATTGCTGAAATCGCCGGACGCCCACGACGCACCCCACAGGTCGGACGGTCCACCCAGGGTGTAGGTGGTGTACGAGCCGTCGACGTCGGCCGCGGTCGTCTGCTGGGCAGTGTAGGTCCCGCCCGAGCGCAGCTCCACGCCCACCTGGCACTTGCTGTTGGTCGACTTGGCGCTCAGCTTGACTTCGATCCCGCGGATCGTATAGCCGGCCGGGACGGACAGGTTGAAGTTCTTGAAGACCGACTGCGCGTCCTTCGCGCCGGTCGCGGCCGCGCCGCCGCTGGCGAACGCACCGCTGGCGCCAGACCAGGCGCCGCCGCTGTCGACGGCCGATGGAAACTGGTCCGGGGTGTTGTCGGTCGTTCCGCCGCTGATTTTCAGGAAGTCGCCGACGCCGTAGTAGTTCTGCGGGCTGCCCATCGGCACCGGAAGGACATAGTCCGCCTCCGCCTTGCGGGTGATGCTGACGGTGTCCATGCCGATGAGGCCCAGGAAGAAGGTCTTGACCGGGGCCTGGACCCACACGTCCAGCCGCCGCGGGACGCTCGGGTCGCGCAGCGGGGTGATCGTGACCCCGCCGCCGGCCGTGTAGCCGTTCTTGGTCGCCTCCTGGGCCGCCGTCAGGTAGGCGCCCGGCACGTCGGCCGGCAGGTGGACGACACCGGCCAGCGCCGCAGCATCAGCCGCGCGCTGAATGCGGAGGGTGTTGCTCCACAGCCAGCCGAGGTCGACCACCAGGGCAGACGCCAGGAGCAGGATGGTGAGCATGCCGGCGAAGATGAGCAGCACCTGCCCCGCGGCGCCTGCCGCGGCTTGTTGGGGAGCGGGCGCTCGGTGCCGGATGCGTCCGGGGTCTGGCCGCCGCTCGCATCGGCCGGGGAACGCTGCAGGATCGCTGCGATCAGGTGTCGCATGGCCATGAGCCTCACTGGTTCGTCGGATTGATCGACATGACGGTCCGGTCGCTCATGCTGATGGTCGCCCAGCCGAAGAGGATCCGGAGCGGGGTCTGAAGGTCGTAGGTGTAGGTCAGGCTGATGCCGATGGACCTGTTCGTGCCGTCGCGGCGACCGCACGCGAGGAAGGTCTGCGGCGCGACGGCCTTGAAGTCGAGGGCCTTGCCGTCGACCACGGGGCCACCACCGGCGGCGTAGACGTACTTGTTGGTCAGGCCGGTCGGTGTGGCGTTCACTTCGTAGATCTGGATCTCGCCGATACGATTCAGCGCGACCCGCGATCCGTTGCTGGCCAGGACGCGCTCCACCGCGGCAATGATGGCGGGGTCGACGTTGGCGGCGTTGGGGCTCTGCCCGGCACCGCAGCCGAACGTGCCGCCGCCGTTGGCCAGCGCCGCTCCGGCGCGTGCGCCTTCGCGCGTGGCGTACTCGAGGGTCAGGTGATGGTCGAAGACAAAGCCGAACTCCAGCGTGCCGAGCACGATGGTCAGCAGCAGCGGCAGGATGACCGCCGTCTCGACCAGTGCCTGGCCGCGTCGCGACGCGCGACGGAAGGTGGACCAGGCGCTACCGAGCCGGCTCACAGCGTCGGCTCCATGCGCATGCTGTTGCTGCGCGTGATGGTCACGCCCGACGCCGGAAGCCGCACCATGCCCGGGACCGGCGTGATCCAGCCGTGCTGATAGGAGATCGAGACGCCGATCTGGTCGAGCTGCGTGTGGGTCCCGCCGCAGCCGGCGAGGTACGTGCAGCGGCTGCTCTCGGGGTACGCGGTGGAGCTGGCGCTGTAGGGCACCGTCACGGTCGTGCCATCCGCAAGCGTGCAGCTGGTCGTTCCGCTGCGGCTGTAGACGTTGGCAGCCTTCTCGACACCGTTGGGGCTGGCCCAGTAGACGCGGACCTGCTGGATGCTGGTCTTGTCACTGGGAGAGCCGAGGTCCTTCTCGACGGCCCGCAGGATGATGCAGTCGGCGCCGGCACCGCTGCCCGCTTCCGCGGCCAGCAGAGCCGCATCACGGCTGGCGTAGTTGACGTTGAGCTGCACGCTGAACGCCACCGCGAACTCGATCAGCCCCACGACGAGCATGAGGAAGATGGGCGCGATCAGCGCGAACTCGACCAGCGATTGGCCATGTTCCCGGTCGGGGCGGTTACGCCCGAGGCGACTCCAAGTCATGAGCGGACAATGCCGCGTTAGTAGCCCCGTCGCTACGGTACGTTAGGGGTACGGGTCCCGGTTCTTTGGCCGCGAATCCGCCTCGGCCGGTGCGAATTGGCACCGAGCGGCGCGGGACAGGACTGTGGGGGTACTTCTGGCAGAGATTCGGTCGACCGTGCGCTCCCCGCCCGGGGCTTCAGCTGCCGCGCCGCGCCACTTTGGAGCTTAGGCATTGTCGGCCAGCGAAGCCCCTGCGGATGGCCGTGTGCCGTCAATCGACGGCCCCTCGGAGCCGAACCCTATGGCCCAACGGCCGAAACGGGCGGCTGATCGTGGCAAGACAAGGTATCGGCCGAATCCCGGCCACGGGACGGCAGCAGTCCGGGCAAGAAGAGGGACGCGCCGTGCTCTGACGGCGCGTCCCCAGGTCCCGGCGATCTATTGGGGCTACCGAACGAGCTGAATCCCCAAGTTCTGCGGCACGCCGGTCGTTGTCGGCGTGGAGCTTACGGGCCCGGTGAAGAAGGCCTTTCGCCAGACGCCCTCGATGTTCTTGCCACCAGAGCAGCCAGTGATCTGGAATCCGGCGAAGCCAACGATGTGGTACCAACCGTTCGCGCCGTTACTGCCGGCGGTGTCCCAGATGGGGACCGTGACGGTGATCTCGTTGTCGATGTAGTAGTCGCAGTCCGCACTCGCCTTGTTGCCCGGCAAACTGCCGATCTTGTCGGCGCTGCCTGGCAGGCCAACCTGGGTGCAGCATCCATAGCTGTTGGAGGGTGGGCCGATCTCGCCCTGCAGGAACGGCTTCGACTCGGCACAGCCGTCGTTGATCATGCCCAGCCCGAAGCCCGTGCACTTGCCCGCCGCTCCGAACTTCAACCAACCGAAGCCGCCTGGCACGTTCAGGTTGCCCGGGGTCAGGTGCTTGGGGTAGCACGGATCGGACGGGTCCGTGCTGATCGGGCCTGAGCAGAAGGGATAGGTCTGGAAAAACGCGAGCGAGATCCCAACGGGAAAGAGCGTGCCCGGTGGCGGCCCGGCGGTCGAGTACCCGCCCTTTGCGGTGGCGTCCGCCCCCGCCGTCCATTTGGCGATCCCGAAGACACCCAGGAAGAACGGTTTGAAGTCACGCGTCGAGTGCACCTTGACGCCGGTCGCGCCAGTCGGGATCGTTCCACTGCCCACGAACGTCAGAACGCGCCGTTGTCGCTCACGTACCGCGGGCCATCCGGCGAGCCGAAGGTGGCTGGCGCGCCGCCGTTGGCGGCAATCGCGTTTTTGATGGCGTCCTTCACATTGAGGTCCGTTCCGTTCACGTAAACGCCGCCATTGTTCGTCTCGTCGATGTACTCGGCCATGATCCGGGCGCCGGCCATGGCTGCGAAATCCGATGCGTTCTGCGACGCACGCCGCTGGGCGAGCCCATTGCCCCCGTCGACCGCCAGCCCGACCGCGAACAGGATGAGCGTGAGACTGAGCGCGAATACCACGATGATCTGACCCCGTGGGGTCCTCTCGGGGGATGAAGGATTGAGCATGTCCGGATGAACTCCTAGTTGATGACCATCGTCGCCGAAGCCGCCGACGTGATTGACGGGAACATCTGACCGATGAATGGGGTGATGGGCGTGTACGCGAGCACGACCCTCACCGAGATGACGTGGCCGATGTCCTGGGGAAAGGTGCATGTCTTTGGTGGGCTGGTCCACGCTCCGGTGGGTCCAGTGGTCGCGTCACAGCTGACGTGCAGGTTCGCAAGGGTGATGGTGCCGGTGCCGACCATCATTCGGTTGGCGGCGCCGAGAATATCGGTCCGCAACTCGCTCAGGTTGGCCCGACAAACCGGACCGCCCGCGGCATTGCACGCGGGATCGGTCGTTGTCGTGTGGCCCACCCAATAGGCCTCCACCGCCCCAAGGCGGGCGCCTTCCCGCGCGGCCTGCGACAGACTGCTGTTGAGATACACGAACCGCGCCATGTCGACGACGCCGAAGAGCATGAAGAGGAAGACGGGAATGATCAAAGCAAACTCGACCAGCGCCTGACCCGAAATTGATCGAGGGTTTGCGCGACGCAGATGAGGGGCCACCCGCTTGCCCACTATGGGTTCTTCGTGATCGTGGTGCTGCCGCCGGCGTTCGTGACCTTCAACGTCACCGGATGGAGCTGTTGTTCCCGTAGGTCTGTGGAATCGGATTAGGTGCGTTCGACTGAGTGCCGAGATCAGTGAAGGTCCACAGCCAATCGGTGATCGGACAATTCACCGGATCCGCAACCGACGAAGTGTCAACATACGTGTACTTCGTGTTGCTGCCGTTGCCACTAGTCGTCCAACTAAAGTTTGCCGTCGGCTTGACACATGCGGGGGCACTCGCTGCTGGCACGGTTACGGAGTGGACCTTGGTCCTGGCGCCAGCCTGGTTCGTGGTTTCGAGCGTGATCGTGTACGTCCCGGCGTTGAGGTAGGTGTAGTCATCGCCCAAGGCGCTCCCGACGCCGTCGTTGCCGTCCCCCCACGTCCAGTTGTAGCCGGAGATGGTGCAGACGCCGGTGTTGGGAGTTGACGCGGTGGATCCACGTGGATCGTCAATCCAGTCGTGACGACGACGCTGAACTCAGGGACGGGAGGCGAACATGTTGTCCCGCCCCCACCACCGCCGCCGGTGCCGGCGGCATAGCCGAGCACTGTCGCCGTGGCAGTCGTCTTCATGACGAGGTTGTTGCTGAAGAACGAGTTTGCCAGCGGGGTGATGAAGTTGAACTTCTCGCTGACGGTGACCGTGATGGTGCTGCCCGGGCCTGCGGCGCCGGTGGCCAACGCGCAGTCGGCCAGGACGAGGCCTGTCGAATCCTTGCACTGGGTGGCCACCGTCAGGGCTGTCTCACCGGTCTGTCCCTGCGCGTCCGTCTCCTGCTTCGCCGCTCCCTGGATGCCGACGGTGTCGGTTGGGCTGAGGGCTCCGAACGCCGCGCCTTCGCGGGCGGCGTTGTTCACCTGGACATACGAGAAGTAGATGCGCCCGAAATCGACGGCGATGACGAGGAAGAGCGCGAACAACGGCAGGATGAGCGCGAACTCGACCATCGACTGGCCGAGTGATCGCTCGCCGCGACGCCAGGGCAACTTCATTGGGCTCGATACCTGTCGGTTTGAATAATTCGCATGCTAGGTGCGTGACCTTGCGAGGTACCTTGCAGCGTCAACCATCGTGGCCGGTACCTCAACCGTGACGTTCGGATCAGTCGGGCGCGTCGGCGCCGCCGCTCGAAGACCTCACTGGCGGCGCCCCGAGCCTCCTGGATGGGCTCCGCAGGAGTCTCGAAAATGATCCTGGTCTCGCCGTCCGCCCCGCGCTCGAAGCGCAGTGAGCCGTCCATCGCGCGGATGAGCCCACTGGCGGCGTACAGCCCTACCCCGCTGCCATCCGGCGCCTCGGCACGCGCCGCGGGGGCGCGGTAGAACTGGTCGAACGCGTGGGCTGCGGTCTCGTCATCCATGCCTGCGCCACGATCGACGACTGTCACCCGGGCCCGCAGCTCGCCATTCGGAGCCCGGCGGGATCCGATCTCCACCGCGATGGGACTGCCCGGCGGTGAGTACTTGACGGCGTTGTCGAGGAGCGCCCACAGCACCTGCTCGATCCGATCGGCATCGGCGACGGCCAGGAACTCGGGGCCGTTGGTGCTCACGCTGAATGGGCGATCCGCCCGAAGCGCGTGCCACGTGCGCTGGATGATCGGCTCCAGGCGGAAGACTTCCTGGCGCGGCTGCACCGCGCCGACCTCGAGGCGCGAGACCACCAGCAGCTGGCTGACCATGCGTCGCAGCCGATCCGCCTGGTAGGCGATCGTCTGCAGGTCCACGCGGGCGATGGCGTCCGTGTCGGGTTTCTCCTGGAGCTCCGCGGCCAGCGCGCCAATCGAGGTCAGCGGCGTCTGAAGGTCGTGGGTCACACCGCGCAGGAAATCGGTCTGCACCGCGGCCATGCGGTCCAGCTGGTCGGTCCGGGTGCGCAGCTCCGCATAGAGCATGGCGTGCTCGATGGCTGCGGCGGCATGCCCGCCCATCAGCTCGAGCAGGTTGATCTCCGTGTTCGAGGGTGCCGCGCGGCCCTCCCACGGCGAGAGGAGCAGCGCGCGCAGGCCGGAGTCCGCTGCGTCGACCGGGACGACCATGAACCGACCCCACGGTCCGTCGACGAGTCGCGGCCGACTGGGATCGTCACCGCTCGAGGCTGCCCAGAAGTGCAGCTCGGCAAGCTGCGCGGGCGCATCGAGCTCGCCGCCGTAGACCGCGGGCGCCAGCGCGGACTCGCTGGGTCCCAGCACCACGAGCATCCAGGTGGGATTGGCCGTCACGCTGCGGGCGGCCGCCACCGTGGCGCGCGCAACCGTTTCGGCGTCGTCGGAGATCGGCGCCCTGCGCAGACGCTCCACGAGCTCCGCGAGCTGCCGGTTGCGCTCCTCGATGGTCGCGGTCAGCCGGCGCTGCGGGGTGCTCGCCGGGTCGTCGCCGTGGCCGGCCTCGGCATCGGGCGACAGGCCGCGCTCGGCGAGGTCCAGCAGGTCCCGGACTTCGTCGCCAATGGAACGCGACGCAAAGAGGGTCACGACCCCTGCCCAGACGGCCGCGAAGCCGGCGACGATCAGGAACGAGGTGCCCCGGCCGAGGCCGTCGATGATGGGCTGGCCGACCAGCTCCAGGATGCCCAGCATGAAGAGCGGCGGCAACGCCACCAGAGCAGGAAGAGGAAGAGACGGGTGCCGCGGCTCATGCCCGCGTCACCGAGCAGCGGCCAGGCCCGCGGAGGATGCCAGGCGGTAGCCGACGCCCCGATCGGTGATCAGGTAGCGGGGATGATCCGGATCGACCTCGAGCTTGCGACGCAGGCGCCTGACGCTGACCCACACGTAGGACGGATCGGCGCCGTCCGCATCGGACCAGACCCGGTCAAGCAGCGTCTCGGTGGCGACGGTGCGGTCCATGGAGCTCATGAGCACCTGCAGGAGTCGCGCTTCGGTGGGCGTCAGCTGGTGGTCGCCGACAGGCGTCGTGAGGGTGCGTCGCGCCAGGTCGATCTCCAGCTCGCCATCATCGATCGACAGCGTCGAGCGGCCCGCCGAGGTGCGACGCAGGATGCGCTGCACGCGGGCCACCAGCTCCTCGGGATTGAACGGCTTGGTGATGTAGTCCTCGGCGTAGTCCTCCAGCGCACGCACCTTCGACTCGTCGGCGTCGACGGCCGAGAGGACGATGATCGGCAGGTCGGCCATGCGCTTCACGCGCCGGCACAGCTCGAAGCCATCCATGCCGGGCATCATCAGGTCGACGATCAGGAGCGTCGGCCAGCTCTTCTCCAGGGTGCTCAACGCCCCCTGGCCGGAGGGAGCGGTGCGAACCTCGAAGCCCTCGCGCGTCAGGCGGCGCGCGAGGACCGAGAGGAGTGTGGCGTCGTCATCGACCAGCAGGACGCTGGGTCGAAGTGCCGGAAGCACCTCAGAGGCCGGCCCCGCCGCCCATCACCGTCACCACGGCCGGGCCGAGGATCACGATGAAGATCGTCGGGAAGATGCAGCCGACCATGGGGAAGAGCATCTTGACCGGGGCCTTGGCGGCAGCCTCCTCGGCCCGCTGCCGCCGCTCGATGCGCAGCTGCTGCGACTGGATCTGGAGGACCTTGGCGATCGGCACGCCGAGCTGTTCGGCCTGCACGATGGCGCCGATGAAGTTGCTGATCGGCTGGGCGTCGGCACGGTTCGCGACGTCGCGCAGCGCCTCGCGTCGGCTGCGGCCCATCCGAATCTCGGCCAGCGCCTGGCGGAACTCGTTGACGAGCGGCCCTTCCATCTTCTCGACGACCTTGGCCAGCGCCGCGTCGAAGCCCAGGCCGGCTTCGACCGAGATGGTCAGCAGGTCGAGCGCATCGGGCAGCTGAAGGATCATGGCCAGGCTGCGCGCCTTGATCTTGCGGCCCAGCCAGAACTCGGGGGCCATGAACCCGATGGGCAGGCCGACGAGGCCGAAGAACAGGCCGCCGGCCGGGCCGGCAATCAGCGACAGCAGGAGGAAGAACAGAATCGCGAAGACGATGGCCACCAGGATCTTGACACCCATCCAGTCGGCGCCGCGCAGGCCGCCCGGATAGCCGGCCTTCTCCAGCTTGGCGTCCGTGCGGGCGATGATCCCGCCCTGGTCGCCGCGCCGACCGAACTTGGACAGGCGCTTGATGAGCGGCCGCAGGCTGCGCTCGTAGAACGGCTGCTGGAGCTCGTACTCCTCCAGCGACTTGGGTTGGACGACGAGCTGCTCCAGCCGCGTCTGGACGGCGTCCTTCGGCGGGCGCGCGGCGACACCATAGGTGATGAGCAGCACCGCCAGGGCGGCGATGACGGCGATGAGGAGCTGTGGAGGCATGGCTGGCTACACCTTGATGTCGACGATGCGGCGGATGAGCAGGTACCCGATGCCCATGCTGATCAGGCCGATGATGAAGAAGACGATGCCCATGGGCAGGCCGAACAGCTCCGGCGGCTTGTTGAGCATGGCGCTGATGTACGACGGGCTGATGAGGAACAGGATGCCCGCCAGGCCCACCGGCAGCAGGGTGATCACGTAGCCGCTGTAGCGCTGCATGGCGGTCAGGGTCTGGATCTCGCCCTGGATGCGGATGCGCTCGCGGATGGTGAACGCGATGGAGTCGAGGACGGTGGCGAGGTTGCCGCCGACCTGGCTCTGGATATTGATGGCGGTGACCATCAGCTCCAGGTCCTCAGACTTCAGCCGACGGCTCATGTTGTTCAGGGCCGGCTGCAGCGCCACGCCCAGGTTCATCTCGCGCACGACACGTCCGAACTCCTCGCTGATGGGCGGCCGTGCCTCGCGGGTGACGAGCTCGACACCCTGCAGGAACGACGACCCGGCGCGCAGCGAGTTGGCGAGCAGGGTGATGGTGTCCGGCAGCTGGGTTGCGAATGCCTTCACCCGCTTCTTCTGGCGGTAGCCGAGATAGAACCGCGGGAAGTAGGCGCCCACCACGAAGGCCAGGAAGAGCGCGATGGGGTTCTTGAGCCCTGCGAAGGCAAAGCCGAGGATGAACGCCGCCGCCGCGAAGAAGAAGGGCGACATGACCCACATCAGGATGAACTCGGCCGGCTTGAGCTTCAGGTCGGCGCGCGCCAGCTCCGTGCTCAGGCGCGCGGTCATGTCCTGGCGATCGATCGCGCGGCCGATGGCCTCGACGACCGCCGAGTCTCCCTTCGCGTCGCCCGCCTGCTCGTCGGCCTTGCCGGACACGAAGCGGTCAAGGCGGAGGGACACGGTGCCGCCGGCGCCGCTGCCGCTCATGGAAATGCCGACCGCGATGAGCAGCACGGCACCCGCGGCGAGACCTGCGATGACGAATGGGAGCATGACGCTACAGACTCCTTAGAACGGTGAGCCGAAGACGTTCGGCGGCAGGTTGATCCCCGCCACTTCGAACTTCTCGACGAACTTGGGGCGAATGCCGGTCGGCCGCAGGCGGCCCTGGATCTTGCCCTCGACAACGCCGGTCTGCTCGAACACGAAGATGTCCTGCATGACGATGACGTCGCCCTCCATGCCCTGGACCTCGGTGATGTTCGTGATCTTGCGCGTCCCGTCCTTGAGGCGGTTCTGGTGGACGATCAGGTCGACGGCCGATGCGATCTGCTCGCGGATGGCCCGCAGCGGCAGGTCCATGCCCGCCATCAGCACCATCGTCTCGAGACGAGCAAGCATATCGCGCGGCGTGTTGGCGTGGCCGGTGGACATCGAGCCGTCGTGGCCGGTGTTCATGGCCTGCAGCATGTCGAGCGCTTCCGCCGAGCGGCACTCCCCGACGATGATCCGGTCGGGGCGCATGCGCAGGGCATTGCGCACGAGCTCGCGGATGGGAACGGCGCCCTTGCCCTCGATGTTGGGTGGCCGCGCCTCCAGCGTGACGACGTGCTCCTGGCGGAGCTGCAGCTCGGCGGCGTCCTCGATGGTCACGATCCGCTCGTCGTCAGGGATGAACGACGACAGGATGTTGAGCATGGTGGTCTTGCCCGAGCCGGTGCCGCCGGAGACGAAGACGTTGAGGCGGGCCTTCACGCAGGCCTCCAGGAACTCGAACATCTCCGGGGTGGCCGTGCCGAATCGGATGAGATCCTCGACCGTGAACGGTGTGGCCGAGAACTTTCGAATGGTGATCACCGGGCCCACCAGCGACAGCGGCGGGATGATGGCGTTCACGCGGGAGCCATCGGCCAGGCGGGCGTCGACCATGGGGCTCGACTCGTCCACGCGTCGACCGATGGGAGCGATGATGCGCTGGATGATCTTCATCACGTGCTCGTCGTTCTGGAAGGTGACGTTCGTCATCTCCAGCCGGCCTTCGCGCTCGATGTAGACCTGCTGCGGCCCGTTGACCATCACCTCGGTGACGGTCTCGTCGCGGAGCAGCGGCTCCAGCGGCCCCAGGCCCAGGATCTCGTCCGTGATCTGCTCCAGCATGCGGACGCGCTCGGCGCGCGTCAGCGCGAGGCCCTCCTCGTCGGCGATCTTGCCGAACAGGTCCTCGATCTGGCGCCGCACCTCGACCTGGTTGCTCAGGTCGAGCTTGGGGTCGAGCTCGTTGATGAGCCGGTTCTGGACGCGGAACTTTGCCTCGCGGAACGACTCGCGCGCGGGAAGGTTGCCCATGAACGGCCGGCTGGTGGTGGTCGGCGGCGCCAGCGGCGGGACGGCCGGAGCATTGCCTCCGGGCGTCTGGCTCGGCGGTGGCGTCGGCGCCGGGACGAGCGCCGGCGTCTGCGGCTCCGATTCTCCTGCCGGGTGGTTGACCCGCTCGATTCGCTTCAGCAATGACATGGCTCTGGGTTCCTTCCCCTTAGCGGCGCGCGAAGAGTCCGCGCTTGGACGACTTGTCGGTGGACTTGGCGGTGGACTTGTTGGCGGCGGGCTCTCCCACGATGGTGTGGGCAAGCTTGATGACGTCGCGCGACAGCGCACTCTCCGGGTGCGAGACCACGAAGGGCACGCCGCGGTTCACGGCGAGGACCGCGAGGCGGCCGTCGGAGACGATCGTTCCGTCGACGGATCGGCGGATCGAGGCCTCGACGTCCGGGATGCGGATCCCCTGGGCCGTGTCGGATCGGTTGATGACGAGGCGGATCTTGGACCGGTCGTACTCGAGCTGGTCGGCGACCTCCAGGAAGAGGCGCACGTTCTTGATGGTGGTGATCTCCAGCGCCGACAGGACCACGATCTGGTCCGCGGCATCCATGATCGCCAACGAATGGTCGTTGAGCGCCGACGGCAGGTCCACGATGACCCAGTCGTGCGTCGCCTTGAGGTGCTCGATCATCTTGCGCAGGTAGGCGGGGGTGACCAGGTCCGCTCCCTCCGGCGCCGGCGGCGCGAGAAGGACCCGGATCCCCGTGGAGTGCTCGATGACGACCGAGTCGATGATGTCCGCGTCCGGCTCTCCGCCCTCGACGGCATCGAGCATCGAGCGGTTCTTGGGGTTGAGGTTGAGCAGCACGCCCACGTCGCCGAACTGCAGGTTGGCGTCGACAAGGCACACGCGGCCATCGGTCTCGCGATGGAGCGCCAGGGCCAGGTTGGTGGCCATCGTGGTTCGGCCCGCGCCGCCCTTCGGCGAGAAGACCGCGACCATCTGGTGGTCATCCGCGTTGTCGGAGCCGATGCCCTCCGGCCGCGAGATCATCACCTGCAGCTGTTCGCGACGGCCGAGCTCCTTGCCGTGGACGCTGTGAATCGTGGTGGCGAACTCGTCGCCGGAGAACGGCTTGACCAGGAACTCCCGGGCGCCGGCGGCGATCGCTCGGCGCAGCTGCTCCGCCTCACCGTGGACGCTCATCATGATGATCGGCGAGGAGGGGAGGCGCTGCGAGATGATCTCGGCAGCTGCCACCCCGTCCATCCCCGGCATGTTGATGTCCATGACGATGACATCCGGGCGCAGCTCCATCGAGAGGCGAATCGCCTCTTCTCCGGATCCCGCCGTCCCGGTGACGTCGATCTCCTGGTCGAAGCTCAGCAGCTTCGTCAGATGATCGCGCGTCTCCGGGATGTCATCGACGATGAGGACCTTGATCACGTTCAGAGCTCCCGGGCTTCCTGGGTTACCTGGACTTCGGGCCGACCTGCTGCACGATTCCCGGAATCGGCAGGCCGAAGTTCTTCACCAGGCTGTCGATGGTGAGACCGGTTGTCGCCTCATCGGCCTTGTCGGCGGTCGCCCGGATGGTCACCGTCAGCGCACCCTGCTCGCTCACGTCGCGCTGGGCGAACTTGACGAGCTCGGCGTCCTGGTCGGTGCCGGCGAACACGATGATCACGGTCTCGGTGAACTGCTGCTGCGCGGCCGGCGCGCCCTCGGCACCCGGGCTGGGGGACGGCGCCTGCTGCGTCGCACGCGACTGGCTGACATAGAGGACGCGCTTCTGCTGCAGGACGGTCTTCACCGTTCGCGCATTGGTCAGCCCGTTGACCGCCTCGAAGCGCGGGTTCTGGGCCGTCGAGTCAGCCGATGGCTGGAGGACCTGGACGTCCTGCGACAGGACCACGTCGATGATGTCGCCGGGCTTCACCAGGAAGTCGATGCCGGTCGTCCGGTCGAGCTGCAGGGTGACGGCCTTCTCGCCGGGCTTCAGCTGCGCCGAGATGTTGACCGTCGGGTTCACCCCACCGCCGAACGCCTCCTGGGAGACCTGGGCGTCCTTGGGGATGGCGACCAGCGCGGTGCGGCCGCCGACCTGTGACGGGTCCTTGATGGCTGTGCCCTGCACGGCCCCCAGGTCGACCTGCTTGACGGCCACCATGTCGGGAGTGACGGCGGTGCCGATGGCGATGTCGGCCTTTGCGACGAGGACGTTAGCCTTGGCGGTCTGCTCTTGTGCCGGTCCACTCGTCTGGTTCAGGAGGATGACGATGCCAACAAAGGCCAGGACGGCAAGCAGCACTCCAACCAGGATGACCAGGCGATTGGATCGCTTCACAGAAATACCCCTTGAGCTCGGAAAATGGTGATCAATAAGAGCCGGGACAGTGCAGCCGTTGTGACTGCGGTCAACAGTCTAGGCGGTCGGTCGGCGCCGCATCGAGTGGACTTGTGGGCTACCGCGGGGCAGTACCCCAGGACCCGGATCGGACGCTTTGGGACTGCCCGAATGGCCCGATGCGGGATGCGCGGAGGAGGCCTCTGGCGCCGGTGGCGCGCGACCGGCCGGGGCAAGGGCAGAGCTTTGAGGCGTGTCGTGCCCTGGGGCCAAGAGCAGAGCCCCGAGGCGTGTGCCCCGGGGCTCTGTGCGAAGGTCAACAGCTGAGGACTAGGTCTGCAGGCTGGTGCCGACGTTCTGGAAGATACGGCTCACGATCGGGCCCAGGAAGATCAGGGCGACAATCACGATGATGGCGATGAGGGCGAGGAGCAGACCGTACTCAACGAGTGTCTGGCCTTCCTCATCATCACGCTGGAAACGCGCCAGAAGAGTGCTGATGAACTGAAGCATATGTGTTGGGGACCTCCTTTCCTTGAGGATTTGCGACGCAGCGTAGAGGCCGCTGCAAGGGTCCGGTATGGCCTGTTGGTCCTATCGAGTCGTTTTGGCAGCGTACTGTGGGACTGGGCTCCTGCGCTTGTCAAATCTGCCACTTGCCGGTTTCCGCCCCGTTCGTACGCCGATCGGGGGAGGATGGGAGCCGTGCCTGCTGCGACACGGCTCCCGCACCGGAGGAGGAGACCCGAGGTCCGGACTGGCGTCCGGCCCTCGTCCAGATGAAGGCCGCCACGGATACCCGAGACGACTTGGGTTCAGGCTACGGTCCGCTTGCTCGCTCCACCATGGAACTCCAGTACCGGGCCTGATCAGGACTTGCGGCCGGCAGTGGTGCCGCCTGGCACGTCGGGCCGTCGGGGCGCACGTTGAGTCTGTGGTGGCTCAGGTGAGCGTCACACCGGCGGCTCGCATGCCGTTGCCTCGTGTAGTGACTCAGCCGAGCAGCTTCGGCCGCGGACCTCGGCCCAATCGTGTCCGGATGAGTCAGCAAGGGCGTAGATGGCAGCTGAGGCTCACGCTCTCATTCGTTTGAGTCCGCAGTGACTCGGGCTGCTCGGGGGGACACGCGAACGCCGCCTCCGACGAAGGGAGGCGGCGTTGAGCGCATCGGTCACGAAGGATGGGCCCCGGATGGACCGATCCGGACCAATTGGGCCCAAGCGAACGACCGGTTGAACCGGCGCTCAGTCCTCCGGGATCTTGATCCATCCCTGGCGCATGGCGTAGACCACCGCCTGGGTGCGGTCGTTGACCGACAGCTTGCGCAGGATGGAGCTCATGTGGTTCTTGACCGTCTGCTCGCTGATCGACAGCGCGTAGGCGACCTGCTTGTTGGTCATCCCCTGGGCGATGTTGTCCAGGATCTCGACCTCGCGAGGCGAGAGCGGCGCGAAGATCGGCTGCGCGTCGTTGCCGTAGACCGCCAGCTCGCGGAACTCCTTGAGAACGCGCGATGCGACAGCCGGCTTGGCGAAGACCTTGTCGTTGATGAGGTACTCGCCGGATCGGACGCGCCGGATGATGGCGGTCAGGTCTGACGGATCGATGTCCTTGAGGACATACGCCGCGGCGCCGGCCTTGATGGCGTCGAACAGCTGATCCTCGTCATCGTTCGACGCGAGCACGATGACACCGGTGTGCGGCAGCTCGCGCTTCAGGCGCTGGGTCGTCTCGATCCCGTTGGGCGCCGGCAATCCCAGGTCCATCAGGACCACGTCGGGGGTCAGCTCCTGGATGACGGCGAGCGCCTCGCGCCCGTTGCCGGCCTCGCCGACGACCTCCATGTCGTTCTCGAGCTCCAGGATGTTGCGCACGCCGCGACGGAACAGGGTGTGGCCGTCGACGATGACGATCCGCGCCTTGCCGGTTGCGCGACGGTCACCGCCACGCCGTCGCTCGTCGACCTTGACTTCGGTGTCCATGGTTGCTCCTTGTCCTTCCTGCGTGTCGGTGGTCAGTCTGGTGGTCATGCTGATTCCTTGATGGGGTGATTACCGTGGCTTCTCGGGCAGGCTGAGCAGGATTCGGGTCCCCTCCCCCTGCCGCGACTCGATCTGGAGCTGTGAGCCGAGCAGCTCTGCGCGCTCGCGCATGAACTGCAGCCCGAAGTTGCGGCTCGCGCCGGATGCCAGCCGCATCACGTCGAACCCGCGTCCGTTGTCGACGATCGTCAGCTGGTCGCCTTCGAAGCCGATGCAGACCTCGCTGGCGGCCGCGTGCTTGCGCACGTTCTGCAACGCCTCCTGTGCGATGCGCAGGACCGAGGCCTTCTGCGCCGCGTTGAGGCGGTCGTCGATGCCGTCGACGTTGACCTGCACCGCGATGCCGTGGCGCGCATGGAACTCGGTGGCCTGGTCGGCCATGGCCTGCGCCAGGCCCACGTCGACGACCGGTGGCCGCAGGCTGCTGATGAAGCCGCGCACCTCGTCCAGGCCGTCGCGCAGCATGGTGCGCAGGAAGCCCAGCTCCGCGCGGGCAGTGCGTGGCACGTCGCCCATCACGCGATCCAGGTACTCGACCTGGAAGATGGCGTTGGTGAGGACCTGCGCCGGTCCGTCGTGGATCTCCTCCGCCAGCCGCTGTCGCTCGCCTTCCTGCGCACCGATGATGCGCAGCTGCACGGCGGCCGGCGACTCGTCGGTGTCGGTCAAGGCAGGCTCGGGAGCCTGTGGATCGGGGTCGGCCAGGTACTTGGCGACGAGGTCGAGCTGGCGTTCGGCGACGTCGAGGCGCTTCAGCCGCGCCCGCAGGATGCCGACCTCCCGGCCCAGCTGCTCATGCTCGGCACGCATCGAGTCGCCGCCCGGGGCGGTACGTCCCCCGGACCGCTGGTCGAGCCCGGCGCGCAGCTGCATCCAGTCCTCGAGGCGGTGACGGTACTGCTCCCGATAGCGCTCGACGAGCGCATGAACACGCTGCGTGTCACGCCGGACGCTCTCGCCGGCCTGGTCGAAGACGCGCTCCAGGCTGACCGATGGACTACTGGTGCTGGGACCTGCCAAGCTCTTCCCCTGAGGAGTACGGGGTCAGGCGTAGTACCCGACCTCGGCCCATGCTCGGGGCGCATTGTGCAGCGGGTCAACAGTACTTCGAGCGCCGAAAGTACTAGGGCGCCACGCGATAGATCCGCACCCCAGGGGCTTCGAAGGTCGGGTCGGACTCCAGGAAGGTCGCCCGGTTGCCCTGGCTGTCGACCGCTTCGGCGCCCTCCCACAGCCCGAGTGGATCGGGGACCGATGGATCCCGTCGGGTCACCACCACCCACTGGACTGCGTAGGCGCGCACGACCTCTTCGACCACCGGATAGGGATCGAACGGGAACGCGACGCCGGGGTTGCGGCTCACCTGCCAGAGCGCCGAGGGGTCGTCGGACATGACGACCGCATCGGTCAGGTGATGGGAGCTGAAGAAGGAGCCGGCGGCTTCGTCCAGACGCCGCGAGGCGTTCCAGTCGGCATACAGGCTCGTCGAGGCGACCAGCGACAGGATGACCGCGCCGATGATCCCAGCCACCAGCATGAAGCGCTGCGTCGCCGGTCGTTTCAGGAACCACCACCAGCGGCCAGCGGCGGTCGCAGCCGGCCCGATGGCGCCGACCGCCATGGGCAGCGCGAACGGCAGCCAGGCCGTTGACGAGTGGTAGAACGCGCCCTTCGGCCCGTGGAAGGTGAAGACGGCGCCCATCACCACGAACATGACCGCGAAGTAGGCAACGAACGGGAGCAGCCGGCGGTCGCGCCGCGCCAGCCACAGGCCCGCCGCGAAGAAGACGACGAAGATGCCGCCGGTCAGCACGGCGGTGCGGCCGATGAGCTCGACCCACGCGCCGATCCTGGACCCGACGATCTCGAGCGGCGAGGTGGCGGCCAGGTAGCTCGTCAGCGAGACCTCGTGCCCGATGGAGAACTGCTCGTTGTAGGAGCTGATCCATAGCATGTGCGCGCCGGCGGACGGGAGGAGGCCGCCGAAGGTGGCCAGGTTGCGCGCCAGCCAGGGTGCCAGGACCAGCACGAACGCCGCGGCGCTGCCGGCGCCCCAGCCCAGCGCCTGTGGGAGGCGGCCGCGTTCCAGCCGCAGCAGCCAGGCGGTCGCGGGGGCCACCACCAGCAGCAGCCCGTCGACGCGGGTCAGGGTCGCCAGCCCCGCCGCGAGCCCGGCGGCCACCAGCCACAATCCGGGGCGGCGCGCGGAGACCGCGCGGCAGCTGGCGTACAGCGCGCCGGCGCCCGTCACTCCGAACACGGCGTAGTTGGCGACCAGCGGGGCGGCGATCAGCAGCGGCCCGGAGAAGAGTGCCAGCGTCGCCGCGCCCAGCGCCACGCCGCGTGACTGCCACAGCTGCCAGCCGACGAGGTAGGTGAACGGCACCAGCGCGCTGCTCAGCAGGACCATGGGAACCTGGCCGGCGCGCCACCCCGGGCCGAAGAGCGCCATGCCGGCCGCGGCCACGATGGAGGTGAGCGGCATCCAGTGCCCGTTGGAGGCGACCGGCAGCAGCGGGTCCGGCGGGATGCGCGAGCCAACCTCCAGGAAGCTCCAGATCACCGGGGCGGTGAAGCCGTGCCCGCTCGCCAGCTGGCGAGCGACCATGTCGTAGTAGGCGGGATCGGTGTAGGGCGGCCAGGGAACCAGGACCGCGGCGAGCGTGCGGAACGCGAGCGCCACGATCGACAGGACCAGCAGGTCACGGACGATCGATCGATTGCTCACCGCCGCAGGGTACCCGGTAGACTCCGGCCGATGTCCGACCGCGAGCACCCGAGCGCCGCCCTCCGCTGGCTGCCGTCGCCGCTGGCGCTGCTGCTCCTGGTGGTGGGCGCAGTGGTGGTGCTCGTCGCCCTGGCCCACGGCCTGACCGATGCCGATTACTTCTGGCACGTCACTGCCGGTCGGTTGATGGTGCAGTCGGGCAGCGTGCCGAGCATTGATCCGTTCTCCTTCACGTGGTTCGGGCAGCCGTGGACGCCCCACGAGTGGCTGGGCGAGGTGCTGATCTACGCCACGGTCTCGACCCTGGGCGGCACGCTGACGGCCGTCGTGTTCGGCCTGCTGGCCGCGGCAGCCATCGCGCTGGCCGCGCTCACCGCGCGGCGGCTGGGAGCCGGGACCGCGGCGATCGGGGCGGCGGTGGTGATCGGCGCGCTGGTGATGATCCCGTACGTGACCGTCCGGCCACAGATCTTCTCCTGGCTGCTGCTCGCCGTGCTGAGCCTGCTCCTGGCGTCGCTGGATGCGGCGCGCCCGCGCCGGGCGCTCCTGCTCCTGCCACTCTTCGTGCTGTGGGCCAACCTGCACGGCCTGTACGTCGTGGGCCTGGGCGTCGTGGCGCTGTACACGCTCTTCACGCTTGCGGGTCGAACGCCCATGGCGGCAGCGCGCGGTTGGATGGCAGGCGCCGCGATCGCCGCGCTGCTGGCGTCGATGCTCACCCCGGCCGGGCCTGCCGGGCTGCTCTATCCGCTGCGCTACCTGGAGCCGGGCGACTGGGGCCTGGCCAACATCGTGGAGTGGCAGTCGCCCAGCTTCCACGACCCCGCGAACCTGGGCCTGCTGGTGCTGATCGTGGTGCTGGTGGCCGTGGGAGCGCGCAACGCCGCGGGCTGGATGGCAGCGCTCGCCTGGCTGGGCGTGGCGATGGCCCTCGTCTCGCTGCGCAACGAGCCGATCGCCGCGATCTGGTCGGTGCCGGTCCTCGCCGCCAGCATCCAGTCGCGACTGCCGGTGCGCGTGAGCCGGTCCTCGCAGGCCTTGGGCCGGCGCGCTCTCGAGGTCGTGGCGGCGGCCGCGGTGGTGGCCGGGGCCGTGATCGTCATCGGTCCACAGGTGGTCGCTCCGGCGCAGGCCCTGCAGCGCGCCCACCTGCCCGTGGCGGGCGTCGACGAGCTGGCGGCGCGCATGCCGGACGCGCATGTCTTCGCCGAATACGGATGGGCCGGCTATGTCATCTCGCGGTTGCACGACGGCGGCGGGCGCGTGTTCGTCGACGGGCGCAACGACATGTACCCCCAGTCGATCCTGGAGGACTACTCGCAGATCCGGGCCGCGAACGACGGCTGGTCAACAAGGCTGGACCGATCCGGCGCGACCGCCATCCTGCTGCCGCCTGATGCGCCGCTGGTCCGCGCCGCCGCTGCGTCAGGCTGGTGCGAGAAGGTGCGCGATGCGTACGAGGTGCTGCTCGCACGCTGCGGCTGACCAGCGGGACCTCCCCGGCTCCGCCAGCGCCACAGCGCGATGATCCCGACCAGGATGCTCGTGCCGGAGATCCAGGGCACCGGCAGCGCCAGGGTGCAGGCCACCAGCACCGTCCAGCGCCAACAGCGGATCCCGCCGACGAAGGCGATGCCCGCGGCGAGCACCAGCCGGATCCAGAGCGGCCAGCTGATGGCCAGCACGCTGGCCGGGATGGGGACCGATGCGTTGCGCCGAAGCGAGTCGACCCATTCGAACCACAGGTGCGGCGCGATGGCGAACGAGACGGCGGTGATGGCGGCGGTCGTCGCCAGCGCGATCAGCAGCGGCCTCCACGCGCGCCGGCCGGCGAACCACAGCAGGCCGATTCCCGGCGTCACCTTGGTCAACAGGTTGAATGCCCACGCCTGCGGATAGCGGAAACCGATCACCGCGGCGGCCGCGATGAACAGGTGCAGGTTGCCGGTGCTGATCTCGTCGGAGACCGGTGAACCGGGGAAGAGCAGCAGGACGACGCCGATCCGCGGGCCGGCCATCCAGGCCAGCAACCCCAGGTTCGCCGCCGACCAGACTCCTTTGAACGCTTCCCAGGGCAGGAACCCGGACGGGGCGAACAGCTGCGCGAAGGCCGGCGAGTAGAGATAGGCGTCGCGGCCGCCGACCGTGCCACGCTCGTACAGGTGCGCGAAGTCGAAACGCCAGTACACCCGCGCGTCCTGCAGGAAGTCGCGCTGGTTGAAGTTCAGCCAGATCCAGGCGAAGACGAAACCGGCCCAGGCCAGCATGGTGATCGCGGTGCCCAGCAGACGTTTGTGGTGCGGGGTCACGGCGAGGTCCAGCCGGCACACGTCGGCGGATCACCGATGAGCGACCAGGGCCACGCCTGGGCAACGGGCGCGACCGGCTCGGACGGCGGGGCCACTCCGGCGACCGGTGGCTGGTAGCTGCTCAGCGCGTCCTCGCGGTAGACGTGCTCGCGGATGATGCCCAGTGGCCCCGGGTGCGGCGCTCGGAACGGGCCGAGATAGCCGCTGATGGCGTCGTAGCGTTGCTGATCGCAGGTCAGCCACGCGGCGGCCTGCAACCCGCGAAGCGTCGTCACGTCGTAGGGCGCGTCTCGTGACGCCTCGTTCGCCGCCGCTCTTGCCTCCACCGCCTGGCCGTGCGCCGCAAAGGAGATGGCCCGCCATGCAGCTCCGCCATCCGGCAGCCGGTCGTCCGCCAGCGCCAGGTCCCAGGCGACGATGTCGGGCGCCAGGGCCGCCCGCGCCCCGAGCTGCGCGGCCACGCCGCCGACCGCCGCCCCGACCTGTGCCCGTGTCGGCGTGGTGCTGCCGGAGAAGGCGGTGATGAGGCCGCGATCCAACGCCACGGCGGTGGCGTAGGCCTGAATGGCTTCCGCAGACTGGCCGGTCTGGAGGAGTGC
The DNA here is from genome assembly GCA_963716585.1 of uncultured Chloroflexia bacterium. GTDB lineage: Bacteria > Chloroflexota > Limnocylindria > QHBO01 > QHBO01 > JAICUY01. The sequence continues at coordinate 780,114 of CAVQTN010000002.1, forward strand.
GGCTCCCAACTGGAAGGAGAACGTGGCGTCGAGCACCGTTCGTCGGGCCGCCTCGCGCAGCAGGCGGACGCGCTCCGCCGGGTTGGTGGAGAGTGCGCCAAGCGCGCCCCACGAGCGCGCGTCGCCAGGGCTGACCTGGCGTGCCCGCTCGTAGGCCGACACGGCCGCATCGGCTTGCCCAAGCTGGGCGCGGGCCAAGCCAAGGCCCAGCCAGTAGCCGGCATCGGTCGCATAGGCCGATGTCGCGACGCCGAAGCGGTCCACCGCCAGCTTCCAGTCGGAGCGGACCGCCGCCTGTCGCCCGGCGTCGGCGGCGGTCCGCGCCGCATCCACGCCGATGACCGACGGCAGGAGCAGCAGACTGCCCGTGACCGCCAGCGCGACCGGCAGGAGCGCCCCGCGCCAGCGTGGCAGGGTCGGACGCAGGACAGGCTCGGCCTGGCGCGTCACCGTCCAGGCGGCGAGTGTCACGACCACGGCGATCACCGCCGGCAAGGAGCTGAAGTCGTCGAAGAGTGACGCGGCGGCGAACCCCGCCAGGACCGCCGCCGCGGTGCGGCGCTGCGCATCGACAAGGTGCGGCCGCGCGGCGAACGCGAAGGCCACGAGCAGCGCCAGGAAGCCGGCCAGCAGGATGATCCCGCCGTCCGCCGCGGTGAGCAGCGGGACGTCGTGGGCCAGGCGGACCGGCACGGGGTAGGTGTAGTCCGGCACGTGGGTCAGCCGCAGCCACGAGTAGGTCGATGGCCCGCCACCGGTCAGCGGATCGGCCGCGAAGACGGCCAGCGCCTGGCGCCAGATCTCGCCGCGACCGTCGAGCGCCGCATCGAGCAGGCGGCCGAAATGGGTGGCCACGAACACGCCAGCGAACCCGGCAACCGCGGCGGCGGCGACCGATGCCGCCATGACGAGGCGCCGGCTGCGCAGCCAGCCGAGAGCGGCCCGCGTCCAGCGCCAGCCCGAGAAGGCGTCATATGCCAGAGCGGCGACCAGCAGCCCCACCCAGCCGGCGCGTCCCGCGGAAAGCGGGATGGTGATCACCGAGGCGACCGCCCATAGCGCCGCGAGCACGCGCCGCCCCAGGCCGGCGGGCTGCCAGCGCAGGAGCGGAATGGCGAGCAGCGTGAAGATCGGGAAGACGTTGGCCGTGCCCCAGATGAAGACCTGGTTCGACTCGAGGTTCGGCAGGCTGCCGAACGCGGAGACCCAGGCCAGCTTCTCGCCGATCCACCAGATGGCGACCATCACCAGCCAGAAGACGATCGCGTAGCTGGCGGCCACCGCCACAGCCGTGCGCAGGCGTGGCATGGAGCCGACCTCGCGCATGGCGAAGAAGGTCAGCGCGTAGGCCATCGCCAGGCCGACCGATTCGAGCGAGCCCTGCACATCGGCGCTGAAGAACGAGACGACCAGCAGGGCGGCGAGCGCCGCCAGGATCGCCCAGTCGAGGGTTGTCCGCGGACCACGCAGCCGCACCACCGCCCAGACCACCAGCGGCGTGACGAAGAGCAGCTGCGCGGCGATGCGCAATCCCGGGTAGCTGCCCAGCAGCTCGCTGCCGAAGAAGCCGACGAACAGCACGGTCCACAGCTGCAGCGCCAGGACGAGGACGATCATCCCTCGGTGGCGGGAGCGGCAACCGGCGCGGCACCCACGGCGGCCTCCGGCGCGCGGGCCAGACGCTCGCGGAGCCGCGGCTCGTCACCGGCGACCGCCAGCGCCTCGAGCTCCCGCGCCCGGTCGAGCGTGGATCCAGTCGCGGCCGCGCCCCGCGCCACCAGGAGCGCCTCGTGCTCGGTGGCGACCGGCTCCTCGCCGGGCGCGAAGAGCGTCTCCTCCAGCTTCTCGCCGGGACGCAGCCCGCTGAACACGACCTGGATGTCCTTGCTGCCTCCCGGCACCGACAGGCGGATGAGGTCGTGGGCCAGGTCCACGATCCGCATCGGCTGGCCCATGTTCAGCACGTGGATGTCGCCGGGGCGTCCGATGGCGCCGGCCAGCAGAATCAGCCGCACCGCCTCGGGGATGGTCATGAAGTAACGCGTCATGTCCGGATGGGTGATGGTCACCGGGCCACCGTCCGCGATCTGCTGCCGGAACAGCTCGAGGACCGATCCCTGCGAGCCCATCACGTTCCCGAAGCGGACGAGCACGAAGCGGCCGTGCGCCCCCGCGCCGATCTCCTGGACCAGCAGCTCGCCCATGCGCTTCGTCGCGCCCATGACCGATGACGGGTCGACCGCCTTGTCGGTGCTGATGAAGATGAAGGTCTCGACGCCATGCCGGGCCGCTGCCTCCGCCACGAGCCGCGTGCCGCGGACGTTGGCCAGCACCGCCGCGGCGACGTTCGCCTCCGACAGCGGCACGTGCTTGTGGGCTGCGGCGTGCAGCACGACCGCGGGCCGCTCCGCGGCGAAGATGCGCTCCAGCGCCATCTCGTCGGTCACGTCGCCCAGCACGGCCGCGACCTCGACCGCCGGGAAGCGTCGCCGCAGCTCCTCGTCGATGAAGAAGAGCGGCGTCTCGGCGCGCTCGTAGAGGACGACGCGGCGGGCGCCCAGGGACGCGACCTGGCGGCAGACCTCCGACCCGATGCTGCCGCCGGCGCCGGTGACCAGCACCACGCGGCCGCCCACCAGCTGGCGCATCGGCGCCTCCGGGATCTCCTGCGGCTCGCGGCGCAGCAGGTCCTCGACGCGCACCGGCCGGATCTTGTTGACCGTCACGCTCTCGTCGAGCAGCTCCTGCACGCCGGGCAGAGTGCGCACCGACACCCCGGCGGCCTCGCACAGCGCGATGACGCGCCGCAGCTCGGCGCCCGACATGCGTGGCACCGCCACGATGACCTCGCTGGCCTCGCGCTCGGCCACGACCCGCGGCAGGTCGTCGCCGGTGCCCGCCACCTCGACGCCATAGATTCGCTGGCCGCGGCGCGACGGGTCGTCGTCCAGGAATGCGACGGGCTCCAGGCGCAGCAACCGGTTGCGCTGCATCTCCCGCACCAGCAGCGCACCGGCCTCGCCGGCGCCGTAGATCAGCACGGGGCGGGGTGGCCCGCTGAGCATCGGCCCGGGGGCGACGTCGAGGCCTTCCTGGCGCACGCGCGACGCCAAGCGGATGCCGCCCAGCACCAGGACCGAGAGGATGAGCTCGATGATCAACGCCGATCTCGGGAAGCCCACCGAGCCTGGGAACTGCGACGGCTGCATCACCACGAAGATGACGAAGGTCATGACCAGCGAACCGGCGGCCAGCGACGAGACCACCAGCGCCACGTCCGACACCGTCGGATAGCGCCACACGCGCAGGTACGCGCCGGCAAGCAGGAAGCCGGCCGGCCGGACGAGCGCCGCGAGCGGAATGAAGATCCAGTAGGTCGCCACGGCGGCGAACAGGTTGTTGCGATCGATGCGCAGGCCCACGGCCAGCGCCGCCACGACCGCGGCCAGCACGGCGTCGAGCAGGATGGCGCTCCAGCGCGCGGAGGCCAGGCGCTCGGTGATCGTGTACCGGCGGCGGGGGCGGTTCGTTCGCCGCTCGCCGGTGGTGACCACGCCGACGAACGTGCGCCACAGCAGGCCCATGTCGCGGCGCAGCGCGTAGTGCCGGACGTAGTCGAGGTCGACGGCCAGCTTGGCGTGCATCACCTCGGCTGCGTACAGCGCGTCAGCGTCGCCGACGAGCCGCTCCTCCTCGTCGATATAGGCGACCTGGCTCGGCCCGGTGATCCCCGGGCGGACGTCGAGGACCGTTCGTTCCGCGGCCGTCCATTGCGCGACGTACTGCGGAGCCTCCGGCCGAGGGCCGACCAGCGACATCTGGCCTCCGAGCACGTTCATGAGTTGCGGCAGCTCGTCGAGCTTCGTGCGTCGCAGGACCGCGCCGACGCGCGTCACGCGGAAGTCATGACTGCCGGTGACGGCCGGACCGACCTGGTCCGCGCCGCGTGCCATGGAGCGGAACTTCCACATCGTGAACTCGTTGCCGTGCCGGCCGACGCGACGGGCACCGTAGATGATCGGGCCGGAGGAGTCGAGGGCGACCGCCAGCGCCACGAGGGCCATGACCGGCAGCAGGATGACGAACGCCACCGCTCCCAGGACGAGGTCGAGCGCGCGCTTGAGCACGGCTTGCCAGGCGCTCACGGCGCGTGCCTCGTCGGTTCGTGCGGGAATGGCTCGGCCACCTGCTCCTCGGGGCTGGGATGTTCGCCGCAGGCTAGGGACGATCGGTGCCGCCGGTCAACAGTACTACCGTCGCGTGGGCACGCTCGGGCCGCGGCAGCGGTCGGGTGCTGGAGCTGTGCCGTGGCGGCGGCGCACAGGACGGCGCGCGCGTTTCAGCCGGTGGACGTATCGGACAACGGGACGGCCGCAGCGTGCCCGACGACGCCCGAATCGGGCATCAGGTTGTCCGCGGGACGTCAGCAGCTGAAATATCGGCGAACGAGAGGGCCTGAAACGCCCCGGCAGCTTGGCCCGATGGCCGATGCGTCCATCCACTGAAAATTCGCGCCGGGCGAGGCGGCGTGGGGCTACAGAGTCAGACCTGGACCGGGTGGCGGGCGGCCTCGAGGATCTCGAGCAGCGTTGCGGCGACGCGATCCACCTGCGAATCGGTCATGCCGGGCCAGATCGGCAGCGAGATGGAGCGCTCGTACAGCCGCTCCGCGTTCGGGAAGTCGCCGGGCGCGTAGCCGTAGGCACGTTGGTAGTACGGGTGCAGGTTCAACGGAATGAAATGGACCGATGCGCCGATCCCCGCCGACGCCAGCGCATCGATGACCGCCGCGCGATCGAGACCCAGCGCGTCGAGGCGCAGACGCACGATGTACAGGTGCCAGGCGTGCCGGTCGCCATGGCGTCGCGGCGGCAGCTCGAGCAGTCCCGAACCGCCGAAGGCCGCGTCATAGCGCTGGGCGATGGCGGCGCGCGCATCGGCCAGTTCGTCCAGGCGGGACAGCTGGACCAGCCCGATCGCCGCCGCCAGGTCGGTCAGGTTGTCCTTGAAGCCGGGCTCGACGACCTCGTAGAACCAGTGGCCGCCGGCGCCGTAGCGGTTCCACGCGTCGGCGCTGATGCCATGCAGGCGCATGACGCCGGCGCGCGCCGCGATGGCGTCGGAGTCGGTGACCAGCATGCCGCCCTCGCCCCCGGTGGTCATCGTCTTTGTCGCGTAGAAGCTGAAGGCCGCGGCATCGCCGAGGCGCCCGGTCGACACGCCGCCAACCGATGCGGGCAGCGCATGCGCCGCGTCCTCCAGGAAGAAGGCGCCGGGCGCCAGCGAGCGCAACGGCGCGACATCGACGGCCAGGCCGGCGAAATGGACCGGCATCACCGCGCGCGTGGCATCGGTCAGGACCGGCTCCAGCTGGGAGGGGCCGAGCAGGTAGTCGTCGCCGACATCGGCCAGGACCGGGCGCGCCCCCAGGTAGGCGCACACCTCGCCGCAGGCGGTGAAGGTGTAGGCCGGGATGGCGACCTCGTCGCCGGGACCGATGCCACCCGCCTCCAGCGCGAGGTGCAGGCCCGCGGTGGCGCTGTTGAGGGCCAGCGCATGTTTGACGCCGATGCGCTCGGCGAACCGCTCCTCCAGCTCCTGCGCTTTTGCGCCGGTGGTCAGCCAGCCGGAGCGCAGCACCTCCACGGCGGCCGCGATCTCGCGTTCGCCCATGGACGGCCGATGGAAGGGAATGGCCTCGGGTTTGGTGCTCAACGGCTGGTCTGACAGGCCTCGCGCAAGTTCGGCAGCAGGCTAGGCGGGACGGTGCAGGCGGTCAACAGTACTACCGGTCAGCGATGCGGCCCTTCGAGCTCACGAGCGCATGGCCAGCCAGAGCAGGCTGGTGGCCTCGGCGAAGGCCGTTGGATGGCTCGCGAGCCTTCGATCGGCAAACAGCCCGTCGATGTTCGCTTCCACGGGCAACCAGGTGCCGAGCACGGGCTGTTGATCGTGAAGCCGCGCTCGGATCGCCGCGCCCCAGGCCATCTTCGATCCACACCGCCTGCGGTGCATCGAATCCGCGCTTGTACCGCGCGTTCCGGATCGAGCTCGGGACGCGCCCGCGCATGGAGTCGCGCAGGATCCACTTGCCGTAGCCGGACCGAACCTTGAGGCGATCGGGAAGCGCCAGAGCGAACTCGACGAATCGGTAGTCCAGGAACGGCAGCCGCGTCTCGAGGCTGTTGCCCATGGAGTTGCGGTCCTCGTAGCGCAGCAGCGTCGGAAGGCTGAGCCGGGTCACATCGCGCACCTGGCGCCGCCACACCGGCTCGTCGCCGCCGAATGCCAGGTCGAGCGGGGCGGGCTCGGGGAGTCGAAGCGCGGTCGCCAGACCGCCGGCGCGCAGGTAGCGCTGGCGCTGTCGCAGGTAGATGGACGCGCGGCTCGCCTCGGCCGCCAGCATGAACGCCGCGCTGCCCGCGAAGCGGAGCGCGTCCCACGGGTCTCGACGCCGGAGCGCATCGGCCAGGAGAAGCACCTGGAACTTGCGATAGCCCATCAGGACCTCGTCCGCACCCTGGCCGCCAAGGAGCACCTTGAGACCTCGCCGATGCGCCTCCTGGAAGACGAGGTACTGCGCGACGATGCTCAGCCCCGGGAAGGGGGCGTCCTGCGCGTCGAGCGTTGCCCAGAACGCGCCGATGCCCGCCTCCGCATCGGGCCAGGTGTAGGCAACCTCGATCCCCGCGAGCCGCCCCATTTTCGCGGCGAGCGGGCCCTCGCTCGAGGCGGCATCCGGCCGTCCGTAGCTGAAGCCACGGACGTCACCGTGCACCTCCGACACCAGCGCCGCGATGCTGGAGGAGTCGAGGCCGCCGCTCAGGGAGATGCCAACCGGAACGTCCGAGCGCAGGCGAAGCCGCACTGCGTCCTGGAGCAGGGCGAGGATCTGCTCGCCGGCATCGACGTCGCCCACGCTGGCCAGCGCATCGCGCTGCTCCTCCACGTGCGCGGCGAGGTCGTAGTAGGGGGTGGCCTGCGCCTCCAGGGAGTCGCCGTCGGCGCAGATCGAGACGAACTGGCCCGCCGGCACGGCGCTGATCCCCTCGTACGGCGAGATAGGCCCATCGTCCTCGTAGAGCCAGTAATGCAGGCCGCGCGCAACGTAGCCCAGGTTGGGGCCAAGGGCGAGCTGCCTCGCGAGCTCGGTGGGCGTGCTGCTGAAGTAGACGCTGTCACCGGCCTGGTGGTGGTACAGCGGCTTCACGCCGAACCGGTCGCGCACCAGCCACAGACGGCCCTCGGCCGGCTCCGCAAGGGCGAAGGCGAACATCCCGTTCAGCCGACCGATGGCGTCCGTGCCCCACGCCTTGAACGCCTCGAGGATGACCTCCGTGTCGCTCGCCGTCGCGAATTCGTGGCCCAGTCCCCGCAGCTCGTCCCGGAGCTCAATGTAGTTGTAGATCTCGCCGTTGTAGACGATGCAGAACCGACGCTGCGCGTCCCACATCGGCTGGTTCGCCTCGGGGGACAGGTCGATGATGCTCAGTCGGTTGTGGCCGAAGACCACGGAGCCGCCGGACGCTGTCTCGAATTCGTCGACGGCGCGATGGTCGGGTCCGCGGTGCAGCTGGGCGTCGACCATCGCTTCGACGATGGGACGCGCTCGTTCCGATGGCCGCGACGAGAAGCAGCCCGCGATCCCGCACATCGCTCAGCGCCCTCCCGGCGCCGACTGCGCCATTCGGTCGGTCAGCTGCGCGAGCCAGGCGCCCACGAGTGAGTCCGAGCTGAGCTCGGCTTCGACCAGCCGGCGGCCATTCTGCCCCATCGCTGCGGCTCGTCCAGGGTCATCAACCAGGGAGGTGACGGCGGACGCGAGCGCCTCCGGATCCTGTGGTGGCACCACGATCCCGGCGTTGGCGTGCTCCAGCATGCGCGCACCTTCCCCAGCCCCGCCGTAGACGACGGGCTTGGCACACGACATGGCGGCGAGCATGCGGGCCGGACGGGTTGCGTCGAAGAAAGGAGAGTCCATCAGGGTGGTGAGCCCAACGGAGGCGATGGAGTAGAGCGCCGCAATGCGGTCACTGGGCTGAGGATCAAGAAAGCGGATGTTGTCGAGCCGCCGCTTCGTCGCGGCCTGCACGAGACGGTCGCGTTCGGAGCCCCCGCCGACGAGCAGATAGGTGATCGGCCGCTCCCTGGTTCGCTCGGCCGCGTCGAGAACGACGTCCAGCCCTGCGGCATAGCCGAGCGTACCCGCGCTCAGCGCAACGGCCCGGTTGTTCAAACCGAGCTCCGCCGCGAGATCCTCGTCGCGCGGTAATGGCCGGAAGATTTCGGGATCGACACCGTTCGGCAAGTACAGGACCTTCTCGGCCGGCACGCCCTTGTCACCGACGAGTGTGGATTCAATCCCATCGGTCACGGCGGTGACGAAGGTTGCGTGCCGATACGCCCAGGCCTCCAGCCGGCGAGCGGCGCGTGCCCTTGCCCCCTCGGGCAGGAGTCCCAGCTGGATCGCGGAATCGGGCCACAGGTCCGAGATGTTGAGGACCATCGGGACATTCCAGCGCCGGGCCACCAGCCAGCCAGTGATGGCCAATGTCGGCGGTGGCGACTCGACGAATACGACATCCGGCCGGCGCATGCTCGCGAGGCCCGGGAGGCTCGCCGCGGTGAACGACAGGTAGTTGAGCATGCGGGCCATCCCGCTCCCAGTGGCCGCATAGAGCCACACTCGGCGCACCCTGACCCCGTCGATCACTTCCGTGCGCGACGGCCGGCCGCGATACCTCGGGAATATCTGACCCAGAGGGTAATTCGGCAGCGCGGTCACGACATCGACTTCGTGGCCACGCTTCATGAGGGCGCGCGCGAACGCCGCGAGGCGTACCTGCGGCGCTCCCACCTCGGGTGGGTAGTACTGGGTCAGGATCAGGAATCGCATCGGCATAATGCCTCGAGCATGCGGCACATAACCTTAGAGGGCTGCTCCGTTCGTCGCGCCCGTACTTGCGTCGGGTCGGGTGATCAGTGAGCGTCCCGCAACAAGGCGCCCTGCGGACGCTCGTCGGGCAGTCTGCCGCATATCTCGCCGGAGGCGTCGCCGGCAAGGCGCTCGCCCTCATCACGCTGCCCATCCTCGCCCGGCTCCTGACGCCGGGCCAGCTCGGCGTCCTGGACGTGGCCGCCGGACTCGCCGCGCTCATCGCCACAGTCGCAATTGCCGGCACGGACAACTCGATTCCGCGCTTCCTGCCGATCGAGCCTCAGCAGAGCCGCATCTGGAGCAGCGCCCTGCCGATCGTCGCCGGAATCGCACTCGCCCTGGCGTTGGCCGGCTTCGTCGCACGCGATCTGCTGGCTCAGCTTCTCGTCCACGACGTGCGGGCGGGCGGTGTCATGGCCGCAGGCGTCGCCTATGCGCTGGCGATCGCCGCATTCGTGAGTGCGCTGACCGTCCTGAGACTTCGCGGCGCGGCGCGCCTCTACCCGATTGCGACCACCGCCACCCTGGTCCTGCAGATGGTCGGCGGGGTGGTGCTGGCGTTCTGGCTGGACGAGCCGCTCGTCGCCATCCTGCTGTGGTGGTCGCTGCTGTCCGCGCTGGGCGCGGCCGTCATCTTCGTAACGCAGCTGCCTGGTCTCGTGCGGCCGGACCGTCGCGTCATGGGCCGGCTGCTGAGGTTCGGCCTGCCGTTCGTTCCTGCCGCGGTGGCGTGGACCATCGGCGATCTCGGCATCAGGAGCGTTTTGAGCCAGGGAGACCTGGCGGCGCTCGGCAGCTACAGCATCGCCAGTCGCCTCGTGAGCATCATGGCGCTCGGAATCTCGGCATTCTCACTGGCCTGGATGCCGTTCATCTTTCGTTTGGCCCATGGCGCCGAGACCGCGACGATGTTCAGGAATGCGGGCCTCGCGCTGATGGCGGTGCTGGGGCTCGTGGCGGTCGGCCTCTCCGCGCTGGCGCCCGAGGCGGTGGCGGTGATCGCGGGCCAGGGATACGCGAGCGCGGTGCAGGCGGTCGCCCCGCTCTCGGCCGGCATGCTTGCGTTCGGCATGTTCGTCCTGCTCAGCGGTGCATCGGGCATAGCGTTCAGAACCGCCGATGTCGCATGGACCAGTGTCATCGGCGCCGTCGTGCAGGTGGGCGCCGCCTGGTTGCTCGTCCCGACGCAACCCTTGCTGGCGGCAGGCGTCGCGAGCTTCCTGGGCTACTCGGTCGCGCTGGTGCTGCTGCGGCTGCGCCTTGGTGATGCCGTTCGGATCGCCAGCCCGGCGCTGATTCTCGTGATGGTCCTCATCGCGGCGTCACTGTGGCTGGCGACGCTCCCCCGATTCCTGGGCTGGCCGCTGGTATTCAGGATCGCATTGCCCCTTGCGTTCCTGGTGGCGGCAGCCCTCGTGGCCATTCCCCGGTTGCGCGGCCTGGCAGGAGCCCGGCATGCGTCCTGACCTGCTCGTCATCGGCGACATCGCCAGCGTTCACGTTCGGCGACTTGCCACGGCGCTGAGCGACGCGGGGCTGGCCATCGAGGTTGCCGGGTTCGAAGGTGACGAGATTCCGGGCGTGCCGATCCATCGCCTCGGATCCCTTCCAGCCAGCGCCGATAGGCGGTACCTCTTGGCGGTGCCGCGGCTCGCCCGTGTGCTCAGGCGCCGCCGGCCGAAGGTGATCAACGCGCACTATCTCACCAGCTTCGGCGTGATGGCTGCGCTGGCGACGTGGCTCGCGCATCCCGTTGGGAGGCGTCCCGGCCTGATCCAGACAACCTGGGGCGACGATCTCCTGGTGACGCCCATCGGCTCGGGTGTGCAGCGGCGGTTGGCGCAGCTCGCACTGCGCACGGCTGACGTGGTCACCGGGGACAGCCTGGATCTCGAATCGGCGGCCCGATCTCTCGCGCCCGGCGTCCGTTGGCATCGCTTCGTGTTCGGGCCGCCAATTGGTCTTCTGCAGGCCCCGGTAATGCACGAGCCGCTGATGCTCAGCGCTCGGCAGCTCGTGCCGGAGATGCGGGTCGATCTGATCGTCGGGGCGTTCCAGGTTGCCTCGCGGGCGCCGGATTCTTCAATCGCTGGCTGGAAGCTCGTCGTGGCAGGGGGCGGTCCGGAAGCCGCCCCGATCGCGTCCCAGGCGGATGGCGATCAGCAGGTCCAATTCACCGGCGCGCTGTCGCAGGCGGATCTCCATGCCCTGATGCTGCGGGCATCCGTGGCGGTCTCGATCCCCGAGAGCGACGCCACCAGCGCAACCCTGCTCGAGTCGCTCGCGGCGGGTATCGTTCCGATCGTGAACGATCTCCCGGCAAATCGAGAGTGGGTCGATGCGGAGATTGCCGAGATTGTCTCGGCGCGGCCGTCCGCCGATGAGCTGGCCGATGCCATGCGGCGCGCGGCGCTCCGCACCGTCCCGGTGGAGCAACTGCGGGCCCGGGTCGTGGGCGCGACCTGGGAGACGCAGATCGACGCGCTCGTCCAGCTCGTCCGCAGCCTCGCTTCCAACATCGACCTGGCCTCGGCTTCGTGAGTCGTTCCGGGCGTGGCCTCATGTACATCCTGGAGTGGTGGCTGGCGCTTCCATGGCCCCCGCCGATGCGTGCGTGGTGGCTTCGTCGCTATGGCGCTGCCGTCGGCCGTAACGCGGTGATCCACCGCGGGCACTTCATGAATCTCGAGGTCAGCGGGTTTTCTGGGCTGGCTGTTGGTGACTCGGCGCACGTTGGTCCCGACTGCCTGATCGATCTCGCTGCACCGGTTTCCATTGGTTCCCGCTCGTCGGTGTCTCCTCGCGTCACCCTGCTGACGCATGCCGATCCGGGCGAGGGAAGCCTGCAGGCCCGCTACCCGCGACAGACCGGCGCGATCTCCATCGGCGACGACGCCTGGGTCGGTGCCGGCAGCACGGTGCTGCATGGCGTCTCGATCGGGCGCGCCGCAGTCGTTGGTGCGGGAAGCGTGGTCCGCCATGACGTTGCGGCCGAAGCCGTGGTCGCCGGCGTGCCCGCGGTCGAGGTTCAGAGCGAGGGGTAGCGGCTGCCGCCAGGTTGGGTCGTCACGGGCTACCGCGCAATCGTCGCGCTGCCACCGCGATCGATGCGGCGCGCGTTGAGAAGCCGTGACGCATCCAGCCCAGTCTGGACGTCTCAACGTCGGCCTTGGCACTTCCGGCACTGCCCAAGCGGGGGGCCCGGGCGTATCGGACCCCTCCGGTCCGGCGATCTCGCCAGCGCAGGATCGGCAGCTCGATGAACACGTAGCTGCCAACGGCAAGAAGGATGGAGACCACCAAGACGGCAAGGCTCAGCCAGAGATCCGGATGTCCCCGAACGACACCGGCGTACCACATCACGGGGTAGTGCCAGAGATACGCCCCGTAGCTGATCAAGCCCAGCATGCGGAGCGGTCTCCACTCGAGCGCGCTCGTCAGGGTGCGGTCGGTGCCGGACAGGGCTGTCAGGATGAGGGCGCCCGCAGCCACGACGGCGACGGTTTCGCCGACCGCCAGATACGACCCGCCGAACGCTGGCGCCCACGCCAGAAAGCACAGAGCGGCGATCGCGATCGGTCCAACGGCCCACGGGATGCGCATCGCATCGCGCTGCCACGCAAATGCGAGCGCCGCTCCAACCAGAAGCCCACCTGCCTGCGTGTCCGTGCCGAAGGCAATCCGTTCGGTAGTGGCGCTCCGACTCCCCATAACAGGAGGCGCAGCGCAGCGGTTGCGGCAGCCAGCAGCAAGAGGATCCAGACCCCGCGCCGAGCGAGCGCGGGCCACAGGACGAGAAGGATCAACGGCCAGACCAGATAGAACTGCTCTTCGATAGCCAAGGACCAGCTGTGACCCATCGGCCCAAGGGAGGTGCCGCCTGCCAGGATCCAGTTGCCAACGTAGGTGCCAGCCAGCAGCGACGATCGGAGTCCGTCGTCCGGTCTGCCAACCATGTTGAGGACGATTGCTGAGGCCGCGGCTACCGCCACGAATGCAGGGAGAAGGCGCAGAGCTCTCCGAAGATAGAAGCGGACAAGCTTGATCCCGTCTTCCATCTGTTCGGTGACGAGGAGCGAGGTGATGAGGAATCCACTCAGGACGAAGAAGACCGAAACGCCAACCGATCCCCCCGTCTCCGTTGGTGAGGAGTTGCGAGTGATGTAGGAGGACCAGGCTGATCGCGAGGCCGCGCACGCCATCCAGGGCGGGAACCTGAATGAGCGGGCCCGCGAGGCGGTTGGCAGCACTACCCAAGGGGAGGCATCCCGACGAGACGACGGCCGCAGGCTTTCATGTGCGTCCGCCTCTAGCTGCTTGCCGTTCCGATCAGAATCCGGGTGCCTGACGTTCGCGCGCCTTGGTTGCCCCGAGCGAAGGAGCGGATTCTACGTTCACGCCAACCTGACGCGTCAGGTTGAATCCGACGTGGCCATCAGGCTTGGCGCGTTCTCGTGTTGCGGATCGCTCCGCCGTGTGCCGAGCACGTCGAAGTGCAGCACGAGCGTCGCCCGAGCCCGATGACTGCCGGTGGCACAGTTGCCAGCACATGAACAACCACGACTGCTGCGAGTGCGGCGTGCGGCGGGACTCGAACGCGGTGAGCGCGGTGGTGCCGGCGAACTCGTACGTGCCGAGTGCGCCGGGCGCAGCCGGGATGGCCGTGGACAAGGTCATGGCGCTGATGGCCACTGCCGTTGGCCACCACCCAAGGTCGGTGCCCGCGGCCGACAAGACGAGGTGCATGATCACGACGGCGGCTCCGAATGACGTCGCCGTTGTGAGAGCAAGGAGTGCGAACCTTTGAGGTGACCGAACCGACGCAAACGCGTCGGAGAGCGCTCCGACCTGATGAGCCAGTCGTGGGAGTCGGGCGCCGAGGGTGCGCATCACCGCACGCCGAGATACCGAGACAATAAGCGCCGAGCCGAGCCCGACCGATGCGAGGACAAGCAGGGTCACGCGCGACACGCCGGCGACCCCGGCGCCCGCGATCAGGGCGACCGTCACGACGGTCAGTACCAAGTCGCCTGGCCGGAACTCGAAATCCGAGCGAATCGTCATGAGGCGAACGCCGAATCGGCTGCCGGCGAGATACGCGCGCGCGGCGTCACCAAGTCTGAAGGGCAGTAGCGTGTTGGCAAAGTGGCCGACGCAGATGTAGACAAACGAGGAGCCGATGGAGGTCCTCATCGACGCCTGCAGCAACCAGCGCCAGCGAACGGCGCGGACCGTCACCTCCAGCAGGCAGATCGCAGCGCCACGCCGAGCAGGGCATGCTCAAGGTGGTCACGCCGTCCACTTCTGCGCGTACGGTTCAACGTGATCGCGCAGATTACAACATCGCCAGCACACAACGCGCCACGTCGGCGGTTCTGCGGCCAGGAGGGAGTGGAGGTCACAGACTGAATTGGGCCGGCGTGCATATTCCTGACTCTAGTGCGCGCAGGCTGAAGTTGCCGGTTGAGATGGTAATAGTATGACCGTGTGGTGCGATCCGTGGAAGCCATCGCCTGCGCAGTTGGAAATGAATAGGTTGGTCAGGTGAGCAACATGGAACCAAAGCACGCGCGAACGGCTACCAGCGCGCTCGGGTTGGGCTGGCAGCGATTCCAGCGCACCTCGCTGCCTCTTCAAGCGCTCTTCGTAATTGTCGCCACCGCCACGTATGCTGATTGCGGTCACGATCGCAGGTTTCTTCGTCGGGGGCGCTGACTACGATTGGCTCATCATCGGGAGGCTGGCGCGGGTGCTCGAGGGTGGCTGTACAACTGGGCGGGCACTTATGCTGGTCATACTCTCCGTTGCTCGCTACCTCTTCGCGTTCATCACGCCAATCGGGATTCCGGTTGTTCCTGCTTCATGGCGTTGCGCTCGCTCTCTCGCCTCGCTGGTGGTTTCTTGCCGTGTCATCTGGCCCTCTGGATTGATGTGTACAACGGGAACACCATGGTGTTTGTATTCGTGGCTGCTGCCGGCGCCCTGCAGCGCAAGCCAATCGCCACCCTTGCCTACATTGAGCTCTGCTTGCTGATGCCGCGTCCGATCATGCTGCCGTTGCTCATCTGGATCGTCTGGCATCAACCTGAGTGGCGTTACGTTTTGTTGCTTGGCCGGTATTAATGGCGTGGCAGTTCTGGTTACGGGCTACGGCGTCGCTTGGGCTTGGGCGCTCTTCAGAGTGGGCGATGCAGTGGCACTGTCTGCTCGTGACATCGGGCCGGCCGCATTGTTTGGTACGTGGTGGGTCGTCCTCGGAGCCTTGCTGGCTGTGCTGTTCACGATCCGTGGCCGGCTCGGGTGGGCCAGCATGGCAGCGAGTCCCTACTGGTTTCCGCAGTATCTGCTGATGCTCGCCCTCGAACTTGTGCCATCTCAGCCGACGCGCGGGTCCGCGGCCGGGCAAGCGTCCGATGCCGCTGGCGAAGGCGAACCAGCCCCAGCCCCATCGCCACGACGTCGCCGGCTGATATCCGGGACGCGTGGGTGGCGCGATCGGCGCTGAGCCGAACAGGAACTTCGACCGGCCGGATCCCCAGGCGCTGCGCCACGTAGACGAGCTCGGTGCTGAACAGAAATCCTGCTTCGCACACGCCTTTGGCAGGCAACGGAGCAGCGGCCCGCCGACCAGGATTCCACAGCGGATGGCCCCTTGATATGCCCGCGACCACGCGGCTTGCGTGTCAAGCCCACGTCAACAACCCGCGAAGGAACCCACGCTCGACGACCGAATGCCGGTGCGCTTTTGAGCCGATCAACATCGGGGGAGCGGCTCCCACCTTGTGCGGAGAGTCGATCGGCGGCGTCCAGATCATCGAAGCCGAACGGCAGGTCATCGGCCGTTAGCAGCACGAGCTTGCCGCGGCTCGCCCGGGCGCCGGCCCTCAGGGCATTGCCCATGCCCTTCTCGCTGTGCAGAACGATGCATGCGATGTCCGGCGCCTCCCAGTCTTGTGCCATCCGGGTGCAGCGCTCCAGCGTATCGTCAGTCGAGCCGTTCTCTACCAGGAGATTTCTGCTTGCGTTCCGGAGCCGATGCGTGAGGCGGGCGATGCTTTCGTCAATGACTGCCGCGGAGTTGTGCGCGGCAATTACCACCGAGAGGTCGACGGCAGGCGCTCGGTGCCGGTGTCACGGCGAAGACCGTTTCCACACGACGGAGCCCGCGCCTGTAGACGCGGGCCTTCGTCGATCCATTCCAGCGAGGGGTGTGCGTGCAGGGTAAATCACGTGATCAATGCCGTAACGGTCGAGGATGGCCTGCGGATCTCTCTCCAGCCCGATGATCGATACGTACTCGCGAATCACGGCGTCACCGTAGACATCGGCGCGACCGTCGATGAAGATCGGCTGCGTCGGCAGCATCAGCCCCAGGTAGCCGCCCCACTCGTACTTGTTGAAGATCCGCGCGCCGGCGTCGTGGGCCTGCAGCCATGCGACCGCGTCCACCGGGAACTCCTTCGCGATCTCCTCGTGCTGGCTGATCGGCGTGGCACGCGCCACGGCCAGCCCGATACCGCCGACCAGCAGCAGCGCGACCAGGACCGTGTTGGCGAGTGCCAGGCCGCCACGCGCGGGCTGCGTCAACCGGACCAGGACAGGCGACCAGCGGCGGCCGATGGCCGAATCGGAAATGGCCGGTGAAAGGTTGATGGCCACGATGGCCGCCCCGATGGGTCCGGTGATCAACAGGAAGCGCACCGCGAGGACCGACATGGCGGTCACGCCGAGCAGGATGAGGACGTCGGCCAGCCGAATCGTGCGACGCGCAAGCGCAAGCGTCGGCAGCACGCCCAGGAGGACGAACCCGAGCAGCAGCCAGCCGAACAGATTGCTCAGGCTGGCGCGCTGCCACTCGCCGACGAAGTCCGACAGCGCACCGATGCCGACGGTGTAGCCCGGATAGCTGTAAATCGCCACGCCGTTCGGGTTGATGACCAGCGCCGCCGCGGAGACCGCCAGCATGGCTGCCAGCCAGCCGAGTCGCTGCCAGGGCAGCGGTTCGGGCGCAACCGGTCGGCGCAGTGTGCGGTCGACAGCTTCGCCCACCAGCACCGCGCCGCCGAACAGGAAGAGCAGCAGCCAGCCGGCGTGCAGGTTGACCCACAGGACCGCCACGAACGGCAGCAGGGCCGGCCAGCGGCGCCGGCCATCGGCCAGGTAGGTCCACAGCAGCCAGACCACGACGGAGCCCAACAGCAGGTCCACGACCTGGACGCGCACGCCAAGCACCGGCCCGGCCAGCACCAGGGCGACCGAGAACCACACCACGCGGCCGAACCATCCGCCGCCTGGCCGCCGCAGGCTCACCGCGCGCCAGAGCACCCCGAAGGCCGCCACCACCACAACGGCTGCAGCAAGCGAAAGGACCGTCATGCCCCAGTCACCGAGCCCGTAGCCGAGCGAAAGGAGCACGTTGCTGAGCCAATCCTGGCTAATCCACGAGTGCCCCGCTGCGGTCAAACTCCAGGTGTCGACCGCCGGGATCGCGCCGGTCCGCAGGACCTCATCGCCCGCGCGGATGTGCCACCACACGTCGGGATCGATGAGCGTCCACGTCGCCCTTGTTAAGAGCGCAACGGCGAAGAAGGCGACGATCACGGCGGTGCTGCCTCTTGCCACGGCCCTCATGCGATCTGGCTTCGTCGGCCCCGCGCGGGCGGCGGGTGGCGGATGAGATAGATCGCCGCCAGCAGCATGGCGAGGCTGTCCGGCCACAGGATGGGAACCGCGATGGTCGCGGCGACCGGTACCAGCCACGCGCGATTCATCAACGCTCCGAGCGTCACCATGACCGCCGCGACGAGAACGCGGCCGACGAGCAGCAGCATGTAGCCGCCACCCGCGGTCGCCGTGTCGCCGGTGAGCCGGTCGACCCAGGCAAACCACAGATGCGGCCCGATCGCGAACGATGCGGCCGAGATGGCAGCCGTCACACCGAGTGCGATGGCAAGCCGTCGCCACTCGCGCCTGATGGCGAACCACAGGAGGCCGACGCCCGGGGTCACCTTCGTCAGGAGCACGAAGGACCAGCTGGCGGGGTAGCGCAGGCCAATGGCGATCGCGACGCCGAGCATGAGGTGGATGTTCCCGATGAAGACATCGCGGAACACGAAGGGCAGCAGCGTCAACGCCAGCGCGCCCCCGACCGGCGTCACCAGGAATGCCAGCGCGGCGATGCTCAACCCGGTCCACAGGGCATGGAACAGTTCCCAGGGGAGCAGGCGCGCCGGGGTGAGTGCCTCGATGAACGCCGGCGAATAGAGGTATGCGCCGGGCATTCCGATCTGTGGACCGGGATACGGGTCCTCCAGCGATGTACCCCAGTACGTCCGCGCATCGATGCCATGGATGCCCCCCTGGTCGGGGACCAGGAGCGCCCAGCGCACCAGTAGATATGCGATCGCTAGAGCCGTGGCACCACGCCAGATCGTCGGCGCCGCGGCGTGCCAGTTGCGCATTGCGAGGCCGGACGTGCTCATCGATGAGCGCTTCCGGTTGTCACATCTCTGGCCCGACCCCAGGGGCTCTCGAGAAACAGCATGAGGAAGTAGTAGGGCAGCCAATACGGGCTCGCGGCAAGCGACGCGATGCCCAGGCGGCCGCGCCAGGTGCAGTAGGCCGCGATCACCAGGCCGATGGGCACCCAGGCCAGCCCGATCAGCCGGGACGGTCCGAAATTGAGCGCAGAGCCGATCTCCGTGGATGAGCCGATGAGGGCGCCGATCCACGGCGCCGCCCAGCCGCTGAGAAGGACGATCGCGGCCTGCACGATGAACATGACGGCAAACGGCACGCGCCAGCGGGGATGCTTCCAGAGCAGCCAGACGGCCACCGGCAGCATGAGCGGCCGGGGGGCGAGCAGCAGCAGCCCCAGAAAGCCGCCGATGGCCCACGACCGCCCGGCGAGCGACCAGACCGCCAGCAGCAGCACGAAGATCATGATGTTCCCGGCTTCGACGTCGAACCAGAACGGCCACGAGAGCAGGACGAGCACCGCGAGCCATGGCGATCGAAGCCCAAGGGATGCCGCGGCGACGACGTGCAGCGCTCGCCAGGCGAGCGGACCGATCGGAGCGATGGCCGCGAACAGATAGGCGAGCAGCGGCGAATACCGGAACGCGTAGTTGTCCTCGGCGGCATAGAGCGCGCCGCCGTGTACGGCACGTTGGCCAGCCTCGCCGAAGATCGTCCAATCGGCTCCGGCGCCGCCGTGCAGCATCGTCCAGTCGGTCCGCGTGAACAGGTAGAAGTTGAGCAGGACGAGCAGGGCAAGGACCGCTCCGCCGAGGACGAAGCGCGGAGAGACCCGGTGGAAGGCAACCGCCGAGCTGGTCACGGCCGCACCTTCGGATCCTTGCGGTTGACGGCACCCAGTGCCAGGAAGCTGGGCTGGTAGTAGCTCCAGCGCGGGATCGCGAAGAGCACCGCCACGGACGCCGCCAGCCAGCCATACCGGGTCCGTGCCAGCCACCATGCAACGGCGGTCAGCGCCGCAGCCACGACGAGTGCCAGCCACGATGGGATCGGTCCCGCCGCTGCTGCCACGTCGATCGGGTAGTGCGACAGGTCGAAGGCCAGCATCGGCAGCGTCAGGGCGGCGGTCAGCGCCAGCGTCCATCCGGCGCGCGTCCATTCCCGCCGCCCGACGTAGACGGCTACGAGCAGCAGCGGCGTTGCCTTCAGCGACGCCGCCACGGCAATCCAGAGTGGCCCGCTGCGACGCTCGAGCCCGAAGAGCAGCAGCGCCAGCAGGATGGGTTGCACGTTGCCGGAGGTTGCCGCGGGGATGAGCAGCGCGGCCAGGAGGAGTCCCATCAGTATCGCTGCGGTGCCTCCTGCTCGGACGACACCCCAGATGCAGAAGCCGGTGGCAACCAGGCATGCCGCCTCCCACAGGCCGTAGGCAATGGACTGCGGCAGAAGCGTCAGCGGTACCCAGAGCGCGGCGAACCAGGGCGCATAGCGATACACCTCGGACACGTCCTGGCTGGCCAGTGCGGGGTAGAGCGGAGCTCCCTCCTTCAGGCGTGCCGCCGCTTGCCAGTACGCATCTGCATCCTGCAGCCACCAGCTCGCGCTGATCTGGCCCAGCGCAAGGACGGCGAGCGCCAGCAGGCACGCGACCGAGATCGCCTGAGCGGCGCGCACCGACCTAGGTTGCATGCGTGTTGCGCTGTCGGCGGGACGCCATCAACATCGCCGCGACCGCGACGAGCATCGCGAAGCCGTCGTAGACCCAGATGATCGGCAGGGCGACGAACGCCGCGGCGGGAACGGTCCAGGCCCTGTTCGTCACGCCTCCCCAAACGACGAGTGCGAGGGCGCCCACCAGCCGGATGACGAGTGGCACGGCGACATGCAGGCCGGCCGGTGGAGTCCCGAGGTTCGAGCGCAGGATCGAGAACCAGTCGTACCACAGCTGCGGGGCGACGATGAACGACGCCAGGGCGAGCCCTGCCGTGATGGCCAGGGCGGTACCCAATCGACGCCACTCGCGGCGAACGGCGAACCATACGAGTCCCACGCCGGGCGTCACCTTCGTCAGCAGGACGAAGCTCCACGTGCCCGGATGGCGGAAGCCGGCCACGACGGCCGCTCCCAGGATCAGATGGACGTTGCCGGTCAGCAGGTCCTGCCACAGGGGGGCGGCCGGGATGAGGAGCACGACCGCCGCCCAGCGCAGGCCGAGCAGGTAGACCAGGCTTCCCAGCGAGATCGCGGCGAGGGCCGCATAGAACGCATGTGCCGGCAGCCACTGGACGAGCATCAGCAGCTGGACGATGACCGGCGAATACAGGAATGCCCCCTCGCTGCCGGCGTGTGACACCGCATATGGCTGCGAAGCGTCGAAGGCCCGAAACGCGTCGGCATCGACGTGGCTGCCGGCGGTCACGACGAAGAGCCACACCCAGGCGAGGAAGGCGACCGCCAGAAGGCTTGCGATATCCCCGGCCAGGCCCGTGCGCGTGCGGGCTGATCGCGGGACCGTCGCGGCCCGCCAGCTGCGCTCGACAAGCCCCGGCCGCGAAAGGCTCTTCACTCGCGGAGCCTGGACCAGCCGGACAGGAAGCAAACGCGGGTCATGTCTCCAGCGCGCGAGCCGGCCCATGCGCCGGCTGGATGGTCTCCGTTTCGCGCAGCGCGACCAGCTGCCCGCGCCCGCTGAGATAGGCAAGCGTGTACAGGACGGCCACCAGGACGGCGAGCGCCTGGTACCCGGTGATCAGCGACGCGTACTCGAGGATGCCGCCCACCATGGCGCCCAGGAGGTTGGCACCAAATGCGACCGTCGAGGCGCTGACGCTCTGGAAGCGCTGGGCGAACACCAGGTTGGCGATGAAGATCGGCGTGAACCAGAGGCCGATCGCGGCGAGGAACCGGGGCGCGGTGGCGAGCCCCAGCAGCGCGTCGGCGGGGACGAACCAGCTCACCAGGACCATGAGCACCAGCACGAGGTAGATGATGTCCGGCCGAGGCAGGCGGAAGCGGCGCGTGACCTCGATGGCCGCCAGCACCGAAGCCAGGACTCCCGCGAACACGAGCGCATTGACGAACCACGTCGTGCCGAACAGCAGCGCGAACTGGACCACGCCCTTCGTCTCCAGGAGCAGGAACGCCGCGCCCATGAAGAACAGGTCAAGGTAGCTGCCCATGCGCCGATACGGACCGGCGACCACGCGAGTCATGGCCAGCGACGCCGCCAGGATGAGCCCGATGACGAGCAGGTAGAAGGCGGGAATCCCGCGATCCTTGAGGTAGAGGAACGGGTAGTCGTCCCGGGCCGGTGTCGGCGCCGACGCGCCGAGTGCCGCCAGGGTGCCGCCCCGGCAATCGACACCGGCCTGCTCGAGGCCAACCGTCAGGACCGCCAGGTGCCCGATGTTGCCGACGCTGTCCTCGCAGGCAGGATGGCCGTAGACGACCTCCAGGGTGCGCGCCAGCCGGTCGATGAGCCACGACTCGCGGTAGTAGTTGTACATGGCGAACACGCCGTTCGGCTTGAGATGCTCCCGGGCCGAGCTCATCGCCTCCTGCGTGAAGAGGTAGCTCTCCAGGCGCAGGCTCGACTGGCCCTGGACGAGCGTCAGCGAATCGGGGAGGGCAAACAGGACGAGGTCGTAGCTTCGATCCGTCTGCTCGAGGAACGCGCGGCCGTCGTTGATGTGGGTCTCGACACGCGGATCCTGGTAGGGAAGGTCCGGATGCAGCTGCGCCCCCAGTTGCTGGAGCTTCGGGTCGATCTCCACGGCATCCACGTGGCCCGCGCCGTTCGCCAGCGCGATGGCGACGTCACTGCCGTTTCCCGCACCCACGATCAGGACGTTGTCGAGTTTCTTCGCCTGATTTCGCTCGTACGGCACGAAGTACGTCGGGTCGCTCGCCCGCCGAAGCTCGACCGACTGGACCGACTGGTGTGGGATGCCATTCACGTTGATGTCGTAGGTCCCGCGCCCCGCTGGAACGGGCTGAACTGCGACCTTGTAGTACGGCGACCAGCTGAAGGCGGGAACCATCGACTCCCGCCCCAGGACGAAGACGAGCGCCACCACGGCGAGCACCTGCAGCACCAGCCAGCCCCGCTGGCGCAGGACCAGGAACAATGCGCCGACCACGATTCCCCAGGCCACCGGCGGCGCCCACACGAACGACAGCGCGGAGAAGCCCACGATCCCCAGCAGGCTGCCGGTGATATCCCAACGGTAGGCTTCGAGTGGCGGGAAGGTCACGAACGTGCGAGCCACGCCCTCGCCGATCATGGCCATGACCGCGGCGACCGCGACGAAGATGATCGGCAGGGTGAGCCACGGCGGAAGGCCGCTGGGACTCAGGTTTCCGAAGTAGATGAGATCGCTGCCGCTGCGGTCGATCTCGACCGGAAAGATGATGACGAACCCGACGAAGAGCGCCAGGACGATGGGCGCGTACCGGAAGGAGTCGAACTTCGCCTCGCCGCGCAGGAAGCCCAGGCCGATGCCCAGGAAGCTCCCCAACAGCACGAAGTTCGAGAAGTAGGACAGGTAGACGACGTTCGATCCCGTCCAGCGGATCAGGGCCAGCTCGGTGAAGAGCATCAGGAAGCTCAGCAGCACGAGGCGGAGGCGTCTATCCATTCGGCGAATCTCCGTTCGGTGGCGTTGGGTTGGCCGCTCCGACGAGCAGCAGGCTGAGGTCGATGAGGCTCACGCGGGGCAGGAGAGCGAACAATCCGGCCGACGCCGCCAGCCACGCGAATTTGGTCCGGGCAAGGGTAAGCGTCGCCACCACCGCGGCAATGGCACCGACGGCGTAGAGAACGGGACTTGTGGCCAACAGCGGGCTGGGCGAATCGCCGAATCCGGCCGGGTAGTCGGCCAGGTCATAGAGCAGCGCCGGCAGCCAGAGCAGTGCAGCGACCGCTACCGCGATCGCGAATCGCCTCCACTCCCGCCGGCCGAGATACACGAGCGCATAGAACAGGGGAAAGACCTTCAGCGAGGCGGCCACACCGATCCACAGCGGCCCCGATCGCCGGGTGACGGTATGGACCAGGACGGCGACGAGCAGCGGCTGCACGTTGCCACTCGCCGCCGACCACAGGAGCAGCGATCCAAAGAACGCCGCGACGGCCAGGCGCGTCAACGTGGGCCGCGCCAGGATCGGGAGAACGGCGATGCCGCTGGCACCCACCAGGATCGCGGACCACAGCGCGCCGACGATCGCCTTGGGCAGCAAGGTCAGCGGGATCCAGGCCCAGGCGAACCACGGCGCGTATTTGTAGATGTCGACCGCCGCCGGGTCGACCACCGGCGGATAGAGCGCCGCGCCATGGCGCAGGCGCATGGCGGCGTTCCAGTAGGCGTCCATGTCGGACAGCGACCAGTCGCCGAGGCGCTGGATGACGTTCGCCAGGCTCCAGCCGATGACGATCGCCAGCGCGAGGATGCGGGCCGTGCGCATCGGCCATGTCGGGCCGGTTGCCATCGCCAAGGCGGTCATGGCTTGGCCGGCCGTCCGTCGCGGATGCCGACCAGCAGCTGGGGCAGGTCGAGCAGCGTGATGCGCGGCAGCGCGACGAGCACCGCGGCGGCGGCGCTCAGCCGGTCGTACGGCGACCGGCGCGCGGCAAGCAGCACGGTGACTGCCGCCAGGAGGGCAACCCCCGCGGCGTACAGCAATGGCGAGATCGCCAGCAGTGGCGAGGGCGCGTCTCCGGAGCCGGCGGGGTACGCGCGCAGGTCGACCAGCAGGAAGGGCGCCGCCAGCAGCGCCGCGACGGCAACCGAGGCAGCCGCCCGCCACCACTGGCGCCGTGCGACGTAGATCAGCGCGTAGAGCAGCGGCACTGCCTTGAGCGATGCGGTGAGGCCAACCCAGAGCGGACCGCTGCGCCGCTCCAGGCCGTGCACCAGCGCAGCCACCAGCAGGGGCTGCACGTTGCCGACCGATGCCGCCCAGACGAGGAAGCTGCCCAGCAGGAATGCGACAGCCAGCGCCGTCAACCCGCCACGCCGCAGCGGCCACAGGGCCGCCAGCGTCCCGGCGAGCAGGGCGACGGACCAGGCGAAGCCGACGATCACCTTGGGCACGAACGTCAGCGGCACCCACGCGGCCGCGAACCACGGCGCGTAGCGGTAGACATCGGCCGCGCTCGGATCGGCCAGCGGCGGATACAGCGACTGGCCATCGCGCAGGCGCATCGCCGCATTCCAGTAGGCATCCATGTCCGATAGCGACCACGCCGCGACGTGGAAGGCGATATTCGAGATGCTCCAGCCGATGACGATGGCCAGCACGACCAGCCGCGCGACGCGCGCCGGCGCGAGCGAGCCGGACAGGCTAGCCGTGTGACTGAGCGAGGTCATGCGGCCTGTGCCTCCGCTCGAGACTCTCGGCGATGCCCGGCAGGATGAAGGTCACGTCGTACAGGAACAGCCGCGGCAGGCAGAAGTAGGCGGCCGCCCCGGTGGCCAACCAGGCGTACGGCCTCGCGCGGAACACCGCCCAGGCCGCGACGAGGACGGCCATGGCCGCAGCGCCCCAGAAGAGGAGGGGGTGGATCTGCGCCAGCGAGTTGCTCAGGCCGAACTCGGAGGCCAGCGCCGGCCGGTCGAAGAGCAGCATGGGAGCGACGAGGACAGCGGTCAGCGCCAGGGTTTCGCCCACCTTGCGCCACTCGCCTCGCCCGGCGTAGACCAGCACGTAGAGGATCGGCACGGCCTTGAGCGAGGCGGCAAGCGCGATCCAGATGGGTCCGCTGCGGCGCTCCACGCCGAACACCAGCCAGGCGACCATCAGGCCGTGGACATTCCCGCCGGCCGCCATCCCGAAGAAGATGCCGAACATCAGCACCGCGAACGGGACCGCGGCCCGGCCACCGCTGCGCAGGACCGGCCACACCGCGCTGAACGAGGTGAGGACCAGGATCGCCGACCAGCCGATGTTGACCGCCAGCCGCGGCAGCTCGGTGAGGGGAACCCAGAGCGCCGCGAACCACGGGGCGTAGCGGTACACCGAGTTGTCGTTGGTGAGCGGCGCCAGGGTGTACGGATTGCCGGTGTTGCGCCACATCTCGCCGGCGGTCCAATACACGTTCATGTCATGCAGGTGCCAGTCCTGCAGCGCCCACACGATGTTGGCGATGGTGATCGCCACGATCACTGCCAGCGCGACCGTGCGTGCCAGCCGGATCACGCGCGACGGCAGGCGGAGTGCGCTCAGCTCACGCAGGTGCGCGGGCAGCGTGGAAAGGCTGGATTCCGACGGCCGAGTCTGCACGGCGGGAGGCTAGCACGCGGTGCGCCCAGTCACCGTAGCCCGTTGGTCCCGGTTGGATCAGCCGTCAGGGCCGGCGCGATGCGGCAGTGCCGCCGCTGCGCGACCGCGCGGTAGGCCCGGTCGCCCACGAACCGGACGGGGGGCAGGCCCAGCAGCGGGGCCCACAGGAAGGAGATCGGCAGGACCTCCGCGGCACGACGCACGGCATCGAAGCCGGCCGACGTGCCATCCGGCGTCACCAGGTGGACGGCCTCGTCGGCTGCCTGGGGCGTGATGCCATGTGCGGCCAGCACATCGGCTTCGTCGTTGCCGGCATAGGCCAGCACGTGCAGCCAGTCCAGGCGTCGCGCCCAGGCGACGGATCCCTGGCAGAAGTCGCAGGAGCGATCCCAGATCACCAGCCGCGATGCGGGCGTCACGTCCAGGAACTGCACGTACAGCGCAAGGGTCAGGATGCCGAAGGCCAGGAACGGCAGCGGCGGGTCGAAGGTGACCAGGATGGCGAGATGCAGGCCCAGGCCGACGACGAAGGCGTTCCGTCGCCACTTCGGGATCCACAGGCCAATGGCCAGCAGCGCCTCGACCAGGACCGCCACGATCGAGAGCACGAGCATCGCTTCGAAGCTGCGCCACGCCTGCGGAATCGCGAGCGGGCCGTCCGAGCGCAGGTACGACGCCATGACCGATCCGGACAGGTACGAGGCATTCAGCTTGGCGAGCGCCGAGAATCCGTACACCACGCTGACCTGAAAGCGGAGCAGGAAGCGTCCCCATCCGGCAGCCTCCGTCTCCCGGTGCGGGCTGAGCGCGAACCCGTTGCCGGCGCCGGCCAGCGTCAGGATCGCCACGACAGTGGTCAGCAGGTACAGGTGGTTGCTGTACAGCTGCTGGTCGGTGGCGAGGAACGTGAGCGCCAGGGCGATGAGCGCCGCGCCGGCGACGCGCGTGGAGATGCCCAGGGCAAAGGCGGCCGCCGCAACGATCCAGACCAGCATCACGACCGGCCAGGCCGGCAGGATCGCCCAGGCGACGGGCTCGACGACCGGCAGGCGGATGAAGCCGGGAGTGCTCAGCCGCGACAGGTAGCCGCCGATTTCGAGGCTCATGACCAGTGCCGCGATCCCCACGGCTGCGCGCGTGACCCCCATCGCCCGCGCGTCGACGCGCTCGGTCACCAGGCGATGGATCAGCTGCACGGCACACGCACCAGCTGGGTCGGTCGCAGCTGGACCAGCACGGCCCTCGCGGGTTCCATCTCGCACAGCGCATGGCCGAGTGCCTGCGAGTCGGGGATGTCCCCCCGGAGCACGGCGAGGTGTTCGGCAAGGTCGTAGGCCCGCACCGATCCATCGGCGGCCTGCAGCCAGGCCATGGGCGCCGGCTGGGCGACGCTGTACATCTGCCAGCCGAAGCGGGCCGGGCGCGGCTGTCCGAGTGCCAACGCCGGCACCATGATCGCGAGCAGGATGAAGGCGGCGACCAGCATGGCGGTCAGCGCCCGTGGCCGGGTCCAGTGAGCCGGGGAGGCGGTCATGCGCTGCCCAGCTCGGCCGTCCGCAGCTCCCCGGTGCGCAGCGCCGGGTGGCGCCACCAGCCGATCAACGCGATGAGCAGCACGAAGCCGATGAACCAGGTGAGCGGTTGGGCGATGAACAGCGCGATCGGCAGCACCCATCGGGCGTTGAAACGGGCTCCGACGGCCACCAGCACGGCACTCGCCCCGAGGCGAAGCGGCCAGGTGCCCGCCTCGAGCGATGCGACTTCGGGCGCCGCGGCGTTGTTCTGGAGGCTGCCGAACCACTCGAACCAGAGGTGCGGCGCGATGATGAATGAGATGAGGGCGATGGCTGCCGTGACGCCCAGCGCGATCGCGAGGGACCGCCATTCGCGGCGAACGGCGAACCAGAGCAGGCCGATCCCCGGCGTGAGCTTGGTGAGCAGGATGAACGCCCAGGACGCCGGATAGCGGAGTCCCACGACCAACGCCGCGGCGGTCAGGATCATGACGTTGCCGAACCACAGGTCGTGGTAGACCGGCGAGTAGCTCGCCGGGATGAGGAGCAGCGCCGCGGCGATGGGCCCCACCAGCCAGAGCAGCACGCCCGTGCTGATCAGCACCCAGATCGTGAAGAACGCGTCGAACGGGAGCATGCGCAGCGGCGTGAGTACCTGGAGGAACGCCGGTGAGTACAGGTACGCGTCGCGCGTCTCGTAGAGCCCGCCGTACGGATGGGCAGCATCCGCGGCCCAGTAGGCATGCGCGTCGAACCCGCTGCTGTGGGTCAGGATCCCGGCCACGGTCAGGATGACGATTCCCAGCGCGACCACCGTCAGCAGCGGCCGAACCTTGCGCGAGAGCCGAACAATCGAGGCGCTCAGCTCGGCGGGCAGGATGGGTGTGCGGCGCGCGCCCGCTCTCAAACCCACGACTTCGAAATTCACGACGCGAGCCTACACCGGCGCTCGGAGTCGGCGGCAATGGGACAAACGGACCGCATGGTCCGGCGAGCGGCCAGCCGGCGCGCCGCCCTCAAATTTGCGGCGAGCGGCGCTCAGTGCGTCGGGACGTCGGCGCCACCTGTCTTGTCGGTGCTCGGCCGGCTCACCTTCGTCATCCGCACCCGCCCCCGGAC
Source organism: uncultured Chloroflexia bacterium (assembly GCA_963716585.1). Taxonomy (GTDB): domain Bacteria; phylum Chloroflexota; class Limnocylindria; order QHBO01; family QHBO01; genus JAICUY01. The sequence continues at coordinate 808,443 of CAVQTN010000002.1, forward strand.
CTTGGCCCGCGTGGCGTAGAAGAAGACGAAGATCAGGGTCGAAGCGAGGAGGAAGATGAAGAGATAGAACTCGAAAGGCACCGGATGAATCCTCTGCTTCGGACCGCGTTGCGCGCGCGATCTCCATCGGAATCGTCCGTCTGGTGCGCGGTGAGCGGAATGGCCCGATAGACCTATGTCCGGACGAGCGCTTTGACTTGTAAAGCGCTCAGCCATACGATTTCGCGCGTGACTCCCAGCAGATCCCGCCTCCCATCGGCACCCGATCACGAAGGCGCCATCGGCAGCGCAGCGTACCGCCGCCACCGGCGGGCGCATCGGTCGAGGGGCCATGCCCGGCCACGCGTCCTGCAGCTGCTGGCGGCCGGTGGCAACGGCGGGGCCCAGGAGAGCTATACCGGGCTGCTCCTGCGCCTGGATCGCAGCCGCTACGACGTCCGCGCACTGTCCCTCACATCGGGCAGTGCCGTGCAGCGCCTGCGTCGCCTGGGCCTGGCCGTCGACGTGATCGACGAGCCGGACGACAGCGTCGCGGTCGCTGAGCTGGCCGCCTACCTGCGTCGCGAGGAGATCGACCTCGTCCACGCGCACATGTACCGTGCCGAGGTGGTCGGCACCCGGGCGGCGGTGGCTGCGCGCGTGCCGGTGATCATGGCCACCGTGCACTCCTCGCGCGTCCGATCCGATGCGGAAGTCGCGACCCTGGCGGCCCTCACGCGCCACATGGATCGGCTGGTGGTTCCGTCGCTCAGCATTCGGACCAAGATCGAGCTCGAGGGACGCGTCGGCGCCGAGTTCGCGGTCATCCCCAATGGCGTCGACCTGTCGCGCTTCTCCACTCCCGCTCCGCCGTGCACGCTGCGCGACGACTTCGGCATTCCCTGCGACGCGTTCCTGGCGGGCGTCGTCGCGCGGCTCGAGCCCGAGAAGGGGCACGCCCACCTGATCGACGCCTGGCCGGCGGTCGTCTCGGCGGTCGCCGATGCCTGGCTGGCGATCGTCGGCGAGGGATCGCAGGCCGATGCGCTGCGCGTGCGCGCCGCCGCCCTGCCCTTGCCGGCCGGGCGTCAGATCGTGTTCACCGGCCGCCGCGACGACATCAGCGCGTTGACCGCCGACCTCTCCGTGGCGGTCCTGCCTTCACTGCGGGAGGCCCAGGGCATTTCGATCCTGGAAGCCATGGCCCGATGCCGCCCGGTCGTCGCTTCCGCCGTCGGCGGCATCCCCGAGGTGATCACCTCGGGCGTGGACGGGCTGCTCGTGCCGCCGGCGTCACCGCTCGCGCTGGCCGACGCATTGATCGCGCTGGCCCAGTCCCCATCGCTGCGTTCGCGGCTTGGCGCGGCGGGCCGTGCGACGGTCGTGTCCCGCTTCAGCATCGATGCGCAGGTGCTCCGCACGGAGGAGCTCTACGACGAGGAGCTGCTGCGCGCAGGGGTCCTGTCGCAATCGGAGCTTGCCCCCTCGCCGGCTCGCGGGACGCCGTCGGACCGCGGGGCACTCGAGGTGCCGCCGGTCTAGCGTCGCGCGCTTGCGCAGAGCGTCGGGCGCCGCCGCGGGCCTCGGTCTTCCGCTGGATCGCGCCGGGTCGTGCCCGAGCGCCCGCTACGCCACGTGCCGGTCTCGGTCCCCGAGCCGCAGAATGGCCAGGATCAGGAGCTCGATCAGCGCGTAGCCGATCAGCGCCACCAGCGCTGCCACGTCGAAGACGCTCCGACCGACCGGCCGGATGGTACCGAGCGTGAAGACGCCGCGGAACGGCGCCACGAAGGGGTCGCTGACGTTGTAGATGCCATCGACCAGGCCGTTGCCGGCGTTGGCGCCCAGCAGCAGCAGCACGATCCGCAGGATCAGCAGCACGAACAGGATCCCGAAGAGCAGCGCCACCACGCGTCGCGCGTAGTAGAGCGGCCCCGGACCGGTCGCCACGTAGCCACGGTCCGAGTTGACGTTCACCTGGCCGCCGGGCGTGTACGCAGGCTCGACCGGGCGTTCACGCTCAACGATGCGCTCACGCTCGACCACGCTGGTATCGTCGATCGGGTCATTCGGATGTGTCATGGCGCGGCGCAGTTGCAGGCCGCGTGCCAGCGCTTGCCCGCTCCGCGGCGCGTTTCGCAGCCCCGCTACTCGTCGAAGCCGAATTTTCCGATGAGCGGCACGAACACCACCGGCTCCCCCTCGTTCGACTCGAGGTCGCTGCCATGCCGGATGACCGTGGTGATCACCTGGTGCTCGCGCGCACCGATCGGCATCACCAGCCGACCGCCCTGCGGTTCCAGCTGCTCCAGCAGCGGCTGCGGGGCCGATGCGCCTGCCGCGGTCACCAGCACGACATCCCAGGGCGCACCCGCCGGCTGGCCGAGCGTTCCGTCACCGACGATCACCGTGACCGATCCGTACCCTGCCGCGCGCAGTCGCTTCTGCGCCTCGGCGGCCAGCTCGGCGTGGCGCTCGATGCTCGTCACCTCGGCACCAAGCTCGGCCAGGATGGCGGCCTGGTAGCCGCTCCCGGTGCCGATCTCGAGCACCCTCGCGCCCGGCCAGCCCCCCGGCGGCCGGGCGGCATCGGTCATGGCGGCGACGACGAACGGCTGGGAGATCGTCTGGCCCGATGCCAGCGGCAGCGCGCGATCCGCGTACGCGCCCGCCGCCTCGACGAAGAGGTGGCGCGGCACCTGCCGGAAGGCGCGCAGCAGCTCCGGGTCGCGGATGCCGCGGGCCTCGATCTGTTGGTGCACCATCCGCTCGCGCGCAGCAGCCGCCGGTTCCCGGCCGTGCAACCGGTGGAGGCGTGGCCGCAGACGGCTCCAGCGCATGTCTGACAGAACGGCCGCGCATTCGAGGCGCGGCCGCTCGTTTCAGCTCATTCCGTTGGGCGCGGGACCGGTTGCGGGCAGTGCGTTACGCCTGCGCAGCGCTCGCGGTGCCGCTTGCCGCCCCGCTGCGGCTCCGCGTTCGCCCGTTGCCCGACTTGGCCGCGGTCCCCTCGCCTGCGGTGCCGCCGGCCGACTCGAAGTTTCCCAGCGTGGCGGCATCCAGGACGTCGTTGAGGAGGCGGTCGGCCTTCTCGCGGACCATGCGGCGTGTCTCCTGCCCGCTGCGCGGCGCCAGCAGGATGCCGACGGCGAGGCCCATGAAGAAGAATCGAATCGCGATCTTGACCCGGCTGAACATGCGTCAACCCTCGGTGCGTGTGCTCACTTGGAGGAAGGGCAAGAAGGATACCACCGCCTCGCGTGCGCGCCGTCCCGTGCGGCGTGCCGCGGGCCCGGCATGCCGCGGTGCGCGGTGCCGCGGCCCGTGGGCCTGCGGCCTGTCTTGCAGCATTTGGCCGTATCCGCCATTGGGCCATCGCCGAGGGCGTCAGACGAGCCGTTCCGTGGCTGCCGGCCCTCGGCTGCTGGCACATCAGCCATCGGGTGCATCTCCGTTGGCCGTTAGTGCCAACCGGCGCAACGGGCCGCACGGAGGCAGGGACGATGGCCTATAGCAGCACGATGCCGCCCGCGCCGGGATCGCGCCCCGCGCGCAGCGCGGCGAGGAGGGCTCGGGTGTCGAGCGGCAGGTCCGCGCGGAGGCTCTCGCGGATCGCCGCGAGGGTCGCTCGGTTGGCATGCGTCGCCGCCACCAGGAGCAGCAGGCGATCCAGCCCGGCGTCGCGGATCTTGGCATGCTCGCGTCGCAGCAGCGCCTGCACGTCACGCAGCCGCGTTTCCGCCGTCACACCCATCGAGACGTGCCCAACGTGTCCGACCGCGTCGAACGCCCGCAGGTCCCCGGGCATGGGCATGACCTGCTCGAGACTCCATCGGATCGACCGATGCGCCTCGGCCATCAGCTTTTCGATGAGACGCACATGCGCGATGTCGCGGATGGGCGCCCCGGTCGGAAAGCATCGGACCGAGACGTCCAGGCCCATCACCTTGCCGATCGTCGCGGCCTGCACGAAATCCGGGTATGGCGGCCTGGCGCGCTCGATCCGGCTCAGCTGTGACGCCGAGATGTCGACGATTCTGCCCAGATCCTTGAGCGTCATGCCGAGCCCGATGCGCGCCTCGCGCACCTGCTCTCCGAACTCCGCGGCGGACCGCAATCCGCGTGCGCGGCCGAGTGAAACGAGACGCTGTCGACTGGGCACAGACCAATGATCCACGTCGGGCATTGCCAGCCGGTTATCAGCGCCTTACTCCGACCGTGCGCTCGTGTACTCCGGGTTTGCTCGCGACGCTTTGCACCATGTGGCCGTATCCGCCATCGGGCCATTGGCGCAACGGCTAGATTGCCAGCTTGGTGGCTGCGGGCTAGCGACTCGTGGCAAATCAGCCATCGGCGGCGCTGCCGTTGGCCGTTAGTGCCAAATGGTGCAAACGGGGCAAACAGGGCAAACGGGGCAAGCGGGGATGCGGTCGTGGGCACCCACGCGTCCGCCTACTCCCCGATGTCGTACTCGCGGAGCTTGGCGTAGAGGAGACGGCGGTAGATACCAAGCTCCTCGGCCGCCTTGGAGCGGTTGCCGCCGGCGCGCTCCAGCGCGTCGAGAATGAGGCGTTTCTCGAGCTCCGCCACGGCGCCCTTGAACGAGCCGCCGGCGTTGCCCGTCGCACCGTTGGTCAGGCCCGCATCGGCCCCGGACGCCGCATCAGCCCCGGACGCCGCATCGGCTCCGGACGCCGCATCGGCCCCGGACGCCGCGCCAGCCTGCCCTGCGCCGTCGACTGAGCCACCATCTCCATTCGTCGCGGCCTGGCGACGGGTTCGCGCGGAGAGGCGTGCCCGATCCCGGGCCTCGCGCGCGTCGCCGAAGGGCAGGTGGTCGGGCGTGATCAGGTTGCCGCGTGACAGGACGACGGCGCGCTCGATCGCGTTCTCGAGCTCGCGGACATTGCCGGGCCAGTCGTGGTCGACCAGCTTGGCGAGCGCCTCCTCGCTGACGGTGGTCGGGATGGCACCGGCGGCGTGCCGGTACTTCACCAGGAAGTGCTCGACCAGCAGCGGGATGTCTTCGCTGCGCTCGCGCAGCGGCGGCATGTGGATGTGGATCACGTTCAGCCGGTAGTAGAGATCCTCGCGGAATCGGCCCTTATCGACCTCTTCGGCCAGGTCGCGGTTCGTGGCGGTGATGACGCGGATGTCGATCTTGATCGGCGTGTTCGATCCGATCCGCTCGAATTCGCGCTCCTGCAGGATGCGCAGCAGCTTGGTCTGCGTGCCAAGACTCATCTCGCCGATCTCGTCGAGGAAGATGGTCCCCTTGTTGGCCGTCTCGAACCGGCCCTTGCGCATGGTCATCGCGCCGGTGAACGAGCCCTTTTCGTGCCCGAACAGCTCCGTCTCGAGCAGGCTCTCCGGCAGCGCCGCGCAGCTGACCTTCACCAGTGGAAACGGATTGCGCTTGCTGGCCCGATGCAGCGCCTCGGCAACCAGCTCCTTGCCGGTCCCGGACTCGCCGGTGATGAGCACGGTCGCGTCGGCGGAGGCCACCTTGCCGATGAGCTTGTAGACCTCCATCATCGGACGCGAGCTGCCCACGATCCGCTCGCGCTCGGCCGCGGACTTGCCCAGCTCCAGGCGCAGGGCGCTCACCTCGGAGCTCATGTCAGCGTGCTCGAAGACGCGCTTCAGGGTCGCCAACAGGTCGTCGATATCGAACGGCTTGGTGACGTAGTCGTAGGCGCCCTGCTCCATCGCCTTGATCGCCGTGGAGCTCCCGCCGAACGCGGTCATGACGATGACCTCGAGGTCGGAGTGCTCGCGCTTCAGCTCCTTGAGGACCGCGATGCCATCCTGGTCGGGGAGCTTGACGTCCATCATCACCAGGTCGGGACGTCGCTTCTCCACCGCGGTCAGCGCCTCGGCGCCGGTCGGCACCGCCTGGACGCGGTAGCCGTCGCCTTGCAGCAGGTCGGTGAGCAGCGCGCGAATGTCCCCGTCGTCGTCGACCACGAGCACGGTACGAGCTTCGGCCAATGTGATCCTCCGCGTGCGCCGCAGGTGCGGGCAGTTCGGGTGAGCGGCAGGTCGTTCGAGTATAGGTGCCGTACGCAAAGCGTACCAGCAGGGCGCAGCAGCGACACCGGCGCTACGGGCTGGGTGAGACCTCCACGGAGGCACTGGGCAGCAGCGTGAAGCTCGAGCTCGGCTGAACGCTCGAGATCGGCGTGGCCGACGGCGACCCGAAGAGCCGGCTCGGCAGGCCGGCCAGCGCCAGGATCACGATCAGCACGCAGATGCCCACGACGGCAAGGATCCACGGCCGCGCCAGCGCATCGGTCTGTGGCGGCAGGGCGCCGCGATAGCCGGGAGGTCGGTCGGGTCGCTGCTCCGTCATCGGTCTCCTTTGACTCTTCGTGACAGCTGCGCCAGGACCTGCGCCATCGCCAAGCGACGCTCGGGCAGCCATCGCTCAATGGCCGCCAGGCGCGCCCGCGCTTGGGCGACGCGCGCACGCTCCGCCAGCACCGATTGCACGCCGGTCACGCCCAGCGTCCAGGCGAGCAGCCCCAGCGAGATGCAGACCAGCACGGAGAGCGCAATGACCGCCAGATCGAGGATGGGTCCCACGCCGCCGAAGGCTAGCAGAACCTCCGGCCTAGCGAGCGTTACGCATGGCCGGGACGAACAGGCCGCTGAAGCCGGCCAACGCGCAGATGACGCCGCCCAGGATCATGACCCCCGGCGCGCCGATCAGCTCGGCCAGGAAGCCGGCGCCGGCCATGCACAGCGACATGACGCCGAAGACGAGCGCCTGGCGGGTCGAGATGACGCGGCCCATCAGCCGCTGCGGCGTCCGCTCCTGGAAGAGGGTGATGGTCGGCACCAGCCAGACCACGTTGAAGGCCCCAACCCAGAAGAAGGCAAGCAGCGCCAGGATCGGATCGCGCGTCGTGCCGGCCGCGGCCAGCGACAGGCCCATCCCGATGAACCCGGCGATCGTCAGCGCTCCCTTGCTCCAGCGCTTCGGCAGCTGGCCCAGCAGGATGCCGGACACCACGCTGCCCAGCCCCAGCGACGCCATCAAGAGCGAGTAGTTCTCCGGGAACTTGATCGTCGAATGATCGAGCGTGGTCTGGGCGTAGATCAGCGAGCCAACGATCTCGGCTGCCACCGCGATCTGCGCGACGGTGCTCACCAGCGTGTTGCTCAACAGCTCGGCCTGGTGGAGCAGGAAGCGCCAGCCCTCGACCATGTCGTGCCACAGCGACCCCGGAGCGATCGCCTCCCCATCAGCCGAGTCGCGGTAGTGGACGACGATCGACCAGAGCAGGAACGCGGAGACGAGGTAGGTCACCGAATCGAGCACGAACGCGGCACCGATGAGCGCGCCGAGCGCGCCGACGATCACGCCGGCCACCGGATAGCCCAGCAGGTCCGCGATCGTCTCGTTGACGGTGCTCGCCGAGTTGGCGGTCACCAGCTCGTCTTTGCTGACGATCACCGGCACGAGCGCGTTCTTGGCCGGCCGGAACAGGAGGCTCACCGTCGCGACGGCGAACGCGATGAGGTAGACGAGCACGACGCTGACCTCGATCGCCAGCGGGACGAGCAGGACCAGCGCGGCCCTGATGACGTCGGAGATGATCATGGTGCGGCGGCGGTCCCATCGGTCCACGAGCGCGCCGGCCAGGGGACCGAGCAGCACGTTCGGCAGCGCGGTGGCGGCGAAGGTGATGCCGATGTCGACCGGCGTGCCTCGCATGACCAGCAGCGAGCCGAGCGCGATCTGGTGGATCCGATCGCCCATGAACGAGATCAGTTGCCCGGTCCACAGCAGCGAGAAGTTGCGGTTGCGGACGAGGCTGAGGTACGGCGACTGGGCCCGGACCCGCTTGCCGGGCAGGGCCTCGGCTGTGGGAACCGCCGCGCGCATCGGCCTGGCCGGGAAGGCCGTGGTGGTCGACATGGTCCCGGCCGCCGGACCGGAGAAGGCGAGCCCTGCCTGGAATGCGCCGGAAGCGGTCGGTCGCATGGGCGACGGCCCCAGCAGGAAGGCGGCGCGCAGCGGCGCATTGGCGCGGGTCATGGAGTACACGATGGCGCTGAAGATGCCCAGCGCCAGCAGCACGTCCCCCACGCTCACCACGTCGCGGATGACGGGCAGCGGGAGCGGGATCACGTCGCCGAACAGGCCGCCATTCGCGACGAAGCCGGCGAGGCTGGTCGCCGGCACGAGCACGTGGAACGGGTCGTTGGCGATGTCGCCCAGGTGGAACCCGGCGGCGGCGAAGGCGCCCGACCAGATGGGCATCTGCCCTCCGTTGAGGACGACCGCCAGGGTGTTGAGGCCGATGCCGACGGCGGCGATCTGCAGGCCTGGCACGCGCCAGTTGCCGGCGAGCCAGACGAGGATCAGCAGATAGACGACGACGAAGCCGATGCCCACCGGAAGGCCCGCGCCGAAGTCCGTCTGGCGCAGCACGGAGGCACCGATGCGGATGGCCAGCGCCAGCCCGAGCAGCCACCACCACCGCAGCCGGAGCTGCGCAAGACGCGGTAGGCCTCCCCCCAGGAACGCCCCAACCACCAGCGCGAGGACGATCGCGCTAAGAAACATCGTCGGCGAGTATCCGCCTCTTGGCTGGTGGCAGCTCCGTCGGCGTTGCCGCGGCCGCGGACGGCGGCAGCGCCTTGCGCTCGGGTTCGTCCGTCGGGCGGTCTCGCGGGTCGTCCTGGTGGCGCATGCTCGGCAGGTCGTCGTCGCGCTCCGCCGGACGGTCGAGGATGGACCGATCGAGCCCGATCAGGACCGGCACGATCTCCGGGTCGAACTGGATTCCCGAGTACTTGCGCAGCTCACCGATCGCCTGCTCGTGGGTCAGCGGGATCTTGCGATAGGGGCGCGAACTGGTCATGGCCTCGTACGCGTCGGCCACGCCCAGGATCCGCGCGCCGAGCTCGATGTCGAGAGCCTCGATACCGCTGGGGTAGCCGGACCCGTTGAACCATTCGTGGTGGTGCAGGATCAGCGGCGCTTCCTTGGAGAGCTGGGTCGCCGGCCGGACGATCTCGGCGCCGATGAGCGGGTGCTGGTTCATGCGGAACCGCTCGTCCCTGTCCAACGGCCCCTCCTTGAGGAGGATGTGGTCGCGCACGCCGATCTTTCCGACGTCGTGCAGCAGCCCTGCCCACTTGATGATCTCGATTTCATTCTCCGGCAGGTTCATGACGCGGCACATGGCCTCCGCGATGTCGCTCACCCGCTTGGAGTGGTTTCGGGTGTGCTCGTCGCGCGCATCGACGGCCATGGCCAGGGCCTTGATCGTCTGCTCGAAGAGCTCCCGCGTCTCGACGTAACGGTGATAGGCGAGCCTGGTGGTGAACAGCGGCACGACGAAGAGTGGCGTGGCCCACCATCCGATGCCGTTGGGAAGTTGGAAGATCTCGGCCATCAACCATCCGAGTGGAGCGAGGCCAATGAGGCTCAGCGCCACCGCGCTAACGTCCTGGGCCCAAATCGTCTTTATCGCCGCTCCAGTTCGAACGGCCACTGCGACAACCGCGAGGATCCAGCCGACGACGTAGAAGACTGCCGCCGCGAGAATTAGCGCCCCGAAGCGCGCAATTCCAACGATCGATGGGTCCGCGCTGGCGGTCGCCGCGTGGATCAGTTCATAGACGGATGCACCAACGACGACTGCCAACACCAGTGCGGCATGGTTATAGAGGGTGCCGTACCAAGGAACTTTGCCGCGCGCCTCGCGGGGGTCCGTCGTCCCGATAGCTGTAACGACTGCAGCCGCTAGAGGACCACCAAGAACCACCGCCGCCAAAATGGGCGCCGCGCTCACTGACGCAACAGTGCCTTGTGGCAGCCGCACCGGCATCGCAGCGCCGAGTAGCGTCAGGGCGATCCAAAAGGCGAGGCCTTCCCAGCCTGCGATCTGCGGTCGCACCGGAAACAGCAGAACAGCCGCCACGATCGCAACGATCGCGGCGGCTGTCGTAACGAGAACTAGACGGCGGACAGACTGGCTCACTGGCCTGCTTGCAGCCCCGCTGCGGTTAGGACGGCGAGTCTATCATGCACCTCACCAGCCCTTGAAACTTGCTCCCCCGGCCAAGGCCAGCGTTACGAGCGCTCCAAGGGTGGCCAGCAGTGCGCTGAGTCTGATGCGAAATGTCCGCATGCCGGTCTCCGTTTAGGGTTGGTGCTACCAGCCCTTAAGAATTTCTTTAGCCATCAGAAGGTGCCCTCTTCTGTACGGAACCACATACAACCGACACACTCCGTGACGGAACGGTCGGTTGCACTACACGCTCCCCAGCTGCCCAAGTGCCCACTTTCAGCGGCTGGATCACCGCACCGAGTGTTAGTCTGCCGACCTAGTGTCTCGATAGGCCGAAAGTACTACGATCAGAGCCAGAACCATAATCGGTACATCCCCACTTGGTCAAGAGGTAACCCCGTAGGCAGTCGCGAAATAATCAACAAGTAGATGTACAGCCCACGCCTCGTGGCGAGCATGCAGCGCGGCTTCAACTCCGTCCGAGGGAGGCTCATCGAGTTCGTCACGCAACTTGCAGCGTAAATCGAACGACGACTTCTCGTGCAACCGAGCGCTGTCCAGTGGCGGCCAGCTGACCAGCCATGGCGAAGGTCGCCTTCTCATCAAATTCGTCGAGAAGTGTCAGCGCGCTGCGCTGCACGGACCGACAAGATCCGGTGAATCACCGCCTCCCTTGATGCGAGCGGCAGCAGGGCATCGCGGACCTCCGCATGAATGCAGATCTCGATACTGCTGCATCCATTCCTCGTATTTGAGATCAGACCAGGAATTCGCCGCGGACATGATCGACCATTGCCTCGGCAAGTTCGCCTCGCTCGACGGAGAGCCGACGCTTGAGCGTCCGCGCGCATGAGTCCGAAATCGTCCAAGTCCGAGTCTGAACAAGATCCGGGTTCAGCTGGAGAGTCGGCCGTCGAGATAAGGTACTGGGGGGTCTCCCCGTCACGGTGCTCGGGGTTGAGGACTCGGCGCAGCTGAGAAACAGACTGATTCAGGCTGTTAACGGCAGCACGGGATCCAGCCTCCGGCCACAGCAAGTCAAGGCTGCGTCTCCGCGACAGAACCTGTCGGCTGTGGACAACCAGAGAGACCGAGCAGTGCTCGTAGCCGGCGCTTGTCAACGGTCGTCGCGGGGCCATTTCGGTCGCCGCGCTGGATATCAGTGAGCCGAACGCACGAATGTAGATCCCGTGCGGCCAGCTGTTGATGTGTCGTCGCGCGCGAGCGACGTCCTCGCCGGGGATGTCACCCATGCGGCTCAGCGTTGCCTTGCTGGCAAATCTGACAACAGCTGCAGGAGACGTTGTCGTCTTTCGCCAGGAGGCTCGGCAGGAGCGCTAGCAGCGGCACGCGCCAGTATTCCGGGTCGGCTTCGAGGAAGCGGACCAGAAGACCAATGCTCACTGTCCAAGTCGACTACCAGGAAGTCGGGATGACGGCCATACTCACGAATCCAGAAGCGTAAGGTACGCAAGAAGCCCAGCGTCGACGGATCGCTCGAGCCATAGCGAAACGCACTTCTCGAGCCCACGCGAGCCCCTGATGTTCCAGGGCAGAGGGACCAAGCTTGACATGGCCGATGACAGCCGGAAGCGTCGCGCCCTTGTCGCGCCAGAAATTCAGACGTTGTGGCGGACAACTGGCACCCTCCGCGACAGCGGGTGCTCCTGTGATTCGCCAAGGCCTTCGCGGTTGATACTCGCGGGGCCAGCCGAGGATCGCGCGGTCCTCCCTGGACAGCGCCAGAAATGGGTCTCTCATCGTCGCTCGCATCGGCGCCGCGATAGATACAAGGTCTCGATCAGAAGGACCGGACGCCTCCATGCGACGGTTCCTCGAGTTGCGCGGGATGAGCTAGGACTGCTGCAGATGGTCAACGGCCTCGCGAATCTCCCCTGCTGAACTCTGGACAGCTGCGTGCGCAATTGTGCCTCTGCATGCGGTCTCGGCCAAGGCCGGGTATTGCTGCAACCTGGCTGCGCCGCCTGCTCTGCCCGGCGAATATCGTTCGAGCATTAGCAGGTTATGCGTCAAGTTCGTTGTTATCTGCGAACGGACTGGCTGGCAGATCAGACCAGAGACCGGCGGCCTTCTCAAGGCTGATTAAGCTCTTCGCGCAGCCGACCCATGTGCCGATAGGCAACGCCGAGATTGTGGAACGCGATTGCTGCGAAATGATCCCAGCCAGCCGTCGTCGCTTCAGCTGCGATGCGCATGCACACTCGCGCGACCGCGGCCAGGCCTTCGTTGAGCCAAGTGGACGTGATCGCCACGTTGCCATCAAGCCGGAGCTTCAGGGCGCGAGCGTCATCAGGTACCAGCTGGAGCCCCTCTTGAGCCATCTGCGCGCTGTTGCCGACGTCTCCCTGGTTGTGATAGACCGAACTCTGCTTGAGGCACGCCAGCGCCTCCATCCGTCGGTCGCCCTTGCGAGCGAAGAAGCTCCGCGCTCGGGCAAGTGCGGCGAGCGATCCCTCGAACTCGCCACGCATCCCCAATGCCTCGCCGTGAAGCAGACTCAGGCGTGCGTTGTCGTGGATGGTCTTGGCCGGCAGCTGCTGCAGCCACTCGTCCACGAGCCCCAGCCGACCCTCCGACACGACGTCCTCGCCGTATTTCGCGATCAACCGCGCGGCCTGTGGCTGCAACCCGGCGCGCAGATAGTGATGGATCGCCTGCGGCCACTCCTCGTGCGTCTCGAAGTACGAGGCAGCATGGATATGGAGCCCGATGACCTCGGTATCGGGCCGCTCCATGATCAGCCGGCGCTCCAGGAACTCGCGGAAGAGGTTGTGGTACCGATATCGCGCGTCGTCCGGGCCGAGCCGGTACGTAAATAGCCCGAGCTGCTCGAGGTCGGCAAGCTGGCGTGCGCCGTCGTGGACGCCGGTGAGGCGCTCGGCGAGGTCAGGGTTGATGCGCTGCAGGATCGATGTGCAGAGCAGGAAGTTTCGCGTCTGATCGGGCTGCTGGTCAAGAACCTCTTCGGCCAGGAACTCGAAGAGATCGCTGTCCGTGGTGGCGGTGATCGACTGGATGAACTCGCGCCGCGCCTCCGGTGTCTTGCGTTCGCGCAGCGAGACTTCGACAAGCTGCAGGCTCGCAGCCCAGCCCTCGGTCCGACGCTCGAGCTCCACCAACTCGGTCGGGTCCAGTGGATCGTGGTAGACGTCGCGGAAGAGATCGTCGATCTCGACGTCCGTGAATCGCAGCGCGTTGGTCCTGAGCTCCTGGTAGCCACTGTGGGTCTTGAATCGGGCAAACTGCAGCTGCGGCTTGGCGCGCGAGGCGAAGACGAAGCGGCAGCTCGGCGGCGCGTCCCGCAGGATCTGGTTCCAGAGGCCGCGGACCTCCGTGACGCTGGCGACGTACTGCCAGTCGTCGATGATGAAGGTGCATGGCTCGGTCAGGGTGTCGTGCATCTCCGACAGCAGGTAGGCAGCGACGCCGGGGCGGCTGGATCCGGGGCCTCCCAGCTGCTGAAGCATGCTGTGCGCCCGATGTCCGAAACCCGGATGGCGCTTGCTGATCGCCTCGATCAGATAGCTGATATGGAGCGTCCAGTCGCGATCGTTGCGGTCGAGCTTGTACCAGTAGCACGGGAAAGCGACTTCGCGCTCCCACTGCCAGAGGAGGGTCGTCTTTCCATAACCGGCGCCCGCCGCAACGACCATGGCGCGGCAGGTGGATCCGGCATCGAGCCAATCGAGGAGCCTCGGACGCCGCAGCAGGGGCGTCACGTAGTGCGGCGGCTCGACCTTGTTCTGGATGAGCGGGTAGGCGTACTTGATGTCCGACAACGACGCACCCTTCCTCCAAGGGCCAAGAGCATACGCAGCGCCGCTTATCGGCGCATTACTCACGCCTTAGTTCGGTGTGGATAAGTCCCGGGGCATCCGCCGATGGGCTAGAGTGCGCGCGCCATGCGTGCATTCATCGGTCTGGGCGGGAATCAGGGCGACACCGCTGCGGCGTTCGCCAGCGCCGTGCGGGCGCTGCACGGCATCGGGCAGGTGGCCAGGGCCTCCTCGCTGTACACCAGTGCACCGCGCGACGTCTTCGACCAGCCGGACTTCAGCAACGCCGCCGTCGAGCTCGAGACGGAGCTCTCGCCGCAGGATCTGCTGCTGGCACTCAAGCGCCTGGAGCTGTCGATGGGCCGCGACCCGCAGGGGCTGCGCTTCGGACCGCGGGTCATCGACCTGGACATCCTGAGCCTTGACGGCCGATGCGTCGAAGACCTGGAGCTCGACCTCATCGTGCCGCACCCGCGCCTGCACGAGCGCCGATTCGCCCTGGAGCCGCTCGCCGAGCTTGCGCCATCACTGCAGCCGTGGCGGGGATGCGCTGATGTGCGGCGGGACGTGACGGTCGCCGACCTGCTGCCGAGCGTCGCTGAGCAGAGCGTCACGCGCGTGGTTGGCCCCGAGTGGGCGGATCCGACACCGCTCGGGGACTAGCTGCGCGGCTCATCGAGGAGCGCTTCCGCTGCCACGCGCCGGTTGGTCAAAAGACGGCGTGAGCAGCGTTGGTCCGGCCGAGGCGGCCGCGCGAGGGGGGCTGGCATCGATTTCACGCTCAGCAGACGGCGATTCGACAGGCCTCCATGGCCCTTGGACGGTCTAACGCGCGGCACACCGACATATGACACGTCGCGACCGGCACCGAGTGAATGTCGCGCCACAGCGAAGCAGCGCGAGCCTCGTCTGCGGGCGCCACTTGTCAGATGGCGGCGTGATCAGCGTTCGACCCGCCGCGGCTCCGGCCGACCTTGAACCGGACGCCGTTTCACGCTCACGTTTGGCGGATTGCGACGGTTACAACCCATTGACGGGTCTAACGCGCCGCACGGCGACATGGGACCAGTCGGCTTGCTCGAGAGTCATCTCTAGCGCGGGCGGCCCTTGACGGCGGTCTCCGGGGAGCCGCTATCGCCTGGCGCTGCGGCGGCTCATTATTCTAGACAGCCTTCGCGATCATGATGCCGGCCCAAATTGTCGCGGGAGCTGGTGGGTTGCCCGTAACCGATGAGGATCTCGATCTCCTGGAGCGCTTGGCTGCCAGCCCGTCACAGTCCGCGATCGCCGACCAGCTCGACGTCAGTATCGAGACGGTCAAAGTGCGAGTTGCGCGGTTGTATCGACACCTCGCGGCCCGGAATCGGGCAGAGGCTCTGGCGATTCGTGGTCGCTTCGGCAAATGCGCGACGATCGGTTACCTCCTCTTTGACAGGCCCGTTGGCGTCGAGCATCGGATAGAGTCACCTCTTTTCAGGCAGGGGCGCCCACTCGAGAATGAGCTCACTACCTTCCGCCGCCGGCGAGTGAGCCCAGGTGATCAGTCCCCCGGCGACGTGTGGACGGACGTAGACCTCTCGTCCAGCGGCCGGGAATTCCTTCAGCTTCACCGCCTTGTCTGCGATCAGGTCGTAGAGGAAGAGGCGCGTGGGATCGATTACGTCGGCCGCCAAGAATCTGTCATCGAGCGACGGGTTATTGACCATCGCCTCGTCTCCGAACGCAATCGGCCGCGCCACGCGTGAGGCCAGCGAGTACAGCATGAGCGTGCCTCGCTCGAGCACGTTGTCCGGGCTCTCCTTCCAAACGACATTGTCACCGCTGATGTCGGGCATCGATGCGTTTCCCGTCACATCGAGCTGCCGGGGCTTAGTGGCCGGAGCGCCGAGGTCGCGCAGGTATACGTGCCGCTTGATGCTTGTCGCACTCGTCTCGATGGACCCATAGACGAGGTGGTCTCCATCCAAAGCGGGGAACCAATGCTCGAACCTATTGAGTGGTTGGCTGTCGATGATCTCCGGTTTGGTGCTCGGAAGGCTCGCCATTGACAGCTCGCTGCGTGGCCCCTCCGCCCGCTGGTGAAAGGCTGTCCAGACGAGCCTGTCACCGTCGAGTGCAATGAACGGGTATGGCCCCTGGACGCCATCCGCACCGTCGGATTTGTCAACCAACACGGGGTCCGTTCCGGGTTCTGCGACGTACCACAGGCGCCACGCGCCCGGTTCCGCCTCGGCATCAGTCTCGACCACGGCCACATGCTTGCCGCTGACGGCGATTGGGGAGGCTGTCGCGCGCCGATCCGAGCTCTCGAAGACCTTGCGCGGATCAGTACCTCCGATGAGGTACTGATAGACGTCGGGTGCCACGCCGGGACCGGCATCCGCTCCAGTCGACCAGACGATGCTCGAGCCGTCGGTAGCGACGTCGAGCAGCGGTGTCGTGAATTTCTCTGGGATCTGCTGGACATCGAGGCTGACGCCTCCAAGGGCAGGTGTGTCGACAGCACTCGAGCTTGCGCTAGGAACTGCCGGCGCAGTCGAGTGCCGCGGGCCTGGCGGCTCGCGCTGGCCGCATGCCACGAGCAAGATCAGAATCGCGAGGAGGGCGGAGCCTCGTGCCGACGCCTTCCTCGGATGTTCTACCAAACTAGACTGCTCGAGTTCCTGGCATTGACGTAGTGCATGTCGAGCGTGGATCAGAGTAGTTGCCCGTGCTTCCGCCAACCCGTTGTTGCTTCGGTTTGCCGATCATTCCAATCTCCTCTACGAATAGTCGGGCGAGGGCCCGAAACGGACTCTCGCCGTGCGCCGAGTGAGCGCCATTCGCAGATGGAAGGCAAGGTAAGCGGGGGGTAGGAATTGGGGTAGGAATTCGCCCATCGATTCGGCCCGGCTACGGGACAGCTCAGTGGCCTAGAGGCGGACCTTGGGCGGGTTGCGGTAGTCCCACATGTGCACGGTGTCCATGAAGCGGACCATGCCGCGCCGGTAGCTCATCACCAGCGAGTGGGTGCGTGCGCCGCCGCCGAAGAACCGAACGCCGCGCAGCAGCTCGCCATCGGTCACGCCGGTCGCGCAGAAGACGACGTTCTCGCCCGACGCCAGGTCGTTGGTGAAGTAGACCCGCTCGTCATCGTCCACGTCGACACCCATGCGCCGGGCGCGTTCCTTCTCCTCGTGGGAGCGCCAGGCGAACTTCGCCTGGATCTCGCCGCCCAGGCATTTCAGAGCAGCCGCGGACAGGACGCCCTCGGGCGCTCCGCCGGTGCCCATCACCGCGTGGACGCCGGTCCCGGAGACGGCGACCGAAATGGCCGCGGTCAGGTCGCCGTCCGAGATGAGCTTGATTCGGGCCCCGGTTTGCCGCACGGCGCTGATCAGCGCGGCGTGGCGGTCGCGTTCCAGGATCACCACCGTGATGTCCCAGACCGACCGGCCGAGCACGTCCGCGACGGTGTTCAGCGTCTTGTCGACCGGATCGTCGATGCTCACCTTGCCCGCGGCGGCCGGTCCCACGATCAGCTTCTGGAGATACGTGTCCGGCGCGTGCATCAGGCCACCCGGCTCGGCGGCGGCGAGCACCGCCGTCGCGTTCGGCGACCCGGTGGCGACCAGGTTGGTGCCTTCCAACGGATCGACGGCGATGTCAACCGAAACGGCCGCTTCCGGGTTGCCGACCTGCTCGCCGATGTAGAGCATCGGTGCCTCGTCGCGCTCGCCCTCGCCGATGACGATCGTGCCGCTGATGTCGGCCGCTTCCATGGCCGTGCGCATCGCCTCGACCGCCGCGTGGTCCGCGCCCATGCGGTCGCCGCGCCCCATCAGGCGCGCGGCCGCGATCGCGCCGGCCTCGGTGGCCGCCACGGCGTCGATCGAGATCAGCTTGTCCATCGGCTCCAGCTCATCGGCATGTGCAGTGCTCAATGCCTGAAGTGCCGGCGGCCGGTGAAGACCATGGCCATGTGGTGGCGGTCGGCCACTTCGATGGCCATCTCGTCACGAATGCTGCCGCCGGGCTGGATGATGGCGGTGATCCCGGCCTGCGCCGCGATCTGGATGCCGTCCGGGAAGGGGAAGTACGCGTCGCTGGCCATCACCGACAGCGGTGCCCGTTCACCCGCCTTGCGCAGCGCGACCTCCACCGACACGACGCGCGACGGCTGCCCCGCCCCCATGCCGACCATGGCGTGCTTCTTGGCCAGCACGATGGCGTTCGACTTCACGTGCCGTACCGCGCGCCAGGCGAAGAGCAGGTCGGTGAGCTCCTCCAGGGTCGGCCGGCGCTGGGTGACGACCTGCAGCTTGTTGCGGTCCTCCTCCAGCGAGTCGATGGTCTGGACCAGGAGGCCGCCGCCGATGCGCTTGAAGTCGAAATTGCCGATTCCCAGGTCGGGACTGGGATGCTCATCCGGCGGCACCTCGACGATCTCGAAGCCCCGCTTGGTGCGCAGGATCTCCAGCGCCTCGGCGGTGTAGCCGGGAGCCACGATCGCCTCGAAGAAGCCCGGCCGGATGGCCCGCGCGGTCGCCTCGTCGACCACCCGGTTGGCGCCGATGATCCCGCCGTAGGCACTGACGCTGTCGCCCTCCAGGGCCAGCCGGAAAGCCTCGGCCAGGTCCACCACGCTGGCCAGGCCGCACGGATTGCCATGCTTGACGATGGTGACCGTGGGCGTCTTGAAGTTGCTGGCGATGCTCCACGCGGCATCGAGGTCGAGCAGGTTGTTGAACGACAGGTCCTTGCCGGCGATTTGTCGCGCGCTCGAGATGGAGCTGCCGCGCTGGCCGGGATCGGCGTAGAAGGCCCCGAGCTGGTGCGGGTTCTCGCCGTAGCGCAGGTCGGCCTTCTTCTCGACCACCAGCGTGAGGCGGTTCGGGAAGAGCGTGCCGGCCTGCTGGTTCAGGTACCCGGCGATGTGCGCGTCGTACGACGCCGTGAGCGCGAACGCTTCCGCGGCCAGCTTCTGGCGCGTCTCGGGGCTGACCGCCTTCAGCGCCTTCACGTCGCGCAGGACCGATGCGTACTGCGTCGGGCTGCTCACCGCCGCCACGCCGGGGAAGTTCTTGGCAGCGGCGCGCAGGAGGGCCACGCCGCCGATGTCGACCTGGTCGAGCGCCTGGTCGAGGCTCGTGTCGGCGTCGGCCACCGTCTCGACGAACGGGTAGAGGTTGACGACCACGATGTCGATCTGCTCGATGCCATGCTCGGCCAGCTGCGCCAGGTGATCGGGCTGGTCCCGGCGGGCAAGGACGCCGGCGAAGATGTTGGGATGGAGGGTCTTGACCCGGCCGCCGAGGATCTCCTGGCTCTGGGTGAGCTCGGAAACCGCCATGGTTTCCACGCCGGCCTCGGCGAGGTGCGCGCGGGTGCCGTTAGTCGCGTAGCACTCGGCGCCGGCGTCCGCCAGGCCGCGGGCGAGCTCAACGATCCCTTCGCGGTCCGAGACGGAGAGCAGGGCGCGCAATCGACGACCTCGTTGCTGCTGGACTTCCCGGTGGTCTTGCGGGTGGCTGGCCGACCGGTTTCGACGGGCTTTCGAGGAGGTTCCGAGGATTTCGACGCGTTTCGCGGCGGTGGTCGGCGGCCCGATTATACCGGCGCGCAGGCTATACTCGGCGGCCGATGGGCATCCTGTTCGATGCGGTCACCCCGCTCAACTTCCCCGACTTCTTCACGCTGCTGTGGGTGGCATCACTCGTCATCCTGGTGGGGGCAATCATGGTCTACAACGCGGCCGGCCGCCGCTATCGCCGCTATCCGGCGATCCTGGCGCTCCACGAGTGGGTCTTCTGGTCGATCGTGGTCACCTGGGGCGTCGTGCCGCTGCTGGTCATCATCCACGTGCCGATGCTGCTGATCCTGCTCATCGTGCTGCCCGGCCTTGCCGTCGCGGCGTGGGCCACGTTCGTCAAGTTTCCGCCGCTCATCGCCGCGGCCAACGACGAGATCCGGCGCCGCCGCTTCGTGCCGCCGCCGCGCCGCACGGAGCGCGAGCGGGCCAAGCCGACTCCGGCCGGTCGCCGCCGCAAGCACCGCTAGCGCTGTCGGACGCATGCGCCGCCGCTGACGTGGCGCGCTTCGGGTTGGGGTGGCGCGCCTGGGCTCCACGGGCGACGCCTCTACCTCGTGGCTGCGACCTCCGGCTCCGGCGAGGGGGCGTCCGCCGGCCCGAGCCTGGAGAACGTGATCTCGCCATCAGTCATGTCGAGCCGCACCGTGTCGCCACGAACGAAGTCGCCGGCGAGGACGCGACGCGCCAGCGGATTCTCGACGAGCCGCTGGATGGCGCGGCGCAAGGGGCGGGCGCCATACGTCGGGTCGTAGCCGACCTCGGCGATCTGCGCCAGGGCGGCATCGGACATCGACAGCGACAGCCCCGCCTCGGCCAGGCGTGACTCCATCTGGCCGACCAGCAGCCCCACGATGGCCGCCAGCTGCTCGCGGTCGAGGGGCCGGAAGACGATGATCTCGTCCACCCGGTTGAGGAACTCCGGGCGGAAGTGGTCGCGCAGCATCAGACGGACACGGTCCGAGGCATCGGCGAACGAACCCGACTCGCCGGCCTCGACCAGCAGTGCCGAGCCGATGTTCGAGGTCATGATGATGACCGTGTTCTTGAAGTCGACGGTGCGACCCTGCGAATCGGTCAGGCGCCCGTCGTCCAACAGCTGGAGCAGGATGTTGAAGACGTCCGGATGGGCCTTCTCGATCTCGTCGAAGAGGACGACCTGGTACGGCCTGCGGCGCACCGCCTCGGTGAGCTGGCCGCCCTCCTCGTAGCCCACATAGCCGGGCGGCGCGCCGACCAGCCGCGACACCGCGAACTTCTCCATGTACTCGCTCATGTCGATGCGTACCAGTGCCGTCTCGTCGTCGAACAGGAACTCCGCCAGGGAGCGTGCCAGCTCGGTCTTGCCGACGCCGGTCGGTCCCAGGAAGATGAATGAGCCGATGGGCCGCTTGGGGTCCTTCAGGCCGGCGCGCGCACGACGGATGGCATCGGAGACGGCAACCACCGCCTCCTCCTGGCCGATGAGCCGGCCATGCAGGCGCTCCTCCATGTGCAGCAGCTTCTCGGTCTCGCCCTCCAGCAGGCGCGTGACCGGCACGCCCGTCCAACGGCTGACGACGGCGGCGATGTCGTCGGCGTCGACCTCCTCCTTGAGCAGCAGCCGGCCCGATGCCTGCATCTCCTTGAGCCTCTCCTGGCGCTCGCCGAGCTGCTTCTGGAGCTCGACCGAACGGCCGTACTGCAGCTCGGCCACCTTGGCATAGTCGGCGGCGCGGGTGGCGGCCTCGATTTCGGGGGTCAGCCGCTCGAGCGCCTCGCGGGTCTCGCGGATGCCGGCCACGACCTCCTTCTCGGTCTGCCACTGCGCCTTCATCGCGTCGCCGCGCTCGCGCAGGTCGGCCAGCTCCTTCTCGAGTGCGGACAGACGAGCCTTCGAGCCGGGATCCTTCTCCTTGCGCAACGCCTCGCGCTCGATCTCGAGCTGCATCCGGCGACGCTCCAGCTCGTCGAGCTCGACCGGCATCGAGTCCATCTCCATGCGCAGTCGCGACGCGGCCTCGTCGACGAGGTCGATCGCCTTGTCGGGCAGGAAGCGCTCGGTGATGTAGCGGTTGGAGAGCACCGCCGCGGCGACGAGCGCCGAGTCGGTGATGCGCACCCCGTGGTGCACCTCGTAGCGCTCGCGCAGCCCCCTGAGGATGGAGATGGTGTCCTCGACGCTCGGTTGATCGACGAGGATCGGCTGGAATCGACGCTCCAGCGCCGCGTCCTTCTCGATGTGCTTGCGGTACTCGTCCAGCGTCGTGGCACCCACCGCGTGGAGCTCGCCACGCGCCAGCATCGGCTTCAGGAGGTTGGCGGCATCCACGGCGCCCTCGGCGGCGCCGGCGCCGACGACGGTGTGCAGCTCGTCGATGAACAGGATGATCTGGCCCTCAGCCGCGGTGACCTCCTTGAGCACGGCCTTGAGGCGTTCCTCGAATTCGCCGCGGTACTTCGCACCGGCGATCAGCGCGCCCATGTCGAGCGCCACGACGCGCCGATCGCGCAGCCCCTCGGGAACGTCGCCACGGACAATTCTCTGCGCCAGACCCTCGGCGATGGCCGTCTTGCCGACGCCCGGCTCGCCGATGAGCACCGGGTTGTTCTTCGTCCGTCGGCTGAGGACCTGGATGACCCGGCGGATCTCCTCGTCGCGGCCGATGACCGGGTCGAGGACGCCCCTGCGCGCCATCTCGGTCAGGTCGCGCCCGTACTTCTCGAGTGCCTCATAGGTGGCTTCCGGATTCTCACTCGTCACGCGTTGTGAACCTCTGATCGATGTCAATGCCTGCAGGACCGATGGTTGGTCGATTCCCAGACTCGCGAGCAGGCGCCCGGCGCTGCTGTTCGACGCAGATTCCAGGATCGCCAGCAGCAGGTGCTCGGTCGAAACGTACTCGTCGTGCATCCGCTGCGAGATGGGATGCGAGTCCGAGAGGACCTTTCGCGCCTCATCCGAAAGCGTCAGCTGGGCCGATGCGCCCTGCACCTTGGACAGCTTCGCGATCTCGTCTCGCAGCCGCTGTGCCACGTTCGGCCGGCTCCTGACCGAGTCGCTCCAGGACCGCCGGCACGACGCCATCGGGCTGCTCGACGAGGCTGTAGAGCAGGTGGATAGGCTCGAGCTGCGGGTTGCCCTCGGCTGTGGCCAGCTCCTGGGCGGCGACGATCGCCTCCTGGGCGCGCTGCGTAAAGCGTTCCGTGCGCATCGGTCTAGTGCACCTTCTCGCGGGGATCCGGTTGCGGATGCGCCTCCGCGAACGTTTCGAAGTCGCGCTGCGCCTCGTCATCCAGCGTCGGCAGCACGACGCGCACCCGCACGAGCAGGTCGCCCTTCTCACTCGGCCTGCCGCGTTTCGGCAGGCCACGGCCGGCGACGCGGATCTCCTGCCCGTTCTGCGTGTTCGGGCGGATGCGCAGCCTGACGCCGCCGGTCAGGGTGGGCACCCGGGCCTCGCCGCCGAGCAGCGCCTCGGTGAGTGAGATCGGCAGCTCTGTGACAAGGTTGGCACCGTCGCGCTCGAAGCGGGGATCCGATTTCACGTGGACGGTGATCACCAGGTCGCCGCCGTCCACGGCGCCACTGAGCTTGACCTTGGATCCGTCGCTCACGCCGGCAGGGATCTTGACCTGCAGCCGGCGCCCGTTGACGTCGACCAGGCGCTCGGCCCCGGCCGCCACCTCGGCGAGGCTGACCTCGGCCGTGGCCTGCGCCGCCGGCGCTGCTCGACGCTGACGCGGTGCCGTCCGCGAGCCGGAGAGGTCCGACAGGTCGACATACTCGAAGCCGCTGCCGTCAGCGCCCATGCCGAAGGGACTGCCGCCTCCCGCGCCGGCTGCGCGCGACCCACCGCCGAAGAACGTGCTGAAGAAGTCGCTGAAACCGCCCATCTCCTCAGGGCTGGCGCGTTGGTACGTCCAGCGCGTGCCACCGGGCGCACCCCCGAAGCCGGCCCAGTCGCTGGCGCTGCGTCCGCTGAAATCGCCGGCCTGCTGATAGGCGTTCCAGTTGGCCCCCAGCTCGTCGTAGCGCTTGCGCTTCTCGGCGTCACTGAGCACCGCCTGGGCCTCGTTGGCCTCCTTGAAGCGGCGCTCGGCCTCCTTGTCGCCCGGGTTGCGGTCCGGATGGAGCTCGCGTGCGAGGCGGCGGTAGGCCTTCTTGATCTCGGCCTTGGTCGCCGTCTTTGGCACGCCGAGGATGGCGTAGTAGTCCTTGTAGTCCATCGCTCAGGCATGCACCGGAGGGATGGGGCCACAGCGGCGGCGCGCCGCGCGCCGCTCGTCCGCCCTTGCCTGATGCGCACGATGCAGCAACCCGCGCCACAGCGCAGGGTTCGGCGCGAATTGCTGCATCGCGTGCATGAGCCGACCTGTGGCGCTAGGCGGGCTGGCCGGCGGGCGGCTGGTCGCCGCCCTTGGGCTTCACCGGCTTGGCTGCGACGGGCACCTCGCCCTCCGATCGCGGACGGCGACCGCGGCGCACGGCGGTCTTCTGCCGCTGCGCGCGCTCGGCCTTCATGCGCGCGGCGGAGCGGGGCGCGTCGATGAGCGCCTCCCGCAGCACGTCGTCCATGGTCTCGACCGGCACGATGCGCAGCTGCTGCCGCACGTCCTCCGGCACGTCGACCAGGTCGCGCTCGTTGCGCTTGGGGATGAGCACGGTGCTCACTCCTGCCAGGTGCGCCGCCAGCAGCTTCGACTTGAGGCCGCCGATCGGCAGCACGCGGCCACGCAACGTGATCTCGCCGGTCATCGCCAGGTCGCGCCGAACCGGCTTGCCGGTCAGCAGACTGGCCATGGCGGTGGCCATCGTCACCCCGGCCGAGGGCCCGTCCTTGGGGGTCGCCCCCGCCGGGACGTGGATGTGCAGCGTCTGCTTGTCGAAGATCGTCGGGTCGAGGCCGAGCTGCGCGGTCCGCGATCGGACATAGCTCAGCCCGGCGCGAGCCGACTCCTTCATCACGTCGCCCAGCTGTCCGGTGAGGATGAAGTCATCCTTGCCGTCCATCTTGGTGGCCTCCACCTGGACGATGTCGCCGCCCGCATCGGAGACCACCAGGCCGGTGGCCATCCCGATCTCGTCCTCGCTCTCGAGCTCGCCGTAGTCGAAGCGCGCCGGGCCCAGGTACTCCTCGAGCTGTGCGGCCTCCACGGTGACCTTGATCGAACGATCGTCAGCGACCCGACGCGCGACCTTGCGGGCCAGGTTGGCCAGCTCGCGCTCCAGGTTCCGGACGCCGGCCTCCTTGGTGAAGGCCTGGATCAGGCGCACCAGCGCCTCCTCGGTGATCAGCAGCTGGCCATCGGTCAGCCCGTGGTTCTCGAGAACCTTGGGCAGCAGGAACTTCTGCGCGATGCGCAGCTTCTCGAGCTGCGTGTAGCCGGGTAGCTGGATCATCTCCATCCGGTCGCGGAGGGCTGGCGGGATCGTGTCGAGCATGTTGGCGGTGGCGATGAAGAGCACCTTGGACAGGTCGAACGGCACCTCCAGGTAGTTGTCCTGGAAGGAGTAGTTCTGCTCCGGATCGAGCACCTCCAGCAGCGCCGACGAGGGATCGCCGCGGAAGTCCATGCCGACCTTGTCGATCTCATCGAGCATGAATACCGGGTTCGCGCTCCCCGCGGTCTTGATCGACTGGATGACTCGACCCGGCAGGGCGCCGATGTAGGTGCGCCGATGCCCACGGATCTCCGCCTCGTCGTGGATGCCGCCCAGGCTCATGCGCACGAACTTGCGGCCCATCGCCCGGGCGATGCTCTTCCCCAGGCTGGTCTTGCCCACGCCCGGCGGTCCGACGAAGAGCAGGATCGGCGAGCGGATCTTCTCGGCCAACTTGCGAACGGCCATGTACTCGAGGATGCGCTCCTTGGGCTTGTCGAGGCCGTAGTGGTCGTCGTTGAGGACCTTCTCGGCATCGGCCAGGTTGAGGTCGTCGGCGCTCAGCACGCCCCACGGCAGGCTGACCAGCCAGTCGACGTAGGTGCGAATGACGCCCTGCTCCGGCGATGCGCTCGGGATCCGGGAGAGGCGATCGACCTCCTTGGTGGCCTTCTCCTTGACCTCCGTCGGCATGGCCGACTGCTCGACCCGCTCGCGCAGCTCGTTGGCCTCGGCCACCGCCGGATCGTCCTCGCCGAGCTCCTTCTGGATGGCCTTCATCTGCTCGCGCAGGATGTACTCGCGCTGGGTCTTGTCCATCTCCGACTTGACTTCCGACTGGATGCGGCCCTTGAGCTCGAGCACCTCGATCTGCTTTGCCAGGAAGCCGCTCACCTTGCGCAGCCGCTCGGCGACGTCGATCGTCTCGAGCAGGTCCTGGCGCAGCGCGGTGTCCATGTCCGGCGAGTAGGCGACCATGTCGGCCAGCAGCCCGCCGTCGGTGATGTTGCGCGCGGCGACCGCCACTTCCGGCGGCACGCTGGCGCCCGACGAGACGTACGACTCGATCTGTCCCTGGACCGATGCCATCAGCGCCTCGACCTCGAGGCTCTTGCTGGCGTCGTCCTCGACGACCTGGACGCGCGCCTCGAGGTGCGGCTCGGTCTGCAGCACGTCGAGCAGCCGGATGCGGCGCTGGCCCTGGACGATGGCGCGGATGGTGCCGTCCTGCAGGCGAATGACCTGCGCGATCTTGGCCAGGGTTCCGATCGGGTACAGCTCGTCGATGCTCTCGACCTCTTCGGTCTCGGCGCTTCGCTGCGTGATGAGCGCCACCGGCTGGTTGGCGCGCACCGCCCGGTCGAGCGCCTTGACGCTGCGCTCGCGGCCGACCTGCAGGGGCACGATCATCTCGGGGAAGATGACGGTGTCGCGCAGAGCCACCAGCGGCAGGACCTGGATCTGTTCGACCTCGCCGTCAGGCTCTTCGTTCTTGTTCTTGTCGGGAATCTCGGATGCCACTCTTGTCACATTTCCCTTCGGTCGAGGCTCTCGTCGTCGTCGGCGCCTTCCTCGACGAAACGTTCGACATCGCCGGCATCGAACAGGTCGTAGACGCGGATCTTGCCCAGCGCTTCGAGCTGAAGGATGACTTTGACGCCCGCCAGGTTCACCCCCTGGCGACGGGTCAGGAAGCGGATGATACGCACCCGCCGGATATCGGCCTCTGAGTAGAGACGCAGGTTGTTACGTCGTTGCGGGCAGAGGAGGCCTTCCTCCTCGTAGATGCGCAGCGTCCGCGGGTGCACGCTGGTGAGTTCCGCGGCGATGCTGATGAAGTATCGCGGCATGTTCGGGTCGCGCAGCGAACTCACCCTCTCCCCGTCGCGCTCATGCAGGCCCCGTGTCCGGGAATTGCGGTCACGCGCCTGCGCCGCCATCGATCTCGAATCCGGTGATGATCGCCACTGCGTGTCTCCCGCGTTCCAGGCGCGATTGCTTACCTTCGTGGGACCATAAACCCTGACAATGACGTTGTCAAGGATGCTGTCAGCCGGCCGGGGCGCTCACGTCGGCTGGGGCGGTCGAACAACGGGCCGGGGTGCGGGGGCCCGGGCCGCCGGTCGGGCCGATTTGCCACGCGGTGGAGCTAACCGGCAACCGGCGCGGCGTAGAGGCCTCGCGCTTGCCGCTTCGGGTCATCGGCTGGCAGGATCCCGGATCGAATGGGCTGAAACGGGTGCTGCTTCCTGGTTACCTCCACCCGGTGGCAGCGGCCTCGCGATCGCCTGTGCACGCATGGCCGCGAGCAGCGGTCGGACCGAGCACGCATCAGCGCGAGGCTGATGCGATCTGCCAGTGACGTGCGCCCAGCCGGATCCCCAGCGGTCCGACCACCGGGCGGGCGACGAGGTCCAGGCGCAGGACGGTGTCGCGCGCCACCGGCACGAGCTCCGTCCCACTGAAGACGAAGAGGATCGAGGTCGGCTGCTGAACGTAGTCGACCGATTCGGCGACCGCGGTGGCGTTCGTGTCGGTCTGACCAGTGAGCCGCACCCGGACGTCGTGCAGCAGGTTGGCCGGGGCGGCGTGGCAGTCGGCGCTCAGCGCGCCCGCCGCGCACTCGGCGGCGAGGTCGAAGAGCGCGGATCCGGCGACAGCGCTGAGGTCGGCGGGATCGGACGTCAGCCCCGCCTTCCACGAGCTGTGGCCGGAGGCCAGCTCCGGCCACTCCGTCACGAAGCGGTCGAGGACGGCGCCCGGCGACGCACCATCGGCGCCGATGAGCCAGAAGCCGGTGCCCCACACCAGCAGCGGCAAGGTCAGCCAGGCGATCGCCGCGGCCGGCGATCCCCGCTGGGTCGGCGGCCGCGCAGCCTGCATCCGCTCGGCGCGGCGGAAGGCCTGCACGGCCTGGAAGCCCCACACGCCGATGAACAGCGTCCCGAGCAGGAAGGGCAGCAAGTACCAGGTCGAATCGGCGAACGCGACGAGGCTGTATACCACCGCCGCCAGCCCAATGATTTCGGCAACGAGCCAGCCGAAGCCCGCGACCCGGTCGCCCAGCGCGCGGTCGCCGAGCCCCCAGGCGAGCATCGAGAGGCGCAGGACCCGGCCCGGCCGCGCGCTCACTCGCCGATGAGCAGGGTGCGCAGCTCGCCCTCGCGTGCGGCGGAGGTCACGGCCAGCAGCTTGTCGCCCGGTCGCAGGCGTGTCTCGGGGCGTGTCTGGATAGCACGCTCGTCGCGGATCAGCACGGCCAGGGTGCTGCCGGCGGGTAGCTCCAGATCGCGCAGCTGGATTCCGATGACCGGCGACTCGTCGGTGAGCTGCGCCTCCACGATCTGCAGCTCGCCGCCCTCCAGGTCGGCAAGGTGCAGCAGGTCGTGGACCGGGATCTCGTGCTCGATGACGCCCAGGATCGTGCGCGTCGGGCTGACGGTGTCGTCGATGGCCAGCTGCCGGAAGAGCTGCTCGTGCTTCGGGTTGTTGACGCGTGCGATCGCGCGCGGGACGTTGAAGCGCATCTTGGCGACCTGGCAGGCGGCGAGGTTGACCGCGTCGTCGCCGGTGACCGCGGCGACCACGTTGGCGCGTGCCATGCCGGCCTCGGCCTGGTAGCGGCCCTCGCAGCCGTCGTTGGCCACCACGATGCTGCCCAGCTCATCGGCGATCTCGCGCGCCCGATGCGGGTCCTCCTCGATGATCACCACCTCGTGGCCTGCAGCCAGCAGCTCGCGGGTGAGGTAGAAGCCGACGGTTCCGCCGCCGATGACCACGACATACATCGGTCAGGCGTCCTCCTCTTCGGCCGCGTCGGATCCCGCGACCCCGGCGCTCGCCTCGTTGCCATCGCTCGCCTCGGCTCGGTCGCTTGCCGGGTCATCCTCGCTCGCCTCGGCCTGGATGGCGGCATGCGCCTCCTGGTGCGCCAGCGACCCGGGGCTCGGCGCGCCGCGCAACGGCTCGGCGGTCGGCTGCTCGACGAACTCGCTGGCCCCCGGGCCTTCGACGACGGCCGTCACCAGCGCGTCCGAGAGCATCACGGTCCGGCAGATGGTCTCCAGCCCCAACGAGCGGTAGGCCTCGGCACGCAGCGGATCGTTGATCTTGGCGATCACCCGCGGGATGCCGAACATGTGCTTGCCGAGCTGTGCTGCCAGCGCGTTGCGGTTGTCCCCCTCGGTGAGGGCCATGAGCACGTCAGACAGCTCGGCGCCGGCGCCGCGGAGCACGTCTTCGTCGGTCCCGGTGCCGCGCACCGTGATCCCGCCGAACGACGACGGCAGGCGACTGAACGCCCGAGCATTCTCATCGATGACCGTCACCTTGTCGCCGCGGCGGTCCAGCTCGGCTGCCGTCCGTGCGCCGACGCGACCGCAGCCGATGATCATGACCTTCATGGTGTGTGTGCCAGGTCCTCCGTCTCGATGCGCAGACACCAGACCGGCGCGGGCGAGTTGCGCATCACATAGGGAACGGTGCGTCCGGCGTCCCATTGGCCGCCGAAGCGCTTCTTATAGCGTAGCCCCATCACGATCACGTCGGCACGTCGCTCGACGGCGTCATCGACGATGGCCGCTCCGGCGGCGCGAGCCTGCACGACGCCACTCTCGACACGGACCTCCTGCTCGGTCAGGAATGCCTCGCCGCGGCCGAGCACCTCATCCGCGAAGGCGATCGCCTGCGTGTCCTCGTCGTCCAGCTGCCGATCGAACGGCACCTCGATGACGTGCAGCAGGTACACGCCGCCGCTCGTGCCCGCGAGCAGCGTCGCCGCTGCGCGGAGCGCCGTCTCGTCAGCCTCGGTGCCGCCGACAGGGACCAGGATGCGCTCGTAATGGAGCAGTGCGAAGCGCTTTTCGGGGCGCCGACCGAAGATCATGGCGACAGATATCCTACGGCGCGTTTCCGGCGGGGGGCACCGTGATCGTGCCGTCGACGATGAACTCGTCACTCAGCTTGTCGTCTGCTGTCACCGCCAATTCGCCAACGGGCAGGCCGGCGCGTTCGACCAGCACGCCGCCCGCCGTGTGGCTCATCGGCCCCATGACAGGCGCTCGATGAGGCGCTGCGGCAGGTCGACCTGGCGCATCAGACGCTGCGTCTCCTCGACGTCGTAGGCGACGCGTCGGAAGAGCGCGACGTTCGTATCGGTATCGAGCACGAGGTACGAGCTGGCCGGGTTGCCGTCGCGTGGTTGTCCAACGCTGCCGGGGTTGAGCAGCGCCCGCCCGGTGTGCAGCGGCATCGGCTCGTCGGGCATGGCGGCCAGCGCCGTGCCGCGCTCGCCATCCGACGCGAAGACAATGGGCAGGTGGGTGTGCCCGAACAGGCACAGCCGGCTGTCGAAGGCCTCGAGGTTGGCCATCGCGATCGAGGTGCTGGTGATGTACTCCCACACCGGGTTGCGCGGCGAGCCGTGGACGGCCGTGATGTCGGCCTCGCGACGCACCTCGGGAAGGCTCGCCAGGTAGGCGCGCGCGTTGTCGTCGAGGACGGTCGCCGTCCACCTGATGGCCTCGGCCGCGTCCGGGTTGAAGTCGCGCGGATCGACCGTGCCGATGGCCGCGCCATCGTGATTGCCGAGCACGCTGCGCGCCCCCATCTCCTGCAGCGCGCCGATCACCTCGTTCGGCTGCGGACCGTAGCCGACGATGTCGCCCAGCACCCAGATCTCGTCGTGGGCGGGCAGGTCGGCGCGCACTGCGTCGAGCGCGGTGAGGTTGGAATGGATATCCGACAGGACGGCGATGCGCATGGGCGGGCCGAGTATACCGATGGCGCCCGTCCTTCAGCCCAGCGGCTGTCTGCGCGGCATTCCGGGGCGGCGGGGATAACGGTCAGGCGTGGCCGCGAGCTTCGAAAGCACCACGAAGCGATGCCCGCCGAGCGCAGCGATCCCGGGGCTCACGATGCGCAGCTCACCGCCGCCGAGCTGCGCGGCCGCGGAGCGGCCGTCCCGGACCTCGTCGTGGCCGTCGACCAGCGGCCCCTTCCAGGCGATCAGCTCCCCGCCGCGGCGCAGCAGCGGCAGTCCCAGCTCGGCGAGAACGGGCAACGCGGCACACGCCCGCGCCGTCACCATGTCGTGGCATTCGCGCAACGCCGGATCGCGGCCGACCTCCTCCGCTCGCCTGGCCACGACCTCGACGTTGGCGAGCTGCAGGGCCTCGCAGAACGAGCGCAGGGCGGCGGCCTTCTTGGCAACCGACTCGACGAGCGCCCAGCGGATACCGGGCCGGGCGATGGCCAGCGGAATGGCCGGTACGCCGCCCCCCGAGCCGAGGTCGACCGCGGTGCGCGGCCCCAGCGCGTCGAGCAGCGGCAGCGCTGCCAGCGCGTCGAGCAGGTGCAGCCGCGCGACCTCATGAGGCTCGACCACCCGGGTCAGGTTGAGTGACGGTTCGCCCCCAGCAGCAGCGCGACGTAGTGCTGCAGCGCGTCGAGCGCACCCGCCGGCAGCTCGTACTGCGGGGCGGATTCCAGCAGGAGGGCAAGCGACCGGCGCGCCGAGGCGGCGGCGCCATCGGTCAGGGACAAGAACATGCTCCCGCGGCAGCCTTTCGGTTTTCCCAATGAGCGCCGACGGTTTGGAGAGCCGGCTTTCGCATCGGCCCCGTCGACACCCGGTTACCGTACTCGGCGGCCGGTGGAAGCAGGACTGCCAGGCTAGCAGCCGGCGGCGCAGGGTGGCAAGCCGGTTATCCACGAACCTGCACGCGTTTCGCAAGATTGTGGATAAGTCGTCCGCCTATACTCGCATTCGATGGCGACCAACCCGAGCGCGACGGCTAGGATCGAGGTCGAGTGGCGGCGAGTCTGAGCACCGGCACGCAGCCGCGCTTCGCTCACGAGAGCGAAGCGGAGCTCGCGAGAATCCTCGACTACTACGGTGTCACGTGGCGATACGAACCGGTCACCTTCCCCATCTCCTGGAACGCCGCCGGCGCGGTCGTCGAGTCGTTCGCGCCCGATTTCTACCTGCCGGAGGTCGACCTCTACGTGGAGCTGACGACCCTCAAGCAGTCGCTGGTCCGCAAGAAGAATCGCAAGCTGCGCCACCTGCGCCAGCTGTATCCCGAGGTTCGCGTGAAG
Source organism: uncultured Chloroflexia bacterium (assembly GCA_963716585.1). Taxonomy (GTDB): domain Bacteria; phylum Chloroflexota; class Limnocylindria; order QHBO01; family QHBO01; genus JAICUY01. Next base: position 840,279 of record CAVQTN010000002.1, read on the forward strand.
CTCTTCTACGCCCGTGACTTCAAGGCCCTGATGCTCAAGTACGGCCGGCTCTCGTTCCTGACCGATGTCGCCGCCGCCAACGGGGCCCGCTCATGAATCCCGCCCCCACGCGCACCATCCACGACGACGTCGAGGAGATCCTCCTCTCGGCCGATGAGCTGCAGGCGCGCGTCGCCGAGCTCGGCCGCCAGCTGAGCCGGGATTACGCCGGGCGCGACCCGGTGCTGGTCAGCGTGCTGAAGGGATCGATCGTCTTCCTGGCCGACCTGATGCGCGGCATGGACATTCCGCTGTCGCTCGACCTCATGGAGGTCTCCAGCTACGGGGCCGGCACCGAGACGAGCGGCCAGGTGCGGATCCTGAAGGATCTGTCACGCCCGATCGAGGGGCGCGAGGTGGTGGTCGTCGAGGACATCATCGACACCGGCCTGACGCTGAACTACCTTCTGCGCTACCTCGCCGAGCGCAACCCGGCCTCGCTGCGGGTGTGCTGCCTGCTTGACAAGCCGGCGCGTCGCCTGGCCGAGATCGAGATCGACTATCGCGGCTTCAGCATCGCCGACCGCTTCGTCGTCGGCTACGGCCTCGACTACGACGAGCGCTACCGCAACCTCCCGTACGTCGGCGTGCTCCGACCATCCGTCTACTCGGCCGCTCCGCCAGAGGGCTAGCCGATGGGCGACCGATCCGGCGGCCGCTTCCGCTTCCTCGTCCTGCTCGGCAGCCTGCTGATGATCGTCGCCGGCTTCCTGCCGTGGTGGCACGCCGGCGGCGAGTCGGTGAGCGGCGTCGCCGTGCCGGCGTCCACCGGGATCGGGCTGGAAGGCCCCGGCCTGCTCATCTACGCCGCGGCACTGACCTCGCTCGTCCTGCTCGACATCGGCTACATGCGCGGTCGCTGGGGCTTCATCCTCGACGCCCCGATCATCTACCTGCTGCTGGGGCTACTGGCCGGCGCGGCATTGGCGTACCGCTTCTACGAGCTCTGGTCGGTGGGCTACCTGCCGCTGCCGCAGCGCTCACCGGGCCTGGCCGTCGCGGCCGTCGGCATCGCCCTGGTGCTGTACGGCGCAGGGAGCGGCTTCGGCACGCGCCGCAGCTGACCTAGCCGGCTCGCGCCAGCGCGTGGTGCCAGGCGGTGGCCGCGTGGGTGTCCGGCCAGCCGGTGCTGCCCACCGCCACGATCACCCTGCGCCCCAGCGCGACACCGTTCATGCCGCCACCGGAGAATCCGGACTCTGCCGTCGCTCGTGTCCAGGCCAGGCCATCGGTGGAGGTCCACACCACGGCGCTGCCGTTCGACGCGCTCGAGTTCCAGCCGACTGCCACGAGGCTGTCGTCCGTTGCCAGCACATCGCTCATCTCGGCATGGGGGGCGTAGGTGCTGCTGCTGGCGAACGATGCCGCGTCGGGGGCACGAGTCCAGGCCAGCCCGTCGGTCGAGGTCCACGCCGCTGCCCGGTCGCCGGAGGCGATGCGCCCGACCGCCGCGAGCCCACCGGCGGTGGCAGTGACCGAGAGCATGGCGCCGTCCTCGAGGCTGGGCTGCGCTGGTGCCCGCGTCCACTGCAGCCCGTCGCGCGAGACCCACGCGGCCGCGCGGCCCGCGCTCGTGTCGCCGGTGGTGCCGACCGCCACCAGCCCCGTGCGTGCCTGCGCCACGGCGCCGACGCGGCCGTCCGCGAGCGGCGGTCCGTCGCTGATCGGCTGCCAGCGTGCTCCGTCGCTCGATCGCCACAGGGCGGCGTCGGCCGCCCCGAACTCCGGCCCGCGATAGCCGGCCGCCAGGAAGCCATCGGCGGTGGCGGTCACCGTGGTCATGGCTCCCTCCATCGCCGGAATGGCCGCCGCCTGCCAGCGACCGGGGATCGTGGACACCCAGGCGGCAGGCCCCTTCGGGCCGCGCCCGACGACCACGATGGTCGACCCCCTGGTCGCCACGCCGGTCAGCTTCTTTCCGGCCGGGTCGGGGAAACCATCCTGGATGCTCCACGATTGCCCGTCGGCCGAGGACCAGACCACGGCCGTGTCGGGCGTCCGCGAGCCGATCGCCACAAAGCCGTCGCGGGTCGCCGCCACGTCACGCATCACGGTGATGACGCTCGGGTGGCACGGCGCGCAGTACGCGGTGCTCGACGACGGCTGCGCGGTGACCGCCTGCGGCTGCTGGATCGTGCCGCGCGGCCAGGCGCCCACCGGGGACGGCGTCGGTGCGCCACCACAGGCGGTCAGGAGAAGCGCCGCGACCACGAGCAACGTCAGGGCCGGTTTCACGACGAAAACGGTACCGCGACCGCCGTCAGCGCGCGGGGGGCAGGATCAGCGGGCTGATGAACAGCCAGGCGAGCACCACCACGACGAGGAGCACGAGCAAGAGCAGCATGGGGCGGAGGTCGGGGCGGTAGTCGCGTGGCGGACGGCGAGGTGCCGGGGGGTCCGCGGACATCGGTCTGGCCCGGACCTAGATCTCGCCCAGGTAGGCCTGTCGGACCTGCTCGTTGGCGGCGAGGCTCGACGCGGTGTCGGCCAGGATGATGTTGCCGGTCTGCAGTACGTAGCCGCGGTTGGCGACCTTGAGCGCCTGGAGGGCGTTCTGCTCCACCAGCAGGATGGTCATGCCCTGCTGGTTGATCTCGCCGATGATCGAGAAGATCTGCTGCACCAGGATGGGCGCCAGCCCGAGAGACGGCTCGTCGAGCAGCAGCAGTTTCGGTTTCGACATCAACGCGCGCGCGATGGCCAGCATCTGCTGCTCGCCGCCCGAGAGGGTGCCACCCTTCTGGTGCTCGCGCTCCTTGAGCCGTGGGAACAGGTCCATGACCCGCGCCAGCTCCTCCCTGATCTCGGCGGCCGTGCGGGTGAAGCCGCCCATCTGCAGGTTCTCGAGGACGGTCAGGCGTGAGAAGATGCGCCGCGCCTCCGGCGCGTGGCCGATGCCGCGGCTCACCAGGCGATGCGCCTCGACGCGCGAGATATCCTCGCCGTCGAACGTGAGGCTTCCCTTCCGCGCGCGCAGCAGGCCGCTGATCGTCTTCAGCGTCGTCGTCTTGCCGGCACCGTTCGAGCCGATGAGGGTCACGATCTCGGCCCGGCGTACGTTCAGGCTGATGCCCTTCAGCGCGTGGATGTGGCCGTAGTAGGTATGGACGCCGTCCAGCTTCAGGATGTCCTCCGCCTGGCCGTTGCCCGCAGAGCCCGCCTGGGGGCCCGGTGCGTCGGCCTGCGGCGGGGCTGCGGCGACGGTGCCCGGAGCGTCGGTCGCCCCCGGCCTCTCGGTCGTCACTCGGGCGCACCCAGGTACGCTTCGATGACCTTCGGGTTGCGACGAACCTCCTCGGGCGTGCCCTCGGCGATCTGCTCGCCGTGGTCGAGCACCGTGATGCGGTCGCTGATGCCCATGACCACGTGCATGTCGTGCTCGATCAGCAGGATCGCCACGCCGAGATCGCGCCGCAGCCGACCGATGAGCGCCGTCATCTCGGCCGTCTCATTCGGGTTCATGCCGGCGGTCGGCTCGTCGAGCAGCAGCAGCTTGGGGTCGTTGGCCAGTGCGCGTGCCAGCTCCAGCCGGCGCTGGTCGCCGTACGGCAGGTTGCGGGCGAGCTCGTCCGCCCGACCGGCAAGCCCGACCTTGGCCATCAGCTCGCGCCCGCGCACACGCGATTCCTCTTCCTCGGCGGCCTGGCGGCGAGACGCGAGCAGCGCATCCACCGGGGTCGACGTCAGCTTGAGATGCATCCCGACCTGCACGTTCTCGAGCGCCGTCATGTTCTGGAACAGGCGGATGTTCTGGAACGTGCGGCCGATCCCCGCGCGCACCATGTGGTGCGTCTGCGCGCTCTTGAAGATGCCGAGGCGCGCCAGCGCGACGCGGTACCGGGGGGGCCGGATGATGGCCACCAGCAGCGAGATGATCAGGACGCCGATGGCCAGCAGGATGGCGGTCTCGAACACCACCGGGTTGCCGCTGACGAGGTTCAGTAGCCAGCCGACGAGCAGGATGACGACCGAGGGCGCAACCCAGACGATTGGCTCCGCCCACGCACGCTGCGGCGGGCCGATCAGCGGCAGGCCGTCGATCGAGATGGTCCCGCGGGTCGGCTCGAAGATGCCGGCCACGATGTTGAAGAAGGTCGTCTTGCCGGCACCGTTCGGCCCGATCAGGCTGACGATGCCACCGGCCGGGATGCGCAGCTGGACGTTGCGCAGTGCGGCGAGGCCGCCGAACTGCATGCCGACGCCCTGGGCATCAAGCACGGGCCGCGTGTCGGACTGCTCCCCGGCGGCCGCGGCCTGGATGACGGCCTCGGCGGTCACGCCAGGCCCCCGCTGGACTCGTCGGCGGGCGAAACGGCCAGCTCGCCGCCTACCTCCGCGGTGTGCAGCTCGCGCCGCCGCCGCTTGCTCGGGAACAGGCCCTCCGGCCGCAGCAGCATCATGAGCACCAGTGCCAGGCCGTAGAGCAGGAACTGGTAGTGGACGAAGTCGATGTCGCTGATGACCGGCACCTGGATGATGTCGAAGAACTGGTTGAGGCCTTTCAGCAGCACGTTCTGGATCATGAACAGCACGAACGCGCCGGCGGCCACGCCCCAGATGTTGCCCATGCCGCCGAGCACCACCATGGCCAGCACCGTGAACGACACGGCGAACACGAACTGGTCCGGCCCGGCGAAGGTCAGCTTGGAGGCCGAGAAGACGCCCGCCAGCCCCGCGGTCGAGGCACCAAGCGAGAAGGCGAGCAGCTTGGTGGTCACCGTGTTGATCCCATTGCTGGCCGCGGCCAGCTCGTCCTCGCGGATCGCCATCCAGGATCGACCCAGCCGCGAGTCCTGCAGCCGGTAGATGAGGATCATGGCGAAGGCCACGATGAACAGCATGACGATGTAGAAGGGCAGGATATCGATCGTCGAGAACCGGTAGCCGAAGAGCTCCGGCGGGTAGATGCTGCTGATGCCGTTCGTGCCGCGCGTGTAGGTGTCCGAGTTCTTGAAGACGATGGGCACGATTTCGCCGAATCCCAGCGTCACGATCGCCAGGTAGTCGCCGCGCAGGCGCAGGGTCGGTGCGCCGAGCAGCACGCCGAAGATCATGGCCACCAGCGCCCCGATGATCAGCATCGGCCAGAACGGGATGTGGATGCCGGAGAACGGCGACGCGCCGAACGCGTACGAATACGAGCCGATGGCGAAGAACGCCGCGTATCCGAGGTCGAGCAGCCCGGACAGGCCGACCACGATGTTCAGCCCCAGGGCGAGCAGGATGTAGACGCCCGCCAGCGTGAAGTTGTTCATCCAGGCGCTGGATGCCTGGAAGGTGCTGAAGGGCGGCACCAGCACGATGAGCGGCAGCGCGATGCCCGCCACCGTGATGCCCAGCAGCACCGACAGCGAGCGATGGCGGCCGAGGAAGCCCAGGACGGGCGCCAGCCGCCCGCGGAGCTGATCGATGAAGCTCGACCCGCGCTGCTCGGTCCCGTCCTCGATGCTCATGCGCGTTCAGCGCTCGGTTGACCGAGGAGCCCCGACGGGCGAAACACGAGCACCAGGATGAGCACCGCGAAGACGATCGCCTCCGACCAGCGGAAGAGGTTGAACTGGCCGGAGAAGACCTCCACGAAGCCGATGAAGAAGCCGCCCAGCGCGGCACCGGTCGTATTGCCAATGCCGCCCAGCACGGCCGCGGTGAAGGCCTTGAGGCCGGCGCTGAAGCCGATGGTAAAGCCGATCTGACCGAAATGCAGGCCGTAGACCACCCCACCCGCACCGGCCAGCGCCGAGCCGATGAAGAAGGTGACCGCGATGGTGCGGTTGATGTTGACGCCCATCAGCTGCGCGGCCTCGCGGTCCTGCGCCGTGGAGCGCATGGCGCGGCCGAGCCGCGTGCGGCCGACGAAGGCCTGGAGGGCGAAGATGAGTGCGAGGGTCAGGAGGAAGATGAAAATGCTGAGCAGCGAGATCGAGGCCCCGAACAGCTCGAAGCGGGCGTCGTTGCCGAAGATCTGCGGCGTGCGCTTCGGCGAGGAGCCGAACGTCACCTGGATGATGTTCTGCAGGATGAACGAGACGCCGATGGCGGTCAGCAGCGGTGCGAGGCGCGGCGCATTGCGCAGCGGGCGGTACGCGAAGCGCTCGATGATCACGCCGACGATGCCCATCAGCAGCATCACGACGGCGAAGATCAGGACCAGCACGCCGGCCAGCAGGAGCGGATTATCGATAGGTCCGTGCATGGCCAGCGGCACGGTGAGCAGCCACATGGCGGTGAATGCGCCGACCATGAACACGTCGCCGTGGGCGAAGTTGATGAGCTCGATGATGCCGTACACCATCGTGTAGCCCAGCGCGATCAGCGCGTAGATCGAGCCGAGCGTCAGCGCGTTGAAGAACTGCTGGGTGAAGACTGACAGGTCCACCAGGCGTGAGCTCCATGACGCGACGAATGGAGAAGGGGCCGGAACTTGCGTTCCGGCCCCCCGTCAAGGGCGGGCTGGACTACTGCCCGGCGAAGTCCTTCTGCGAGTCGAAGACCCAGTCACCCTTCCCACTGTCGGCCGTGGTGTCGACCTTGTAGTAGGAGATGATCTTTTGGCTGGAGTCGCCGTTCTCGTCGAACGAGACCGAGCCGAGGACCGTGTCGAACTTGTTGTTCGTATCGGTGACGTAGGCGCGCACCTTGGAGCGCAGATCCTTCATGTCGGACGCGCCTGAGGCCGACGCCTCGAGCGCCTTGAGGATGATCTGCGTGCAGGCGTAGGCCGGGGCGCTGTAGGCACCCGGGTCCTTGCCGTACTCGTCGTTGTACTTCTTGGTGAAGTCACCCGCGTTCGGGATGTCGTGAATCGCGGCAACGCTGCCGAACGAGTTCGCGGCGTCCGCGGCCGCCAGGTTGACGAAGCTGCCCTCTGTGCTGCCGTTGCCGTCGACGATGCCGTCACCGCCGATGAAGGGCAGGTCGCCCATGCCGACGTCGGCCATCTGGGTGCGCAGCTTGGCGCCACCGGTGGTCGTCACGCCGCCGTAGAAGACGGCCTGCGGATTGGCGCCCTTGGCGGCTGTCAGGATGCTGGTGTAGTCAGCTGATCCGTCCGGGTTGGGAACGCCCTGCCGGCCGGTGACCGTGCCACCCAGCTCCTTGTAGCGGGCCTCGAACGTGTCGGCGATGCCCTTGCCGTACGTCTCGGTGTCATCGACGATGAAGACGGTCGTCTTCTGCAGCTTGGTGTACAGGTAGTCGGAGAGCGACGGGCCCTGGAGGTCGTCGGTCGCGGCCACTCGCACGTAGCTGACCGGGTTATCACCGCGAAGCAGCTTGCCCTCGGCATCCTTCTTGGTCAGGGTCGGGTTCGTGTTCGCCGGGCTGCACTGCAGCAGGCCCGCCGGTGCGGTGATGGGGATCTCGGCTGCGCCGACGTTCGAGTTGAACGGGCCGACCATGCCGATCACAGTCTCGTCGCTGACCAGCTGCTGGACGTTCGTCGCGCCCTGGTCAGGGTTGTGCGTGCCGTTGACCGCGTCGTCCTTGATGCTGACCTTGATCTGGTAGCCGCCGACGCCGCCCTTCGCGTTCGCTTCCTTCACGGCCAGGTTGACGCCGTTCACGGTGGGTTCGCCGTTCGGCGCCTCACCGCCGGAGAGCGGAAGGTCAACGCCGATGGTCACGCTCTTGCCACTGCCGCTGGCATTGCTGGCGGTGTTGCCGCCGCCCTGGCAGGCAGCCAGGATGATGGCTGCCACCGCAAGGGGTGCGGCGAGCCGCACATGTCTCTGCATCCGGTCTTTCCTCCAGGAGTGCTCGGAGGGCGCGCGAGGACGCGGCCCGTATCTAAGGTGGGCCGCATCATATGGCGACCCTCGCTCCGCGCGCAAGCGTTTTGTCGCCTGCAACTTCAGTAGGCCGCCGAGTGATGAATGGTTCACACTCGACGCGAACGCCCACCCACGCACCGCCGAGCCCGGCGGTCGATCGGAAAGCGTGCTATCCTCTGTGAGGTACGTCATGCAGCGCCCGCGCTGCGTTTCGCTCCCGAGAGGCCCTGTTGGAGTACCACGTCCGCGCTGCACGCCTCACCGATGTCGAGCCTGCAATCCGTATCCTGCTGAAGGACACGGCAGTCGACGACGAGGTCCGGCGCGACGACTCCGATCGATTGCGCAGCCTGCTCTTCATTCCGTCGGCGACGATTGTCGTGGCGGAGTCCGAGCGGCGGGTCATCGGCCTGGGAGTCCTCTCGATTCGTCCGTCGGTTCGCTCCGGCCCGTTCATCGGTGTCATCGATGCACTGGCCACCGCACCGGCTGACGTGGAGGGGAGCGCCCCGGGCAAGGCAGACGCCGCGCGTCGCATGAGCATCGGCTGCTCGATGATCGAGCAGCTGGTCACATCGGCGCGAAACAAGGGTTGTACGCGCGTGGAGGTCACCGATCCCCTCGCATCCGCTGAACCGTCGCTCCTGAAGCAGGCCGGGTTCGCGAAGCGAGGAGTGCTGCAGAGCCGCGCCATCGGTTGATCCGAAGGCGCGCCGGGCCGGGGCACCAGGCGCCAACCACATCTCATTCCATCTAGGAGACAGCTCACTTGAGCAAGAACGTGGCGATCTTCATTGACGTCGCCAACCTCTACTACTCCGCCCGCGGGCAGGACGTCGACGTGGATTACGTCGCGCTGCTGAAGGCGGCAACCAAGGGCCGCGATCTGATTCGCGCCTATGCCTACTCCGGACTCGATCCGGAAAACGAGAACCAGCGGAAGTTCATCGACTTCCTCACCAAGAACGGCTACAAGGTCGTTCACAAGGATATTCGCAAGTTCGGCGATGGACGCGTCAAGGCGAACCTGGATATCGAGCTGGTCGTCGACCTGTTCCGCCTCCAGGACCGCATGGACATCGCCGTCATCGTCTCCGGCGACGGCGACTTCGCGCCCGCCATCCGCGCGCTGCAGGACGTCGGCGTCCGATGCGAGGTGATCAGCTTCCGGCCGAACACCAGCTCGGACCTGCTGGCCGTGGCCGACGAGTTCACCGACATCATGAAGATCGCGAGCATCGGTCGCGAGAAGGCGGCCAAGGGGATGAGCGCTCCGCCCATGCCCGCCAAGGAGGTCGAGCCGGAGTTCGGCTTCCGTGACGCCTCGCCCGCCGTCGCCGCCGCCGCACTGGCCGCCATTCGCGGGGGGGACACGACGCGGGGCGCCCGCGGCGGGCGTGGTCGCACGACCACGACCCGACGCCGCGCCGAGCCGTCCCCTGCCGAGCCCGTCGAGGCGGCGCCGGTGCAGGCAGCCGTGGCCGAGGCACACGACGAGAACGGCCACGAGAACGGCGAGCACCGCCGCCGCCGCCGCCGCGGAGGTCGCGGACGCGGGCGCCGGGGTCATGCCGAGGCCGATGTCGCCGCCGATGGGGCAGCGACGGCCCAGGCCGCCGACGTGCCAGAGGAGGCGGGCTGGCAGGAGTTCGATGACATCAGCCAACTCGGCAACCTCGAAGAGGAGCGCGCCTACACCTTCGAGGAGGCCGACGCGGAGACGCTTGCCGAGCTCGGTCTGCTCGATGAGCCGCCCGTCTCCCCGGCCACCGAGGCCGCGGCGCCAGCCGTCGAGGAGATGCCGGCGCCGCGTCGATCAAGGACTCGCAAGCCGGCGGCCGCGGCCGAGCCGTCACCAGACGAGAAGCCCAAGCGGGCGGGCCGCCGGTCCGCGGCGTCCACGCCCGCAGAGGGTGCGGAGTCGCAGCCCAAGCCACGTCGTACGCGGAGAACGGCAGCCGCCGGGTCGACGAGCGCCGAAGGCGCCGCGCCAACGGCCGATGCGGGCAACCCCGTGCCGAAGCCAAGCCGTGCTCGCGCGCGCAAGCCGAAGTCAGAAAGCGCCCAGACCTCCGAGTCCTCCGAGGACGGCGACGGCCAACCGCAGGGGATCTGGGGTCGCTTCCGCTCCGCGCGGACGACGCGCTAGGAGGTCTGGAATCAGCGCGGGCGACATGCCTGGACGCCGACCGAGCGATCTGGAAAGAAGAGCGGGCCGCCAGGCCCGCTCTTCGCTATTCGCAACGGTGCGCGATCGGGGGGTCGCTGGAAAAGGTCAGGGACCCTCGTCCGTCTCGCGCGGAGGAGTCGGCACTTCGGCATCGGCAGGTGGCATCGCGCTGGCCGCCTGGTCGAGGTCGTCGACCTCGCCGGCGCCGTCATGAGGCTCCCGCTGGAAGAGCGGCACCCACTCAGGCGCGCTCTCAGCTGCCTCGCGCGCCTTGCCGGCGAGCTCGTTGCGCATCTCGCGGCCCGGCTTGGGGGCGGTCAGCAGTGCGATCGCGGCCCCAGCGGCGGCTCCCAGGATCATGCCCAGGAAGAACGCTCCCCAGTGCCGCCGCTCGCGACGCCGCAGGTTGAGCCGCTCCGAGGCGGCATCCACCAAGCCTCGGCCGGCCGGTACTGCGGCGCCGGCCGCACCAATCGCCAGCGTGCGGCGTTTCCAGAGGTTGTTCAGCTGCGGTCGCAGATCCCGGCTCCACGCTCGCAGGCCCCAGGAGGTCGCGTCGCGCGAGGCGCGGCCGAGATTGCGCTGGGCATCACGGCGTACCGGCTCCGATTCGCGCCAGGCCTGCTGCGCCCGCTCCGCGGCGGTTTCGGTGGCATCCGCCAGCACCGCGGCGATCTCCTTGCCGCGCTGAGCGATCGTTTCGGTCACGTCCGCCTCGAGCACCCTGTCGACGATCGACTTGACGCCCGAGGACAGATCATCGGCCGCTTTGGCGCTTCCGCTGGCCATGGCGTTCCTCCTTGAGACTCGGGAAGACACGGGGGGTGCACGAAGTATGCCACTCGCGGCCGATTCACGCCCCGGCGGTGCCCTCGTCCGTGCGACCTATACTCGGGTTCGTGATCGAAACAGAGGTGCAGCCGGGCTTCCTTGGCCTGGGACAATCGACCGCCCGCGCGATCGCCATCCGATCCGCCGGCCGCGGCCGGCTGCAGCGCACGCTGCTCGTGCACGGACCCGCGGGTGCCGGCAAGGCCGCATTCGTCGACGACCTGCTGGCCCTCCTGTTCTGCACCGACGACGATGCCGCGGCGCGGCCCTGCAACCGCTGCCGCGCCTGCCGGCAGGCACGGGCCCACAGCCATCCCGACCTGGTCCTCGGATCGCCGGCGAGATGGCGCGAGGAGCGCGGCTCCGCCGAGAGCATCGTGGCGGTCGCCCGCCGCTGGCTGCTGCAGAGTGCCGGCTCACCGATCGCCGGCGAACGACGGGTCGTCGTTGTCGAGGATGTCGACCAGGCCAACGAACAGGCGCAGAACGCGCTGCTGAAAGTGCTCGAGGAGCCCGGGGAGCGGCAGATGTTCATCCTGGTGGCCGACGAGCCGAGCCGGCTGCTGCCCACCATCCGGTCACGTGCGCAGCCGCTCAGAATCGGGGCGGTGCCGCGCGGTGAGCTCGTCGCCTGGCTCGTGGATCACGAGCGGCTGCCCGCCGACCAGGCGGATGCACTGGCGCGCATCGCCGGCGGCCTGTCCGGCAGGGCGACCGAGTTCGCTCGCAACGCCGAGCTGATCGCCTGGCGGCGGCGCACGCAGCAGGAGCTGCTCGAGCTGTTGGGGCGCGGCATCGCCGATCGCTTCGGGTCGATCGCGCGACCTGCTCGATGCCGCGTCGCAGCTCGGCAGCGGTGCGCCGCCGCTGGATGACGAGCCGATCTCGGCCGGAGCGCTGCGTGGCGCCGCGCTCCTGGTCATCGACGCATGGTTGGATCTCGGGCGCGACCTGCTGGTGGCCCGTGCCGGACGACCGAGCATCGCCCCATCGATCGAGCTGCTGAGCGGCATGGAGGCGGCGGCGGGACGCATCGCACCGGCCGTCCTGCTGGCGTTCATGGCGAAGCTGGAGCGCATCCGCGAGGCGCTCCTGCAGAACGCGGCTCCGAAGCTCGCCATGCAGGTCGCCATGCTGGCCTGGCCATCGGTCGATGCCTGAGCTCGAGCGGCTGCTGGCGCGGATCATCGGCCGCGTGCAGGGCGTCGGGTTCCGATGGTGGGCCCAGCGCGAGGCACAGCAGCTCGGTCTGACCGGCTGGGTGCGCAATGACGAAGACGAGCGTGCGGTCGAAATCCTGGCCGAGGGGCGCTTCGAGGAGCTCGAGGCGTTCGCCCAGCGCCTCCGCAACGGGCCCGCCGGGGCGCGCATCGAGCGTGTCGACATCCGGCGCGAGCCGGCCAGCGGCGAGTTTCCGCGCTTCGAGATCAGCCATTGAACTGGCGCGCGACCGGCTGTCTTGTGGTCGGATCACTCGTGTTCGTGGGGGTCGGCCTGCTCGCCCTCTCGCTGGCGACCTCGCGCATCGGCTGCTTTGACGAGCTGCGCACGGTCGACGGGAGCTACCTGGCGGTCGGTGGAGTCACGTCGTCGCCGGAACTGCCCGGGGCAGCGCCTCCAAAGGCGATCGGAACGACGCTGGTCGGGCTGGCGACGCGCAGGGTGTATGGGCCGCCGGGCACGGACGTCAGCGACCCGCGTGCGCCCCGCCCGACCGAGATCTCGGTCGAATGCGGTGACGGCACCTACCGCGGCTATCGCCTCGGATCCGTCTCGCCGAGCGCGTCATGACGCGCAGGCCGCTCCTGCTGCTGGTCAACCCCGAGGCCGGAGGAAAGCTCGGCTCGGGCCCCGACCTGGCCGATGACCCGGCCCTCCTCGAGCCGGATGCTCTGGCCGAAGCTCTTCGCCAGCGCGACCTGGCGGTCGACCTGCACGTCCTGGCCGAGTCGGACGACGTCCGGTCCCTGGCCACCGCCGGCGCGCACGACGGCAGCGACGTTGTCGTGGCCGGGGGCGACGGTACGGTCGGCCTCGCCGCTGCGGGGGTCGCCGGGACCGATGCCACCCTGGGCATCCTGGCGCGGGGCAGCTTCAACAACGTGGCGCATGGTTTCGGCGTGCCGCGCACCCTGGACGCGGCGCTCGAGGCGATTGCGCGAGGCGAGGCGACGGCCATGGACGTGGGGATGGCTCGCCATGAAGGCGGCGCCGAGGAGCACCCGTTCTTCGAGGCGGCAGGCGTCGGCCTCGACGCGGCCGGCTTCGGCGCGGTCGAGCTCTCCGAGCGACGCGGCCTGTGGCGAGGCGCCCGCGCGCTTGTCCGAGCGCTGCGCCAGCGCCGACGCGCCATGCGCCTGACGCTCGACGGCCGCCGGCTGGGCACCCGCGCACCGGCCGTGACAATCTGCAATGGGCCGTACCTCGGCATGGGGTTTGCGCTCGCCGCGGATGCGGACCCTGCGGACGGCCTGCTCGAGGTCGTGATCTTCTCCGGCATGAGCCGGTTCGAGGTTCTGCGCCATTTCGCCCGGGTCGCCCGTGGCGCGCCGCGGCGCGAGCCGCGCATCACGCGCCACCAGGCTCGCGAAGTGACCGTCCAGGCCGCGCACGGTGTGCTGCCGGCGCATGCCGATGGCCGGTCGATCGGCACGACCCCTGTGACGTTCACGCTCCGCCCGGGAGCGCTGCGCGTCTTTCGCTAGTCGGGCGGCGGCTACAACGCCGGGCGAAACAGTCGATCGTGGGTGGTCAGCGCGAAGCGATCGGTCATGCCGGCGACGTAGTCCGCGACCTGTACCGGCAGCGGCGCGTCGTTGTCGCGATACGTCGCCGGCATCTCGTCGGGATGGGCAAGGTGGTAGTCGACGAGGTTGCGGATGATCGACACCGCGCGCCGTTGCTGTGCCAGCTGGTCGGATGCCTGGTAGACGCGCTCGAACATGAAGTCGCGCAGTTCGTTCATGACCCGCAGCGTGTCGGCGTCCATCTCGACCTCGCCCGACGCTCAGCGAATGCTCGATCAGCGCGCCGATCATCTCGGCGATCCAGGCGCGCCCCGGCTCGCCGAACCGTTGGCGCACCGCGCTCGGGAAGGCATCCACGGACAGGACGCCGGCGCGGATGGCATCGAGCGCATCGTGGCTCAGGTAGGCGATCCGGTCGGCAAAACGAACGCAGATCGCCTCGCAGGTCGCCGGCGGCGGCTCGACCTTCCAGGAATGGGCGCGGATCCCGTCGCGCACCTCCCAGGTCAGGTTCAGCTGCTCGAGGACTTCGTAGATCCGCACGCTCTGGGCCGCATGGTGCCAGCCATCGGGCTCGGGAAATAGGGCGACAGCGCGTCCTCACCGGTGTGCCCGAATGGCGAGTGGCCCACGTCGTGGCCCAGCGCGACGGCTTCGGCCAGGGGCTCATTGAGGCTCAGCGCGGCGGCCAGCGCGCGCGCGATCTGGGTCACCTGCAGCGTGTGGGTCAGGCGCGTGACGAAGTGGTCGCCCTCGGGATTGATGAAGACCTGGGTCTTGTGCTTCAGCCGCCGGAAGGCCTTCGAATGCAGGATCCGGTCGCGGTCACGCTCGAAGGCGGTCCGGAACTCGTCTGGCGGCTCGTCGCGCTCGCGCCCGCGGCTTCGCGTCGAGCGCGTCGCGGCCGGCGCGAGCCGATCCTCCGCGGCTTCACGGACGAGGCGATCTCGCCGGATCAGTCTCTCCATTCAGCGATGATGACCGATCATGCCGTGCTACGGCGCCGGCTTTGGAACGACCGATGCGTTCTGGAATGGAGCGGCCGCAGCCAGGGGATGGCGGTCCTGCGTCAGCGGCCTGCCTCCGCCTGCGTCACCCAATCTCGGTGGCGAACTCCGGCTGCGCGACCAGCTCGCCGCGGCTCGGCGTGCTACCGCCCTCGATGATCCGCCGACGGATGCGTCCGGAAGCGAGGTCGATCAGGATCACGGTGCCGATGATCACGACCAGCAGCATGCCGGCCTTGTCCCAGTGCTGGAAGGTCACGGTGTTGACCAGCGACTGGCCCACCCCGCCCGCTCCGACCACGCCCAGCACCGCCGAAGCACGAATGTTGATCTCGAAGCGGTAGATCCAGAAGGCCACGATCTCCGGCAGCACCTGCGGCAGGACCCCCCAGCGGAGCGTCTGGACCTGGTTCGCGCCTGTGGCGCGGGCCGCCTCGACCGGTCCGCTGTCGATCCCCTCGATGATCTCCGCGGTCAGCTTCCCAAGCGTGCCCATCGAGTGCAGTCCGAGGGCCACCGCGCCGGTCACCGGGCCCAGTCCCAGGGGTGGAATCAGCAGCACTGCGAGGATGATCTCCGGGAAGGCTCTGATGGCGTTGAGCAGCTGCCGGATCACGATCGAGAGGGGGCCGCCGGAAACGTTCTTGGCGCCCATGAAGCCAAGTGGCAGCGAAAGGACCGCGCCGATGATGGTGCCAATCCAGGCCATCTGGATCGACTCGACCATTCCCTCCCAGGCGTTCGGGAAGTACGACCAGTCCGGGAAGAAGAGCATCTCGCCGCCGATCTTGCCCAGTGTCCCGGGCAGGCGCAGCAGCCGATCGAACGGCAGGTCGCTGGCGAACAGCGACCACAGGACGAGCGCCAGCACGGCAGCCAGCGCCACGTTGCGGCGCAGCGATGACGGTCGCCGCGGCCGATCGACCGCTCCGACCGCCAGGGCCGCCATCAGGCCAGCCTCCGTCGCAGCCGCTCGGAGATGAACTCGATGATGACAACCAGCACGAACAGCTCCAGGACGATCATGGCCACGTTGTCGTAGTTGAAGAACTTGCGCTGGGTATCGAGCACCAGGCCGATGCCACCCGCCCCCACGAAGCCCACGACCGCCGAGGCGCGGATATTCAGCTCGAACGTGTAGAGGGCGTAGGCGACGTAGTTCGGCAGGACCTGCGGCATGACCGCCGTCCAGACGACCTGCGCATGGCCGGCACCGGTTGCCCGCGCGGCCTCGAGCGGCCCGGGATCCACGCCGTCAACCGTCTCCGACAGCAGCTTGCCGATGACGCCGATGTTGAACAGGATGAGGGCCAGGATGCCGGGCAGCGGTCCGATTGAGAGTGCCGCCACGAAGATGATCGCGTACAGGATGTCCGGCACGGAGCGCACCACACTCAGGACCGAGCGGTCGATGGCGAGGACCCAGCGGCCCGGCGCCGAGATCCGCGAGGCCAGGAACGCGACCGGGACGGCGATCAGTGACCCGATCGCCGTGGCCACGACAGCCATCTGGAATGTCTCGAGCATGCCGTCGACGGTCTTCCCGGCGAAGGCGAGGTTCGGCGGCCAGAACTCGGAGATGATCTTGGGCGCCTTGCCGACATTGGCGAGAATGCGCCCCCAGTCCGGGTCGATGCCGGCCACCGCCCAGGCGGAGATCGCCACGAAGACGAACAGCGAAGCGAGCAGCGCCACCGAACGGCCGGGAGGCCTCGGCCGCGCTGCGCCGCCGGCTGACCGCATTCCGTCGGCGGCGGAGGTCATACGACCGCCGAGGCCTCAAGCACGTCGTCGGCGGTCAGCGACCGGCCGTAGATATCGCGGAAGACCTTCTCATCGGCCGCGGCGCCGCTGCCGTCGTAGACCAGCTCGCCGGCGCGCAGGCCGATGATCCGCTCGCCGTAGACACGCGCCAGGTCGAGGAAGTGCAAGTTGATGATGGTCGTGATGCCGAGCTCGCGGTTGATCCGCTGCAGGTCGCGCATGACCACGTGGCTGGTCGGCGGGTCGAGCGAGGCGACCGGCTCATCGGCCAGGATGATCTTGGGATCCTGGGCGAGCGCGCGGGCAATGCCGACGCGCTGCTGCTGGCCGCCCGACAGGTTGCTGGCACGGACGTACGCCTTCTCGACGATCCCCACCCGTTCCAGCGATCGCATCGCCTTCTCGACGTCCTCCGGCCGGTAGCGGCCGAACAGCGCGCGGAGCGTGGAGGTGTCGTGCAGCCGTCCCATCAGGACGTTGTTCAGGACACTGCTGCGCCGCACCAGGTTGAAGGTCTGGAAGATCATCCCGATCTTCGACCGGATCTCTCGCAGCTCGCGCGCGCTGGCCTTCGTGACGCTGCGCCCGTCGATGCTCACGTCGCCGCTCGTCAGGGGGACCAGGCCGTTGACCGCCCGGATCAGCGTCGACTTGCCCGCGCCCGACAAGCCCACGACGACCACCATCTGGCCGTCCGGGATCTCGAGGGTCAGGTTCGTCAGCGCGTGAACGCCCCCTGGATACACCACCGAGGCGTTGTCAAAGCGAATCATCGACCCATGCAGCACGGGGCGGCCCAGCGGCCACCCCCGAGCCGTCTCGTTGCCAGCCGGCTAGCCGCCCGCCTGGATCTTGGTGTTCGCCTCCTGGACGATGTCGTACGCGCCCGCCTTGGCCGGCACGAGGTCGTCGATCTGGTAAATGTCGTTGAGCGCCTTCTTGCCCGCCTCGCTATGCGCGTAGTCGAGCAGTGATTGGGTGATAGCCGTCTTCAGGGAGGCGGGCAGGTCGCCACGCACCGCCCAGCCGTCGTTGGGGATCTCCGGCGAGTAGGCGAAGACGACGACCTTGTTCGCCAGGTCGCAGTCGGTGGTGGCGATGCTGCGCGCGTCGTCGAAGCTGACACCGACCTCGGCGTCGCCATTGCACACCGCGATCGCTGCCGCGTCATGGCTACCGGCGAAGATCGGCTGGATATCCTTCTGGTAGTCGATACCGGCCTGCACAAGCTGCAGGGCCGGGAAGACGTAGCCGGAGCTCGACGTCTGCTCCACGAACGCGACCTTGGCGCCCTTGACTTTGGCGATCGCGTCCTCGCCCATCGGTCCGCTGACGATCTCCTTTGCGTCGTGGTCGGTGCCGTTGCAGTTGAGGAAGGTCAGGACCTTGCCATTCGAGCCGCTGCGGTCGTTCTTGACCGGGGTGTCGGCGCAGTACTTGCTCGGGTTGTTGGTCATCCACTGGGTGTGATAGGTCGCGCCGCCGTTGCGCACCGACTGCAGGATGATCTCGGCACCGGAGCGGTCCCGTGCCTGCAGCAGAGCCGTGGGTCCGAAGGCGCCGATATCGGCCTGCCCGGAGCCCATCGCCTCGACGAGGCCGGTGTAGTCGTTGCTCACGACGCCCTTGACCTCGATGCCGAGGTCGGCCTTGAGGGCATCGGCCACCGGCTGGATCTTCTCGACCAGTGCATCGGCCTCACGTGAGGGCACGAAGCCGACGGTGATGCTGTCCGGCCAGTCGGCCTTGGGATCCGCGGTGCCCGATGGGGCGCCCGAGCCCGACGCGGTCGGCGAGCTGCTGCCCGATCCCGGGCTGCTGCAGGCTGCGACCAGGAGCATGACCGCCGCCGATGCGGTAAGAAGACGGAAGTGCCTCATCTACCTCCTCCTGTCCGCGTCGTGTGCGCGGCTCGATCGTTCGACCGCCACGTCCCCCTCTGGAACGACTTCCCTGCGCTGGGCAACGGCAGGGCTCGGGCCGGGTCAGGTGCGCATGATAATGGCTGTGCGGTTGCCCGGAAGGTTTGGCGCGCCGGACAGGATTCGAACCTGCGACCTTCGGCTCCGGAGGCCGACGCTCTATCCACTGAGCTACCGGCGCGCGCGTTTCCCGGTGCAACGGCTGACCGGATTCGCGCACGAACACCCGCGACCTTCGTGCCTCAGCCGTCTGCGAAGGGCCACTGTACTTCGTTTGCGGACGGGCCGTCATCGCCCTCGAGAGAAGGCGAAGGCCCCTCCGAAGAGGGGCCTTCAATGCTGCCGGATTCGCTAACCACAAGGGCATCTTTCACGCACGGTTTCCCGTACTACCCTTACCCAAACCTACCCATGGCCTTGCAGTCAGTGGTGAATCGCTGTACGAACAGCGTCCACAGATTAGCCCATCTGTTCGTTTCAGTCAAGGTTTCGGGCTTAAAGAATCCTTTACATAGCAACGTGCTTTGCCAGGACCCATGAATCCTGATGCCGAGCACGCATCGAGGCCGATTTCGACCCGGCGTGGGCCGTTCCGACCGGTCAAATGTCGTCGTGTTCCGCGTTGGACCGGTGAGTCGGAAGGCAGCTGTTTTCCACGGTCGATTTCCACGCTCAATCGGACCCGCAGCCTGGCCGTCGACGGACCAACGCTGAGTACAGCGACATCTGTCATGTTGTGGGAGATTCGGCGCGTCGGACCGGCTCGCGGCCGAGCCAGCCGAGTCAGCCGAGTCAGCCTGTCGGCGAGGCTGCGGGCGCGGACTGGATGCTGATCGACTCGATGATGGCGGGGTCGAGGGGCAGGCCGACCTGCGGATCATTGACCGGCAGCGCGCCGATCTTGTCGACGACCTCGGTCCCGGCCGTGACCTTGCCGAAGATGGTGAAGGTGCGTGTCAGCTGGCCGTCGAGGTCGGCGAGATCGATGAAGAACTGCGAGCCGTTGGTCCGCGTGTCGTTGGCCATGGCCACGACGTACTTGTCATAGGTGAGGCCGTCGGCCGGGGGCTCGATCGCGAACTCGTACCCTGGACCGCCGCTGCCCAGCCCGGCAAAGTCTCCGTGATTCTGCCTGGTGGCCGGATCCCCGGCCTGCGCGACGAAGCCCGCCAGGACCCGGTGGAAGCTGATGCCGTCGTAGAAGCCGCAGCGCGCGAGGGCGACGAAGTTGGCGGTCGCGATCGGAGCGGCCGAGCCGGACAGCTCGATGGTGAACTCGCCCTTGTTGGTGCGCACCACGGCCCGGTCCCCCTCGGCCAGGAGCTGTTGGGCGCCGGCCGCGGTGGGCGCGGCGACCGGACAGGCGATGGCGGGCGAGGGAGACGGCGCACCGCACGCCACCAGCGATGTCGCCAGCGTGAGGCCGATGAGCGGGCCCAGTGCCCTCATCGGCCAGCGGAATCGTTCGCCAGCTTGGCGTCGAACAGCCGCCGCGCGTACGAGACCGGCATGGTGCCTTCGTAGATGAGCGTGTCGTGGAAGAACTTGGGGCTGAAGGCCGGGCCCATGCGCCGCTCGATGCTCTCGCGCAGCGACTCGATCATGTGGCGCCCGTAGAGGTAGCTGAGCTGATAGGTGGGGGTCGAGGTGTAGCGCTTCACCTCGCCCAGCGCGGCGGGCCGCTCGAAGCCGGTCTCGGCCTGCAACCGGTCGACGGCCTCGTCGAAGCCGATCTCGCCGCGATGCAGCTGAATGTCGAGGATGATCCGGGTCGAGCGCCAGATCGCATCGGTGTGCTGGATGTACCGATGCGTTGGCGTGTCGTCGAAGCCCGCATCCTTCATCATCCGCTCGCAGTAGAACGCCCAGCCCTCGCTGAACTCCGGAGCGCCCGAGAAGAGGCGTACCAGGCTCGGGTTGGTGGTGGCGCCGCTGAGCTGCAGATGGTGTCCGGGGTACGCCTCGTGGACGCTGGTGTTGCTGATCGACGCGCGGTTGTGCTCGCGCATCATGCCCCGCGTCTCGGGTGGAGTGACGATGTAGATGCCGAGCGGCACCGGGTCGAAGCGCGCCGGTGAGAAGTAGGCGGCAAACGGAATGAGGTGCCGGATAAAGCTGGGTGTCTCGATGACCTTCAGCTGCTCGTCGGGCGGCACGGTCGCCAGGTCGTGGTCGATCACGAAGCTGCGCGCGCGGTCCATGTCGCGCCGATACTCATCGAGTGCCTCCGCGAACGTCGCCGCGTGGTCGTTCTTGACGAGGTCGCCGACCTCCTCGGGGCTGAGCGTCGGATCGATCTCGGCGCAGACGGCGTCGCGTGCCGCCTTCGATTCGGCGAGCATCTGCTCGCCGACGGCCAGGATCTCGTCACCGGACGCCTCGAGCTCGCGCAGCGCGACGAGCTCCTCGAACTGTTCGGGACCGGTGCGCCAGTCGGCGTTGGCATTCGGCAGCATCTCGTCGCGCAGCCAGCCGGCGTGCTCCTGCAGCGCCGCCTTGGTCGCGTCCGAGGCCGCCCGCAGGCGGGCGGTGAGCGTCGCGTCGTGCTGCTCGGCTCCGGCCGCGGCAACGATCGTGTCGAGGAATGCCGGCAGGCTCGCCGTGCTCTCGAGGTCGATCTCGGTCCACAGCCTGACCGGGTCGGTCACCCGCGTCCGTGTCTCGGCGATGTAGGCGGGCGCCTTTTCGAGGCGCGCGGCGATGCTCTCCAGGCGCTCGGGCAGCGGAGCGTAGTCCCGGCTGAAGAGGGGAAACAGTGCGTCGCCGATGTGCTCCGCCGCGTTGCTGTGCGACGCCCATCCGCGCCGCTCCGTCAGCTGGAAGAGGCCGAGCCGCGCCTGGTGCAGCGCCAGGTCGCGGTCGAGGCGCCGCCCGGCACTGAGGTCGTCGGTGGAGAAGCGCTCGAGCTCGCCGGTCGATCCGCGCAGGAAGGCGATCTCGCGATCGACCTGGTCGCGTGACCCGGAGCTCAGCTCGTGGTCATGGTCGTGAATGCCGAGATAGGTCGCGACCTCGGGCTCGATGGCCAGCCGATCCCGGAACCAGCGCTCGATCGTCCGGTCGAAGCGCGCGTCGGCATCGGACAGGGAGAAGGACATGGGAACCTCGATCAGGACGTACCGCCGGGCGGCTGAACGTGGGGCAGCACTGGCCGCTAAGGGTACCCGATCGGGGCCGCCTGGCGACTCGGCTACAATCGGCCCGTGGTCATCAAAAAGCTCACCAAGCCCGCCGTAGGCCGTCGCGAGGTCTCGCGCACCCCGACCGCCGTCGCACGGCACCGACCTCGTTCGCACTCGCTGGCGCCCGAGCACATCGGTGAGGCGGGCAGCGTGGCGCTCCTGGCGGTTTCCATCGTGGGCATGTCGCTGTTCATCGCTGGCATCGCCATCGTGATCTCGGGCGTCACGATCGGCTCTCTGTACTCGGGGACCACGCCGCCCCCCAACCTGGGCAGCCTGGGGACCGGCCAGATCATCGGCGGGGGCCTGCTGTCGCTGTTCTCGATGGCGCTCGTCGGGTCTGCCGGCGCGGTGCTCGCCGATGTGCGTCGCGCACGGATCGTCGCCGCCCTGCTGAGCGGCGTGGGAGCGGTGCTCGGCGCCGGCGGGGTGGTGATCGTCATGTCGAAGGCGGGTGGGGATCAGGTCCTGGCCGGCGGGCTGGTGGTGATCACCCTCATCTTCGCTGCCGCCGCGATCATCCTCGCGCGGCCGCGCCGCTAGGCATCTCGACAGGCATCTCGACCGCCGGCGTGCCACCGGGGCCAGTGCTCGTCTCGCGCTTCCTGTTCGCCGTCGGCGCTGCCCTCGTGCTGGGAGGCGTCGCCGGCATCACCCTGGCGATCGTGGATCCGGAGCTCGTCCTCGCGCAGCTGCCGCCCCTGGCCATCGATGCGGCGGCGGTCGGCGGCGCCGTGGCGGCGCTGGGGGCGAGCGCCCTGGCCGTCGGCGCCGCTCACCTGCTGGTGGCGGCCGGCATCGCTCGCGGCGCAGCCTGGTCACGAACCGCCGGAGTCGTCCTGTGCGCCACGTTCGGGACTGCCTTGCTGGCCGGCGCCGTCGCGGCACTCGTCAGCGCCGGATACGGTGCGGGGTTCGTCGCTGGGGCGGTCGCGCTGAGCATGTTGTCCGTCGCCTATGCCATCACCGCCGGCACGATCGTGGCAGGGGTGAGGCCGGATCGGTCGACTGAAGAGGACCCACGGGCCTGATATACTCCGCCACCGGCACTCCCGCGGGCCCGTGGTGTAGTGGCCAAACATGCCAGCCTGTCACGCTGGAGATCGCCGGTTCGAATCCGGTCGGGCCCGCCACCGAACGGTTGTCGGCGTGGCACTCGCCGTACCATTGCCCGAACCGAAGGCTGCTCCAGCCGCGATCGACGACCAGCAGGCGGTAGGCATGCGACGGATTCCTGCACCGCTGGCATGCGTCCTGCGTTCACGTCGGTCGAAGCCCGCAGTAGGGAGAACCGCATGTTCGGCTTGGGGATTGTCGGAACGATCATCCTGATCCTGATCATCCTGTGGATTCTCGGCGTCATCGGCTAGGCCACCGGCAGGACAGACAGACCGATATGAGCGGCCGGCACCTCGCCGGTCGCTTTTTCGTGGGTCACGGCTCAGCGGCCTCGCTCAGTGCGCCTGCGCTTTCTTGAGCGCATCCTCGGTCGCTCGCTGGCTGCGCTCGGCGTCCAGGCGGGCCTGGTGGCGTCGCAGGATGGTGGCCGCCGCCTCGTCGATGTCATCGGTGAGGGTGAACAGGTCCAGGTCGGCGGGCGCAATGTTGCCCTCGTCGAGCGGCTGCTGCTCGATCCAATCGATGAGACCCTGCCAGTACTCGGTGCCAAACAGCACGACCGGGAAGTGCTCGACCTTGCCGGTCTGAATCAGGGTCAGCGACTCGAACAGCTCGTCAAGCGTGCCGAAGCCTCCCGGGAAGATGCAGAAGGCCTCCGCGTACTTCATGAACATCACCTTGCGCACGAAGAAGTAGCGAAACTCCATGCCGAGGTCGACGTACTCGTTCAGCCCCTGCTCGAACGGCAACTCGATGTTGCAGCCGATGGACAGGCCGCCGGCGTCCTGCGCCCCGCGATTGGCCGCCTCCATGATCCCCGGGCCGCCGCCGGTGATGATCGCGAAGCCCTCCTTGACAAGCCGTCGCGCGAGGCGGCGCGCCTGGCGGTAGGAGGGATCGCTGCGCGGCACGCGCGCCGAGCCGAAGACGGTCACCGCCGGGCCGATGGCGGCGAGCGCATCGAAGCCCTCCACGAACTCACCGAGGATGCGCAGCGCGCGCCACGTGTCGCTGTGCAGGAAGTCGGCGTCGGGGGTCTCCTGCAGGAGGCGCTGGTCCTCGGTCGGCCGCGTCTGCGAGCCGCGCATGACGACCGCGCCGCTGCGGCGGCTCTCGTGGTCCTGCTTGCGAGTGGGCATCGGTGATCCTCGTAGGGGGTGGACGTCGCGCAACGCCCGGGAAGCTGGCGGCCTCGACACCAGGGTGGAGGGGATGGTAGGGTGTCTGCTCGTCCCCGGCCCATGTCGCATGGCATGTCGGATGCCGCGCGGATTGACGGATCTCGCTGCTGAGGATTCTATTGCTCGACTTGCTACGGCGTGCTGCCGTGCTGATGCTCGTGAGCGTCGCCGGTATCGGGCTGCTCGCCCCGGTGGCCGCGCGATCGGAGACCGCCATGCCCCCCGGCGTGGATCGTCTACTGGCCGTGGCGGATGCGCCGTCGTCCGCCGCCAGCGCACCGCGCACGCTGCTCTCCGGCCGCGACCGGTCGGCGTCATTCACACTTCTCGACGCGGCCGTGCCAGTCGCTGCCGAGGCGCTCTCCGCGCAGCCCGACCGCGCAGCGCCGGCGCCCCTTGCGCCCAGTGCTCGGTTCCTCACCGTCGCGACTCCCCGCCCTCTGACTCCTGTCGCGCCGCCGCCTGCCGCTCCGGCGATTTCCGGCGACGCCGTTTGGGATCGCCTGGCGCAGTGCGAATCCGGCGGCAATTGGGCGATCAACACCGGGAATGGCTACTACGGCGGCCTGCAGTTCAGCCTCGGGACGTGGGCCGGCTACGGCGGCACGGCGTACGCTGCGAGACCAGACCTTGCCTCGCGGCTGCAGCAGATTTCGGTCGCCGAACGTTTGCGCGCGGCCCGCGGCTACGCGCCGTGGCCCGCCTGCGGGCACAAGCTCGGCCTGCTCTAACGGACCGTCGCAATGCGTGAGCTCGCGCGGCGCGTCGCCGTGCTGACCATTCTCAGCATCGCGGGGATCAGCCTGCTCGCTCCAGTCGCCACGGGCTCGGCGCAGCGTATCGACACGCAGACCGTGAGACTGCTCTCCGCCGCTGGCGAGCCGCTGAACGGCGTGCCGCGCACGCGACTCTCGGGTCGCGAGCAATCGGCCTCGCTTACCCTGGCCGATATCAGCCGAGCCCTCGCACCCGAGGCTCTCGCAGCGGCCTCGGCACCGCTCCCGCCGGCTGGTGTCGCATTCTCGGCCAGGTTCGCGCCGATCGCGACGCCGCCACCCATCCTCCGATCGGCCCCGCCTCCGCCGATGACCGGCAGCACCATCAGTGGCAAGGCCACCTACTACTGCTGCAGCCTTGGCTACCGAGGCCAGGCCGTGGTCGCACTCCCCGGCGCACTCGGCGGCCGGTACGACGCGCCACCGGCCGCCCGGTTCGTGACGATCTGCGCGGAGCGCTGCGCGCGGCTGCCGGTGGTCGACTTCTGCGGCTGCTACTGGGGGACTGCCAGCCAGAAGGTGGCCGACCTGTCGCCGGAGGCGTGGGCCTCGATCAGCGACTCGAATCGGATGGTCCTCGGGGTGCTGCAGGTGACCATCCGCCTGGGCTGAGGCGCTGCTCGACCGAGGCGCTCGGGGACAGGAGTAGCATCGGCCGCATGCTCCAGCCGCTGCGTATCGGGCACGTGGTGCTCAAGGTCCGCGACCTCGACCGATCGCTTGCCTTCTACCGGGACCTGCTCGGCTTCCGGGTGTCCAGCGAGATGAGCAACGTCATGATCTTCCTCACCGCGACCGGTGAGAACCACCACGACCTGGCGCTGCTGCGAGTCGGCGACGAGGCGCCGTCCCCGGTGCCCACGTCGGTTGGTCTCTACCACGTGGCCATCCAGCTCGCCGACTGGGAAGCCGTCCGGAAGGCCAACACCCTCCTCGGCGAGCGCGGCCTGCTCAAGGGCGCGGCGGACCACGGCGTGACCCGCAGCCTGTACACCACGGACCCCGACGGCAACGAGATCGAGCTCTACTGCGACGCTCCGCGCGACGAGTGGGAGGGGCGCGTCGACGAGGTCATGACCGTTCGCCCATTGCGCCTGGACTGACCGATCGCCAGGCCCATGCGTGGGCCGGCTCCCGCGGCACGCGCCATGCTCTGCTCCCGGGGTCATGCCGTTTCTGCCGTTCGTGCTGCTCGTCGCGTGGCAGGCGATCTCGAGATCGGCTTCGTTCGCCCTCGCCTGGGCGACCGCCTTGTTCTTCGGCCAGGTGCCGGGCAACAAGGGCCGCATCCTGTCGATCATGGCCCTCGTCTCCGCGGCCTGGGTGGCGGTCGCGGTGGGCTTCGGGCTGCCACTGGCCATCGGCTTCGTGCTCGAGCGGGCCGCGGTCGTACCCCGCAACTTCGATGTCGCCACACCCCAGGTCTGGGTGCTGGTCGCCGCGATGGCTCTGACCCCGCCGGCCATCGCCGCGCTCAGCGAGTGGGGCGAGTTCAACGGCTCGCGCTCACTGGCCGGTTGGCTGCGCAAGTTGCCAATGAGCTATCCGGGGACCGCGTCACTCGGTGCCGCCGTGCTGCAGATGGTGGTCGTCACGCCGTTCCTGATCGCCGACCGGGTGCGACGCCGCCGTCGGCTGCTGCAGGTCTCGGTGGTGCTCGAGCACACGTCCCCGGCCGACCTGTCGAAGCCGGTGCTCGAGGCGCTCAGGACGCTGGGCCGGGGCGGCTTCCGGACGACGCCGCTGACCGGTCCGATCTCCTGGCCGCTGCGCACCTCCGGCCTTGCGGTCCGTCATCTGCTGGGCCGGGTGGTGCGCGGGGATCCGATCCTGCTGGAGGGCGGCGATCTGCGGGTGATCGTGTACGCCACGAATGTGGCGATCCTGGGGGGCGAGGTGGAGGCGTATCGCGCCCGGGCGGCCGTGGAGCGAGAGCTTGCCTTCGGCCAGGCGTTCCTCACCTGGTCGCCGGATTCGCAGGCGCTCGAGGAGCAGCTGCGGCGGTGGTATCGGGCGCATCGCCGGGACGGCGCCGGCCGCGACGGCGAGCTCGACCAGCTGCAGGGCAGGATCGACGCCGCACCGGTGGCGAGTGACGAATGGAACCTGCTGTATCGGCTGAGGCTGCAGCTCGAACGCGAGGCGCAGGACGGCAATACGGTCGGACCCAACGGTTCGCCAAGCGCCCGGGCCGAGGAGCGGCACGTCGTCACGGCCACGCGCTGAGTCACGTCACTCCGACGAACCGAGAGGCCGCGTCACCCTGCCGTGTTGTCGCGGTCGTGCGAGTCGTCCCGCAGCTCAGCGGCTGAACGTGATGGCCAGCACGCCGATGAAGAGGGCCAGCCCAACGAACAGGATCAGCAGCCGTGCCCCCCAGTGCGTGCGGCGCTCGGGGATCGGCTGGTAGGTCCGTCCCCGCCTGGCTCCGCGGCCCGATCGGCGGCTCAGCTCACCACTCCCTGCGGAAGAGGAACGGGGTGGTCAGCGCATCGCGGCTGCTCACCGATCGCAGCTGCTTGCGCGTCCGCTTCAGCAGCTTGCCGTGGTAGGTGCCGTCGCCGTACGGCTCGTGCAGGCGTGCCACGTCCCAGTCATGGGTGCCGCTCACCGCGCTGTCGGGGAGGTATCGGTCCAGGATGGCCTTGGCCTCGTCGATCGCCACGAAGCTTCGCTTGCGGGCGCCGTTGTCGAGCAGCGTCAGCAGGTCCGCGAAGCTGGCGTCGACGTCGGTGACCAGCGTCGCGAGGCGCTCCATGGTTCCCGGAATGCGCTCCGTGCGGAAGAGACCGGTGAGCAGCGCCTTGCGCTCGGTCTCGGGCAGGTCGCCAAGCTTCTCGCGCAGCCTCGGCACGCCCGTCGCCGCATCGGCGACCGGCACCTCGTAGTCGTACAGGTGGACCATCATTCGGCCTTCGAGCATAGCCCGATGCGTTCGGTCCCGCGAGCGGGCGACCGGTACAATCGGCCGGCGCGCCACGCGGCGCATCGGTCAATGAGCCCTGCAGGAGGAAGCGCGTGCTGCTCGAAGGCAAGAAGCTGCTCATCACCGGCGTGCTGACCGACGACAGCATGGCGTATGCGGTTGCCAAGGTCGCGCAGGAGGCCGGCGCCGAGATCCTCCTGACCAGCTTCGGCCGCGCCATGAGCCTGACCCGGCGGGTCGCGCGCAGGCTGCCGATCACGCCCGACGTCCTCGAGCTCGACGCGAACAATGCCGAGCACACCGAGGCGGTCGCGAAGCAGGTCATGGAGCGATGGGGCCGCCTCGACGGCCTGGTCCACGCCATCGCCTTCGCGCCCGGCGACGCGCTCGGCGGCAACTTCCTGAACACGCCGTGGGAGAGCGTGGCGACGGCCTTCCAGACGTCGGCCTATTCGCTGAAGGCGCTGACGGCCGGCATGCTCGAGCCGATGAAGGCTGCCGGGCGCCGGCTCGGTGGTCAGCCTCGACTTCGACGGTCGCTACGCGTGGCCGATCTACGACTGGATGGGCGTCTCGAAGGCCGGCCTGGAGGCGATCACCCGCTACCTGGCGCGCGACCTCGGCGCAGTTCACGGATCCGGGTCAACACCGTCTCGGCCGGGCCGATCCGCACCATGGCCGGCAAGTCGATCCCCGGCTTCGACCAGATCGCCGACAGGTGGCTCGAACCGTGCGCCGCTCGGCTGGTCCTTGACCGATGCGACGCCGGTCGGCCAGATGGTCTGCTTCCTCCTGAGCGACTGGGCGGCGATGACCTCCGGCGAGCTGATCCACGTCGACGGCGGCTACCACGCCATGGGCACCGACATCCGCGTCAGCTGACCGTGTAGCTCGTTCCGTCATAGCCGCTGGCGCCGTCGGGAAGGGTGCCCGCCGCCTGGGCTGACTGCACCGCCCCCTCACCGTCGACGGCCCGCACCTGGACCCGGTATGTCCCGGCGTGCGGCGGCGACCAGGCGTACCGCCAGAAGCGCCACACGCCGGCGTGACTCTCGCCGATGGCTGGATCGAGCTCGCCGGCGACCCATTCCGCTCCCTCGCCAAGCTGCAGCTCGACCTTCGAGATGCCGCGTGCGCCGGCGAAGGCAATGCCGGCCAGCTTGATGGGGGCACGACGGTCGAGGGGCCCCGAGGACGCCGGTGTGTCAAGCCGCGACATCGTCTTGATGACCGCCTCCTTCGTCCAGCCGCGCTGTTCCCAGTAGCCGTCGTACGCCTGGTCGACGGCCTCGATGCCCGACAGCCACTTCGGGCCCTTCATGCCATACGTCCCCGGAAGCAACAGCCGCAGGGGAAAGCCGTGGCGCTCGGGAAGTGGCTTCCCGTTCATCTCGAAGGCCAGCAGCACCCGGTCGTCGGCGGCCATGCTCAGCGGGATCGATTCGGAGTAGCCGTCGGCCGCGGTGAGCTTGAGCTCTACGACGGAGGCGGCGGGGCGCGCCGCGGCGACGAGCGCGCGCAGCGGGACGCCGAGCCATCGGGCGGTGCTGATCAGGTGCCCGCCGACCTCGTTGCTGATGCACTCGAGCGTCTGCAGCTGCTCCACCTCGCCGTGCGTGCGCAGGTCCTCGAGGCTGAGCTCCATCGGCTGTGCCACCAGCCCTCCGACCGATAGGCGCCAGGTCGTCGCGTCCACCGACGGATCGATGAGGTTCTTGCTGATCACGTAGAAGTCGTCGTTGGCCGTCAGCGGGGGCGGCAGCACGCCGGCGATGACCCTGCCGCCGCTCGACACCAGCCGCCACACGAGGCCTCCCGCGAGGAGGAGCACGCCCGCAACCGCGGCCCACTGCAGGAGATGGCGGCGGGACGCATCGGCCTCGGGATCCGGCTCGGCCTTTGGATCGTACGCCTGCCAGAAGATGACCCCGAACAACGCCGCCGCCGGAATGCCCGCCAGGGCGGTGGCGCCGGCACCCAGCGCCAGGGGCACGCCCACGCCCAGCGCGACGCCCAGTGCGCCCGCCGCCAGCGCCGCTCGGGTCCGGTCACCGGTGCGTGCCGCCAGCCAGCCGATCCCCGCGCCCGCGGCCAGGATTCCCGCGCCGACCACCAGCACCAACAGCGGCTTGGCGAGCGTGCCGAACACGCTGAGCAGCACATCGAACAGCCAGACCGGGATGAACAGGGTGATCGCCTCGGCGATCCGCTCGGCGATGGTCGGGATGCCGCTGACCAGCCGGATGACGACCGCCGCGGCCAGCCCGGCGGCGCCGGCGCCGAAGCCGGCCCAGGCGCCTGACGGCGTCGCGCCGCGACGCGTTGAGTTGGGCGAAGTCGATCGGTCAGTCATACTCGGCTGCGTGAAGACGGTCGGCGAGCACTTCGACGAATGGGCGCCCAGCTACGACGCCCAGATCCGCGACATGGTGCCTCGCTACGAGGAGATCCACGATACCCTCATCTCGCTGCTCGGGCTGCGGCCGCCGGCCCGCCTGCTCGATCTCGGCGCCGGGACCGGCTACACCCTGCTGCGCGTGCTCGAGGCATTCGACGGCGTGCAGGTCACCGGCCTGGATGTCTCCGACGAGATGCTGGGCCGGGCACGGCAACGGCTCGCCGGCCTCGAGGCGCGCGTCACGCTGGCCCACTCGGACATCGCCGAGCCGCAGATCTCCGGCAGGTACGACGCGATCGCATCGGTGCTGGCCGTCCACCACCTGTTTTCCGATCAGAAGCGACACCTGTTCGGCCGCATCTGGGAGCACGTGGCGCCGGGCGGCATCTTCGTCATCGCCGACTATTTCCGGCACGCCTCGCGCCGTCTGCTGGAGCTCTACGAGCTGCCGGAGCCCGATGCCCACGAGGCGACGCATGATCACCCCGATACCACCGCCGAGCATCTTGCCTGGCTGACCGCGGCCGGCTTCGACGCGGTGGACGTGGTCTGGAAGTACGAGGACGTCGGCGTCCTGGTCGCCTGGAAGGCAGATCGGCAGACAGCGTGATCCACCTGCTGGGTGAGATGCTCGACAGCCGGTGGCTGTCCTACTGCTGGGCCTCGAGCTCCAGGAGGCGTTGCTTGCGCCAGAGACCCCCGCCGTAGCCGGTGAGCGAACCGTCCGCGCCGACGACCCGATGGCAGGGGATGACGATCGCAATCCGATTCATCCCGTTGGCGCGGCCGACCGCCCTGGCCGCTCCCGGCCGACCCATGCTGAACGCCAGGCCGTCGTAGCTGCGCGTCTCACCGGCGGGGATGGCCCGCAGCTCGCGCCATACGGCCTGCTCGAACGGTGAGCCGGGCGCCGCCAGCGGCACACTGAACTTGCGCAGCTCGCCTGCGAAATAGGCGTCGAGCTGTTCGTGCAGCCGCTCGAGATGCGCGTGACGACCAGGCACCACGCGCCCCAGCCGCTGCTCGACGATCCTGAGCTGGGTGGGCAGCATGCGACGATCGGTGAACTCCAGCAGGCAGACCCCGTCGTCGGTGGCCGCGGCGAGCATGAGGCCGAGCGGCGTGTCGAGTGTCGCGGCGACCACCAGCCGCTCACCCAGCGGCCGGCAGCGCAGGCAGGGACGGAAGCCATCGGCCAAAGCGGCCTCGGGGGTGTCGTAGTGGCGGACGTGGTCCGCGCGCGGCGCACGGGCTGGGCACCCGGGACGGCAGAAGATGCGCGTGGTGGTGACGGCGATGAATGGCTCCATGTTCATTCAACGACGCAGCTCGCCGGAGTGTGAGGTCAGGCGCGCGAGCGTTCGTCGGGCAACGCGCGCGCGTAGCGCGGGCGCAGAGCGCCAGCGTCAAGGCTCACGCGTTGGCGGCCTGCGGCTGACGAAAGATCATGTTGACCGTGAACGGCGCGCTGCCGAGCACTCGTTCTTCGCTGCGCAGCTGCAGCCTATGCCGGCCGATCTCCTTGACCTCCAGCCCGTTGAGGTCGGCCACGATGTTGGCGGTCGTGGCACTGGCCGGCACCTCGATCTGCAACCTGGGCGGATCGGGGAGCACGTCGGCGCCACTCGGTGCGACGATCTGCAGCTGCAGCGGATAGCTCCCCGCCGTCGCCTCGAGGATGGCGACCACGAACAGGCGGCCGTGGACCGCGGGCAGCTGCGCCACGTTGATCTGGCTGAAAATGCCGACCGCGCTGATCTTGCCGTCCTTGGCGGTCAGCGCGTAGTCGCACAGCAGCAGCGAGTGCAGGTCGAGATCGGCCACGACAACCAGCCTACATCGATGCGCGGCCGGACTCAGGTTCCATCTCCGTCCGTTTGATACAGGTCGGGATCCAGCAGCCAGGCGATCTCGCCGCCGCCGGGCTCCGGCACCCCGTAGAACTCGAGGCAGGCCAGCCCCGCCTTGCGCATGCGGACCGATGCCGCACCGGTCAGCAGCTCGATGATGGCTGACAGGTCCGGCTCGTGGCCCACGAACAGGATCCGGCGATCGGCCGGATAGGCTGCCAGCGCCTGGGCGAAATCGCTCCAGCCGGCGTCGGGAGCCAGGCGCTCGTCGGTGATCGGCGCGTTCGGGAGGCCAAGGCCTTCGACCAGCAGCTCGGCGGTGCGCACGGCGCGTGGCAGCGGCGACGTGAGGACGACGTCGGGCCGCAGGTTCAGGCGTCGCCACACGCCAGCGGCGGCGCGCAGCTGCGCCTCGCCCTCGACGCTCAGACTTCGGTCACGGTCCTCGTCGCCGGGCGCTCGATCCTGCGCCGCGGCGTGGCGCAGGAAGTACAGGATCAACCTGAGTCGGCCCCGCCTCGCGATCCGACGTGGCCGCGTGCGATCCCACGCCCGCCGCCGCGGTCGTCGAGGTGCAACGTGGCGGGGACGCCGCCGAGGACCTTTGGCAGCGACAGGCTCAGCACGCCGTTGTCGAAGGTCATGTTGGCCCGGCGCGCGTCGACGCTGCGCGGCAGCCTGACGGTGCGCTCGTACGGCCCGTACGACCACTCGCGCAGCAGGTGCTCGATGCGCTCCTGGCCAGGGCCACGTTCGGCGGCGCGCAGCGTCATCTCGCCGGCTTCGCTGACCTCGACCGAGATGTCCTCGGGCTCGACGCCGGGCATCGGCGCCACCACGATGAGCTCGCGGTCGTTCTCGAACAGGTTGATCGGGATCGCGGTCGCATCGGTCACGGCAGGCCTCCTGGCAGGACCGATACTACCGCGCCTCGGAACCCAGCGGTCATGGTGTTTTCATCTCCGTACCGCGTACTCACCCGGGGCGAATCTTCCAGTACGAGTCCTTCCTGGCAACCTTGCCGTCCCGGAAGGTCCACAGGTCGCAGCCGCGGACCTCGATACGCTGGCCGTCGGTCATCGTCCCGCTCAACGTCCACTCCGATGCCCCGCGGTCGCCGGCGACGAAGTGATCGTCATCGGTGTAGCGGACGTCCGGGATGCCCGCGAAGCGGGCGGCGAAGGCCGCACGAACGGCGTCCCGGCCGACGAAACGCCGCCCCCACGCGTCGGGCCCGCGGGGGCCTTCGAAGACGGCGTCTGCGGTGAATTGGTGCATGATGCGGTCGAGGTCGTGCGAGTCGAAGGCCGCCGCGATCTCGCGCAGCATCGCGACGCGTTCGTCGACCGGGTCCACCATGTTCAGTCCGGGAAGGCCTCGGGGCCTCGCTCGGAGAGCTCGCGTGCCTGCTCGCCCGCGTCCTCCGGCGGAATCCAGCTGTACGGGTAGCGGTCGTCCTCCATGCCGCTGGCCTGGGGCGTGAGGTGCAGCGGATGGAAGGTGTCGATCATCACCGCCAGCTCCTCGGTCCCTTCCTTGCCGATGCTCGCCTCAACCGTTCCGGGATGCGGCCCGTGGGGAATGCCGGCGGGGTGCACCGTGAACGAGCTGATGTCGACGCCGCGGCGGCTCATGAAGTTGCCGGCGACGTAGTAGATGACCTCGTCGCTGTTGATGTTGCTGTGGTTGTACGGCGCCGGGATCGAAAGCGGGTGGTAGTCGAACTTGCGGGGCACGAAGCTGCACACCACGAAGTTGCGCGGCTGGAAGGTGAGGTGCACCGGTGGTGGTTGGTGGATGCGCCCGGTGATCGGCTCGAAGTCGCCGATGTTGAAGGCGAAGGGCCAGAGGTAGCCGTCCCAGCCGACCACGTCGAAGGGGTGATGGCGGTAGTGGTAGGCGGTGACCCGGCCGCGGGTCTTGACGTGGACGACGAAGTCGCCCTGCTCGGTGTGCGCCGGCGCCTCGTCCGGTGGGCGGATGTCGCGCTGGTAGTACGGCGCGTGCTCGAGCAGCTGGCCGTAGTCGTTGCGATAGCGCTTTGGCGGCTCGATCTCCGACGGGCATTCCAGCCACAGCATCCGCTGCTCGGACGTGTCCGGTCGCAGCTGGTAGGTCGTGCCGATGGGGATGACCAGGTAGTCGCCCGGGCCATACGGGATCGGCCCGAAATTCGTGTCGAGCGTGCCGCTGCCGGTATGCACGAAGAACATCTCGTCCGCCTCGCCGTTGCGGTAGTAGCCGCTCATCGGCGCGGCCGGCAGGACGACGCCGAACGTGACGTCGTGGTTGAAGAAGAGCGGGATGCGGCCGCTGACCGCATCACCGCTTGGCTCGAGATCCTTGGTGTTGACCAGGTGATGCCGATGCGGCCCGTTCAGGTCCTCGTCCGATGCCTCCAGCGCGACGTCGCGAACCTTCTCGATCTGGTACGCCTGGGTTGGCGGGGTGTCGTGGTAGAGCAGCGAGCTGCGCCCGGCGAAGCCCTCGACGCCGAAGAGCTCCTCAGCGTACAGGTCGCCGTTCTCCTTGCGGAACTGCGTGTGGCGCTTGTGCGGCACCTCGCCGCGCTGCACGTAGAACATCGCGGACATTATGGCGCTGCGGCACCCCCAAGGCCGGCGGTTAGCCGTCGCGGCGGGTCAGCTCCGAATGGCCGCCGCGGGGGTACACGATCAGCAGCCGCGCGGGCTCGTTGCCGATGACCTCGGCGTCGTGTGGCAGCGTCCCGTCGAGCAGGACGTAGTCGCCGGGCCCCGCCTCGATGATGTTGTCGCCCTGGCTGATCCGCAGCCGCCCGGACAGGATGACGTGGTGCTCGTCGCCGGCATGGGCATGAAAGCCGGTGCGTTGGCCGGCCGGCATGGTGCCCTCGAAGATGGCGATGTCACGCGCCATGCCGCCGTCGACCTGGGTCATGCCGCCGCTCGTCCTGGGGAGGCTGCGCTTCGGCCGTTCAGCGGCGCGCACCACGCGCGGCGGCGCGCTGGTGTCCAGCAGGAACCACGCGATCGGCACGTCGAGCGCAGCGGCCAGCGTGGCCAGCGATTCGAGCGATGGCGAGGCCTTGTCGTTCTCGATCTGGCTCAGGTAGCCGAGGTTCAGGCCGGTGAGCTCGCTCACGGCGGCCAGCGTCAGGCCGCGATCCTGCCGGCGACGGCGGATCTGTCGGCCGACCAACGGTCGAGGGCGTCGCTCGGGTGGCGCGGTCATGGCCGCAGTATGCCACAGGCAAAGGGTATTGACAACAGCAAACCGGTATGGCATCATTTGGCTATCACCAAACATCGCTTGGCACGGGCCAAGCCAATGAACAAGAAGGGAAGCACGACCACCATGAAGGTCGCCATCATCGGAGCCGGCAACGTCGGCACGGCACTCGCCACCTCCATCACCCGCGCCGGATACGACGTGACCATCAGCGCCAGCTCGCCGCAGAGCGCGCAGGCCGCCGCCCGGCGCAGCGGAGCCAAAGCTGTCGCGAGCAACACGGCGGCGGTCGGCGACGCGAACATCGTCATCCTGGCCATCCCGTACGTGGAAGCCGGCGAACAGGTCGCCGTGGAGATTGCGGACGCGTCCGCCGGTCGCGTGGTGATCGATGCCACCAACCCGCTCAAGCTGGACTTCTCCGGCCTGGCCGTCGACGGCAGCTCGGCCGCGGAGGAGTTCCAGAAGCTGATCCCGAAGGCCAGCGTGGTCAAGGCGTTCAATACGGTCCTGGCATCGAACCAGGCGCATCCGAATCGCGACATCGACGGCTTCGTCGCCGGAGATGACCCGGATGCGAAGCAGACCGTGCTCGACCTGGTCGAGAAGGTGGGGCTCAATCCGGTTGACGTTGGTCCGCTGACCGCGGCACGCTACCTGGAGGGCATGGCCTACCTCAACATCGGCCTCAATGCGAAGAATGGCTGGGACTGGACCTCGGCCTGGCGATTGGAGCGCTAACGACATGGCGATCACCCACCTCAACCACGCGGTTCTCTTCGTCCGCGACGCGGACGCCGCGGCGGAGTTCTATCGCGCCGCGTTCGGCTTCGAGGAGCTGAGCCGGCCGCAGGGCATGCGCGCCGTCTTCATGCGTTCGCCCTCGGGCGGCAACCATCACGATCTCGGCCTCTTCGAGGTCGGCGCCCAGGCGGCACGGCCGCCGCGCGGCTCGGTCGGCCTCTACCACCTGGCGTGGGAAATCGACACGATCGAAGGGCTCGCCGAGATGAGCAGGTCGCTCAAGGAGCTCGGCGCACTGACCGGCGCATCGGATCACGGCGTCAGCAAGTCGCTCTACGGTCGCGATCCCGACGGCAACGAGTTCGAGGTCATGTGGCGCGTCCCGCGCGAGGCGTGGGGCGCCTACGAGCACGAGGCGACGGTGCTGCCACTCGACCTCGAGGCCGAGATCGAGCACTGGGGCTCCAAGGCCACCATCCAGTAGGTTGGCGCGCCGATGCGCGGGTTGCCAGTCCGCGGCAGCCCGCGCGTCGCTATGCCTCGGGCGTGCCGCCCGGATTGTCAGCGGTCGCCGCCAGGATCGATTTGACCTCGAACGGGGTGAGTCCGGGGTGCTTCGACATGATCAGCGCCACGAGCCCGGCGATGTGCGGCGCCGCGAAGCTGTTGCCGGTGGCCACGATCTCGGCGCCGTCCTTCCAGGCGATCGGCACGTCGACGCCCCACGCCCCGAACTCGACCGGCGGCGAGGGGTTGTAGTAGAAGCGGAACGGATCCGGTTCGGCATGCGCCGCGACCGAGATGACCGATGCGAACAGCGACGGGTAGCTGGGCACCGGGACGTTGTTCGCCGCCGAGACGAGGACGAGGTTGCGGAAATAGGCGTCGTCAGCCAGCTCGTGGAAGATGGGAAAGAGCGTCTCGCTCTTTGAGGAGAGGCTCAGGTTGGCGACGTTCACACCACGCTCGATGGCCCACTCGAGGCCGCCGGCGAACGCAACGCCCTTGCCCTTCAGGTCGGCACCGAGAACGCGCACCGAAACGATCTCGACCTCCGGTGCGAGGCCGACGATGATCCCCGCGCAGGCCGTTCCGTGGCCGAACAGGTCGACCCCGGACGGGTCCGTCTCGACGACGGGTTCGCCCTCGTCGTCGAGGCGGACCGCGACGCTCTCGATGAGCCGGCCGTGGACGCGGGGATGGTCGCGCTCGACGCCGCTGTCGATGATGGCCACCGTGACCCCGCCGCCGCTGGCGCCGCCCCAGGCCCAGTCACGATCGACGCTGCGCAGGCCGGCCACCCGCGCGAGGTGATCGGCCGTGGCAAACGGCTCCGACCAGGCGAGCGGCTCCTCCTCTTCGACCATCCGCTGCGAAGCTCAGTGCCGGCGACGTTGCTTGGC
This sequence comes from uncultured Chloroflexia bacterium, assembly GCA_963716585.1. Classification (GTDB taxonomy): domain Bacteria; phylum Chloroflexota; class Limnocylindria; order QHBO01; family QHBO01; genus JAICUY01. The sequence continues at coordinate 877,317 of CAVQTN010000002.1, forward strand.
GTGGGCCGCCACGGCGGTGAGGATCTCGGCGACGAGGGCCTGCTCCATCTCACCGAGCGTGCGGACTCGGGCAACGGCATCGGCAATCCGCCACAGGGGCGACTCCTCGGGGTCGTCCAGCTGCAGCGAGGCGGCGCTGACCACGCTCTCGATCTGCGCGTCGTCGAGGTCGCCGTCGAGCTGGGAAAGCGCCGCGCGCAGCAGCGACGGCAGGTCGCGCTGGATGCGTGTGGCGGCGATCGCCGTCGCGGCCTGGTTGGCGAAGACCCCCAGCAGCTCCATGTCACGCAGACTGAACGCGGCCTCCCCGCGCTTGTCGAGCACCTGCAGCACGCCGACGCTGCCGTTCTCCGCGAGCAGCGGGACCGCGGCGATCGAACGCGGCACGTAGCCGGTCTTCTCGGCCGCGCTGCGGTTGAAGCGTGGATCGGCCGCCACGTCGGAAAGCGCCAGGGCCTGGCCGGTCGAGTACACGTAACCGGCGATGCCCTGCGTGGGCGGAACGGACATGCCGATGGCGCCCGCCCCCTGGGCGCCGGCCGCCACCCGGAAGACGAGGCGGTCCGGATCGGTCTCGAACAGCGCGATGGACGACGCCTCGGCGTCGAACAGGCGCACCGTGGCGTCGACGATGGACTGCAGAAGCCGCTGCTCCATGTCGGGGTGCAGCCGGCCGGCCACGGCTGCACGCAGCAGCGTCGCGCGCAACGCGGTCAGCGTCGCAGCGAGCTCAGGTGATGGATCGGCGGTCATGCGAAAAGCGGGCCGTCGCTTTCGCGACGCCCCGCCGTGTGCTTGTCGGTGTTACTGCAGCTTGCCCTGCAGCTTGCCCTGGAGGCGACCGTGGCCTTCGACGTCGTCCTCGTCCGTCAGCTTCCTCTTGCTCTGGAGGCGACCGTGGCCTTCGACGTCGTCCTCGTCGGTCAGCTTCCGCTTGCTCTGGAGGCGACCGTGGCCTTCGACGTCGTCGTCAGCGGCCTGAAGCTTTCCCTGGAGCTTGCCCTGTAGGCGACCGTGACCCTCGACGTCGTCGTCGTTGGTCGCCTGGAGCTTGCCCTGGAGCTTGCCCTGCAGCTTACCCATTTGTTTCCTCTCCTCATTGTCTGCTGGGCCGTGTGAGGCGACCCGTTTCTTGGTGAGCACCATACCGCCGCTGCGCAAGGCTGCGGATCGGCTACGCGACGCCGGCCCTGTCAACTCGGCGACAGCCGGCGCTCACCGCTCGGCTCGGCGCGCGAGGGCGTCGAGGTCGCTGATGATGAGCCGATCGTGCTCGATTCGCACGAGCTCGTCGTCGACGAGATCGCTGAGGAGGCGGTTGACGCTCTGGCGCGTGCCGCCGATCATGGCAGCCAGGTCGGACTGCGTGTAGGGCCAGTCCAGGCTGCGCTCGCCGCCCGGACCGGGATCGGCATCCTCGGCGAGACGCACGAGGCGCATCGCCAGGCGGCCGGCGAGATCCAGGAAGTGAAGTTCCTCGACGTGTCCGGTCAGCCTGCGCAGCTCCACGGCGAGGCCCTTGAGCAGGGCGTCGCGCAGTGCCGGCTGCTCGCCGAGCATCTCCAGGAACGTGTCCCGCGGCAGGCTCAGCGTCTCGGTGCTCTCGACCGCGGCGGCCGTGGCCGAGTGCGGAGCTCCGTCGAGCAGCGCCAGCTCGCCAAAGAAGTCGCCGCGTCCCAGCGTGGCGATGATCGCCTCGTCGCCCTCCGGTGACGGCAGCACGATCTTCACCGCGCCGCTCGCGACGACGTGCAGCGCGTCGCCCGGATCGCCCTGGTGGAAGATCACCTCGCCCCGCCGGAAATGACGCGTCCGCAGCCGTCGCTGCAGCTCCTGAAGAGCGCTGTCGCTGCACTGGCTGAAGAGTGGCGACAGCCTGAGCTGGGCGAGGATCTCGCCGGTCGGCGGATGCATCTTGTCAGCCTCCGGACGTCATGCGGCCCTGCACGCCGCCGCGGTGCAGGTCGAGGAAGCGCATGGAGGCGCCCGGTCCGGCTGCCACCAGCTCCAGGAAGACATGACCTTCCAGGGCCAGGACCCGGCCGAGGGTCACGGCCGTGACGGTTGCCGTGCGCGGGATCCCGGAGATGAGGCCGATCTCGCCGAACACCTCGTCGGGCCCCATCTGCCGCAGCACGGTCGGAGCGTCCCGTCCGTCTCCTCGTTGGGTGACCTCGAAACGGCCTTCCAGGATGAAGTAGAAGCGGTCGGCGGCGTCTCCCTGGCGGACGAGCACCGTGCCCGGCGCGACGACCACCTCCTCGCCCTGGCGGGCCGCTGCCTCCAGCCGGCCGGCCGGCAGCCCCCCGAACGCCGCCAGCCGCGCGAAGCGCTCCTGCTCGGGGGTCAGCGGCGCCGCTCGGATGGCGGCCGGACCGATGAGCAGCACGCCGACGATGGTGGCCAGCACCATCAGGATCCCCGACGCGATCAACACCGGGACGACGGTGAACAGCGCTGCTCCGACCGGGAGCAGCAACGATCCGGCGGCGTAGGCCGTGACGCTCACCGTGTTGAGCATGCCCAGCGTCCGGCCGCGGATCTCGTCGGGAACGGTGCGCTGGAAGAGCGTGGTGCTCACGACATCAACGAGCAGGCTGCCGGCCGCGGCCACGGTCATGGCCACCAGCGCCGGCCACAGGCTGCCGGACGGGCCGAGCACGATCAGTCCGAAGCCGAGCACGACACCCCCGGCCAGCAACGGCGGCCCGAGCCGCCGTCCGAGGACCAGCACGCCGGAGGCGACGGCGCCCAGCATGCCGCCGATTCCGACGGCCGCGTTCAGATAGCCCGTCGCTGCGTCACCCTGCCCCAGGACGTCGACTGCGATGACCACCGTCAGGACGCCCAGGCCACCGAACACGAAGCTGTCGACCGCGTTGATGAGCGTCATGCCCGACAGCGGGCGTAATCGGCTGCGGACCTCGGCCAGGAAGGGCGCGCGGGACGGAGCCGGCTCCGAGCCCGCTGCGCCGCCGGATGCCGGCGTGTCGGCCTGGCCCGCCTGGCGGCTGGCCGTGGTCCGCGGCAATTGCCATAGGACGACCGCCACGACAGCGAAGCTGATGGCGTTGATCACGAACGCGAGCACCAGGCCGCCGGCCGCGATCAGCAGCCCGGCGAGAGCGGGACCGACGACGAAGGCCAGGTTGTCGAGCGTGGCCCAGGCGCTGTTGGCCGGCCCCAGCTCGGACTCGTCGTGGGTCAGGCTCGGCAGCAGCGCGCCGATGGCCGGGCCGAAGAAGGTCGAGAAGCATGCCGCCAGGATCGTCAGGCCAACGATCGGCAGCAGCGGTGCCTCGATCGCCACCAGGACCGCGAGACCGACCATGGTCAGGCCGCGGGCGATGTCGGTGACGATCAGGATCATGCGTCGATCGAATCGGTCCACGAGCATGCCGGCCGGCACCGACAGGAGGATGTAGGGCGTGACCCGAGCCGCGCCCACGATGCCGAGCACCACCGCCGAGCTGTCCCGCTGGTAGACGACCACGAGCAGGGCAACGAGATACAGCCAGTCGCCGATCCCCGACACGAACTCCCCGGCCAGGAGGCGGGTGAGCGCCCGGTTGGAAAGCAGACGTCGGTATGTCTGGAGGACGCCCAGCGCTTGTCAGCCTCCGTTGCCGGCGGTCAGGATCTCGGCGAAGCGGCGTGGATCGACGTTGCCGCCGCTGATGACCACCACGCGCGCATTATCCTCATCAGCCTGCCGTGCGCGACCGGAAATGTGCGCCGCCATGGCCGCCGCGCCGCTGGGCTCCACCACCAGCCGCGCGCGGGCCGCGAGCTGGCGCATCGCCTCGGTCAGCTCGTCCTCGGAGACGGTCACGATCTCGTCGACGAAGCGGCGCAGATGTTCGAACGGCAGGCGGCCGAGCGACTGGGTGCGCAGGCCGTCGGCCATGGTGCGGGAGGTCATCTCCGACGGCCAGCTGACCAGCTCGCCGCGCCGCAGCGATTCGGCGCCGTCGGCAGCCAGCTCGGGCTCCACGCCGATGATCCGCGCGGAGGGCGCCAGGCGCGCCACCGCCGCGGCGATCCCGGCCAGCAGGCCGCCGCCGCTCGTCGGCACCAGTACGCTCGTCACGCCCGGCAGGTCCTCGGCGATCTCGAGCCCCGCCGTACCCTGGCCGGCGATCACGGCCGGATCGTCATACGGCGGGACGACGATGTAGCCGTGCTGAGCCGCCAGGTCGCGGGCGATCGTCTCGCGCTCCTCCGAGGATGGCGTCTCGCACCAGACCACCTCCGCGCCGTCGCGGCGCACACCCTCGACCTTGATCGGGGGAGTGTCGGCCGGCATGACGATCACGGCCGGTGCGCCGAGCAGCCGGGCCGCGCGCGCCACCGCCTGGCCGTGGTTCCCGCTCGAGTAGGTGATCACGCCGGCTGCCCGCTCGGCATCGGTCAGGGATGCCAGCTTGTTGTAGGCGCCGCGCATCTTGAAGGCGCCAACCGGCTGCAGGCTCTCCGGCTTCAGCCAGGTCCGGTCGTCCCAGGTGAGCAGCGGAGTGTGGACCGCGACACCCCTGATCCGGTCGGCGGCCGCGCGGATCTCGGCGAGGGAGACCAGGCCGGCAAGCCGGTCGAGCTGGTCGGCGTGCTCCTCGAGGTGGCCGACCAGGAATCGCTCGACGATCTGCGGCATGGTCATTTCACCGAGGCGCGAGTGAAGGCCGCGGGCGGCCCATCCGTCGTCCGGAAGGCTTTCGAGCGTCTGTCCGAGCTCGGCGATCTGGTCGGTGATGCGGCTTAGCAGGACGTCCGTAGAGAGGCCGCGGTCGCGCTGGATGGCAGCGATGCGCTCCGGATCGGCCTTGGTCCGTCCGAAGGGGACCGGGCCATCGCCGCGGCCGTCGAGCACCTTGCGGACCTCAGCCTGCCAGAAGGGCACGAACTCGGCGAGGTGGGCCCACACCTGGCCGGCATCCCAGCGCTCTTCGCCACCCGCATCGGGCTCGGTCAGGCCGCCTGGAAGGCCGGCGGCGGCGTGCCCGCGCAGCCGGCGTTCGACCGATGGGAGTCGCGCCGCGAACTCGTTCATCCGCGAGCCACCACCCGACTGATCAGCGTGCCGAGCCGCTCGATGCTGACGCGCACCTCATCGCCTGGTTCGAGGTAGCGCCCCAGCGTCGCCTCGCGAATCTCGAGCAGGCAGCCGGTGCCGACGGTGCCGCTGCCCAGCAGGTCGCCGGGTCGCAGCCGGACGTCGGCGCTGGCGCGCTCGATCATCTGCCCGAAGCTGAACTGCGTGGTCGACCACATCCCGCGGCTCGTCTCCTGGTCGTTGACGGTGGCGGTCATGGCCAGATCGTAGCCGTTGCCCTGGTGGGCATCGGCCAGTTCGTCGGGGGTGACCAGCCATGGACCGATGCTGGTGGCGAAATCCTTGCCCTTCGCCGGCCCCAGCCGCACGGTTGTCTCCTCGCGCTGCAGGTCGCGGGCGCTCCAGTCGTTGAGAATCATGTAGCCGCCGATGGCCTGCTCGGCGCGCTCCGCGTCGATGTCGTGGACGGGCGTGTCGATCAGCGCGGCGACCTCGACCTCGTAATCGAGCTCGTTGCTGCCCTTCGGCGCCCAGACCGGAGTCACCGGGTCCGCGGATCTCGCTGACGTTGCTGAAGTAGAAGATCGGCAGCCGATACCAGGCTTCGGGCACCTCCCCACCGCGACGCTTCCACATCGTGGCGACGTGCTGCTCGAACGCGTAGAAGTCGCGCAGGCTGGGCGGGTGGAGGATCGGCGGTCCGAAGTCGAGGTCGGACGGCGGCGAGGCGGGCGTCTTCGTCCGCTTCGGACTCCAGGAGCTCGGCGAAGACGTCCACGCGAAGGCCGCGGGCGAGGTGGTCGTCCAGCGTCGTTACTGGCTGGCGGAAGAGCGGCGAGTTGTGCGCTCGTCGCTGGTCGGCGGCCACGAGCGCCAGCCGGGCTTCTTCCAGATCGAGCCAAATCGTGCCGTCGCGGTCGAGGGCGGCGGCCAGGCGCCAGGGAGTCCCGGCCGGCGCGTTGCGCTCGCGGACGTGGGCGATCTTCATCGGTCCGAGTCTACAGGCGTTCTTAGTCGAAATTTGTCACTCGACTTGTTACAAAGGCGGTCCTGGCACGTCGCGCAAGCGTCAGCCGATAGAATCGGCTCATGAAGCGCATCGGGTTCCTCTCGTTCGGCCACTGGTCGGTTTCGCCGTACTCGCAGGTTCGCTCGGCGTCCGATGCGCTGAACCAGTCGATCGAGCTTGCGGTCGCCGCAGAGGAGCTCGGCGCGGATGGCGCCTATTTCCGGGTCCATCACTTCGCACAGCAGCTGGGCTCGCCGTTCCCGCTGCTCGCCGCCGTCGGCGCCCGCACGAAGCGGATCGAGATCGGCACTGCCGTCATCGACATGCGCTACGAGAATCCGTTCTACATGGCCGAGGACGCGGGGGCGGCCGACCTCATCGCCGGCGGACGGCTGCAGCTGGGCATCAGCCGCGGCTCGCCGGAGCAGGTGATCGACGGCTACCGGCACTTCGGCCATCGTGCCGGCCGATGGCGAGACCGATGCCGACATGGCGCGCCGCCACAGCGAGGTATTCCTGGAGCTGCTCGCCGGGCAAGGGGTTCGCCGACGCCGAATCCGCGGCCGATGTTTCCGAACCCGCCCGGGCTGCTGCGCCTGGAGCCGCACTCCGCCAGGCGCTGCGCGAGCGCATCTGGTGGGGCGCCGGCTCGAACGCGACGGCGGTGTGGGCGGCGAAGCTCGGGATGAACATGCAGACCTCGACGCTGAAGTTCGACGAGAGCGGCGCAGCCACTGCACGTCCAGCAGACCGAGCAGATCGAGGCGTTCCTCCAGGCGTGGCGCGAGGCCGGCCATGAGCGCGAGCCGCGCACCTCGGTGAGCCGCAGCATCTTCGCGCTCGTCGACGACCGCGACCGGATGTACTTCGGCCACGGCCAGCAGGAGAGCGACCAGATCGGCTACATCGATGCGACCAGACGCGCGCGGTCTTCGGCCGCAGCTACGCCGCCGAGCCGCACGTGCTCGTCGATCAGCTGGCGTGAGGACACCGCGATCGCGGCTGCCGACACGCTGCTGCTGACCGTGCCGAACCAGCTGGGCGTCGACTACAACGCCCACGCCATCGAGTCGATCCTGCGCTACGTCGCTCCGGAGCTCGGCTGGCGCTGAGCATGGCCGGCTTCCAGCACGAGGGGCTCGACCAACCGGACGAGGTGCGCCGCAACGTCACCGATTTCCCGGCGACCTCCGACGAACGGGCGACGTTTACCCAGTTCCTGCAGTTCGTGCGTCTGAGCGTGCAGGCCAAGTGCGTCGGCCTGTCGGAGCCGGACGCCGTCAAGGCGCCCCTGCCAACCTCACCGGCGATGAGCGTAGTGGGCATCCTCAGCCATCTGCGCTGGGCCGAAGCCTTCTGGATCGACGTGATGTTTCTCGGCGAGCACAACCATTGGCCGGGAACAGAGCACGACTCCGAGCTGCAGATGCGGGAAGGTCATGGACGGCCGATCGCGGAGCTGCTCGATGAGTACGTCGCCCAGGCGGCTCACACCGACGACGTGCTCGCGTCGCATGATCTGGACGCCGAGGCGGCACGCAAGCATGACGACACCGGCAGACCGATCGCGCTGCGATACATCGTGATGCGCCTGATCGAGGAGACCGCTCACCACAACGGCCACCTCGACATCCTCCGCGAGCTCGCCGACGGAGTTACCGGCGACTAAAAGCTAGAGGTTGCCGCGCTTCGCCTGCTCGATCTCGATCGCCTCGAAGAGCGCCTTGAAGTTGCCGACGCCAAAGCCGCGCGAGCCATGGCGTTCGATGATCTCGAAGAAGAAGGTCGGCCGATCCTGCACCGGCTTGGTGAAGATCTGCAGCAGGTAGCCCTCCTCGTCGCGATCGGCCTCGATGCCCAGCTCCTCGAGCGTCTGCATCGGTACGCCGACGTCGCCGACCCGATCCGGCAGCTTCTCGTAGTAGGCGTGCGGCATGCCCAGGAACTCGACGCCACGCCCCTTCAGCGCCTGCACGGTGCCGACGATGTCGGTGGTGCGCAGCGCGATGTGCTGCGTCCCCTCGTCGAGGTACCAGTCCAGGAACTCCTGGATCTGGCTCTTCTTCTTGCCGGCCGCCGGCTCGTTGATGGGGAACTTGATGCGCCCGTTGCCGTTCTGCATGACCTTGGACATCAGGGCGCTGTACTCGGTGTGGATCACCTTGTCGTCGTAGTGGATCAGCTGGCTGAAGCCGAGCACGTCTCTTGTAGAAGTCGACGAACTTGTTCATGTCGCCGAGCTCGACGTTGCCGACGCAGTGGTCGACCTCGAGCAGCGTCTGGCCGGTCGCCGCCGGCGGGCGGATTCGTGATCTTGTGGTAGCCCGGCGCGAAGGTGCCGTGGTAGTCGGAGCGGTCGATGAAGGAGTGGAGCACCTCGCCATAGGTGTGGATCGCGCTGCGGCGCAGCGTGCCCTTCTCGCCCCGGATCTCGGTCGGCTCCAGGGCTGATCGCGCGCCGCGCTTGGTCGTCTCCCCCCAGGCCGATGCGACGTCGTCGACGGCGAAGGCGATGTCATGCACGCCGTCACCGTGCTTGCGGACGTGCTCGGCCAGCTCGCCGTCGGGCGTCAGCGGCGCCGTGAAGACGAAGCGGATGTCGTTCTGGACCATGACGTAGCTGGCCCGATCCCGCACTCCCGTCTCCAGCCCGGCGTAGGCGACCGGCGTGAAGCCCCACAGCGCACGGTAGTAGGCGGCCGCCTGCTTGGCATTCGCCACCCAGAACTCGACGTGGTCGATGCCGTTGAGCGGCAGGAAGTCCTGCGCCTCGGCGGCGGCGTTCGGATTGAGGTGAGCGCCGCTCTGGTTGGCGGCACCGCGGGTGATCGTATCGGTCATGGTCAGGTGGGCTCCTTGGGAGGCTTCTGATTCTAGCCGGTGGCCGCGTCGGCCTCCGCGGACGGCACCTGCACACCGAGCGCCACGGTGATCATGCGTTCGACCGCTGCCCCGAGCTCCTCGGGCGAGAGATACGTCTCCTCCGAGGTGGCCTCCTCGGACAGGACGTCGCTCACCGTCAGGAGGCACGCGGCCCGGATGCCCGCACGCGCCGCCAGGTAGAAGAGCGCCGAGGCCTCCATCTCGAGCGCCAGCACGCCCCGCTCCCGCCACCTCGTGGCGTAGTCCGCATCGGGGTTGTAGAAGACATCGACCGATGCGACCTGGCCAACGTGGGCCTTGATGCCTGCCGCCTCCGCGGCGTGGTACAGCGCGTGGGTCAGGGCAAAATCGGGCGCCGGCGCGTAGGACTCGCCGTGGAGGTAGGCCTGCGTCGTTCCATCGGTCGCTGCGGCGCTGCTGGCGATGACGAGGTCACCGGTGTGCAGCCCGGGCGCGATGCCGCCGCAGGTGCCGACCCGGATGAGCTGCTGTGCGCCGAGACGGAGAAGCTCCTCGACCACGATGCTCAGGCTGGGGGTGCCCATGCCGCTGGTCTGGACGCTCACGGGCCGGCCCTCGTAGCTGCCGGTGAAGCCGAGCATGCCGCGGTTGGCGTTCACAAGCCGCGTGCGCCCGTCGGCGATGGCCTGCGCGCCGCCATCGAATCGCTCGGCGATCTTGCGCGCCCGATTCGGGTCGCCCGGCAACAGGATCAGCGGCGCGTAGTCGCCCGGCTCGGCGTGAAGGTGCAGCTGTGGCATGCGGGCTAGCCTACCGCGCTCACCCGATCGTCGGCGCCTCCCCTTCCGCGATCTCCCTTGCCAGACGCGCCGCATATTCGGGTTGATGATTCTCGATCGCCTCGAACAGGCGCCCGTGCAGCTGGTCAAGGTGATCGTTCGCACGCTGCCGTGCCGCGTCTCCTCGCAATGCCGCTTCGAGCCGACGGCAGGCAACGGCATGCAGCGCGCCAGCGAAGCTGTCGCCGCTTCGGATCAGCACGGCCCGGTGAAACTCCAGGTCAGTCCGGATGTAGTCCTCGGGCCACCCCCTTCGCCCAAATCGGCGCTCCGCGTGGGCGTCCAAGAGTCGATCCTGCGCCTCGACGAAGGCGGGTCGCCTCTCGCGTCTGGCCGCCGCCCTCGCGGCCTCGACCTCCAAGAGCCGCCTGAGATTCTTCATGTCGGAGACCGACGCGCGCCTCAAAGCGACGACGTTGGCTCGATGTGATCCCGGACCGTTCATGACAAACGTGCCAGCCCCGTGCTCAAGCCTGATGACACCGAGATACGCCAGGACCTGGAGGGCTTGCCGCATCGTTCCAACACTCACGCCGAACAGCCTTGCGAGCTTCGGGATCGCTGGCAATCGATCGTGGTCGCCCAGTAGGCCGAGCACGATGTCGCGACGGATCGCGTCGGCGAGCTGCGGCACCAGCGCTCGGCGCGACACCGGACGGAACAGGGCGGCTTCGGGCCATGAAGTGTTCACTCTGTGAACTGTTGCACGCCACCCCGTACCAGCGGGTTATCGCGGCGTTATCGGAAGCGCTGACGCCGGCTCTCGCGACAAGCGGGTAGCATCTTGAGCGTGACCATCCAGGACGACCTTGCATTCGCGACCGAGCTGGCGCGACGCGCGGGGGAGGTGCTGACCGACGGCTACGAGAAGGTCGGGCGCATCGATTACAAGAGCAAGCGCGACGTGGTGACCGATGTCGACTTCCGCAGCGAGGCGTTGGTGCTCGAGGCGATCCGCGGCGAGCATCCGACCGACGCGATCCTTGCCGAGGAGTCGGGCAAGCACGAGAGCAAGGCTGGCGCGCGCGGAGCGCAGCGGCTGTGGATCATCGATCCGCTGGACGGGACGGTGAACTACGCCAACGGGATCCCGTTCTTCTGCGTCAGCATCGGGCTTGTGGCCGATGGAGCACCGGCGGTGGGCGTCATCTTCGACCCCGCCCGTGACGACCTGTTCAGCGCGACCGCCGATGGGCCGGCCTGCCTCAACGGTGAGCGGATCACGGCATCGGACAAGGACCAGCTCAGCGACTGGGTCGTGAGCCTCGCGATGGTGGGCCGAGGCGGAATCACCGCCGAACGACGGGTGAGCCGCGCGGTGCGCATCCATCGCCGGATGGGGAGCGCGGCCTTGTCGCTCGCCTACGTCGGATCGGGGCGCTTCGATGCCTTCGTGCAAAACGGCGGGCTCTCTCCATGGGACGTCGCGGCCGCCGGGCTGATCGCCGAGCGCAGCGGCGCGCGCGTCACGGACCTGCACGGCGGGGAGTGGTGGGCCACGGCCAGCCGCGGCAGGACGGTGAGCATTGTTGCTGCCCCGCAGCGCCATTACGCCGAGCTGCTCTCGATTCTCGGCGCGGCCGGCGCCAGGGAACGCGAGCGGACCTAGCCGCCGGCGCCGCTCGCTTCGCTCAGCACCGTCGCGAACATCGCCAGGGTCCGCGCGGTGGCTCCCCAGATGTGCTGGCCGGCATAGCGATACACGGCGGCGCTGAGCCGCCAGCCCGGGCCGCTGAACTCCTCATCGCCGACGATCTCATCGGTCAGGATCAGCCGCAGCGGAAGCTCGAGCAGCGCCGCGACCTCGTCGGTCTGGGGGTGGAGGTCCGGCCGGGCAGCCATGGTGGCCACGAACGGTCGCAGCTCGAAGTTGGAGACCGGGATCCAGATGTCGTCGAGGCTGCCGGCGACCCGCACCGAGCCCGGCAGCAGCCCGATCTCCTCCCACGCCTCGCGCAGCGCGGCGGCCTCGCGGCTGGCATCCGACGGATCGACCGCCCCACCTGGCAGCGACACCTCCCCGGCGTGCGTGCGCATGTCGGCGCGCCGCAGGGTGAGCGGCACGACCAGCTCGCCGTCCAGGCCCGGATGCACCAGCAGCAGGGTCGACGCGGCACGCGGCGGGGGCAGCGTGCCCCGGGCCGGAGTGACGCCGGATCGGACGCGCGGGGAGAAGCGGGGATCGACCATGATCGGCCGCCGAGCGTGTGCCAGCGCCGATGCGATGGTCTCCTGCCACCCGTCCTGACCGCGTACTATCTGGTCCATGACTCTCCCGGGAAGCGTCGATCGTGACGACCGCGTGCGCAGCGCACTGTATCGGACTCGCCTGCTCATCAACCGCACGCCGCACCTGACGAAGGCGACGCGGCGAGAAGCGAACCGAGCCCTGGACTTGCTGGAAAGCCAGCTGGGCCTCAACCGGATCAGCACCTCTGAGGCGATGCGCGGCATGGAGCTGCTGAACCGCTCGGCGCCATCGCTGATGTTCGGCCTGCTGAGCGACGCTGCTTTCGCCGACCGGTTCGGCCCGGCTCTGCTGCGCCTGGGCCTGCGTGGCATCGACCAGCGGCTGGACGAGGTCGCCTCGAGCGTCATGGCCGAGCCGATTCCCGGACCAACCGGCACGCGCCGGCATCGTGACGACCTCCCGCCGGAGCAGCGAACCGATGCCGAGGGGCGACAGCTCCCTCCGCCGCCCGGATTCTACTGAGCCACTGGCCGTCACATGCGGCTGGCGTTGCGCAGCAGGGAGGCGTGACGAGCGGCTTGGCCGTGTGGCAACCTAGGAGGGGGCGGATCCGGCGCCCGGTTCGGGCGCGGCAGCGCGCGGAGGGCACATCATGTCCTGGCTCTCGAGGCAGTTCCCGACACGGGTCATTGCGCTCATACCGGTCGCGATCGCCATCAACATCGTCCTGGGTTACACCGTTCAGACAGTCCTGAAGCTCCCGATCTACCTGGATTCGATCGGCACCATCCTGGTTGGCGTCCTGGCTGGACCAATCGCCGGGGCGGTGACTGGCTTCGCCTCGAACATCATCTGGCAGTACGCACCCGGCATCGGTGGCGGGACGATCGGTCCATTCGCCATCACCGCGGCGGTCATCGGCATTCTGGCCGGCGTGTGGGGCTACCTCGGCGTGTACCGCCCACGTCCGGCCGAGGGGCCCAGGCTCTGGCTCGCCGCGCTGGTGGGAGTGGCGATCATCGTGTTGCTCGCCTCGCGCATCTACAACAACCCCGCGTACACCAACCCTGACATCGGAGGCTATCCCGACTGGGTCTTTACCGCCGCAATTGTGATCACCGTGGTCGCCGCGCTGGTCGTCGCAGGCTTCATCATGCTGCGGCATGACACGGCTGGCGCGTGGGTGGCGGTCGCCGGCGCGATCACCGGCATCGTGGCCGCCATCATTTCGGCACCGATCGCCGCCTACGTCTTCGGTGGCGTGACCGGCAGCGGTACCGACGTCCTCGTCGCCGCCCTGCGCCAGGGCGGCAGTGACGTCTTCAATGCGTCGCTCGGGCAGGGCTTGTTCAGCGATCCCATCGACAAGACCATCACCAGCTTCGTCGTCTTCATCGTGCTGGCCAGCCTGTCGCGGCGCGTCGTGGCGCGTTTTCCCCTTGGCGAGCGGGTCGTGAGCCCCGAGCCCACCACTGGCTGAGGGCCGGCCGTTCGTGCGCGACGACCCGGCGGAATCGGCTCTCGAGACTGGTCCGCCGGGCGTCCCCGCCTTCGTCCAGCGGCCGCCGCAGGGAGCCTATCGCCGCCTTAACCCGAGCACCAAGCTCGTCATCGCGGTGGTCGAGGCGTTGATCGCGTTCGTGCTCCGTGGCTGGACCGGATTGTCAGTCGTGCTCGCGATCGTCGTCCTCACCGCGGTCGTGGCGCGGATCGGTCGTGCGATGCTGCCGTTCGTCGTGGCCACTGTCCCGCTCATCGCCTCGATCCTGCTCGTCAACACGTTCCTCTACCCGGGCGCCACCGACGTCATCGTGCGCATCGGTCCTCTCGCGCCCACCTGGAGCGGCCTGGAATTCGCCACGCAGGCGGCCCTGCGCGTCGTGGCCTTCGCGCTGTCGGTGGCGGTCTTCGGGCTGACCACTCGGCCGGATGACCTCGTCGCGGACCTCGAGCGGCGCGGGCTCGGCCGGCGCGTGGGGTTCGTGGTGAGCGCCACGCTGCGCACCGTGCCGCGCATCCTGCAGCGCGCCGGCGAGATCACCGAGGCGCAGCGCGCACGAGGGATGGACACCGAGGGCCGCATCTGGCGGCGGCTGCGGGGGGTGTTGCCGCTTGCGGGACCGCTGGTCTTCGGAGCGCTGACCGATGTCGAGGAGCAGGCGATGGCGCTCGAGGCACGCGGCTTCTCGGCGCCCATGCGGCGCACCGTGCTCCGTCGCTTTCCCGATAGCGGCGCCGAGCGCGGCCTGCGCTGGCTGCTGCTCCTGCTCCTCATCGTTATCGTGACCCTCTCGGTAGGCGGCCGCCTCGAGTTTCTGCCGTGACCCTCATCCTTCGCGACGTGCGCTACCGATACGCTGGAGCGGCTCAGCCCGCGCTCGATGGCGTGACCCTCGAGCTAAAGCCCGGACGTGTGCTGGGAGTCATCGGAGCCAACCAGGCCGGAAAGTCGACCCTGTGCCTGGTCGCCGCGGGGCTGGCACCGGCGACGATCGGGGGCAAGTTGGATGGCGAGGTCGTCATCGACGGGGTGATGACCAGCCAAGCGCGGCCCCACGAGCTGGCGCAGCGCTGTGGGATCCTGTTCCAGAACCCTTCGAACCAGCTGTCGGGGACGAGCTCCTCCGTGTGGGAGGAGGTGGCATTTGGTCCGCGCAACCTGGGCCTGCCGATCGACGAGGTCGTGGCGCGCGTCAACACGGCGCTGCGGGCGCTGACCATCGACTCGCTCGCCGAGCGCGATCCAGAGCGACTCTCGGGCGGTCAGGCGCAGCTCGTGGCATTGGCCGGCGTCCTGGCGCTGCGCCCGGCGTACCTGCTCCTCGACGAACCGACCAGCCAGCTCGACCCGCAGGGAACGCACCTCGTGGCCCGGGCGATCGGCGACCTCGCTCAGCGCACCGGAACGGGCGTCCTGGTCGTCGAGCACAAGACGGATCTCCTGCAGCGCATCAGTAGCGAGGTGGCTGTCCTCGCCGCTGGCTCGCTCGCCGCCTTCGGCGACGCGATCGTGGTCCTCGCCGACCCGCGGCTCGAGGAATGGGGCGTCGAGCCGCCCTCGAGCGTGCGCATCGAGCGTGCGGCGCAACGCGCCGGGGTACGGCTGCCAAGCGAGGTGGGCGCATGAGCGTCGTCGGGTTGCGCACCGAGCGCCTCGTATTCGTCTATCCGGATGGCACGCGCGCGCTCGACGGCGTCGACCTCGAGATCTCGGCCGGCGAGCGGATCGCGATCATCGGCCAGAA
Organism: uncultured Chloroflexia bacterium; assembly: GCA_963716585.1. GTDB lineage: Bacteria > Chloroflexota > Limnocylindria > QHBO01 > QHBO01 > JAICUY01. Next base: position 892,495 of record CAVQTN010000002.1, read on the forward strand.
CGGATCCGGCAAGTCGACGCTGGTGCGCCATTTCGACGGGCTCCTGCGTGCGACAGAGGGGAATGTCAGCGTCGGCGGCGTTCCAGTTGGCAGGCGCCACGTTGCCGAGCTGGCCGCTCAGGTGGGAATCGCGTTTCAGAACCCTGACCGGCAGATCTTCTCGGGTCGCGTAGCGCGCGAGGTGGAGTTCGGGCCCCGCAACGTGGGCGTCGAACGTCGCGAGCTCGACGCGCGGGTCGACGAGGCGCTCGCCGCGGTCGGACTCGCGGACCGCCGGGATGCGAATCCGTACGACCTCGGCTATTCGCAGCGCAAGCTCCTCGCCCTTGCCTCGATTCTGGCGATGAGGACCCCCGTCGTCATCCTCGACGAGCCGACTACCGGTCAGGATGCCACGGGCATCACGCGGGTCGTGTCAATCGTCGAGACCCTCGGTCGCGAGGGTCGGACGGTGGTCGCCATCAGCCACGACATGCGCTTTGTTGCGGGGAACTTCGCGCGTGTTGCCGTGATGCGCGCGGGCTCGATCATCCTCGACGGGACACCCGCCGAGGTCTTCTCGGATGCCAACTGGGAACTGCTAGCCTCGACCTACCTGGAACCGCCGCTGGCCGCGCGCGTGGGAGCGCGCCTCGGTGTCGGTTCGACACCAACGGAGCAGAGCCTCGTGGAGGCGCTGAGCCGCATGGCCGCGCCGGATTGACCGTGGCAGATGACGCCCCTGCAGCGTCTAGTCGAACCGCTCCGCGACGGCACGCCCGAGGCGCCCGAGCAGCTCGGCCTTCATCCCTTCGCTATCGATGGCGGTCGCGACCCTGATGGGCTGGCGATCGGCTGCATCGGACCGATACAGGCTGCCGGCGGCGTAGACATCGCTGCTGGTGTCGCAGGCCAGGCGTTCGTCGACCGCATCGGTCACCAGGTCGGGCCGAAGCAGTCCGCCGATGAGCGCCACCGGGTCGTGGAGGTACGCACCGTCGACGTGATCGGCCTTCTGGTGGAAGCCGACGTAGAAGCGGACCGCGTCGCGGACGATGCCTGCCAGGTGAGTGTCGGGCAGCACATCGAGGTCCGCCATGCTGAACAGGACGTCCTGCGTGGCGTCGAGCGGAAAGATCTGGTCGATGGCGTTGTGCGCCAGGCAGGCCTCGACCGCCTCGGGGTCGACGCAGGCGTTCCATTCGCCGGTGTCGGTGGTGTTGCCGCGGTCCTCGAGGGTGCCGCCCATCCAGATCACTTCGCGCGTGCCGTGCTGTAGATCGGTGCCGTTCAGCACGGCCGAGGCGAGGTTGGTGAGCGGGCCGAGCGCCACGATCGTCACCTCGCCCGGATGCCGGTTGACGTGAGCCGCCAGGTAGCGGCTCGCGGGAATCGCGGTGTACTCGGTGGTACCCAGCTGGCGGTCCTCGCCGCGGAGCTCGACATAGCCGGTGCCGGTAGGCCCGTGTGTGTCGGGCGCAGTCCGCAGCCGGCGCTGCAGCGGTTTGGCGGCTCCGATGCTGACCGGCACGTCGCCGCGACCGACCATGCGCAGGATCTTGCCGGTGTTGCGCGCCACGTTGTGGATCTCGACGTTGCCGGCGACGCAGGTCACGCCGCGCAGGTTGAGCTCGGGAGCAGTCGCGGCGATGAGCAGCGCGATCATGTCGTCGATCCCGGTGTCGACGTCCAGGATGACCGATCGCGCATCCGTGGCCGCGCTCATCCTTCGCTCCTCATAGACCGATCGTCGCGCTCCATCGTAGCCGACCGTGCCGGCCACCTTCCCGTTCACCCGCCGGCCGGAGGCCAGCCCCCGGCGCGCCCGACCTTCGACTCGGGCTTCCGCCCGAGGGCCTGGCTGATGAATAGCGCCGCGCGCAGGACGCCGTCGAGGTCGACACCATGGCGGATCCCCTCGCGGTCGAGCAGGTAGACGAGGTCCTCGGTCGCGAGGTTGCCGGCCGCACCCGGGGCGTACGGCGAGCCACCGGTGCCGCCGGTCGACGCATCGAAGCAGCGCACCCCCAGGTTCATGGCCGCCACCACGTTCGACAGCGCCGTCCCTCGCGTGTCGTGGAAATGACAGGCAAGGGCCGCCGGGTCCACGCCGGCGCCGGTCAGCGCGCCGAGCACCCGCCCGACGTCCGCCGGCACCGCCGCCCCGACCGTGTCGCTGATCGAGAGCTCGTCGATGCCCACTGCCAGCAGCCGCTGCGAGACGTCGACCACCGCCCGCTCGTCGACCTCGCCGTCGTACGGGCAGCCGAATGCGGTGCTGACGTAGGCCCGTATCCACACGCCGCGCTGGCGTGCGGCGGCGGCGATCGGGGCGAACGCCGCCAGTGATTCGTCGACGCTCATGTTGATGTTGTGGCGTGCATAGCTGTCGGTGGCCGCAGTGAACAGGCAGATGGCGTCCGCGCCCGCATCGAGCGCGCGATCGAACCCACGGACGTTCGGCACCAGGACGGGATAGCGGACGCCCTTCGCTCGCTTGAGCCCGCGCATCAGCTCGTCGGCATCGGCCAGCTGCGGGATCGCGCGGGCCGACACGAAGGAGGTCGCCTCGATCTCACGCAGCCCGGCCTCGGCCAGCAACGCGATGAACGCGAGCTTGGCTTCGGTGGGAACGACCGTCGCCTCGGCCTGCAGCCCGTCGCGCGGCCCGACCTCATAGATGCGCACTTCGCGATCTGTCATGCGTTGCCCATTCGCGCCACCTCGGCGAGGATATCGCCGCGTCTGACCTGCGCGCCCTCGCTGACCACCAGCCGCGTCACCGTTCCGGCCAGCGGCGAGACGACGGCGTGCTCCATCTTCATCGCCTCGATCACGATCAGCGGTTCGTGCTCCGTGACAGATGCGCCCTCCGCGACTCGCACGCTGATCACCCGACCAGGCATCGGTGCCGTGAGCGTGGCGCTCCCGGCGGACGTCGCCGAGGCATGCCGCAGTGCGTCCTCTACCGTCGGGGCGGCCGCCAGGTTGAACTCGACGGACTGCCCCTCGACGTCGACGAACGCCTGCAGGATTCCGGGACCGACCGCCGCCGGACGCGCCGTGTCCCGCGCGGCCCTCGGCAGCTCGACGAAACGCGACTCGTCGTCGTGCCGGACGCCGATCCGCGGAGCACCGTTGAGGCGCCATCCGCCGCCCCACGCGCCGCGCGGCAGCGCGCCGGCGAGCGCCGCGGCGGCGGCCTGCCACGTCGCCTCGTCGGCGATCGGCGCACCGGGCAGCTCGACGCGGCCGAGCGTGTCGGTGCGCGTCTGCCCGCCGACCACGAACGGCTGGACCAGCAGCCAGCGCAGGAAGCGCAGGTTGGTGCGCACACCAAGGACGCTCGTCGCCGCCAGCGCGTCGCGGAGGTGTTGGAGCGCCTCGTCGCGCGTCGTGCCATGGGCGATGAGCTTGGCCAACATCGGGTCGAAACGGTCGGTCACCTCGTCGCCCTGGCGCACGCCGGTGTCGATGCGCACGCCCTCAGGCCAGCGGAGCTCGAGCAGCTGCCCCGTGGCCGGCAGGAAGCCCGCTTCCGGGTCCTCGGCGTACAGCCGCACTTCGATCGCATGCCCTTCGAGCCGCTGGTAGGCGCTGGGGGCGTCGAGCCGGGCGCCCTGGGCGACCCGGAGCTGATCGGCCACCAGGTCGCGGCCGCTGACGGCTTCCGTCACCGGGTGCTCGACTTGCAGGCGCGTGTTCATCTCCAGGAAGTAGAAGCTGCCGTCGTCGGCGAGCAGGAACTCGACCGTGCCGGCGTTGACATAGCCGACGCCTCCGGCAACCGCCAGGGCGGCACGACCCATCCGCTCGCGCAGGTCGGGCGAGACCGATGGCGCGGGCGACTCCTCCATGATCTTCTGCTGGCGTCGCTGGGCGCTGCAGTCCCGTTCGCCGAGATGCACGCCGTTGCCGTGTGCGTCGAACAGGACCTGGACCTCGACGTGGCGCGGCCCCTCGACGTAGCGCTCCAGGATGAGCCGATCATCGCCGAAGGCACGATCCGCCTCGCGACGAGCGCCCCTCGACGCCTCCGCGAGCTCGGCCGGCGCGCGCACGATGCGCATCCCCTTGCCCCCTCCGCCGGCGCTAGGCTTGACGAGTACCGGATACCCGATGCGCAACGCCTCCCGCTGCAGCGTCGCGCCGTCTTGGGCGGCGCCGTCGTAGCCGGGCACGACCGCCACCCCGCGCCGCGCGGCCTCGTGCCGCGCGGCGGCCTTGTCGCCCATGGCCGCGATGGCGCCGGGCGGTGGCCCGACCCACGTCAGTCCGGCCGCCTCGACACTGCGAGCGAAGGCGGCGTTCTCCGACAGGAAGCCGTAGCCGGGATGGATCGCATCGGCGCCCATCGCCCGCGCGGCGCCCAGCACCGCCTCCCCATCGAGGTAGCCGGCGATGACGGCCGTCTGGTCCATGCCATCTGGCGCTCGCTCGCCGTCCAGGTGCAGCCCAACGGTGCGCATCCCCAGCCGTCGCGCGGTGCGCGCGATGCGCACCGCGATCTCACCGCGGTTGGCTACCAGCAGGGTGTGAATGGGGCGCGTCGGCCCGGCCGACGGGGCCGCGACAAACTCGGCGAGCGACGAACGCGACACGCGCAGGCGTCCACCGACGCGATGCGCCGGCAGCCGACCATCCCTGACCCAGCGTTGCACCGTTCGCATGGTGACGCCCAGCTGATCCGCGACGTCCCGTGGCGTCAGGTCCTCAGGCATGTCGCGATTGTCGCATCGTTCGCTTCGCAGAGGCCCGTCAGGCCAGCCAGCTCGGCGGCCGCTTCTCCAGGAACGCCGCGAGGCCCTCCTGCCCTTCGGCACCGGCCCGCTGCCGCGCGATCCGCGCCACGCTGAGACGCCGTGCCGCATCGGGCTCGAGGCCGCGCAGATCACGGATGATCGCCTTTGCCGCCCGCAGCGCCGAAGGGCCCGCTGCGCGGATCTCGGCCAGGATCTCGTCGACCCGCGCGTCGAGTCCCGCTTCGTCGGCGACGACGTCGTGGACCAGGCCGATCTCGGCGGCGCGCCCCGCCGGGAAGCGCTCGCCGGTCGGAAAGAGCCGCCGAGCGGCCGACTCGCCGATCTTGGCGAGCACGAAGGGCGCGATGACTGCGGGCAGGATGCCGAGCTTCGTCTCGGTGAAGCCGAAGAGCGTGTCGGCAGCCGCCACGACCACGTCGGCGACCGCGCAGAGTCCCATGCCGCCTCCCAGCGCCGCGCCGTGCACGCGGGCGATGACCGGGACCGGACAGGCGTCGATCATGGCGAACATCTCGGCCATTCGCGCCGCGTCCGCCTCGTTGTCGGCGACCGACAGGTCGAGGCTGGCTCCCATCCACTCAATGTCCGCGCCGGCGCAGAACGAGCGCCCCGCGCCCGCCAGGACGACTGCGCGCAGCCGCTCGGACGGCTCCTCGGCGAGCGAGGCGAATGCTGTCTGCAGCTCGGCGATCAGCTCGGCGTTGAAGGCGTTACGCACCTCCGGTCGGTTGAGCGTTACCCGCGCGATGCCCTCCGCATGCGTGACCTGCAGCGGCCCGGGGCTCATCGCTGAAAGAACGGCTCGGCGACGGCCCGCACCGAGCCGAGCAGCGGCTCCTCGAGCCACACAACGTCGGTGCCGTCGGGGACATCGACGCTGACCGACGCCCCCTCGTCCCCGACCAGGCCGAGCAGCAGGCGCTGCCCCACATCGGCCTCCGAGACGACCAGGTAGGCCTGCGCCACGCGTGAATCGCGCAGTGCCGCGGCCAGTGACTGCTCCAGCGCGATCATCTCCGCACCCGGCAGCCGCAGGCGAATCGAACGGCGGCTGGATGGCTGGAAGAGGAGCTCGTCGGTCCCGGGGAGCTGGCCGGCGGCGAGTGCGGCGACCTCGAATGGCTCGAAACGGTAGGGGATCGGCCCGGCCGGGTCCATGATCGCGGCCAGGCCCGACGAGGAGAGGTTGGCGAACACGATGCGAGCCGGGAGCGGCAGGTTGCCCGTTCCGGACGGCGCCCATGCCGAGAGCGCCGCAACGGAGCCGAACAGGACGCTGGTCGGCTGGCCGTCCGGGTCGCGGGCCAGCATCACACTGATCTCGACCTCGGCATCGTCATTGACCGCGGAGGCGAGCGCCCGCCTGGCGTCCTCGCCGTGGTCCGGCGGCACCGGCAGGAGCAGGGTCGACTGCATCAAGGTCCGATAGAACTCGTGCAGCGGACCTGGCTCGCGTCCCTCGCCGTCGCGTGCCGCAACCATCGCCGCGAAGAGCGTCGCCGCGCTGACCTCCAGCGAACCGGTCGGCGTGCCGCGATCGTGCGAGCCGGGAGCGGGAGCGGAATCCGGCGCGGCGGCCTCGGCGGCTGGTGCGGCCTCGGCGGCTGGTGCGGTCTCGGTGCGGTCGCCGGGTCGGGAGGTCACGCCCGCAGCCTACCCGATGCGACCCGGTGCTAGCATCGGGCGCATGCTGCATGGCATCGATCACATCGCGATCGCCGTGTCCGATGCGGATGCGGCGGCGGCCCAGCTCGAGCAGCATCTTGGCCTGGAGGCCCGCGGCGGTGGACGTCACGATGGCCGCGGCACGTTCAATCGCCTGGTCTGGTTTTCCGACGCGTTCCTACCTCGAGCTGATCGGCGTGGATGACGAAGCGCAGGCCGGCAGCTGGGCGATGGGCGCGGCCGCGGTCACGGCGCTGCAGCGCGGCGGCGGCCTGGCGGCCTACGCGCTCGACGACCGCCCGCTCGCGCCCGACGTTCGCGCGCTCCAGGGTTCCGGCAGCCAGATCGCCGACCCGCTGCGCGGCTCGCGGCAGCGGCCGGACGGCGAGATCGTGGAGTGGTGGACGGCGGCGCCGCCGCGCATCGGCCCCGACGACCTGCCGATCCTCATCGAGCACAGCATGACCGGCGCCGAATGGGGCGCGGAGGCGATGGCCGAGCGTGCTCATCGGCGTCACCCGATCGGTTCGCCCGTGAGCCTCGTCGGGCTCGAGCTGGCCGTCGTCGACCCGACCGCCGTAGCGGCCGAGCACGCGCGGCAGCTCGGCATGGCCTTCTCCCTGATCGGAGCGACGGCGGTGTGCACGCTGGGGGCGCACGTGATTCGCCTGATGCCACGATCGAGGGCCGACGCGCCGGCCGTCGTGACCCTCGCCGCCGACGCGGCTCCGCGTTCGGCGGAGCTGCTGGGCGTGCGAATCGAGATCGAGCAGGCGGAGCTGCCGCTCGTCTCCTGATCCGGTCATCGGTGCAGCTCGAATCTCGCCGATGTTCGCGGCTGTGCAGCGGAGACCGGCTCGCGTAGAGTGCCGCGCATGGATCCTTCCCGGTCGTTCGAGCGCCGGATCGTGTCGGTCCTGTTCGCCGACCTGGTGGGGTTCACGTCGCTCTCGGAGGGCCTCGATCCGGAGGACGTGGCCACCGTCCAGGACGCCTATTTCGCGGCCGTGCGGGATGTCGTGCAGCGGTATGGCGGCCAGCTCGAGAAGTTCATCGGCGATGCCGCGATGGCCGTCTTCGGCATCCCACGCAGCTACGACGACGACGCGGAACGCGCGATTGCCGCGGGCCTGGCCCTGATCGGTGCCGTCGAAGCGTTGTCCGCGCAGGTCGGCCTCGAGCCTGGCAGGCTGCAGGTTCGCGTGGGCATCAACACCGGCGAGGTTGCCTTCGCCGAGTCCGGGCCGGACATGGGGCGGGTCACCGGCGACATCGTGAACGTCGCCGCGCGACTGCAGGCCGCGGCACAGCCGTCACAGCTGCTCGTGGGCGGCCAGACCGCGTTCAGCGTCGCGGCGAACGTCGAGCTCGGGCCGGTCGAGGCGCTGACCCTCAAGGGCAAGTCCGAGCCGGTGCCTGCCGCGGTCGCCACGCGGCTGCTGCCGCGGCCTGACCGCAGTCGGGCGATGGGCTCGCTGCGTGCGCCACTCGTCGGTCGCGACCATGAGCTCGGTCAGCTGCGCGCCAGCCTGGACTCGTCCGCCGGGCCGACGCGCTGGCTGATCGTGGCGCCGCCCGGTGTCGGCAAGAGCCGCCTGGTCGCCGAGCTGGCGGAGGCGGCAATGATGGACGGGATCTCGGTGTGGCGCGCGTACGTCCGGCCGGGAGGTGCCTCGCCCTTCGAGCCGATCGCCCAGCTGGTGCTGGCGGCTGTGGGGTGCAACGGCGCCGATCCCCAGCTCGCCGCAGTCCTGCGGGACCGTCTCCGCAGTGCCGGGATCGCCCACCGGCGTGCCGAGGTGCTCCTGGACGAAGTGCTGCCGCTCCTGTCCGCGGGCCGTCATGGTGTGGTGCAAACCGGATCCGATCGCGATGATCGCTTCGCCGCCTGGCTCGAGACGCTGGCTGCCCTCGGGCGGAGCGACGGCGTTGACCTCTGGCTGGTGGAGGACGTGCATTGGGCGGAGCCCGACCTGCTCGCCTTCCTGGACGCCGCGGTCGCAGGCGACACGGCACGCGTCATCGTCTGCACGGCGCGCCCCGCGGTCGAAGGCCTCGGGTGGGCCGTCGACCAGCACGCCGCCGCGCGGCGCCTCGACCTGCAGCCGCTCGAGCCAACGGACGCCGATGTCCTCGTCCGCAGCCTCATCGGCGACGCACTGCCGAGGGAGCTGCTTGAGCAGGTCGTCGAGCGATCCGACGGCAATGCGCTGTTCATCGAGGAGCTCCTCCGCTCGTGGATCAGCATCGGCAGCCTCGTCGCGGTCGATGGCGGCGGGTGGCGCCTGCGCGGCGCGGCGGAGGAGCTGTCCCTCCCTCCGACGGTGCAGGCCATCTACGCGGCTCAGCTCGACGACCTTCCATCAGCCGCCCGACGCCTTGCCCGTCGCGCATCCGTCGCCGGCCGGCGGTTCCTCGAGGCGTCGCTTCGTGCGCTCGGCGCCGAGGATAGCGCGGCCCTGCAGGACCTGCGCTCCCGTGCGCTGCTCATCGGTCCTCGCCCGGCGCTGCTCGGCGAGACCTACGCCTATCGGCACGCGCTGCTGCGTGATGCCGGCTACGCCAGCCTGGCGCGCATGGAACGTGCCGATCTTCACGTGCGGCTTGCGCGCTGGCTGGAAGCTGCCGCCGGTGACCAGGTCGCACTGATTGCCGCCGAGATCGCCCAGCACTACGCCGATGCCCTGACCATTCTGCCAACGCTCGCTCGACAGCTCACGGGCGGTCTGAGTCGGGCGGAGCTGACGATGGCGGCCGCCGGCTGGCTGGAGCGATCCGCCGAGCGGGCGCTTGCCACGGCGGCCCACGAGACCGCTGTGCGGCAGCTGCGCCAGTCGCTCGATCTCACGCCTCTCGACGACGGCCGCGACCAGGCCCGACGATGGCTGCGGCTCGCCGAGGCGATAGGCTTCGCGGGCGACATGGGCGAAGCGATCATGGCGCTCGAGCGGTCAATTGACCTGTATGACGCGCAGCTGGATGCGGGCGGCGATGATGGCGTGGCACGCGACGGCTATGCGCGCGCAGTCGCGCTGCACGCGACGCTGCGCATCGAGCAGCTGCAGTTTGCCGAGGCGGCGGAGCGTGCGACCGCCGCCCTCGAGCGCATCGGGTCAGCTGAGGACGACCTTCCGGTTGCGCGCCTGCTGTACGTCCGCTCCTGGGCGCAGACTGCCTATTCGGTCGACCAGCTCGTCGAAGCCGACCTGGAGCGTGCCGCATCCCTCGCCGTGGCGCGCGGGGACGCAGACCTGGAGATGGAGACCCGCTCCATGCTCGATGACCTCCGGGCCGAGCGCGGGGAGGTGAGCCTCGAGGAATACCGCGCGGACCTGCGGCACGTGCACGAGCTGGCGCTGGCAGCCGGAAACATTCGGCGAGCCGGCTCCGCGCTCCGCGGACTGGCATTGACCGCCGCCGAAAACGAGAGCGCGCCAATCGCTCTCGGGCTGATCGACACGGCCGCCGAGCTCGCGCAGGCCCACGGGTTGACCGAGGACCTGACCTGGGCGGAGTACGCCCGCAGCGAGGTCCACTTCGCCGGAGGCGATTGGGACGCCGCCCGACGTCACGGCCTCCGCGCCCTGGAGCTTGCCGAGCGCAATGCCTATCTCCGACCGATCGTCAGGACCTGGTTCGTGCTGACGGCAATTGCCCACGCGCAGGGCCGCGTCGATGAGCTGTCGCGGGCCTATGCCTGGTTCGACCCGCGCCGCTCGATGTTCCCGGACTCGCCGTTCGGCCGACTGATGCACGGTGCCGTCGACTCACGCGCCGCCTCGCATGGCCTGCGGCCCGGCTTCCTCCTCGATGAGCCGCTGTTCGATGCATGGGCTGACACGCCGGGGCTGCCGTCGTGGTACGCCGCCTTCGCCGAGCTGGTGGGTGGCTGGATCGGCATCCGACGATTCGACGAAGCCGGCATGGCGCTGCGCCGGATGCGCGAATGGGAGCGTCACCCGCTGGCCAGCCGGCTGTTTCGGGCCAACAACGACCTCGTTGCAGGCCAGCTCGCACTGGCCCGCGACAATCACCAGACCGCTCGCGACCTCGCTGCGCGCGCGGCGGTCTCCGCACGTACGATCGATGCCAGATGGTGGCTGGCACGAGCTCTGCGCCTGGCCGAGCGCGCTGGATCGTCTTCGGCAGCCGATATCGTGGAGGCGATCGCCATCGAACGTCAGCTGGGACTCACATCCGATAGAGGCTGAAGCCAGGTCCGGGGATCGGCGCGTTGAGTGCGGCCGAGATGCCCATCGCCAGCACGCGTCGCGTGTCCAACGGATCGATGACGCCGTCGTCCCAGAGTCGCGCCGTCGAGTAGTAGGGCGACCCCTGGCGCTCGTACTCGGCCAGGATCGGTGCCTCGAAGGCGTCGCGCTGGCCATCGCTCTCGAACCCGCCCCGGACGGTCGACAGCACGCGCGCCGCCTGCACCCCACCCATCACCGAGATCCGGGCATTCGGCCACATCCACAGCTGGCGCGGCGCGTAGGCCCGGCCGGCCATGCCGTAGTTTCCGGCCCCGAACGAACCGCCGATGATCACCGTGAACTTCGGCACCGACGTGGTGGCCACCGCGGTGACCAGCTTGGCCCCATCTTTGGCGATCCCGCCCGCCTCGTATTCGCGGCCGATCATGAAGCCGGTGATGTTCTGCAGGAAGACGAGCGGGATGCGCCGCTGGCTGGCCAGCTCCACGAAATGGGTGCCCTTCAACGATGACGAGCTGAAGAGGATCCCGTTGTTGGCCAGGATCCCCACCGGGTACCCGTCGAGGTGGGCGAAGCCGCAGACCAGCGTCTCGCCGTAACGCGCCTTGAACTCGTGGAACTCGCTGCCGTCGACGAGCCTGGCGATCACCTCGCGCACGTCGTACGACTGCCGGGCATCGGCCGGGATGACGTCGTACAGGCCGTCGGCGGAGACGGCCGGCTCGCGCACAGGCGTCATCGGCCACGCAGGCTCCGGCTTGCGCCAGGCCAGGTTGCGGACGATGGAGCGACCAATGGCCAGGGCGTGCTCGTCGTCGAGCGCGTAGTGGTCCGCCACACCGGAGGTGACCGTGTGCACCTCGGCGCCGCCGAGCTCCTCGGCGGTCACCTCCTCGCCCGTTGCGGCCTTCACCAGCGGCGGGCCGCCCAGGAAGATCGTGCCGGTTCCCTTGACGATCACGGTCTCGTCGCTCATGGCCGGCACGTAGGCACCGCCCGCGGTGCACGAGCCCATCACCAGCGCGATCTGGGGCACGCCGCGCGCCGACAGCTGGGCCTGGTTGTAGAAGATCCGACCGAAGTCGTCGACGTCCGGAAAGACTTCGTCCTGCATCGGCAGGAATGCCCCGCCGGAGTCGACCAGATAGAGGCAGGGAAGGTGGTTGTCGAGGGCGATCTCCTGCGCCCGCAGGTGCTTGCGGACCGTCATCGGATAGTACGTGCCGCCCTTGACGGTCGCGTCGTTGGCCACGATCACGCACTCCACGCCTTCCACCAGACCGATGCCGGTCACGATCCCGGCGCCCGGGGCATCGTCGTCGTAGAGCCCGTTGGCCGCCAGCGCGGAGAGCTCGAGGAAGGCGCTTCCCGGATCGATGAGGCGCTCGACGCGCGTGCGCACGGGGAGCTTGCCGCGGCCTCGGTGCCGCTCGATCGCTCGCTGATCGCCGCCGGCGCCGCCCTGGCTCAATGTCGCCGTGCGGCTGCGCAGCTCCTCGACCTGGGCACGCATCGCCTCGGCGTTGGCTCGGGCGGCGGGCGATCCCGGGTCGATGGACGAGTGGAGCTGGGCCATGCCGCGATTATCGCCCTGCGGGGCCGCCGCCTGCCGGTCTGCCGCCGACGTATCGGCCTGCGGCCCGGCTAGGCGAGGGTGACGAGCGAGGTCAGGCTGGTGACGTGCGCGGTGTTGACGATGACGACCGATACAACGTGCTCGAATGGCGGATCGCCGCTGTGGAGGATGTACGCGTCGGTCAGCGGCAGGAAGCGTTGCCCACGGGTGACCAGGTGATGGGTGACTTCCGTGCCCGGATGCAGGTGCAGGTTGCCGGTCACCTGGAACGGTCCGGCGCTGATCGCCACCCGGCGCAGGCGCTTGTGCAGCCGAAGCTGCCGGCTGGCGCGCCACTCGGGTGGCATGGCCAGGATCATCGTCTCGGTCAGCAGAGACTCCCACTCCTCGGTCGCCTCGACACCGGGGAGCGGCATCAACTGCGACTCGTTTGTCAGTGGACCGGGCATGGGTCGCCACAGGCGGAGCTCGTCCTGCTCGTTGAGCAGGTCGGTCACCCGGCGGCCGTTGGCGGCGATCCAGCCGACGATGCGGGCGTCGGCGGTGTACAACTCAATCGGCGCGAGCTCGGGGGCCAGGGCGACAGCGGCACTCCCGGCCGATGCGCCCACGGCCGCACCGCGGCGCCAGTTCCAGAACGTCAACCGTCTCTCCTTGGAGAAGCTCCGCGGGAGGCACACCGCGGCTCATGTCGCTGCACGGTACCCGCGCTCACCGGATTGCCCAACCAGACGAGAGTACTAGGGGGTAGCGGTGCGCCACGACAACGATCGGGACCTCTGGCTGGTAACGCCCCGGCGACGCGTCCGTTAGACGTTGTGACATGAACCAGACCGTCCGCACCGCGCTTGCCACATGCATCCTTCTGCTGCTGATCGCCGGCACGGCATTCGCGGTTCGCAATCCGGTGAAGCTCGACCATCAGTCGCCCCTGGGCGCCTCGCACGAGCCGCAGCCCTCGGCATCGATGGGCGACCATCAGGACACTGGCGAGCAGCAGGCTGGCGATGAACAGGAAGCATCGGGCGAAGCTGACGACGCGACCGGCGACGGGCCGCCGTCGGCTGAGCTCGTCGGCAAGCTGCGGCAACGACTCTCGGACGCCGGTATCGACGCGGATGCCGCCGAGCTGGCCGACCTGGTCGGGGCCTATGGTGTGGGCGGCGCGGTGCGCCTGCTCTCCTGGGCCGATGCCAGTGGCACCTCGATTGCCGAGCTTCGCAAGATGCGCGACGGTGGGATGGGCTGGGGCCAGGTGGCCAAGCAGCTCAACGGCGCTGACCCATCCCTCCAGCTTTCGCCGGGGATCGGGTCGATCATGAGCGGCGGTCACGGCAAGGGTCACGGCGCGGGCCCATCGGCGGCCGGCAAGGCCAACGGCAAGGCGACCGCTGCCGGGCAGGCCAAACACTAGTCCAGCTGCCCTCCGGGCACCGCCTGGCGGCGCCGAGTGGCGTCGGCGCGCGGCACGCGGCACCCGCCTTGAAGGTCGCCGTCGCCTGGGTCATACTCCGACCAGATCGGTCGGGATTCGACTGTCCCGTCCCCGCCCGCGCGGCAAGAGCCTGCGCGCTCGTCGAACACAGACTCAGAAGGAGTCTCGACCCACCCCATGACCGCTGTGAACACAGCTCCATTTGCTTCGCTGCCCGCTCCGCTGGTCGATGTCGACTGGGCGCGCGCGCACCTCGATGATCCAGGGGTTCGCTTCATCGAGGTCGATGTCAACACCCGCGCCTATGACGCCGGCCACCTGCCCGGTGCGGTGGGCTTCAACTGGACGACCCAGCTGACCGATGCCGTTCGTCGCGACCTGGTGTCGCGCGACGATCTTCAGGCCCTGCTGCGCTCCGCGGGCATCGATCCGGGCACGCTGATCGTGCTGTACGGCGACAACCACAACTGGTTCGCCGCGTGGGCATACTGGCAGCTGCGCTACCACCGCATCGACAACGTGCGCCTCCTGGACGGCGGGCGTACCAAGCTCGAGGCTGCCGGCGTGCCGCTCACGACCGACGTGCCTCATCACGCCACGGGCAGCATCGACGTTTCGGAGGGGACCCGCGAAGAGCTGCGGGCGTACCGCGACCAGGTGCTGGCCGGCATCGGCCGGGGCGCGCGCGGGCTGGTCGACGTCCGGTCGCCGGCCGAGTTCAGCGGAGAGCTGTCGGCGCCCGAGGGCCTGCCGCAGGAGGCCGCGCAACGCAAGGGCCACGTCCCTGGTGCGGTCAACGTCCCGTGGTCGACTGCCGTGGCCGAGGACGGCACCTTCAAGCCACTCGGCGAGCTGCGCGAGCTGTACGCCGACCAGGGGATCACCGATGACCTCGAGATCGTGGCGTATTGCCGCATCGGTGAGCGATCGAGCCACACCTGGTTCGTGCTTTCGGAGCTGCTCGGCTTCCCGAACGTGCGCAACTATGACGGCTCGTGGACCGAGTACGGCTCGCTGGTCGGCGTGCCGATCGAGACCCGCGACGGTAGCCGGAATTGACCGAGACCGCGCCGCCGATGGTGGGTTCCGTTCCGGAGGGGATGCCTGACCCGAACCTGGCGCCGCCACACATCGCCCGTGGCGGCGACCCGTTCGCGCAGCTGCGGATGGTCCACTTCCTGTCGCGCCTGCACCGCAATGTCACGCACCAGCTGCGTGACGTCGCGGTCGCCCTCAACGCCTCCTTCCTCGACTGGGCATTCAGCGAGAAGGTGCTGCTGGCCGAGGTCGTCCAACTGCAGGCGAACTGGGCAATCAGCTACCACGGCGAGGACCGGATCGTGCTCGACCGCAACGAGCGCGGCCACACTCTGCTGATCATCGACTCATCGAAGATGAACTCGTTCTTCGTCTCCGAGGGGAAGCGCCTGACGGCGGCCTGTGACGCACAGCTGCGCTCCTTCGCCCTCGACGAGGGATTCGCCGGCCCGGACTGGTAGGGCGCCGCTGCGTGCGGTTGCTGCCTGGGGGCGCAGGCCAGACGCGATCGGCGTCTCGTGCGCCCCGACTGGTCAAATGTCCACTGACGCAGCTCGGCTTCCCGCCGCTGAGCCTGATCTTCTCTGCGCGCGCTCGCACGTGCCAGGTTGGATCACGCGATGGTCCTGGAAAACGTCCAGCGGATGCGCCAGTGGTCAAATGTCGGTGGGGGCAGCGTTAGTCAGCTCGGCGACCCACTGCGCGGTCTCTCGACCTCGTTTCCACGCTCAGGTACCGCCGCTCGGCCGGTGACGCGCGCCTCGCGACTGGTCTAACGCTGCTGTGAGCGGCTTTTGACAAGTCGGCGCACCCAGCGACCTATCGGGTGCCGGCCGCCTCAGCGGATCTGCTAGACCCGGTCGGCGTCCCCGGCCGACTCGCTGGCGGCGCTGACCGATCGCGCGGGCACCGGCGCTGTCCCTGGCCCGGGCGCTGCCACCGGCCCCCGTCCCGATGCCGGCCCCGCCACCGCGCCGTCTCCGCTGACCGCCAGTGGCACCCGCCTCGGTCGCGGACGGAACGGCGACGTCTCGGGCACGACCGGCCCCTCGGTCTCGGCCAGCTGACCACCACGATAGGCTTCCCAGACGGCCATCACCGTATCGCGGTGCGGCCGGATGCGGCAGTGCTCGTCACGGTTGCCCATCTCGTCGCAGTAGCCGAGCGGCACGCACTTGGGCGCCAGGAACGAGCCGAAGAAGGGCGAGACGCGGAAGATCTCGTGCCGGATCTGCTTGAACAGCTGGCGGATCTCCCATTGCGCCATGGTGCACAACCGCAGCCCGGACATGTGGATCAGCTGCCGCAGGTTGACCGTCATGATCAAGTTGGTCTGCATGGCGTTCGGAAAGATGAAGCGCGCGTCCTCGGCCGGCACCTCGGCCTGCAGCAGCTGGCCGTAGAGGTCCATGTTGTCGTCGATGGCCTGCTGGAAGCGACCCGCCAGATCATCGGGCAGGTCGCCCTTGCTGATCGAATCCGGCACCGTGTAGTTGTCCCGACCCTTGAAGGACACGTAGCGCTGCGACTGCTGGTCGAACGCAGTCCCGGCCCGATGGCGCACCAGCTGGTGCGAAAGCGTCCGTGTGGCGCCCGAGATGGCGAACGTGAAGTTGACGTGCTCGATGGTCGAGCCGTGTCCCGACTCCATGACCTTGCGAACGAGGTTCTGCTGCTTCTCGTCGGCCACCTGGCGGGAGACCGCCTTGTCCCAGATCTGCTCGGGCAGCTGCTCGCTGTAGCAGGTGCGGCATGCGGTGTAGATGATCGGCAGGTAGTACTCCTCCACGATCTCGGCCGTGGGGAAGATGAGCCTGGCTGTGAGCGCGGCGGAGGTGGCTGGCATGTGCCGCTGAGTCTACTGCGCCGGTCGGTGCCGATGAACCCCCTTATCCACAACATGTAGCGGTGTGGATAAGTCAGGCTCCGCTATCTTGTGCAGCGTCGCCCATCGCGCCGTCGCCTGACCGATGCGCCTCGCGGCGCTCCTCGATGCGTGCCAGCCCGTGTGCCCGATCGAACGCGATGCGATCTCCGCCGGCCGCCCGGGCCGATGCGAGGGCCTCGCTGGCGTTGGCCAGCACGTCCTCGTCGGTCAGGTCGGCACCGGGGCGAACGATGGCCACCCCGATCGAGACGGTCGCGTTCAGCGCACCGGCATCGGTGACGATCTCGCGATGACCGAGGCGTCGCCGCAGCGTGTCGGCGAAGACGGCCGCCCCCCGCTCATCGGTATGCGGCAGGATCGCCAGGAAGCCGTCGCCGCCGGCTCGCCCAACCGCGTCCGCTTCGCGCACACGCAGCCGCAGCCGAAGCGCCACCTCGCGCAGCACGGCGTCGCCGATGGCCAGGCCGTGGTCGCGGTTGATCCCGCCGAGACCGTCGATGTCGAGCAGCAGGACGGCCACGGGGTGTTCGTAGCGACGGGCCTCGGCGGTCTCGAAGCGGAGCCGCTCCAGGATGCTGCGGCGGCTGCCAACGCCGGTCAGCTCGTCGACCGTGGTCGCGCGATCCAGCTCGGTGCGCTGCAGCTGGACGGTGCGGCGCGCCTGGATCAGCTCGTCGATGGTTCCGTAGAGCTCGCGGGTCAGCCGCTCGAAGGCGCTGCGCTCCTCCGGTTGCCGGGCGCTGGGCGCGGACGTCGGGTCATCGGCCTCCACGGTCGGGCGTGCCAAGCTCCCAGCGCCGAGCTGTTGCCCGATGAAGACTGCCAGGCCGCCGGCGAGCGTCGCCAGGCCCAGCAGCACGTCGACCGAGCCAATGCGAGCGCCGGCCAGCGTCAGCGTGCCGATCGCCAGGAGCGCAGGGGCCATGGCGTGCCGCGCATGGCGGCTGTCCAGCACGGCGGTCGCGCCCAGGACGGAGGCCGCCGCGAGCCGCAGCGCCATCTCCTCCGGGCGTCGGACGTCACCGGACATGCCCAGCGCGACAAGGCCGATCGCCAGGTCGGTTACCGCGAACACACCGATGAGGGCGATCGCCTGGCGGTGATGTTCACCGATCCGCGTTCCACGCGCGCCGAGTACCGCGGCGATCAGCAGCAGGACCGTCGCCAGGGTCACACCGATGGCGCTCGCCGCGCTGGGCACCCAGGCCGCCGAGCTGGGGCCGGCGATCGCCTCGATGGCGTAGGTGCCGCCCAGCACGCCATAGCCTGCCGCGTTCAGGATCGCGGACGCGGCCCCACCGCGCAGGCCTTCGGTGAGCGCGGACAGCATCGACGCGATCGCGAGGGTGGCAACGACGACGGCGGCGATGGGCGCTGACCAGCTGAGGACGGGAGAGCCATCGAGCGACATGGGCGGCGCCAGCCGCAAGGCGCCGAGCGCCGCCAGCGGCAGTGCCAGCAGCAGCAGGGCAGTGGTCATCCTGCCCGCGCGCCATGCGTCGAACTGCGTGGTGTTGCTCATCGGCACCGCGAGTGTGTCGCCCCGCCCCCGACGACGGCAATAGTACGAACGAGGGCACGATACGGAGGCCACCGTATACTCGCCGGCGTGAGCCAGCCACCGCGGGCCGCCGCCGCCCGACAACGGGCGGTCATGAGCCGCCGCCGCTTTCTGGAGCTGACCGACGAGCTGATCTCGGCGGGCGAGGTCCTGGTCGCCGATCCCGACTGGAATTCCTTCCGGATGTGGCTGCTCAACTCGGACGAGCTGCTCGAGCGGGTGTGGGGCCGAATGGACCGCTACCACCTTGCCTGGTTGAACGTCGGCCGCGACAGCCAGCCGCCCGGCTCGCCGCTCGACGAGCACGGGGTGCGACGGTTCGTGGGCGAGGTGTCGAACGCCAAGCTCACCGTTCTGCGTACGATGCGCGAAGCGGTGCGACGCAACGGCTCGACGCGGCTCTCCGATTCGGACCTCGACGATGCGCACGCCGGCAGCTGAAGAGGAGATGTGAACGTGGGCGACCGGACCGGCGGCCTGGCGGCCGTCTTCGCGCACCCGGATGACGAGAGCTTCGGCTGCGCCGGGGCGCTGGCGCTGGCCCACGATTCCGGCCACCTGACGCGGCTGCTGCTGGTGACACGCGGCGAGGCCGGCAGCCCCGACGGCGTGCCGGACGACGAGCTCGGGGCGGTTCGCGAGGACGAGATGCGCTGTGCGGCGGGCAAGATCGGCCTCGATGAGGTGACGGTCCTGGATGGCTACGCGGACGGGGGCGTCGCCGAGGCTTCGTTCGACCAGCTGGTGAGCGAGATCGCGCTGTGGCTGGCTGATCGGCGTCCCGACGCGGTCATCACCTTCGGGCCGCATGGCATCACCGGTCACCCGGACCATGTGGTCACCGGCAGCGCCACGCGTTGGGCGGTCGAGCGCCTGGCGGAGAAGGGGCTGGCGCCGCACGCGGTCTACGTCGTGTCGCCGGTCTTCGCACCCGGCGGCGAGCGCTTCGACCTTTCCGCGGAGGAGCAGGGCGCCACCCACCGAGTGGACGTGACGGCTGTTGCGGGGCGGCGGCTGGCTGCCCTCGAGTGCCACGCCAGCCAGCCAGACGCCGCCGAACAGCTGGCCGAGCTGCGCACCACGCTCGATTCGCGCGGGGTCGTCTACGAGGGTTACGTTCGGGTTCGGCCGTCCGTCCCGGCGCCCCATCCCAAGTTCGACACCAGCTTGGTCTAGACTATCGGCATGACCATCGACTCCAACCTCGGCAAGGTCGACGAGGTGATGACCGCGCTCTACGAAATCTACGATCCCGAGATCGGCATGAGCATCGTCGACCTCGACCTCATCAAGAACGTCGAGATCGGCACCGGCGAGACACCGACCGAGATCAAGATGGTGCTCACCACGCCGTTCTGCCCGTGGGCCGGCGAGCTCATCCAGGATGTGAAGACCCGGGCTGAGCAGATCGTCGGGCCACCGGTCAAAGTCACCCTTCTGGCCGACCGCTGGGAGCCACCGCCGGGATTGTTCTAGGGCCGCTCCCGGTTCCCCGGTCGTGGCGCGGACCACGCAACGCGGCGTGCAGCCTACCATTGACCGATGCGGATCTACACGCGCAAAGGCGACACGGGCACCACCGGGCTGCTGTTCGGCGGAGATCGCGTCAGTAAGGCCGATGCGCGCACGGACGCCTATGGCACGACCGACGAGGCCGTCTCCGCGCTCGGCCTGGCGCGGGCGGCACTGCCCGCGCAAGAGCTGGCCGAGCTGGTGCTGCGTCTTCAGCGCGAGCTTTTCGTGGTCGGCGCCGAGCTCGCCACCCACATCGAGCGCCGTCCCCGTCTGACCGATGGCGTGTCGCGGATCACCTCCGCGATGGTCACCGCGCTCGAGGATGAGATCGACGCCCTCGAGGCCGAGCATCCCATGCCGAAGGAGTTCGTCATCCCCGGCGAGTCGATGGCCGGTGCGGCGCTGGACCTCGCGCGCACGACGGTCCGGCGCGCAGAGCGACGCTGCGTGGCACTCGCCGCCGACGGGGGCCTGCCGGATTCGCAGGCAGTCCCATATCTCAACCGACTGGCGGATCTGCTGTTCGTCATGGCCCGCGCGGCGGACGGCGGTTTCCGGCCCGTGCGCGGCACGGAGCGTGGCGATTCTCCTGCTAGGATCAGCGCCGATGACTGACCAGACCGCCCCGCCGCGTGGCCGGACGCCTGCGCTCGCCGGCCGCGAGGTCGACCGCCTCTTTGGCGAGGGGATCTCGCTGTTCAACGGCGCGCGCTACTGGCACGCTCACGAGGCCTGGGAGACGCTCTGGCGCGCAGCCCCCGACGACGAGCGCGACTTCTACCAGGGGCTCATCCAGGTCGCGGCAGGACTGCTCCACCTCCAGAAGGGCAACGCGCGCGGCGCGCGCATCAAGCTCGAGGCGGGGATCGACAGGCTGCGCGCCTACCTGCCCAAGCACCATGGCATCGTGGTCAACGAGTTGCTCGGCGCCTGTGAGCGGATGCTCGGCGAGCTGCAGGCGGGCTTCCTGCCGTACCTGATTCCGCCGGTGATCAAGTACGCCGAGGACGAGCCTGACTGGAGCCGATGACGGACGCGAGCGAGCCGGCGTTCCGCGTCGAGCATGACTCGATGGGAGACGTGCGCGTCCCCCGGGCGGCGCGCTGGGGAGCCCAGACGCAGCGCGCAATCGAGAACTTCCCGGTCTCCGCGGAGCGCCTGGGAAGACGCCAGATCCGGGCCCTGGCCCAGGTCAAGGCTGCGGCCGCCCAGGTCAATGCGGAGCGCGGGATCATCGGTCATGACATGGGGACGGCCATTGCGTCGGCTGCGCGCGAGGTCGCCGATGGCCGGTGGGACGCCGAGTTTCCGCTCGATATCTTCCAGACCGGCTCGGGCACCAGCTCGAACATGAACATGAACGAGGTGCTTGCCACGCTGAGCGCGGCCACCCTCGGCCTGCCGGTCCATCCCAACGACCACGTGAATGCCAGCCAGTCGAGCAACGACGTGTTTCCCAGCTCCATCCACATCGCCGCCGCCGACGGCCTGCTGACCGACCTCATCCCGTCACTCGGGCACCTGGCCGACAGCCTGGAGCGCAGGGCGACCGAGTTCGCGCAGCTCGTCAAGTCGGGCCGCACGCACCTGATGGACGCGACGCCGGTGACGCTCGGCCAGGAGTTCGGAGGCTACGCGGCGCAGGTGCGCTACGGGATCGAGCGGATCCAGTCGAGCCTGCCGCGCCTCGCCGAGCTGCCGCTGGGTGGTACCGCGGTCGGCACCGGGATCAACATGCCGACCGGCTGGGCCGGCGAGGTCATCGGCCGGCTCCGCGCCGAGACCGGCTTGCCGCTGAGCGAGGCACGCAACCATTTCGAGGCGCAGGGCTCGCAGGACTCGCTGGTGGAGCTTTCCGGGCAGCTGCGCACCATCGCGGTCAGCCTGGTGAAGATCGCCAACGACATCCGCTGGATGAACTCGGGCCCACGCGCCGGCCTTGCCGAGATCAGCGTCCCCGACCTGCAGCCGGGCAGCAGCATCATGCCGGGCAAGGTGAACCCGGTGATCGCCGAGTCATTGGCCATGGTCTGCGCGCAGGTGATCGGCAACGACGCCACGATTGCCTTCGCCGGTGCATCGGGCAACTTCGAGCTGAACGTGATGCTGCCCGTCATCGGTCACAACCTGTTGCAGTCGATCGACCTGCTGAGCAGCGCCAGTGGCCTCTTCGCGGACCGCTGCATCGACGGACTCGTCGCCGATGAGGCGCGCACCCGTGAGTACGCGGAGAGCAGTGCCAGCGTGGTGACGCCGCTAACCCGCTACATCGGCTACGAGGAGGCATCGAAGGTGGCCAAGCAGGCACTGGCCGAGCGCAAGACGATCCGCCGGGTGGTGCTGGAGCGCGGCTACATGGAGCGAGGCGATCTCACGCAGGAGCAGCTCGACGAAGCGCTCGACGTGCTGGCCATGACGCGACCGACAGGCGAAACGCCGGACCATCGCTGATCCGGCGCCTCTCGCTTGCGCCGCGGTGGGAGTGCCACTACTTCAGCCCCGTACATACGAAACAGATACGCCCACCACGGCGGTCTTCAGTTGTATGCACATGCTGCCCGCTGCCATCCGGCGCCGATAGGGCCGAATGTCCCGGTTCGGGCGGGATTTCTTCCTCTCACGTCATTCGGCGGATCCCGACTGGTCAAATGTCGATTCCAACAGCGTTCGACTGGTCGGGCCTGCCCCGAACGGCATCGCAGTCAGCATTCTCAGCGTGGAAGCGCGCCGCCCGGGGCGCATCACGCGTTGCCGAAGCGACCAACGCTGACCACGCCGACATCTGACTCGTCGGGGCGGCCTGGCACGGATCGCGGCTACAATCGAGACGCCCCAAGCACCTTTAGTAACCGATGCGCGCGCTGCGCGCCTGGAGAGCCCAAACCCTTGTCCGAAACGTACCGCAACCTGATCGGCGGCGAGTGGGTCGATGCCCGCTCGGGCGCCACGTTCACCAGCGTCAGCCCCGCCAACCACGACGAGGTGATCGGCTCGTTCCCGGCGTCCGGTCCGGCCGACGTCGATGCGGCGGTCGAGGCCGCGAAGCGCGCCTTTCCGTCATGGTCGCTCATGCCCGCGCCGAAGCGCGGCGAGATCCTGTTCCGCGTCGCGCGGCTCCTCGCCGAGCACAAGGAGGAGCTGTCGCGGTTGATGACGCGCGAGATGGGCAAGGTGCTGACCGAGGCGCGCGGCGACGTGCAGGAGGCCATCGACGTCGCCTACTACATGGCCGGCGAGGGACGGCGACTGTTCGGCCAGACCGTGCCGTCGGAGATGCCCGACAAGTTCGCGATGGCCATTCGCCGGCCCATCGGCGTGGTCGGCATCATCACGCCCTGGAACTTCCCGGTGGCCATCCCCGGCTGGAAGCTCTTCCCGGCCCTGATCTGCGGCAACACCGCGGTCGTCAAGCCTGCGTCGGACACGCCGGCCTGCATGGTGCGCTTCATCGAGCTGCTGGCCGAGGGCGGCATCCCCGACGGTGTCATCAACGTGGTGACCGGTTCCGGAGCCGAGGTCGGCAACGCGATCGTCGACCATCCCGACGTGCGGGTCATCAGCTTCACCGGCCATACCGAGACGGGCATCGAGATCTCGACCCGCGCCGCGAAGACGCTGAAGCGCGTCTCCCTGGAGCTGGGCGGCAAGAACCCGATCGTCGTCTGGGAGGACGCTGACCTGGACCTCGTGCTGGACAGCGTCATCTGGTCAGCCTTCGGCACCTCCGGGCAGCGCTGCACGGCGGCTTCGCGGCTGATCGTGCATCGGTCCATTCACGACGACTTCGTGTCCCGCCTGCGCGATCGCGTCGGTCGCCTGGTGCTCGGTGACGGCCTGCTCGACACGACCGATGTCGGTCCGGTGATCAACGACACGGCGGTCGAGAAGATCGCTGGCTACGCCGCCATCGGACGTGATGAGGCGGAGCTGGTGATCGGCGGCGAGCCCGCGCGCGAGGGCGACCTGGCCAAGGGCTCCTTCTTCCAGCCGACCGTCTTCGCCAATGCGAAGTTCGACGCGCGCATCGCCCAGGAGGAGATCTTCGGCCCGGTGGCCACGGTCGTGCCGGTCGACTCGTGGGAGGAGACGGTGCGCGTCGTCAACAGCGTGAAGTACGGCCTGTCGTCGTCGCTCTTCACCCGCGACATCAACCTCGCCTTCCGCTCCATCCGCGACTTCGACACCGGCTTGGGCTACGTGAACCACGGCACCATTGGCGCCGAGGCGCACCTGCCCTTCGGCGGCACCAAGGCGACCGGTAACGGCCACCGCGAAGTCGGCCAGGCCGCGCTCGACTTCTTCAGCGAGTGGAAGAGCGTCTACATCGATTACTCGGGCAAGCTGCAGCGGGCGCAGATCGACACTACCTTCGTCGACGAGTAGCCCCGGGGATGACGAGCAGCCCCGGGGACGGCGCTGGCCCTCGGCGGCGGGCGACCGACGCTGCCGGCGCCGCCTGCCGACCAGCCGCAATGAGCAGCCGCAGTAACCAGCCGCTCAGCGGACGATGCCGTGATCGCGGCTCTTGCCACCGGGTGGAGGTAGCGGCCAACCTGGGGGTCGTGCGTGCCGGTTCCGGTCACCGACCGGCACGGACGCGCAACATCCGGCCTGCGCAACGCCGCTGACGGCCCCTTGTTGGTGGATACCTCCGCCCGGTGGCAAATCGCACGGCATCGATTCCGCGCGGCTGATATTGCCGGCCGGGGCCGCCGCGCGCATGGTCCTCGACCCGAGGTCCCGGCGGTTGCCTCGCGGCGGCGTGCGTGCCAGCATGGCCGCCTCATGCGACTCCCGTACTTCCCGCTGCACGCCGTCCTCTTCCCGCACCTGCCCCTCCCGCTGCACCTCTTCGAGGAGCGCTACCGGGCCATGGCACGCGACCTGGTGGGCGAAGAGAGCCCGTATCAGGGACGCTTCGTGGTGAGCATGATCACCAGTGGGCAGGAGGCCGGCGACCCGAACGCGGAGACGAGGCCGGTGGGCACGATCTGCGACGTGCGCAGCGCCGAGCAGCTACCCGACGGGCGCTGGGTGCTGCTCTGCGCGGGGCTCGCTCGAGCAGGGCTGGGCCACGTGGATCGCAGCGGGACGTACGCGACGGCCCAGGTCGAGCCCCTGCCCGACGAGATCGGCCTCGTTGGCGCCACCATGCTCCCCGAAGTGCAGGCCGCGCTCGACGACTACATGGCCTGTGTGAAACGTTTCGTCACCAGCGCTGCGTCCGTAGGCCACGACTCGCAGGAGATCACCAGGGTGGCCGCTTCGCTCGACGAGGTTCTCAAGCCGATCCGCCTGCCCGACGATCCGCTTTCGGCGAGCTACGCGGTCGGCGGTGTGCTGCAGATCGAGCTGACCCGCAAGCAGCAGCTTCTGGAGCTGCCCGACGCCGCGACGCGGCTGGCCGCCGAGCTCGCACTGCTGCGCCGGGAATCGCGCCTGCTGTCCGAGGGTGCCATGCCGCCGGTCAGCACCTCCGACCTGGGCTACAACCCCAACTAGCCTGATGTCCCTGCTCCGCCCCCGCTTCGGCGGCGCGTTGATCGCCGTCCTGCTCGTGCTGAGCGCCTGTGCCTCGCCCGACCCTGCATCGCCGTCGGTCTCGAACTCCGCGAACGCGAGCCCGAGCGCATCGGCCCGGCCATCGGTCAGTGCCGGCGATCCGGGCGGAAGCCTTGATCCCACGCCCTCGCCGATCTCGGGCGCGACCTACACCGTGCAGCCCGGGGATAACCTGTTCCGCATCGCCCTGCGCTTCGGAACGACGACGGCACAACTGCAGGCCTGGAATCTCGGCGCGTACCCCCAGCTCAGCAACCCGGACACGCTGCAGGCTGGCTGGCTACTGATCGTGTCCGCTGAGCCGAATGCGACGCCGCGGCCCACGCCACAGCCCACCGCTCGCCCGACCGCTCCGCCGCCGGTCACCGCCGGCTGCCGCGCCGGGAACCGGGTCGCGGCCGGACAGCCGCAGACCTTCAGCCGCATCCCGGACTCGGGACGCGCGATGGCCATCACCCTCGACATGGGTGGCAGGCTTGACCCCGGCGTCGACATCCTCAACTTCCTGATTGCCAACAAGGTCTGCGCCACGCTCTTCCCGACGGGCGCGATGGCGCAGACGGGGGAGGGCCAGCGGATCATGGCCATCGTGCGGGCCCATCCGGAGCTGTTTGAGGTCGGCAACCACACGATGCACCACTGCGACCTGGTGCACGGCGGCCTCGGCTCTCCGACCACCGCGCCGTGCGCCGGCGGACCGCCGACGGCAGACACCATCCGCCGCGAGCTGACCGACGCCGCGGCGGTCATCACGGCAGCGACCGGCCAGGATCCGCGCCCCTACTGGCGCCCGCCGTATGGCTCGGTCAGTGCCGCGGTCCTGAGCGCGGCCGCATCGGCCGGCTACACCAAGACGCTGATGTGGGACATCGACACCATCGATTGGAAGCCGATCGACCAGGGCGGGCCGACCGGTGCGCAGATCGCCAGCAAGGTGATCAATGCTGCCCAGGACGGCTCGATCGTGCTCGACCACCTTGGTGGTTACGAGACGCTCAAGGCGCTCCAGATCATGGTGCCAGGGCTTCGGGATCGCGGCTTCACGCTGACCACGATCTCAGACCTCCTCAACTAGGCCGACGCGAGCAGCGCCTCGGCGAAGATCTCCAGTGCTCGATCCACGGCCGGGTCGTCGACGATCAGTGGTGGGCTGAAGCGCAGCGTCGACTCACCTGCCTCCAGGATGAGCAGCCCGCGGTGGAACGCCGCCTGCTGGACCGAATCGGCGCGGGCGTGCGTGTCGAACTCGACGCCGACCATCAGGCCCGTGCCACGGATGTCACGCACGCCCACGGAATCGGCGCATACGCGCTCCAGGCCCGCGTGGAGGCGGTCACCCATGCTGGCAGCGTTGGCCATCAGCGGGTGCTCGATGAGATCCATGGTCGCGAGGCCTGCGGCAGCGCAGACCGGGTTGCCGGCGAAGGTGCTGCCGTGAGCGCCGGCTGGCCAGGTCCAGACTGACTCGCGCGCGATGAACGCACCGATGGGCATGCCGGAGGCAATCCCCTTGGCCGTCGTGACGATGTCCGGCTCGACGTCGGCGTGCTGGATGGCCCACCAGCGGCCGGTGCGGCCCATGCCCGACTGGATCTCGTCGGCGATGAGCAGGATGCCGTACTCGTCGCAGATCTCGCGGAGGCCCTGCAGGAAGGCGATGGGGGCCGGGAAGTAGCCGCCCTCTCCCTGGATCGGCTCGACCACGATGGCGGCGACATCCGAGGGCGCGATCAGCCGGGCGAAGATGCTGTTGCGCAGCACGTCCAGCTCGGCGCTGCCGTCGCCGCCGGTCCCTTCGCGCCAGGCGCGGACGCGCGGGTACGGCGCGTGGTGGACCATCGGGATCAGCGGGCCGAAGCCGGCGCGCTGCTTGACCTTCGAGTTGGTCAGCGACAGCGCCCCCATGGTGCGGCCGTGGAACCCGCCTTCGAACGCGATCAGTCCGGATCGGCGGGTGTGATGGCGTGCCAGCTTGATAGCGCCCTCGATCGCCTCGGTGCCCGAGTTGGTGAGGAACACGCGCGCCTTCTCCTCGAAGGGCGCGACCGATGCGACGCGCTCCATGAACTCGACATAGCGCGGCTCGTAGAAGTCGGTGGCGGCGATGTGGATCAGCCGCTCGGCCTGCGCCTTGATGGCCGCCACGACGCGCGGGTGGCTATGGCCGGTGCTGGCCACCGCGATGCCCGCGGCGAAGTCGAGGAAGCGGTTGCCGTCGGCATCGGTGACGACGTAGCCGGCGCCGCTCTCGGCGACGAGTGGATAGGCGCGGGTCAGCGAGGGACTGGCGACCGCGGCGTCGCGGGCGATGATCGCGCGCGATTTCGGCCCGGGCAGCTCGGTGACGATGTGCGGCGCGTCGAGATTGTGCGCAGCCGCAGGCGAGGGTGTGGCCTCGACGGTGGTCATGGGGTAGCACTCCGGAACGGAGCGGCGCGTCCTGCCCGCGCCCCTGGCTAGATCTGGTGAGTATGGTATCAGCCATCGGCATCGCGGCCCTGTCGGGGTCCTCGGATCGTTGGCTGACGGAGAGCTCCGATCACGGAATCCGCAGGTCAGCCACGCTCCACGGACCGAATCGCCTGACCAATGAGGCCCGGCCCGCGGTAGACCAGGCCGGTCCACAGCTGCACGAGGTCGGCGCCGGCACCAAGAGCCGCGGCCGCGTCGTCGCCGCTGGAGACGCCTCCGGAGCCGATGAGGACCAGGCGGTCACCGGCCAGCTCGCGCGCACGTGACACGGCCGCGAGCGTGCCGGGCAGCAGCGGGCGACCGGAGAGACCACCGGCTTCGCCCTCGTGCTGCACCGTCGTGTTCGACAGGATCAGGCCGGCCGCCGGCGAGGTCGCCAGGGCACGAACGAGCGCGTCGAAGTCCGCCGCTTCCAGGTCGGGAGCCAGTTTTACGATGAGCGGCCGCGCCGGAGCATGGGCCGCCAGCCCATCGAGCAGGGCAAGCAGGCGCGACGGCTCCTGGAGTCCGCGCAGCCCCGGCGTATTCGGCGACGAGACGTTGATGGCCACGTAGTCGGCCACCGGCGCGACGGCACGGTAGGCAGCCAGGTAATCGGCGATCTCGTTCACGACCTCCCGATTGCGGCCGATGTTCACGCCGACGACGAAGCCGGCGGGCAGCTTCGGGCGGACGGCCGCCAGCCGTCCGGCCAGCGCACCGGCTCCGAGGTTGTTGAAGCCCATGCGATTGATGAGCGCCTCGGTATCGGTCAGGCGGAAGAGGCGAGGTCGCGGATTGCCGGCCTGTGGCAGGGGCGTCACCGTGCCGAACTCGGCGAAACCGAGTCCCAGCGCTGCCCAGCCGCGCAGGGCGACGCCATCCTTGTCGAAGCCGGCGCCCAGGCCGATGCGGCTGCGGAAGCGCAGCCCCATCGCGTCGACCGGGGCCGACTGGGACGGCACGCCGGACGCGAAGCGTAGAACAGCACGGCCCGGCGGAGTGGAGCCGGCGAACCGCAGGGCGCCGAGCGTCAGGTGATGAGTCCGCTCCGCGTCGAGCGCGAAGAGCAGCGGGCGAACCGCCCGGTAGGCACCGGTTCGCCAGCCCACGCCTCAGTCGTCGTGGCCGCGCGGGAAGGCCATCTCGAGCGGGCGGACGGGCGGCAGCGGCTCGCCGTCGGCGTTGGTCTCCGACGCGTCGGGCGACATGAACTCGTGCCAGACCTCGGTACCAGCGGCGGGGACATCGTCGAGCTCCTTGATGGCCACGATGCCTTCGAAGCGGATGCTTCCGCCGCTCCCTCGTCGGTCTCGAAGTCATCCTCGTACTCCGCGGCGATCTCGAAGCCTCGGCCAAGTGCCGTCTCCTCGTCCTCGCCGTCGAGGAGCACCACGCGGTCCTCGACGAGGTACGGCTCATCGGCCGACGCGATGACGTACGCATAGCGCAGCTGCACGCTGAACCAGCCGGACGAGTCGACGACGGTTTCCAGGGCGTCGTCTCCGTCGACATCCCCCTCGGCCGGGCCGCGGCCATTGGTGCTCACTCGGGCGGCTCCTGGCCGATGATCGTCTGCGACTGCTCGCGCATGAACTGCTGGACGTAGTACGGGCCCAGGCCGCTCTTGCCTGATGAGCCCGATCCCTTCCAGCCGCCGAAGCTCTGGATGCCCGGCCACGCTCCGGTCGTCGCCCCCGCCCGTCGGTTGACGTAGATCACGCCGGCCTGGATCGTGTCCAGGAAGCGGCGGATCTCGGCGTCGTCCTGGCTGAAGATCCCAGCCGTCAGCCCGTAGTCGGTGTGGTTCGCCAGCTCGAGCGCCTCGTCCAGCGAGTCGACCTCGCCGACGACCAGCAACGGAACGAAGATCTCGTCCCTGAAGAGCCGGTGCGTGGTGGGCAGGCCGGTCACCACCGTCGGCGCGGGAAAGTAGCCGCGGCCCGCGTCGCCGTCAGTCAGGACCTCGCCGCCGACGGCGATGGTGCCGCCATCGGCCTTCGCCTCCTCTACCGCCTTGCTGAATTTGCCGAGGGCGCGGTCGTTGATGACCGGTCCCATCCAGTTCTCGCGCCGGGTCGGGTCGCCGACGGCGATCGTCTTCGTGCGCTCGACCAGCTTCTCGACAAACTGGCCGGCCACGCGCTTGTCCACATACACCCGCGAGTTGGCGCTGCACTTCT
The DNA here is from genome assembly GCA_963716585.1 of uncultured Chloroflexia bacterium. Lineage (GTDB taxonomy): Bacteria > Chloroflexota > Limnocylindria > QHBO01 > QHBO01 > JAICUY01. The sequence continues at coordinate 922,325 of CAVQTN010000002.1, forward strand.
GGCCGTCGAAGCCGAACGCCGAGCGCATGACGCCCTCCGCCGCCTCGTCGAGGTTGGCGCTGGCGGTCACGATCGCCGGGTTCTTGCCGCCCATCTCGGTGATGATCGGGCGCGGAAAGTCCCTGGTGAAGCTCTTGTACAGCTTCATGCCGACCTCGTACGAGCCGGTGAAGACCATGCCGCCGATGCCCGGGTTCTCCTCGAGCTCGGCGCCGACGGTCTCGCCGGACCCCGTGACGAAATTGAAGACGCCGTCCGGCACGCCGGCGTCGCGCAGCGCCTCGCCGAACTTGTAGCCGAGCAGCGGGGCGTCGGAGCTTGGCTTGAGGACGACGGTGTTGCCCGCGATCAGCGCGCCGGCGCACGGCCCGCCGGACAGCGCCATGGGGAAGTTGAACGGGCTGATCACCGCCCAGACGCCGTGCGGCTTGAGCACGCTGCGGGTGTGCTCGGACTCCGACAGGGAGCCCATGGGCCGGACGAAGCCGTTGTTCTGCTCCATCTCGTCGCTGTAGTAGCGCAGCAGGTCGGCCGCCTCCTCGACGTCGCCGAGCGATTCGAGGCGGTTCTTGCCGACCTCGAAGGTCATCAGCGCGGCGTACTCGAACTGGCGCTCGCTGATGAGGTCGGCGGCTCGGCGCAGGATCTCGATGCGCTTCCTCCAGCCGAGGTCGCGCCAGGCCGGAAAGCTGCGTTGCGCTGCGGCAACGGCGTCCTTGACGTCCTGGCGCGTGCCCATCGGAAATCGGCTGACCACGATGTCGGTGTCGATCGGCGAGCGGTCCTCGAACTCCTGCGTGCCCCGCCGCTCCTCGCCTCCGATGATCATCGGGTACGAGCGGCCGAGCTCGCCGCGGACCTTGTCGACGGCGGCGTCGAAGGCGGACTGCAGTTCCTCGTTATCGGCCGATAGCGTCGAGTAGGTGATCTTCATGCGCGGCGTCGTGGTGGCCAATTGAGGTGCCTCCTAGGCGGAAGAGCTGCGCGGGACTGGTGTCGCGCTGGGGCGGTCGGTTGGGGGCGGTACGCTGATTATCGCACCGGTGCGGTGCGCAGCACATGCCAAAGGCCAGGCTCCGGGGGGAGAAGAGCCTGGCCTTTGACGCGCAGCATCATAAGGTGCCTCACCCGGGCGCGCAAGACATTTCTCGCATCTTGCCCGTGAGCAGGCGCTTGCTCGGTTGACGTCAGGCGCGGGCCAGGTGGTAGAGGCCGAGCTTGAGCTCGAGCATGGCCCGATGTGGCCCCATCAGGTAGGCACGGCCACGATCGCCATACAGGCGCGGCAGTAATTCCTGGGCCGATGCATCGTCACGCAGGTCGAGCCGGGCGTGCACCACCTTGATCTTGAAACCGTTGCGGAGCCACCAGCCGGTGCGTCGCTGGGTGGCTTCCAACGCGTGCGCGACGACCTCGGGTTCGAGCAGCCGCGCGACGTCGTCGCGACCGTAGTAGCCGATCACGATCAGCCGCCCGTTCGGCCGCAGGACGCGCATCGCCTCCACGATCATGGGCCGGAAGCTGTCGTCGGGCTCGATCTGGCTGGTCAGGACGATGTCGACCGCACCGTCGCGCAGCGGCAGGCGGCGCAGGTCGCCCTCCACGATCCGGACGTTGGGCTGGTGGGAGTCGTCGGCACGTTCGCGCGCCACGGCCAGCAGTTGCGGGTTGGACTCGATGCCGTACGTTCGTGCCGTGCGGCGTGCCAGCAGCATCGGGTAGTGCCCGATGCCCGTGCCGACGTCGGCGATCCGCTTGCCGGAGAGCGGCACGATCCGCTCCAGCGCGGCGAGCACCCTGCGCTCGGGGTCGATCAGCTCGCCGAGGCGACGATGCAGCTCGGGATCAGGCTCGGTCCAGGCAGGCAGGATGGCGCGCATCAGGGGACCTCGACGCGTGCCTCTGCCGGGCGGCCGTCCGGACCGGTCAGCAGCGCGTCGCCGCCGGGCGCGACGGGGGCCACGTGGGCCACCCCGGCCAGCAGCTGCAGCTCGAAGGCGACCGGGCCGGGCGCGCGGCGGGTCACGATCAGCCGAATCGACAGTGTGGCGTGGGGCTGCAGCGGGCCCCAGCCCAGGGAGGTCGTGCCGGCCGGTTCGCCAAGCTCTCCCGGTCCGTCGACCCACTTGGTCCAGGCGTCGTGCAGCGGCCGCCCGCCCTCGCGCACGCGATTCTCGGTGGGGGTGAAGGGAGCCAGGTAGAGGGTCCCGCGCAGCTCCGTCGGCCAGCGCAGCACGATCTCATCGATTTGCGTGCCTCCGAGGTTCTCGACCCGTACGTCGAGCTCGCCGTTTCCATCGGGCTTGACCTTTGGCGTGACGCTGAAACGGACCTTGCGTGGGTCCTGACGCTCCGGCGCGGGGAGGGCCAGTGCCGGCTGGGGCGTGATCGTGACGGTCGCGCCGGGGCTCGCGGCGGGCGTCGTGGCGGCGGACACCGAGGCCGACAGGGTCGGCGCGGAGGCGGGCGTCGACGAGGGCGGCTGCGAAGTGCAGCCGCCCAGCAGCGCCGCCCCGAGAAGGGCGCCCAGCAGCGGCGGTGCGCGCCGCGTGGTCGTCGCCCGGCGCGGGGTCCTGACGCGCGGCACGCGCCTAGTCATGCTCGGACGAGAGGTCGGCCAGCCGATTCCGAATCGCGAACGCCGCGGCCTGGGCCCGGCTGTGCAGGCCAAGCTTGGCGAGGATATTCGACACGTAGTTGCGCACGGTCTTCTCGGCGAGGTCCATCGACCCGGCGATGTCGCGGTTCGAGCCACCCTCGGCCAGGCGCGCCAGCACGCGCCGTTCCTGGTCGGTCAGCTCGGCGAACGCGCTCCCCTCCTCCATCTGGTTCGCCGATCGGAGGCGTGCCAGGACCTGGCTGGTCACGGACGGATCGAGCAGCGAGCCGCCATCGGCAACGGCGCGGATGGCGCGCACCAGGTCCTCGGAGCCGATCCGTTTCAGCACGTACCCGCTGGCACCCGCGGCAATCGCATCGAACAGGGCGTCGGAGTCGGCATAGCTGGTGAGCATCACGACCGGCGTCTCCGGCAGCTCGGCGGTGATGGCCCGACAGGCGTCGGTACCCGAGCCGTTGGGCATCCTGATGTCGAGCACCGCCACGTCCGGGCGATGCCATCGGGCCAGGCGCAGCGCCTCGTCGCCGGACGACGCCTCGGCGACCACCTCGAAGCCGGGTTGACGATCGAGCAGCGCGGCCAGCCCGATGCGGACGACCTCGTGGTCATCGGCGATGAGGATGCGAATGGGCGGCGCCGATCTGGCGCCCGGGAGGGGGCTGGTCATGGCAATCGGCTGCTCACGCTCGGCGGCTGGAGGTCACCGGCATGGTAAGCGAGAGCGCCGTGCCCTGCCCGGGTGTGCTCCTGGCGACGAACTCCGCGCCCAGGATCTCGGCGCGGCGGCGCATGTTGTCGAGCCCCTGCGTCCTTCCCCGCGAGCGACCCGGCGCGCGAGCCGGGTCGAAGCCGACGCCGTCGTCGTGGATCCGCAGCGTGAACCGCCGGCGGGTGCAGCGCAGCAGGACCTCGACCCGCCGCGCACGCGCATGGCGCAGCACGTTGCTGAAGGCCTCCTGCGCGATGTGACGCAGTTGCTCGGCCTGCTCCGCGCTGAGGCACGGCCGGTAGTCGCCCTCGATCCGCATGTCGAGCTCGACCAACGAGTGGGCGCGCAGCTCGCCCGCGACCCGCGTGACGATCTCCTCGGCATCCAGCGTGTCGAGCGACGCGGTGCCCAGGTCGAAGATGTAGGCCCGGATGTCGCCGGTGATCCGGTTCAGCTCGCGCATGACGGTCAGCAACCCTGCCCTGGCCGGCGCGCCCGCACGCTCCCCGCCGCGTTGCGCCAGGCTGGCCGACGCTTCCTCCACGTGCAGGCCCACGGCGTAGATCGACTGGATGATGCCGTCGTGCAGGTCCCGTCCAATGCGCTCGCGCTCGCGGTGCAGCAGCTCGTGACGCCGGGCGGCGGCGAGCGCGCGATCGGTCTCCTGCTCGAACAGGTCCAGGGCGCGGATCACGGCGATGGCGATCACCAAACCCGCCGCTGAGCGCAGCACCTCGATCGGGATGCCCAGCGTGTCGAGGACGAGGCTGCTGTTCAGCATCGAGGCCGGCGGAAATGGTGCCGCCATGCCGATCAGGCCGGCCAGCACGCCGTAGACGCCGAACGCGATGGTCGCCAGCCGCAGAGAGCCTCCCACCGGCGGGCGCGCGATCGGGCCAAGCGCCGCGGCGCTGCGCCACAGCCCGAGCATGACCGCAGCCACCGCGGGCAGTGCCAGCATGTAGCGGCTCAGCACGTCACCGACCGCCAGCGGCGCGCCGACCGCCGCCAGCGCACGGTCGATCTGCCCGGCCGGCAGCCACGGCTGGGCGCTGGGCGTGAAACCGCTCGTCTGCAACGACAGGGCGATGGTGCCGAAAGCCCAGAGGAGCAGCGCCACGCCGGGCACCAGTCGCAGCCACGGCTGGCCGAGTGCGCCGCGGACCTCGACTCCCGGCCCGCCACCGCCGCGGGTGCTCAGCAGCAGCTCCGCCCCGAACTGCAGCAGCAGCGCGTACGAGATCCCCTTCAGCGCCAGCTGGGCCAGCAGCAGCAGGTGAATGATCGGTGCCGGCAGGAAGCCGGACTGGATCGGGACGAAGAGGTAGCCCCACTCCACGAAGCCATGGACGATCCCGAAGGCCGCCAGCCACGGCAGTGTGCGAGCGAGCGCCAGCTCGCTGCGCTTGCGCGACTGAAGCGCGATGGCCAGGCCGGTGATGAAGAAGACCTGGCCGTAGACAGACAGGACGATGATCCGGTTCGTCTCGAACAGGTGGGCAAGCCATTCCACGCGGTCATGGTAGGTCGCGCTACGATCAACGCATGAACGAGGAGACGGAGCGAACGCCGCTGGGCGTCCTGCTCTGGTTCGTCTGGGCGTTCCTCCTGCTGGCCGGCACCGGCCTGTTCCTGGGCCGGATCGTGGGCTTCGTCGACTTCAGCGCGAAGGCGCCGTTCTCGATCCTGGGCATCTTCATGATGCTCGAGCTGGCGATCGTGCTGTTCGGCATCACCGTGGCCCTCCAGCGCAAGCGCATCGCGTATCGCTTCGCGATCGGCATCGCGACGCTTGCGGTGCCCGTACTGGCAGGGCTGCCGCCGACCCTGCTCAAGATGCCGGCCACTGCCGCTCTTGGCTGGGCGGTGCTGTTCGTGCCCATCGGCCTGGTCATCAGCCTGGTGCTCATCGTGCTGCTGATGCGACCTGCGGCGCGCGCCTACTTCAGCGAGGATTGAGCCGGTGAAGCTGCTCGCCTACGACGGCGGCCACGGCCCCCGCTTCGGCCGGCTCACCACGGCGGGCATCGTCGACCTGGGTCCGGGCGACGTGATGACCGTCATCCGGCGCGGCATCCCGATCGAGGATGGCGAAACGATCGATCCGGCGGAGGTGGAGCTGCTGGCGCCGATCGCGCAACCGGGCAAGATCGTGTGCATCGGCCTCAACTATCACGACCACTGCCGCGAGCAGGGGATCGAGCCGCCCCCGTATCCGCGGCTCTTCGCCAAGTTCGCGAACGCGGTGAATCGGCCCAACGGCAGCATCCGGCGCCCCCGTGCCACCGAGCAGCTTGATCTCGAATGCGAGCTGGCCGTCGTCATCGGGCAGCGCGCGAGCGGGATCGGCCCCGCGGCGGCGCTCGACCACGTGTTCGGCTACACGATCCTGAACGACATCACGATGCGCGACCTGCAGCGCGAGGATCAGCAGTGGCTGCGCGCCAAGAGCAGCGACGGCTTCGCACCCATGGGACCGCTGCTCGTCACCGCCGACGAGATCGATCGCCCACAGGCGCTCGCCATGCGCTCGAGCGTCAACGGCGAGACCTGGCAGGAGAGCAGCACGACCGAGATGATCTTTGACGTCGCGACGTTGATCGCCTTCGTCAGCCTGACGATCGCGCTGGAGCCGGGCGATATCCTGTCGACCGGCACGCCGGCGGGCGTCGGCCACTTCCAGCACCCCGCGCGCTACCTGCATGACGGCGACCTGCTGCGCTGCGAGATCGAGGGGATCGGCGTGCTGGAGAATATCGTGGTGGACGAGCTTCCCCGGACCGATGATCACGCCGCCGCCGCGGGCATCGGCTCACTGATCGGCGTGGCTTCGTGAGCGTCACTGCCACGAAGACCATGCGTGCGCTGGCCAAGACGCGCCCCGCGCCGGGTGCCGAGCTCATCCAGAGGCCCATTCCGACGCCCGGATCCGGCGAGGTGCTGCTCCACATGGAAGCAGCCTCCATCTGCGGCACGGACTACCACCTCTTCAGCTGGGACCACTGGGCGCAGGAAGTGCTCACCCCCCCGATCGTGCTGGGCCACGAGCTCGCGGGACGCGTTGTCGGCATGGGGGCCGGCGTGACCCGCGTCGCGGAGGGCGATCTCGTCGGCGTGGAGAGCCACCTGGTCGATTGGACCTGCACGCAGTGTCGCGCCGGCAACATGCACCTCTGCCGCAACCTGAAGGTCATCGGCGCTCATGTCGACGGCGGCTTCGCCGAGTACATGGTCATCCCCGAGACGAACGCCATCGAGTCGAACGGCCTCGACCCCGCCGTCGTAGCGCTGCAGGAGCCGATGGGCAACGCGGTGCATGCCGCCTTCGTCGAGCCGATCGAGGGTCGCAGCGTGGCGGTCACCGGCTGCGGGCCGATCGGCCTGCTGTCGGTTGGCGTCGCCAAGGCGGCCGGCGCGAGCTTGGTGATTGCCACCGACACCGAGCCGTACCGCCTGGAGCTGGCCCAGCGCATGGGCGCCGACCTGGTGCTGGATGCGCGTTCACCGGACATGGTCGAGCGTGTGATGCACGCCACCGGCGGCGACGGGGTGGAGGTCCTGCTCGAGATGAGCGGCGCGGCGCCGGCGCTGATCCAGGCGCTCGGCTTCGTCACACGCGGCGGTCGGGTCAGCCTGCTCGGCATCTTCGGTGAGCCGGTGACGATCGACCTTTCGGAGGAGGTCATCCAGCGCGGCCTGCGCCTGTACGGCGTCTACGGCCGGCGCATCTACGACACCTGGGAACGTACTCAGGCCCTGCTGCGCTCGGGCGCGCTCGACGTGACGCCCATCATCACCCATCGCTTCGATCTCGCCGACTGGGAGCGCGGCTTCGAGCTGATCGCTTCCCGTCACGCTGGAAAGGTGGTTCTTCTGCCATGACCGATACCGTCGCCGACCCGACCACGGCCCGCGCGCGAAACCCGCTCGCGTTCCTTGACGCGGAGATCGAAGAGCTCAAGGCCAGGGGCATCTTCCGTCGCCTGCGCGTCGTGCAGAGCGAACAGAAAAGCCGCTGCGTGATCGACGGCAAGGAGGTCATCACACTGTCGAGCAACAACTACCTCGGCCTGAACACGCACCCAAAGCTGCTGCAGGCCGCCGAGCGGGCGGTGCGTGACTATGGCGCCGGCTCCGGCGCGGTGCGGACCATCGCCGGCACGATGAGCCTCCACGAGCAGCTCGAGGCCAGGCTGGCCGAATTCAAGCAGGTCGAGGCCACGCTCACCTTCCAGTCCGGCTTCACGTGCAACACCGGCGTGATTCCGATCCTCGCACCCGAAGGTGCGGTGATCGTGTCCGATGCGCTCAACCACGCGTCGATCATCGACGGCATCCGCCTGACCAAGGCCGAACGGAAGATCTTCGCCCACGGCGACATGGAAGCCATGCGCACGATCCTGCGCGAGCTGCGCGCGGCGCCGGGCGGCGCCGATCGCACCATCCTGCTGCTGACCGACGGCGTCTTCAGCATGGACGGCGACATCGCCAAGCTTCCCGAGATCGTCGACGCAGCGGAGGCAGCGGATGCGATCGTCTACGTCGACGATGCGCACGGCTCCGGTGTCCTGGGTCGCAATGGCCGCGGGACAGTCGACCACTTCGGCCTGCATGGCCGCGTGCAGGTCCAGGTCGGGACGCTCTCCAAGGCGATCGGCGTGCTGGGCGGCTACGTCGCCGGCAGCCACTCGCTGCGGACGGTGCTCGAGCACAAGGCGCGGCCGTTCCTCTTCTCGACCTCTGCTCCGCCCGCCGTGGCGGCCGCCTGCATCGCCGCGGTCGACGTGCTGGAGACCGAGCCGGAGCTCATCGAGCGGCTGTGGGACAACGCCCGCTACTTCAAGGCCGGGCTGGCGAAGCTCGGCTTCGACATCGGTCACTCCGAGACCCCGATCACCCCGGTGATCGCCGGCAAGGGGTCCGTGGCCATGAAGCTCTCCGACCGGCTCTTCGAGGAGGGCGTCTTCGCGCAGGGGATCGGCTTCCCTACGGTCCCCGAAGATCTGTCGCGCGTGCGCACCATCGTGACTGCCGGGCATACGCGCGGCGAGCTCGAAACGTGCCTGGCGGCCTTCGAGAAGGTCGGCCGCGAGCTGGCGCTCATCTAGGCGCGTGGCGGAGGGGCCTCCGGATGGCTCCGGAGGCCCCTCGCATTGATCGAATCAGGCCGCGATCGCTCGGTCAGCGTCGCCGTCGGGCTGTGTCGACGTTCGCATAGGCGAGGCCGGCAAGCGAGAGCACCAGAACCGCCAGGAACAGGAGCGTTGGCACCGGGATGCCACCTGCGCCGGTTCCGACCGACGTATCGGGCTGGCTTGCACCCGGCGTGCCCTGGCCCGCCTTTACGCCGCCCTCCGTCGTGCCGGTCGGGGCCGTGTCCGGTCCCACCCTTGACCGAGCCCTCAGGGGTCGGGGTGGCGCTGGGTTGCTGGCTCTGCTCCGGCGTGGCCGTATTCTCGAATACGGCATCTGGGCTGTTGCAGTCGCCATCGTCGTCCACTTCGGCCACCTGCGAGGCCGGTGCTGCAGCCTGGTATCCCGACGGCGGGGTGACCTCGGTCACCGTCCAGCTCTGTCGTGCGGCAGGCCGATGATGCAGACGAAGCCCGTGCGAGTGACGGCCTGCCCCGTCCCGTCGGGAATGTGGTTTCCGCTGACGTCCCATGTTCCGGTACCGGTGTCAACGTCCCCGAAACACCCTCGATTGCGAACGCCGCCCCGTCGAGCGGGCGGCCAGTCTGCGCATCGCTCTTCTTGATGTTGATCGAGGCCGTGCCGAGCGGATCCGCCGCCACCGGCCGGGCGATGGCCAAGAGGGAAATGAGAAGCGCCGTGATGCTGAAGATGATGAGTGCAGGTCTGCCGAGCTGCCATGCTCGAATCGTCGCAGTGGATACGCGGGTCACAGCCGGTCTCCTTGATTAAGCAGTCCACCAGGACGCAGACCAGCACAATGCCGGTCCGCGTAGGTGCCTACGCGGAGGATGCCCCGCAGGTACCGGGTTGACCAGTACATCTGGCGACCGAAATTCGAATGGGCTCGCACGCAGCGAGGCAGGCCCCGGACGGATCCGGGGGCCTCGCCTTTCCTTGCCGGCGTGTCCCGGCCGTTGGCCTACTGCTTGCGTCGATTGTCGACGTTCACGTAGGCGAGACCGCCGAGCGAGCCCAGCAGGATGACGACGAAGAGCAGGGTCGGGGCAGGGTTGCTGCCGGCGATCGAGCCGATCGAGGTGTCAGGCGTGCTGGGAGCAGGCGTCCCGTGGTTGGCCTTGACGCTGCCCTCGGGGCTCTTCGTCGGTGCCGGAGTCGTCACCGGCTGCTGTGTCTGCTCGGGCGTCGGGGTCGGGGTGGCCTGGGGCTCATCGGGCGTGAGGCTGTTCTCGAACACGACATCCGGGCTGTTGCAGTCGCCGTCGTCGTCGACCTCCACCAGCTGCGAAGCCGGATCCGCCAGGTCGTAGCCCTTGGGCGCCTTCTGCTCGGTGACCGTCCAGAACGTGTCCTTGGGCAGGCCGATGATGCAGACGAAGCCCTTCCTGGTGACGGCCTGGCCGACACCATCCGGAACGGGATTGCCGTCAGCGTCATAGGTGCCGCTGCCGCTCTTGAAGGTTCCGGGGATGCCCTTGATCTTGAACACGGCGCCGTTGAGCGTCATGCCGCTGTCCGCGTCGATCTTCTTGATATTGAGCGACGCGGTATCGGGATTCGGGGTCGGATTCGGCCGGCAGTCACTTTCGACCGCAACCGGCTGCGTCCAACCGAAGAAGTAAGCCGACTCGGCGCCGAGGCGCAGGATCCAGCGGACGTGATGGACGCCGCTGTCCTCGGGGAAGGTGTACGTGCGTGTGGCCGAATCGGGCCCTTGCGCGTTGGTGCCGTCGACGTTCAGCGGACCGTCATCGTTCGGGTTGGCGATCGGCGGAACGGCGTTGACGTCGAGTACCCCGTCAACCTCGAACTCGAGGGCGTACAGCCAGGGGGTCGTGTTGGTGAACGTGATCGCGATGGTTCCGCAGCCGAGCTCATACGAGGCACTCGGCGGCACGATCGGAGGCGTGCAGGACTCCTTGTTGGCGCTCGCGCTGGTCTTGGAGTTGTGATCGCTGGCCCAGCGGATGAAGAGCGTGTCACCACCCCGCGGGGTCGTGAAGTCGTGCGAGCCCATGCTCCCGAAATCGATCGTGCTCCAGTCGGTCTGGTTGAACGACCACTCGATGTTGTAGTCCGCCTCCTGGGCCAGGTTGATGGTCCATGCGTACTGCTCCGAGTTCGGCGCGCACTTCGCGACGAGGCTCGGTGGGGTCCAGGCGAGGGCCACGCCGGCGAACGCCAGCATGAACACCATGGCCATCGTGACTCCGATAGATATCCGCCTCATGGGATCCTCCCTTGATGACACCGGACAGGCCCGCCGGTGCCGATGATCTGACTGATGAAATGCGACGAGATTTCGCGCTCCTCAGGCCTGGTTGCTCGCGGGCGGCCACACGGGTGGTGGCTGATGCGAGATGACGTTGGGATGCACCGTAGTACCTGAGTACTGGCCGCGACCAGTACCCTCGGCGGGTCCCCGGGCGGAGGAGGTGGGAGCGGGTTGGTTAGGTCAGCGGAGAGCGGTGCCGGCGAGCAACGGCGCGCTCGGCGCGCGCGCGGAGTTCAGCCGGTTCGACCGCGCGGATCGAGCAGGACGACCTGCGTCTCGTCGGGAAGCGACGAGGAGGTGACGACGGCCTTCGGCTGACGGATCGGCTCGGCGACGGCCATCTCCTGGAGGAACTTCTCCGGGCCCTGCAGGTCGGAGGATGCGCCATCGACGGCGTAATGCATCGGGATCACGATCTTGGGGCTGATCTGCGAGACGACCTCGGCCGCCTCCGCCGGTGTCAGCGTGAAGACGCCGCCCGCCGGCACGAGCAGCACATCGACGGGACCGAGCTCGGTCAGCTGATCCTCGCTGAGGAGGTGACCGAGGTCGCCCAGGTGGGCAACGTGCACCCCGTCGACCTCGAAGCTGAAGACCATGTTCTCGCCGCGCTGCGTGCCGCCCTCGGCGTCATGGAACGTGCGTATGCCGGCGATCAACAGGTCGTGGAATTCGTACTCGCCCGGCCGTGTGAGGGTCAGGCCGGCGCTGATCGAGCGGGTGTAGGCGTGGTCGGCGTGGTCGTGCGAGAGGGTCAGCACGTCGACGTCGTGCTTGCCCGCGACGAATCCCGTCGAGGGTGGGCACGGGTCGGTGATGACGGCGGCGTCGCGGCCCTTGAGCCGGAAGCAGGCACGCCCGTACCAGGTGATTTCCATCGGTTGACCGATGCTAGCGGAAACGCACGAGAGCCGGTGCCCGCCCAATGACACCGGCTCTCGAAGGAGGGAGGGTGGAGGTAGAAACCCGGCTTGTTGCGGATCTCCAACTCGCAGCCTGAAGACTAGGCAGGCGTTCTAAAACGGTGGCTTGCGGTGGGTGAAGAAACATGAACAATTCGCCGTCGCCTCGAGCTGGTCGGCGCCCGTGCGACAATGCCGCCTCCATGTCCCGCCTGACCCGGGCCGCCATTGCCGGCGCGGTCGCCATCCTGTCGCTGTTGATCGTGCTCGTCGCTGTGCTGCACGGCTCCGGGGCGTCGGTCGTGGCGCGGCCGACATCCTCAGAGACGCCTGCTGCGAGCAGGCCCGCCTCCGCTTCGGCATCCCCCGGCCCCTCGCAGAGCATCGATCCGCAGGCCGCATTTGCCCGCATCGAACGCCAGGTCCGCGACCTGCGCGGGCTGCCGGCACCGGAGATCGGTCCGGTGCAGCTCATCGGCCGCGCGCAGCTCGAGGCCCAGCTGCAGGCAAGCTTCCAGGAGGACTACCCCAAGGCCCGGCAGAGTGCCGACAACGTCACGCTGCGCGCGCTGGGACTGCTCTCCGCCGACCAGGATTTCGCTGCCCTCCAGCTGAAGCTGCTGTCCGGCCAGGTCATCGGCTTCTATGACGACAAGCAGAAGCGCATGGTGGTCGTCTCCGATGCCGGGGTGGATGCCCAGGCGCAGGTGACCTACGCCCACGAGTACACCCATGCGCTCCAGGACGCGGCGTTCGGGCTCAGCTCCCTCGGCATGCATGCGGTCGGTGAGGACGACCGTGACCTGGCCCGCCTCTCGCTGGTCGAGGGCGACGCCACGGCGGTGATGCTGCAATGGATGCTCGGCAACCTGACCGCCGAGCAGATGCAGGGCATCACCCAGACGCCGATTCCGGACACCAGCGACGTCCCCGCATGGATGCTGCAGCAGCTCCTCTTCCCGTATGACGCGGGATTCCAGTTCGTCAGTGCCCTCGGCGGGGGATTGGCTGGCGACTACGCGCGCGTCGACGAGGCGTTCCGCAGCAGGCTGCCGGCATCGACCGAACAGGTCATGCACCCGGACAAGTACACCGCCAACGAAGCACCGATGCAGGTGACCACCCCGGACCCCGCTGCAGCGCTCGGCGCCGGCTGGCGACAGGTCGAGGCGACGACGTGGGGTGAGGCCATGATCGGCATCACGCTGAAGGCGGACGGGTCGTCCGCGGACACGGCGCAGGCGGCGGCAGGCTGGGGCGGGGATCGCCTGGCGGTCGCCTCGGGGCCAGGCGGCGCCTTCGCCCTGGCCTGGCGTCTGAGGTGGGACTCGCCCACCGACGCCGACCAGTTCGCCAGGGCGTATGCATCGGTCAACCTCGCGGTTCCGCAACGCCTGCTGCGCCTCGGCGATGACGAGCTGCTGGTGCTGCAGGCCTCGTCGCAGGACGCGCTCGAGACCCTCGTGGCGGCGTCCCGAGGGTAGGCCGGACCTCTACATCGCGTCGGGCGCCGAGATTCCCATCAGGCCCAGGCCGTTACGCAACACCTGGCGCGTGGCATCGACCAATGCCAGCCGCGCGGCGGACACCGGCGCCTCTCGGGGCTCGTCAGACAGCACCCGACAGTCGCGGTAGAACTGCGAATAAAGCGATGCGACCTCGTAGCAGTAGCGCGGCAGGTCCTGCGTCTCGCGACGAGCGGCGGCGTCGGCGACCACGTCGGGCAGGGCCAGCAGGCGGCGGATGAGGGCCTGCTCCGCCCGATGGGTCAGCAGTTCGGCGGCGCGCGAGGTGTCAGGTGCGAGCGAACGCTCGGCGGCGTGGCGCAGGATCGAGGCGCTGCGGGCGTGGGCGTACTGGACGTAGTAGACCGGGTTCTCGTTCGACTGTTGCTTGGCGAGCTCGATGTCGAAGTCGATGCCGACGCTTGCCCCGCGTGAGCCGATGAACCAGCGTGCGGCGTCGACGCCAATCTCCTCCAGCAGCTCGTCCAGCGTGATGAACTCGCCGGAGCGCTTGCTCATGCTCATCTCCTCGCCTCCGCGGATAAAGCGCACCCAGGCGATGAGCAGCCACTGGACGTCCTGCGCGTCGAAGCCGAGCGCCTGCGCCGCGGCGCGATTGCGGGCGACCGTGCCGTGGTGATCGGCGCCCCAGATGTAGATCAGCTCGTCGAAGCCGCGGCTGAACTTGTCGAGCAGATAGCCGATGTCCGATGCGAAGTAGGTCGGTGCTCCGTTCGACCGATACACCACCCGGTCCTTGTCGTCGCCGAAGTCAGTCGACCTGAACCACGTCGCGCCGTCCTGCTCGTACAGGTAGCCGGCGTCGCGCAGCTTCGCCACGCCACGGTCCACCCAGCCATCGGTGTGCAGCGAGCCTTCGCTCTTCCAGACGTCAAAGCGCACGTCGAGCCGGGCGAGGCTGGCTTCGATGCTCTCGCGGATGCGATCGGATGCCCACGTGCCGAGCGGCCAGGCCGGATCGTCGCCAGCCTGCGCATCGGTCCAGACGTCGTCCGGGAGCTGACGGGCGAGCGTGGTGACGTAGTCGCCGTGGTAGCCGTCCTCGGGCACGTCGGCGCCGGCGTGGCGCGCCATCAGCGACAGCCCCAGGTTGCGGACCTGCGCGCCGGAGTCGTTGAAGTAGTACTCGCGCGTCACGGTGTGGCCGGCACCCTCCAGGACACGGCACAGCAGGTCGCCGACGAAGGCGCCGCGCGCGTTGCCGACGGTCAGCGGACCGGTCGGGTTGGCGCTGACGAACTCGACGTTGAAGGAGCGCGGCTCGTCGGCGGTCAGCCGTCCGAAGGCGTCACCGGCGTCGCGGATCTCCTCGACCTGCGCTGCGACCCAGGTCGGGTCGAGCGTCAGGTTGATGAAGCCGGGCGGCGCGACCGATGGCTGGGCCATGCCGTCGGGCAGGACGAGGTGAGCGGACAGGGTCTGCGCGATCTGCATCGGGTTGGCACGCACCAGCGGGGCGAGCTGCATGGCCACGTTGGTGGCGTAGTCGCCGTGCTCGGGTCGCGCCGGCCGCTCGATGCCGATGGGCGGTGCCTCGCCCGGCAGCGCCAGGTCGCCCGCGGCGGTCGCTCGCCGCACCGCGTCCGCCACGGCGACCTGAAGCGTGGCGCGCAGCGTCCTCATCGGTCCCGGGCCAGGCGGAGCTCCAGCGCCTGGTCGGCCGTGAAGTCGCGCAGGTTGAGTGCGTCCGCCGCGACGTCGAGCAGGGCCGCCGTTGGAGCCAGGCCGATGAGCTCGCAGTGGTCGATATCGGTCCCGGCTTCGAGCGCCATGCGCCGGATCTCGCGCACCACGCGGGCGATGCCGGTGCGTTCCCAGTCGACCAGGTTCATGCTCACCTGGGCGAGGCGCGGCTGGCCCGGATTCTCGAGCAGGACGCCCATGGCCTGCACCGCGGGCAGCCCACCGGAGGATTCGCGGATGGCGTAGGCGATCTTCCTGGCGAGCGCCAGGTCGTCATTGGCGAGGTTGACGTTGAAGGCGATGAGCGGCTTGCGCGCGCCGACCGCCACGGCACCGCCGCGCGGATGGATCCTGGCGGGGCCGTAGTCGGGGTCCCGGTCGGGGTTGGTGCCCAGCTCGTCGCGGAGGCCCTCGTACTGCCCACGCCGAACGTCGGCCAGGCGGCGGCGGTCGGGTCGTAGCGCGGCCTCGCCGTAGAGGTAGACGGGCAGCTCGAAGCGCGACGCGATCTGCTCACCGAATCGTCGCGCCAGGTCGACGCATTCCTCCAGCCGGGTGTTCCCGAGCGGCACGAAGGGGATGACGTCCACGGCGCCGATGCGCGGGTGCGCGCCTTGGTGCTGGGTCATGTCGATGAGCTCCAGCGCGCGGCCGACGGCGGCGGTCGCCGCCTTGACGACCGAATCGGCGGGACCGGCGAAGGTCACCACGCTGCGGTTGTGCGTCGCATCGCGGCTCGAGTCGAGCAGCGTCACGCCGTCGATCTGGCTCACCGCGTGGCAGATCTGCTCGAGGACCTCGGGACGCCGGCCCTCGCTGAAGTTGGGGACGCATTCGATCAAGCCGGGCACGGTTCCGATGATAGCCGTCGTGCAGCGTCGCTAGGCGTCGGCGGCGGCGGCATGGCGCGGATCCTCGCGGCCGATGGTGTCCGGGTTCGTGCCCCGCGCTCGCGCCAGGCGCTCGGCGAGCAGCTGCAGCGGGATCGCCGATCCGAGCGCCGCGTTGACCCCACGCGGTAGCACCCTGGCGAGCGGCACGGCAAGGCGCCCGGCGGGGGTCAGCGGCAACGGCACCTCGTCGCCCAGGTCCGCGGCGATGATGGCGGCGGCGGGCATGCCCAGTGCCGCTACGGCACGCAGAACCTTCAGCGAGCGCTCGACGAGGAGGCCGCCGAGCGCATCGGTATCGGTCAGGATGAGGACGAAGCCGGTCTGCTCGTTGGCGGCGGCCAGCAGGCCATGCAGGATCGTCTCGAGGTGATGCGCGGTGGCCGGCAGATGTGCGCCCTCCTCGACCTTCAAGGCGAGCTCGCGGCTGTTGACGTGATCGATGCCCGAGCCTGCGACCAGCAGCCGGTCGCAGGCGGCCAGTGCCTGCGCGACCTCGGTCGTGGCCGCTTCGGCGTCGGCCACCTGCAGCAGGGCGTGCAACGCCGCAGGGTCGAGCGCTGCCCCGCGCAGGATGGCGCCCAGCGACGCGGCGACGACGAGCGGCGACAGGTAGCCGACCGTGTGGCACCAGCTCTGGTCCTGCTCCTCGGTGGTGACCAGGATGTCCGCCAGGGCGGCGCCCGGTGAGCGGTCGCTGACCGTGATCAACGCCGTCATCGCGCCGGCGGCGCGCGCCCTGGCCAGCGCCTCGTTGGTCGCCCACGTTCCGCCCTCGTGCGAGATGGCGATCAGCAGCCCGTCGCCGGGCCTGCGGAGGTACTCGAGTGCCTGGGTGGTCAGCACCTCTGAGCCCAGGGCATCGGCCAGGATGGCGGCCATCGCCATGGCGGCATGCTCGCTGGTGCCGCATCCGGTGACGGTGATCGACCGATGCGCTTGCGCGGCATCGCTCAAGGCACCCGCCAGGGCAGTCGTGGCCGGAGCCCCCGCGAGGCGCCGCGCCAGGCGTTCGGCCATGGCCGGCTCGGCGGCGATCATCTCGGTCATGGCGTAGGGCGGCGCCGGGCGCGGCGCCGGCATGGCGGAGGCGCGCCACGGATCTGGTGCGCCGGGAAGTGGAGCTTCCGGGTCGAATGGCATGCCGGCGATGCTACCCGCCGACTAGGCTTGGGCGCATGACCGATCTGCCGCGTCCACCGGCCCCGGCGA
Source organism: uncultured Chloroflexia bacterium (assembly GCA_963716585.1). Lineage (GTDB taxonomy): Bacteria > Chloroflexota > Limnocylindria > QHBO01 > QHBO01 > JAICUY01. Next base: position 939,296 of record CAVQTN010000002.1, read on the forward strand.
TGGCCGGTTTCCAGCCCGATCCGAACGCAGACCCGAACCTGGTCAACGTCTTCGACTTCGAGCGCGTGGCCGCGGAGCGGCTGCCGGCCGGGCCGCTGGCCTATTTTGCCGGTGCGGCGCTGGACGAGCGGACGCTCCGCGACAACCGCGTGGCCTTCGAGCGGCGGCGGATCGTGCCGCGGATCATGACCGACGTGTCCGCGGTCGATACGTCCGTTATGTTGTTCGGCCGGGTCTGGCCGTGCCCTATCTGGGTCTGCCCGACGGCGCTGCAGCGCATGGCGCATCCCGACGGCGAGCTGGCGACCGCCCGGGCGGCCGCAGCGCGCGGACTGACGATGGCGCTGTCGACCTCGTCGAGCACCGACATGGCGGACGTTGCCGCGGTCGGCGGCCCGCGCTGGTACCAGGTCTACCTGCTGGCGGACCCCGGCGCGCGGCGGGCGATGCTCGAGCGGGCCGTGGCCCAAGGCTACGAGGCGCTGGTGCTGACAGCCGACCTGCAGCGGCTGGGGCGGCGGGAACGCGACATCCGTGCCTCGTTCCTGATCCCCGAGGGCGTGTACCTGCCCAACGTCGCAGCCGCGGCGGGTGTCGAACCGAGCGAGGCCGCGTCGGTGCCATTCGTCGAACGGCTGACCTGGGACGACCTCGAATGGGTCGCCGGCTTCGGCCTGCCGGTCATCGTCAAGGGCGTGCTCCATCCGGATGATGCTCGGCTCGCGATTGATCACGGCGCAGCCGCGGTCGTGGTCAGCAACCACGGCGGGCGGCAGCTCGACGGCGCCATCGCATCGCTGGACGCGCTGCCCGGAGTGGTGGACGCGGTGGCCGGCCGGGTGCCGGTGCTGCTCGACGGAGGCGTCCGGCGCGGGACCGATGCGCTGATCGCGTTGGCGCTGGGCGCCACGGCGGTCGGGATCGGGCGGCCCGTGCTGTGGGGCCTGGCCTGTGACGGCGAGGCGGGTGTGGGACGGGTGCTCGACCTGCTCACCGGGGAGCTGGAGCAGGCGATGGCCCTGGCCGGCGTCGCGAGCTTGGCAGAGATTGGGCGCGCGTTGGTCGTCTAGGACGGGCAGCCGAATGCGGGCCGCGTCCGAGTGGTCAAATGTCGTCCTGAGCAGCGTTCGACGCGTCAGGCTGCCGGTTGCGGGCGCGGCAACCGCTCGCCCACGCTCAACGACCGCCGGCGAACCGATCTTGGAGGCCGTCGAGCGGTCGAGCGCTGATCACGGCGCCATGTGACAAGTCGGGGGGCCCCGCCAGGGCCCTACTGCCCGAGCATCGGGATGCGAACGCCACGCTCGCGCGCGACCTCGATGGCGCGTTCGTAGCCGGCGTCGGCGTGGCGAACAACGCCCATCCCGGGATCCGCGGTCAGCACCCGTTCCAGCCGTGCCGCCGCCTCCGGCGTGCCGTCGGCAAGAATCACCATCCCGGCGTGCAGGCTGTACCCGATTCCCACGCCACCGCCGTGGTGGAACGAGACCCAGGTTGCGCCCGCCGCGGTATTCAGCAGCGCATTCAGGATCGGCCAGTCGGCGATCGCATCGGACCCGTCGAGCATCGCCTCGGTCTCGCGATGCGGCGACGCTACGCTCCCCGCGTCGAGGTGGTCCCGGCCGATGACGATCGGCGCCGCCAGCTCGCCCGACGCCACCATCTCGTTGAATCGCAGCCCGGCGCGAGAGCGCTCCCCGTAGCCCAGCCAGCAGATCCGGGCCGGCAGGCCCTGGAACGGCACCTTCTCCTGCGCCAGACGCAGCCATCGGGCCAGCGTCCGGTCCTCGGGGAAGAGCTCGAGCAGGGCTGCATCGGTTTTGCGAATGTCGTCCGGATCACCGGAGAGGGCGACCCAGCGGAATGGGCCCTTGCCTTCGCAGAACAGCGGCCGGATGAAGGCCGGCACGAAGCCGGGGAAGTCGAACGCATCGGTCACGCCGGCTTGGGCTGCATGTGCACGGATATTGTTGCCGTAGTCGAAGGTGACCGCGCCCCGCTGCTGGAAGGCGAGCATGGCGCGCACGTGATCCGCAATCGAAGCCATGGACCGATGCAGGTACGCGTCAGGGTCCAGCTGTCGCAGCTTCAAGGCCTCTTCCAGACCGATGCCTCCCGGCACGTATCCGCCCAGCGGGTCGTGGGCCGAGGTCTGGTCGGTGACCACGTCCGGCTGCCAGTTCCGACGGACGAGCTCAGGTTCGATGTCCGCGGCGTTGGCGATGAGCGCCAGGGAGCGGGCCTCATTGTTCTGGCGCCATCGTTCGATGGTGGCGAGCGCCTCGTCGAGGTCGTGCGTGACTTCGTCGACGTAGGCCGCCTTGTGGCGTCGCTCAGCGCGTGCGGGGTCGACCTCGATGACCAGCGCGATGCCCTCGTTCATGGTGATCGCCAACGGCTGCGCGCCGCCCATGCCGCCGAGGCCGGCCGTCAGCGTGACCTTGCCCTTGAGGGTGCCGTCGAAATGCTGGCGCGCGAGCTCGGCGAAGGTCTCGTAGGTGCCCTGGACGATGCCCTGCGTCGCGATGTAGATCCACGAGCCGGCGGTCATTTGGCCGTACATCGTCAGGCCCTTGCGCTCCAGCTCGCGGAACTGCTCCCAGGTCGCCCAGTGCGGCACGAGGTTGGCGTTGGCGATCAGCACTCGTGGCGAGTCGCGAGTCGTGCGGAAGACGCCCACCGGCTTGCCGGACTGGACGAGGAGAGTCTCGTCGTCCTCGAGCTGTTGGAGCTCGTGCACGATGGCGTCGAAGGCTTCCCAGGAGCGGGCCGCACGGCCGGTGCCGCCGTAGACGATGAGGTGCTCGGGATCCTCGGCGACCTCCGGATCGAGGTTGTTCATGAGCATCCGCAGCACCGCTTCCTGCTGCCAGCCCTTGGTGCTGAGCTGCGTGCCGCGTGGCGCGGTGACGGTGCGCGGACCGCTCTGGGGGAGGGTCGTCGTCATCGGCCGATGATACGCCGGGCACCGTTTCCGCCCTCAACGCATGCCGGCTCCATGCGGCATGGGCATGACCACGTGCCGGAGCCGACGCTCTGGCGACCCGTCATCCACCGGACGCATCATTCGTCGCCAGCGTGGACCCCTCGCCGAGATCTCATGCGTCACCGTGGGTCAGAGCTCCACCTCAGTACCGATGCCGCCCGCGACCGCGGCGGTGTACACGTGGGCGGCTGCGGCAACGTCCTCGAGGCCCAGGCCGAGCGACTCGAAGATGGTGATCTGTGCGTCATCGGTCCGGCCGGGCACCTGACCGATGATGACCTCGCCGAGTGTTCCAGCGATATGGCTCTCGTCGATCGCACCGTCGCCGATGGCCAACAGGATGTCGCCGGCCTCCACGAGCGCCGCCCGCGCGTCGTCGACGAAGAGCCGCGCCGATGCGACGGTGGCGGCAGGTAATTCGCGCGCCATCGGGGTCGACGAGCCGACGGCGTTGAGGTGTACACCCGACTGGACGTGGGCGGCCTCCAGGACGGGAGTCGGCGACGCGGTGGCCGTGACGACGATGTCGGTGCCATCGAGGGCGCGCGCCACGTCGTCGACCGCGATGGCGGGCATCTCCTGCGCGAGCTCGGCAGCCAGAGCCCGCGCGGCATCGGGGCGGCGACCGACGATGCGGACCTCGGAGAGCTCGCGGACGCACGCGATAGCACGGGCGTGGGCTCGTGCCTGGACCCCGGTGCCGATGATGGCGAGGACGCTCGCATCGGTCTTCGAAAGGTAGCGGGTGGCAACCGCCGACACGGCTGCGGTGCGGATCTCGGTGATGCGCGTGCCGTCCATCAGCGCGATGGGCATCCCCGTTGCTGGGTCGTGCAGGGCAACCGTCGCGAGGTGGGTCGGCAGACCGCGCTCCACGTTGCCATGGAAGACGCTGACCGCTTTGTATCCGAGGCCGATGCCGGTCAGCAGCGCCGGCATGAGCGCCAGGATGCCGGCCTCATCCGCCGCCAGTTGCAGACGCACGGGCTGCACCGCCTCGCCGCGGGCGAACCTGGCGAGCGCGCCCTCCATGACCTCGATGCAGTCGCGCATTGGCAACAAACGCGCGACGTCATCGCCGCGGAGGACGCGGATCTTCATGGCAGGGCATGCTAGCCCGCGCCGACGGGCCAATCGCCGGAATTGCCACCGGGCGGAGGTTCGCGGCAACAAGGACCGAATCTGGCGGAGGGCGGCGCCAGTTCCTGCCACCACATGACCGCAGCCCGCAGATTGTTCGCGTTTTCTGCAGCACGATGCGAGTTACCTTCATCGGGTGGCAGCTCCCGTCGCAGCTCCGGCAGTCCGGTGGCGGGGCCGGTGGAAGCGGCCGGATTCTTGAGGCCGCGTCACGACACCGTGGAGAAGAGGTACGCCAGGGCGAAGCCGAGGACGGTCGCCAGGCCGGCCGAGTCGCCAGCATGCTGGTACGCCTCCGGCACCATCGTGTCGGCCAGCATGGTCAGGATGGCGCCCGCCGCGAAGGCCTGGATGAAGGCGACCGGGGTCCCGGTCATGCCGCCCAGGATGCCGAACCCCAGGCCCGCGGCAACGGCGGAGGTGACCACCACCGCCAGCCACAGGCCGATGATCCAGCCAGGCTTATGGCCCTCGTGCCGCAGGTCGCTGCTCCCCGAGATCGCTTCGGGCAGGTTCGACAGGAACACGGCCACGAAGAACGGCACGCCGATGCCACCGCCGCTGAGCAGCGTCGCGCCCAGGACGACCGACTCGGGGATGCCGTCGAGCAGCGCGCCCAGCACGATCGCCGGACCGTTGCCCTCGACGACGGTCCGCGAGTCGCTCGGCGTGCGCCGCGCGTGCATCCGGCCGCCGTAGCGTTCGATGAGCTTCTTGCCGGCGAAGAAGCTGATCGCACCGATGGTCAGGCCGATGGCCAGGGCTGCCGTGCCGCCACGCTGAAAGGCTTCATCGGTGAGGTCGAATGCCACCGCGCTGATGAGCGCGCCGGCACCAAAGGCCATGACGGTCGAGACGAAGCGCCGTGGCAGTTCGAGGAACAGCCCCGCGAGCGCGCCGATGAGCAGCGCCGAGGCGGCGAGCAATCCCCAGAGGCCAGCCTCGAGCACGGGCGCGGCCTCAGTCGTCGCCGAACGGATTCGGGCGCCGCGGCCGGCCCGGGAGCCGGAAGAGGTCGTCCTCCTCCCCCGGGCTCGGCAGCGCGAACGGCCAGTCATCCTCGTCGTCGGCCGGCGCGGTATGGCGCAGGAGATCGTCCCAGCCCGCTTCGTCGCCCTCGCCGGTCAGCTCGCGACGGTAGACGGGGAAGCGATCGTCGCCGGCGACCCGCTCGAAGCTCGTCGCCTCGTAGATGGCTGCCGGCCCAGGGGATGGGATCCAGCCGTCCGGCACGCCCTCGGGGTATGCCTCCACCGCGGTGATGCCGCGTCGGTCGATCTCCTCGCAGGTGGCGTCCAGCAGCTGCTCGCCGAGGCCCCCGCGGTCGACCACTGCCGACACCACCTGCAGGCAGGTGATGACCCAGGGTGCCGGCGACTCGGGCAGCTGCGGGTATCGGTCGCGGATGGCCAGCGCGCGTGGATAGTTGGAGATCGGCCCGAACTGGGCGTAGCCGACGGCCGTCTCACCGTCGTAGGCCAACACCGCGTACGAGCCGGCCAGCTGCTCACCGGAGAGGAGGCGCGAACGTTTCAGGCTCTCGGCGGCGCCGACGCCAGCGGCCGGCGGCGAGCGGTGGCCGTCGAGGCGCTCCCAGTAGTCGCAGGTCTGACACCGCGCGCCCGGGGCCGCCGGATCCGGGATGTCGCCGAAGTTGTCGGCGTCGACGAGGACGAAGCGCAGGTCGCTCATCGGGCGGAGTCCCCGGCGGCCAGCAGCTCGCCGCCGGCAACCAGCTGGCGCACCAGGCCGATGTCCGGCGATGGCGGCCGGTCGGCATCCAGGTGCGGCACGACGGCGCGCACGGCTGCGTGCGCCGCGGCCACGCCGCCCCCGGGCTGCATCGGCAAGCGGAAGTCGAGACCCTGGGCGGCGCACAGCGCCTCGATGGAGAGCACGGTCACCGCGCGGTCGAGCACCTCGCGCACGCGCAGCGCCGATGTCGCGCCCATGGACACGTGGTCCTCCTGGTTGGCGCTGGTCGGCAGCGTGTCGATCGACGAGGGGTGCGCCAGCGACTGCAGCTCGTTGACGAGCGCGGCGGCGGCGTATTGCGCGATCATCAGGCCGCTCTCCAGGCCCGGCCGCTCGGAAAGGAACGCCGGCAGGCCGGAGAGGTGTGCATCGACCAGCCGCGCGGCACGCCGCTCGGAGATGCCCGCCAGCTCGGTGAGCGCGATCGCCGCGTAGTCGAGCGCCATGGCGATCGGCTCGCCGTGGAAATTGCCACCGCTGATCACCTCACCCGACGGAAAGACGAGCGGATTGTCGGTCGCCGAGTTGATCTCGACGCGCAGGACGCGACCGAGCTCGTCCAGCGCGTCGACCACCGCGCCGTGGACCTGCGGCATGCATCGCAGCGAGTAGGGATCCTGGAGCCGATGCGGGCTGTCGCGGTGCGACGCCCCGATCTCGCTCCCCGCGAGCAGCGCCCGCAGATGGGCGGCCGATGCGACCTGGCCCGGATGCGGTCGCGCGCCGACGAGCGCCTCCGAGAAGGCGACCGCAGTGCCCTGCATCGCCTCCAGGCTCATGGCGCCGATGACGTCGGCGCTGGCGGCAAGCGCCAGCCCGTCGTGCAGCGCCAGGGCGCCGATGCCGGTCATCAGCTGCGTCCCGTTCAGCAGCGCCAGGCCTTCCTTGGCCTGCAGCTGCATCGGGCTCAGGCCCGCCTGCTGGAGGGCGGTGGCACCCGGGAGGCGGCCGGTGGGCGTATCGGCCTCCCCTTCGCCGATGACCACCAGCGCGAGGTGGGCGAGCGGCGCGAGGTCGCCGCTGGCACCCACGCTGCCGCGCGACGGGATGACCGGATGGACCGATGCGTTGAGCATGTCGCACAGGAGCTGCGTCAGCTCGGGGCGGACGCCGGACAGGCCGATGGCCAGGGTGTTGGCGCGCAGCAGCAGCATCGCGCGCACCACCTCGTCGGGAAGCGGCTCGCCGACGCCCGCGGCGTGACTGCGGACGAGGTTGCGCTGCAGCTCGGCGGTCTGCGACGGCTCGATGCGCACGTTCGCCAGGTCGCCGAACCCGGTGGTAATGCCGTATGCCGTCACATTCTCGGCGACCAGCCGCTCGACCACGGCTCGCGAAGCCGCCATCCGCTCACGCGCCGCGGGCGCGACCTCGGCGCGCCGGTCGTCGCGCGCGACCGCGACCACGTCCTCGACGCGCAGGTCATGGCCGGTCAGCTGCAGCGGACGTGGCTGGGCCAGAACTGTCCTCCTCGTGCTCGCGCGGGACTTCCGTACGATAAGTCACCCGGCAACCGGCACCTATACTACGAACGTGCGACGACTCCCGGACCCCACGAGCCGGCTCCAGGTCAGCGCCGAGGCGAAGGATCGGCTCGGAGGGGCGGTTCCAAGTCCCGCGGCGGCGTTCCTGCTGACGCTCATCGCGCTCCCCAGCCTCTTCTGGCTGGTCACCCTGAAGCGCACCACCGAGTACACCCAGCCCGAGGAGTGGCTCATGGGCAACGTCATGCCGCGGGTGCATGACTGGGTGCAGACCAATGTCCCGCCGCTCGACACGCTGTTCATCGGCATCAGTGGCCTCGGATCCGGTTGGTTCGTGGCCCTCGGATTCGCCGCCCTGGGGCTGCTGGCGCTGGCCAAGGGCCGCCGCGACCTGGCGATCATCCTGGCCGCCGGTACGCTGTGCTTCCCGATGGAATGGGCGCTCAAGTACTTCACGTCGACCGACGTCCTCAGCCCGGGCCAGCTGATCGGCGCGATCCTGAATGTCAACGGCGTCGGCCTGGACGACCTCGCCGACTTTCCCGCCGGCCATGCCCTGCGCGCCACGGTCTTCTACGGCCTCGCCGCCTTCTGCGTCGCTCGCCTGGCGCCGCATCGCCGCCAGGGAGTGGTGGCCTACATCGTGGCGCTGGGATTGATCGGCTCGATCAGCCTCACCCGGCTCTACCTGCTCGCCCATTTCCCAATGGACCTGCTGGGCGGCTGGATCGCCGGGGGAGCGCTGCTCTCGGTGATCGTGGCGGTGCACGTCCTGAGGGTCGACGAGCGGCTGCAGGCGGCGGCCTCGACCTCGCCACCACCGGTCAAGGGCCAGCCGCGCCGCGTTGCCGTGCCGCTCAGGCGGGAGGTCGACGGCAGCGGATCCACCTCGCCCCCGGGTCCGGCGGCGGCGAGCACTGGCATCAGCGCATCGGCCCCCGATTCCGCCCGCACCGACGCCTGACCCGACCGTCGCCGCATGCTGGAGTTCATCGACCGCACCATCATCCCCTTCTTCCTGCAGCTCTATGACAGCATCGGCTACGTGGGGGTGGCGACTGCCATCGCGCTCGAGACCTTCATCCCGATCGTTCCCTCCGAGGTCATCGTGCCGATGGCCGGATGGAAGATCGCGCAGTCGTCGGCCGATCCATCGGTGTTGGAGCCGCTGACGCATGCGCCGTGGAACTTCGTCATCGCCCTGCTGGTGGCGACCTTCGGTGCGGTCGCTGGCTCGCTGGCGGGCTACCTGATCGGCGCCTGGGGCGGCCGCCCACTCCTGGACCGATACGGGCGCTATGTCCACATCAAGCCCGCGGACCTCGACCGCGCCGATGACTGGTTCGCACGCTACGGGGACCGGGCCGTGTTCTTCGGCCGGCTCGTGCCGCTGCTGCGCGCGCTGATCAACTACCCCGCCGGCGTGGCACGCATGCCGATCGGCCGCTTCGTGCTGTTCAGCGCGCTCGGATCGCTGCCCTGGAATGCCGCATTGCTGCTGGGCGGCGTGCTGCTCGGCGAGAACTATCGGCGCCTGTACGACACCGTCAAACCGTACGAGTACGTGATCTACGCCGTCGTGATCGTCGCGGCCATCTACATCGTTTACCGCTGGCTGCGCGCTTCCAGGTCGTCGGATTCGCCAGGCACCGAGACGGCGCCCGGGTAGGCGATTCGGTTGGGGGCCGACGTTCCGACTGGACAGATGTCGCTCTGATCAGCGTTCGACCGGCCGGGACGTTGTTGACGAGCCGCCGGCTCCGCTGCATGACCGTGGATTCGGGGCTGCGCCGGTCGGTCGGTCAAGCTGGAGGCGACGAACGCGGATCACACCGCCATTTGGCCCTTCCAGCGAGGACACCGCCAGGAGACCGCCAGGACACCGCCGCAGTTGACCGCGTGCGTGCCGCGTGGCACGCTTCGCGGCAACTGAACGAAGTGAACATCGTCTTCGGGGCGGGGTGAAACTCCCCACCGGCGGTCGGCGCCATGCGCCAGCCCGCGAACCTCATCGGTCTTCGTGGCCGATGAGGCCGACCTGACCCGTAGCTCACGCTGCGGCAGACAGGGCCGACGGTCACAGTCCGGATGGGAGAAGACGACCGAGGCGTCCGCTGTGTTGGACCGATGCGTCCGCGCCCAACGACCGCCTGCGGCGATGCCCCGTGCGCGATGCGAACAGCACGGAGCGACCGTCTTGACAACCACTCTCCAGCGCAGCGAACCGGCCGCCAGCGGCCTCGCCGTGCGCGTCGAGGGACTGGGCGTCACCTTCCCGGGCGGCACGCAGGCGCTGCGCGACGTCGGCCTGGACGTGGAGCCGGGGAGCTTCACCGCGGTGATCGGTCCCAACGGCTGTGGCAAGAGCACACTGCTGCGGGTCCTGGCGGGGCTGCTGCCGCCGACGACCGGCGAGGTCGCGTTGGGCGGCACTCCGCCGCGCCCGGGCGACGGCCGCGTCAGCCTCGCGTTTCAGCAGCCGCGCCTCGTCCCGTGGCTGTCGACGCTCGAGAACGTCGCGCTGCCGCTGACGCTGCATGGCGTCGCCAACGGGGAGCGGCGGCGACGCGCCGAGGCGGCGCTCAACCGGGTCGGGTTGCGCGACGCGGCCGACCGCGCCCCGCGGGAGCTGTCCGGCGGGATGCAGCAGCGCGCCGCCCTGGCCCGCGCGCTGATCACCGACCCGCCGCTGCTTCTCCTCGATGAGCCGTTCTCGCGCTCGATGCCCTGACGCGCGAGGCGTTCGACGCTGAGCTGCAGCGGCTCTGGCTCGACCAGCCACGGACCGTGGTCCTGGTCACCCACTCGGTCGGCGAGGCGATCGCCCTGGCCGACCGTGTCGTGGTCATGACTGCGCGGCCCGGACGCGTGGCACGCGAGGTCATCGGTCGACCTGCCGCGTCCGCGATCGATGGCGGGGAGCAGCCGCCGCGCCGCGGAGATCGAGGCGACCGTGCGGGAGACGCTGGCAGCGGTCCATCCGGCGGGGCTTGTGCCGTGGGTGACCGCGTGAGGCGCATCGGTGCCGGCATCATCAGCCTGGCGGCCTTCCTCGTCGGTCTGGAAGCTGGTCACCGTCATCGGCAACCTGGCCGAGTACATCCTGCCGCCGCCAGAGGTGGTCGTGGAGCGTGGCGCCCGGGCCATCGCATCCGGCACGCTGGCGATGCACACCGGCGTGACGCTCGTCGAGATCCTCCTGGGCTTCGCCGTCGGCGCGCTGACGGCCATCGCCACCGGCATGGCGCTCGGCAAGAGCGTGCTCATCGAGCGCGTGCTGTCGCCGTACATCGTCGCGGCGCAAGCGGTGCCCATCCTGGCCCTGGCGCCGTTGCTCGACATCTGGTTCGGCGGCGGGCTGCTGGCGCGGGTGCTGATCTGCGCGCTGATCGTCTTCTTCCCGATCGCCATCGCCACCATGGTCGGCATCCGCTCGGCCGATCCGCTGCTGGCCGAGATGCTCCGCTCGCTGGGCGCCACGCCGCGGCAGCTCACCGCCCGGCTCGAGATCCCATCGGCGCTGCCGGTCATCTTCGGCGGCCTGCGGGTGGGGGTCACGCTGGCCGTCATCGGCGCCGTCGTCGCCGAATGGGCCGGTGCCAGCTCCGGCCTGGGCGTGCTCATCAACATCGCCAACCAGGGGCTGTTCGACACCCCGCTCATGTTCGTCGCGCTCGCCACGCTGGCCGTCATCGGCATCGGCCTTCACGGCCTGGTGGTCGCTCGCCGAGCGCCGGCTGGTCGCCCACCTGAGAAAGGAAGACCGATGCCCCTGCGCCGCTTCGCCATCCTGCTCCTCGCCGGGGTCCTGGCCGCCTGCTCGCCGGGCGCCTCGTCGCCGGCGCATCGGTCCCATCTGGTTCGGGGCGCTGACCAGGTCACGCTGCTGCTGGGCTTTCAGCCCGATGTGCAGTTCGCGCCGTTCTACTTGGCCCAGCAGCAGGGCTATTACGCCGAATACGGGCCTGGACGTGACGATCGAGTACAAGAGCGACGCCGGACGTCGTCCGCCTGGTCGGCCGACGGCCAGGCGCTCGTCGGCGTGGCCGATGCCACCGACGTCATGATCAGTCGCACGTCGCGGGATCCCGGTGAAGTACGTCTCGACGCTGTACGACCGCTTCCCGGTGTCGATCATCGGGCGGGCGGGGACGGTGCCGACCGACCCGGCAGGGTTGAAGGGCAAGACGATCGGCACGCCGGGCAGGTTCGGCTCGTCGTGGGCGGCGTTGCTGGCACTGCTGAAGGCCGGCGGACTGACCGCCGCCGACGTGACGATCCGCGAGTACCCGCAGTTCAACCAGGCCGATGGGCTGGCGCACGGCGACGTCGACCTGATCACCGGCTTCCGCAACAACGAGCCGCTGCGGCTGGAAGCCCAGGGCATCGCCGTCGACCAGCTGACGATCGACGATATCGCGCCGCTTCCCGGGCCGGGCGTCATCTCGGGGGACACCACCCTGACCTCGTCACAAGGCCTGGTGCGCGCCTTCGTGGCGGCGACCGCCCGGGCTCAGGCCGCGGTCATCGATGACCCGCCGGCGGGCCTGGCGGCGGCCGAGGTCGCGGTGCCGGCGATCGCCGAGGACCGTGACGCGGCGCTGAGCGTGCTCCGCGCCACCGCCGAGCTGTGGAAGGGCACGTCGGGGTTCAGACACGGCGCGATCGACCTCGACCGATGGCGTGAGGCCTACGTCACGATGCGGGACCTGGGCTTGATCGACGGCTCAGTGCCGGTTGAGGAGATGGTCACGACCCACGGCAGCGCCTAGCTCACCGCGACGTCGCCGGCCCGAGGCCGACCATCGAACGTCAGGCGCGTCGCTTGAAGCGGTGCCATCGGTCAAGGGCGCGGCGCTCCTCGGGTTGGTTGAGGATGCGGCGCCCGAACGCATCGAGCTGGTAGTCGGCGGCGAGCCGCGACAGGTCGCCCGTGCCCAGCCGCCGGGCGTGCTCGGCGGGTGTCTCGGCCAGGCGACGCGAGGCATCGGCTGACGACGAGAGCAGGTCGAGCACGGCGAGGTACGCGTCGCGTGCCGTTCGCGGTGTGCGACGGCGCTGCGGGACGGCCAGCCGCGGCAAGCGCAGGCGCGGCCTGGGGAGCTCCGTGGCGCGCTCCTCGTTCTCGAGGAGCGGCGCGATCCGGACCTTCATCCGGCCCAGCATCCAAACGATGAGCAATGTCACCACGACGATGACCGTGATGGTCAGCACCACCGCGCCGATGAGCGAATCGCTATCGAACGGCAGCGACGGGCGGGGCGGCAGCACCCCGGGCGAGCCGGTCGGCAACGGCTGCTGCGGAAAGAGGCGGCCGAGCAGCGGGGAGAAGCGGCTGAAGATTTCGGTCAGCCAGCCGGCCAGCAGCCCGAACGGCAGGGTGCACAGCACCAGCAGACCCAGCGCCACCGCCCCGATGGGGCCCAGCACGCCGGTGATTGCCGCCTCGAGCGGCAGGCCCAGGATGGCGGCCAGCGGAAGGCTGACCAGCAACGCCACGCCGAGCACTCCCAGCAGAACGCCGAGCCAGCGGCGCCGCGTTGGCCGGCTGACGCCGTCCGTGCCGAGCGCCGAGAGTCGCGCCAGGCCCAGCGCCAGCAGTGCGGAGGTGACGAACGTGATGCTGGCGCTCAGCGCCGGTTCGGCGAACGCCGGCCGTGTGGCCAAGCCGGCCAGGCTGAAGACCGGCCAGAAGACCGCGAGGCCGAACAGGCCGATCCCCAGCAGCCGTTCGACGGCGCCTGCCTCGGCCCCCTCGTCGGCGTGGCCCGTGCCGCGCAGGAAGGCGACACCGGCGAGCAGCCCGCCGGGATTCGCCTGCAGCGCGCCCCACGGATCGGGGCTGGCGATCTCAGGCGCGAAAGCCACGGCTCCGATTGCGGCCACCAGCACGGCCAGGCCGCTGCCGGCAAGGGTGTAGCGGTCGAGGCGAAGGTCATCGGCTGCCCGCGCGAAGAGCAGCCCGGCAAGCGCCGCGACCGCCAGAGCCGGCAGGCCGAGATGCAGTCGGCCGTCGCCCAGCGCCTGCTGGGCCAGCATGTAGGCGAGCGTCAGCCAGGCGGCCTCGAGGGAGGCGTCGGCCAGGTCGGCGAGCAGTCGCTCAGGCGACGAGATCCAGCGCATCGGCGGTTCGCCAGTCGGGGCGCAGCGCCAGCTTCGCCGCGCCGATGTGGAGCGCGCGAGCGCGTGCCACGTGTTCGATGGCCGAGGCGCCGCAGGCGGCGAAGGTCACGCCGAAGCCCTGCCGTGCCAGGCGCTGAAGTGCCGCTCCGAAGTCGGCCGGATCACGACCGCTGAGCACGAACAAGCTGGCGCCCGCCGGCATCCGGCGCGGAAGCTCGGCCAGGAGCCCGCCGAACGGAATGGAGGCGAACGGGCTCACCGCTGCCAACCCGTCTGCGAGACGTTCGAGCTGCGCTCCGCCGCCCCCGACGGCGACGTGCAGCGTGTGGTGCGGCCGTCCGCTGTAAGCGTTCACCGCCAGCCCGACCGCGACCCCTTCGCGCAGCAGGCTGCGCGCCAGCGAGATGGCGGCCACGCACAGCCCTTCGGCCAGCTCGTCGTCGTAGGTCATCTGCCAGTACGGCCCGGGAACGGTCTGCATGTCGACCGCGATCAGTGCCTCGCGCTCGCGGCCGGGGTCGAATCGTCGGCTGAGCGGGCTCCCGCGCCTGGCCGTCGCCTTCCAATGAATGCGACGCAGCCGATCGCCCGGCTGGTAGGGCCGTACCCCGGCGAATAGGGTCGGCTCCTCGAAGAGGCCGCGCGCCACCCGGGCGCTGCCGGCCATCAGGCTCGATCGGGCGGCCACGTGCACCGGCAGGATGCGCGGCACGACCCGGTACGACGCCGGATCGTCGTGCTCGACCGATGCGCTGGTTCGCGCGAACAGGTCGGCGACCTCCAGGCGCACGCGACCGAACTCGAACACGCCGCGCCGCGTGCCGACGATCTCGAGCCGTCGCGTCACGCGCTGGAACCAGCCGATCGTCCATGTGGTCTGCAGGATCGCCCAGCCGGGTCTGCCGGCGGGTAGCAGCGGACGATCGCGGATGACCGTCCCGTCGCTCACGTGGTCGGCGACCTGCAGCCACGGCACGGGCAACAGCTTGCGGTTGCGGACGGTGACCTCGAGGCCGATCTTCTCGCCCCACATCGCTCGCTCGCTGCCCAGCCGCCGCTCGTAGCTGACCCGTTCCAGGCCGCGCTGCGACCACAGCGTGCGCAGCACGCCGACCATGCTGAGCAGCACGCCGACGACCACCAGCCCCGGCGTGCCGAGCAGCGCGCCGATGGCTGCCAGCAGCAGGCCGAGGACAGGCCCCAGCATCAGTCAGGCGCCCGCCTCGGCGGAGCTCGGGCGAGTCCGCGACAGGGGCACCGGAACCTGGCCCAGCAGCTCGGTGACCACCGCCTCGGCGGTTGCGCCGCGCAGCTGCCGATCGATGTCGAGCATCACCCGATGGCTGATGACGCTGGGCGCGACGGCCTTGACGTCGTCGGGAAGCACGAAGTCGCGTCCGGCCAGGTGCGCCCATGCCTGTGCGACGCGGTAGAGCGCGCCGCTGGCGCGCGGGCTGGCACCCAGCGCCAGCTCAGGCCGTTCACGCGTGGCACGCACCAGCGAGACGAGATAGTCCTCGACCTCGTCGCTGACCGTGACATGGCGCACCTCGTCGCGGAGGGCCAGCAGGCGCTTCACATCGGCGATCGGGTCCACCGCGTCGAGTGGTTCGGCGCGCTCACGGTAGCGGGCCGCGATGCGCTGTTCAGCGGCCTGGTCGGGGTAGCCAAGCCGGATGCGTACCGCGAAGCGGTCGAGCTGCGCCTCCGGCAGCGCAAAGGTTCCCTCCAGCTCGATCGGGTTCTGGGTGGCGAGGACCATGAAGGGCTCGGGCAACGGCCGCGTCTCGCCCTCGATCGACACCTGCCGCTCCTGCATGGATTCGAGCAGCGCCGACTGAGTGCGCGGCGTGGCGCGGTTGATCTCGTCGACAAGCAGCACGTTGGTGAAGATCGGGCCAGCCACGAAGCGGAATCCGGATCCCTCGAGGATGCTGCCGCCAAGGACGTCGCTGGGCAGCAGGTCGGGGGTGCCCTGCACCCGCGCGAAGGCGAGGCCGAGCGCGCGGCTGAAGGCGCGCGTCAGGAGGGTCTTGCCGACGCCGGGCACGTCCTCGACCAGGGCGTGGCCCTCGGCGAGCAGGGCAACCGCCATGAGCCGCAGCGGCAGGTCGTCGACAACCACCGCGCGGCTGACGACCTCGCGCAGGCGTCGCCAGAAGCGCTCACCCTCGATCGAGCGCGGCGGCTCGGAGTGGTCGCCGGGGGTCTCCACGCGGTCCTCCATCGGTCTCGGCTGGTTGTGAAGGGTACGCCCCGTGCAGGCGCATCGTTCACCCGATCCCATGACGGCGCCGAGCCGCCCGCGGGCAGCTCGTCAGGATCTGTCGAGCGATCGAGCGAAGCGGGCGAGCGACTCGTCCTGCACGTTGATGCGTGCGGATGCCTCGGCCGAGCGGACGGTCTGTTCGATGAGGCACATGGTCGTCACCGGCCCGACGCCGCCGGGCACCGGGCTGATGGCGCTGACCACGGGGCGCACCGCCTCGAAGTCCACGTCGCCAACGATGCCGTCGTTGGTCACGTTGATGCCGCAGTCGACCACCACCGCCGAGCGGTTGACCATCTCCGGCCGGATGAGGTGCGGCGACCCGGCGGCGACCACCAGGATCTCGGCGCGCCGGGTCTCGCGGGCGAGGTTGCGGGTGCGCCGATGGGTCAGCATCACGCTGGCGTGCGCGCTGAGCAGCAGCTCGGCGGTCGGACGCCCGACCACCGGGGAGCGCCCAACCACCACGGCACGGCGGCCGTCGATGCGCACCTCGTAATGACGCAGCAGGATCATCACCCCGAGCGCGGTGGCGGGCACGAACATCGGCGCACCGCGCGCCTGGCGCCCGGCGTTCATCGGGGTCGCGCCGTCGACGTCCTTGGCCGGATCGATCAGCTCCACCACCGCGGCGAGGTCGAGGTGATCGGGGATCGGCTGTGCGACGACGATGCCCGCCACGCTCGGATCCCGGTTCAACGCCCCGATGCGCGCCGCCAGGTCCGACAGCGAGACGCCGTCGGGCGGCTGGACGTCGATGGTCTCGAGGCCGACGCCGCGCGCCGCCCGCGCGATGCTGCCCGCGTAGATCGCCGACGGGCCGCCCTGGTCGAAGCACAGGATCGCCAGGCGCGGCGCCCGGTCGGTGGCCTGGATGAGCAGTGTCACGCGCTCGGACAGCTCGCGCCACATCCGCGACGCGACCGGCCGGCCGTCGAGCAGGCGCGCGGTCATGACGTCGTGGTCACCCCGTCGAGCAGCAGCGAGACGGCGCTGAGGACCTCGTCCTCGCGCTGCACGGCGGCGGCCTCGAGCGTCGCCGCCTCGCGCGCCGCCTGGTGGCGCAGCGGCTCGTCCGTTGGCAGGTACGGCAGGTTGATACGCACGTTGAGGACGGCGCCGCGCACGGCCGCCGAGGCCAGCTGGGCCGCCACGCCCGCGTCGCTGATGGCGTTGCGGTTGCCGATCGGCGCGATGCGCACGGCGAGGTCCAGCACCTCGCGCGACCGTCGAGCGGTCTCGAGCGGGACACGCGCCGCCTCGAGGATGGTGTGGCGCATGCGGCGCGCGCGCTCGTTGCGCTCCGCGTCCGTCGTCTTCGGCAGGCGGCGCGCGGTCATCACCGCGTCGTAGGCTGCCGCATCGGTCTCGGCGAGGTCGAGCAACTGGTCACGCAGGCCGGCGGCGGCATCTCGGACGTCGCGCAGGACGTCGTCGCGATCGGTCGCATCGGGGCGGCCGATCGTCAGCTCGGCGACCATCCCGACCAGCGAGGCCGCCAGTGCCCCACCGATGGCGGCCGCGCTGCCCCCACCGGGCACCGGGGCACGACTGGCCAGCCGTTCAGCCAGGTCGCGGACGCTGAGCGAGGTGAGAGGCGCATCGGTCATGTGCCGCGATTGTACGCAGCCACCGGGGCGCCATTGGGCGCGGTCAGGCCGCCCGGTCTATGGCCTCCACGTACCAGCGCCGCCGCCGGCCGTCGAAGACGAGCGATGCCTGCCCGCCGTCATCGGTCCGCAGCAGGTAGGTGATGCGCGGTCCTCGCTCGGCCGGGTATGCCGAGCGCTCGTCGCGAACGCCGTCGAGCGCTGTGACGTCGAGCTGGTGCCCGCCCCACCGGACGCGGCTTGGACGGGCCCGTCGACGATCCCAGCTGACGCGTGCCTCGACCGGGGTGATCTTGGTCAATGCCATTGCTCTTCTCCCACTGCACGCCCGGCCGGCACAGAACAGGCGTTCTATCTTTGGAGAGACATGGTACCGAACGGGTGTTCTATTCGTCAAGTGGCTTGTGCCCGGGCTTTTCGCCGAAATCGAAGCGCCGGTTGGGCTTCTCGGTCAGCAGCCGCGCCCGCGTGATCGCCGATTCGCCGAAGCGTTCGCGCACCGCGTCCAGCGAGCGCGCCAGTCGCTCGCCGCGATCGGCGTGATCGAACAGGGTCAGCTGCTGCTGATCGCTCAGGCTGATGGCGGTCAGGCCGATGAGCCGCACGCCGCGCCCCGCCACCAGCGTCCTGCGCAGCAACGCGACGCCGGCGTCGTAGAGCGGCTCGCTCTCGCGCGTCTGGCGCGGCAGCGGCGCCTGGCGGGTGAGCGTCTCGAATCCCTCGTAGCGCAGCTTGAGCTGCACTGCACCGGCGGAGAGGTCGTGATGCCGCAGCCGGCTGGCGACCGATTCGGCGACGTCGAGCAGCGTCGCCTCGAGCTTCGTGGTCTCGATCGTGTCGCGCTCGAAGGTGTGCTCGTGCCCGATGCTCTTGGGTGCCTGGAAGGGAACGACCGGCGCGGCATCGATGCCGCGTGCCCGCATGGCGAGGTCGGCGCCGTGCTGCCCGAAGCGTCGTCGCAGCGTCGCCTCGGACATCCCCGCCAGCTGGCCGATGGTGCTGACGCCGTAGTCCGCCAGCGCCTGGTGCGCCTGCGGCCCGACGCCCCACAGCCGTCGCACGGGAAGCGGCGCCAGGAATGCCGCCTCGGCGCCCGGCGGCACCACGACCAGCGCATCGGGCTTGCGCAGGTCGGACGCGACCTTGGCGCACAGCTTGTTGCTCGCCACGCCGACGCTGACCACCAGCCCTACGTCGGACAGGACGCGATCCTTGATGCGCTGCCCCATCGTCTCGCCGTCGCCGAATGCGGCGGTGCTGTTCGTCACGTCCAGGAACGCCTCGTCCAGCGAGATCGGCTCGACCAGCGGTGTCAGGCTGCCGAAGATCTTCATCACCTGCTCGCTCAGCTCGCGGTAGCGCTCCGGCCGGCCGGGAAGGAAGGCGCCATGCGGACAGAGGCGCCCTGCCGTGCGCAGCGGCAGAGCCGAGTGGACGCCGAAGCGACGCGCCTCGTAGTTGGCAGCGCTCACCACGCCCCGCTCGTTCGGGCCGCCGCCGACGATCACCGGCCTGCCACGCAGGGATGGGTCGTCCAGCTCCTCGACCGATGCATAGAACGCATCGAGGTCGGCGTGCAGGATGACGCGGCTCATCGGTTCACATTCGTTCAAGAATGACGCTCTGCGAGTCCGACGCGGGCGCGAGCAGCGCCACCAGCCGACGCGCCTCCGCCTCGAGGGCGAGCTCGGTTTCGGGACGCAGGCGCCCAAACGACCGCAGCATGATGCGAGCTCCAGATTCCGCACGGTCCATGTCCCAGGTCCCGGCCACCATGCCATCGACCAGGATCGTCGGGAGCACGTCGGCGTTCCTGGTGTAGACCGCCGCGCGGTGCTCGTCGGCGATGATCCGTTGCCGGCGCCCGGTGGCGTGCGACAGCAGGAGGCTGTCCCATCGCGCCAGCAGCCGGGGCGGCGCATCGTGGCCGGCCGACGGTCGGGGCGCATCGGCCAGGTCGAACAGCTTGCGGCCGCCATCGTCGACGAAGTGTTCGATCCGATCGCCCAGCTCGCCCATGGTCCGCTGCCAGTGCGTCGCTGTGCCGCGCCGGCCGGTGTAGGACATCAGGTCGTCGATCCCCGCCGGGCCGAAGGCACCGAGGTACCGGACCGCGAGGTGGCGGAGCGCGGCCGCCTCGTCGAGGTCACCCGGCGGCGGGCCGAGGTACTCCTCGGCGAGCCCGTACCGCGATCGGCCATATCCTTCGCCCTCGAACGGAACGTGCACCAGCGGCAACGTGCAGGCGACGTAGCGCCAATAGATGCGGTTCGGGTGATCGGCGAGCTTGGGGACTGCGCCGCGCATGATGGCGTCCATGTCTCGGATGCGGAGCGGATGGTCCGCGAGGGCATCGCGCACCGTCCCCAGGCCGTCCTGCAGCTGGCGGCCCAGAGGCGAGTCGATCGGATCGGCCTTGAAGAAGGAGCGGAACTGAAGGCGGCGAAGCGGCTGCGTGAGCATCGACATCGGCCAGAAGTCGTGCGCCGCGACGACGTGAACGGTGATCCGCATGAGCGCGGCGCGCACGACGCTGTGGTCGGCGAGGGCATTCGGAAGGCCGGCGATGGCACGGTCACCTGCGCGCGACCAGAGCGCGATGGGTGGCCACTCGGGGTGCTGGGCCTGGAGCGAACCGACGCCGGCCACCGCGTCGGCGATCGAGCCATCCGTAATCGGCGCCAGCAGGCCCTGGCGGGCGAGGGTGGCGCGGTTGAGCGCGAGGCGGGACAGGGTGCGCGGCGGCATCGGTCGCTGCCTCGACCGGGCGGCCGCTAGAGCTTACGGATGACGCCGACGACCTTGCCCTGGACCTGGACCTCCGACGCGTAGATCGGCTCCATGCTGGCGTTCGCCGGCTGCAGCCGGATGCGGTCCTTCTCGCGGAAGAAGCGCTTGAGCGTCACGCCGTTGTCCTCCAGCAGTGCCACGACGATGTCGCCGTCGCGGGCAGTGGCCTGCGGCTGGACGACGACGTAGTCGCCGTCATCGATGAGTGCGTCGATCATGCTCTTGCCCCGAACGCGCAGGACGTAGGAGCCGTCGCGTGCCTGCATGGAGCCGGGGACATCCAGCGTCTCGGTCGAGTCGGCGTACGCCTCGATGGGCTGGCCGGCCGCGATCTCGCCCAGCACCGGCAGGGTCAACACGTCGCGTTCGACCGGCATGCGGAACGGCGTCACGCGACGATCCGCGACGCGACGAGGTGCCGGCTCGGGACGGGTCAGGCGCAGGGCGCGCGACGAGTGCGATCCGCGCTCCAGCAGGCCGTCGCGCTCGAGGGCGAGCAGGTGATGATGCACCGCCGAGGTCGACGCGAGGCCGACAGCGTCGGCGATCTCGCGGACGGATGGCGGATAGCCACGCTCCGTTACGGTGCGGGCGATGGTCTCCAGGATCTTCTGCTTGCGCTCCGCGTCGTGTCTCGTCACCGCGGCCTCCGTTGAGTGGCTTGGCGTGACGGTACCAGAACGCCTGTTCTAATGTCAAACCAATTCCGGCGTGCCGCTCTGCTATGCTTGGCGACCCACAATCCGACCGGAGCCGACGCATCGTGAATCTGTCCGGCCGATGGCGCTACCTGCGCCTCGCCCGTCTCATCTGGAAGCTTCCGACCTACGCCCGCATGGTGTGGGGCATCGTTCGCGACCCGCGTACGCCGCTGCCGCTGAAGGGCCTGCTGGCCGCGGCGCTGGCGTACGTCGTCGTGCCGATCGACCTCGTGCCCGACATGATCCCGATCATCGGCCAGGCCGACGACCTGACGGTTCTGCTGCTGGTGCTCGACGTCTTCATCCAAAATGCTCCGCGCGACGTGCGCGAGGAGCACGCCGAGCGCGCCCGAAACGGGACCTCGGACCTCGACAAGGATCTGGCCAGGCTGCGCGGCCTGATGGGATCCCGCTACGACGAGATCAGGGACAACCTGCCCGAGCTGCTCGAGCGCTACGGCCGCCTGCGCGATCCGCAGGCGCTCAAGGGAGCGCTCGGCCGATGGCGCGAGCGGCGCACCGTCGCCGGCATCGGCGTTGGCTGGGATCAACCCATCGACGAATTGGAGCCGTGACACGCATGAAGGTGATCCTCAAACGCGACGTGAAGGGCCTCGGACGCGAAGGCGAGATGAAGGAAGTCAAGGATGGCTATGCCCGCAACTTCCTGCTCCCGACCGGCGCGGCCGGTGCGGCAGACAAGGGAACCGTCGCGAACTGGGAGCGCCACCGCGACCAGCGCGAGGAGCGAGATCGAGCGGTCCGCGCCGACGCGGAGGCGACCGCGGCCAAGCTTCGCGAGATGAAGCTCGAGATCCCGGTCAAGGCCGGCGAGAGGGGCCGCCTGTTCGGTGCCGTGACGAATCGGGAGATCGCGCAGGCCATCGCCGCGGAGGGCGTCGAGCTCGATCGGCACGACATTCACCTGCGCGAGCCAATCAAGACCCTGGGTGAGCACCGGGCCGACGTGCATCTGATTCCGGGCGTGGACGCCACGGTGACGGTCTCGGTGGTGGCTGCGCCGGCATAGACCGATGCAGACCGATGCCGCCGCACGGCGCTGGGCCGAGATGGCAGCGGTCGGGAGGCGGGCCCCGATGGCGGAGCCGATCGTTGATGGCGACCGGGCAGCGATCTCGTGGTGGGCGTCGATGGGCGAGCAGGGCGCCGAGGTCAGCTATGCCGGCACGTCCAACCTTCGCATCGAAGTGGGACACGTGGAACACCGTCGCCGAGCGGCGCGACGCACCCGACGCACCTGATGCTTGGGCCGGTATTGCGCGGCGTTGACCAACGCCCCCGCGCATCGGCACCCGCCCGCGGTGCGCACGCAATCGGCCCGTCCAGCGCACCGGCTACCCGCCGACTGGTCAAATGTCGGTTGCAGCCGCGTTCGACCGGTCCGAAGGCCGTTCCCGGCACGCGGTCGTGCTCAGTCGACGGAATGTGGCGGCCTGATTGGCGTCGTCGAGTGGCCTAACGCGGCCCACAGCGACATCTGACAAGTCAGGCGCGGACCGGGCGATCGCACGTACCACAGCTGCCGCGAGCGGCGAGCGGCGAGCGGCGAGCGGCGACGGCCCGCTCGAACACCCCGCACGTGACGGCTGCCATTGCGACGGGAAAGCTGTCACGCAATCATCCGATCATCGTTCATGGGTGAGCCAGGTGCAGTCATGCCATCCACAGCGCCGAGGTCGTAATCCCCGAATCCCCGGGGGTTGTCCACACGCCCTGCGGAAATCTCTGGGGGCCGCCTGACAATGGCCGTTGGGGCGGGATCAGATGCGGAGGGACACTTCAATCACGACGATCATCGCGCCGGGGAGCGGCTACTCACCATCGCCGGGTGACGCGTCGCTGCAGAAGTTGTCTCCACAGGCGATCGAGGCGGAGCAGAGCGTGCTGGGCTCCATCCTGATCGACGCGGATGCGATCCTGAAGGTCGCCGAGTTCCTGCGCCCCGCGGACTTCTACCGGAAGCAGCACGGCGACATCTACGAAGCGATGCTGGCCCTCCACGGCCAGCGCGAGCCCATCGACCTGGTGACCGTCGGCGACGAGCTCGAGCGGCGCGATCGGCTGGAGCCCGTTGGCGGACCAGCGTACCTGACGACGCTCATGAACACGGTGCCGACCGCGGTGCACGTCGAGCACTACGGGCGCATCGTCGAGCGCAAGGCGGTCCTGCGCAACCTGATTGGTGCCGCGGGCAAGATCGCCGCCGTCGGCTACGAGGAGGCGAACGATGCCGAGGTCGCCATCGACCGCGCGGAGTCGATCCTGTTCGAGATCAGCCAGCATCGTACGGTGGGCGGCTTCGAGTCGCTGGCGACGCTGCTCGGCCAGGCCTACGACCGGCTCGAGTACCTGCATGAGCATCGCGGCCAGATCCTGGGCATCCCGTCCGGCCTCTCGCAGCTCGACGCGCTGCTGGGCGGGTTCCAGCCATCGGACCTCATCATCCTCGCGGCCCGGCCGTCGGTCGGCAAGACGAGCCTGGCGCTCAACATCGCGCAGCACGCCGCGGTGCGCGAGGGCAAGAAGGTGGGCGTCTTCAGCCTGGAGATGAGCAAGGAGCAGCTGGCGTTGCGGCTGTTGAGCGCGGAGAGCGGCATCAACCCGCGGCCGCTGCAGACCGGCTTCGTCGACGAGACCGACTGGTCGAAGATCGCGCAGGTCATGAACGACATGCATGCCGCGCCACTGTGGATCGACGACTCGCCGGGCCTCACCGTCATGGAGCTGCGAACCAAGGCGCGGCGGTTGGAGGCCGAGCAGCACGGCTTGGACCTGATCATCGTCGACTACCTGCAGCTGATGCAGGCATCGACCCCGTCGCGCGACGGCAATCGGGTGCAGGAGGTGTCGGAGATCAGCCGAGGCATGAAGCAGCTTGCCCGTGAGCTGAAGGTCCCGGTGGTCGGCCTTTCGCAGCTGTCACGCGGGGTCGAGCAGCGCGGATCGGCCGAGCCACGGCTGTCGGACCTTCGCGAGAGCGGCAGCATCGAGCAGGACGCCGACGTGGTCCTCTTCCTGTACCGCGCGGAGGACCAGAACCCGGACGCCGAGGTCGAGCTCGTCAAGGCCAAGGTCGCCAAGCATCGCAACGGACCCATCGGCGAGGTGCCGCTGCAGTTCCGCAAGGCGAACACGCGCTTCTACACGCTCAACGCCAGGGAGGACGTCCCGGCTTACTGAGTCGTGCCTGCGAGGCGGACTGACCGCCCGAAGCGATCGGTCAGATGGTGTACAGCCGCTTGGTCTCACGTGTAAGATCGGGCGCTGAACGTCCCGGTCCATCGTCCCATCGCGGCTGGGCGCGTCACAGGAGGTCAGGGTTCGTGTACGCCGACAAGACCATCCGCTGCCGAGACTGCGGCATGGACTTCGTCTTCTCAGCCGGAGAGCAGCAGTTCTATGCGGAGAAGGGCCTGCTCAACGAGCCGCAGCGCTGCCAGGCGTGCCGGGCCGTGGCCAAGCAGAACCGTGCGCTCGGCATCAGCACGCCGGGCGGGGGCAACGGACAGCGCGAGATGCACGCGGCGGTCTGCGCCGAGTGCGGTGGCCAGGCCCTCGTTCCGTTCCTGCCGCGCAACGACCGACCCGTCTACTGCAGCAACTGCTTCGACAAGGTCCGCGCCCGAGCCTGAGACCATTGGCCGATACCGCTGGTGGTGCGCCTCCCTAGAATCTGGCTCATGCCGCCCCGCCTCGGCCGCCTGCTGGTCGCGTTCGCGCTGATCCTGGGAGGTCAGCTTCCGGCGGTTGGCTCGCCACCCACCGCGCGGGCCGCCGGCCTGCAGATCCAACGCCTGGCGGGCCCTGACCGCTACGCGACGGCAGCGGCCATCAGTCGGGCGAGCTTCGCGGCCGACACCCCGATCGCGTTCGTCGCGGACGGGACCACGTTCCCGGATGCGCTGAGCGCCGGACCGTTGGCGGCCGGGCGGGGCGGGCCGATCCTGCTGACGGCGCCCGATTGGCTGCCACCGGCGACGAGTGACGAGCTCGGCCGCCTGCGCCCCGCGGAAATCGTCGTGCTCGGAGGCGGCGGCAGCGTTTCGGGCAGCGTGGCGGCCCGGCTCGTTGGACATACCACCAGCGGCAGAGTCACCCGCATCAGCGGAGCCGACCGCTACGCGACCTCGGCGGCGGTGAGTGCCGCCGCCTTCCCTTCCGGGGCGCCGGTCGCGTACCTGGCCCTGGGTCGCAGCTACCCCGATGCCCTGAGCGGCGGCGTGGCCGCGGCGGTCTCCGGCGGGCCACTGCTGCTCACCGAGCCGAACGCCATCCCGGGCGCGGTGCAGGCTGAGCTTGCCCGCCTCGCGCCGCAACGGATCATCGTGCTGGGTGGCGCAGCGGCGATCAGCGACGCGGTGGTGCAGGCCGCTGCGGGCTCCAGCCCCGGCGTGTCCGTCATACGCCTCGGTGGCGTCGACCGGTATGCGACCAGCGCGTTGGTCTCGAAGACAGCCTTCCCCCAGGGCGCGTCCGCGACGTATCTGTCGACCGGCCTGAACTTCCCGGATGCGCTTGCCGCGGCCGCGGTGGCCGGCCGCATCGAGGCCCCCTTGCTGCTCGTCCGCGGCGACCACGCCGGCCCTGCCGCTCTGGGCGAGGCCAAGCGGCTCATGCCGTCACGCCTGGTCCTGCTGGGCGCCAGTCCCACGGTTTCCGAGCGCGTCACGCTCGAAACGCGCGTGACGCTCGGTGATCTTGCCCCGCTGCCGGTCTGCCGTTACACGGACGTTGCAGCCGCCCATGGCACGTATGGGGATTGGCCGATCAGCCTGCTCGACACGACCTATCGCGTCGCCTCGACCTACCGCCCGCCCGATCTCGTCGACTCGTCCACGGCCGGGCTCAGCGGAGGCCACGCGTTGCGGAGCCTGGTCCGCGGCGATCTGATCGCCATGCGCGACCGCGCGTTGATGGTGGGCCGGGCGATCGACATCCAGAGCGCGTTCCGAAGTTACGCCACCCAGCAGGCGACCTTCGACTACTGGGTCGCCCGGGTCGGATACACGCAGGCTCTGCGCACCAGCGCGCGCGCGGGCCACTCCGAGCACCAATTGGGCACCGGGTTCGACTTCATGTCGCGCGGCGCCCCCGATCCATGGGATCGCGGAGACTGGTCGCTCACGCCGGCCGGCGCGTGGATGCGCGCCAACGCATGGCGCTACGGCTTCGTGATGAGCTATCCGCGGGGCGCCTTCAGTGCGGTCTGCTACGACTACGAGCCCTGGCACTATCGCTACTACGGGCGCACGCAGGCGGCCGGCATGCACGCATCGGCCCTCCTGCCGCGCGAATACCTGTGGCTGCATGCCGATGGCAAGGCGGCCTGATGTCGGTCATCGCCGTGGTCGGCGCGCAATGGGGCGACGAGGGCAAGGGACGCGTGGTCGATTACCTCGCCGCGGATGCGGACCTCGTCATCCGCTACCAGGGCGGCAACAACGCCGGGCACACCGTCATCAACCGCCATGGCCATTTCAAGCTGCACCTGATTCCATCGGGCATCTGCTACCCGCGGACGCGCAACCTGCTGGGCAACGGGGTCGTGATCAACCCGCCGGCGCTGGTCGCCGAGCTCGACGCGCTGGCCGCAGCCGGCATCGGCAGTGACAACCTGTTCATCAGCGACCGGGCGCACCTGGTGATGCCCTATCACCCGCTGCTCGACCAGCTCGAGGAACGCGAGCGCGGAACGTCGAAACTGGGCACCACCTCGCGAGGCATCGGTCCCGCCTATGTCGACAAGGTGGCCCGCCGCGGGATTCGGATGGTCGACCTCCTTGAGCCCGATGTCTTCGCCACGCGCCTGGAGTCCGCCCTGGCTCGTGTTCGGCGCATGGTCGGGGGCTACTTCGGCGCCGGGGGACCGGAAGACCCATTGGCCGATGCGATCGCCGAGGCGACCGACGAGGCGGCGATCGCCCGCGACTACCTGGCCGCGGCCGACAGGCTGCGGCGCCACGTGATCGATGGTCGCGTCCTGGTCGAGGAGGCGCTGGCCCGTGGCGACCGGGTCCTGCTCGAGGGCCAGCTTGGCACCATGCGCGACATCGACTGGGGGGTCTATCCATACGTCACCTCGTCGTCGCCGATCGCCGGCGGCGCGTCGCTGGGTGCCGGCCTGCCGGCGGTGGCCATCGACCGGGTGCTGGGGATCGCCAAGGCGTACACCACGGCCGTCGGCACCGGCCCGCTGCCGACCGAGCTGGACGATGCCGCCGGCGAGCACCTGCGCGAGCGGGGCATGGAGTTCGGGGCCTCGACCGGACGCCCGCGGCGCTGCGGCTGGTACGACGCGGTGACGGTGCGCTACAGCGCGCAGCTGGCCGGCTACTCGTCGATCGCGCTCACCAAGCTCGACGTGCTCGACGACCTGGCGAGCATCCCGGTGTGCGTCGCCTACCGTGATCCGGCCAGCGGACTCGCAACTGGCGACGGTGCCCGCGTCCGAGCCGTTGTTCGCTCGCCTCGAGCCCGTCTACGAGCACCTTGCCGGCTGGCAGACCGAGACGACCGCCTGCCGCTCGTTCGGCGCGCTGCCCGCCGCGGCCCGCGCCTACGTCGAGCGCCTGGAGGAGCTTGCCGGCGTCCCGATCAGCCACGTCTCGGTGGGTCCGGAGCGTGATCAGATGATCGTCCGTTGAAGGAGTGCACAGGATGAAGATGGGCGTGATCGTTCCGCAGGGCTGGACCGGCGAGTACGACGGCTGGGAGCCGCCGCGCGCCTGGGCGCGCACCGTCGCGGTGGCGCAGCAGGCGGAGCGGCTGGGGTTCGAATCGATCTGGCTGTTCGACCACTTCCACACCGTGCCGCGGCCGACCGACGAGATCACCTTCGAGTCGTTCACCTCCCTGGCGGCGCTGGCCATGGCCACGGAGCGCGTGCGCATCGGCCAGGTGGTCATCTGCAACGGATTTCGCAACCCGGCACTCGTCGCCAAGATGGCCTCGATGCTCGACACGATCTCGAGAGGCCGGTACGACCTGGGCATCGGCGCCGGCTGGAAGCGCGAGGAGTGGCTCGCCTACGGCTACGAGTTCCCGGCGACGCGCGATCGGCTTGCCATGCTGGAGGATGGGCTCGAGGTCATCAGTCGCATGCTCGAGCCCGGCCGCGAGAACCGAGCGAGCTATGCGGGCGAGCATGCGCGCGTCGCGGGAGCCATCAACCAGCCGAAGCCGATGCAGCCGAAACTGCCGATCATGGTCGGCGGCAACGGTCCAAAGGTCACCTGGCGGCTGGCGGCGCGCTTCGCGGATGAGCTGAATCTCGACGGCCTGTCGCCGGACGAGCTGCGCGAGGCGCTGCCGGTCATCCGCGCCCGGTGCGAGGAGATCGGCCGCGACCCGGAGTCGCTACGCGTCTCGGTGCACGCCTGGTGGGGCGACGACGCCTGGCGCCAGCCCGGGGAGCGGCGCGTCGAACTGCTGCAGCAGTACGCGAATCTGGGGGTGAGCCGGGTGATCGGTCTGCTGCCGGCCAGCGCCGCTGGCGATCAGGCGCTCGAGGAGCTGAGGGAGGACGCTCGCGCCGCTGCCGCCGAGCTGGTCTGAGACCGCCGGGGGCCGCGGGACGCGGTTCCGAACGAATCCGCGAGGTCGGCCCGCGCAGACGGACTGACCACCACCGCTGCACCCGCCCTATACTGGGGCGAAACGCAGCGATGGATCCGTGCAGCAGATCCGAGCAGTTTCGACCACCAGCGATCCACCGAGCCCGCGCCGGCCGATGCCGTCCGCGGGCGTTTTGTACCCTTGAGGAGGCGTCGTTGATCGACCAGGCGTTCGCGATTGCCGAGCCGAGCAGCGAGCGCGGCGAGCGCCGGCTGCGTCGCGCCTACGGCTTCGAGGAGATCGCGCTCGTGCCCGGGGCGGTGACCGCCGACCCCGCCGAGGTCGACCTGTCGATTGAGCTCGCCGGCCGGCGCCTGGCGATCCCGTTCATCGCCGCGGCGATGGACGCGGTGGCTGACGCCGGCTTTGCCGCGCAGATGACGCGCCACGGCGGGCTGGCGGTAATCAACCTGGAAGGGCTGTACACGCGCTACGAGGATGCCGCACCGATCATCGAGCAGGTTGCCGCGGCGGAGAGCGGGCACGCGGCCGCGTCGGTCCTGGCGGAGGCCTATGCGCAGCCGATTCGCGACGAGCTGATCCGGGCGCTCATCGCCGAGATCAAGGCGCAGGGGGGCATTGCGGCGGTGGCGACCACGCCATCGTCGGCCTGGCATCACGCCGAGGTCGCGGCCGATGCCGGTGCCGACCTCTTCCTCGTCCAGTCGCAGGTCTCCAGCGCGCGGCACATCTCGGCGTCGGGTCGCGTCCTGTCGCTCGCCGATCTGACCGGCGCGCTCAAGATCCCGGTCCTGGTCGGCAACACGGTGAGCGGCGAGGCCGCCTACCAGCTCATGCAGCAGGGGGCCGCGGCGGTGCTGGTCGGCGTCGGGCCGGGCGCGGCATGCACCACGCGCGAGGTGCTCGGCATCGGCGTGCCGCAGGTGTCGGCCACGCTCGAGGTGGCCGCTGCACGCGACCGCTACCTGGCCGACACCGGCCGCTACGTGCCGATCGTCACCGACGGCGGGATGAAGACAGGTGGCGACATCGCCAAGGCGATTGCCTCCGGAGCCGATGCGGTCATGCTCGGCTCGCCGTTCGCCGCCGCCCTCGAAGCGCCGGGCCGCGGCTTCAACTGGGGGATGGCCGCGCCATCGGCCATGCTTCCGCGCGGCACGCGCATCAAGATCGGTGAGCGGCTGCCGCTGGAGCAGATCCTGTTCGGCCCGTCGTCGACGACCCACGGCACGCAGAACCTGGTCGGCGCGCTGCGCGCCTCGATGGGCGCGCTCGGCGCGCGGAGCATCCACGAGATGCACCAGGTCGAGATGGTGATCGCGCCGTCGATCGTGACCGAGGGCAAATCGTGGCAGCTGGCGGGGCGCCAATAGCCAGACCGATACGCCGACGGGAGGCGATGGCCGGGCCGGCCGTCCGCTTGGCCCGCTTCGCTACGGCCTGCGGGAAGGGGCGGCCGGCCTCACTCCACAACCGCATCGGTCGCGTTGGTTAGTGTCAGGAAGGCTCAGGCCGTCAGGTCAGTCTCTGCGTCCGCACGACGCGGCTGCATCTGAGTCGCCTGACGACTCAAACGAGTGAGACGTCGCCGCTCACCTGCTGTTTAGTCACCTGGCGACTCAGATCGACCGCTTTGATGGCCCGTAGCCCTCAACCACGTCGGTTTCAGTCACCTGACGACTCAACTGCACGACAACCGGCGCGGCACCCTCATTTCAGTCACCAGGCGACTCAACGGCACCGCGGCCACGTTCTGGCTAATGGCCAGATCACGAAGCGCCGGTCCGGTTCCCGCCGATCGAGGAACAGCGGACGATTGCATCGGTCCTGGGAGCGATGGACGACACGGAGCTGTCGCCATACCGTCAAGGTGTACCGCAGCGAACGTATGGCATCGGACGATGGCCAATGGCGCCTGTTCAGATTCGCCTTGAGCCGGATACCGATGTGCCCGGCTATGAGCCTATGGTGTTGCACGACATGCCCGAAGAGGCAATCAGAGTTATCGCTGAGGTCGTCGAGGTGGTGCCATGACTGAACCGTGGACCGAGGTGGGCGAGCGCGTGTTCGTGCGGCGCTACCGCACCTGGAACGGCGAGCCGTTCGACCAGAACATCGGCGCCATCCTGGGCGCGGAGGGCGTGGTCGTGATCGACACGCGGGGGTCGCACCGTCTCGCCAACGAGCTGCGCGACGAGCTGGCTCGGCTGACGCGCCAGCCGATCGCCGCCGTCGTCAACACCCATCACCACTGGGACCACACCTGGGGCAACGCCCGCTTCGAGGAGGCGCCGATCTGGGGCCACGTCCGCTGCGCCGAGCGCGTCGTGGCCGACTCCGCGGTGGCCCTCCGCCGCATCCTTTTCCAGGAGCCGGGGTTGGCCGAGGAGCTTGGCGAGGTCACCGCCACGCCGCCCGACCAGACGTTCGCGGAGGTCGCCACCATCGATCTCGGCGACCGCCAGGTCGCGCTGCGCCACATCGGTCTCGGGCACACCGACAACGACATCCTGGTGGCGGTGCCCGATGCATCGGTCCTGTTCGCCGGCGACCTGCTCGAAAACGATGCGGCGCCGTCGTTCGGCGACGCCTACCCGCTCGCCTGGGCGGAGACGGCAGCCCGGCTGGTAGCGCTGGTCGACGGCGCGGTCGTGCCGGGGCACGGCGGCGTGGGAAATCGGGCCTTCGCCGAACGGCAGGCGGCGGAGCTGGGGGAGATTGCCACGCTGGTGCGGGAGGTGGGCAACGGGTCGCTGGACCGCGAAGCGGCCTTGCGGCGTTCGCCGTTTCCCGCGCAGCCCACCGAGCAGGCGCTCGAGCGTGGCGCCGTGGAGCTGGAGGCGGTGAAGGCATGACCCACGACGATGTGCAGGCGTGGCTGGACCGGTATGTCGCGGCGTGGCGATCGAACGATCCGGAGCTCATCGGCGACCTGTTCACCGAGGATGCGACCTACCGCTACTACGCCTATGCCGACGCCACGCGGGGCCGCGACGCGATCGTGGCCGGCTGGCTCGACGACGCGGACCACCCGGACAGCTGGGAGGCGAGCTACGAGCCGTGGGCGATCGACGGGAGCCGGGCGGTTGCGATCGGCACCAGCCGGTACGTACCGACCGCCGAGCAGCCCGAGCGCATCTTCTGGAACTGCTTCCTGCTGACCTTCGGGCCTGACGGGCGCTGCGCCGACTTCGTCGAGTACTACATGCAGCAGCCGCGGTAGCGCGGCGACGGGACAGCGCAAGACGCTGAGCAATTCAACTCAGTTGATTGAGTAAACTCGGGTTCGATGGCCAGACGAGCCGCCCGCGCCCCGTACCGCCGCCCGATCTACGACACCATCCTGTCGCGCGCCCACGAGCCGCGCCGCTTCATCCAGGTCCTCGCTGGACCGCGACAGGTGGGCAAGACCACGCTCGCCAGACAGGTGATGGACGCGGTCGGCGTGCCGGCGCATGTCGCATCGGCCGATGATCCCGCCCTGCGGGAGTCAGGCTGGCTTGAGACCCAGTGGGAGATCGGCCGGCTGCGCGCCCGCAGCGGTGGTCGGGCCGGTGGACTGCTGGTCATGGACGAGATCCAGAAGATCCCGGCATGGTCCGAATCGGTCAAGCGCCTGTGGGACCACGACACCGCCAGCGCCCTGCCGCTGCGCGTGATGCTCCTGGGAAGCGCACCGCTGCTGGTGCAGAAAGGCCTGACCGAGAGCCTTGCCGGACGCTTCGAGCTGATCCGCGTGTCGCACTGGTCCTTCCCCGAGATGCGCGATGGTTTTGGCTGGAGCCTGCCGCAGTATCTGTATTTCGGCGGCTACCCGGGTGCCGCCGACCTCATCGCCGACGAGGACCGATGGCGCCGCTACCTGCTCGATTCGCTGGTCGAGACGACGCTGGCGCGCGACGTGCTGCTGTTGACCCGCGTCGACAAGCCGGCGCTGCTGCGCCAGCTCTTCCGGCTCGGATGCGAGCGCTCCGCCGAGGTCGTTCCTTACTCACGCATGCTCGGACGGCTGGCCGATGCCGGGAACACCACGACGCTGGCCCACTACCTCGAGCTGCTGACGGGGTCGGGGATGCTCACCGGTCTGCCGAAATACGGGTCGGTCGGCCGGCAACGCGCGTCGAGTCCGAAGCTGCTGGCGCTCAACACCGCCCTCATGACGGCGTCCGCCGGCATCTCATTCGCCGACGCGCAGGCGGATGCCGACGTCTTTGGTCGCCTGGTGGAGACCGCGGTCGGCGCACACCTCGCCAACGGGCCCGATCCGTCGCGCATCGGGTACTGGAAGCAGGGCAACCGCGAGGTCGACTTCGTCGTGGCGTCGCGGCTGCCGAGAGGCCCGGCGCTGGCGATCGAGGTCCAGAGCGGGCGCGGCCGCGAGGTGCAACCAGGGATGGCGGCCTTCGAGCGTGAGTATCCGGGCACGCGCCAGCCTGCTCATCGGCCCGCGGGGCATGGACGTCGAGGAGTTCCTGTCGGAACCGGCCGAAACCTGGGTGAGCTGAGCCGGGCTCGTTCGTCGCTGCGAAGGTTCCGTCGGCCACCACATACCCACCGGATGAGTAAGCGGCGGTCGAACGAGCGCGCCGGCCGCCAGGTCACTCATCTGGCGAGTAGCGCACGCTCTGGATGGCGGGAAGCGCCGGCAAACGCTCGCCTCTTACGCGTGCGACGAGTATCTGGCGGATCCTCGCGACCTCAGATCCGCGACCGCACATTACGCGAGCGGCCAACACACCTCGGTGCGCAGCTGCGAGACGTCTTCGACCTCGGTGGGATCGTCGACATACGATTCCCACGGAGCCGGGCCCTCGTCGCGGCCCTGCTCGTGGATCCAGTCGCGCAGCCGGTCGTACGTCTGCGCCAGGCCGTCGTAGCTGCCCAGGTGCACGGTGATCGCCGCGGGTCCGCCGGGAAGCTCGCCGGCGGCCATCTCGCCCTCCTCGGCATCGGCCAGCGGCCGCACGTTGGGCAGCGGCCAATCGACGGGGATCCCGATCTCGACGTCGACCTCCTCGGGTCCGTAGCTGTGGTAGCGGGCGTACGGCGGCCCCGCCGGGTCGACGCCCATGTCGCCCAACCGATCGGCGATGTTCGGCAGGTGCAGGTCGAACAGCTCGCTGAGCTTCGACGTCGGCGCGCGCAGGCGCACCGCGGCGGTAGGATGCGGGGTCAAGTCTCGGATCTCGGGATCGCTCATCGGTCTGGAGCCTCCTGTCGCCCTGGGGCGTGGCTACACTTCGGAGACCATCATCGCTGACGGAGTGGGATTGAGCGACACTGCACCAACGCGTCCCGCCACCGACCGCGGCAAGACGGTCCATGGCGAGGCGGCGAACGCCGGCCACCGGGTGCTGGCACCCGACGACGCCGAGGTCGAGGCCTACCTCCAGACCGCGCTCCACGCGCCCCCGCCGGACCGCGCCGAGGCGCCGGCACACCCCGACACCGTCATCATCCTCGACTTCGGCGGCCAGACCGCCCAGCTCATCGCGCGCCGCGTGCGTGAGCTGCATGTCTACTCCGAGCTCTTGCCGCACGACACCCCGTGGGCCGAGATCGAACGACGAAATCCCAAGGCGATCATCCTGTCGGGCGGTCCCGCATCGGTCTACGACGACGGCGCACCCAGGCCCGATGCGGCCGTCTGGTCCGGTCGCGTCCCCGTGTTGGGCATCTGTTATGGCCTGCAGCTCATGGCCCACGAGCTGGGTGGCGAGGTCGTGGCGTCGCAGCGCCGCGAGTACGGTCCGGCGCACGTCGCGATCACCGAAGTTGACGGCCTGTTCGCCGGCCTGGAGCGCGAGCAGCCGGTGTGGATGAGTCACGGCGACACCATCCTGCAGCCGCCCCCCGGCTTTCGGCCCACTGCCCAGACCGATTCCACCCCCTTCGCCGGCCTGGCCGACGCGGCCCATCAGCGCTACGGCATCCAGTTCCATCCCGAGGTGGTGCACACGCCGCAGGGTCGCCAGATCCTGCGCAACTTCGTGATCGACATCGCCGGCGCGCAGCCGACCTGGACACCGGCGTCGCTGGTGGAGACGACCGTCGCGGACGTGCGGCGGCTGGTCGGCGACGGGAAGGTCATCTGCGCCCTGTCGGGCGGAGTCGACAGCGCCGTGGCGGCGACGCTGGTGCACCGGGCCATCGGTGACCAGCTGACGTGCATCTACGTCGACCACGGCCTCATGCGCAAGCGCGAGTCCGAGCTGCTGCGCGTCACCTTCGAGCGCGACCTCGGCATGCAGCTGGTGATGGTCGACGCCCGGGACCGATTCCTCCGCCGCCTCTCCGGCGTCGAAGATCCCGAGCAGAAGCGCCGCATCATCGGCGACGAGTTCATCCGCGTCTTCGAGGAGGAAGCGGCGCGACTGGGACAGATCGACTTCCTGGTGCAGGGAACCCTGTACCCCGATGTCATCGAATCGACCTCCGCCGAGACGAAATCGGCCGCCAAGATCAAGACCCACCACAACGTCGGCGGGCTTCCGGCCGACCTGCGCTTCCAGCTCATCGAGCCGCTGCGCCACCTCTTCAAGGACGAGGTGCGGGCGGTGGGCGTCGAGCTCGGCCTGCCGGAGGCGATGGTCCTGCGTCAGCCGTTCCCCGGGCCGGGTCTCGCCATCCGGATCATCGGCGAGGTGACCGCCGAGCGGCTCGCCACGCTGCGCGAGGCGGACTGGATCGTGATCGACGAGATCAAGGCGGCGGGGTTGTATCGGTCGCTGTGGCAGTCGTTCGCCATCCTGACGCCGGTGCGATCGGTGGGCGTCATGGGCGATGGGCGCACGTACGCCAACGTTGTCGCCGTGCGCGCGGTGACCTCCGACGACGGCATGACCGCCGACTGGGCGCGGCTGCCGTACGAGGTGCTGGCCAAGATCTCGTCGCGGATCGTCAACGAGGTGGCCGGCGTCAACCGGGTGGTCTACGACATCAGCTCCAAGCCACCGGCCACCATCGAGTGGGAGTAGGGAGCGGCCGCGCACTGACCGTCTTGGCTCCCGACCGGTCAGATGTCGTTGGGGTCAGCCTTCGACCACTGAGGACACCTGCCGCGGCTCCGAGTCGTGCTCAACCAGGCCGGCGCATCGGTCCCCGAGGGGTCGAACGCGGATGGCACCGACCGGTGACCAATCGCGCGTTGCCACGCCACGACGACAGCCTCGTTGGTGCGCGTCGCGGAAACCGGCGGCCGGGCCGCTAGCATGGCGCCAGACATGTCCACCTGGTTCGACCGCCTGCTCGAAGACCTCCAGCGCCGCCAGCAGGAAGCCGATGCCCGTCGCGAGGGCCGTCCGCTGCCACCGCGCGCGAAGCCTGCGAATGGCGACGAGGAGGTTCCGCGCAACGTGCGCGACGAGCTGCGGCGCCGGCGTGGCGCGGGTCGCGGCGGCGGCGGGGGAGCACCGGGGAATCCGTTCGGTGGCCCGACTGGCGGCTGGGACGGGAGGCGCATCCGGCGCTGGGTGCTGACCGGCATCGCCATCGTGGTGGTGCTCTTCCTGCTCGGGTTCGCCGGCGGCCTCGTCAACCTGCTCACCGACCTGATGTGGTACGGCGCCCTCGGCCGGCGCGACATCCTGACCACCAGGCTCTGGGCTCAGGTCGTGCTCTTCTTCATCGGGCTCGCGGCATTCGTCGTGCCGACCGTGATCAGCATCCTGGTTGCCCGGCGCGTTGCACCCCAGGTGCCGCTGCGACGCATCGGCCAGTTCGAGCTGCCCGATACCGGGGGCGCGGCGCGCTGGGTCACGATCGGCCTCGTCGGGCTGGCCGTCCTGCTGGGCCTGGGCTCGGGAGCCGCGTGGGCGGGCAATTGGGAGCCGATCCTGCTCGCCATCAACGGCGGCCAATTCGGAAGCGTCGACCCGCATTTCGGTCGCGACATCGGCTTCTACATCTTCGACCTGCCGGTCTTCCGATTCCTGCAGAGCTTCGCGGTCACGACCCTGGTCGCCGTCATCCTCTTCACCCTTGGCAGCTACGCGGCGGGCGCGCTCAAGTGGCAGTTCCGCCTGACGGCGCCGGTGCGCGCCCACCTGAGTGTGCTCGGCGCGCTGCTGCTGAGCGCCATCGCCATCGGCTTCCAGTTCGACATCGCCGAGTTGTCGTACTCGACCAACGGCTACACCGCCATGCAGGCGGTCAGCTACACCGACCTCAACGCGCAGGTGCCGGCGTTCACCATCCTGACCGTGCTGGCCGTGGTCGCCGCGCTGCTGCTGCTGGCCAACATCTGGTTCCGCACGCTCTGGCTGCTGGGGCTGACCGGGGTCGCATGGATCGCAGCGTCGGTGCTGATCGGCGGCGTCTATCCAGGGTTCGTGCAGACCTTCCAGGTCAAGCCCAACGAGCAGAACGCCGAGCGGCCGTTCATCGCGGCGCACATCGGCGCAACTCGTGCGGCGTTCGACCTCGACGCCATCGAGGAGCGCCGCTTCACCGGCGCGCAGCAGCTGACCCGCAAGGTCTTCACCGAGGACGCCTCGACCGTCGACAACCTTCGGCTGTGGGACTACCGGCCGCTGCTGACCACCATGGGCCAGCAGCAGATCCTGCGGCGCTACTACGACTTCACGGACGTCGACATCGACCGCTACCAGGTCAACGGCGAGCAGCGCCAGATCATGCTCAGTGCACGGGAGCTCGACGTGCAGAAGCTGGCCGACCAGGCGCGGACGTGGACCAACGAGCGCCTGGTGTTCACGCACGGCTACGGGATCACGGCCGTCCCGGTCGACGCGGTGACCGGCCAGGGCACGCCCGACTACCTGGTCAGCGGCATCAACAGCGAGCCGCAGCTTCCCGTCGGCGAGCCGCGCATCTACTTCGGCGAGGCAACCGACACCTACGTCGTCACCCAGACCGACACTGCCGAGTTCGACTATCCGCTGGACGAGTCCGACAGCGAAACCGGCGCCACCACGACCTGGAAGGGAACGACCGGGGTCGGCATCGGCAACATCTTCACGCGGCTGCTGTTCGCCGCGCGCTTCGGCGATTTCAACCTGTTGATCAGCAACCAGCTGACCGATGCCTCGCAGATCCTCTTCCGGCGCACACTCCAGGAACGCGTGCCGGAGATCGCGCCGTTCCTGCACTACGACCGCGATCCGTACCTGGTGAGTGCCGCCGGCCGGCTGCTGTGGGTGTGGGACGCCTATACCGTCAGCGACCGCTATCCCGATGCCGAGCCGCTACCGGAGGGCAGCCCGTTCGCCGGAGCGAACTACGTCCGCAACAGTGTCAAGGTGGTGGTCGACGCCTACGACGGCACCGTCCACTTCTACCTTGCCGATCCGAGCGAGCCGATCGTCGCGGCCTACGCGCGCATCTTCCCGTCGCTGTTCGAACCGCTGGATGCCATGCCGGCCGAGCTGCGCGCCCACCTGCGCTACCCCGAGGACCTGTTCACGGCGCAGAACCAGGAGTACCTGCTCTACCACCTGCCGGCCACCGATGGCGGCGCCACGACCTTCTACAACCAGGACGACCGCTGGGCCTTTCCCGAGGACGTGGCGGCCGGGAGCGGCAAGCCCATGGAGCCGTACTACGTGATCATGCGCATCCCCGGCGACGACCAGGCCGAGTTCGCCCTGATCCAGCCGCTGGTGCCGGAGGGCCGGCCGAACATGATCGCCTGGGTCGCGGCGCGCATGGACCCGGGGGTCTACGGCCAACGCATCGCGTTCCAGTTCCCGACCTCCAGCTCGACCCAGGGCCCTGCGCAGGTCGAGGCGCGGATCGACCAGAATGGGGCGGTCGCAGCGCAGTTCGGGGTGTGGGCGAGGTCCGGCTCGTCGGTCATTCGCGGCAACCTGCTGGTCCTGCCCATTGGCGAGGACGGGCTGGTCTACGTCGAGCCGATCTTCCTGCAGGCCGAGGGCGCGAAGTTCCCGGAGCTCGTCCGCGTGATCATGGTCAGCCAGGACCGGGTCGCCTTCGCCAACGACGTGCAGGATGGCCTGCGGCAGCTGCTCGGCGAGGCGCAGCCGCCACCGCCCGAGGAGACGCCACCGCCGGATGGCACGCCGGGCGAGCTGCCCCCCGACGTTCCGGGGCTGGTGGCCGAGGCGCAGCGGCTGTACGGCGAGGCACAGGCCGCGCTGGACGCCCACGACCTCGGCACCTACCAGGCGCGGATCAATGACCTGCAGGATGTACTGGACCGCCTGGCCCAGCTCACCGGCGCCTCGGGAGCGCCCGTGCCGTCGCCGTCCGCGGCCCCGTCCGCGTCTCCCGCCGGCTGATCTCGGGGCGCAGATGCCTGGGCTCGACGTCCTGATCCTGGGTTCGGGCGCTCGCGAGCACGCCCTGGCCTGGCGACTCGGGCGCGACGAGTCCGTCGAGCGGGTGCGCATCGCGCCGGGCAACGCCGGGACGGCGGCGTGCGGTACAAATCTTCCAGCCCTGGATCCATCGGATCCCGCCGCCGTGGCGCGCTTCGCCGCCCACCAGCGCATCGGCCTGGTGGTGGTTGGGCCGGAGGCGCCCCTGGCGGCCGGCGTGGCCGACGCCCTGGAGCAGGCATCGGTGCCGGTCTTCGGACCGACAAGGGCGGCGGCACGGCTGGAGACGTCGAAGGCGTTCGCCAAGCAGACGATGCAGCGTTCGGGCGTGCCGACCGCGGAGGGCGCGGCGTTCAGCGAGCCGGATGCGGCCCTGGATCATGCGCGGCGCATGGAGCGGCTGCCGGTGGTCAAGGCGGACTGGCTGGCCGCGGGCAAGGGCGTCGTGGTGCCCGAGACGGCGGAGCAGACCGATGCCGCGATCCGCGAGCTGTTCGCGCGCGCGCCGGCCGGGGCACGCGTGCTGATCGAGGAGCGGCTCGACTGGCCGCGAGGTGTCGGCCTTCGCCCTGGTCTGCGGCGAACGGATCGTGCCGCTGGCAGCCGCGTGCGACTACAAGCGGCTTCGGGACGGTGATCTCGGGCCGAACACCGGGGGGATGGGCGCCTATGCACCGGTGCCCTGGTTCGGGCAGCCGGAGCTCGAACGAGCGGCCGCCGAGATCTTCGAACCGATTGCCTGGCGCATGGCCCGCGACGGCACCCCGTATCGCGGCGTGCTCTACGCTGGCCTGATGATCACCGAGCATGGCCCGATGGTCCTCGAGTTCAACGTGCGCTTCGGCGATCCGGAGGCGGAGGTGATCCTGCCCCTGCTGAATGGCGACCTCGCCCAGGCGCTGCTGGGGGTCGCCACCAACGATATCGGGCAGAGCAAGGATGCCGTCGTGCTGCGCGCCGGCGCAGCCGTCGGCGTCGTGGTCGCCGCGCCCGGCTACCCCGAGTCCCCGGCCGAGGGTCGCGAGATCGACAACGTCGAGCCGTCGGGGCCGGGCGATGACGGTGAGCTGCTGTGCTTCCACGCCGGGACGCGGCGTACGGCTGACGGTGGCTACCAGACGGCCGCGGGACGTGCGGTCACCGTGGTGGGACGCGGCGTCGACCTGCCGGGCGCCCGCGCAACCGCCTATCGCGGCGTCGCCGCGGTGCGGCTCGGGGGCATGCAGCACCGCTCCGACATCGGCCTCCGCGAGGTCGCCGAATGAGGCCCTTCCGCTTCCTCGCCTCGATCGACGTCGTCGGCCGCGACGGCTTTGCCGAAACGGTCCGGCGTGCCGAGGCGCTCGGCTTCGACACGCTCGTCTTCCCGGACCATCTCCTCGACCAGCTGGCGCCGGTGCCGGCCATGGCCGCGGTGGCCGCGCTCTCCGACCGGCTGCGCATCAGCCCATTCGTGATGAACAACGACCTGCGCCATCCAACGGTCCTCGGCCACGACCTGGCGACCCTCGACCTCCTGTCCGACGGACGATTGGACGTCGCCCTGGGCGCCGGCTGGAACCGGCCGGAGTACGAGGCGATCGGCCTGCCGTTCGATCCGCCAAGCACCCGCGTCGAACGGCTGACCGAGGCGGTGCAGGTGCTGAAGGGCTCGTTCGCTGACCGGCCGTTCAGCTTCCACGGGAAGCACTATCGCGTCACCGAGTTCGACGGGCGCCCCAAGCCCGTCCAGCGGCCGCATCCGCCGTTCATGATCGGCGGCGGCGGACGGCGGCTGCTGAGCCTTGCCGGGCGCGAGGCGCAGATCGTCGGCATCGCGCCGCGATCAGGGCGCGACGGCCGTGGCGATCCCATGAGCATGACCTGGGAGGCGACGGTCGAGAAGATCGGCTGGGCCCGCGAAGCGGCCGGCGAGCGGTTCGACGAGCTGGAGCTGAACGTCTACCCGTCGCGGGTCGCGCCGCAGATCACCGACGCGGCCGCAGCGGCGCTGCGCGAGGCATCGGATGCGATCCAGCGGCGCAACGGGGTGCGGCTCACGGACGAGCAGCTGCGTCGGTCGCCGCACGTCTTCATCGGCTCGCTGCAGAGCCTGACCGAGAAGATCCTCGAGCTGCGCGGCACCCTGGGGATCACCTCGATCATGCTCGGCGAGGTCGACGAGCTGGCTCCGCTGGTGGAGCGCCTGGCCGGGACGTAGGGCGAGAGCTGCGGTTATCCTGCCGATGATGTCCCGCACCACTTCGGTGGCCGTCATCTGCGGCTCCCGATCCGACCTCGCCACCCTGGGAGGCTGCTTCGACGTCCTCGACAGCTACCAGATCGGCTGGCAGGCGAGCGTCATCAGCGCCCATCGCCAGGCCGATGCGCTGCACGCCTACGTTGTCGCAGCCGAAAAGGACGGCGTGCAGCTGTTCATCGGCGCGGCCGGGCTGGCTGCCCACCTGCCGGGCGTGATCGCCAGCCTGACGGCCAGGCCCGTCATTGGCGTCCCGCTGGACGCCGGCGCGCTGGGTGGCGCGGACGCGCTGTACAGCATCGTGCAGATGCCT
Organism: uncultured Chloroflexia bacterium; assembly: GCA_963716585.1. GTDB lineage: Bacteria > Chloroflexota > Limnocylindria > QHBO01 > QHBO01 > JAICUY01. The sequence continues at coordinate 980,597 of CAVQTN010000002.1, forward strand.
CCGGGCGTTCCGGTCGCCGGCGTGGCGATCGGGTCGGCAGGCGCCAAGAACGCCGGGCACCTTGCGGCGCGCATCCTGGCCCTGACCGATGCGGCGCTCGCGGCGCGAGTGGATCGCTTCCGTGCGGACCAGGCGGCCGGGGCCCAGGTCGGCATCGACCCCCGCGGCTGAGCGCCGTCAAGGCGCGGCGCGGCGGCGGCACGGGACGCCGCGTATCCTTCCGACGTGATCGATCGCTATGCGCTGCCCGAGATGGCGGAGCTCTTCAGCGAACGGCGCAGGCTCGAGCTGTGGCTGCAGATCGAGCTGCTCGCCGTCGAAGCCCTCAACACGGCAGGCGTGGTCCCCGACGACGACTGGCGGCGCATCCGCGAGGCCGCGACCTCCGTCGATTCTCGGCGCGCGCGAGAGATCGAACAGGAATCGCAGCACGACGTCATCGCCTTCCTGCGCTCCATTTCCGAGCGCCTCGGACCGGAGGGTCGCTGGCTGCACTACGGGCTGACCAGCTCGGACGTGCTCGACACGGCCACGGCGGTGATCCTGCGTGATGCATCGGCCGTCCTGGAGGCCGAGCTCGAACGACTGCGCGCCGTCGTGCGCCAGCTGGCCCGCGCGCATCGCTCGACGGCGATGGTGGGCCGCAGCCACGGCATTCACGCCGAGCCGATGACCTTCGGGTTCAAGGTCGCTGGCTGGTTCGCCGAGCTCGAGCGGGATAGCGCCAGGCTCGCGCGCGCGCGCGAGGGGCTGAGCGTCGGCAAGATCTCGGGCGCGGTCGGCAGCCACGCCAACGTCAGCCCCGAGGTCGAGCGATTCGTGTGCGACGCCCTGGGGCTGCGGCCCGACCCGGCGAGCACGCAGGTCGTCAGCCGCGACCGGCACGCCGAGCTGCTCACCGCGCTGGCCATCCTGGGCGGCAGCCTGGAACGTATCGCGGTCGAGATCCGGCACCTGCAGCGCACCGAGGTCGGCGAGGTGTTCGAGCCGTTCGGTGCCGGTCAGCAGGGAAGCAGCGCCATGCCGCACAAGCGCAATCCGATCCTGGCCGAGCGGGTCAGCGGCATGGCGCGCCTGCTGCGCGGTGACGCGCTCATCGGCCTCGAGAACATGGCGCTCTGGCACGAGCGCGACATCAGCCACTCGAGTGCCGAGCGCTTCGTCTTCGAGCGCGCGCTGGGCGTGGCCGCCTACGCCACGCGGACGCTGGCAGGCATTCTCGACGGCCTCGAGGTCGACGTCGATCGGATGCGCGCCAATCTCGACGCCAGCGACGGGATGGTCTACTCCGAGGCGCTCCTGCTCGCCATGATCGCCAGGGGTGCCGAGCGCCAGGCGGCGTATCGGCTGGTGCAGGCAGCCGCCGCGCGCGCCGTGAGCGGGGGGCGCGGCTTCCGCGACGAGCTGCTCGCGGACGAGGGCGTGGCGGCTTGGCTCACCTCCGACGAAATCCGGGGAGCGATGGATCTCGAGCATCACCTGGCGGGCATTGCCACGACCTACCGCGCGCTCGGGCTCGATCAGGCGGACGGTTAGCGTGCGCAGCCTTGCTCGTTCGGCGCTCGAAGCGGGACGCCTCGTCGCCGATCGAACCGACCTGTGGACCCCCGCCGCGCTGGCCGCGATCGCCTTCCTGTCCTGGCTTCCATTCGTCCTGGCGATCGTGCCGTTGCCCAGCCCTGCGGACCTCGCCTTCTTCGGTGCGGGCCTGTACACCTCGTCACGCTGGCCAATCAACGCGGTCGAGCTCGTCGGCGGGATCGGCCTGCTGGCCCTTGGCGCCAGCCTGCTGATCGCGCTGGGGGAGGCAGCCCTGCAGCGACGGCTTCACGAGCCGGTCGTCAGCGCAGGCAGCCTGGCCGACGACACCGCGCGTATCTGGCTGGTCCAGGTCGTGGCCGCCGTGCCCGCCTTCGCTGCCGCCGGACTCCTGCTGCTGGGTGTTGCCAGGGTCGCGCCTGGCGAGTACCAGTCGCCGGACATCGGCGGGCCGCTGCTCCTTCGCATTGCGCGCGACGTGGCGCCCCTAGCGGCGCTGTTGCTGGTCGCCGTGCTGCTCGGGCAGGCATTCGGGGCGGCTGCGACGCGACGCGCGGCGCTACGCCCGCAGGATCGGGTGGTCGACTGCCTCGCCGCCGGAGCGCGCGACCTGTTGCATCGAGGCGGGCGACTGGCCGCCCTGGCGACGATCAGCTTCGCGGTCCAGGTCGCCAGCCTGCTGCTCGCCGTCGTGCTTCTGCGGGTCCTCTGGTCGCCGATCGGGCTGCAGCTCGCCGACCGGCGGTTGGGCGGCCCGCAGACGCTGCTGCTGCTGGTAGGCTTCGTGGCGATCTGGCTCTGCCTGCTCGTGGGCAGCGGGGTGCTGCACGCCTGGGCATCGGCCTGGTGGACGCTCGAGCTCGATCCGGGCGCGAGCGAACCGGCGGCGCCGGTCTCGAGGGTGGAGGGCATCGGTCAAGCCTGATGGAAGTCAACCCGATCCTCAGCATCGATGTGCAGCTCCAGCTGGCGCTGCGGATGACCGTCGGGCTGATCCTGGGCGCGATCATCGGGTTGGAGCGGGAGCTGCATCGCCAGCCGGCGGGCTTTCGGACGCACAGCCTGGTGGCGCTCGGCGCGGCCCTGTTCGCCATCATCTCCGGCTATGGCTTCACCGGATCGAACGCGGATCCGACGCGCATCGCGGCCCAGATCGTTTCCGGAATCGGCTTCCTGGGAGCCGGCACGATCCTGCACTACCGCGGCAACATCCGCGGCCTGACGACCGCCGCCTCGCTCTGGGCGGTGGCCGCCGTCGGTACCGCGAGCGGCACGGGCCTGTATGTGCTGGCGGTGGTGGGCACGATCCTGGTGCTGGTCATCCTGTCTGTGCTCGACCGCGTCGAACAGGCCGCTCGGCGGCGATACGGCCTCCCGCCGGAAGGCTTCACCATGGCCGAAGACGAAGGCAAGACGGAGGACCTGGCACCATGACCATGCTGCGCAGCTCGATCGAGACCATGCCACTTCTCCACCGTGGCAAGGTGCGCGAGACGTACGCGGTCGGCGACGACCGGCTGCTGATGGTCGCGACGGACCGAATCTCGGCCTTCGACGTTGTCTTCGATGAGCCGATCCCGGACAAGGGGCGGCTGCTGACCCAGCTGTCGGCGTACTGGTTCGCGCTGCTCGGCGGCCTCGGCCCGACGCATTTCCTGTCGGTGGCTGACGATGACCTGCCCGAAGCGGCCCGCACACCCGAGCTCCAGGGCCGCAGCATGTTGGTGCGCCGCGCCGAGCGGATCGATGCCGAGTGTGTTGTGCGTGGCTATCTCGCCGGCTCGGGCTGGGCCGAGTACCGGCATTCCGGCGGCGTGGTCGGCCACGCGCTGCCGCCTGGCCTGCGCGAGGCGGACCGCCTGCCGGAGCCGATCTTCACGCCGTCGACCAAGGCCGAGGTCGGCCATGACGAGAACATCACCCGCGAGCAGCTGGCGGGCCTGATCGGCACCGAACTGGCGCGCGAGCTCGAGGAGCGGTCGCTGGGCCTGTACCGCGCCGGCGCGCAACGCGCCGAGCAGGTCGGGCTGATCCTGGCCGACACGAAGTTCGAGTTCGGTGTGATCGATGGGAAGGTCGCGCTCATCGACGAGGTGCTGACGCCCGACTCGTCACGGTTCTGGGACGCTTCGGCCTATGCGCCTGGTCAGAGCCCGCCGAGCTTCGACAAGCAGTACGTGCGCGATTTCGTGGCGGCGTCGGGCTGGAACAAGGAGCCGCCCGCTCCGGCGCTGCCCGACGCGGTGATCAACGGCACCCGTCAGCGCTACGCGCGGGCCTACGAGCTGCTGACCGGCACGGACTGGACCGCATCGGCCTAGTGCGCTGGCTTGCCGAAGTCCACGTCTCGCTGCGACCCGGGATCGCCGACCCGGAAGGCCAGACGGTGGCCGGCGGGTTGCGCTCCCTGGGGTTCGCGACGGTGACCCAGGTGCGGGCTGGCAAGCTGCTGCGCGTGGCGTTTGAGGCGGCCGATCACGCCCGGGCCGACGCGGCCATTGCGGAGATGTGCGCGAAACTGCTGGCCAATCCAGTGATCGAGACGGCCAGCTGGGACCTGCGCGCCGACCAGGAGCCCGAGAAGGACGAGATGTGACGCCGCGCCTGGCGGTGGCCGTCTTCCCGGGGACATGGAGCGAGCGCGACTTCGCCGATGTCGCGAGCGCGCTGGGTTGGCGGGCACGGCTGGTGTGGCACACAGAGGATGACCTGGGCGCAACGGACGCCGTGGTCCTGCCCGGAGGCTTCGCGCACGGCGACCACCTGCGCACCGGCGCGATCGCGCGCTTCTCACCGCTGATGCGCGCCGTCGAGGCCTTCGCCGCTGCCGGCGGACCGGTGCTCGGGTCGTGCAATGGATTCCAGATCCTGACCGAAGCTGGGCTGCTGCCTGGCGTGCTGATGCGCAACGACCACCTGGAGTTCCGCTGCGACTGGCAGTGGCTGCGCGTCGAGCAGCCGACGGGTCCATTCCTGGGCGGCCTGGCCGAGGGCCAGGCGATCCGCCTCCCGATCAGCCACGGGCAAGGACGCTACGTCGCCGATACGGCCACGCTCGACGCGCTCGAAGCGGCCGGGCGCGTCGTGCTGCGCTATGCCGATGCATCGGGTGCGGTCACGCCGGATGCCAATCCGAACGGTTCGCTGCGCGGCATCGCCGGTATCGTCAACGAGCGCGGGAACGTGCTGGGCCTGATGCCGCACCCCGAGCGCGCCGCGGACGCCGAGGTCGGCGGCGAGGACGGACTTCTGCTGTTCCGCTCGCTGGAGCGCTGGCTGCAGCACCAGCCGGCGGTGGCTGAGCGTCGGCTATGATCCGATGCGGTCGATGCGGCCGCTGCAGGAGGTGATTCCTCGATGAACGACGAGCGCGACCCACGCGACGCGCGGCCGGATCCTGACGTGGTCCCAGAGCCCGATTCGACCCCAGCGGCGGAGCCGCAGGTGACCGATCAGCCGGAGGTGGCCGCTCAGCCGGAGATGGCCGGGCAGCCGGAGGTGGCCGCGGAGGCCGGGCCGGTCGATGCCGGACACGGTGCAACGGCGGAGCCGGAGCGCGGTGACGACTGGCCGGCGGCCGATGCCACGTCATCCGCGTCCGCCGAGCCCGCCGCCGTATCGCAGCCCGCGGACGAATTCGAGTCGCAGCCGTCGACACTCCACGGCGACGACGACGCGACCACCGAATGGCCGACGAGCGACCAGGCCGCCGCGCCGCCGCCGCCCAGCGAGATCGAGACCTACTCGGCCACGCCCGTCATCGACGAGCCGGCGGCGTCCGGGATGGAGCCGGAGCTCGTTCCCGGTGAGGTCGAGGCGTATGCGTCCCAGCCGGCGGCACCGGACGAGGCGTCGATGGCGAGCGCGGCGCACACGGTTCCGGCGACCAGCGTCGGCGAGAGCACGCAGTGCCCCCGCTGTGGCACCGAGAACCGGCCCGGCCTGGCGTTCTGCCGCAACTGCGGACAGCGACTCATGGCCGCCGGGGTGACCTCCACGATCGAGCGTCCCGGCACGCCCGAAGGCACGCAGGCATGCCCGCGCTGCGGAACGCACAACCGCGCGGGAACGGCCTTCTGCCAGAACTGCGGTGCGAACCTGCGCAGCACGGCACCTGCCGGATACGTCCCGCCTGCCGTCGCCGGCGAGCCCGCCGTGCCGGAGGCGCCGACAGCTGGCGAGCGCACGCATGCCGTGCTGGGCCCGATCGTGCTGCTGATCGGCGCGGTTGGTCTCGCGACGGCATGGCTGCTGCCGTTTCCGTATGGGAACGGGTCCCTGTTCGAACGGGCCTTCGGGTCGGGCGGCTACGGCGCGGCATTCTGGAGCGGCTACCCGCAGGTGCGCGCCCAGCTCACCGATCAGGGCTACTTCGGATTCGCCGCGCCGGTGCCGCTGCTGATCCTGCTTCTCGCGGTGCTGGCGGTCGCCGGATTCGCCCGCGCACGGCCTGGCAGGCTGCAGGTCATCGGCCTGGCGATCTCGCTGATCTGGAGCATCGGCCTGGTGCTGCTGTTCGTGGCAGCCGAGGTCATGGGCGGGTCCGCCGCTGATCTCACCGGCATGCTGCGCAACCTGACGCCCGGCGGGATCATCTTCTTCCTCGCGTCGCTGATCGTGCTCATCGGGACGCTCACCCGCTTCGCGCGGGGCTGACAGGTGACGACCCGCTTCTGCAGTATCTGTGGCACCGAGGTGGACGAGACCGCGGCATTCTGTCCATCGTGTGGCACCCCGTTGGTGAGCGTAGAGGGAGAACGCGCCGACATTCCATCCGCGCCGGCCTGGCCGGAGCCCGATCGGGTCGCGGCAGAGACGCCGGCGCTCGAAGCGACCGATGCCCGTTCGACCGCCGCCCAGCCTCCCGTCGACGAGCCCACGGTCTCCAGTTCGGCGCTGTCGGGCTCCGAGCTGGAGGCCGCGGTGCCACCCGAACCTGTTGCGCCACCCGAGCCGATCGCGTCACCCGAGCCGATCGCGCCGCCCGGACGACCGGCGGAGCAGGCACTCCCGCCCGAGTGGGGACTGCCGGCCAGACAGGACGAGTCGTCGGGATGGCCCGCGCCGCCTGCGGCGGGCCCGGAACCCGACGCGGTTCCCGCAACACCGGCCGCCCCGCGCGCCGCGAGCGAGCAGATCGAGCTGCCGTTCACCTGGCCGGTGATGCTGTCCGGCTGGCTCATCGGCGTCGGTTCGCTGGTGGCGGCCCTGTCGCTGTTGCTCGACTTCCGCACCTTCGCCAACCCGGTGACCTTGATCGTGTTCCTGCTGCTGCTGGCCGTCTCGGCGAACGTCTTCCTGGCGTCGAATATCCCGCAATTCGCCAACCGGCGACTGTGGGTGCTGGTCGTGCTGGTCGCCGCGTTCGGCATCGCTCTGTGGCGGGTGGGGTTGGGTGCCAACTTCGCCGGCGTCGTTTTCTTTCTGGCCGCGCTCGCCGCGGCGGGCGGCGCGATCATGGTCGAGCTCGGCCGTGATCGGCCGATGAGGGGACCGGTCGGCTGACCCTCGCACCTCCCGCCGAACGCCATGGCCTGACCGAGGAGGAGTATGCCGGCGTGGTGCGGGCCATCGGCCGCGAGCCGAATGCGGTCGAGCTGGGCATGTTCGGCGCGATGTGGTCCGAGCACTGCGCGTACAAGAACTCGGCATCGCTGCTGGCCACGCTGCCGACGACCGGTAAGCGGGTGCTTGTCGGGCCGGGCGAGAACGCAGGCGCGCTCGACATCGGTGATGGGCTGGCGGTCGTCTTCAAGGTCGAGTCGCACAACCACCCGTCGGCGGTCGAGCCGTACCAGGGTGCCGCGACTGGCGTTGGCGGCATCATTCGTGACATCTTCACCATGGGCGCCCGGCCGCTTGCGCTGCTGAATGGCCTGCGCTTCGGGCCGCTCGAGCCGGATCCATGGACCGATCCCGTGGCCGCCGCGCGCAACCGCTACCTGTTCGCCGGCGTGGTGGCCGGGATCGCCGGCTATGGCAACTGCATCGGCATTCCCGACGTCGGCGGCGAGCTCTACTTCGACGCCAGCTATAGCGGCAACCCCTTGGTCAACGCGATGTGCGTCGGGATCGCCCGGCACTCCGACATCACCCTGGCGCGTGCCGCCGGAGCCGGCAACGCGCTGCTGCTGGTCGGCGCGGCGACCGGGCGCGATGGGATCCAGGGCGCGTCATTCGCCTCCACGACGCTGGGACATGATCGCGAGGCTCGCCGCCCCGCCGTGCAGGTCGGCAACCCCTTCCTCGAGAAGCTGCTGATGGAGGCATGCCTGGAGCTCGCGACGCTCGACGCGGTGGTCGGCATGCAGGATCTCGGGGCGGCGGGGCTGACCTGCGCGCTGGCCGAGCTCTCGTCGCGCGGCGGCTGCGGCGCGAAAGTCGACCTGGATCTCGTGCCGCGGCGCGAATCCGGGATGTCGGCCTACGAGGTCCTGCTCAGCGAATCGCAGGAGCGAATGCTGATCGTGGTGGCGGCAGGCCGTGAGGCGGAGGTCCGGGGCGTCTTCGACCGATTCGAGCTTCACGCGGTGACCATCGGACGCGTGACCGACGAGCCGGTGGTCCGCTGCTCGTCACGCGGCGAGCTCGTCTGTGAGCTGCCGGGCCGCGCGCTGACCCACGACGCGCCGCGCTATACGCGCGAGGGGAGGCCGCCGCGCGAGCTGGGCGAGCGCCACGCGGTCGACCTGGCGTCGCTCGCGGCGAATGCGCCATCGGTGGGCGACCTGCTGGAGCTGCTGGCCGGGCCGAACGCCCGCAGCCGAAGGCCGGTCTGGCGCCAATACGATCACATGAACGGCACGCGGACGATGGTCGGGCCTGGGGCGGGGGATGCGGCGCTGCTGCGCGTCAAGGGCACGCGGCGCGCGCTGGCCCTCAGTCTTGATGGTCCGGGCCGTGCCGCCGCGCTCGATCCACGCCTGGCGGCGACGAGCGCCGTGCTCGAGGGAGCGCTGAACGTGGCAGTCTGCGGCGCCACCCCGATCGGCCTGACGAACTGCCTGAACTTCGGCGCGCCGGAGACCGCGGAGGGCTACTGGCAGCTGTCCGAAGCGGTGGCCGGCCTGGTCGATGCCTGCCGCGTCCTCGACATCCCGATCGTGTCCGGCAATGTCAGCCTTTACAACGAGACGCCGGACGGACCGATCCTGCCTACGCCGCTGATCGGGATGGTGGGTCTCCTCGAAGACCGCGCGCTGGCGGTTCCCATGACCTGGGCCGATGGCGACGAGCTGTGGCTCCTCGGCGCGTCGGCCTTCGAGGCGTCGTCGCTGGCAGGATCCGAGCTCGCGTCGCGCCGCGGAGAGCGCGACGGGCGGCCGGCCCTCGACGTGGATGCCGCCGCGCGGCTGGTCGAGCTCCTCCCGCGCCTGGCCGCCGCGCGGTTGCTGCGCGGCGCCCATGACGTGTCGCTGGGCGGACTGTGGGTCGCCCTCGCGCGCCTGGCCATCTCGTCGGGGAGGGGGGCCCGCGTGGAGCTGCCTCCCACCGATGCTCCGACGGCCGCGCTCTTCGGCGAGAGGACCGGGCGGGTGGTCGTGGCGGTCGATGCCACGCACGTCGGCGATCTACGGCGTGTCGCCGCCACGTCGGATGTCGCCGCCATGCGGCTCGGCACGGCCGGCGGCGAACGCCTGGAGCTGGAGCTCGGCGCGAGGCGACTCAGCGTTTCGCTTCGACGCCTCGAGGACGCGTACCGGACGCCGTTCTGACCGTCTAACGCGAGGGCCGGCCGCGCCGCGCGCTCGGGGCCGGCTCGTCATGAGGTTCGTCGGCCTGTCCCTGTCCGGACTTGAAGCGCGGCCGCGCATCGCGCCGAGGCGGCAGCCCCATCGCCGCAACGATCGGGTCGTCAGAGGGGTCGAGCCGCGAACGCATCGCCGCGCGTCCGAGCATTCGCTCGGCGACCCGTTCGGCGCTCGTCGCGGCGGCCGCCGAGCCGAGCTGACCGATTGCCAGCGGCTCTCCGTCATCCTCGACGCGCCGCCGCCGGGCGCGCAGCATCCAGGCGACGCCGGTGAGTGCAATGCTCCCGACCCCGAACGCGACCAGGACGATGACGGCCAGCGACGAGCCCATGGCGCCGAACGGTGGCATGGCGCTGGCTGGGGCAGGTGTCCGCGACGCCCGCTCGCCGGCCGACGGGGAGGTCGCCGGTGCCGCGACGCCGGCACGCTGGGTCGCGGTGGGCCCGGCCGCCGGCGCCGGCGCAGCCGACCCGTTTCCCGCCGGCTCGGCCGGCGGCCGCGGCGTGGCCACGTCGGGTTTCGGGGAGGCCAGCGGGGCCTTGTGCGCGGTCTGCGCCGGCGCCGGCGCGACCAATGCAACAGCGCTCATCGGGATGGCCGTCGCCGCTGGAGCGGCCGGCGGCCGCTGCGGAGCTGGTCCTATCACGTCGGTGAGCACGGGCGCCTTCGGCAACACGGTACCTGGGACCGGCGAGGCTGACGGGCGTGGGGTCCACGTGGGCGCGCTCGCGCTGACGAGCAGCCTCGGCCCGTCGAGAAAGGGCTTCGAGCCACTCGGCGGGTGCGCCAGGAATCTCGGCGTCCAGCTGCCCATCGGCAGGGTGGTCCTGACGCTGTAGCTGCCGCGCATGGCGTTGCCCGACAGACGTTCCATGGCGAGCGTTCGGCCGGCCACGAGCACCGTCACGCTTCCGGCGGCGTTGCCGGCCGGGCTGGCGTACCTCACGCCGAAGCTGAATAGCGTCGAAACGCTGCCGCTCGTGGCCGAGACGGTCCCTTCGCTGAGCGAGTCTGGTGACGACCCGAGCACGGACGCCGGCGCTCCGAGGAGCGCCGTCAGGAACCCGATCATCAGGCCGGCCCGCCAGAGGCCCGTCATCCGGCCGCCTCCTCCGGGTACCCGGTGCGCCGGCTGCGTCGGCGCCGCGCCTTCACCGGCTCCTTCTGCGAGCCGCGCCCCTCAAGAATCGCCATGGCCGTCTGCGGGTCGATGCGCTCGAGCCCGCCGCGGGCGCGCTCGTGAAGCCGATACACCTCGTCGAGCCCGTCGGGTGGCACCTGGTCGGCGTACAGCGCACAGAACACGTTGACCACGTCCGGGTCGAACTGGGTGCCGGCGTGGCGCTGCAGCTCGGCGAGCGCATCCGCGTGGGTCTTGGCGTCGCTGTACGGGCGCTGGTGGACCATGGCGTGGTAGGCGTCCGCGACTGCGACGATACGCGCGCCGAGCGGGATCTCGTTGCCCTTCAGTCCATGGGGGTAGCCGCCGCCGTTGTAGCGCTCGTGGTGATGAAGCACGACCGGGATCGCCTCGCGCAGGCTGGAAGCCTGCTCCAGGATCACCTGCCCGATACGCGGGTGTTCGCCGACGGCCTGCCACTCGCCGTCGGTCAGCGCGGTCGGCTTGTCCAGGATCTCCGCCGGGACCGCCAGCTTGCCCAGGTCGTGCAGCAGGCTGGCAATCCTGACGCGCTCGATCTCCTCCTGCGGCAGCCCCAGCTCCAGCGCCATGCCGGTCGCCAGCGACGCGATCATGTCCGACGGCCGGCCGCGATGGTGCGGCTGCGGCGCCAGGACCGATGCCAAAGCCTGCGTGGCGGTGTCGTTGGCCCACTGGCCGATGGCGGCCGCGGCCGCTCGGCTCTCTGCGGAGATCGGCGCCTTGCGCACCGGCGCCGCCTCGTCGAGGTCCCGGAACAGGTACGTACGGTTGCGGCCGAGCGACTTGGCGGCGTACATCGCCGCATCGGCCTGGTCGACCAGGGTGTCGACCTGCAGGCGCGCACCGCGTCCGCCGGCGATGCCCACGCTGATGGTGACCTGCAGCCGCTGGTCGCCGGCGATGATCATCGGCTCGGCCATGATGCTGGCGCGCAGGTGCTCGGCCAGGATGATGCCCTCGTCCGGCGTCGTCTCCGGCATGATCAGCATGAATTCCTCGCCGCCGTAACGGCCGAAGACATCGGTCAGGCGGATGCTGTCGCTGATCATCGCCGCCATCTGGCGCAGCACGGCATCGCCCGAGTTGTGGCCGTACGTGTCGTTGATCGGCTTGAAGCGGTCGATGTCGATGAAGGCGACCGCCAACGGCTTGTGATGACGCCCGGCGCGCTCGACCTCGGCGACCAGCACGCTGAGCAGCGTCTCACGATTGATCACGCCGGTGAGCCGGTCGTGGCTGGCCTGCGCCTCGACCCGCAGGAAGGCGCCGGCCGCCGCGTTGAAGGCGCGCGCCAAGCGTCGCTCGGCCGGGATGCCGGCCTCCTTCAGGTGGATCGGCGTGTCCGCCTCGAGCGTGGTCTCGAGCGCACGAGCGATCCTGTTCAGTCGCCAGCCGACATAGCTCCAGGCCAGGAGCGCCATGGTCATCACTCCGGCCACCGCGGCGAGGCCCACCAGCGCCAGCAGGGTTCCGCGGTCAGCCTGCTCGAGACCGATCATCTGGGCCGCCACCAGCGCCGCGCACAGCGCCACGGCAAGTGGGGCCATGAAACCCAGCGCTCGGGCGAATCGAAGCATCGAACCTCCGGATTGGGCACGAGGTAGTGCTCGGCGAAGGATGCGCGCGGCGGCCCATGGCGGCCATGGCCCGATGGTCCGGCGGCGCATCGCGGCACCGTCGCGCAGGGGCACCGCGGGGCCTCGGTGCGGTGCGATGCAGTACCTCGACGGTACTCCTGCCGGCCGATTTCGATGGCAAGAATCGAGACACGTCGCCCGGGGTGGGCGGCTATCATCGACCCGTGCCACGTTCGACCGCAGCGCGCTGACGATGTCAGGACCGACGCCTGCGCAGCCGGTCGCCGAGCTACCCCTCTATCAACCGCACGGTCCGCGCGAAGCGTGCGGCGTGATCGGCATCCACGCCCCGGGGGTGGACGTCACGCGGCTCGCCTACTTCGGCCTCCACGCGCTGCAGCATCGTGGGCAGGAATCGGCCGGCATCGCGACCAGCAACGGATCGGCCCTCAAGCTGCACAAGCGGCTTGGGCTGGTCAGCCAGGTGTTCGACGTCGAGGCGCTGGATCGGCTGTCGGACGGCAACGACGCGCGGATCGCCATCGGGCACACCCGCTATAGCACCACCGGCAGCAACAGCCTGCCCAATGTGCAGCCGGTCTACGCCGGCAGCGACCTCGGCGAGCTGATGCTCGGCCACAACGGCAACCTGGTGAACGCCACCGGCCTGCGCGACGAGCTGACCGAGCAGGGCGTCGACTTCGTCACGGCGTCCGACACCGAGGTGCTGGTCAAGCTCATCGCCCACGCGCCGGGACGGACATGGCAGCAGCGCGTCGAGCATGCCTTCCACCGGGCCAGCGGCGCGTACACCTTCACCATGCTGACGTCGACGGCGCTGGTGGCGGCGCGCGACCCGATCGGCTTCCGGCCACTGGCGCTCGGCCGGTTGCCCGCCGGCGGCTGGGCGGTCGCCAGCGAGAGCGTTGCGCTGGACGCCATGGGCGCGCGGTTCGTGCGCGACGTGGAGGCTGGCGAGATCCTGGTCATCGACGACGACGGCGTGCATTCGCATCGGCCTCCCATGGGCCAGAACCGCGAGCGGCTGTGCATCTTCGAATACGTCTACCTGGCGCGGCCGGACAGCGTCATCGGCGGCAAGCTGCTGTACGAGGCCCGGCTGCGCATGGGCCAGCGCCTGGCGCTGGAGCATCCGGCGCAGGCCGATGTGGTCATCCCGGTGCCCGACTCGGCGATCCCCGCCGCCATCGGCTACGCCGAAGCCGCCGGCCTGCCCTACGGCGAAGGCCTGATCAAGAGCCGATACATCGGGCGCACGTTCATCCAGCCGGCACAGAGCAACCGCGACGAGGCGGTGCGCATGAAGTTCAACCCGCTGCCCGAGGTGCTGCGCGACAAGCGAGTGGTGGTCGTCGACGATTCGATCGTGCGCGGCACCACGACCGCGCCGATCGTGGCCATGCTGCGGCGCGCCGGCGCGCGCGAGGTCGCACGTCCGCATCCACTCACCACAGATGCAGTACCCGTGCTACATGGGCGTCGACACCGGCCGGCGCTCCGAGCTCATTGCGGCGACGCATACGCTCGAGGAGATCCGCGTCGGGATCGGCGCCGACTCGCTGGGCTACCTGTCGCAGGAGGGCCTGGAGGCGGCGGTGGGCCGTGGCGAGGGCCGGCACTGCACCGCCTGCTTCGACGGACGCTATCCCACCGACGTCCCGCTCGACGTCGACAAGTTCGCGCTCGAGCGAGGCTGACCGGCATGGCCAGGAGTTACCGCGAGGCGGGTGTCGACATCGACGAGGGACGGCGGGCGGTCGACCTGATCGCACGCGCGGCGGCGGCGACCTCGACGCCCGCCGTCCTCAGCGGCATCGGCGGCTTCGGGTCGCTGTTCCGATTCGATCCTTCGACGCATCCCGACCCGGTGCTGGTGGCATCAACTGATGGCGTGGGCACCAAGCTGAAGGTGGCGCTGGCGCTGGGCCGCAATGACACGATCGGGGTGGACCTCGTGCATCACTGCATCAATGACATCGCGGTGCAAGGGGCCGATCCGCTCTTCTTCCTCGACTACCTGGCCATCGGCTCGCTGCGGGCAGACGTCGTCGGCGAGATCGTCGGCGGGATTGCCGCTGCCTGTTCGGCCTCTGGCCTGGCGCTGGTCGGCGGCGAGACGGCTGAGCTTCCCGACGTGTACCGCGGCGACGACTACGACCTGGCGGGGTTCATCGTTGGCGTCGTGGCACGTCGCGATGTGATCGACGGCTCACGGGTGCGCGCGGGCGACGTGCTGCTGGGGCTGCCGTCGAGCGGTCTGCACACCAACGGCTACTCGCTGGCGCGGCGGGTCCTGCCGCAGGCGCAGTGGGAATTCTCGGCGCCGGGGCTGGAGGGAACGATCGGGGAGGCGTTGCTCGCGCCGCATCGTTCCTACCTGGACGAGATCCGGCTCCTGCGCCGCGCGCTGCGCGAGGCCGGCGGTGATGTGCTGGCCTTCGCGCACCTGACCGGCGGTGGCTGGATCGACAACATCCCGCGCACGCTGCCCGACGGCCTGGGCGTCGAGGTCGCGACCGGGTCTTGGCGCGTGCCGCCGATCTTCAACCTCATCCAGCAGCGCGGCGACATCCCGAACGAGGAGATGGTGCGCACCTTCAACCTGGGAATCGGCCTGACCTTCGTGGTGCGCGAGTCGCTCGTCGAGGCGGCCGTGGGCGCGCTGCCTGAGGCGGTGCGCCTGGGCCGCGTGGTCGAGCCCGAACCCGGGCAGTCCCTCGTGGGGTTCGTCTGAGTTCGGAGGCGGCATGAGCCCAACCCGCCAATGAGACTTGGCGTCCTCGTCTCCGGACGCGGGTCGAACCTCGAGGCGGTGCTCGGTGCGGTCGCCGGGCGGCAGTTGGCCGGCATCGAGCCGGCACTGGTCGTCAGCAACCATTCCGGCGTTCGCGCGCTGCACGTCGCGGCGCGCCATGGCGTGGCCCTGCTGACCCTGCGCCGGCGCGACTTTGCGAGCGGGGAGGCGCGGGACTCGGCCATCGGTCAGGCAATGACCGAGGCCGGAGCCGACCTCGTCCTGCTGGCCGGCTACGACCAGCTGTTGCGGCGCAGCTATTTCGACGCCTTCGGCGGGCGCACGATCAACGTCCATCCAAGCCTGCTGCCAAAGCACGGCGGCCGGGGGATGATGGGCCTGGCGGTGCACGCATCGGTCCTGGCGGCGGGAGACGCAGAGACCGGGGTGACCATCCACGAGGTCACCGGCGAGCTCGACGCCGGGCCGCCGCTGCTGCGGGTTCGGGTGCCGGTGCAGCCCGGTGACACGCCGGAGCGGCTGGCCGAACGGGTCCTGGCGGTGGAGCATCGGTTGGTCGTGCAGGTGCTGTGCGAGATTGCCATGAGTCGGTCGGCAAGCGAGCGCTGACCCAGGTCGGGGTGGTCACCGCGGAGCATGGGCGACGAAATCGAGCGCCGGTACGTCCCATGCTAGGATGACCCGCGCGTCGCATCGGCGCAGCTAGCAGAGGCGAACCCAGAATGCCTGACGGCCTGCCGGATCCGGGAAAGATCTGGAACGACTTCATCAACAACCCGATCGTCGGCCTCGCCGGGCAGCTGATCGTGATCTACGCAGTGCTCCTCTGGCTGGGCACCGCCTACTGGGCCTTCCGCGACATGCAGGCCCGCACCGAGAACCCCATCCTGCCGTACTTCGCGGCGGCTTTGATCATCTTCTTCACGCCGCTGCTGTTCCTGTTCGCGGTGATCCTGTACCTCATCATCCGGCCGCGCGAGTCGCTGGCCGAGGTCTACGAGCGATCGCTGGCGGAGGAGAGCCTGCTGGCCGAAGTCGAGAAGAATGCGCTGTGCCCGGTCTGCCGCGACCGCGTCGAGAGCGACTGGCTGGTCTGCCCGAATTGCCGCACGCGGCTGCACCGGGTCTGCCCGTCGTGCAATCGCCTGGCCGATCCGTCCTGGCCGCTGTGCGCCTACTGCGGCCGCGAGTTCGAGCGGGCACCGCAACGTCCCGCCGATCGCGTGGCGGCATCGCGCGTTGCGCCGCGCCCTGAGCCGCAGGCCGGCGAGCGCGGCGACGTGACGGCGGATCACACGCCGCTGCGGCGCGCGACCAACCCCAACCCGTAGCGGCGCCCCCGCGCCTTGACCGACCAGGCACCCCCGGGGTGGCAGCAGCCTGAGCCGTCGGCTGCCTGGCAGGAGCTGACTTCGCCGCCCTCGACCTGGGGGCCGCCCGCGCCTCCGCCGCTGAGCCCCCACCGCGGCTGGCAATGGACCTCGATCGGGATCATGGTGTCCGGTTTCATCGTGGCGTTGTTCGCAATCGGCATCCGGGCGGCGGCGGTGCAGCGGCCCGAGCTCCACATCAGCCCGGTGTATGCCGGCGTCCTGCTGATTCTCGGCGCCGTGCTGCTCGTCTGCGGCTGCCTGTTGAACCTCGGCCGCGGGCTCGTGGTGCGTCGGTCGCTGCCGGCGCCGCGCTATCGGGGCGGCTCCATCGGGGTCATGCTGCTGCTGGCGGCGGTCGTGGCCAACGCCGTCTCGTTCGCTTTCAGCGACGACCTGCTGGTGGTGATGACCGGCACAGGGTCGCTCAGCGACTTCGGCACGCTCGTGCTGCTGACCATCCTGCAGGTCAGCTTGATGGTCATCACCGCCGTCTTCGTCCTCTGGCCTGGCGCGCTGGCCGGCACCGATTTCTTCTCGGGCAGCACGCCCCGCGCGATCGTGACCGGTGTGCTGTGGGGCGTCCCGGCCTGGGTGGTCGCCACGCTGCTGGCCGCCGTCGTCGCCAGGCTGCTGGCCCTGTTCGGCATCCAGCCGCAGCCGCAGGCCGCCAGGCAGTTCATCGACCTCGCCGACCCGTGGATCGCCATCCTGGCGACCGTGGTCGTCGCGCCCATCGCCGAGGAGCTCTTCTTCCGCGGCGTCGCGCTCAACGCCTGGGCGCGCGAGTACGGCGTACGCCGCGCCGTCGTCCTGTCGGCACTGCTGTTCGCGCTCATTCATCTCTCGCTGGCCGCCTTCATTCCGATCTTCGTGCTGGGGCTGCTGCTGGCCGTCATCTATCGGCGCACGGGGAACCTCGCCAGCAACATCGCGCTGCACGCCACCTTCAATGCGATCGGCGTCGCGCTGGCCCTGCTCGTCCGCTTCGGCGTCGGTCCGGGCAGCTGATAAGCCGCCGGTAAGCGGCTGGTGATGGCCGGTGTCGTAGCCTCGGCACAATGGTTGCGCCAGTCCCGATTGCTCTCCATCCGCGACTTCAGGCCGATGCGGCTGCTCGCAGGCACACGGCGCTCGACGTCCTGGGTCCAGCCGCGTTCGGCGAGGACCAGATCCTGGCCCTGCTGCTCGGCGGACGAGGCGGGCTTCCCGCCGCTCGCCGGCTGCTGGCCGCTCTCGGCGATCTGCCGTCGCTGGCCGAGGCGTCGTCCCGGGAACTGGCCGTGCTCGTCGGAGAGCGGCGAGCGGCAGCGGTCGTCGCGGCTTTCGAGCTCGGCCGGCGGCGGGCGGCGGCATGGCCGGACGAGCCGTGGGCGGTGCGCACCCCGGCCGACGTCGCCGAACGCCTGCTGCCGGCCATGGGTCACCTCGATCATGAAGAGCTGCGCGTGGTGCTGCTGAACACCAAGAACATCGTCACGGCGCATCGCACCGTGTACGTCGGCAACCTCGCCGGCTCATCGGTCAGGGTCGGCGAGCTCTATCGCGAGGCGGTTCGGCGCCAGGCGGCCGCGCTGGTGGTGGTCCACAACCATCCCAGCGGGGATCCGGCGCCGTCGCACGAGGACCTGAAGATCACGGCCGACCTCGCCGAGGCGGGATCGCTGCTCGACATCGAGCTGCTGGATCACCTCGTCCTGGGGCGCGACCGCTGGGTCAGCATGCGCGCGCTCGGCGCGCTGCGCGCTCAGCCGCCGAGTGCGACGTGGTAGACGCCGCCCCCACGCTGGTCGACGGCGTAGATCTCGCCGTCGTCGGCCTGCCCGAATGAGGTGATGCCCAGGTCGGTCTGGGCCACGACCTTGGGGCTCACGGTACCCTCGTCGACCTGGAGGCTGAACACGGTGCCGGAGCAGTAATCGGCGAAGACGTACACGCCCGTCAGATCCGGCTGTTGGCTGCCGCGGTAGACGTAGCCGCCGGTGACCGAGCATCCCTGGTCGTGGCCGTATTCCGCGATCGGCTTGACGAAGGGCGTCTGGTCGCAGCTGTCGTTGCCGTAGCAGTGGCGGCCCTCCATCACGTTCCAGCCGTAGTTCTCACCACCGGTCGAGTCGCTCGGCTGCCGGTCGATCTCCTCCCAGCTGCCCTGCCCGACGTCGGCGATGTACAGGTCGCCAGTCTCGCGGTCGAAGCCGAAGCGCCACGGGTTGCGCAGGCCGTAGGCCCACACCTCGGGCGCGCCACCACCGTTGGCGAACGGGTTGCCGGCCGGAATCGCGTACGCCCGCCCGTTCGTCGGGGTCCCGTCCACGTCGATGCGCAGGATCTTGCCGAGCAGCGCGTTCGTGTTCTGGCCGTTGCCGTGTGGATCGCCAGCTGACCCGCCGTCGCCGAGCCCGACGTACAGGTAGCCGTCGGGCCCGAACGCCAGCTCGCCGCCGTTGTGGTTGGCGAACGGCTGGTCGACGCGCAGCAGGACGTGCTCGCTCGACGGGTCGGCACTGAGCCCGTCGGCGGAGGAGCGAAGCTCGGAGACGACCGTGTTGCCATCCCGGTTCGTGTAGTCGACGAAGAACCGATGGTTCGCCTCGAAGTCGGGGTGGAAGGCGAGGCCCAGCAGGCCACGCTCGCCACCGGAGCCGACACGGTCGGTGATGTCCAGGAAAGGCTGCGGCCGCAGGTTCCCGCTCGCTTCGACGATCCGAATCGTGCCGGCCTGCTCATTGGCGTACAGCCGGTTGCTGCCGTCTCCGGCGTTCGTCAGGCTGATCGGCGAGCTCAGGCCGGCGGCGAACGGCTCGAGGCTCAGCTTGTCGGGCCCGGTGTCGATCGGTGTCGGAGCCGGCTGGCTGCTGCCGGACGCCTGGCCCGAGGCGGTCGCGCTCCGCGCAGCCTCACTCCCGGTGCCCCCTGGCGGCTGGCTCGACGTCGCCGTCGGCGTGGCATTGCACGCGGCGAGCAGCAGCACGAGGGCGGGGAGCGCGATGCTTCGGTGCAACCGGGGAGCCACGGGGCCGATGATCGCATGTACGACATGTGGCCGTAGTCGCCCATCCAGGCGCACCGATCGCTGCCGGCCTCGGGAACGGGAAGGCGAGCGCGGGGACGATCGGGTAGGGTTGCCGGTAGCCATGACGACGACCAGATCGAGTCTTCGGCGGGTCACCGAGCGCGCCCGCCTGGAGCAGCAGCGCGGCGGCGCCGTCGAGCCCGACGGCGAGACAGTCGGCACGCGGCGCAGCGTCGTCATCGAGCGGGTCAGCCCGGAGCTCGACGGAGGTCGCCACCCCGTGAAGCGCATCGTCGGCGACGTGCTGCGCGTCGAAGCCGATATCTTCGCCGACCGCCACGACATGCTCGGCGCGGTCCTGCTGCTGCGGGCGGATGACGAGGAAGCGTGGCGCGAGGCGCCGATGCGCCTGGTCGACAACGACCGCTGGCTCGGCGAGATCCGGTTGGCGCGCAACCGCTGGCATCGGTACACCATCGAAGCCTGGCGTGACGAGTGGGGGACGTGGCGCGATGGCCTGATGAAGAAGGCCGAGGCGCACGTCTCCGTGCCGGTCGAGCTCGCCGAGGGACGCCTGATGCTGGCAGCCTCAGCCCTGCGAGCCAACGCCGCCGACCGGACGGTCATCGGCGAGGCGCTGCGTCGGGTGGACGCGGCGCGCGACGAGACGGCCGCGGTGACGCTGCTGACCGCCGAGGACCTGCTGGCCGTCATGCGCCGCAACCCGGATCGCTCCGCAGCGACGCGCTATCGCGAGCTTGAGCTGGTGGTCGACCGTGATGCGGCGCGGTTCTCGGCCTGGTACGAGCTCTTCCCGCGGTCGCAGGGCCGCACGCCGGGCCAGGCCACCAGCCTGAAGCAGGCAGAGTGGCGCCTTCCCGACATCGCGAGGATGGGATTCAGCGTCGTCTACCTGCCGCCGGTTCATCCCATCGGGATCACCAACCGCAAGGGACGTAACAACTCGATCGGTGCCGGGCAGCACGACGTGGGCAGCCCGTACGCCATCGGCTCGGCCGCGGGCGGACACGACACGGTCGCGCCGGAGCTGGGCGGCATGGAGGAGTTCGACCACTTCCGGCGGGCGGTGCAGGAACAGGGCATGGAGCTGGCCATCGACTTCGCCATCCAGGCCTCGCCCGATCATCCATGGGTGGCCAGCCATCCCCAGTGGTTCCGTCACGCACCGGATGGCACGATCAAGTACGCCGAGAATCCGCCCAAGAAATACCAGGACATCTACCCGATCGACTTCTACGACGACGATCCGCAGGCGCGCGCGGCACTCTGGGACGAGCTGCAGCGGGTGCTGCGGCTGTGGATCGAGCGGGGAGTGAGGATCTTCCGCGTCGACAACCCGCACACCAAGCCAGTGCCGTTCTGGGCGTGGCTCATCCGCGAGGTGCAGGGCGACCACCCAGACGTCATCTTCCTGTCGGAGGCCTTCACGCGACCGAAGATGATGCGCGCACTGGCCAAGATCGGTTTCACGCAGAGCTACACCTACTTCACCTGGCGCGAGTCACGCGACGAGCTGCGCGCCTACTTCACCGAGCTGACCCAGAGCGAGATGCGCGAGTACTTCCGCGGCAACCTGTTCACCAACACGCCCGACATCAACCCGCACCACCTTGACGCCGGCCGGCCGGCGTTCGTGATCCGCAGCGTGCTGGCGGCGACCCTCTCCAGCTCGTGGGGCATCTACTCGGGCTGGGAGCTTGCCGAGCATGCGCGGCTGGAGGATCGCGAGGAGTACCTCGACAGCGAGAAGTACGAGATCCGGGTGCGCGACTGGGACGCGCCAGGCAACATCAAGCCGCTCATCACCGGGATCAACCGTCTGCGTGCTGCGCAGCCTGCCCTGCAGCGCTACGACAACCTGCGCTTCCAGGACGTGAGCGGCGCCCGGACGCTCTTCTACCGCAAGGCGTTGCCGGCGGACACCACCTCACTGCTCGGTGACGAGCCCACCACCTGGCGCGGAGCCGTCTTCGTGGCGGTGAACGTCGATCCGGGTGTGGCCGAGCATGCCATCCTGCACCCGAACCTGCCGGAGATCGGCATCGGCTGGGACGAGCCCTACCGCATCACCGATCTCCTGACCGGCGAGTCACGCACCGAGCGGGGCGCCGACCTCCCGGTCGATCTCGACCCGAAGGGCACGCCCTTCCGCATCTTCAGCATCGATCCACTGGAGGGATGACGGTCCGACCGATGGCGACCCGTGATGCAGCAGACTCCGGGGTACCGTCGACGCCGGAGACGCACCCCGGGCGGGCCGCCGTCCGGCCGCGCCCCGGTGCGGCTGCACGCCGCGCGGATGCCGGTGCGCCGCAGCTGCTGCGTGATGATCCGCTCTGGTACAAGGACGCGGTCATCTACGAGCTGCACGTCAAGGCCTTCAGCGATTCGACCGGAGATGGGATCGGCGATTTCGCCGGCCTGGCCGAGAAGCTCGACTACATCGCCGAGCTGGGCGTGACCGCCATCTGGCTGCTGCCCTTCTATCCGTCTCCGCTGCGCGACGATGGGTATGACATCGCCGACTACAGCAACGTCCATCCCGACTACGGCACACTGCGGGACTTTCGCGGTTTCGTGCGCGAAGCGCATCGGCGGGGCCTGCGGGTCATCACCGAGCTGGTCATCAACCACACGAGCGACCAGCATCCGTGGTTCGTCGAGTCGCGATCGGGCCGCAGCAGCCCCAAGCGAAGCTGGTATGTCTGGTCCGATACGGATCAGACATATGCGGATGCGCGGATCATCTTCACCGACACCGAGACCTCCAACTGGGCGTGGGACAACGAGTCGCGGCAGTACTACTGGCACCGGTTCTTCTCGCATCAGCCAGACCTCAACTACGACAACCCACAGGTTGTGCGCGCCATGCTGCGGGTCATGCGCTTCTGGCTCGACCTGGGCGTCGATGGGCTACGCCTCGACGCGGTGCCCTACCTGGTCGAACGCGAGGGGACCAACTCCGAGAACCTGCCTGAGACGCATGCGGTGCTGAAGCGGCTGCGCGCGCAGATGGATCAGCGGCACCCCAATCGGATGCTGCTCGCCGAGGCCAACCAGTGGCCGCCGGACGTGCGCCCGTACTTCGGCGACGGCGACGAATGCCATATGGCCTTCCACTTCCCGCTCATGCCGCGGCTGTGGATCGCGCTGCGCAGGGAGGACCGCTACCCGATCATCGAGATCATGGAACAGACCCCCGAGATCCCCGACGAAGCACAGTGGGCCCTCTTCCTGCGCAACCACGACGAGCTGACGCTCGAGATGGTGACCGATGAAGAGCGCGACTACATGTACGCCGAGTACGCAACCGAGCAGCGGATGCGCATCAACCTGGGGATCCGTCGCCGGCTGGCCCCGCTGGTCGACAACAGCCGGCGCCGCATCGAGCTCATGAACTCGTTGCTCCTGTCGCTGCGCGGCACGCCGGTGATCTATTACGGCGACGAGATCGGGATGGGCGACAACGTCTTCCTGGGCGACCGCAACGGCGTCCGCACGCCGATGCAGTGGACAGGCGACCGCAACGCCGGCTTCAGCCGTGCCGACATCCATGCGCTCTATTCGCCGGTGGTCGCCGATCCGGTCTACGGCTACCAGGCGGTCAACGTCGAGGCGCAGCAGCGCGTCCCCGGCTCGCTGCTCAACTGGATGAAGCGCATCATCCGCGTCCGGCGCGCGTACCCGGTCTTCGGCCGCGGCACCCTCGAGTTCCTGCACCCGGAGAATCGTCGCGTGCTCGCCTACCTGCGCGAATTCGAAGGCGTGACCTTGCTGTGCGTCGCCAACCTGTCGCGTTTCGCGCAGTACGTGGAGCTCGACCTGTCGCGCTTCGACGGGCGCGTGCCGGTGGAGCTCATCGGGCGGGTCCATTTCCCGGCCATCGGTGAGCTGCCCTACCTGCTGACGCTTGGACCTCATGACTTCCTGTGGTTCGAGCTCAGCTGAGCGCGATGCCGGTCCGTTCCAGCCACCACCTGGCCAGCCCGTGGCAGTGAGCCTCGACATCGTCCGGCTCGACCTGCTGGTCGGGCAGATCCCGCACGAGGTCCTCGCGGCGCAGCGCTGGTTCCGCTCGAAGGGGCGGCCGATCGCCGACCTGGCGCTCGAGGAAGCGGCGCCGCTGGACGCCGACCCGGGCTCGCGGGATGCGGCGCTCGTCGTCGTGCGCGTGAGCTTCGCGGACGGCGGCGAGGACGAGCTCTACCTGCTGCCGATGCTGTCCGAGCCCGATGCGGGCGGCGCCTCGCCCGCCGAGAAGTGGGGCATCGTGGCCGTTCGTGACCCCGCGACCGGCACGGTGCTGCGCGAACCACGCGACGGTGACGGCGTGTGGCGCCGGCTGCACGCGGCGCTCGCCGCGGACATGACGCTCCCGGGATTGCACGGCAGCTTCGTCTTTCACGCGCTGACTCCGCTCGGCCTGCCCGGCGACGAGCGGCGCCTGGCCGGCGAGCAGAGCAACACCTCGATTGCCCTCGGCGACGCACTGCTGCTCAAGCTGTACCGCCTCGTGGAGCCGGGCGAGAACCCGGACCTCGAGCTGCCGCGCTTCCTGACCCTGGCCGGTTTCGAGCGCGTGCCCGCCGTCGTCGGCTACGTGCGTTACGTGCCCGCGCGCGGCGAGCCGAGCGTCGTCGTCATGCTGCAGGCCTTCCTGTCCGATGCCGTCGACGCGTGGCGCTGGCTGCTGGAGGAGCTGGTCGCCGGTCGTTCGGCGCTCACCGAGCTCGGCCGCCTGGGTGACGTCACCGCGCGGATGCACGCGGCCCTCGCCTCGCGGCCCGACGATCCGGCCTTCCCGGCGCACACGGCGGCACCGGAGGACCTGGCCACCTGGAGCGCCTCTGCCGAGGAGCAGCTGGCCGGCGCGCTGGCCGTCGCGCCGTCGATCGGCCACGCCGCGGCGGCCATCCGCAAGGCATTCACCGCGATCGGTCGGGCGCGGGATGCGCGAATCAGCCGCACGCACGGCGACTACCACCTCGGCCAGGTGCTGCGCAGCGGCGGCGACTTCTGGGTCATCGACTTCGAGGGAGAGCCGGCGCGGCCGCTCGGCGCGCGGCGCCAACCGACCTCGCCGCTCCGCGACGTCGCGGGCATGCTCCGCTCGTTCGACTATGCGGCACGCAGCGTGGAGCGGGAGCGCGGCGCAGCGGTCTTCGATGCCGACGGCTGGCTGGAGGCGGCGCGCGCGGCGTTCCTGCAGGCGTATCGATCGGGCGGCATGCCGCTCGATGATGGGCTACTGCGCGCGTTCGAGCTCGAGAAGGCCTGCTACGAGGTGCAATACGAGGCCCGCTTCCGTCCGGACTGGGCGTGGTTGCCGACCCAGGCGCTCCAGCGGTTGGCCCGCGCGTGAAGGTCTGGCGCGGCCGGCCGTACCCGCTCGGAGCGACCGCGGACGCCCAGGGCACGAACTTCGCGATCTTCAGCCGCAATGCGTCGGCGGTCGAGCTCTGCCTCTTCGATACGGACGGCCGCGAGCAGCGCGTGCCGATCAGCGAGCACGCCGACTTCGTCTGGCACTGCTACCTGCCGGGCGTGCTCGCCGGGCAGCGCTACGGCTTCCGGGTCCACGGCCCGTACGAGCCGGAGCAGGGGCATCGGTTCAACGCCAACAAGCTGCTGCTGGACCCCTACGCCGGCCTCATCGACGGCGACGTCCGGGTGACCGACGAGCTGTTCGGCTACCGCATTGGCGACGAGCAGCTGGACCTGTCCTTCGACGAGCGCGATTCGGCGGCGTTCATGCCCAAGTGCGTGGTCGTCGACCACGCCTTCGACTGGGGGGACGACGCCCCGCCGGCCACGGCGCTGGCCGATTCGCTCATCTACGAGACGCACGTCAAGGGCTTCACGCGGCTGCATCCCGACGTCGCGCCCGAGCTGCGCGGCACGTACGCCGGTCTCGCCTCGGAGGCTGCCATGGGCCACCTCCGCCGGCTGGGCATCACCGCCGTCGAGCTGCTTCCCATCCACCACCATCTGACCCCGCGATCGCTGCTGGACGCGGGCCTGACCAACTATTGGGGGTACAACACCATTGGCTTCTTCGCGCCCGATACGCGCTTCGCCGCCACCGACCACCCGGTGCGCGAGGTCAAGGGCATGGTCAGGCTGCTGCACGGCGCGGGGATCGAGGTCATCCTGGACGTGGTGTACAACCACACCGGCGAGGGCAGCGAGACAGGACCGACGGTCGTCTTCCGCGGCATCGACAACCAGGCGTACTACCGCCTGGCCGACGAGCGCCGGCACCACGTCGACTACACCGGCACCGGCAACACGCTCGACGCGACCGAGCCGCACGTCCTGCAGCTGATCATGGACAGCCTGCGCCACTGGGTCACCGAATACCACGTCGACGGCTTCCGCTTCGACCTCGCCTCGGCCCTGGCTCGCGAGCTGCACGAGGTCGACCGGTTGGGGGCCTTCTTCGACATCATCGGCCAGGATCCGGTGCTGCGCGGCGTCAAGCTCATCGCCGAGCCGTGGGACCTCGGCGAAGGAGGCTACCAGGTGGGCAACTTTCCGCCCGGCTGGTCCGAATGGAACGGCCGCTACCGCGACACCGTGCGTCGCTTCTGGCGCGGCGACGATGGTCAGGCAGCCGACCTGGCCTCCCGGCTCTCCGGCTCATCCGACCTGTATGCCGACGACGGCCGCCGGCCCTACGCCTCCATCAACTTCGTCACCGCCCACGACGGCTTCACGTTGCGCGACCTGGTGAGCTACGAGCACAAGCACAACGAGGCGAACGGCGAGGACAATCGCGACGGGACCGATGACAACGCATCGCGCAACTTCGGCGTCGAGGGGCCAACCGCGGATCCCGCCATCCTTGCCGCGCGCGCCCGGCAGCAGCGAAACCTGCTCGCCACGCTGCTCCTGTCGCAGGGCGTGCCGATGCTCCTCGCCGGCGATGAGCTGGGGCACACCCAGCGCGGCAACAACAACGCCTACTGCCAGGACAACGAGATCTCGTGGATCGACTGGTCGGCGATCGATGAGCCACTCCTCGCCTTCGTCCGTGGCCTGGTCACCGTCTTCAGGACGCACCCCGCCCTCCGTCGTCGCACCTTCCTGCAGGGGCGTCCGGCGGCGGATGCATCGGTCAAGGACGTGACCTGGTATGCGCCCGACGGCTCCGAGATGACCGACGCCGTCTGGCCGTCGGCGCAGGCGCTCGGCCTGCGACTGGCCGGCGACGCGATCACCGAGACAAACGCACACGGGCAGCCGATCGTCGACGACACGCTGGTGATCCTGCTCAACGCATCGGAACAGGAGGTCGACTTCCGCCTGCCCGACGGTTCAGGCTGGACCGTGCTGCTGGATACGTCGCGACCTTCGGTCGGCGTCGATTCCGGGCAGGGGTATCCTGCGGGTGGCTGCCATGCGCTGGGCGCAGGATCAGTCTGTCTGCTGGCTGCGGTTCCGTCCGCGCCCGTGGCATCCGCCGGGCTGGTCGAGGAGGAGTCGAGATGAAGGTTCGCGACGTCATGAGCCGGAACGTCATCAGCGTTCCCGCCGAGATGCAGCTGAGGGAGCTTGCCGCGCTCCTCACTGAGCACCAGATCAGCGGCGCACCGGTGACCGATACGGTCGGCAACGTCATCGGCGTCGTGTCCGAGGCCGACGTCCTGATGAAGCAGGTTGGCCGACGAGCCGCGCGGCGCCATCCGCTGGACTGGATCTTCGGCTCGCACGACGCGGAGGAGCTGCGCCGTCGGGTGGCGACCTCCGTCGGTGAGGCGATGACCCGGCCGGCGGTCACCGTCGACGCCGACCGCTCGCTGCGTGAAGCGGCCGCGCTCATGGTCGACTCGAAGGTGAACCGTCTGCCGGTGCTGGAGGGTAGCCAGATGGCAGGGATCGTCACCCGGGCCGACCTGGTGCGCGCCTATCTGCGGCGCGACGAGGAGGCCCTGCGTGCCGTTCGCGATGACGTCTTCGGCAAGACCATGTGGCTCGAGCCGGACCGCTACGAGATCGACATCCACGAGGGCACCCTCACGCTCGGCGGGACGGTGGATCGCAAGTCGACCGCAGACATCCTCGAGCGCCTCTCCGGCCTGGTGGAGGGCGTCGATCGTGTCGACAACCGGCTGACCTGGGAGATGGACGACTCCGACCTCGAGCCGCCGTCGACGCGCGAGCCGATGCCCGGCGCGGTCGACCTCACCGCCCGGCAGCGCCGACGCCCACTCGGGCGCTGACTCAATCGGCGCGGGGCGTCAGGATCAGGGTCGCGAGTGGTGGCAGCGTGAGCGCCGCCGATGCGGGGAGGCCGTGGAAAGGCATCGGCTCGGCGAGGACGCCGCCGAGGTTGCCGACGTTCGAACCGCCGTAGTGCTCGGAGTCCGAGTTCAGCGCCTCGTCGTAGGCGCCGACGCGCGGCAGGCCGATGCGATAGCCCTGGCGCACCACCGGCGTCAGGTTCTGGATCACGACGGCGAACTCACCGGTCTCGACCGATCCCCGCATCCAGGCGAAGACCGACGCCTCCACGTCGGTGGCATCGATCCAGGCGAAGCCGCCGGGGTCCGGATCGGAAGCCCACAGCGCCGGCGTGGCGAGGTAGAGCGCACCGAGGTCGGCCAAAAAGCGGCCCAGGCCGGCGCGCATCGGCTCATCGGCCAATGACCAGTCCAGCGAGACGTCCGCGTTCCACTCGGTCCAGGGCGCCAGCTCGGTGCCCATGAACAGCAGCTTCTTGCCCGGCTGAGCGTACATGTTGGCCAGCAGGCAGCGCAGGTTGGCGAACTTGCGCCACTCGTCGCCGGGCATCTTCTCGGCCAGCGACAGCTTGCCGTGCACCACCTCGTCGTGCGATAGCGGCAGGACGTAGTGCTCGGTGTTCATGTACAGCGCGCGGAAGGTCAACCGGTCGTGGTGGTAGCGCCGGTGGATGGGGTCGCGGCTGAAGTAGTCGAGCGTGTCGTGCATCCAGCCCATGTCCCACTTGAAGCCGAAGCCGAGGCCTCCGGCGTACGTCGGGCGCGTGACGCCGGGGAAGGCGGTCGATTCCTCGGCGATGGTCACGATCCCCGGGAAGCGGCCGTAGCAGCGTTCGTTGACCTCGCGCAGGAAGGCGATGGCTTCGAGGTTCTCGTTGCCGCCGTGCACGTTCGGGATCCACTCGCCGCGTTTGCGCGAGTAGTCGAGGTACAGCATCGAGGCCACCGCGTCGACTCGCAGGCCGTCGATGTGGAACCGGTCGAGCCAGTACAGGGCATTGGCCACCAGAAAGTTGCGGACCTCGTTGCGCCCCGTGTTGAAGATGAGCGTTCCCCAGTCCGGCTGCGCTCCGCGGCGCGGGTCCGCGTGCTCGTACAGCGCCGTGCCGTCGAAGGTGGCGAGCCCGAACGCGTCGCGCGGGAAGTGGGCCGGCACCCAGTCGAGGATCACGCCGATCCCGGCCTGGTGGAGCCTGTCGACCAGGTAGCGCAGGTCGTCCGGTGAGCCGAAGCGCGAGGTCGGCGCGTAGTAGCCGGTCACCTGGTAGCCCCACGACGCGTCGAGCGGATGCTCGGCCAGTGGCAGGAACTCGACGTGGGTGAAGCCCAGCCGCTGGCAGTGCTCCACCAGCAGGGGCGCCACTTCCCGGTAGGTCAGCCACGAACCGTCGGTCCGCCGGCGCCACGAGCCGAGGTGCACCTCGTAGATGGTCATCGGCGTGCGCAGCGGATCGCGCGCCGCCCGCTCGCGGAGCCACGCGTCGTCCGTCCACGCGTAGTCGTCCGGCGCCACGACGCGCGAGGCGGTCTGCGGGCGCAGCTCCATGGCGAAGCCGACCGGGTCGCCCTTCATGCGCAGCTGCCCGTCGGCACCCAGCACCTCGTACTTGTACAGCTCGCCGGGTCCGATGTCCGGCACGAACAGCTCCCAGACGCCCGATGCGCCGAGCGAGCGCATGGGCATCAGCCGGCCGTCCCAGGCATCGAAGTCGCCGGAGACGCGCACCGCGCGCGCGGCCGGCGCCCAGACCGCGAACGCGACGCCATCGACGCCGTCCATGGTTCGCGGGTGTGCTCCGAGCACGTCATACAGCCGCTCGTGCGTCCCCTCGCCGATGAGGTGCAGGTCGACCTCGCCCAGCGTCGGCAGGAACCGATACGGATCGTGGCGCTCCCAGGTGTTGCCGTCGGCGAACTCGAAGCGCAGGCGGTAGTCGAAGCCCGCGGCCGTCGCCCCGGGCGCGAAGCCGGCCCAGATGCCGCTGCCCACCTCCTGCATCGCGTACCGCTCGCCCGCGGCCAGCACCGATGCGGCCGTGGCATCCGGATGGAACGCACGGATCAGCAGGCCGTCCTCGACCGCGTGCATGCCGAGCACGGCGTGCGGATCATGATGCTCGCCGCGCCCGATGCGCGCCGCATCGTCCGGGGACGGCGCCAGCAGGTCGAGGGTGGCTCGCGTGGGGCTCATCGGTCTAACCATACGCTGCGCCTCACCACGCGGGTGCGGCCGGAGGTCTGGCCACACGGCCGATTATCCCGTGGAGCGTGTGCTAGGGTTGCCGCTGCGCGCCCGGGCACCGCCCTGGCCACAACGCCGCAGCATTGCTACAGTCGCGCACCCTGTCGTGCCACGGGAGCGCTCGAACCCTTGGAGGCAGCTTGGGATTCTTCGACGGCCTGCTCGGCCTCCTCAGCCATGACGTCGGCATCGACCTCGGCACAGCCAACACGCTGGTCACCGTCCGGCATCGGGGCATCGTCATCAGTGAGCCGTCGGTGGTCGCCATGGACACGCGAACCAAGCGTGTGCTGGCCATCGGTGCCGAGGCGAAGCGCATGGTCGGGCGGACTCCGGCCAACATCGTCGCCATCCGGCCGCTGCGCGACGGCGTGATCAGCGACTTCGACGTCACCGAGCAGATGATCCGCTACTTCATCTCGAAGGTGCATGACCGCTTCGCCCAGATCAGTCGACCGCGCGTGCTGGTCGGAATCCCGTCAGGCGTGACCGAGGTCGAGAAGCGGGCGGTGCGCGATGCGACCATCAATGCCGGCGCCCGCTGGGCGCGCCTCATCGAGGAGCCGATGGCGGCGGCAATCGGCGCCGGACTGCCGGTCAGCGAGCCGTCCGGCAGCCTCATCGTCGACATCGGCGGCGGCACGACCGAAGTCGCGGTCATCAGCCTGGGCGGCATCGTCGTGGCGCGCAGCATCCGCATCGGCGGCGACGAGATGGACGTCGACATCGTCGGCTTCGCGCGGCGCGAGTACAACCTGCTCATGGGAGAGCGAACGGCGGAGGAGATCAAGATCGCGGTGGGATCGGCCTACCCGCAGGACAACGAGCGCACTGTGACGTTCCGCGGTCGCGACCTGCTCACCGGCCTTCCGCGCAGCGTCGAGGTCAGCAGCGACCAGATCCGCGAGGCGCTGGAGCCGTCCGTGGCGCAGATCATCGACGCCATCAAGGAGACGATCGAGGAGACGCCGCCGGAGCTGGTGGCCGACATCATGGACCAGGGCATCGTGCTGGCCGGCGGCGGCGCACTGCTGGCCGGGCTCGACCATCGCGTCGCGGAGGCGACCCAGATGCCGGTGCACATTGCCGACGATCCGCTGACCTGCGTGGTGCGCGGCACGGGCCGCGTGCTCGAGGATCTCGACACGCTGGAGCGCGTCCTCGTCTCCGAGCAGTTCACCCGCG
Source organism: uncultured Chloroflexia bacterium (assembly GCA_963716585.1). GTDB lineage: Bacteria > Chloroflexota > Limnocylindria > QHBO01 > QHBO01 > JAICUY01. The sequence continues at coordinate 1,011,476 of CAVQTN010000002.1, forward strand.
CCCCGCGGTAAGACCCAGGCAGGCCGACGATCATGCTCGGCGGCTCCCGGCGGCGGTCACGTGCCGGCCTCTGGTTCGCGGCCTTCACGGTCGCCAGCCTGCTGATGCTGCTCGCCTCGCGGACCGCCCCGGCGGCCACGCTGCAGGAGGCGAGCGCCCGCGTGCTGGACCCGGTGCGCCAGGCGATCGGGGGCATCGGGGAGGGCATCGGCGGGCTGTTCGGCACGATCGGCGAGATCGACCGGCTGCGCAGCGACAACGATCGTCTGCGCAATGAGCTGTCGGGGGCGCAGCAGCGCATCGCCGAGCTCGCCGAGGCGGCGCAGGAGAACGGCGAGCTGCGGCAGCTGCTGGGGCTGACCAAGGCACTCGACATGCAGCTGCTGCCGGTGCGCATCGTCAGCCGCGACCCGTCCAACTTCACATGGGAAGTCGGCATCGACGCCGGCACGAACGACGGTGTGCGGCCGGACATGGCGGTCGTCGGCAGCGCCGAGGGTGCCGGCGCGCTGGCCGGCACCGTGGTGTCGGCCGGTCCGGACAGCGCCCGCGTGCGCTTCATCGTCGACACGCGTTCGAGCGTCATCTCGCTCGACCAGCAGACGCGCGCCCTCGGCCTGGTACAGGGCCAGCTGGGCGGACAGCTGGTGATGGTCAAGGTGGAGGCCACCGACACGATCGCGGAGGGAGATGCCATCGTCTCGGCTGGGCTGTCGCTAGCAAACGACGAGCGCAGCATCTATCCGAGGGGACTGCTCATCGGTCGCGTGCAGGCAATCCAGCGCGACAGCAACGCGCTGACGCAGACCGTCTTCGTCCGGCCGGCGCTCGACTTCGCCAAGATCGACCGCATGCTGGTGGTGACCAGCTTCACCCAGGATTAGGCCCCTTTTGGCGCCCTGTTCGGGACCGATGCGGCGCGGTGCGGCCGCGCACATGGCTCCATGGTCCCAAGGCGTGCGTGCGGACGATCGCGCCATGGCTCATCCGGACGTGCGCGCGTACGGTGAAGGCCTGGTGGAGGCCGCCTTCTGGCACCGGCCGCCAGCATCCCCGACGCCAGCCCCCCGAGGACCTCCATTGCGAGACCGCATCCAGGCAACCCTTCTCGCCGCCATCACGATGGCTGCACTGCTGCTCGCCGCGGCACCGACGCCCGCCAGCGCCGCGGGCCTCAAGGTGGCGATCATCGTCGGCCCCACCGGCACGCAGACCGCCGGCTACCGCTCGGACGCCGACAGCGTCGCGGCCGCGGCCACCGCCGCCGGCGCGAGCGTGGTGAAGGTCTACTCGCCCAACGCCACCTGGGCGAACGTCCGGGCCGCGGTCAACGGAGCCAACATCATCGTTTGGATGGGCCACGGCAATGGCTATCCGAATCCGTACAACGCCACCGAGACGACCTCCAAGGTGAATGGCTGGGGGCTGAATCGGACGACGACGCATGGCGACGGCGACAACTGGGGCACCCAGATGGTGTACTGCGGCGAGAAGGCCCTGCTTGGAACCGTCGCTTCGAGCGACATCGACCAGTGGCAGTATTGCGGCGGCTCGACCAACACCGACGGCATCCACCCCGCCCCCGGCTTCGTGATGCTGTATGCGCATGCCTGCTACACCGCCGGCGCCGGCGAGCCCGGGGAGTCGATCCAGGCGCAGGCGACGCTCCTCAGTCGCGTCAAGAACTACTCGTACCCGGTGCTGAAGCTGGGCGCAGGAGCCTACTTCGCGACCGAAGGCGGGGCTTCCATGCTGGTGAGCACCATCCTGACGAACCCGTCGATGGCCTACGGCGACGTGTTCAAATCGGGCGGGGGCTTCTCGGCATCGGCACTCAAGACGTTCAGCCACGCCGACATGCCGGGCGACAGCATCTGGCTGCAGACCAATGGCTACCACTACGCCTTCGCCGGCAACCCGAGCGCGACGTTCGGCGCTGCGGGCCCGTGGCCCGCCGGCGTCGAGCATGACCGCTACGCCGGCGCGGACCGCTTCGCCACCGCGACGGCCGTGTCGGCCGCCCAGTTCGCCCCGGGCGTGCCGGTGGCCTACGTGGCGACCGGCAGCAACTTCCCCGACGCCCTGGCCGGCGGTTCGGTCGCGGCATACGGCGGCGGACCAGTGCTGCTGGTCACGGCGACCACCATTCCCGCGGCGACGGCCACCGAACTGCAGCGGCTCAGGCCGGTCTCGATCGTGCTCCTCGGTGGCGAGCAGGTGGTCGGGCCGGAGGTGATGGCCGCACTGGTGCCATACGCCATCGGCGGCAGCGTCACACGGCTGTCCGGGGCCAACCGCTACGAGACCGCCGCCAGCATCTCGGCGGCGACCTACGACCCCGGCGTCGCGGCGGTCTACATCGCCACCGGTGCCAACTTCCCGGATGCACTGGCGGGCGTCCCGGCCACCGGCGTGGCCAACGGCCCGGTGCTCCTCGTCGGCGCGGACGGCATCCCCGACACGACCGCCGCCGAGCTCACCAGGCTGGCCCCTGCGCGGATCGTGATCCTGGGCGGCAGCAGCGTCGTCTCCGATGCGATCGCCACCGAGCTCGCCTCCTACACTGCGGCAGGCGGGACGGTGGATCGCCTCGCCGGAGCGGACCGCTACGCGACCTCGGTCGCCATCTCGGCGAGCAGCTTCCCGACCAGCGACGTCGTGTTCGTGGCGACCGGCTGGACCTTCCCCGATGCGCTGGGCGGCGGCCCGGTGGCGGCCATCCAGGGTGGCCCGTTGCTGCTCGTGTCGAGCACCAAGGTGCCGGCCAGCGTCGCTTCCGAGCTGCAGCGTCTGCATCCCCACCACGTCGTGTTCCTGGGCGGCACCAGCGTGCTGTCGCAGAGCGTCGTCGACCAGGTCGGCAAGCTGCTGGGGGGCTGACCGTTCGTACCATTGGAGCTGGAGCCGTGGATCGGTAGCGTGCGGCATGGTGCAGTCCGGTTCGATCACAGCCAGGGGCGCACCGAGCCCGCTGCAGGAGACCTATCGTTGATGGACCGATCGCGCCGCGTCACCCCTGTCGTTTCGGTCTGGCTGAGCCTGACGGTCGCGCTGGCGCTCGCCCTCTCGCCGTCGACCACGACGCTCGCCGCCGGACCCTCCGGTGGCTCGGTCACACTGGCTGACGGTCGCGTGCTGCCACCCATGCCCAGCGACATGCTGCGCCCGTCGGTCGCTGCCCAGATGCTCGAGGAGCACGCCAACGACCCGTCACCCGGGCCCGCCCAGCGGTCGCTCCAGTCGCTCTCGGCAGGCAGCCCGTCGGTCGGCACTGCGACCACCACCCCGCGGGTCCTGGTGCCCGCCAGCGGTGGGTTCCGCGGCCCTGCCGGCACGCTGCCGAATTCACTGCGACGCGAGGTGCTGGGCTTCCTGCCCTACTGGTACGTCACCCCCACCAAGCTCGCCGCCCTGCGCTACGACCTGCTCTCGACGATCGCCTATTTCAGCATCGGCGCCCAGGCGAACGGTTACCTGCTGCGAGGCTCGCCCGCCAGCCCGAGCACCGGCTGGGCTCAATGGAACTCACCGGCGATGACCGATGTCATCAACGCGGCGCACGCTCGCGGGGTGCGCGTGGTGCCGACGATCACGAGCATGGCCTGGGGCTCGGACTACAGCGCCATGTCGCAGCTGCTGAACAGTGCGTCGTATCGGACGCGCCTGGTCAATGAGATCGCCGCCACCATCAGGGCGCGCCACGCCGACGGCGTGAACCTCGACTTCGAGCCGGTGCCGAGCTCGCTGCGGTCCCAGTTCACCGCATTCGTGCACCAGCTCAAGGCTGGTCTGGTGGCGGGCAAGGTCGGGTCGTACCTCACCGTCGACACCTCCGCCGGCGCCGCCAGCTGGGCGACCGGCTACGACGTGGCGGGCTTGACCTCGACGGGCGGCGCCAACGCCGTGATGGTGATGGGCTACGACATGAGCTGGTCCGGCTCGGCGCGCGCCGGCGGGGTGGCGCCCATCGACAACCCGTACGTCTTCGACGTGCGCCAGGCACTGGCGGACCACCTGCAGCTGGTCGCCCCGGGCAAGCTGATCTGGGGCGTGCCCTACTACGGGCGCGCCTGGAACACGACCGGCGCCGGCCTCAACAGCACGGTCAGGTCGCCAGCCAGCTCGACGGCCTTCGTGTACTACGGGACCGATGCCGATGGGCCGCTCGGCGGCAAGGTGCTGGCGCAGCAGTATGGCCGCCACTGGGACCCGGCCGGCCAGGTCCCCTGGGTCGTCTGGCCCGCTTCCGGCGGCTACCGGCAGGCGTACTACGACGATCCGACCTCGCTGCGGGCCAAGTACCGGCTGATCAACGGCTCGCAGCTCGGCGGGGTCGGCATCTGGTCGCTGGGCATGGACACCGGCACGAGCGACCTGTGGAACATGCTGTTCGATCAGTTCGTCAAGCGCAGCGTGCGCCTGGCAGGCGCCGACCGCTACGCGACCGCTGCCACCGTCAGTGCGGCGAGCTACGCGGCCGGCGTGCCGGTTGCCTACCTCGCCACCGGCGCCCTCTTCGCCGATGCGCTGGCGGCCGGTCCGGCGGCGGCGAAGCTCGGCGGGCCGGTGCTGCTCACCACGCGTGATGTCCTGCCCGAACCCACCGCCGCGGAGCTCGGCCGCCTGAAGCCAGGGCGCATCGTGGTGCTGGGCGGTCGCCAGGTCGTCGCCGATGCACAGCTCCAGGCGCTCGCGGTGTACACCGCCGGCAGCGTGACCCGTCTCGCCGGCACCGACCGCTACGGCACCGCCGCCGCCGTCAGCCGGGCGACGTTTGCGACCGGCGCGCCGGTCGCCTTCATCGCCTCCGGTGCAACCTTTCCCGATGCCCTGGCCGGGGGCGCCGCGGCTGGACGGGCCGCCGGGCCGGTGCTGCTCAGCGCAGCCGGCGCTGCCCTTCCGGCCGCCACGCGCGTGGAGCTGACGCGCCTGAAGCCGGCGCGCATCGTGGTCGTCGGCGGGGCCGCGGTCATCCCCGACGCTCAGCTGACGACGCTGGCCGCCTACACCGCCGGCGGGGTGACGCGCCAGGCCGGTGCCGATCGCTACGCCACCGCGATCGCCATCAGCCGGGCCGGCTTCGCGGCGGATACGCCCGGCACCGTCTACCTGGCAACCGGCAGCGACTTCCCCGATGCGCTGTCGGCCATCGCGCCAGCGGGCCGCCTGCGCGCGCCGCTGCTGCTCACCCGTCGGGATGCCCTGCCGCCCGGCGTGGCCGACGAACTGCGGCGCCTGAACCCCTCGACCGTCATCGTGCTCGGCGGCGCGACCTCGGTGAGCGGCTCGGTCATCGGCGAGCTGGCGGGCCTCTGGGACTGAGGGGTCATGACTGGCCCCGGCCCAATCGGCCGGGTGAGCTGACCCCCATCGGGTCATGGCGGCGCGGGATGCCTGCCCGTAGCGTCGGACGGCAGCCATCTTCGAATGCCCATCGCCAAGGAGCCATACGCTCATGGGGGAACCCCAGCGCCTGATTCGCCGCAGCCTGGCCCTGCTCATCGCCGGTGCCCTCGTCGTCCTGGCCACCACCGCTCCTGCCGCAGCGACGCTGGCCAGCGGCGGCGCGAGCTATGTCCAGCTCACGAACGTCAAGCGCGCATCGGTCGGGGAGGGACCGGTCGTCCTCTCCACGGCGCTCGACACGATCAGCGTCGAGCGCGCCCACCAGCTGGCGACGACCGATGTCTTCACGCATGACATGGGGTATGTCGCTCGGCGACTGGGCCAGCTCGGCATCTGCTTCACGGGCCTTGGCGAGATCATCGCCCTGGAGCGCGGCTACCCTGGCTACTCCTACCAGCGCACCATCGACCAGTGGTGGGCCTCGAGCGGCCACCACGCCATCATGGTCGGTGATTTCAATGCGGCCGCCGGCAGCCACGAAACGTCGGCAGCCACGCAGACCAGCTACTCCGTCATGGTCTTCGCCCGCCTGTGCCAGGCGCCCGCGCCGGCGTCCGGCCAGGTGACCCGCCTGGCCGGCCCGGACCGATATCAGACCGCCGCCGCCATCAGCCGCTCACGCTTCCGGGCGGGTGTGCCGGTGGCCTACCTGGCAACCGGCGAGGCGTTTCCCGATGCACTCTCCGGATCTGCGGCCGCGGCCAGCGCCGGCGGCCCGGTGCTGCTCGTGCAGCGCGACGCGCTTCCCGCCGCCACCGCCACCGAGCTCGGCCGCCTGCAGCCGGGCAGGATCGTGGTGCTGGGCGGTCCCGACGTCATCTCAGGCTCGGTCACCAGCGGGCTCGCCGGCTTCACGACCGGGTCGGTGACCCGCCTGGCCGGCGCCGACCGCTACGCCACCGCGGCGCTGGTCAGCGGATCGAGCTTTCTCCCCGGTGTGCCGGTCGCCTACGTCACCAGCGGGACCACCTTCGCCGACGCGCTCGGCGGAAGCGCCGCGGCGGGACGCGAGGGCGGCCCCGTCCTGCTGGTGCGACCCGATGCGGTGCCGGCCGCCGTCGCCGCGGAGCTGCGCCGCCTGGCCCCGGGCCGGATCGTGGTTCTCGGCGGATCCACCGCGGTCTCGGACGGCGTCGTGCGCTCCCTGCAGGCCTACACCGCCGGATCGGTGACGCGCATCGCCGGCCTGGATCGCTACGGCACCGCGGTCAATGTCAGCCGCAGCGGTTTCGGCGCAGCGGCCGCCGTCTACGTCGCCAGCGGGGCGTCCTACCCCGACGGACTGGCCGGCGGGCCGGTCGCGGCGCTGCTGCCCGCACCGCTGCTCCTCGTACGCCCGTCGTCGCTCCCATTGTCCGTGTCGACCGAGCTCGCCAGGCTGAGGCCCGGCCATGTCTACGTGCTGGGCGGCAGCGCAGCCGTCTCCGACGCGGTGGTGGACCAGATCGACGCGGCGCTGCCGTGATCGTTCTCGGGGCGCCCGTTCGGCTCACTTGGCCTCACCGCGCCGCCCTGGCCTTGAGCACGCGCTGCCACAGATCGGCCATGCGTCGCCGATGCGTCGCCTCGTCGAAGCGCTCCGCCGTCGCGGCCACCCCGAACGGGTCGTAGTCGGGGACCGCCGCGATCGCGCGGGCGTAGTCGCCGTCGCGCACCAGCGTGCCGTTGACGCCATCGTCGATGAGCTCGGGGAGGCCGCCGACCTCGCCGGCGACCACCCAGCGACCCGAGGCGATCGCCTCGGCGGCGGTGAGGCCGAACGACTCGGTCGACGACGGCATGAGCAGGACGTCGTGCGCGGCGATCAGCGCCGGGATCTCATCAGGCGGTCGCTCGTCGAGGCCCGGGCCGACCAGCGTGTCGGCCAGCGCGCGCGCGACGTCGATACCCTTGTAGACGGCGGCGCCACCGAGGTACAGCACGCGCCGTTGCTGCGGACGCGCCGTCGGCCTGAAGCGCGACAGGTCGATGCCGGGCGGAATAACGTCGGCGGTCGCGCCGAGCCGGCTGATTGCGGCGGCTGCATCGGCCGAGTTCGTGGCGACGGCGTCCGCGCCGCGTACGACGCGCTGTGCCAGCCAGCGCATCAACTGGTTGCGCTCGGCCATCTCGCCGACGTCGCGCCCATGAGCATAGACGACCAACGGCAGGCGACGGAACCGCGCGGCCAGCAGCGCAACGACGCCGGACGGCAGCACGAAGTGGCCTTCCACCCCATCGAAGCGGCCGCGGGCGGCGAGCGCCCGCCAGGTGGTCGAGAGGTGACGGCGCCAACCGGGCTGGTCATAGCGTCGCGGCGCCACGACCTGCGCGTCCATCCCGGCCAGCCGGTCACGCACGAACGCGCCGGCGGCCGGCCGGTCGGGCGTGGGGTAACGCGCGGTGATCACCAGCAGGCGCATCGGTCGGACGGTAGCACGCACTACAATCGGGCGGATGACCTCCGTTGCCCCCGCGCGGCGCGTGGACGGCCGCCAGCCGAACCAGATGCGCCCCATCAAGATCGTGCCCGACTACCTGAAGTTCGCAGAGGGTTCGGCGCTGATCCGCGTCGGTGACACGCGGGTCATCTGCGCGGCGACCATCGAGGATCGCGTCCCCGGCTTTTTGCGCGGCAAGGGCAAGGGCTGGGTGACCGCCGAGTACAGCATGCTGCCGCGCGCCGGGACCGAGCGCAGCCAGCGAGAGTCGTCGAGGGGCCATCCCGGTGGCCGGACCTACGAGATCCAGCGCCTCATCGGGCGCTCGCTGCGCACCTGCGTCGACATGGGCCAGCTCGGCGAGCGCACCATCACTCTCGACTGCGACGTCATCCAGGCCGACGGCGGGACGCGCACGGCGTCGATCACGGGGGCCTACGTGGCCCTTGCCAGGGCGCTGAAGAAGTACGGCATGAGCCAGCTGCTCGCCGGGCAGGTCGGCGCCGTCAGCGTCGGGATCCACGGCGGGCGCCTGCTGCTCGACCTGAACTACGCCGAGGACTCGACGGCGGAGGTCGACTTCAACGTGGTGATGATGGGCGACGGCCGCTTCGTCGAGGTGCAGGGCACCGCCGAGCAGGAGCCGTTCAGCCGCGAGCAGATGGACCAGATGGTCGAGCTCGCTGCGGGCGGCATCAGGCAGCTCTTCGAGATCCAGAACGCCGCCATCGACGCACCGCCCGCCGAGTGACCGAGCTGCTGCTGGCGACGACCAACGCGGGCAAGCAGCGCGAGTTCCGGCGACTCCTGGCGTGGCTCCCCGGCCAGCTGGTTGTGCCAGCCGACATCGGTCTCGACATCGAGGTCGACGAGCCCTTCTTCACCTATGCCGAGAACGCAACCGTCAAGGCCGATGCCTACTGCCGCGCGTCCGGCCTTCCGACCCTCGCCGACGACTCGGGCCTGGAGGTCGCCGCGCTCGACTGGGGCCCCGGGGTGCGCACCGGTCGCTTCGGCGGGCCCGCGGTCAGTGACAAGCTCGGCTACCTGCTGGGGCAGGTCGAGGGTGCCGCGACGCGCGATGCGCGCATGGTCTGCGTGCTGGCGATTGGCATTCCCGCCGACGAGCCGCACATCGAGCTGTTCGAGGGCGTGATGCACGGCAGCCTGGCCGACGCCCCCAGGGGGAGCGGCGGCTTCGGCTACGACCCCATCTTCCTGCTCCCTTCCGGCGTCACGACCGCCGAGCTGCCGGAGGGCGAGAAGGACCTCATCTCGCACCGCGGCCGCGCGGTTGCGGCCGCCCGACCCAGGCTGCTGGAGCTGCTCGCCGGCTAGCCTGCGCCGGCCCTCGGCCATCGGTACCGGGAACGCCGGCGGGACGATGGTCCGCTTGGCCACGCGGCTGCCCGCGCATACCGTCGTCCGAGTCGGCGGCCTCCCGAGCGTGGGCATGCGTTGGGGTCCCGTCGCAGCCCGGAGCCTCCATGTTGCCGCGAACCCGCCCGATCCTCTTCTCACTCGTCCTGCTCGCCGCATCGGTGGCACCCAGCAGCGCCGCGGCGCCGCGCCCGCACCCGGGAACCACGTTGCCCCTCGCCGCAGCGCCTGCCGGCAAGAGCGGCCAGGGCCTTCCCGAGCGGGCCACCGATCGGGTCATCGTGCAGTGGAAAGACCCCGCCAGCGGCGCGGCCATCGAGCGCGCGCGTGGTCTCTTCCGCCTGGAGTCGGTCCGCGGCTCGGTCGGCCCGATCGTGCTCCGGGCCAGCGGCACGCCCGTCGCCGCGCTGGTCAAACAGCTGGAGGCCGATCCGGCGGTCGCCTGGGTCGAGCCGGATTACGTCATGCAGGTCGATGCCGTCGCGGTCAACGACCCGCTCGGTGCGAAGCAGTACTCGCTCGACCGCATGCGCGTCCGCGACGCCTGGTCACTGAGCCGTGGCGGCTCGCGCCTCATCGCCGTGCTCGACACGGGCGTCCAGTTCAACCACCCCGACCTCGTCGGCCGCGTCTCCAGCGGTGGCTACGACTTCGTCAACCTCGACACGACCGCGGCGGACGACAACGGCCACGGCACCTGGGTGTCGGGGATCATCGCTGCCACGCCGAACAACGGCATCGGCTCCGCCGGCATCAGCTGGAGCGACAAGGTGCTGCCGGTCAAGGTCATGGACGCCACCGGCCACGGCTACTCGTCCGATGTCGCGAAGGGCATCGACTATGCGGTCAGCAAGGGCGCCAAGATCATCAACATGAGCATCGGCGAATTCGAGTACAGCATTGCCGTGAAGGCGGCTGTCGATCGCGCATGGGCGGCCGGCACAGTGATCGTGGCCGCCGCCGGCAACTACCGCAGCAGTGCTCCCTCCTATCCGGCGGCCTATGACCACGTCGTCTCGGTCTCCGCCACGCAGGCCGACGACGAGTTCACCAACTGGTCGAACTACGGGTCCACCATCGACCTGTCGGCGCCGGGGGCAGCCGTGACGACGACCAACTGTACGACCTGCAACACCTGGGGACCGTACACCGACATCAGCGGCACGTCGTTCGCCACGCCGAACACCGCCGGCGTGGTCGCGCTGATCATGGCGCGCTACCCCGCGTACACCAACCAGCAGGTCGTCGACCGGCTGCTGAGCACCACCGACGACCTGGGCTTCCCCGGGCGGGACGACCGCTACGGGCGGGGACGGGTGAATGCGTATCGCGCCGTCGGCGGCAGCCCGGCCAGAGCGGCGGCCCAGGTCGGCGACGGCGCCGAGCGCAACGACATCATCGCGGCGGCCCGCGCGCTGCCGCTCGGCACGGCGCACCCGAACAGCTATCCCGCCGGCGACGCGGACTACTTCAACTTCGGAGTTCCGCGAGCCGGGCGGATCGACCTGGCGGTCACGCCGGTGATCGACACCACGCGCCTGCCCAAGAGCTCGCTCTCGTTCGACCCGGTGATCGAGCTGCGGGTCAACGGCGCGTTGATCAGGACCGTGGACGATCCGAGCAGCTCGGCCACCGTCGAGCGCGTGTCGTACCAGGCCCCCGGACCGATGAGCGTCACGCTCGGCATCCGCAACTGGTTCCCCAACGGCACCAGGACGCCGTACACCCTGAGCAGCGCGTTCGTCGACAACGTCAGGCCGACCATAAGCTCGCGCATGCCGGCGAGCGGCGAGGGCGGGCTCGCCGCCCAGGTCATCCCGACCGTCACCTTCGGAGAAGCCGTCACCGGCGTCAATGCCTCGACCTTCACCTTGCGCGATGCCGCCGGGATCCTCGTGCCGGCAGCGGTCACCTACAGCAGCTCGACGCGCCGCGCGGCGCTGGTGCCGGCCCGCCCGCTCGCCGGCGAGCAGACCTACACCCTCGGCATCGCCGCGGGCGTGCGGGACGTCGCCGGCAACGCGCTGACAGCCAGCAGCTGGCAGTTCGCCACCGGCAAGGTCGAATACCGGGTGGCGGGTTCGGACCGCTATGCGACAGCCGCCGCGCTGAGCCTGACGAGATACGCCGCCGGCGTGCCGGCGGTCGTCCTGGCGAGCGGCGAAGAGTTCGCCGACGCACTCGCCGGCGGCCCACTGGCGAACCGGCTCGGCGGCCCGCTGCTGCTCGTCAGCTCGACGACCATTCCGTCCGCCACCGCCGCCGAGCTGACCCGCCTGGCGCCCGGCCCGGATCGTGATCCTGGGGGGAACCGCGCGGGTGGGCAGCGCGGTGGCGGCCGCCGCGGCGGCGTACACCAGCGGCGGCGTCACCCGGGTTGCCGGCGCGGACCGCTACGCCACCGCCGCCAGGATCAGCGCTTCCGGCTACCTGGCCGGCGTGCCGACCGTCTACGTGGCGACCGGCGAGGGCTTTGCCGACGCGCTCGCCGGGGTGGCGGTCGCTGGTCGCGACCGGGCGCCGGTGCTGCTCGTCAAGTCCGGCGCCATGCCGTTCGCCACCGATGCCGAGCTCACCCGCCTGCGGCCGGGCCGCATCGTGATCCTCGGCGGGACCGTGAGTGTCGACAGCCGGGTCGAGGCAGCGCTGGCGACCTACACCTCCGGCCCGGTGACCCGCCTGGCCGGCGTCGACCGCTATGCCACCGCAGTGGCGATCAGCGCGGCAAGCTACACCGCCGGCGGTCCGACGAGCGTCTACCTCAGCACCGGGTCCGCTTTCCCCGACAGCCTGGCCGCCGGACCGCCCGCCGGGCTCGACGGGGATCCGATCCTGCTGGTGTCGAGCAGCCGTCTGCCGGCCAGCGTGGCGGACGAGATCCGGCGCCTCGACCCCTCGCAGGTGATCGTGGTCGGTGGCCCGGCCAGCATCAGCGAAGCGGTGCGTGCCGAGCTCCGCGCCCTGCTCGGCTGAGGCGACCCCGGACCGTCCGGGACGATCGCTCGGGTAGAATCGGCTCCGACTGTGCAGGAGCCCGAATGAGCGAACACGTGTCGGTGCGCACGCATCCCAGCGCGGAGGTCTCGCCCGAGGCGAGCATCGGCCCGGGCACCCGCATCTGGAACCAGGCGCAGGTGCGCGAGCGCGCTCGGATCGGGGCCGGCTGCGTCATCGGCAAGAACGCGTACGTGGATGTCGACGTCATCGTCGGCGACAACGTGAAGATCGGCAACAACGTCAGCCTGTTCCACGGCCTGACCGTCGAGGACGGCGTGTTCATCGGTCCGCACGCCTGCTTCACCAATGACCGTTTGCCGCGCGCCATCAACCCGGATGGCAGCCTCAAGGGAGTGGACGACTGGGAGGTCGGACCGATCCTGGTGCGACACGGCGCGTCGATCGGTGCCAATGCGACCATCCTGCCGGGCGTGACGGTTGGCCGATGGGCGATGGTCGGCTCGGGGAGCGTGGTGACTCGCGACGTTGCTGACCAGGAGCTTGTCGCCGGTAATCCGGCGCGCCGATTGGGGACCGCCTGTGTCTGCGGCCAGCCGCTTCGCGATGATGACGAGGGCATCCCGTTCCGCGGCAGATGCCCGCGCTGCGGCCGCCAGATACCTGCGGAGGCGGCGTGAAGGTCCTGTCGGTCGTCGGCGCCCGTCCGCAGTTCGTCAAGGTGGCGCCGGTCAGCCGTGTCCTGCGCGTCGACCACGAAGAGCTGCTGGTGCATACCGGCCAGCACTATGACGATTCGATGAGCGAGTCGTTTTTTCGTGACCTGGAGATTCCGGCTCCGGAAGTGAACCTGGAGGTCGGCAGCGGCGCGCACGGGGTCCAGACCGCCGAGATCATGCGGCGTCTCGAGCCGATCGTCATGCTGCACCGGCCGGATGTCGTGCTGCTCTACGGCGACACCAACTCGACGCTGGCGGCCGCGCTGATCAGCGCCAAGATCCGGTATGCCGATGGCCGCCGGCCGTGGACGGCGCACGTCGAGGCCGGCCTGAGGTCGTACAACCGCCAATGGCCGGAGGAGCACAACCGGGTCGTGGCCGACCACCTCAGCGAGCTGTTGCTGGCTCCGACCCAGGTCTCCATGGCGAACCTGGCGCGCGAGGGTCTGGCCGAGCGCGCCGTGCTGGTCGGCGACGTCATGGTCGACTCGTTCGTGTGGGCCAGCGCTCACGCGCTCGACGCGCTTCCGGCCGTCGCGCGTGAGCTGGAGGGTTACGTCCTGCTCACCATGCACCGCGGCGATAACGTCGATGAGCCTGTCCGGTTGGCTGCCTGGCTCGAGGCGCTGCACATGGACCGGCCGGTCATCTTCCCGGTGCACCCGCGCACCGCGGTCAGCCTCGCGCAGGGAGACGTGCCGGTCCCACCCAACGTCCATCCGATGGGCCCGGTCGGCTACCTGACCATGGTCGCGCTCGAGCGTCGGGCGGCGCTGATCGTCACCGACTCGGGAGGCGTGCAGCGCGAGGCCTACCTCGCCGGCGTGCCGTGCCTGACCCTGCGCGATGAGACCGAATGGCTCGAGACCCTCGACGGCGGCTGGAACCAGCTGGTCAGCTCCTCGCCCGAGGGCCTGCGCCGCGCGCTCGACGAGTCGACCTTCGAGCCGCCAGTGGCGAAACGGGGGCCTGTCTTCGGCGACGGCCACGCGGCCGAGCGGATCGTCGCCGCACTCGAGCAGTTCGCCCTGGCCGCCGTGCCGATCCACGAGCCGGCTCGGGCATGAGCGACGAGTCCGCGCCGCGCCTGCGTGCCGGCGTGGTGGGCCTGGGCATGATGGGCCGCAACCACGTCCGGGTCTACGACGAGCTCGTCGAGGAGGTCGACCTCGTGGCCGTCGCGGACCCGGATCCCGCCGCGCTGCGGCAGGCGACCACCGGCCGTGCGGCGCGCGGCTATGGCGACGCGCTGCGGATGTTCGCGGAGGAGCGGCTGGATCTCGTGAGCGTGGCCGCGCCGACCTCGCTGCACCTCGCCGCCACGCTGGCCGCGCTGGAGGCGGGCGTCAACGTCCTCGTCGAAAAGCCGATCGCCGGTGAACGCGACGAGGCCGAGCGCATGATCGCCGTGGCGCGACAGGTCGGCAAGATGCTGACGGTCGGCCACATCGAACGCTTCAACCCGGCCATCCGGGAGCTCAAGCGACGGCTCGGCGAAGGAGAGCTCGGCAGGGTCTTCCAGATCCACGCCACGCGGCTGGGGCCCTTCCCGGCGCGCATCCGCGACGTCGGCGTGGTGGTCGATCTCGCGCCGCACGACCTCGATATCATGCGCTACCTGATCGACAGCGACCCGGTTCGGCTGTACGCCGAGACGGAGCGCCGCATCCACACCGATCACGAGGACCTCTTCAACGGCCTCATGAAATTCGGCAATGGCGCCATCGGCGTGCTGGACATCAACTGGCTCACGCCGACCAAGCGGCGCACGCTGACTGTCACCGGCGAGCGGGGAATGTACGTCGCCGATTACATCGACCAGGATCTCGTGTTCTATGCCAACCTCGAGGCGGTCCACACCTGGCAGAATCGCGGCGCGGTGGATGCGCCGCCCGTTACCTCGGTCGCCGAGGGCGAGATGGCCCGCCGCTTCATCCAGCGCGCCGAGCCGCTGGCCGTGGAGCTCGCCGAGTTTGCGCGGGCCGTGCGGGACAGCACACCGTCCCCGGTCGATCCGCACGACGCGCTCGTGGCGCTGCTGCTCGCCCGCAAGATGGTGGAGGCCGCCGAGACGGGTGAGGTCATCGCCGGCGCGGCCCTGCAGGAGGCGCTGACGTGAAGATCGCGGTCGTCGGGCTGGGGCACATCGGGCTGCCGCTGGCGGTGCAATATGCCGCTGCCGGCCACGAGGTGATCGGCTGCGACACCGCAGCCTGGATCGTGGACGCCATCAACCGCGGCGAGTCGCCGCATCGCGACGAGCAGACGCTGATCGACCGCGTGCCGGAGCTGGTGGCCGCCGGGCGGCTGCGGGCCACGACCGACGACAGCGAGGGCGTGCGCCACTCGGAGGCCGTGGTCGTCATCGTCCCGGTGGTGGTCGACGCGCAGCGCCAGATCGATTTCCGGCCCATCGACGCCGCCACACACGATATCGCCGCCGGCCTGCAGCCCGGCACGCTGGTCATCTACGAGACGACCCTGCCGGTCGGCACCACGCGCGATCGGTTCGGGCCGATGCTCGAGCAGGGCAGCGGGCTCGCCCTCGACCACGACTTCTACCTGGCCTTTTCGCCGGAACGCGTCCTGGTCGGGCGGGTCTTTGCCGACCTGCGCCGCTATCCGAAGATCGTGGGCGGGACGAGCGAGGAGAGCACGCGTCGCGCGACCGAGTTCTATCGCTCGGTGCTCGATCCCGGCACGGAGGTGCGCGCGGTGGCGACCGCCGAGACCGCCGAGATGACCAAGCTCGCCGAGACGACCTACCGCGACGTCAACATCGCCTACGCCAACGAGCTGGCGCGCTATGCCGCGGCTCGCCGGATCGACATCCTCGAGGTGATCTCGTCGGCGAACTCGCAGCCGTACAGCCACATCCACCAGCCCGGGGTCGGCGTCGGCGGGCACTGCATCCCGGTCTACCCGCACTTCCTGTTCAACGATGCGCCCGAGCTTCGACTCCCACCGATCGCGCGCGAGATCAACGAGGAGATGGCCGGCTGGACGGTCGATCGCGTGGAGGACGCCGTCGGCTCGCTCGACGGGCAGCCGGTGCTGGTGCTCGGCATCGCCTACCGGGGTGACGTGCGCGAGGACGCGTTCAGCAGTGCCTTCCGGCTCCGCGACGAGCTGCTGGCGGCGGGCGCCCGTGTCTACGGCAGCGATCCGTATTTCGACGCTGAGCACCTGCGCGATCTCGGCTTCGAGCCCTACGACCTCGAGGCCCCGGAGCCGGTGCGCGTGGCCATCCTGCAGGCGGCGCATGAGCGCTACGCGACGCTCGACCCCGCGGCGCTGCCGGGCCTCGAGCTGTTCGTTGACGGTCGCAACGCGCTCGACCCGGCACCCTTCGAGGTTGCCGGAGTGCGCTACATCGGGGTCGGTCACCACGGCTGACGTGCGGGACGCCGACGGCCAGCCGGCCCAGCCTGAGCCGCGTGTCGGGCTGGCAGGCGGCCGAGGCGTGTGGGTCGTGCTGCCGACCTATGACGAGCGCGAGAACCTGGAACCGGTCAGCGCGGCGATCCTGGCGGCGCTGCCGCAGGCCAGCCTGCTGATCGTCGACGACAACTCGCCTGACGGTACCGGGCGCCTGGCCGATACGCTGGCGGCCGCCGAGCCGCGGATCAGCGTGCTGCACCGCGCGACCAAGCAGGGCCTGGGGGCTGCCTACCGCGACGGCTTCCGCTGGGTCCTGGAGCATCCGGGCACGCGAGCCGTCGTGCAGATGGACGCCGACTTCAGCCACGACCCGGCGCAGCTGCCCGGGCTCCTGGCACCGCTCATGCGCGACGCCGACCTCGTTCTCGGCACGCGCTACATCCGGGGCGGTGGCACGGTCGGCTGGCCGCTGCACCGGCGCCTGATCAGCCAGGCGGGGACCCTCTTCGCGCGCACCGTGCTGCTGCTGCCGTACCGTGATCTGACCGGCGGCTTCAAGGCGTGGCGCCGCGAGCTGCTCGATCAGATCCGGCTGCGCGAGGCGAGCGCGTCGGGTTACGGCTTTCAGATCGAGGCGACCTGGTGGGCGCATCGCCGCGGCGCACGGATCCGGCAGGTGCCGATCACCTTCCGCGAGCGCGTGGCCGGTCGCTCCAAGATGACCGGCGGCATCGTCGTCGAGGCGCTGCTGATGGTGCTCCGCCTGCGCTGGCAGACGTTTCGCGGGCAGGGCAGCGGAGGCTGAGCGCCTGGCTTCGGGGAACGCGCCACGGGCTGGTCGTCGCATGGCAGGCGCAGCGGACATCGGCTAGCATGCAGGCTCGCCCGGAGGATCACGACTGACCTCCGGTGCTGCAACGAATGCTGACTAGCCAGGGGACGAACAACAGCGCGCATGTCCTTCCGCAACCGACCGGTCCTCGATCGCAAGCATCGGCCACGCTGGCAGGACGAGCTGCGCAGCCAGCAGCTCATCGTGGCCGCCTTCGCCGGTGCCATCGCGCTGGCCATCGGCATCTTCGGCGCCACGGTCTGGGCCAGCTACTACCAGGCGCACCTGCGCCAGGTGGCGGTGGTCGACGGCACGCCCCTGAACCGCGACGCGCTCGATACCCGCGCCTCCGTGCTGGCCTCGACGCTCAGCGCCAGGGCGACCGACCTGCAGTCACAGCTCGGCGGCGCCCAGGACCAGATCGTTCAGCAGCAGCTCCAGACGCTCAGCGGACAGCTTCAGACGGTCAGCAGCGATGCCTCCAAGTCGCTGATCGATGGTGCCTTCATGCGTGACGAGGCGCCGGCGCTGGGCATCAGCGTCAGCGAGGCCCAGATCGATGCCAAGATCGCCGAGCTGCGCAAGGTGCCGCTGCGGCTGAAGCTGTCACTCATCACCCTCAGCGCGGTGCCGGCCGACGCCACGCCCGGCAGCAAGGCGACCGATGCGCAATGGGCGGCGGTCGAGAAGCAGGCACAGGAGATCGTCAGCCAGCTGCGTGGCGGAGGCGACTTCGCGGCCATCGCCAAGGACAAGAGCACCGACGCCGGCACCAACCAGCTCGGCGGCCTGATTGGTTGGGTCGGGGCAAGTGACGCCAGCTACGGCGACCAGTTCGATGCCGCCAAGAACGCCAAGACCGGGGACATCGTGGGTCCGACCAAGACCGATACGGGCTACGACGTGCTCAAGGTGGAGGCCCGCCAGGAGGCGGGTGACAGCAAAGCGCTCGGCCAAGCGCTCGCCGCTTCGGGGGTCAGTGACCAGGAGTTCCGTGGGTTCGTCCGCGACGAGCTGCTGAGCAGCAAGTTCAACGACTACTTCGGCGGCACGGTGGTACGAACCTCCCAGCCGCAGCGGAAGGTGTCGCAGATCATGATCGCGGCCGAGCAGGCCGGCACCCTTCCGATTCCCAAGCTCCGCCTGCGCCACATCCTCGTCCAGCCGCTGCCGGGCGCGGCCGACCAGACGAAGGCGACCGACGCGCAGTGGCGGGCGGCGCTGGCGAAGGCCCAGACGATTCACGACGATGCGGTCAAGCCGGGTGCCGATTGGTTCGCGCTTGCGAAGCAGAGCGACGACACCGCCAACAAGGACGCCGGCGGTGACCTGGGCTGGTACGACCCCGCCACCTCGCAGTTTGTCCCAGAGTTCAAGGCCGCGGTCGCTCGCCTGAAGAACGGCGACATCAGCCAACCGGTGAAGACGTCGTTCGGCTACCACGTCATCTGGGTCGCCGGCGAGCGGGTCAACGCGGCGCAGCAGGCCACCGAGCTCGTGACCGAACTGCGCAAGGCTCCCGACACGTTCGCGGCGCTGGCGCGGCAGAACAGCGAGGACGCGGCCACGGCACAGCAGGGTGGCCTGGTCGGCTGGGTGGCGCGCTACGAGCTTCCGGCGGCGCAGGAGAAGGCGGTGTTCGGCCTGACCAAGGAGAACCCGATCAGCGACCCGGTGGTCACCGACCAGGGCACCTACATCTACAAGCTGCTGGCCAGCACCCCGAACATGGTCGTGCCGGATGACCGGCTGACGAAGATCAGGTCGTCTGGATTCCCGGTCTGGCTGGATGAGCAGAAGCAGCAGGCGAGCATCTGGATCGACCCGGAGTTCGCCTCGACGGCGAGCTCGACCTCGCAGACCGGCGGGTGAGGTCCGCGACGGTGCCCACGTCGCGTCCCGACCTGGAGCAGCTCCTGGCGCGAGCCGGCATCGATCCGGCGGACGGGGTGCAGATCGTGGCTGCCGACCGCCTCGCCGCCATCCCGTTCGATCCCGGCCTGCCGGTGATCGTACTCGCCTCGCCCGGCGTCGAGCCACGGCCGCCGCTTCCCGGCCGCCACGCCCGCACCACCCCGAGCGGGGTGCTGCGCTCCCTGTATCCGCCGTCGCACGCGCTGCGCCGGCTGTCATCAGCGCAGGAGATTGCGCTGGACATGATCGGCGATGAGGCGCTGTCGGCCGATGACTGGCTCATCCCGCCGCTGCCTGCCCTCGACAACGTCGCCTCGCCGCACGGCATGGCCGCCATCAGCGCCCGGCTGCGAGCGCCGGACGGCTGCCCGTGGGACCACCGGCAGACTCATGAGAGCCTGCGGCCGTTCGTGCTGGAGGAAGCCTACGAGACGGTCGATGCCATCGAGAACGGCTCCGCGGCGGACCTCGCCGAGGAGCTCGGTGACCTGCTGCTGCAGATCATCCTGCATGCTCAGCTGGCTGCCGAGGAGGGCTCGTTCGACCTGACCGATGTGTATCGGTCCATCGGCGCCAAGATCGTGCGGCGCCACCCGCACGTCTTCGGCGACGCGCGGGTCGACGGCGTCGAGCAGGTGCTCGCCAACTGGGAGACGATCAAGGCGGCCGAGCGCTCGGAGGCGGGCCGGCTCGCAGGCCCGTTCGAGGGCATCGCCCGTGCTCTGCCCGCCCTGCCGGGGAGCCGTGAGATCCAGGAGCGGGCCGGCGCCCTTGGCTGGGATTGGTCCTCGATCGACGGCGTCTGGGAAAAGGTCGCGGAGGAGCTCGGTGAGCTGCGCGCCGCGGATGGCCGCGAGGCTCGTCTGCACGAGTTCGGCGACGTGCTGTTCGCCCTCGTGAACCTGGGCCGCTGGCTCAAGCTCGACCCCGAGGAGGCACTTCGCACGGCCAACCGTCGCTGGATCGACCGCTACGGTGCGGTCGCGGCGCTCGCCTCGTCGCGCGACCTCGACCTCGACGCCATGGACGCCGCGGCCAGGGACGAGCTCTGGAACGAGGTGAAGCGGCGGTGAGCGCGCGGCCGGTGGCCATCGTGGTGCACGCCACCTATCCGCAGGACCAGCGTGTGCGTCGCCAGGCCGCGGCGCTGCTGCAGGCGGGCCACCAGGTCGATGTCTTCGCCCTCCGCGACGAGGGCCAGGCATCGCGCGAAGAGCTCGAGGGCGTGCACGTCCACCGGCTGCCGGTGAACCGCACGTGGTACGGCATGCTCGGCCACCTCGCCGAGTACCTGGCCTTCATGGGCGTCGCCACGGTCGCCCTCACCAGCGAGCATCGGCGGCGGCATTACGGGCTGGTGCAGGTCGCCACGGTGCCCGATTTCCTGGCGATCGCGGCGGTTCCGCTCAAGCTCGCGGGTATCCCGCTGCTGCTCGACCTGCACGAGGACATGCCGGCGTTCTACCGGGACCGGTTTCCGGGACGCGCGCAGGGGCCGCTCACGGCGCTGGTGAGCGGCGTGACCCGCGCCTCGGCGGCGCTTGCCGACGAGCTGATCACCGTGCACGAGCCACTGCGCGAGCTGTCGCTGGCCCGTGGCGTCGCTCCGGAGCGCATCACGGTGGTCATGAACAGTCCGGACGAGCACATCTTCGACCCGGATCGTCACCCGCGCCGCCGCTTCATGGAGGACGGCGAGCTGCGACTGGTGCACCACAGCAACCTGCAGCGGGTCTATGGCCTGGAGTTCGCCATCGAAGCGGTGGCGCTGCTGGGCGAACTCGACGTCCGGCTCGACGTGTACGGCGACGGACCGTATCGGCCGCAGATCGAGGAGGCGATCCGGCGCACCGACAGCCACGACCGCGTGCAGCTTCGCGGGCGCGTGCCACTCGACGACCTGCCAGCGCTGCTGGCAGGTTCGGACATCGGCCTGGTGCCCACCCGGCCGGACCCCTACGCCGAGTACTCCCTGTCGACGAAGCTGCTCGAATACGCGGTGATGGGCATCCCCATCATCGCCACCGACCTCGCGACGTTCCGTGCGCACCTCGACGAACGGGCGATCCGCTATGTTCGGGGCGCCGATGCGGCCGCACTGGCGGCCGCCATCCGTGCCGACGCGGCCGACCCCGAGGGTACGATGGCGCGCGGCATCGAGGCGCAGCGGCAGTCGGCGCCCTATGCCTGGCCGGGACAGCGACAGCGCTACCTCGAGGTGGTGGAGCGCCTCCTTCGGAGCTGATGCTCGCGGCAACGTAAGATGGCACCGGCCCGCGTCGGTCGGGGCGTGGCGCAGCCTGGCAGCGCGCCTGCTTTGGGAGCAGGAAGTCGCCGGTTCGAATCCGGCCGCCCCGACCAGCATCGCGACGGTATGATCCGCCGCGTCCGATGTTCAGCTATGCGATCGCGTTTCTCGTCGCGCTGACCGCCGCCGCCCTCCTGATTCCGCTGATCCGTCGATGGGCGGCTGCGCGTGGGCTGCTGGACAAGCCGGGCGGCCGCAAGGTCCACGTCCAGCCGGTCCCGCGGTTGGGGGGCGTGGCCATCGCGGTCGGCTTCTACCTCGGCGTGGCGATCGCACTGCTGCTTCCGTCCGGCAGCCTGCAGCCGCCGTCGATGGATCACATCCCGGCGATCCTGGTCGGCGGCGCCATCCTGGTGGCGACCGGGGTCGCCGACGACCTGGTCAGCCTTTCGCCGCTGGTCAAGCTGCTGGCGCAGCTCCTGGCGGCCGTGGCCGCGGCCGCCCTCGGCCTGTCCTTGCACGCGCTGTCTCTCCCGTGGGGCGGCACGCTCCAGCTCGGGTGGCTGTCATTGCCGCTGACCGTCGTGTGGATCGTTGCGCTGGTCAACGCCATCAACCTGATCGATGGCCTGGACGGCCTGGCGGCGGGTGTCGTCCTCATCGCCCTGGTTGCCTTTTTCGTCATCGCGCCGAACCACGCCGCGGTCACCCTGATCGTCGGTGCGGCTGCGGGAGCGACGCTGGGCTTCCTCGTCTACAACCTGCATCCGGCGTCGATCATCATGGGCGACGCCGGATCGATGCTGCTCGGCTTCCTGACGGCCGCGGTGGGCATCGCCGTTGCGTCGCCGGGATCGGGATTCGTCCCGATCTACGTGCCGATCGTGGTCCTGGCGCTTCCGCTCGGCGACATGGTCTGGGCGGTCCTGCGCCGCTCGATCGGCGGACGATCGGTGTTCGTCGCCGATGCCGGCCACGTCCACCATCGGCTCCTGCGCGGTGGGCTCAGCCAGCGCGAGGTGGTCGTCCTGCTGCACCTGGTCGCAGCGGTCTTTGCCGCGATTGGTGTCCTGCTCGGTCGGCTGGCTTAATGCCCGGCCTGCGCGGCCGGTCGGTAGAGGGAGCCGATGCCGAGCAGGAACCAGAACATGAAGGCTACCGTGTTCGCCTCGAGGCCCATGGTCGTGCCCGTGGTGATGATCGCGGCGAGCGTGCCGGCCAGGATGCCCAGGATCGCGATCCGGCGGACGCCCTCGGCGCCGCGCAGCGCGCGCACCAGCTGCACCACCACGGCCCCGATGATCCACAGGAAGGCCAGCGTGCCCAGCACGCCGGCCTCGACGAGGATGTGCAGCCAAAAGTTGTCGACCGTCTGCTGCGCCACGAGCAGCTTGTCCGTCCCATATTGCCTGTGGATCGGCGAGTCGGCGTGCGCCGCCGCAGCACCCCCGTAGCGACCCGGGCCGACGCCCAGCAGCGGGTGATCACGCAGGATCGGGATGGCGTTGACGACCAGCATGGCGCGCAGGTCACGACCCTGGCCGACCGCGCCGACCCGATCGCCGGTCGTGTCGACGATCTCGAAGCCTGGCGCCTGGTGGACGGTCCCGTCGGAGTTCAGCCCCACCGCAAGGTCGCGAGGCATGAACGTCACGAGCCCGAGGGCCAGCACGCTGAGGCCCGCGGCGAGCAGCAGCACCCGGCGATCGAAGATGAGCAGCACCAGTCCGCTGCCGAGGACGACCCCCAGCCATGAGCCGCGCGAGTAGGTGAGCAGCAGCGCCGCGAGCAGCAGCAGGGCCGTGACGCCCAGGGCCCAGCGGCGGCCGGGCGCCAGCAGGCGGACCGCCCCGGCGAGCGCGAATGGGATCACCATCTCGATGAGCGAGCCCAGGGCATTGGGGTTCTCGACGACGGAGCCAAGGCGTGCGGCCTCGCCGGAGCGGCCGAGGGTGGGGTGCAGGCCGAAGATGGTCGGCGACAGGAGCGCCTGCGACAGGCTGACGATCGCCATCAGCAGGACCGAGCCAAGGACTGCCGCGATCGCCAGCGCCGCCTGGTGCTGGGTGAAGCCCACGATGCGGCACAGGTAGAAGATCGCGACGGCGTCGAGGGTGAAGAACAGGCCGGACCCGATGGTCAGGGGCGGGACGCCGTTGAGTGCCGCGGACGCGAGCCCCAGCCCGACGAATGCGGCCACCCCCAGGCTTGCCGGATGTGCGATCGCCTGCATGATCCGTCGCTCGCGGAACCCGACCGCGAGGATCACCAGGCTCACGACGGTGAGCAGGCCCTCGGACAGGAAGTCGGTGATCGGTCGCGCGGCCGGCGGCATGAACGGCGCGATCATGAACCGATCGGCGATCGGCGCCAGCACCAGGATCACCAGCATGGCGCGCGGCCAGAGGAAGGTTGCCAGCGCCACGATGGCCAGCAACGCGATCACGAGGACCAGGAATCCGGCGCCCGAAACGTACGACGCGGCCATCGCCGCCGCGATGAGGAGGCCGGCGACCGACGCAACGGCCAGTGCCGGGACCGGGTCACGTCCGCTGCGTGCCTGCGAGAGGAACGTGGACATCATCCGGATTCTAGAGAAGCACGTCGAGCACCGTGCGCGCTCTGGCGTCCCACGAGGCCGCCTGCGCCGCGTGCCGCGCGGCCTGGCCGAAGGCGTCGAGCTCCGCCGGGGGAAGCGTGAAGAGGCGCTCGATCCCGTTCACCAGCCCCTCGACGGTGTCGGGAACCACCAGGCCGGCACCGGAGGCCTCCACGATGTGCGCCGTCTCGGTGCAGTCGGTGACCAGCAGCGGACGACCGTAGCTCAGGTATTCCATCACCTTGATCGGTACTCCGAGGTCGTTGTACGGGGAGCGCCGGCGCGGCGTCACCGATGCGATCACCTGCGGCAGGAGCGCGTGAATCCCGGCGCCGCTGGCACGCGCGACATGCAGCCAGCCCGGGTGCGGCGCCGGCGGCTCCTCGCCGGGGCGCGACACGCAGGTCAGCTCGACAGGCAGTCCAAGGCTCCGCGCCCGCTCGACGGCCTCGCTCAGGATATCGAGCCCGTGCACCGGGTAGCGCATGCCGCCGACGAAGAGCAGCTGGTTCGCATCGGACAGCCGATCGACCTCCACCGGCGGTGGCGCACCCGGCGGGATGAGCAGCGACCGATCGTCGCGGCCGAAGGCGCGGGCCAGCCCGGCCGAGGGAAACGCGACCTGTGACGAGGCGGCGATCAACACGCCGAACGCCGGCCGGAACAGGGCGCGGCTGATCCAGCGTTTCGGCGAACCGGCCCGGTAGTACTCGGGAAACAGCGGCTGCGCGTCGCGCAGGTAGGTGAGCACGGGAATGCCGAGCGAGCGTGCGAGCGCCAGGAACGCGACGTCCATGGGCGACGGCAGAAACGACGAGCTCTCGACGTAGATCCCGGCCAGACCGTGCAGTCGCCCGCTGACCGCGTACCGCGCCTCGGCCAGCGAACGGCGTCCGCGAAAGTCCGCGATGACCTCCAGGTCGCAGAGGCGCTCGAGTGCATCGCGCATGTGCGTGATCCGCACGGTGGCGCCCCACAACCCTTGATCGAGCGCGTACATCGACAGGAGCAGCACGCGCGGCCGGCGCCGGGCCGAGGTCACGGGCTGCTGGAGGGTTCGCTGACGGGTGGCCCATCGGCCCTGCTGCCCAGATACCAGCCCTGCAGGTCGCCGAAGAGCTTCGTCATCTCGGTCCGCACGGCGTTGCGCCGCGGGATGAGCAGGTAGTTCACCTGGGGGTTCAACGGCGCGTCGACGTAGTCGGGGTAGCTGAGCACCAGGCGGTCGATGTCGGGCCCGGTGATCAGCGGCAGGAGCGTCGACAGGTCACCGACCATCGCGCGCGGAAAATCGGTGTGAACGGTGCGCCCGATGGCGTCGAGGATGCCGGGAAGCTCGAAGACCAGGTTCGCAGCGGCCAGCTCACTGCGAAGGCCGAGCAGCACTTCCTGCTGCCGATCCGCCCGCTTGAAGTCGTTCTGTGCCTCCCGCGTGCCGTCGGGCAGCTCCAGGTACCCCTTGCGGATGCGGGCGTACGCCAGCGCCTGCACGCCATCGTAGCGATGACAGCCGGCATCCAGCCGGATTCCCTGTGCCGTGGTGCCCGGTCCGGTGTACTCGGGGTCGACGAGCGTGCCGGGGAGGCACAGGTCGACGCCGCCGACCGCGTCGATCAGCTTCGTGAAGCCGGCCAGGTCGACCGTCGCGTAGTACTGGATGTTGATCCCCAGGTAGAGGCCCACCGAGCGCTCGAGCGTTCGCAGGCCGCAGTCCGCGCCACCAGGCAGATCAGGGCACCAGCGGCTCGGGTCGGCGTCGGCGTCGGTCGACAGCTGGTTGATCTTCTGCGGGTAGACGCCGTCGGTATAGACGTTCGAGTCCGGGAGTGGCAGGGAGCCGGTGTCGCGCGGCACGGAAACCATGACCGCGGTCTTGGCGACCGGGTCGACGCTGACCACCAGGATCGTGTCGGTAAGCGCCTCCTGCCGCCCGGCGCCGGCGTCGATGCCGAGGAGCAGAAAGTTGATCCGCTCGGTCCCGTTCCAGCGATACTCCGGCACGTTGAGCGGCTGCTGATCGCCGCCAGGTGCGGCGGCCGCCACCTTGCCGCCGTTGAAGATCCTCTCGAGCGTGGTGTTCAGCTCCCCGACCAGCAGGCCGAAGTAGGCGTGCATGGCCAGCGTGGCGATCAGCAGCAGGCCGACCACCAGGGTCGTGGCATCTGGTCGTCCGAGAGCCCTCATCGGCGGTTGCCCGCTCGACGGCCCGGCGGCGGCGGCCGCCGGCGATGGCAGCATCCGGCCCGCGAAGCCGACCTGCACGATGGCGAACACCCGCCACACCAGGAGCGCCGCGTCGAGCAGCAGGACGGCGACGAGGAATGAGGACGAGAGAAGCTCGTTGCGCAGCCGGTCGGCGAACAGCACGATCGCCAGCGCGATGGCCGCGGCCATCAACAGCACCGGCACGCCCAGGAGCATGGCCAGCCGGCGCTCGCCGGCATATGCCTGCCCGAGACCCGGAAAGAGGAACGAGAGAAATGCCGCGAGCGCCGGGTGTCGCGGCCGGGTTTGATCCGTCATGGCACCTTGGCAACGCGCGATGAGAGGGCGGTGTTGCATGGTACATCGGCAACTCACGTGCCTCAAAACCGGTCCGCATCACCGCGAAGTGGTGCTCACAGGCGACGCTGGAGGGGTACGGGTGGGTTAGTACCTTTGCGCCACTCGAAGAGCCCGACCTAGACTACCCACCCACGCCGCCGCGGGCGTGCCAACCGCCACCCGATACCGATTGGTGAACTCCATACGTGCCAATCCAGCTGACCTTCATCATCATCACGGCGGCTCTCGCCGCCCTCGTCGGGATCGGAGCCCTGCTCGCCATGCTGCGCGGCCGGGCGTCGCCGGGTGCGCCGCGCGAGGGCGACGGCGACGGTGATGCCGAAACGGACGATCGCACGGCGGAGCTCCCCACCAAGTACGAGGCGGCCGAGGCGCCGTCGCGCGGCGCGCCGCTGGTCGGCTCCGAAGGACGGGCCGCATACGAGGGCGTCCTGCGCATCCTGTGGTGGCTTACCATCGCCATCGTGCTGGTCGGCGTCGGGCTGTCTGATGCGTTTGCGGCCAACCAGGCCCTGATCTTTGCGCTCGGAGGCCTCGGTGTCGTCGCCGTGCTGGTGCTGCACGAGCTCCTGCCGAGCCGCTGGCGCTCACCGATCAGCTCGGGCCTCGAGGCGCTCATCGCCCTGGGCCTGGTCACCGGCCTGCTGATCGTCACCGGCTACGGCAGCTCGCCGTTCTTCTTCGCCTTCGATATCGTGGCGGTGGCGGTCGCCCTCGGTCACGGCGGGCGGGTCGCCTTCCTGGTCGCGGCGCTTGCCACGCTCGGCTACCTTGGCGTGCTCTTCGTCGACCCCGCCCGGGGCTCGTACTCGGGTGGGGATCTGCTGCGATTCGGCCTGAACGTCGGCTCCATCTGGCTGCTGGCGTACCTCGCCGGCGTCTTCGCCGCGCAGGAGCGCCGGGTGCGTGCCTGGCTGCAGCGCACCTCGCTGATCGATCCGCTGACCGGCCTGTTCAATCGCTCGCAGATCTACACCACGCTGGAGCAGGAGGTGCGTCGCACCCGCCGCAGTGCGCGTGGCTTCTGCCTGCTGATGATCGACCTCGACGGCCTGAAGGTCGTCAACGACACGCTCGGCCATCACCGCGGCGACGAGGTTCTCCGGGCGCTGGGGACCGTGATCCGTCGCTCTATCCGCACGGTCGATACCGCCTACCGATACGGCGGCGACGAGTTCCTGGTCCTTCTGCCGGAGACCGACATCGCCGGCGCGTTCGTGGTTGCCGAGAAGATCCGCTCGGGCGCCGAGGAGCTCGGCGACGCGCTGGCCGGCGGCCCTGGAACGGAGACCAGCGTCAGCATCGGCCTGGTGTCGCACCCGGAGGACGGCCTGGCGGCCGATGAGCTGGTGATTGCCGCGGATCGCGCAATGTACGAAGCCAAGTCCCTCGGCAAGAACCAGATCAGCGGCGTGCCGCGCGCCCGGCGCGCCGTCCCGCGTCACCTGCCCCCGCCGACCGAGGTCGAGGCGCCGCGCGCCGGCGTTGACGTCAGGGTCCCGGTCGGGCCGGCACCCATCCCCTCGGCGGCTGGCGAGCGGGTGGCCCGACCGCAGGCGGCGCCTGAACCTCCGCAGGTACCCGAACCGCCGCCGGTCATCATTCCGCGGCCGGTCGCGCCAGCGGAACCGACACCGGACGCGGTTCCCGCCGGCGTCACGGCGCCGTCGGCCGCCGCACAGGCCAACGGTGCCGGCGAGGCGACAGACGAGCGGGAGCCTGACCCGACCGAGGTACGGCGCCAGATCGCCGCCGCCCGCCGCAGCTTCGACCCGGACCACCAGATCCGCAGGGCGATGGACGCGTTCCTCTCGTCGCCGACACCCCCGCGCGACGATAAGCGACCGGACGCCTGACGCGGCGGCAACCTGACAGCGGGCGAGCGCTCGGCTATACTCTCGGCCGCCCGTGGAGGCCTTCGCGCCGCGCCTCCGGGCGACTATCGAGGATTCGTGAGCACATCCACAGGCCGGCCCACGCCGGCGGACCCGCGCGCATCGCTGGCCGCGTTCTTCTCCTTCCTGCTGCCGGGCCTCGGCCAGGCCTACAACGGCCAGGTCGGGCTTGCCTGGATCCTGCTCGCGCCGGTGCTGCTGCTGGTGGGCGCAGCCGCGGCGGCCGTGCTGCTGGCTGGATCCGGCCTCCTGTCGAGGATGCTGGACCCCCGCTTCCTCGTCGGCCTGATCGTCCTGGATCTCGTGCTGCTCGGCTGGCGGCTGCTGGCCATCGTGCAGGCCCATGGATTGCGGGAGGGCGCCAGCGCGCGGCGCTGGACGACGTACGCCACCGCGACCGTCGTGGCCGTCACGCTGCTGATGCACGGCCTGCCGGCCTACTACGCGGCCAAGGCGATCGATACGCTTGGAGCCGTGTCGCGCGAGGGCGGGGCGCAGGGCCAGTCGTCGATCCCCGGCTTCAGCGTGCTGCCCGTGCCCTCCCAGCAGCCGGACAGGGATGAACGGGTCAACATCCTGCTCGTCGGCGTCGACGCGCTGCCCGGTCGCAGCACGCAGCTGACCGACACGATGATGGTCGTCAGCCTCGATCCGAACGGCGGACCGTCGGCCATGATCTCGATCCCTCGTGACACGTATGCTGCCCCGCTGCCCGATGGGAGCACCTTCAACCAGAAGCTGAACGCGCTGATGGTCATCGCCAACCAGGATCCGGCCCGCTACCCGGACGGCGGGGTGGCGACCCTCAAGCAGGCGGTCGGCACGCTCCTGGGCATCCAGATCCACTACTTCGCCGCGATCAACCTGCTCGGCTTCAAGGAGGCGGTCGACAGCATCGGCGGAGTGGACCTCGACGTGGCCCGTGCAATCGTCGACCCTACCTACTCGGACGAGCACAACCATCGCACCGGCTTCTTCCTCTCCAGGGGCCTGAAGCACATGAACGGCCACACCGCCCTGGGCTTCGTGCGCTCGCGGCACGGCGCCGGGGACAGCGACTTCACCCGGGCCGATCGCCAGCAGCAGCTGCTGACTGCCATGCGCGCCAAGTTGACCGCCGGCAACCTCCTCACGGCGCTGCCCGGCCTCCTCGACGCGGTGAAGCACACCATCCTGACCGACGTGCCCTCCGATCAGATCCCGCAGCTCGCGCAGGTCGTCCAGGACGCGGACATCGGGAACCTGCAGCGGATCGTGCTGCAGCCGCCGGAGTACTACCAGGTCAGCGCCAGCTCGGCCACGGGCTACATCCTGATTCCGCGGCTGAATGTCATCCGCGACGAGGTGCAGAGGCTGCTGGGCGGCGAGGCGGCACCCGGCCCCAGCCTGCTCTCGACCCGATCACCCGCGCCCTAGTCGCCGGCGCCGGCTGCTAGACTCGCCCGCAGCATGCCAGGCTTCGCAACGAGGGCAATCCACGCCGCCGGCCGGGTGCCGAAAGCACCGCAGGCGCCGATCAATGTGCCGATCTACCAGACCACCACCTTCGAGGTCGGATCAGCCCAGGACCTGGCCGACCTGCTCGAGTTCCGGACCCCGGGCCATTCGTACACGCGCTACTCCAACCCGACGCACGAGGCCCTGCAGGATGCGCTCGCCACGCTCGAAGGCGCCAAGGCCGCGCATGTCACCGCCTCGGGCATGGCCGCCATCCATGCCGCCATCCTGTCGAGCGTCGAGCCGGGCGACCACGTCCTGGCGCCGGTCGCGTTGTACGGCGGCACGTACAGCCTGCTGGCCGGGCTCCTCGAGCGCTACGGCATCGCCCATTCGTTCGTCGACCAGACCGATGCGTCCGCGCTCGAGGCTGCCATCACCGAGCGCACCCGCCTGATCTGGCTCGAGACGATCGCCAATCCGACCACCGACCTGCCCGACATCGCGGCCGTCGCGAAGCTGGCGCGGCGGCATGGCGCCGCGGTCATCGTCGACAACACGTTCGCCTCGCCGTACCTCTGCAACCCGCTGGGCCTCGGTGCGGACCTCGTGGTTCATTCGCTGACCAAGTACATCGGCGGTCATTCCGACCTGCTGGGCGGGGTCGTGCTGGGTAGCGCCGAACGCGTCGCCGCGGCGCGCCACGTCGCGGTCGAGGTCGGCGGCAACGCGAACCCGTTCGAGGCATTCCTGGCGCTGCGCGGGCTGAAGACGCTGGCGCTGCGCATGGAGCGCCACTCGGCGACGGCCCTGGCGGTCGCCTGTGCCCTCGAGGGGGCGCCGGGCATCTCGGCGGTGCGCTACCCCGGATTGACCGGGCATCCGCAGCACGCGCTTGCCCGGCGACAGCTGCGCGACGGCAAGGCGGGCGGAATGATGGCCATCGACCTGTCCGGTGGCCGGCCGGCCGGCGAGAGGTTCCTGGGCGAGATCCGCGTCGCCGTGCACGCCACCAGCCTCGGCAGCGCCGAGACGTTATGCAGCCATCCGGCATCGTCGTCGCACCGCCAGTTCAGCGAGGCCGACCTGGCCACCGGCGGCCTGTCGGCGGGCACGGTCCGCGTCTCGATCGGCCTCGAGGACGCGGAGGACCTGATCGACGACCTGGCGCGGGCCGCGGAAGCCGCCGCCGGCTGAACCCGCCGTGACCAGCGTCATCGATGCGTGGCGCGCCGCCGACCCGGAGGCGCGCCTCGTCTCGGGCTCGATCGAGGCGCTCGGCCACAGCGTGCGCGGCGTGCTGCGCACGCGCATAGCCGCTCCGCAGCTGCCACCGCGCGCCGAGGGCGAGATGCTGGTCGTCGACGCCGGGCTGCTGCATCGCTCGTCGCTCGACGAGCTGCGCGTTTCGATCGAGGAGGCCGGCCTGCGGCCGAGCGCGGTCATGGTCGCCGGCGCGGATGCGCCGCTCGAGCGCGCGGGCAGTGACCTGCCGGTGCTCGCCAGCTCGCGACCGGCTGCCAGCCTCGTCGAAGCGCTGGGGGCCTACCTGGCCGATGAGGCCGGATTCCTGGAGCGCTTCGCGGGCGAGCTTCGCCTGCGTGCGGCCGAGGCCGCCCTGGCCGACCCGGCACCGGCCGCGCCGGCCGGCCTCGTGGCCGCGCGGCTACGACGGGGCGTGGGCGTGGTGGCCGAACGGGAGCTGCTGGCAGTGACGCCGCGGCCGGCCGGCCGGGCGCCGGCGGCGCGCTTCGCGGCGCTGTTCGCCGGGTTGCTCTCCGGCGCGGCATGGCATGCCCGGGCGGTACGGCGCAGCGCCGAGGGGTTGTGGCTGTTCGAGCAGCCGGTGCGCTCGGGCGCGTCCGTCTGGTTGTTCGACGATCTGCCGCTGGCCCGCATCGACGAGGTCGCCGCGGAGGCGCTGGCGGTCACCCTGCGCGCCCTCCTGCGTCGGCCGCCACCTGCGCCGGTGCCGCCACCGCTGCCGGCCGTCGACGATGGCCTGGATGCCACGCTGCTCGCGGTCGCACGGGCCAACGGGCGCATCGCACCGGCTGCCCGTGCCCTCGGGGTCCACCGCAACACGGTCCTCTATCGGCTGCGGCGGGCGCGTGCCGATCGCGGCATCGACCCCCGCCGGCCGGAGGACGCGCTGCGCCTGCTGCGCGACGCCGACGGGAGCTAGACCGGCAGACGGTTTGTGCAGAGTGCACAACGCTTCGGAGGCCAGGATTGGTTCCCCGACTGCCGGCGCCCGGGCCGGCGCCCTACGCTGACGATCGACCAAGGAATCACCTTCTCGAGGATCATCATGGCCACCAAGGAGCTCGCGGCAGCCCTCAAGCTCGCCGAGGAGCAGAACCTGCGCTTCGTCAGCCTGCAGTTCACCGATGTCGTCGGAGCGGTCAAATCGGTGCAAGTGCCGATGCACCAGCTGGAGCCGGCGGTGGAGCACGGCAAATGGTTCGACGGCTCGTCGATCGAGGGCTTCGCACGGATCGCCGAATCCGACATGTTCCTGGTCCCGGACCTGACGACCTTCGCGCCGATCCCGTGGGAGCCCGGCATCGACGCCGCGGGGACGAAGGTGGCGACCGGCAGCGCGCGGGTCATCTGCGACGTCTTCACCCCGAACGGCGATCCGTTCCCCGGCGACCCGCGGCACGTCCTGCGTCGCCAGGTGGATCGGGCCCGGGAGCGCGGGCTGGTGCTGAACACCGGTCCCGAGCTCGAGTTCTTCCTGCTGCAGCGCAACGGCGGCACCGAATCGCTGCCGCACGACGCGGCCGGTTACTTCGACCTCTCCGAGGACCTGGGCACCGAGGTCCGCAAGGAGATGATGAACGACCTCGAGGGTTTCGGCATCAAGGTCGAGACCGCGCACCACGAGGTCGCCACCGGCCAGCACGAGATCGACTTCGAGTATGCCGACGCGTTGCGCACCGCCGACAACGCGGTCACCTTCAAGACGACCCTCAAGGCCGCGGCGTCTCGGCGTGGCCTGTACGCCACCTTCATGCCCAAGCCGTTCTTCGGCATCAACGGCTCGGGAATGCACACCCACCAGTCGCTGTGGGACGTCAAGCGCAAGGTCAACGCCTTCGCCGATCCGTCGGACAGCTATGGACTGTCCGCCATGGCGCGCCAGTACATCGCCGGGACGCTGGAGCACGCCCGCGGCATGATCGCCGTGCTGGCGCCGCTGGTGAACTCCTACAAGCGCCTGGTGCCCGGCTACGAGGCGCCGGTGTACATCGGCTGGGCGCGCATCAACAGATCCGCGCTGATCCGCATTCCGCAGATCAGCGCCGGGCAGACGAACTCGACCCGCATCGAGCTGCGCTGCGCCGATCCCTCGTCGAACCCGTACCTGGCCTTCGCGGTGATGCTCGCCGCCGGACTCGACGGCATCGACCGCGACCTGACGCCACCCGATCCGGTCGAGGAGAACCTCTACCACTTCGATGCGGCGAAGCTCGAGTCGCGCCATATCCGGCAGCTGCCCGGCACCCTGCGGGAGGCGCTCGATGAGCTGTGCGCCGACCCGGTGATCGGCGAGGCACTGGGGGAGCATGTCCTCGAGCGCTTCGTCGAGGCCAAGACCGAGGAGTGGGACGAGTACCGCAAGCAGGTCTCGGGGTGGGAGGTCGAGCGCTACCTCGAGGCGTTCTGAGCGCTCTCGCGTGTCGACCCCCGCGTACCGCGGTACCGGTGACGAACGGCACCACCGCTTAGTCGCCGGTACCTCACTTCAGCTCACCTGACCGCCCAGCGGGCAAGCCATTGAGTACTGGCGCGTCTTGCCCGGTCGTACTACCATCGCGGCTCCATGAGTCCGGGCGCCTCACCGGCGTACGTGCTCGCAATCATCCATCGCGCACGAGGGGATCCCACCTTGATCGCTCGCCCTTCAACCCCGGTGAAGCTGCGCTCCGCGCGGATCATCGCCGCCCTGACCGCCCTGGCGGTCCTGGCCTTCTCCGTTCAGCTGGTGGTCGCCGGCACCGACAACGTGACGCTCGACAAGAGCTCATCGGCCCCTGCACCGCCGGCCACCGTCGCCTTGGGCTCGTCGTATACCTACACCCTGCTGGCCACCGTCGGCACCCTCCCCGCCACCACCATGGTCATCACCGACAACTCGCTCGACTATCCACAGGTGACCATCAACACCGCCACCTTCGCCGTCAACGGCGGCGCAGCAGTGCCCTGCGGCACGCACGGCCCCTCGCAGGTGCGCTGCGCCGTCGGGAGCGTGGCCGCCTCCGGCACGGTCAGCGTCGTGATCGGGGTGACCGTGGCCGCCAACGCCGCCACCGCCTGCGTGAACCCGCAGGACGGCGTGTCCTTCGACGACACGGTGCGCAACACCGCCAACGTGAGCTGGACCGACACCGATGGCCCGCAGCCACAGGTGAATTCCAACACCCTCGTCCGGGACCTGGCCTGCGGCGTCGCGCCGAGCCCCACCCCGACCCCGACGTCAACCGCGACCGCGGGCGGCGGCCCCGCCGTCTCGCGACTCTTCGGCGCCAACCGCTATGACACCGCCGCCAAGCTGTCGCAGCAGCTCACGCCGTCCCCGGGCGCCGGCGTTGACTCGGTCCTCGTGTCCACCGGCCTGCAGTTCCCCGACGCGCTGGCGGGCGGCCCGGCCGCGGACGCGAAGGCGACGTCGATCCTGCTGACCCGGCAGGGCGACATTCCCACGGAAACCAAGGCGGAGCTCGCGCGGCTGAAGCCCAACACCATCTTCGTGCTGGGCGGCACGGCGGTCGTCTC
The DNA here is from genome assembly GCA_963716585.1 of uncultured Chloroflexia bacterium. Lineage (GTDB taxonomy): Bacteria > Chloroflexota > Limnocylindria > QHBO01 > QHBO01 > JAICUY01. The sequence continues at coordinate 1,046,009 of CAVQTN010000002.1, forward strand.
CGACGTGCGTCCTCAACGAACTCAAGGCGACGTACGCCCGTAGCCACACGGTCACCCGCCTGGCGGGCACCGACCGCTATGAAAGCGCGAAAGCGATCGTCGATAACGCCTTCCCGGACCCGGTCAGCGACGTGATGATCGCCGACGGGACCAACTTCCCCGATGCGCTTGCGGGCGGGGCGGCGGCGGCGGCGAACAACATCCCGATCCTGCTGACCAAGCCCGCGAGCCTGCCGTCGGCGACGATCACCGCACTCAACCGACTTCAGCCGACTCGGATCTGGATCCTGGGTGGCACCGTCTCGGTGTCGGCCAGCGTCGAGACGGCGCTGCACACCTACGCGACGACGGTGACCCGCCTCGCCGGGGATGACCGTTACGAGACGGCCATCGCGATCACCACCCAGTTCTTCGCGCCCGGCGCCAACAGCCACATGTTCGTGGCGACCGGCGTGATCTTCCCCGATGCGCTGGTGGCAGGTCCGCATGCGGACCCGCTGCTGCTCACCCGGGCCGCAGCGCTTCCGACTGGCGCTGCGCCGCCGCCGTTGAAGGGCGTCGCCGCCGAGGCGACGCGGCTCAACCCGAACGCGATCACCGTGCTCGGCGGGCCGACGCTCATCTCGGAGAACGTCGTCAACCAGCTGAAGGCGACCTGATCGGTCGACCGGCAGTCAGGCCCCGGGCCAGCGGGCTCGGGGCCTGATCCAAGCCATCCACCAGGGGGGTAGTACGTGCCTGTGACCCACGGGTCGAGCCACCGAGGACGGCGGTCCGCCCGGGCCGCTGCGGCGGTCCTTGCGCTCGTCGTGGCGCTCGTCGCGAGCGTCGGCCTGTCGATCCCCGGCGCCGCATTGGGCGGCGCGCCCGGAGCCAGGTTGCGCGAAGCCACCCCGCGGGTGGTGCAGCTGCTCGAGGCCGGTCGCATCGGCGTCGCGAGGCCGATCGGCATCGTCTACGACACCAGACAGCAGTCGCTGGCGGTCCTGGACCGCGGCACGTCGGGCCAGGCGCAAATCCGCTACGTCGCCGCATCCGGAGCGATGAGTGGCGGCCGGTCGCTGGGCCGAGCAGCTGATGGCAGGCTGTTCGGGTATGACACCTCGGCTGGCCACGTGGTGGCCAGCGAGCCCGGTGGATCCCTCCTGATCCTTCCCTCCGCCGGCGCGGCAGCGGCCGTGTCGGCCGACTCGCTGCCGACGGCCGCCAGCGGGATCGCGGTCGATCCACGCGACGGTTCGTGGGTCGTGCTCGAAGGAGCACAGCTGCATCGGCGCGCGAGCCTCGCTGCAGGCTCGGCGGAGTCGCTGGTGGCGACCCTCGGAGGCGTGGCGGAGGACCGGTTGATCGGTCCGGCCGTCGCGCCGGACGGCACGATCTTCGTCCTCGATGCGGACGCGGCGCTGCTCCACGAAGTCGCGCCTGATGGCGCGGCACGGGAATCACGCGACGTCAGCGACGCGCAGCTGCGCGACCCGCGCGGGATCGCGCTGGCACCCAGCGCGGATCCGACGGACGGGCCGTCCGTCACCAACCTCTTCGTGGCGGACGCCGGCTCCTTGCAGGGCAGCGGTGCCGGCGTCGTCGAGCTCGAGCTCACCTCGGCGGCGCTCAGTCCGCAGCTGCAGGCCCTGGCCGCCACCCCGGCGACCGTCATCCGGACCATCGATACGTCCGCGTGGGCGACACCCAGCACCGACCCCGGCGCGATCGCGTATGCCAGCTGGCTCGATCAGCTGATCGTCACCGACTCCGAGATCGAGGAGGCACCGGCGCCCTGGTGGAATGGCGCGAACGGGTTCATCTCCAGCAGGACGGGAACGCTTGCCGGAACATTCGATCTCACGAGGTTCAATCAGCGGGAGCCCGCCGGCGTCACGGTCGATCCGGGCAGCAAGCTGATGTACAGCTCGGACGACAGCAATGACAAGGTGTTCGTCATTGATCCCGGGTCGGACGGTGTCTACAACGGCAACGACACGCTGGTGCGCTCCTTCTCGCTGGTGCACGCCTGCGCGTCGGGCGGCACGCCGTGCGTCATCGATCCGGAGGGGCTCGGCTTCGGGAACGGTCACCTCTTCATCTCGGACGGCACGGGCAAGGAGATCTGGGAGCTCGCCCCGGGGTCCAACGGCCATTTCGACGGCACGTCGGGCGACGGTGGCGACGACGTCGTGGTCAACCATTTCGACACCGAAGTGATCGGGCACAAGAATCCGGAAGGCGTCGACTTCAGCTCGGACGGCACCCTCTGGATCGTGAGCAACACGGTCAGCAATCAGCTGCTCAGCCAGGTGACCACGGCCGGTTCGGTGCTGCAGGAGATCGACCTCAAGGGCATCTTCGGGATCAGCCACCCGGGCGAGGTGGCCATCGCGCCGCGCTCGAACGGCAGCGGCTGGAGCGCCTACGTGGCTGATCGCGGCATCGACAACGCTGCCGACCAGAACGAGAACGACGGCAAGATCTTCGAGGTGGCGGTCACCCTTGGCGGGCCATCGCCCACTCCGACCCCGACGGCGAGCGCCAGCGCCACGCCCACGCCGAGCGCGGCGCCGCGCAGCGTGGTGCGCGCGGCTGGCGCCGACCGCTACGGCACCGCCGCCAATGTGTCGCAGATCCACTGGCCAAGCCCCGGCGCGGGCATTGCGGCGGCCTATGTTGCCAGCGGCGAAGCCTTCCCCGATGCGCTGGCCGGTGCCCCGGCTGCCGACCGGCGCGGGGGTCCGATGCTCCTGGTGCGCAGGAACGATATTCCTGGGGCGACCAGCGCCGAGCTGACGCGTCTCAAGCCGAACGTCATCTACCTGCTGGGCGGCCCGGCGATCGTGTCGACCGCGGTCGAGACACAGCTGGCCGCCTACGCGCGCAGCCATTCCGTCATCCGACTCGGCGGCACGGACCGTTACGAGACGGCGGTCGACGTCGTCGGCAACGCCTTCCCCGCGGGAGTGTCGGACGTCATGGTCGCCACCGGACAGGGCTTCGCCGATGCGCTGGCCGGCGGCGCCGCGGCCTCCAGGGCCAACATGCCGATCCTGCTGGTGCGGTCGAACGACATCCCGGCCTCGACCGCCGCCAAGCTCTCGTCGCTCGGTCCGAACCGGATCTGGGTGCTCGGAGGCCCCGCCTCGATCTCCACCGCGGTCGAGGCCCAGCTGCACGGCTACGCCGGGACGGTGACGCGCCTGGCGGGCGACGATCGCTACGAGACCGCGATCCACATCTCGAAGCAGTTCTTCAACGCGGCCAGTGGCGACCACCTGTGGGTCGCCACCGGTGCGCTCTTCCCCGACGCGCTGTCGGCCGGGGCGACCGGTGACCCGGTGCTGCTGACCCGCCAGGCGCATCTGCCGACCGGCGCGCTGCCGGCTCCACTGGAAGCGGTGAGCCCTGAGATCGGGCGTCTCGACCCGAGCCTCACGCACGTGCTGGGAGGCAGCGCGGTCGTATCGGACGCCGTGCTCAACGAGATCCGCGCGGTTCCCTGACGGTATACTCCGCGGCGTCCGCGCGACACCGCGCGGCGCAGAGCGAGGGACGTCGTGCAGCAGCTCGATCGGCGAAGGGCCAGCGCGGCGACGGCCGTTCGCGGCACGCACTGAGCGCCGTTGTCGCAGCTGGTCGCCGTCACCGGAGCGGAGGGCTTCATCGGTTCACACCTGGTCGAGGCGCTCGTCGCCTCCGGCGCCCGGGTGCGGGCCATGGTCCTGTACAACTCGTTCAGCTCGTGGGGCTGGCTCGAGGGCCTGCCGGCGGCGGTGCTGGACAACGTCGAGGTCGTGCTCGGCGATGTGCGCGACCCGCACTCCGTGCGCGAGTTCGTGGCCGGCGTCGAGGCGATCTACCATCTCGCCGCGCTGATCGCCATCCCGTACTCCTACCGCGCCCCGCATTCGTACCTGGAGACGAACGGCGGCGGCACGCTCAACGTGCTGGAAGCGGCGCGCTTTCACCAGACGCCCCGCATCGTGTGCACTTCGACCTCCGAGGTGTACGGCACCGCGCAGCGCGTGCCCATCGACGAGACCCATCCGCTCCAGGCGCAGTCCCCCTACTCGGCCTCGAAGATCGCCGGCGACAAGCTGGCAGAGAGCTACCACCTCAGCTTCGACTTGCCGGTCGTGACGCTTCGGCCGTTCAACACCTTCGGACCCCGCCAGTCGGCGCGAGCGGTGATCCCGACCGTCATCTCGCAGCTCGCCGCGGGCCGCGCGACGGTGCGCCTCGGTGCGCTCGATCCGACCCGCGACTTCACCTTCGTCACGGATACGGCGGCCGCGTTCCGCGCGGTTGCCGATGCGCCGGCCGAGCGCGTGGTCGGCCGCGTGCTGAACGCCGGGACCGGGGTCGAGATCTCGATCCGCGAGCTGGTGGCCACCATCGCGCAGCTGATGGGCCGCGAGGTGGCCATCGAGCAGGACGATCAGCGCCTGCGACCGGAGGCATCGGAGGTGCAGCGCCTGGTGGCCGACAGCACCCGGCTGCGGGAGGCGACCGGCTGGGCACCGACACTGACCCTGGCCGAGGGCCTGCGTCGCACCATCGGATGGTTCAGCGTGCCGGAGAACCTGGCCGGCTACAAGACATCGGTCTACAACGTCTAGCCCGATGCATGCGCTGATCCTGGCGGGCGGCAAGGGAACCCGCCTGCTGCCTTTCACCACGACCCTGCCGAAGCCGCTCATGCCGATCGCCGGCGAGTCGGCGATCCTCGAGATCGTGCTGCGGCAGCTGGCCGGCCAGGGCTTTCGCTCGGCGACGCTGGCGATCGGCCATCTCGGCTCGTTGATCCGGGCGTATGTCGGCGACGGGTCCCAGTGGGGCATCGCGGTCGACTACGCCACCGAGGACCAGCCGCTCGGCACGCTCGGTCCGGCGCTGCAGATCCGGGAGCGGCTGCCGGACCATTTCCTGGTCATGAACGGTGATGTCCTGACCGATCTGCCGTTCGCGCGACTCCTGGGCGAGCACGCAGCCAGTGGCGCGGCGATCACCGTGTCGACCTGCGAGCGTGAGCTGCATGTCGAGTCCGGCGTGCTGCAGATCGAGGACGGCCGGATTGTCGGCTTCGAGGAGAAGCCGACACTGCGCTTCATGATCAGCATGGGCATCTATGCACTCTCGCGCACGACGCTCGACCGCTACACGCCGGGCACCCACTTCGGCTTCGACGACCTGATGCTCGACCTGCTGGAGCGCGGCGAGACGGCGGCGACCTTCCCGTTCGACGGCTACTGGCTGGACATCGGGCGCCCGGAGGACTACGACCGCGCCAACCAGGAGTTTGCGGATCGGCGCAGCTCGCTCCTGCCGGACACCTAGCCGGCGGCCTTCACGACCTCGTCCAGGAGCGCCGCCAGGCGGCGGCTGAGCGTCGACCGCTCGTAGCGCCGTTCGGGATCGGCCGTGCCGCCCGACGGAGCGGCGCTCAGCAACCGCTCGATGCCGCCCGCCACGCCCTCAGGGGTGGGATCGGCGGCCAGCCCCCAGCCCAGCTCATCGAGGATGCGCCGCGCCTCTCCCGGCGGGGCAATGGCCAGCACCGGGCGGTCGAGGCCGATGTACTCGAACAGCTTGGCCGGCGGCACGTGCGCGCGACCTGGTGCGGCGGCCAGCACGATGAAGGCCGCATCGGCGGAACGCAGGTGCGCGAGCGCCTCCTGCTTCGGCACGAACCCGAAGCGCCGCACGACCGGCTCCAGTGCCGGGAAGCGCCTGTCGGCGACGACCTGCGTCTCGGGGCTGAACCAGCCAACGAAGTCGACCCGCAGCCGCTCACGAAGGTCGGGCCGGCGCGCCAGGAGGAGCTCGAGGCCGTCCACGAGCAGCTCGAGCTCCGGCAGGTACTGCATGCTGCCGGTGAACACCAGCCGGAATGGCGTGCCATCCTCGGTCGGGGCGTCGGCCGCCGGAAGCGCGTCGATCTCGCGCAGGTCGTACCCATTCGGGATGGTCACCAGCCGATGGGCGAATGCCGGGTATCGCTCGGCGTACTCGTCGCGAACGCCGGCCGAGGCGAAGACGCTGCGGTCGGCTGCGGCGATGATCGAGCGTTCGAGGCTGGCCTGCAGCAGGCGGTACGGTGCCGCCAGCGGCCGCTGATAGGCATTCCCGATCCACGGGTCGCGGAAGTCGGCGATCCACGGAACACCGAGGATCGGCCTCAGTGCCGCGGCCGCCAGGTGGCCCGAGATGGGCGGGGACGAGCTGTAGATCGCGTCGACCGGGTCGCGGCGATGGGTGACGATCGCGGCGATCATGGCTCCCAGCGTCCAGAGCAGCTGCTCATCGGGAAAGTAGAGGAGCGGGATCGCGGCGGCCCACGCCCGGTTGAGCAGGGTCCTGAGCGGCGATCCCGGCTCGCCGTCGCTCGGCCCCGGCCGGGTCGGGCGAGTCAGCTCGTGGTCAGCGGCGACCGGGGCGTGCGGGTCGGCAGCCGGCGGTGCGCCCGATGCCACCGCGCGCCGAAGTGCAGCCATCGCGTGGCGCAGGTGACCCGGCTCGAGAGTCAGGCTGCGATGGACCTCGATCCCCCTCGGGAGGCGGTCGAGCGTCGTGGAATCGACCAGGCGGTAGGCGGAATTGGCCGGGGCGACGACCACCGGCATCCAGCCGGCCAGCGGGAGATACGTCGCGTGCTTCAGGGAGCGTTCGACGCCGACCCCGGCCACCGGAGGGAAGAAGTAGGTGAGCATCAGGACGCGGCGCACCATCACTCAGTCCTCGACCGGCGGTGGCGGCATGCGGCCCCGACTGCGCAGCAGGCGGAGGATCTCGCCGACTCCGTCGACCAGCCGTTGCCATTCGGCGCCGGTCGGGACGATGAAGCCACGAACGGGCACGCGCGACAGCCGTGACGCGATGTTCAGGAGCATGGCCGCCTGGACGGTGTAGGAGATCAGCGAGGCCGCGGCAGCGCCCACGAAGCCGATGAACGGAATGAGCGCCAGGTTGGCGACCAGGTTGACGGCCAGTGACGTCCCGGAGGCGGTCGCAACCCGTAGCGGCATGCCCAGGCCGCCGATGTAGCTGGTCAGCACCTTGGCAACGCTCAGCGCCACGATGCCGGGAGTTATCACCAGGAACGCGGTGAGGCTTGGCGCGTAGTCGGGCAACAGCACCAGCACCAGGACGAAGGCGGCGGGGATCAGCGCGGCCAACGACAACCCGGTGATGAGCACGGTGAAGCGCGAGACCATGGGCGTCAGCTGATCGGCGGCCTGGCGCTCGGAACCTGCCACTCGCGGAAAGAAGACCGTGCTGACCGAATCGGGCACAAAGAAGAGGAGCTCGCCCAGGCTCACGGCCAGCGAATAGAGGCCCAGGGTTCGCGGGTCGCCGACGATGGCGCTCAGCAGGAAGACATCCGCCCGATAACCGAAGAAGCCCGCCACGCTGGCGGGATAGATCCTCAGCCCGAAGCCGAACAGCTCGCCGATGCGCACCCCGCGGTCGTCCGTGGCCGGTGGCTCGTGCCGGGTGCTGCGTCGCAGCTCCAGGGCCATGGCTGCGGCGGTGGCGATCGTGATGGCCAGGTTGGCCACCACCGCGCCCCAGACGCCCTGCTGCAGCACCCCCACGAGCAGGACCATCAGCAGCAGCAGCGCAACGGACTGCGCGATGAGCAGGATGTTGTAGTTGCGCAGCGTCTGGCGGCCGATGAGCACCGCGCCGGCGAAGGCGGTCAGGAACTGGAACGGGATCGACAGCAATGAGAGCCGCACCAGGTCGCCAGGGGCCGCACGCAGCACCGTGGACTCGAGCCAGGGCAGCGCCAGCACGATTGCGGCGCCCAGCACCACGGTCAGGGCGATGCTGAGGCCGATGGCAAGGAGCTGCAGCCGCCGTCCAGAGCGTCCCCGCCCCGCAAAGAAGCTGAACGCCTGGGGCAGGCCCAGCTGGCCAAGCGTCGCGAGCGTCGTCGGGGCGAGGCTGGTCAGTGCGTAGACTCCCCGGCCGGCAGGGCCCAGGATCCGGGCCAGCAGGAACGAGGTGACAAAGCCGAGCAGGAACCGCGCGACCCGGGTCGTGAAGACACCGGCGATACGCCGCGCGAAGGGCGATGACAGCGTCATTGCCCGGCGAGCTTCCGGTAGATCGTTTCCATGCGCGCCATGTTGGCCTCGTAGTCGGCATGGTCGAGCACATAGCGGCGCAGCCGGGCTCCCAGATCGGCCCGCGCCGGGGCACCGAGCGCGAGAATGGCCTGGAGCCGCTCCTGGAGCTGGGCCACGTCGCCGATCGGGACGAGGTATTCGGGAGTGAGTGTTCCCAGCTCGGCGCGCACCGGCGGGAGATCACCGGCGATCACCGGGGCGCCGCTGGCCATGGCCTCGAGGATGGTGAGCGCGAAACTGTCGCTCTCCGGCATCGAGACCACCACGGCGGCCATGCGGTACAGCTCGGGAAGATCCTCGTCGGTGATGTCGTCGATGATGCGGGTGCGATCGACCATGCCACGCTCGGCCAGACGTGCGCGAATGGAGGCCAGGTAGGCTGGGTTGGCCGCGCGGCCGGTCATCACCAGCACGACGTCGTCCGGCAGTCCTGCGACCGCGTCGACGATGGTCTCGTGGCGGTAGAGGGGCCGGATCGCGCGCGGCGAGAAGACGACCCGCCCCTCGGCGATCCGCAGCCGGTCCGCGACTCCTGGGTCAGCCGGCCCGGGAGCGAACCGTGACACGTCGACACCGAATTGGACCTCCTCGATCCGGTCGAGCCGTGCACCGGCGGCGGCGGCCGCGTCGCGCATGTAGTCGGAGACGACCGTCACCACGTCGGCGCGGCTCAGCGTGCGGCGATCCCACCAGCGCACGCGCCAGGTGCGAAGCGCAGCGACCAGCAGGTCCGAGCCCCACGGCGTGACGACGTACGGATGGAAGCCGGCGATGGATGCCTGCCAACCGTAGCGGCGTACGAAATGCGCATGCAGCACGTCTGGAGCAATGCGTCGCAGCAAGTCCTGCAGGCTGCGCCGGCCCTTCAGCAGCGAGAGCCCCGGGATCCGGCTGCCACCGTGCGCCCGGTAGCGTTCCACCACGACGCGCGGGTCGAGTCCCGGCCGGATCTCGTCGCCGAAGCCGTCGAGCAGGTGCACAGCGTGGCCGTGCGCCGCGAACCAATGGATCCAGCGGCGGGTGTGGACGCTGTTCGGGTCACCGATGAAGGCGAGCCGCAATGGATCGGCGGGCATTGGCGGCATGATAGGAGCCGTCAGTCGCCGTCGCGGGCGGCGAGCCGATGGTAGTGCGCCTCCATGCGCTGCATGTTCGTCTCGTAGTCGCAGCATTCCAGCGCGATCCGGCGCAGCTCATGCGACCAGATGCGGCGCTCATCGGCCGATGCGGCGAGCACCCTATCCAGCGCGTCGCGGACGGCGTTCGCGTCGCCGACCGGCGTGAGCAGGCCGCCCGACGCGCCGCTCATCAGCTCGCGGAGCGTCGGCACGTCACTGACCACCAGCGGGCAGCCGCTGGCCATCGCCTCGAGGACGCTGCCGGGCGTGCCGTCACTGCGGGGTACGGACACCATCGCGGCGGCGGAGCGCAGGACGGCCGCGAGGTCATCCTCGGCGATCTCGTCGACGATCTTGACCCGGTCGCCGATCCCGTGCCGCGCGATGCGTGCCTCAAGCGCACGGCGGTACGCGCCGTCCGCGTTGCGCGCGGTCATCAGCAGGCTGGCTGGCAGCCGCAGGCCGGCGAACGCGTCGATGATCGTCTCGTGACGGTAGAGCGGCCGCAGCGCGCGGATCGAGAGCACGATCGGAGCATCAGGCAGCTCCAGGCGCGCGGCCAGCAGCGGGTCATGCGGCCCCGGTGCGAATCGCCGCGTGTCGACCCCGAACTGGATTATCTCCACCCGGCCCGCTCGCGCGCCGTCGGCCACGGCGCGGTCGAGCATGTAACGCGAGTTGGCCGTGACCAGGTCGGCCGTCCGCAGCGTCGCCGCGTTCCAGCGCCTGGTTCGCCACGACCGTCGCGGCGCCACGAACAGGTCCGAGCCCCATGGCGAGGCCACGAACGGATGAAACCCTGAGAGGCGCGCCTGCCATCCGTAGCCGAGCAGGTAGTGGGCGTGAAGCACGTCGGGCCGAAGCCGCCGCAGCAGCCGACGCAGCGCGCCGCCTCCCTGGATCGACGATACCAGCGGGAGGCGGACGGGGCCGAAGCGATCGTATCGCTCCAAGCGGATCGCCGGATGCAGGCCCGGGCGGACCGCGACGCGCGCGTCCACGAGGAGGCGGACGTCGTGACCGCGCGCTGCGAAGAACGCGAGCCATCTGCGCGTGTGGACGCTGTTTGGATCGGCCAGGTAGGCCAGCCGCAGGGCGTGCTCTGTCATCGTCCGGCTCGGGGTGCGAGGATCCTGCGACCGGGGGTGCCCGTCACTCGGCGCCGCGCGCCGGCTCACGATCGCGGACGCGGTCACAGGCGTCGCGCCAGATCTCCGCGAGGGCGTCGCGACCGGGCGGTGGTGGCGCCGAGCCGATCAGCGATCGCAGCCTGCCCGGATCGCCGATCACGCGCCTCGGGTCGACAGCTCGAACGCGCAGCGGGTCGGTCCTGATCTCGACGTTCACGCCGCTCAGCGCGATGAGGGTCTGCAGCAGCACTCGCAGCGACAGCCCCACGCCGGTGCACACGTTGACCGGCGCACCGGGATGGAGCAGCGCGAGGCGGCGGAACACCACGACCGCGTCGCGCACGTCGGAGAAGTCGCGCTCGACGTCGAGGTTGCCTACGCTGAGCACTGCCTCGGCGTCCCGGAGCGCCATCTCGGCCAGCCGCGTCGCGAAGCTCGGCAGGGCCGCCGATGTGCTCTGCCCGGGGCCCAGGTGGTTGAACGAGCGTGTGATCAGCACCGGGACGTCCTCGCCGTGCGAGTACGCGAGTGCCAGCATCTCCTGGCTTGCCTTGGTGGCCCCGTAGATGGAGGTCGGCACGATCGGGTGCGATTCCCTGATCGGGGCGTCGCTGTGTGGCTGGCCGTACACCGCCGCCGAGCTCGGGATATGGACGAGCGGTGGTGTCTCGAGGCTGCGCGCCGCGGCCAGGACGTTGGCCGTGCCGCTGACCGTCACCGCCAGGGCATCGGCCGGCGCATCACTGACGGCCGGGCCGTGCGCGATGACCGCCGCCAGGTGAAAGATGACGTCGGGCCTGGTGTCGCGCACCACGCTGGCGACCGCATCGTGATCCCGAACATCGAGCGAGGAGATGCCCTCGTCGTGCCGTCGCGGACCACCGAGTGCCACGACCTCGTCGCCCTGCGACTCGAGGTGTTCGACGAGGTGCCGTCCCAGGAACCCGCCGGCACCGGTTACGAGGGCTCGCACGCTGCGCACTCTAGCGGGATGGTACGATCGCTGCCGCGATTCGGCCTACCTGAGGTGCAGTTCCCTGATTTCGCTGGCCAGCCGCGCCCTCGTGCTGGGTGCCCACACCGACGACGAGTTCGCATGCGCGGGCACCATCGCCCGGCTCGTCGAAGCAGGCAGCGATGTCCACCTGGCGACCTTCTCATCGGCCGAGGAGTCGGTGCCCGACGGCTTCGACCGCGACGTCCTGAAACGCGAGTTCGCGGACGCCGTGACGGTGCTCGGCATTCCGCCCGAACGAGCGCGGCTGCTGAACTTCCCGGTCCGCCACTTCCCGGCGCACCGCCAGGAGATCCTGGAAGAGCTGGTGCGCCTGCGTGACGAGATCATGCCCGAGCTGATCCTGTTGCCGTCGTTGACCGACATCCACCAGGACCACGGCGTCGTCGCGCGCGAGGGCCTGCGCGCCTTCAAGCACGTCACCGTGCTCGGCTACGAGATGCCCATGAACGACATGCACTTCGAGGGCACCTGCTACGTGACGCTCGAGCCGCGACACCTCGAGGTCAAGCTGGCCCACGCCGCCGCCTATCGGTCGCAGGCCGCGCGCAGCTACCTGCGGCCCGACCTGCTGCGCAGCCTGGCGGCGCTGCGCGGCATGCAGATCGGCGCCGATGCGGCGGAGGCATTCGGGGTGTTGCGCATGGCGGTCCGATGAACGAGCCGCGGATCAGCGCCGCGCACCGGCAGATCGCGGCCGACGTGGAGTTCGGCCCGGACGTCGTGATCGAAGCGGACGACGTGGTGATCGGCGCCGGCAGCCGCATCGGCATATCGGATGGCGACGACTTTCGCACCGCCCCGGGCGTGCGCGTCAAGGTTCGGCGGCTGGTGCTCGGCGCCCGCGCCCAGATCGGCCGCGCGGTGCGCATCGAGGGTGGCGAGATCCGGCTTGATGACGGCGTGCGGATCCTGCGACAGTCGAGCCTCCGCGTGCTCGACGAGCTGCATATCGGCGCCGGCGGGACGGTCGGCGAGCGCTGCGAGATCTCGGGACGGCAGGTTCGCATCGGGCAGGAGCTGTGGATGCTGGCCGGGGCCAAGATCGGCGGCGGATCGGCCTTCGAGCTTGGCTCGCGGCTGGAGGCCGGCCACTACCTGCATCTGGGGGTCGACACCCTGCTGAACACCGCGCGGCCGGTGGTCATCGGCCACGAGGTCGGGTTGGGCACGCGCACCAGCATCTACACCCACGGCGCCTACCCGTCGCGGCTGCAGGGCTTTCCGGTGGCCTTCGACGGGGTTGAGATCGGCGACTTCAGCTGGGTTCCCGGCGCGATCATCAACCCGGGGGTGCGCATCGGCCGCTGCTGCGTGATCGGGGTGAACTCGCTGGTGACTGCATCGATCCCCGACGGCGCGCTGGCGGCCGGCTCACCGGCCAAGGTGATCCGGGAGGGCTCCTACCCGAGGCCGATGTCGGACGAGCGGCTGATGGACTTCTTCGCGGAGTTCCTGGCGCACTACGCGGAGCTGCTGGGCATCGAGACCGAGCCCATTCGCACGGCGCACGGCGTCACCCTCGATGAGGGTGCCACGCGCTATGTCTTCGCCACTTCAGCCGACGCCGCCTCGTCGCTCGCCGGTGCGGAGCGCAGCCTGGTCCTGGCGGCAGGTGCCGCAGCGCTCGGGGAGCGAGCGGGCACGCTGCTCGACACGACGACGCGCCACATCGTCGGAGCGGCCGACTCGATCAGCGAGCGGCTGACCAACGAGCTGCGGCGCTACGGCATACGCTTCTACTCCCGGCCACGCGACGGTGCTTACGTCGACTGGGAGCCGAACCCCCCGCGCTTCGAGCTCGCCTAGCGCCAGGTGCCCGGCTCGGCGGTCTCCTCGCCACGATCGGTCCGTGCACCGAAGGCGACCGCTTCGCCGATGATCCGCCACGCGTCGTCGACGCCAAGCCAGCCGCGGACATCGGTCTGGCGCTTTTCGAGCGTCTTGTAGGTCTGGAAGAAGTTCTCGATTTCCAGCAGCCGATGCGGGCTGATGTCCTCCAGGGCGTGTACGCGTTCCCAGCGGGGGTCGTCGTGGGCGACGCTCAGGATCTTGTAGTCGTGGCCCTTCTCGTCGGCCATGTCGAGCACGCCGATGGGCCGCGCGCGGACCACGCAGCCGGGAAAGGTCGGCTCGGCGATGACCACCAGCACGTCGAGCGGGTCGCCGTCCTCGGCCAGGCTGCCCTCGATGAAGCCGTAGTCGCAGGGATAATGCACGCTTGAGAACAGGACCCGATCGAGCACGAACCGATGCCGCGCGTGGTCGTATTCGTACTTGTTGCGGCTGCCCTGCGGGATTTCGACCGTCACCTCGATAGGGGCGCGCTGCGCGTCGGTCATCCGACTCAGTATGCGCCGTCGGATCAGCCTGGCGCCGATCCGGATCCTACCGGACAGATGTCGGCCTGATCAGCGTTCGACCGGTCGGAGGGGTATCGGCAACATGCACCGGCCGCCGGCTGAGCGTGCGTGGGAGCCTCAACGGATCGCGCTGGCTGCCTGGAGGTGACCAACGCTGATCACACCGTCACTTGACCCCTCCGTGGCCCGATTGCCCCCGCGGACAAGGCGCCGCAACCAACGGCCCAGCTCCACGGATGCCACGATGCGTCCCGCCTCAGCGCGTCGCGCCCTTGCGCCCCGCGCGCGGGACGGGCGCCTTCCCATTCTCCCGGCCGTTGCCGTTCCCGTTGGTGCGGGAGCGAGGCGACAACGTGGTCGGCTGCACGTGATGTTCGCCCCCGGCCTCGGCCCGGATGAGATGCGTCACCGCGTTGATGAGCGCCAGGTGGGTGAAGGCTTGCGGGAAGTTGCCGAGGTGGCGCCCCGTCTGCGGCTCGATCTCCTCGCCGTACAGCCCCAGGTCGCTGGCCAGTGCGATCAGCTTCTCGCACAGGCGCCGCGCGCGCGGTGCCTCGCCGATCTCGACCAGCGCCGAGACGAGCCAGAAGGAGCAGATGGTGAACGAGCCCTCGGCGCCGCCGAGTCCATCGTCAGTCTCCTCGGGGCGGTAGCGCAGGACCAGGCCATCGTGCGTCAGCTCGTCGGCGATGGCCAGCACGGTCCGGCGGATGCGCTCGTCATCGGCCGGCAGGAAGCGCACCAGCGGCATGAGCAGCACCGATGCGTCGAGCGCATCGCTGCCGTAGCGCTGCGTGAAGACGCCACGCTTGTCGACGCCGTTGGCGCAGATGTCGGCGTGGATCTCCTCCGCCGCGGCGCTCCAGCGCTCGGTGCGCTCCGCGTCGCCGCGCAGCGTCGCGAGGCGCGCGCCGCGATCCGCCGCGACCCAGCACATCAGCTTCGAGCTGGTGAAGTGCTGCGGCTCGCCACGCACCTCCCACATGCCGCGATCCGGCTTTCGCCAGTTCTCGAGAGCGGCCTCCACCTGTGTCACCAGGATGGGCCAGATCCGCTCATCGAGGTGGTCGGTCGACTTGGTATGCAGGTAGACCGAGTCGAGCACCGCGCCCCACACGTCGTGCTGCGTCTGCTTGAACGCGCCGTTGCCGATGCGCACCGGCTTGGCGCCGTCATAGCCGCCGAGGTGCGCCAGGATCTGCTCGTCAGGCACCGGGCCGCCGTCGATGGTGGTCATCACCGGCAGGCGCTCGAAGCGCTCCGCGACCTCGGCGATGAAGTACAGGTAGTCGTTCGCCTCCCAGTCGAAGCCGAGCGTGTAGAGGCCCCATAGCGCGAAAGTCGAGTCGCGGATCCAGGTGTAGCGGTAGTCCCAGTTGCGTACCCCGCCGGGCGTCTCCGGCAGCGACGTGGTGGCGGCTGCCACGACCGCGCCGCTCGGCGCGTAGATCAAGCCCTTGAGCGTCAGGGCCGACCGCTCCAGGATGGCGCGCCACGGGTGGTCGGGGAACTCACCGCGCGCAAGCCAGTGCTGCCAGTGGTGGGCTGTCCAGACCAGGCGGCCATAGGCCTCGTCGGTGGTGCGTGGCGCGGCGTTCAGGCCCCACGACAGGGCGCAGAACATCGTCTGGCCCTCCTTGATGAGCGTGCGACCCAGCGCACGCGGCCCCTCGATGCCCAGGTTGATGTCGCTGGTCAGGGTCAACGCGATCTCGTCGTCGTCGGTGCGGCAGGTCAGCTGGTGGTAGCCCGCCTCAGTGAACTGCCAGGTGCCGATCCGCCGGCCATAGTCGAAGACGGGCTCGCAGTCGATCGTCAGCTGCACCTCGCCGTTCACGCAGCGCACCATGCGCAGCAGGATGTGCTCGGCGTCGTAGTCGGTCGGCGCGCGGCGCTGCGATTCGGAACGTTCGTCCTCGTGGCGCCATGGACCGATAAGCAGCACGTCGCGGGTGATGACCCAGCCCTGCGGGGTGCCCCAGCTCGTCTCGAGGACCATCGTGCCTGGCAGATAGCGGCGCGCCGCCGGCACACGGATGTCGGCCGGACCGAAACGGAAGCCGCCTGCCGTGCGGTCCAGCAACGCGCCGAACACGCTTGGCGAATCCATGCGCGGCAGGCACAGCCACTCGACGTCGCCCGACGGTGCGATGAGCGCCACGTTCTCGCAGTCGGAGAGGAAGCCGTAGTCGGCAATGGGCGGGAACTGGGAGGCGCCGTAGGGCAGGTCAAGGCCCGGCATCGTCGCCTTGCCGTTACGCTTCATTCGCGCGTGCCTCCTGCCTCAGCGGGCGCCCAGTCTCGCACGAAGCCCGCTCCGACGAAAGGGGACCTCTCGGCCCCCCGTTGGGTAGTATTCGGCGGTGACCGGCTCCGAGACCGACGCGATCCACCTTGGCGGGGGTGCCGGCACCACGCCGGAGCACGCCTCGACCGGCTTCACCATCTGGTTCACCGGCATGTCCGGATCGGGCAAGAGCACCATCACCGCCATCCTGGAGCGTGAGCTGCGCGCCCGGGGCCTGAAGGTCGAGGTGCTCGACGGCGACGTGGTGCGCACCAACCTGACCAGCGGTCTCGGCTTCAGCCGCGAGGACCGCGACACCAACATCCGGCGCATCGGCTGGGTCTGCGAGCTCCTGTCCCGCAACGACGTGGTCGCCATCGCGGCGGTCATCAGCCCGTACCGCGCCACGCGCGACGAGGTGCGTGCCCGCATCGGCCGCTTCGTGGAGGTCTACATGCACGCCCCACTGGAGGTGCTCGCGGAGCGCGATGTCAAGGGTCTCTATCGCCGGGCCCGGGCAGGGGAGATCGCCAAGTTCACCGGCCTCGACGACGTCTACGAGCCACCGCTGGCGCCGGAGGTGACCTGTCACTCGGACGGCAGCGAGACGCCCGATGAGAGCGCGGCCAGGGTGATCGACCGCCTCGAGGAGCTTGGCTTCATCGCTCGCCGGGCCGCCTAGTCCGGGTTGACCACCATGCCGGCGGCGACGGTGCGGTTCGTCGACTCGTCGATCAGGATGAAGCCACCGGTCGTCCGGTTGCGACGGTAGGAGTCGACGAACAGCGGCACCGTGGTGCGCAGCCGAATGCGGCCGATGTCGTTCAGGCGCAGCGAGTCGGCCTGCTCGTCACGGTGCAGGGTGTTCACGTCGAGCCGATACTGCAGCTCGCGCACGAGCGCGCGCGCCGTGCGGGTGGTGTGCTTGATCGCCAGCTGCTGGCCTGGCAGCAGCGGAGCGTCCGCCATCCAGCAGACCATCGCGTCGACGTCCTGAATGGGCACCGGGGCGTTGTTGCGGCGGCAGATCATGTCACCTCGCGAGACGTCCAGGTCATCCTCCAGCCGGACCGTGACCGACATGGGCGGGAACGCCTCGTCGACCGGCCCGTCGGCGGTCTCGATCGCCGCGATGCGCGACTCGAAGCCGCTGGGCAGGACCACGACCTCATCGCCCGCCTTCAGCACGCCGCCCGCAACCACGCCGGCGTAGCCGCGGTAGTCGGGGTAGCGGCTCGACTGCGGGCGAACCACGTACTGCACCGGGAAGCGAACATCGATCAGGTTGCGATCGCTGGCGACGTGCACGTTCTCGAGGTGGTGCAGCAGCGACGGGCCGTCGTACCAGGGCATCCGCTCGGAGCGCGCGACCACGTTGTCGCCGACCAGCGCGGAGATGGGGATCACCGTCAGGTCGGGCACCTCGAGCTTGGTGGCGAAGGCGGAGAACTCGTCGTGGATCGCGTCGTAGACCTCCTGCCGGTAGTCGACCAGGTCCATCTTGTTGACCGCAACCACGAGATGCGGCACGCGCAGCAGGCTGACCAGGAAGGCATGGCGGCGGCTCTGCTCGAGCATGCCCTTGCGTGCGTCAACCAGCACGATCGCCAGGTCTGCCGTCGACGCGCCCGGTGACCATGTTGCGCGTGTACTGGATGTGTCCAGGGGTGTCGGCGATGATGAACTTGCGTCCCGGCGTGGCGAAGTAGCGATACGCCACGTCGATGGTGATGCCCTGTTCGCGTTCGGCGCGCAACCCATCGGTCAGCAGCGCCAGGTTGGTGTAGTCGTCGCCCATCAGCCGGCTGGTGCGCTCGACGGCTTCCAGCTGGTCCTCGAAGATCGACTTGGTGTCGTACAGCAGGCGGCCGATGAGCGTGCTCTTGCCGTCATCGACCGATCCGGCGGTGGCGAAGCGCAAGAGGTCCATCTAGAAGTAGCCCTCACGCTTGCGGTCTTCCATGGCGGCTTCACTGACGCGGTCGTCGCCACGCGTCGCGCCGCGCTCGGTGAGCCGCGTGACGGCCACCTCCTCGATGATCTTGTCGACCGTGTCCGCCTCGGACCGCACGGCGGCGGTCAGGTTCGCGTCGCCCATCGTCCGGTAGCGGACCTGTGCATCGAACGTCACCTCCCCGTCGCGCGGCAGGCACAGCTCGTTGGCGGCGTACAGCATCCCGTCGCGCTCGAACACCTCACGCTCGCGAGCGAGGTACAGGTCGGGGATCTCGAGCTGCTCGGCAGCGATGTAATGCCAGACATCGAGCTCGGTCCAGTTCGACAGTGGGAAGACGCGGATCGACTCGCCCAGGTGGATGCGGCCGTTGTACAGGCTCCACAGCTCGGGCCGCTGATTCTTGGGATCCCATTGCCCGAACTCGTCGCGGAACGAGAAGACGCGCTCCTTGGCGCGTGCCTTTTCCTCGTCGCGCCGGGCACCGCCGAACAGCGCGGTGAGCTTATGGGTGCGCACCGCTTCCAGCAGCACGGGCGTCTGGATGCGGTTGCGTGATCCGTTCGGTTCCGGGCTGACCAGGCCGCGGTCGATGGCGTCCTGCACCGAGGCCACGGTCAGATGCACCGCCAGCTCGGCCGCGCGACGGTCGCGGAAGGCGAGCACCTCCGGGAAGTTGAGCCCGGTGTCGATGTGCATCACCGGGAAGGGGATACGAGCCGGCCAGAACGCCTTCTCGGCGAGGCGCAGCATGACGATCGAGTCCTTGCCGCCCGAAAAGAGCAGGGCCGGGCGCTCGCACTCGGCCGCGACCTCGCGGAAGATGTGCAGCGACTCGGCTTCGAGGGCCTGGACGTGGCTCAGGCGGTAGTCGGGCAACGCGGTCATCTGGGCAGTGTCTTCACTCGTGGGCGACGGCCGGGCGGGCCGTCCGGCTTTCGGATGGTTCGCAGCTCGGCTCGTGCTCGGCATGCACGCCGCGACCCGGCTCGGCCGATTGTAGACGAGGCGGCTCCGTTTCACCCCGGCCCCCGATGTCCTACCGACCACTGGGACCATTCGTGCGCGCTGTGCGTGCATCGCGACGCGGCCGGCACATGGCCCGACCACGGGGGCTGTGACGCAGACCCGACTCAGCTACGCTCCGGGGATGGGACGCATCCTCGTCGTCGAGCCGGTGGCGCAGGCCGGGATCGAGCTCCTCCGCGCCGCGCATGAGACCGAGATGCGCCTGGGCCTTGGACGCCAGGCGCTGCTGGCCGTGCTGCGCGACCCGCCCGGCTGGGATGCCCTCGTCGTCCGCTCGCAGACGCGCGTCGACGCCGAGGTGCTGGACGCCGGCGGCGCCACGGCTGTCGATCGTGGGCGTGGCCAGCATCGGGACCGATCGAATCGACCTCGAGGCCGCCACGCGTGCCGGAGTGATGGTCGTCAATGCGCCGACCGGCAACACCATCGCCGCGGCCGAGCACACCATGGCCCTCATGCTTGCGCTGCTGCGCAGAATCCCGTCGGCGGATGCATCGGTCCGGCGCGGGGAGTGGGAGCGCGGGCGCTTCACCGGTGCCGAGCTGCGGCATCGGACGCTGGGGATCATCGGACTGGGAAAGATCGGCAAGGCGCTCGCCCGACGCGCCGCCGCGTTCGAGATGCGGGTGCTGGCCCACGATCCGTACCTGACCTCGGAGCAGGCCGCCGAGGCCGGCGCTCGCCTGGTGGGCCTGCCGGAGCTGCTGCTGCGCTCCGACGTGATCACCGTCCACACGCCGCTCACCGCGCAGACGCGCGGCATGATCGGTCGCGCTCAGCTCGAAGCCATGAAGCCAGGAGCCGTGGTGCTCAACGTGGCACGCGGGGGCATCATCGACGAGGAGGCGCTGGCGGAGGCCCTCGCCACCGGACGGCTGGCCGGCGCCGCGGTGGACGTGTTCGCCTCCGAGCCGATGCCTGCCGACCATGCCCTGCGCACGGCGCCGAACACCGTGCTGACGCCGCATCTCGGCGCGTCAACCAGCGAGGCGCAGGATCGGGTTGGCGAGGAGATGGCCTCGCAGGTCGTGCTGGCGCTGTCGGGGATCACGCCGCCGTACGCGGTCAATGCGCCGGCGGTCGCCCTGGACGTCGCGCCGAAGCTGCGGCCATACGTCGAGCTCGCGCGCCGGCTCGCCATCCTGGCACGCCAGATGAGCCCGGCCCCGGTCGGCGCCGTGTCGCTGACGTACGCCGGCGAGATCGCCGCCTGGGACGGCGCGCCGCTGCGGACCGCTGCGCTGGCGGGACTGCTGGAGCCGGTCACTGATCAGCGCGTCAACGCCGTGAATGCCGACCTCGTGGCGCGCGAGCGGGGCCTGCGCGTCAGCGAGACGCGCGAGGATGCCGCCGAGCCGTGGTCGTCGCTCGTGGTCCTGGAGATCGGCGAGGGCGCGGACTGCGTGCGCCTGGCCGGCTCGACAGCGCATGGCCGGTCGCGGCTGGCCGGGGTCGGCGAGTTCGCGATCGACGCCGAGCTGGCTGGCCTGGTCCTGGTCACCCGTCATGTGGACCGGCCCGGGATCGTCGGCGCGGTCGGGACGCTGCTCGCCGAGGCCGGCGTGAACATCTCGTCGCTCGAGCTCTCGCGCCTCTCGGCGCAGGGAGAGGCAATGATGTTCATCTCCGTCGACCAGCCCGTGCCTGCCGAGAGCCTCGAGAGGATCCGGGCGGGCGACGGGATGATCGAGGCACGCCTGGTCGAGCTGCCTCAGTAGCTGTAGCCGCTGCTCGTCGGGCTGGCGGCTGCTGACGGTGAGGCCGATGCCGGCGCAGCAGTCTTGACCAGCTGGCCATCGCCCCCAACCACGAACCAGAAGCCGCCGACGCCCTGGCCCTTGGTGTCGCCGGCCGCCGAATCGGAAGCGTAGACGTAGACCGGATGGCCGCCATAGGTCACCTGCGTGGTGCCGTCGTCGCGGGTGATGCTGTGGATCCACTCGGCGGTGGCGCCGTCTCCGGCTGTCGCCTGCTGCCCGGTCGGGACCGTCAGGGCGGGCCAGGTGCCGGCGCAGCTGCCGCTGCACGCGCTCTTGTCGGCGGTGTCCTTGGTGAAGGCGTACAGCGTGCGGCCGCTGGCATCGGTCAGGATCATGCCCAGGCCGGATTGGCTGACCTTCAGCTGGACGGCCCCCGCGGAGCTCGCCGGGCTGGGCGATGGCGTCGCGCCACTGCCGACGCCGCGGCTGCAGGCCGCCAGCAGCACCACGGCCAGGCCGATGGCCAGTCCTGCGGTGGGACGGCGGATGGTTCGATTCATGGTGATCACGACTCCTCTGTACCCCGGCGGACGGGATGCTGGTTTCACATCGGTCACATACGAGCACGGATACGCGCGCTGGTCCGACTGCGTGCGCATGCGCGCAAGGTGCCCAACCCATGACGGCCAGTTGACACCCGGCGGACGATCATCGCAAACCGCAACATCCGGAGTCGCGCATGGGATCTGGCGAGGAGCTGGGA
The DNA here is from genome assembly GCA_963716585.1 of uncultured Chloroflexia bacterium. Taxonomy (GTDB): domain Bacteria; phylum Chloroflexota; class Limnocylindria; order QHBO01; family QHBO01; genus JAICUY01. Next base: position 1,067,488 of record CAVQTN010000002.1, read on the forward strand.
TCGGGCACCCGGGAGCAACCCTGGCGGCTGACAACGCCCAGTGGGTCGGGGACGTATGAGATGTACCGCGATGAGGCGGCCGATCCGCCGGCCCTCGTCTGCCAGGTTGGCAGCACCCAGCTGCGCTACCAGCTACGCTGCCTGGACGACCTGCATGCCATGCTCAGGCAGCACGGAGACTGGATGCCGCTCGGCAGCGCCGACGAGCAGAAGCCGGCGGCCGACGGCACCGTCGAGGCGTGGGGGCGCTCGGCGGACAACCCGGTCGGCGGCTGGTACGGCCTGCGCAAGGGCTATCGCGGCCGATTCGGGATGTACGTCCCGCCGCTGATGGAGCGCCTCGGCCTGGCCGAGGTCGAGCACAACCCACGCAACAACCGGATGCGGGCCATCTGAGAGCTCACCGGCCTGGAGGCGTCTGTTCGGTGGACACATGTTTGGGACGGGGTGTGGATAACCCAGCCACCGCCTCGAAAAGTTGTGGATAACAGGGCTTGCCCGGACGCACCAGCGGCTGGCATGCTGACGGCGTCCCGAAGGGGCAGCTGGCTGACTGGAGATGACATCAACGGTCGCCGCGGTTCCTTCGGGACATTTGCATGCCCCGAGCATCGCAACCGCAGAGCATCGCAATCGCACGACGGGGGCTGACGGCCTGCGCACGACGGATCTCGCGTCGCCCAGAGCTTTGCCGAAGTTGTCCTCAACCTCCGCGCATGATGGACCGACCCGCCCATCGCTGATACCATGCCCTCCCACCCATGGTGGCCGGTCGGGGCGTGGCGCAGCTTGGTAGCGCGTGTCGTTCGGGACGACAAGGTCGGAGGTTCAAATCCTCTCGCCCCGACCATTCCCAAAGCCCCGCGCCGCTTGGCGTCCATGCTCAGGAGCGAGGCGTGCTCGCCCCGCGGCTGCACGGCCGCTACTCGGGTGCCATCGAGCTCGATCCGCTCGAAGATCGGTCATGGCGACTCGCGGTAGGGAGCTCGCCATTGCGGCGCCTGGAGGGTGGGGGAGAACAAGATGGTGGCCTTCGCGATCCTATCGCCCCGCAGCTCGTAGATCGAGGTCAGCCACCACGTCGAGCCGTCGGGGTAGCGCGACTTGAAGACCGCGGTTGCGACATCCGGCGTCCCTTCGATGCGGATCAGGGTCAGCCGGGGGCTCAGGGCGTACTTCGGGGCGGCGGTCGGGACGATGGCGTCCAATGTGTCCACGCCACCCCCGACCACTCCTCCTGGGTAATTCTGGCGGACGGCGATGGCATTGGCGGGCCCACGGATTACCTCGCCCGACTGCGGATACTCCTCGACGTAGTCCTCGGTGAACAGAGTGCCGAAGGCGTCCCAGTCACGACGGTTCATGACATCGGCGACCCGTTCGAAGAGCGCCCGATGGTCGATCACAACGCTGTCCTCCTGGTCGCGTCATGGCCGGTTGAGCTCGATGCCGAATGCGTCGGCTCCGTCGATGTCAGGACCCGCACCTCGCTGGGGGAGAAGGCCCGGGCCTGAAGGGTCTCGGTCGCATGCTCATGTGCGGCCAAGATGTTCTCCATCAGCCGCGCGCGAACAGGCGTCGGCAGCTCATCGGCCGATGCCTGCTGGTAGCCCGCATGGGCCATGTAGGCCGACACGATTGTCTTGAGCTCACTCGCGGACAGCAGGGTCGCCAGTTCGGGGAGAAATCGGTCGAAGGAGGTCCGCTCGAGGGGGGTGAAGGAACCGAACTCTGCTGCCACGCTTACCGCCGCGCGGTTCACGTCGAGCTCGAAGTACACCGCGCGCGCCGCATTGCGCGCCTGGCGCGCGAACTGACGACGCTGGATGTAGATCCCGACGAATAACCACCCGATGACGCCGACGAAGGCGCCGAGGATGCCCGGTAGGAGCCGGTCGAGGTCCATTGTCGCCCAAGTCTGGGTGCTCTCGTCGGCTTTCGCAATCCCCGCCCGGCCTTCACCCTTTCGGCGCCCGGCGGAGGTCCCAATGCGGCCTGCTTCCTGGCTACGACATCCGTGGGGCTGGCCGTTCGCCACTCCGAGGTCGATGCCGGCGCTCAGTCAGGCAGGGCGACCTCGATGGCACCTTCGAGCTCCGTGAACTGGCCGCCCGTGGCCATGATTCCGTCCTTGCCGTAGCAGCCCAGTTGGTAGACCCCGCGCGATTGCCACCAATTGATCTGCCACAGGCGGTTGCCTGCATCGCGGAAGCTCGCCCATTCGCGGCTCTTCGATGGCTTGATATCGGTGGCGCCTCGCGCCCGGAGCCCGGCTACCAGGGCCGTGGTTCGCGCCTCCTCGGCGGCCACGTCGCGGCCGAAGGGCAGCGATTGCCCCACGGCGGTCGCAACCGCGCTGAGAAGCTCGTCGATATGGAACGGCTTCAGCAGCACGGCGGCAAAGTCGGCCCGCTGCGCCCGATTGGTGCGCGCCTCCTGCGCTTCACGGGAGTCGCGCCGGTGCGCGGTGAACATGACGACCGGCACGCTCCGTGCGCGCTGTTCCAGCCACGCGGCGCTTTCCCACGAGCCGTACTCCGCGCCGTTCAGGCCGTCGAGCAACACGCAATCGGGTTCGAGCCGGCCCACGGCACGGCGCAACGCGTCGTCATCGAGCGTGTAGAGGCAGGACACCTCGTACCCCTCGTCGGTCAGGATCGCCTCGACCACCTCGGCGATATCCTGATCGTCGTCGACGCAGAGCACGACGGGCTTGTTGGTTTGCGGCGCGGGCTTGAACATCGGTGATTCGCGTGAGTGCGTGTTGGTGCATGCGACAATCCAGAGAATCACTTCGGATTGTACCCGCGGCGCCTGGCCTCGAGCCCAGCGGTACGAACCAGGAACCGCCGATGGGCCCTGGCGCCTCAGCAGGATGCCCAGGTACGCCTTCCAGGGACCGACCTCGGCGAAGTGATCGGGTTGTCAGCGATCTCCGCTGATCGTTCGCCGGTCAGATCCCCGGGGCTTGGCGACGGGGTCGGTGTCACCCCAACAGCGTGCCGACCATCTCGCGAGGCCCGGATGCGCCAGGGCAGCCTCGATCCCGAGCAGCACCCAGGCGAGGCCGCTGAGCGCTATGCCGAACAAAGACAGCGGCCCGAAGATCGTCGGGTTCGCTTCGGATGTGAACGCCAGGCGATCGATGCCGGTGATGGCGAGTAGCGAACCGACCAGAAGGAACACCAGCGCAGGACGGACCACGACACGGATCTGAAGCGCGGCAAGCCCGAACCAGGCGTCACTGAGCCAGAAGGCGAGCCCGGCATAGAAGCCGACGAGCCCGAAGTCACCGGCGAACGGCCGCTCCCGCCCGAACGAAAGCAGGACCCAGACGATGTACCAGCCGTTCGTGACGATGAGCGGTATGGTCCCGGCAAGAGCCAGCCGCCGCGATGCGAAGGCCTGGCGTCCGTAGAGGGCCACGCCGATGGCGATGGCCCCGCAGAGAGACAGGACGATGCGGGCCGTGTTGAGCGCCGGCGGGATCTCGACGACGAAGGCGAGGAGGACACCGATTCCGCCGAGCATGCCCACCACGCCCAAAGCGCGGGTGGCGCCGGGAGAGATGTCCGGGCGCGACGCGGTCATGGCTTGAGCCCGGGAGGGCGGACGTGGGGAGCCAGCATGACGCCTCCGTTGCGCCTCACACGGATGCTCCTTCCGTGGGGATGAGGAACGTGTGGCCGACGCGCAGGGCACTGACGCCGAGGGAGATCCAGCCGATCGGAAACGCGAGGATGGCGACCACGAGGACGAGATACCCGAGCACAGGCGGAACGAGGCCACCGGTCACGCCTCCAATCGCGGGCACGACGAGGAGCGCGCCAACGAACAGCAGGCCCGATCCCACGCGCGACAGGCTGCCGGACAGCCACGCGGCGACGGCAAACAGCCCGGAGCCGAGGACCAGCGCGCCGATCCCGATTGTCGAGATCGTCCATGCGCTCAGGCCGCCGATGAAGATGCTATCGCTATCCCCGGCAACGGCCATCGCGACTACTCCCAGCAATCCGAGGACTGCCCCGATCGCCGGGATTGCGAACGCGGTCCAGGTCAGCACGGGATAGCGGCGCGATTGGAACGCGCTGAGGCCGATGAGAGCGACAAGCGTCGCGGCCGTCGCCACCACGATCGACGTCACGAGAGCGCCGCCGAACATGGACGAGCCCGAGTCGGCGCCGTCGTTCGATCGCGTTGCCGACGAGGGCGACAAACCACAGGATGCCGCCGAGGACGGCGGCGTAGCCTCCGATGCGGAGTGACATGGTGAACCCCTTTGCGTGGTGGGACGCGGCGCCGAGGCCGCGAAGATGGAGGTGGGCGTCCAGCGCGCCGAGCAGCACGTCTGCCACGTCGAACGGGCCGAGCGGCCGCTCTTCGAGGACCGCGGCGAACTCGTCGCCGTAGCGCTCTCTCCAGCGCGCCGGATAGCAGCGAAGCAGCCGGGCGATCACGGGACGCATCGCCGATCAGCCCGAAGTCCGACCGAGCCGGCGGAGGCCGAGGTCCGCAAACTCGGAAAGCTCGCGGAGTTGCTCGGCGAGGAGTGTGGCGCCCACCGCGGTCAGCCGGTAGGGCCGGCGCCGGTCGACGGTCGTCAGGGCCTCGATCAGGCCACGCTCCTCGAGACGGGCGAGCCCGGCGTACAGGGTTCCCGGACCCAGCGGCCGGCCGGTGCCGGCCTCCACGTCGGTCATGATCGCGTAGCCATGCTTCGGGCCATCGCTCAGGCTGACGAGGATAAGCAGTGCAGGCTCGGCAAAGCGGCCGAGCTCGGGGATGTGCGTGACCATGCTTGCGACCCTTATAACGCTTGGCGATATAGCGTTAACAGATATAGTCGCCCGAGGCGCGCCTGTCAAGCCCCAGATGAAGGAACCGCCGATGGGCTCCGTCTCTATGCTGGTGCCCGCAGAGCACCGATCCCATCGAAGGAGGAATGGCATGTTCCGCGACAGCGCAGCCTACGCCGGGTTCTCGACGAACGACATTGCCCGGGCCAGGCAGTTCTACGGCGAGACGCTCGGCCTCGAGGTGACCGAGGCGAACGGCATGCTCACGCTTCAATTCGCCAACGGCGGGAGCGTGCTCATCTACCCGAAGGATGACCACCAGCCGGCGGCATACACCGTGCTGAACCTGCCGGTTCCCGACGTCGACAGCGCCGTCGACACGCTGACCGCCATGGGCGTCAGCTTCGAGCACTACGAGGACTCGGGCCAGGATGAGCGTGGCGTCATGCGACAGTGGGGCCCGCCGATCGCGTGGTTCAAGGATCCTGCCGGGAACATCCTGTCGGTGATCGAGACGACCGAGCCGTCGTGATCTGAGGTCGATACCAAAAGCCGCCCCGACGAGGTCGGGACGGCTGTTGTGGCTGCGCGCGCAGAGGCTGGCGGGTAGGCCGACCGGTCGCGCAGCGCAGCCTGCGCGAGGACGAGCTAGGCCGAGACGGGAACGCCGCGGAACAGCGCGAGGTTGCCGATCTGGGTGGTCAGCAGCCGCACGCGGTCGGCGATGTTGGCCTTGACCCAGGTCGCGCTGATGCCGGCAGACTTCTGGGCCTCCTCGCGAGTCTCCCAGATGCTGATCGAGACAACCTTGTGGTCGCCCGCGTCAACCAGTCCGAAGTTCACGAAGCCCGGCTCCTTGACGAACATCGGCAGGATGCCATTCTCGGCAAGGCCGGTCAGCTCGTCGAAGGTGCCCTTGGTGACGTCGTACGTAGAGAGTCTGGTGTAGCGCATTGCTTCTCCTCTATGGTGCGGCTAAGTCGATACGAAACGGATTCGCCGATGGCTCGCCGTCGTTCGAAGGGCCAGAGGATCAATCGATTCGCAGCCTTGCAGCCGATGAACGCAGTGTATCACGAAACTGACCGTGATATATTTGTCACAGAGCTGTTACGCATAAGTACAGGATGGTTCGAGTGCCCAGGATCGAATTCGAGGCCGATACGGAGGAGGAGCTCGTCGCCCTGGCATCGCGATGGGTGATGGGTCCACAGCGCACCCCCGGGGGCCCTGTCGGCGGCCAGGCGGACCAGGCGGACCTGCGGCGACGACAGCTGGGGGAGGTCCTCAACGCCATTCGCGGTGCGGACAGCCGGCGCCTGCTGCGCGAGGTCGCCGAACTGTCGACGCGTAACGCGGCGCTCGTGCTGGACGCGGACCTGGCGGCCCGATACGGGAAGCAGACCGGTACTGCCTTCGCCGGCATCGTGGCGGGCCCCAACAAGGTCATGCGACGCGTGGCACGTCGAGACCTCATCTCCTGGGACGCGGATGCTCGCGGATACCGCATGGATCCCGCCGACGCCGAGATCGTGCTCGAGCGGTGGCCGGGCGCGTGAGCCCCGCGCGCACGCCCGCCCCGGGCGTCTTCCATGCGCTCGGCGCCGGCGTGGCGGGCTTCGTCACCAATGCGTGGCGCTTCCTGGTGGCGAACGTCGTGTTCGGCGCGCTGCTGCTGGCCATGGCGCTGCTGGCGGGCCGCTACCCGATTGCCTATCTGCTGGCCATCCCGATCATCCTGCCGGTGGCCGGCATGATGCGCATGGCCGCGGCCCAGGTGCGGACCGGTCGAGCCAGCCTGCGCGACTTCGCAGACCCGATGCGACGGCCGTGGACCATCCTCGGCTTGGGGACGATCCAGCTGGTCGTGGCCGTGGTGATGTGGATCGACGTGGTGGTCGGGCTCGGATCGGGACAGCTCCTGCCGGCGATCCTGGCGGTCGGGGCGCTCTACCTGCTGCTGGCCGTCTGGTCCTATGCGCTGATCGCCTGGCCGTTGCTGCTCGATCCGTTGCGCGACGGCGTGCCGCTGCGTGCCCGCCTGGCGCTCGGGGTGCAGATCCTGCTCGCCCACCCGATGCGCATCCTGGCCTTCGCCGTCCTGAGCGGGGCCCTGCTGGCGCTGGCCACCGCCGCGATCCAGATCGTGGCTGTCTTCGGGCTGGCGCTCATCTGGCTGTCGATCGCCAACTTCACGCTGCCCCTCGCCGACCGATTCGAGGCGGGGCTCACCCCGCTCGACGACGAGGCGACAGGCTAGGGCCCGGCGGGCTCCGTGTTCAGCCCGGCCGCGGAACGAACGCGACGCAGCAGTACCCGGGCCGCGGATCGAGGACGGGGTGCAGCTCCGTCACGCCGGCGCCGTGGCTGATCCCCTCGGCCATCGCCAGGTTGGTGCCGCACATGAGCGGTCGATGCTCCTCGACCAGGCCATGGAACGGGCAGTTGCGCAGGCGGATGGTGCCGCTCGCCTCGAGGTGTGGCTCATAGCCGCCGGCTTCAAGCGCGGTCATCAGCCGTCTCGTGGGTCGGCCATGCCTGGCGCCTCTCCCCAATGACTCGCCGAGGTCGCGCGCGGCCACGTCGAGCGGCTCGGGGACCGACTCGCCGGTCATCTCGCCGAGGGCGGTGGCGAACAGCTCCGCGGCGCGCCGGTATTGCCGCTCGGGCAGCGCGACGCTGAACTCGCGGTCGGCGCGCCAGTACACGCGCGCCGGGCGCCCGGCGCCCGGACCGACCTTGCCGCTCAATCGTCGATAGTCGGCATCGAGCAGCCCGCCGGCCTTGAGCCGATCGAGATGGAACGTGGCCAGCGCGCGAGTGATGCCGAGCGCCCTGGCCGCCTCTTCGCGCCCGACCGGCCTTGCCTGGGCGACGACCCAGTCGTAGAGCCTGCGGCGCATCGGCTCCTCAAGCAGGCCGATGGCGACCAGGTCCTGGTCTCGCGATCCCTTCGACATGCGCCGAGTCTATCACATGGGTTCGCTACCGATAGAGTTGACAGAGGACGCCTCGACGGTGTATCTATAGCCATACCAAGAGATAGAAGGTGACCGATGCCGGTGACCGACGCCGAGGTTTTCGAGGACCCCATGACCCTGACCCATCAGCACGCCAACGGCACCACGCCGCCCGCCCCCAGGATCGCCTGGCTGGCCGATCGACCGCGTGCCATCACTCCCGAGCAGCACGAGCGTTTCGAGGGCCATCTCGCCGAGATCCTCGGCAGCCTGGGACTCGATCTGCAGACGCCCGGCACGGCCGACACACCACGGCGCTTCCTGGACGCGCTCATCGATGCCACCGAGGGCTACGCCGGCGACCCGAAGCTGATGACCGTCTTCCCGACCGAATGTTATGGCGACGCCAGCTGCGAGCTGGCCCAGATCGTCGAGGGACCGATCCCGTTCTACGCCCTGTGCGAGCACCACGCCCTGCCGTTCTTCGGCAAGGCGTACGTCGGCTATGTGGCACACGACCAGATCATCGGCATCAGCAAGCTCACGCGACTGGTCCGCGTCCTCACCCGCCGCTTCGGCGTACAGGAGCGCATGACACACCAGATCGCCACGTCGCTGTCCGACCTGCTCAATGCTCACGGTGTGGCGGTCTACCTCGAGGCCGATCACCTGTGCACCCAGATGCGCGGCGTGCGCGAGGACGGCTCGACGACGCGCACGACCGCGTACCGCGGCGTGTACGAGAAGGATCCGGCGCTGCGCAGCGAGTTCTTCGAGGTTGCCGGCATCCATCGCGCGGCACGCTGATGCTCGCCCCGGCTCCGTCCGTCGACCTGCAGTCGCTGGTCGAGCCCCCGTTGCCGGAGGGACCGATGCGTGGCGGTGCGCTGCCGGAGCGCCTGCGCGCCCGGTACGGCGGTGAGCTGGCCGTCAGCCTCCGCACCGATCGGCCGACGGTCATGGTCAACTTCGTCTCCACGCTCGACGGCGTGACGTCCTACAACACGGCCGACGCCACCGGCGGTGGGGAGATCAGCGGGTTCTTCGAGCCGGATCGCTTCGTCATGGGACTCCTGCGCTCCCTCGCCGACGTCGTGCTGATCGGCGCGGGCACGCTGCGCGCCGACCGCGGCGGCGCATGGACACCCGGCGTCGTCCACCCGGAACGCGCCCGCGACTTCGCGGAGCTGCGCGCGTCGCTGGGTCTGCCGCCGAATCCATTGACGGCGGTGCTCAGTGCGTCGGGCTCGCTGGACCTTTCGCATCCGGGTCTCACGGATCCGAACGTCGCCGTCCTGGTCATCACGACCGTGGCCGGCGCGGCTCTCCTGGCGCGCCAGCCTGTTCCCGGCCATGTCGAGGTCCGCGTGGTGGGCGACGGCGCCGTCGAGCCAGGGGCCGTCCTCGATCTGCTCGGCGAGCGCGGTGCGGCGCTTGTCCTGTGCGAAGGCGGACCGCGAGTCCTGGGCGAGCTCCTGGCCGCACGTCTTGTCGACGAGCTCTTCCTGACGATCGCACCGCAGCTCGCCGGGCGGTCGCCGCTCACGCCGCGCCTGGCTCTCGTCGAGGACACCGCATTCAGCGTGGCCGACGCACGCTGGGGCCGGCTGATCGGCCTGCGCCGTGCCGGCGATCACCTCTTCACGCGCTACCAGTTTCGCTAACGCAGAAGGACGGCAAGGCATGGACAAGCTCGATTCGGTGGTCATCGTCGGCGGGGGATTGGCGGGCGCCACCGCGGCGTTCGCGCTCCGTGAGCATGGCTTCAGCGGACAGGTCACCCTCGTCGGCCAGGAGGACGCGGTCCCCTACGAGCGTCCGCCGCTCTCGAAGGGGTACCTCCGCGGCGAGGAGACGCTCGAGCAGGCCCAGGTCCGGCCCCTGGCCGCCTACGAGGCGCAGGACGTCGAGCTGTGGTCCGGTCGTCGGGCGGTGACGCTCGATCCGTTCGCACGCCGCCTGAACCTGGACGACGGCACCGACCTGACCTACGACTCGTTGCTCCTCGCGACCGGGGCGGCACCACGCCAGCTGGCAGCCACGCGTGCGTACCTGCCCGGCGTGCTTTACCTGCGCACGGCGGCCGATGCGGATGCGCTACGCCGTGCCGCCGACGAGGCGACCGCGATCGCCGTCGTCGGTGGCGGATGGATCGGCAGTGAGGCCGCTGCCTCGCTGAAGCAGCTCGGCCACGACGTGACGCTCATCTCCAACCTGCCGCGGCCACTGGAGCGGGTCCTGGGCCCCGAGGTCGCCGAGGTGTATCGCGGCCTGCACGCCGAGCACGGCGTGCGGCTGGTCCACGGCCACGTCGCCAGCCTGGCCGGCGACGATCGCGTCGAGGGCGTGCTGCTGGCCGACGGCCAGCGGGTTGCCGCCGACCTCGTCCTCGTGGGCGTCGGCGCCGCGCCGCGCACCAAGCTGGCATTGCGCGCCGGCCTGGAGACCGCCGAGGGCGGCATCGCCGTCGACGAGTACCTGCGCAGCTCGATCCCGAACATCTACGCCGCCGGCGATGTTGCCGCGGCCTGGCATCCACGCTTCGGACGGCACCTGCGGGTCGAACACTGGGACAACGCCATCCACCAGGGGAAGGCGGCCGCGGCGAACATTCTCGGCGCCAACGAGCCCTATGCCCGGACGCCATATTTCTACTCGGACCAGTTCGACCTGGGCATGGAATACCGCGGCCTGGCGCCACAATGGGGCGAGGTCGTCATCCGAGGCGACCTCGAGGCGCGGCAGTTCCATGCCTTCTGGCTGGCCGATGGTCGCGTCATCGCCGCCATGAACGCCAACCTGTGGGACGACGGCGAGGAGCTGCAGCAGCTCGTCGAGTCGGAGGAGCGCGTCGACCGCGCCCGGCTGGCCGACCCCGCGGTGCCGCTCGCCGACGCCGCCTGATGCGCGTGGCGCTCGTCGCCTCGCTCGTCTCGCCGATCGTGCCGGCAGAGGCCAACGGGCCGCATGCCGTCATCGGCGACCTTGCGCGCGGGCTGGGGCAGCGCGGCCACGACGTGATGGTCTACGCGGCCGATGGATCGATGATCGATGGGGCCGAGGTGATGCAGATCCCGGTCGATGCGGCTGCGGGCGGCGCCAGCTTCAGCTTCGAGCATGCCGCGAGTGCCGAGGCAACCTCCGCGCTGAACCGGGGCTACGCCCGGCTGTTCGCGCAGCTGCGCCATGACGAGCCCGATGCGGTCAGCCAGCACGCCTTCGACGCGGCGGCAATCGACCTGGCCGACGGGCTGCCCGCGCTCCACACCCTGCACCTGCCGCCAATCGACGTCGAGGTGGTGGCCGCCCTGCGGCGGTCCGACGCGCCGCGCTCGACGCCCTCGGATGCCGCGCGCCTGGCGTGGGAGCGGGCGGGCGTCCCGGGAGTGACCGTCCTGCGCAACGGCGTGCCGACGCCCGACCCGATGCGCGGGCCGGTCCTGCCGGTCGCCCTGGTCGCCGGTCGCATCTCGCCCGAGAAGGGCACTGATGCCGCCATCCGCGTCGCACGCCGGGCCGGCCTGGCCGTCCTGCTGGCTGGCGACGTCTATGACCGGCGCTACTTCGGCGACACGGTGGAGCCGATGCTGCGTCCCGGCGAATGGATTGGCCCGGTTCCTCGTGGAGCCCTCTTCGAGCTGATGGCCCACTCCGCGGTGCTGCTCATGCCGGTTCGCCGCGATGAGACCTTTGGCCTCGTCGCCGCGGAGGCGCAGATGGTCGGTTGTCCGGTGGCGGGCTATCGGCGCGGCGCGCTGCACGAGATCGTGCGACAGGGGCAAGGCGGCTGGCTGGTCGATCCGGGCGACGAGGATGCGCTCGCCGCCGCCGTGTTCAGCGCGCGCGGCCTCGATCGGTCGATCATCCGTCGGCGGGCGCGCGCCGAGCTGGGGGTCGACCGCATGGTCGACGACTACGAGCACGCGCTGCTGCACGTGGCCGCGTAGGTCCGGGCTGCGCCCCGAGTCCGCCCCCGTGGGATGGGCCGTGCCCGTAAGATCCGCTGCGTGACCGACACCATCCACACAGCACGCCTCGACCTGGCGCTGTTGACGCCGGGCGATCTCGTGGCGCTCGCCCAGGGCGACCCGCCACCCGACCTCGCCGCCATCGCCAACCTGCCCGAGGCCTGGCGGGTTGACATCAGCTGGCTCGCAAGCATGCGGCTGCGCCAGATCACCGAGCATCCGGACCACGCGCCCTGGCTCCTGCGCGCGATCGTGCTGCGCCAGGGCGATCAGCCGGCCATCGGACACATCAATTTCCACGGCCCCCCGGACGAGGGCGGTGTACCCGAAGTGGGCTACTCGCTGCTCCCGGAGTTCCGCGGCAAGGGCTACGCCGTCGAGGCCGTCCGCGGCCTGTTCGACTGGGCGCATGGTGAGCATGGCGTGAGCCGCTTCCGCGCCTCGATCGCGCCCGACAACGAACGATCGCAGAACCTCGTCGCCAAGCTCGGGTTCACGAAGGTCGGCGAGCAATGGGACGAGGAAGATGGCCTGGAGTGGGTCTTCGAGACCCCGTGACGATGCGATCGGCTGGGCCGCGCGCTAGAGCCAGTCGTCCCCGGCCAGGACGCCCGGGGCGATCTCCGACTCGAAGAGGCGCAGCTCCTCGGCGCTGATCTTGTACGCGTTCTCGGCGGTCGGAAACGCGCCGGATCGGACGTCGGCCACGAACTGCTCGAGGCCGGCCCGGATGTCCGCTGCCACGTGGGCGTACTGCTTCACGAAGCGCGGCATCTCATGCTCGTTGATGCCCAGCAGGTCGTGCCAGACCAGCACCTGCCCGTCGCAGTCGGCACCCGCGCCGATCCCGATCGTCGGCATGCGCACGGCGGTGGTGATGGCCGCCGCGACCCGCGCCGGCACGGCCTCCAGCACGATCGCGAAGCAACCGGCAGCCTGCAGTGCCAGGGCGTCGGCGTAGAGCTGCCGCGCCTTGGCCGCCGTGCGACCCTGCGCCTTGTAGCCGCCCAGCGCCGTGGCTGTCTGCGGGGTCAGGCCGATATGGCCCATCACCGGGATGCCGGCACCCACGATCGCGCGCGCACGCGCGAGCATCGGTCCAGCGCCCTCCAGCTTGACCCCCTGCGCGCCGGCATCCTTGACCAGCCGCATGGCGTTGCGCACCGCCTCCTCGTCGGAGACCTGGAAGGCACCCAGCGGCATGTCGACCAGGAAGAACGCGCGCTCCGTCCCGCGCCGTGCCGCGCGGGCCAGCATGACCATCTCGTCCATGCTGATCGGCGTGGTGTCGGGATAACCGAGCACGTTGTTGGCGGCCGAGTCGCCGGTGAACACGATGTCGACGCCCGCCGCATCGGCCAGGCGTGCGCTGGGATGGTCGTAGGCGGTGACCATCACGATCTTGTCGCCGCGCTGCTTCATCTCCGCGAAGTCGGTGACCGCCACCGGAATGCCGCTGCTCATAACGCCGAAGCCTCCTCTTCCAGGCGCACATTGTCTATCAATCGCGTCTGACCGATGCGGACCGCCGCCACGAGCGTCGGTCCGTCCAGCTCGGCCACCGAGACGTAGTCGACCGTCATCCCATCCAGGAGGTGGCAGGCAGCGGCGACCGGGTCCGAGCCATCGCGCCAGGCCCGCCTGCCGGCCTCGAGCGCGCGAGGCAGGGCCAGGGCCCGCTCGCGCTCCTTCGCGCCGAGATAGACGTTGCGCGACGAGAGGGCCAGCCCATCGGCGTCGCGCACGGTGGGCAGCACGCGGATCTCGAGCGCCAGGTCGAGGTCGCGAACCATGCGCCGGATGACGGCGGCCTGCTGCGCGTCCTTCTGCCCGAAGTACGCCCGATCAGGTTGCACGACGTTGAACAGCTTGAGGCAGACGGTCGCCACGCCGCGGAAGTGTCCCGGTCGCACCTTCCCCTCGAGAATGCCGCCCAGATCGTCCAGATCGACCCACGTCTGGAATCCGTCGGGGTACATCTCCTCGGCGCTCGGCACCAACAGCAGATCGACCCCCGCAGCGTCGGCCACGCGCGCATCCTTCGCCTCGTCGCGCGGATAGTGCGCGAGGTCCTCCCGCGGACCGAACTGGGCCGGGTTGACGAACAGGCTGACGACCACGAGCGCGTTCTCGGCCCGCGCGGCGCGCATCAGCGCCAGGTGGCCACCGTGGAAGGCCCCCATGGTCGGGACCAGGCCGACGCTGCCGGTCGACCGGCTCAGCGCTTCGCGTGCCTCCGCGAGGGTCCGCACCGTCCTCACGGTCTCGTTGCCTCCGCCAGCGCCCGATACAGTGCCTCGACCGCGGGCGCGCGGTCGTGCAGCGCGGCGAGGTGGGCATCGACGGTCGACCAATCGCCGCGGGCGATCGGCCCGGTGAGCTGGAAGCCGTTCTCGATGGTGCGCTGCATGAGCGGCACCAGGCCTTCCGGCGGCGCGCCGGCCTGCTCGAACAGCCCGGCCGCGGTGCGGTACAGCGTCACCAGGAAGTTGCTGGCGATGGCCGCGCCGGCGTGGTACAGGGCGCGATCGGCGTCGGCCAACGGGAACGGGCGCAGGCCGAGCGTGCGGGCCAGCCAGTCGGCCTGGCCGGCGGCTGCATCGGATTCGAAGGTGATCGCCGCGTAGGCGCCATCCAGCTGCTCGGCGCCGCGATCGCGGGTGAAGGTCATCAGCGGATGAACGCTGAACCGGCGCTCGTGCGGGTCGAGCGCGGCGAGCGGCGTCGCGCCACTGACATGGGCGAGCCAGGGGCCGGGTGCGACCAGCTGCGCAACCTCGGCGATGACGCCGTCCGGGACCGCGAGGATGACAAGCTGCGCGTCGGCATCAGGCGTTCGACCGGTCGTCACCGCCAGCGTTCGCTCGGCCAGGCGTGCCGCGATGGCTCCCCCCGCCCGCCCGCTGCCGACGACGTGCACCCGCTCGAACATGCAGGCCAGTCTAGTCGCGGTGCACAGCCAGGACGACGTAGGCGGGCTTGGCGGTCGAGGTCAGCTGTGCGGTGATGCCCTCCGCGCGGCGCTGCTTGTCCAGGATGGTCGTGCCATCCCATGTCGCGAGCGTCTCGTTCAGCAGGTCGGCACCGATCGAGCGTGGCGTGTTCAGCAGCCGCGGCAGGAACGGCAGGTACGGCGCCGCCAGCTCCTCGACTCGACCCGGCTGGTCGGACGGAACGCTCAGCACGATCTCCGCGGGCGGCACGCTCACGATGTCGAGCTGCACGCCATTGCTCGCCCTGCCCAGGACGTGATGCGGGCCGGCGGATGCGAACGCCATGCCGAACTGCGCGGTCAGCTCCGCTTCGATCGCATCGGTCGCGGGGTCCGCCGCGTGGCCGGCGTGCGAGCTCCGCGGTGACCCTCCGGGCGCGGTGCAGCCTGCGACCACGAGGGCGAGGGCGACCACGAGGGCGAGGGCGAGGGCGGCGGCGCGGCGCGGCATGACGTCGAGCATAGACCGCGTGTGGCGCAGGCCCTGCCCGCCTAGCGAAGCACGCCGCGCAATGCCGACCTCGCCGCGTGAAAGCCGCACAGCCCATGCACCCCGCCGCCCGGAGGTGTCGATGACGAGCAGATGAAGAGCGACCGGTCGGGGGTCGAGTAGGGGTCCGGCCGCACGGCTGGACGGCTGAACAGCTGCGTCAACGACTGGAGGCCGCCGTTGATGTCGCCACCGACGTAGTTCGGGTTGTCGCGTTCCAGCTCCGCCGGCCCGCGTACGCTCATCGCCAGCACCCGGTCGCGAACGCCCGGCGCGAAGCGCTCGATCTGGGACAGGATCCGGTCGGTCATGTCGACGGCCGATCCGTTCGGGACGTGGCAGTACGCCCAGGCCGTGTGCCTGCCCTCGGGGGCGCGCGATGGATCGAACAGCGACTGCTGGGCGAGCAGCACGAACGGGCGTTCCGGGATGCGGCCGCGCGCCACCTCGCGCTCCGAGGTAGCGATCTCCTCGAGCGTGCCGCCCAGGTGCACCGTCCCGGCCTGCAGCAGGTCGGGGTTGCGCCACGGGATCGGGCCATCCAGTGCCATATCAACCTTGAAGGTGCCCGGCCCGTAGCGGTAGTGGCGCAGCTGCGCGGCGTACAGCCCGCGGAGGCGCGGTGCCGGCGACCTCCAGGACCTGCCTGGGCGTCAGGTCGAGCAGGACGGACCGATGTGGCGGCAGCCCATCCAGGCTGCGCACCTGCTGGCCGGTGACGATCTCACCTCCGAGGCTGCGCAGGTACGAGGCAAGCGCGTCGGCGATCGACTGCGAACCGCCACGTGGCATCGGCCAGCCGACGGCGTGGGCGCTGGCGGTCAGGGTGATGCCGAACGCTGCGCTCACCGGCCGGTCGAGGCGCAGCATCGAATGTGCCGAGGTCCCCGCCAGCAGTGCGCGCGTCCGAGGCTCCGTGAACGGCCGCGCCAGCAGCGTCGTCGGCAGCAGGCTCAGCATTCCGAAGCGGCCGAGCGCGAAGGGGTGCTGCAGCGCGCGGAACGGCCGCAACGGACCGAGCATCTGGTCGACGATCAGCTCCCAGTCACGGACGATCGGCCGCATCAGGCGCCGGTAGCGCGCCGCATCGCGCCCCAGCCCCTCCGCGGTGCGGTCAAGGTCGCGCCAGACCAGCGCCGCGGAGCCGTCGTCGAGCGGATGGGCGATCTGGACCGGCGGCTCGATCCATGCCAGGCCATGCTCGTCGAGCGGCAGCGCCGAGAAGAACGGCGAGGCCCGGCCGAGCGGATGGATCGCGCTGCATACGTCGTGTGTGAAGCCGGGGAGCGTCAGCTCGGCGGAACGCGAGCCGCCGCCCACCGTGGCATTGCGTTCGATGACCAGCACCGACCGGCCGTGGCGCGCCAGCTCGATGGCCGCCGCCAGCCCATTCGGGCCGGCGCCGACGACGACCGCATCGTAGAGGCCCGGAAGAGGCACGGCGCGTGGTGGCGGCTTCATCATCGGCAGAGATGATGACAAGCCGACGCCAGGGACGCCGGCCCACGGCCCTCGCGAGGTGGCGCCTAGCGCACGCCGGGCTCGAAGCTCACCTCGATCAACGGGCTGTTGGCGACCATCAGCTCCAGGTCGTAGCCCCAGCCCGCGGCGATCTTTGGTAGCACATCCCGCCGCTCCTGCGGGTCGATGATCGGACGCGCCGTCGCCGGCAGATCGGCAACGACCGCATCGGCCAGGTGGAACACGAACTGGGGGTTGGCCAGCAGGTTCGCGTACCAGCCGCGCCGGCCGGGCCGCCCGCTGATGTAAATCCGCCCTTCCACGTTGTGGAACCCAAGCTGCACCCGACGTGCCTGGCCGGTCTGCCGACCATGAGTCGTGATCTCGACCAGGTGGCCGTGCTCCAGGGCACGGGCCACCCGCAGGTCGAAGACCGGGTGGGCGCGGGCGGTCATGCCCCCACGCTCACCTTCCGCTCCTCGTCGCCGCGCAGCAGCGTGAGGTCGAGTGGCGCGTCGGCGGCGACCGAGGCGAGCGCCTCGAACAGGTCGTCGGCGCCGGTCACCGGCTTGCCACCGGCGGCCACGATCAGGTCGCCCTCGGCGACACCGGCCCGCGCGGCGGGGGAGTCGTCCTCGACTTCGCGGACCAGCAGGCCGTCGCGCTCGGACAGGCCGACTGCCCGTCGCAGCCGTCGGGCGACGTGCGCCGGTGCCAGGCCGACGCCCAGGTGACGGCGCGCAGGCGTCTCGCCGCGGCCCAGCGCGTCGACGCGCGTGCGCAGACCGGCGTCCGCCGGGATGGCCAGGTAGAAGCCACTGCCCAGGCGGTTGGTATTGATGCCGAGAAGCTCACCGGCGACGTTCACCAACGGTCCACCGCTCGAACCGGGCATCAGCGGAGCGGTGTGCTCCAGGCTGCCGCCGATGCGACGGCCCGCGGGGCCCGCGAAAGGCGCGCCCCACGCCCGAGACGAAGCCGAACGTGACGCGCGCACCGGCACCGGCCGGGTTGCCGAGCGCCACGACCGGGCTGCCGACGTTCACGCTGTCCTTCGCCCAGCTGACGGCTGCCGCGCCGGAGGTCTCGACGCTCAGCACGGCGAGGTCATTGTCGGCGTCGACGCCGAGCACGGATGCTTCCGCCTCACGCCCGTCCGCGAAGTAGACGGTCACCTCGTCCCCGTGCAGGTTGTGCGCGTTGGTGAGCACCTTGCCGTCGTCGAGAACCACGCCGGATCCGCCGCGCCATCGGTTTCCGATCCCGACCGTGGACGGACCCACGTTGTCGGCAATCTCCGTGATGGAGGCGCCGAGCTCTTCCAGTTGACCCATCGGGTCACTCCTTCTGCTAACTTGCAAGTTGCAAGTTACACCGTGAGCGAGAGATGTCAAGACCGATGCCGTACGATCCGCCGATGACCAATGCTTCACCGCTCGCGGCGGCGCTCGAACGGGTGGGCGACCGCTGGAGCCTGCTGCTCGTCGAAGCCCTGCTGCCCGGCGCCCGGCGCTTCAACGAACTCGGCGACGCGGTCGAGGGCATTGCGCCGAACATCCTGACGGACCGGCTGCGACGCCTGGAAGCGGAGCGGGTGATCCGCTCCAAGCCGTACTCCGACCGACCGCCGCGCGTGGCCTACGAGCTCACCGCGGAGGGCCAGGAGCTGGCCGGCGCGCTGCGCCTTCTCGCCGACTGGGGCTCGCGGGTGTCACGCGACGCGGAGCCGATCCATCACGCCGTGTGCGGCACGCCGGTCGAGGCGCGCTGGTACTGTCCGACCTGTGACCGACCGGTCGAGGCCGCCGAGGCCGACGAGCTGCGCCGCCTGTAAGTGCCGGCTGGATGGCCGATCGGGCCACGGGTGGCAAACTCGGCCAGCTCGCGTCCGGTTCGTTGGGCCGACAGTCGTGACCGCCTCATCGTGAGGCCTTGCGTGCGAGAACGCTGACCACGGGCGCACGCCACACGAAGGCCGATGCGGGCAGCTCCGCCCAGCGCCGCAGCGTCTCGTCGTGGACCTCCCGCCGTTCGTCCGGTTCCAAGGGGCCGAACACATCGTCGCGCTCCCAGTTCTCCAGCAGACCGAGGTAGGCGTCCGGCGTGAGCGGGTGCTCCACGGCATCCGGGCGCGCTTGGACATCGGTGAACCCGGCCGCGCGGAGCTCATCCGCAGCAGAGCTGACCGACGCGAACGGATCGGTGTCGTGGCCCGATGCGTCCTCCGGCAGGTCCCACTCGTCCGCCAGGTCGTCGAAGATGTGCAGCGGCTCGAATTCGGTCGCATCATCGATCCAGGTGACTGCCGCCAGCCAGGCATCCGGTCGCAGGACACGGCGGATCTCGCGCAGCGCGGCTGCCCGGTCCGGCACGAGCTGGAGCACGAACGAGCTGACTACCAGGTCAGCGGAGGCATCGGGCAGGGGGATCGCCTGCGCATCCGCCCACGACCAGCCGCAGGCGCTCGGCCAGGCCCGCCGCGTCGGCGCGGGCGCGGGCAAGCGCGAGCATGCCGGTCGATGGGTCGACGCCCACGGCGCGCAGCGCGGGCCACCGGTCCAGCGCGGCGACGGCGAGCAGGCCGGTGCCGGTGCCCACGTCGACCAGCTCCGCATCGGCCCGTGAGTCGAGCAGGGGAGCAACCCGGTCGAGCAGGCGCAGGCCGGTCGCGGCGATGACCGGGCCCCAGTGGTCGCGGTACCGCTCGGCTGCCTGGTCGTAGGCGGCGCCGACGTCGCTCATGGCCCGATTATGGAGGACGCAGTGGGGAGCAAGGATCGCGGGGCCCGCGGTTCTAGAGTCGGGCCCCGGTGGTATCCGGCGGCTCCGGCCGCTCGATCGGATCGTGCGTGAGCTCGAGCTTCAGCCCGTCGACGCTCCGGTCCTCGGCGCGCTGCTCCTCCTCGACGACAATCGCCGCGGGCGGCCGCCTGTGCAGGATCTGCTGCTCGAGCCCGGCCAGGAACGTGCCGATCGACTGGCTTGCGCCGGAGAACGACGGCAGTGGACGGCGGCGCTTCGGCTCAGCCACGCCGAACAGCGCCAGGGTCATCGCGCGCGACGGTCATGGCACCAGCCTAACCGTCGGGCGCAATCCGCACCGGTGTCTCAGCTGCCGCCGATGAAGTGGAAGATCGAGTCGAGATCCGGCAGGGTGCCTTCGGCCTGGAACAGGAAGAGCGCCCCGACGAGGAGGCTGAAGGTGCCGGCGACGACGCCGACGACGATGTAGATCCGCTGCCGCAGCTGGCTGGCGACGAAGCCGGTCGCCGACAGGACGATGATCGCCGTGTTGCTGAGCAGCAGCCCGACGATGAAGGCGACCATCATCGGCAGGCCGAGACCCAGGCTGGCCGCGCCGCCGACTCCGGCGATGAGCAGCACCTGCGACCCTGTCTCGGCACCGACGCCGTGGATCATCCCCACCCCGAAGGCGGTGCGTACGCCGTACGAGCTCATCTCCACCGGCTCGACATGCTCGTGGCCGTGCAGCCGTGCCTGGAGACGCCGCCAGGCGTAGCGGAAGGAGTCGAAGACGAGCATCCAGCGGCTGCGCAGCCGAAACTCGTGTCCGTGGCGGGCGTACTGGTAGAGCGAGAAGAAGACCCACCCGCCGAGCACGATGAGGGTGATGCCCACGACGCGGCCCATGATCGGGTCGACCCACGCGGGCAGGACCTGGCCGAAGAGCAGCGCCGCGCTGCCGAGGACCGCCACCACAAAGGCGTGGCCCAGCGCGTACAGCGTGCCCAGCAGGATGGCGCGCCCCTGTTCGGAGAGGAAGCGGCTGCGCGTCAGCCGCTGCACGTGCTCGTGCTCGCCGGCGAGGTGTTCGCGGCGGTGCGCCTCGAGCTCGCCCGGCCCCCCATGCGGGTGCGGAACGGCTCCGGCGGCATGGTGCTCGGCGTGACCCTCCTCGGCGGCCTCGGCGGCGGCCGTGGTGCTCGTGATGTCGACGATTGCCGCGATGTGGTCCCAGTCGATCCCGTGCCGGATGCCGAGCAGCAATGCCGTGACCAACAACGTCCCGGCGCCGGCGCCGGAGGTCAGGCTCGAGCCGCCGGCGCAGCCGGCGGCCAGCGCGGCCAGCGCCGTCAGGCCGATGGCCAGCGGCAGGCGGCGAGCGATCGAGCCGAGGAGTCGCATCGGCCGCATGCTACGCGGCCCGCCGCCTTATTGCAATATGGTGCAATAAGCGAATGAGCCGCTATACTTGCCCCATGTCCACGGCCAACCGATTGCGCTCGACAGGCGCGGCACGCATGTCGCAGGCGCGCTGGCCCGACGTGCCGGACCGGCTCCGGCAGCGGGGCCTGCGCTGGACCCGCCAGCGACGCGCAGTCGTCGACGCGCTGGCGACCGCCAGCGGCCATGTGACCGCGGCGGAGCTCATCGAGCGCTGTCGTGCCGGGGATCCATCGACCACCCCGTCGACCGTCTATCGCACGCTCGACGTGCTCGAGGAGCTGGGGCTGGTCCGCCACGGGCACGGGGTCGACGGCCGCGAGGAATTCCATGTTCAACCGACCGCCGAGCACGGCCACCTCTACTGTTCGTCGTGCGGCGGCCATTGGGAGATCGCCGACAGCCAGGCCGGCGACGTGCTCGATGCCTTCGCTTCGGCCGACGGCTTCCGCGTCGACCTGTCGCACATGACGGTGGTCGGCATCTGTCGGGTCTGCGCAGCGGCGGGCCACCGGTGACCTTCCTGGGGCTGCCCGCCGCCTCGCCGGGCGACGCGGCCGACATCGCGATCCTGGGCGTGCCCCTGGGCGTCTCCTATCCCGGCTCGGCCGATGCCTGCGCGGACGCTCCGGCGGCCGTCCGCGCGCGGTCGCAGCGCCTGGCGCGCTTCGTCGAGCACCACGACTTCGACCTCGACGGGCCGATGCTGCGCGGAGCGCTGCGCGTCGTCGACTGCGGCGACGTCTCGGGAGCCGAGGCCGCCGAAGGTGCGGTCCGAACGGTGCTGGCGGCCGGCGTCGTGCCGCTGGTCCTGGGCGGCGACGACTCGGTCCCCATCCCGGTGCTGCGTGCCTTCTCGAAGCCACTCAGCGTGGTGCAGGTGGACGCCCATCTCGATTTCCGCGACGAGATCCAGGGCGTGCGCCAGGGCTACTCGTCGACGATGCGCCGCGCCTCGGAGATGGCGCACGTCGAGCGGATCGTGCAGGTCGGGCTACGTGGCGTGGGAAGCGCTCGCGCCTCCGACGTCGCCGATGCCCGCGCAGCCGGCAACCTGCTGGTCACCGCGCGCGAGCTGCATGAACGCGGGGTCGGTTGGCTGCTCGAGCAGCTTCCGGCTGGCGGCGAGGTCTTCGTCAGCTTCGATCTCGACGGACTTGATCCGTCGGTCGCCGGCGCGGTCAGCGCGCCGTCGCCGGGCGGCCTGAGCTACGAAGAGGCATCCGACCTGTTCGCCGGGCTGGCCGGGCGCTGCCGCATCGCGGGCGCCGCCTTCACCGAGCTCGTGCCGTCGCGTGACGTCAACGAGCTCTCGGCGCTCATCGTCGTGCGGTTGCTGAGCCGGCTGATTGCAGCCATCGCCCGGAATCGCGGATGAGGCTCGGCGGACTCCTCGTGGTGTCCGCGCTGCTGCTTTCCGCGTGCGACACGACGCCGTCACCCAGCCCGTCCATCGTCAGCAGCCTGAGCAGCGTCCTGACTCCGTCGGCCGCCGCGTCGCCGTCGTCGACTCCGTCCGCGACGGCGAAGCCACTCGCCGCCGGCAGCGTGGCCCAGGTTCTGGTCGACGGCCTCAACATCCGGTCGGCCGCGGCGAAATCGGCCTCCGCGGTGGGCGTTGTGCAGGCAGGCCAGCGCGTGGTCATCATCGACGGACCGCAGAGCGCCGATGGGTTCAGCTGGTATGAGGTCAGCCGCGGTCGCGACGCGGCACGCGGCTGGCTGGCGGCGGGCTCGGCCGCCGCTCCGTGGCTGACACCTGTGACGAGTGGCCGGTTGGCGGCGCGCTACCAGGATGGACCGCGCGTCGGGATCGGGCTGCTGGATTCTGACGGCGGGAATCCGCTGGTGCTCGAGGGAGCACCGACTCGCATCGCATGGTCGCCCGACGGCCATCGCGTCGCCTTCGCGCAGCCTGGGCTGGCACCCGGCAGCGCGGAGATCTTCGTCATGCACGCGGACGGCACCGGGCGCGAGCCCATCGCCGACGGCAGCCAGTTCGCCTGGTCGCCCGACAGCACGCGGCTGGCAGTTCCGGAGGGAGATCGGATAACGCTGCGCTCGGCTGACGATGGGCGAGACCTTGGGCGGCTGGCCCTGGGTCGCGTGACGGCGCTTGCCGATCTCGCCTGGTCGCCTGACAGCCGGCTGATCGCCTTCACCGCCGCCGGCAGGACGGCCGCCGATCGTGATGTGCACGTCATGCGCTCCGACACGGGCGCGCTCGCCGACCTGACCAATGGCGGACGGCACTCGACTCCCGTCTGGTCGCCGTCAGCCAACCGGCTGGTCTTCAACTCGCCGGACGGCGTCCTGATCAGCGACCCGGCCGGCGCTGACGTGCGCAAGCTCAGCGATGGGACGGTGGCTCCCGGCGCATGGTCCCCCGATGGCCTGCTGGTGCTGATCAGCCGCTTCGGCAGTCTCGACGCGCTCGACCTGCGGCTCCAGGGGTCGGGGACCCTCGCTTCGGACGATGCGAGCTCGATCGTGCGCGACGGCTCCTGGTCGCCGGACGGCACGCGGATCCTCTACAGCCGGGTCGCGAAGCAGGGCGACGCGGTGCAGATCTGGACCGCCAACCCGGACGGCAGCGGCGCCGCCCAGGTCCCCGGCGCTGCGGGGATCGCGTCCTGGCAGTCGGTGCTGGGCGACCCTGCCACCGGGTGACGGACCCGCTGGGCTACACGCCTGCCAGGCGATGCGCCTCCTTCTGCAGGCTGGCGCACCCGACCTTGAGCGCTCCCCGTAGACTTGTCGGAGGCCGACCCATTCGACCGATGACAGGAGGCTTCCACCCATGACGCAGTCCGCGCCCCCTCCAGCGACCCCGCCCCAGGACACGTCCCACCAAGAGCCCGTTGAGCCCACCGGGGCTCCCGCGCCGCCGGCTCCGGCCTATCCGCCCGCGGCCGCACCTCCGCCCGGCTACCAGTGGCCGGGTGCACCACCCGTCCCGCCGGCGCGTCCCGGCATGGTGACCACCGCTGCGATCGTGCTGATCGTGCTCGGTGTGCTCACCGCGATCGTCGGCCTGTTTGCGCTGCTGGCCGCCTCGATCTTCACCAGCGGGATGGACATCCCAGGCCTCGAACAGTTCGGGACCAACGCGGCGGGGGCCATCGGCGGCGCGGTGGCCATCATCGGCGGGGTGATCATCGTCTTCGGCGTGCTCCAGGTGGTCAGCGGCATCAACCTGTTCTCGGCACGCAGCTGGGCACGGATCCTGGGGATCGTGCTGGCGGTGATCGGCGCACTCTTCGGGCTGCTGGCAGCCATTCCGAGCTCCAACCCGCAGGCCGGCACTTCGCCGGTCTTCGGGATCATCCTGCTGGCCGCCAACGTGTTCGTGATCTGGTCACTCGCGACGAGCGGGCGGTATTTCACGCGGTAGCCGTTGGGCTGCCGCTGCGGGGAGTTACAGCATCTGCCGGCGCGCCGAACGACATCTCCGCCGTTGACCGTTTGAGGCCGTGACAGCCGGGCCCTCGCGGCGATGTGCCGGGCCGGACCGGCGCTGGCCGGCGGCCGCTCGTACCGCGAGTCAATAGGGGAACGAGGGAGCGGAACGGAGGACCTCCTTCCGATTCGAGTCGTACGGCGCCAGGAATGGGGAAGGAGCTGCGCCTCATTCCGGCACTGACTCGCAGTACGAGTGAGGCGCGGGGTGGCGAGCGGCGCGCCGCGTCGAACAAGCGCCATGACTTCATCCGCTGGGCGTGCCGCGGCTTTCCGTGAAGAACGGCCGATGGATCGGTCACCGGCCGACAGGGCGCTAGCGCACGTCCAGCGTGGCGTTCGCCCGTGAGCTGCGCTCCAGGTAGCTGAACAGGAAGAAGGCGACGACCGCGTAGGCGATGCCGATCGCCAGCTCGACCAGGATCAGGCCGCCCACATCGGCCAGCCCTGCGCCGTCAGCGGCCTGCCGGACCGCTTCCAGGCCGTGGGTGAACGGCAGGACCTGGCTGATGACCTGCATCCAGCCGGGCAGCTCCGACACCGGGATGTTCACGCCGCAGAACAGGAGGAAGGCCATCATCAGCAGGTTCGCGCCGAACAGCCCGTCGCGAAGGCGCAACGAGATGGAGCCCTGCAGCGCCCCGATGGCCGTGCACGAGAAGACGGTGACGATCAACGCCAGCCCGACGACGCCCAGCGATGAGGGCGCGATCCGCACGCCCAGGAATACGACGCCGACGACGAAGGCGTAGACCGATACGAACAGGGCGTTGGCCAGGAATGGCAGGAAGCGGCCGGCGAACAGCGCAACGCGGTTGGCGGGCGTGGCCAGCAGCGCGGGAAGTGTCCCGAACCAGCGCTCGTTGGCGATGGCCATCGTCATCCCGAACACCCCGGCCAGCGCCGAGACCTGCACCGCGTTGCCGATCGCGAAGTAGGCCGGTGAGCGGCCGCTGGCGTACGAGCCAAGCGCGGCGAAGAAGAGCAGCTGGAAGGTCGGGCCGCCGATGAGCGTGGGGATGTAGATCGACGGCCGCGCCCAGTTGAACAGCATCCCGTAGCTCAGCAATCCGCCGTGCCAGAAGACGCGCCACGCGGTGCGCAACGAATCGGGGCGGATGAGCGGGGCACGCAGCGCGACCGCGGGGGCGCTCACTGGAGCGACAGCGTCGCGTCGCGGCGCGCCTTCTGCAGCACGTAGCGCAGCGCGACGCGTGAGCCGGCGTAGTAGACCATCGCCAGCACGACGCACATCAGCATGGCGAACAGTGGCGTCGCCGCGTCACGTCCCAGGGCTGCCCCCCGGATCGCTTCCATGCCCCACGTCGGCGCCAGCAGCCACGAGAGCGGCCGCACCCAGAACGGGAGCGTGGCGATGGGCACCAGCAGGCCGGCGACCAGCCAGATCGGGTACTCCAGCAGGTTGCCGAGCGCATTGGCGTGGCGGTACAGCACGAAGGTGGTGGCGATGAGCATGCCCAGGGCGCCCAGGGAGAGCACCGCGGCGAACAGGGCGAACGGCAGCAGCAGCGGGAACGATGCCTGGATGGGCATGCCGAACAGGATCACGCCCCACAGCAGCGTGGTGCCGATCCCGTAGAAGCCCAGGATCACCGCACCGAACGTCTGCCCGGCCAGGATGAAGTCGTAGCGCGTCGGCGCGTTGACGAGCAGCTCCAGCGTCCCCTCCCAGCGCTGCCAGGCGATGGCCCCGCCGCAGCCGAAGAGGGTGGTGCTCCACACGCCCATCATCCCGCTTCCCAGCGCGGCGTAGAGCAAGGTCTGCTTCGAATCGCCGCCGCCGAGCTGGAAGAGGAAGAAGGCGAGGGTCGCGAAGATGAGCGGCGTGATGAAGGTCGTCAGCACGAAGAACTCGCTCATCAGCAGCATCTTCATGTTGAACCAGGTCACGGCCCAGATGACGTGCAGCGTGCGCATCGGTCTAACCCTGGCCTGAGACCGATGCGGCACGGGCCGCCTCGTCGTCCGTG
Source organism: uncultured Chloroflexia bacterium (assembly GCA_963716585.1). Lineage (GTDB taxonomy): Bacteria > Chloroflexota > Limnocylindria > QHBO01 > QHBO01 > JAICUY01. The sequence continues at coordinate 1,093,790 of CAVQTN010000002.1, forward strand.
CCGGTCCGGGCGATCAGGTCGATGTAGGCATCCTCGAGCGTCGGCTCGCGGGTCACCACCTTGCCGATGCGGGTGTCGCCCAGCAGCCCCATCAGGCGTTGCGTCATCTGCGCGCCCTTGTCCGACTGGACGAGCAGGATCTCCGCCTGGTCGCGCTCCTCGGTGTTGACGGCCACGACGTCGGCATCGGCGCGCAGGCGCTCGATCGCCTCGGGCGTGACGCCGAACGTCTCGATCTCGACGATCGTGCGGTTGACGACCGCCGCCTTCAGATCGGCGCCGGTGCCCTCGGCCACGATGCGCCCGTCGTTGATGACCGCGATCCGGTCGCAGAGGGCATCGGCCTCGAACATGTAGTGCGTGGTCAGCAGCACCGTCTTGCCGGCCTCGACCAGACCCTTGACCGTGTGGCGCAGCTCCCTTGCGCCGACCGGATCGAGGCCGATCGACGGCTCGTCCAGGAAGACGACCTGCGGGTCGTGCAGCAGGCCACGCGCGATGTGCAGCCGCTGCCGCATGCCGCGGCTGTAGCCCTCGACCTTCTCGTTGATCCGGGCGCTCAGCCCCACCATCTCCACCAGCTCCGCAATCCGTGGCTCCTGTCGATCGGGGTCCACGCCGTACAGCTCGGCGAAGTACTTGAGGTTGTCGTGGCCACTGACCCGGTCGTACAGGCCGCGATCGCCGCCGAAGACGTAGCCGATGCGCCTCCGCACCTCCGTGGTCTCGGTCACCACGTCATGGCCCATGACCCGCGCCGTGCCGCTCGTCGGCAGCAGCAGCGTGATCAGCATCTTGATGATGGTGGTCTTGCCGGCGCCGTTGGGTCCGAGCAGCCCGAAGAGCTCTCCAGGCTCGACCGCAAAGCTCACGCCCTTGACCGCGGGCACGTCGATCTTCTTGCGCCGCAGCACCCCGAGGTGCGTGCGGTACGTCCGCACGAGGTCGATCGCCTCGATCGCAGGCGCGTCGCCGCGATCGTGCGGGACCCGATCGGCTCGCGTTTCGGGCATGGCGGGTCTGCGGTCGGTCATCGTCATGGAGTCCGTCATTCTATCCGCGCAAACGGCCGCTAGAACCAGTCCTTCGCGCGGAAATAGGCCACCGCCAGCAGGGCCAGCAGCACCATCGCCGCGATCGAGATCCAGAACCCCAGCGGCGCGTCCAGGCCCGGAATCGCGTGGAAGTTCATGCCGTAGATGCTGGCGACGAGCGTCGGCAGCATGATCACCACCGTGAACGCGGTGAGGCGCTTCATGATCTCGTTCAGGTTGTTGCTGGTCACGCTCAGGTTGGCGTCGAGCGTCGACGCGATCAGGTCCCGGTACAGGTCGAGCTGGTCGAGGACCCGCACGAGGTGGTCGTACAGGTCCTGGTAGTAGGGAGCGGCGGCGTCGTCGATGAGCTCGATCTCGCGGCGAAGCAGCTTGTTGGCGACGTCCCGCTGCGGAGCCAGGACACGTCGAAGCTCCAGCAGCTCGCGCTTGATGGCCAGCACCTCGCGCAGCGTGACGCGATCCTGCTTGCCGGCGATGATCCGGTCCTCGAGCGCATCGATTCGCTCCGAGAGACGGTCGAGCAGCGGGAAATAGCCGTCGACCACGGCGTCCAGGATCGCGTACAGCAACGCGCCGACCGAATGGCCGATGCTGCTCACCGGCTGCTGGACGCGGGTCGTGACCTCCTCGATGCCCGGCGACCTGCCCCAATGCACGCTGACGAGCGAGTCCGGTGCGGCGAACAGGTGGATCTCGCCGAGGTCGAAGAAGCGCCCACTCCGCCGCGTCGGGCGCACCTCGTAGGTGACCACCACGTGCTGGCCCGGGTACGTGTCGACCTTCGGCCGCTGCCGCCGCTTGCGCAGATCCTCGACCGCCAGCGGATGCAGGTCGAACTCGCGTTGCAGCAGGGCGATATCGTCGTCCTGCGGGTCGCCGATATCGAGCCACACGATGGTCTGCGGCTTGGCGCGCAGCTCGCGGATGTCGTCCAGGCTGCTCGTGGCCAGGATGCGCGACGAGCCGCCCGGCTCCAGCACGATGCAGGTGTGCGTGCCGTGGTTGCTCATGAGCGTGGAGTGTAGGCCTCGTCACGGCTGGCGAACGCGCTTGACCGGCAGGTGGCCGCAATCCGCTATAGTGGAGTAGCCGATTTCCAACGGAGAATGAATTCCCGCATGCCGTGGCTACCCGAGCCGGTCGAGCGCCTGCTGAACGCCGCCCTCGTCGGCGAGCTGACCGTCATACGCGCCGATGGCCGCGCCGTCAGCCATCCGCTCATCCCACTCTACGACGGCGAGCGGATCCTCATGCACTCGAGCACGCTGTTCAGCAGGAAGCTCGAGCACATGAAGGCCAACCCGCGTGTGGCGGTATCGCTCTCGGACCCGGTCGGCAACCGCGGGCTGACCGACCGGGCCACCATCCAGGGCGACGCGCGGGTCATCGAGGACGACCCGCATCGGCAGTGGGAGAAGCTGGTGCTGGAGCTGTGGCGGGCGAAAGAGCCGGCAATCGACGATTTCCTCAAGGCCCGCGTGGCGCTGCCGCTCTTCTTCGAGCGAGCGGTGATCGCCATCACGCCACGTCGTTGCCTGTTCTGGCCGGGCGGCGACACGTCGAAGCTTCCTGTCGTCACCGACGCGCCGGGGGTGGCGGCGTGAAGGTCCGCGAAGGCGTTGTGCGGCTGGGATCGTTTCCGCACGTCGTCGTCTCGTGGGTCGACGATGGCGGCTACCCACTCAGTGTCGCCACATCCTTCTCGACCAATGCCGACCAGGTGCTGCTCACCGCACCGGCGCTCCGGATCCCCACCGATCGCGAGCTGGTCGTCATGGGCAGCCACATTCGGCCGCAGCCGGGCGTCGGCTACGACGAGCGTCGCTACGTGGCGCTGTGGGGCAGCGCCGCCGCGGCGGATGGGGGACGGCTGGCGTTCATGCCGGAGCGAGCCTGGGGCTGGGACGAGCAGGTGATGCCCTTCTTCGAGTATTCGGAGCGGTCGGTCCCGCAGTCGCGCCGCTACCTGGCGCAGCTCTCGGCGGAGCGCGGCGTGCTGGTCAAGCCACGCCTGGCGCTCGGCTGGCTTGCGCTGCGCACCACGCGGCTGCCGTTCCTGACCGCGACCTTCGTGCCGGTCCTGCTCGGCCTGGCGATCGCGGCGCGCCACGGCGCCTTCGACTGGCTGACGGCCTTGCTGACCGTCATCGGCGCCAGCCTGGCGCACCTCGCCATCAACGTCACGAATGACATCTTCGACGAGCTCTCCGGAGCCGATGCCGCCAACAGCAACCCGACCCAGTTCAGCGGCGGCTCGCGCGTCGTGTACTACGGCCTGCTCTCGATACGACAGCTCGCGGTCGTCGCCGGGAGCCTGTATCTCGGCGCCGTCCTCATCGGCCTGGTCCTGCTGGCGATGCGGCCCTCGATGACCCTGCTGTTGATCGGCGTGGCCGGCGTGATGCTCGGCTACTCGTACACCGGTCCACCGTTGAAGCTCGTCTACCGCGGCATTGGTGAGATCGCCGTGGCGGTCGGCTTCGGGCCGCTGATGCTGCTCGGCGCCTACGCCGTGCAGACCGGGCACGTCGCGCTCGAGCCGTTCGTCGCGTCGCTGCCCGTCGCAGTCCTCATCGCGCTGATCCTGTACGTCAACGAGATCCCGGACCGGCGCAGTGACGCTTCGGCCGGAAAGCGGACGCTGGTCGTGCGGCTGTCGCCGGCGACCGTCACCCGCATCTACCTCGTCGCCGCGGTGCTCGCCTTCGCGCTGATCGTGGTCGGCGTCGCGGCCAGCCTCATGCCGTGGCCGACGCTGATCGCCCTGCTCGCCGTGCCGCTGGCGCTGCGCGTCCACGCCGGGATCCGGCAGAACTATGACAGCCCGTATGCCCTGATGGCCGTGATGGGCAGCAATGTGAAGCTGCACCTGGTCGTCGGCCTGCTGCTGCTGGCCGGGTACGTCGTTAGCCTGGCGGTGGCGCTGCTCGCCTGAGGCGGGGCGACCTCAGCGAGCCCAGGACCACGCGCTGCCGTCCCACGAGGCGTGCAGCAGGCCGCCATCGGCCTCGCGGGCGAAGACATCCAGGCGGTTGGGGCCCAGGAGCAGGCGGCGGGATTCGAGGCAAGATCGCCGCCCAGCGACTCCCACGGCTGCCAGCCGGCCGGCTCGTACCAGGCATGCCACAGCGCCCCGTCGCGGCCGCGGGCGAAGAGGTCGATCCGTTCGGCGCCCCAAGAGCAGGCCGCCGGGTCTCCGATCAGCTCGCCACCGAGCGACTCCCAGGCGTGCCACGCCGCGCCGTCCCAATACCGGTTCCAGAGCTGCCCGTCGCCGAAGATGGCGAAGACCTGCATCTCGTCCGGCGCCCAGGTTGCGACCGCCGGAGCCGACGCGAGCGTTCCCCCCAGCGATTCCCAGGTGGTCATCCAATTCCTCTTTCGACGATGCTCCGATGATGTTGACAGCGTCCAGCTGCACGACGGCCACGGCGACCGGGCGAAAGGGCGTCCCCCGGCTTGACACCATGCCGGACGATGCGCCAATGCAGCAGCCACGCGAATGAACCGCCGCACGTGGACGCTCGTCGCCGTCGTGCTGGCGTCCGGCATCGTGTTCCTCGATTCGACGGTCGTCAACGTGGCGCTGGATGCCATCGGTCGCGAGCTGCCGGCCACCTACGTCGCCTCGCTCGAGGGGCAGTCCTACATCGTCTTCGGCTACCTGCTGACCCTCTCCGCCCTGTTGATCCTGGCCGGCGCGCTGGCCGACGTCTATGGGCGGCGGCGCATGTTCCTCATCGGCCTGTCGGGGTTCGGGCTGACCTCGGTCCTGTGCGGCATCGCGCCGAACATGGAGCTGCTGATCCTTTTCCGCCTGGTCCAGGGCGCGTTCGGCGCGCTGCTGGTGCCGACCTCGCTGGCCATCATCAGCGCCACGTTCAGCGGCGAGGAGCGCGGGCGGGCGTTTGGCATCTGGGCAGCGGCGTCCGGCGCCACCACCCTGCTCGGCCCACCGCTGGGCGGCTTCTTAGTCGACGCCATCAGCTGGCGAGTCGTCTTCCTGATCAACGTGCCGCTGGTGATCGTCGCCCTGTACGCCGGCCTGGCGCAGGTCGCGGAGAGTCGCAACCCCGAAGCCAAGGGCCGCTTCGACTGGCTGGGAGCCATCGTGGTGGCAGTTGCGGTCGGCGGGCTGTCGTTCGGCGCCATCCGCGGCCAGCAGCATCAGTGGGCTGATCTGGCCGCCTGGATCGCCCTGGCCCTCGGAGCTGCCGCGACGGCCGCCGCGGTGCCGCTCATGCTGCGGCGGCCCGAACCGCTGATCCCACCATTCCTCTTCAGGTCGCGCAACTTCACGGTGACCAACATCTCGACGCTGCTGATCTACGGGGCGCTGTACGTGTTCGGCTACCTGTCGGCGATCTTCGTCCAGGGCACGCTCGGCTACACCGCGCTGGCGGCGGGCCTCATCGGACTGCCGATCAGCATCCTGCTGACCGTCTTCTCGACCAGCGCGGGCACGGTTGCCGGTCGATACGGGCAGCGCTGGTTCATGACCCTCGGCCCCGGTCTGATGGCGCTCGGGTTGCTGTGGCTGACTCGCCTGCCGGCCGGCTCGACGCCGTGGCAGGCGGCCCTGAGCGAGCCTGCCAGCCTCTGGCCGCCGTTCAGCTACTGGACCGATATCTTTCCCGCGGTGATCCTGTTCGCCGTCGGCCTGACGATCATGGTCGCGCCGCTGACGACGGCGCTCATGAACTCGGTGCCGGAGCGCAATTCGGGGATCGCATCGGCGATCAACAACGCCATCTCGCGCGTCGGTCCGCTCCTCGCCGGAGCGCTGATCTTCGTCGCGATCACCGGCGCGTTCTACAGCGGGATGCAGTCGCGCATTCCGTCGTTGAATGTCGACGATCCGGCGATCCGGCGCGATTTCGCTCCCCTCAACCAGCCCGCCGGCTCGGTACCTGAGGCACAGGCACGGGCCGCCAACGATGCCTCGATCGATGCGTTCCACCTCGCCATGCTGATCGCTGCGCTGCTGTGCGCGGCGGGCGCAGCAGTGAACGGCGTCGGCATCCGCAACCAGCCGACTGCCCGAGAGACGGACGCCCCCGACGTGGCCGCCGCGGCCGGCTAGGACACCCGGCCGCCCGACGCGTCGGCGCAGGCCTTGCACGGAGGGCCGCCATGTTTCCGCTGGGCGACGAGAACGAGTCGGGTCACGGTCCGCCGTGGGTCACCATCGGCATCATCGCGCTGAACGTCGCGGTCTTCCTGCTCCTGCAGCAGGCGGGCGCGAACAACGACTTCACCTACGGCTTCAGCACCGTTCCCTTCGAGATCACCCACGGCGTCGACCTCGCCTCCGCGACGCCGGTGGTCATCGACGGCCAGCACCTGCTCGTCCCGCAGGCGCCGGGTCCCAACCCGATTTACCTGACCCTGCTGAGCAGCATGTTCATGCACGGCGGATGGCTGCACATCGGCGGCAACATGCTGTTCCTGTGGATCTTCGGCGACAACGTCGAGCACCGCATCGGCCGCGTCACCTACCTCGTCTTCTACCTGGTCGCCGGCCTGATCGCGAGCCTGGCGCAGGTCCTCGTCAGCCCCGATTCGACCATCCCGTCGCTGGGTGCCTCCGGCGCGATCTCGGGGGTGCTCGGCGCGTACCTCGTGATGTTCCCCGGGAACCGGGTGACCGTCTTCGTCTTCCGATTCCTGACCCGCGTGCCGGCGATCGTGGCCATCGGCATGTGGGCCGTGCTGCAGTTCGTCAACGGCCTCGGCTCGATCGCCGTCAGCTCGGAGACGTCCGGCGGGGTCGCGTACCTGGCCCATGTCGGCGGGTTCATCGCCGGGCTGCTGGCGGGGCTCCTCTTCCGCTCGCTCTATCCTGCCGGCCGGAACCCCGGCCAGGCGGCGCGCTGGCCGGGCGTCTAGCCGTGCGCTCCAACAAGGGCCTGTTCGGGCCGGGCAGCATGGCGTGGCGAATCGACCGCGAGGTGCTCATCCTGGCCGGCGGCACCTGCGCGCTGCTCATGCAGCTGGCGCATCCGGCCGTGGCGGCCGGCGTCGAGCAGCACTCCGACTTTCGGGCGGATCCGTTCGCGCGCCTGCGCCGCACACTCGCCGCCAGCTTCGACGTCGTCTTCGGAAGCACCGCGCGCGCCGAGCGCGCCATCGCGCGCATGAACGCCATTCACGCCGCGGTGCGCGGCTCGATCCCGGAGACCGGCGAGACGTACGCGGCCCGAGACCCGCGGCCGCTGCTGTGGGTGCATGCCACCCTGATCGACACCGCGCTGCGGGTGTACGACCGCTATGTCCAGCCGTTGACCGATGCCGATGCGCAGCGCTACTACGCCGAGTCGGCGCAGATCGCGTTTCGGTTGGGCGTACCCGAGCCGGTGCTGCCGTCGTCCCTGTCGGGATTGCGGGCGGAGATGACGCGGATGATCGCCGGCGGCGAGGTCCGGGTGTCGTCCACCGCCCGCTCGCTGGCGCCGTCGGTCCTCTACCCGACGCGGGTTCCGCCGCGGTTCGTGTGGGACATCGGCCACCTGGTCTCAATGAGCGTCATGCCCCCCGACCTGCGGCGCGGCTACGGTCTTCCCTGGTCGCCGGCCCGCGAACGCGGCATGCGCCGGGTCGCCGCCGTCACCCGGGGCGTCCTGCCGGTCGTGCCGGCGCCGCTGCGCTTCGTGCCGCAGTACCGCACCGCGCTGCGGCGCGGCTGAAGCGTCCGCCCGGGCTATCATGGCGCCGCCCGCGCGCGCTCGCCCCGTTCGCCGCGCGCGGCGGAGGAGCGCTTGACCCGATTCACCAGGCTCGCCGCGGCCACCGTGGCGATGACCTTCGTGCTCGTTGTGGTGGGAGTCGTCGTGCGATCGACCGGCTCCGGGCTGGGCTGCCCGGAGTGGCCGACCTGCCACGGCAGCTGGATCCCGCCCTTCGATGACATCCACGCCATCATCGAGTATTCGCATCGGACCACCGCAGCGATCGTCGGCGCGCTCGCCTTCGCGCTGGCCGTCAGCGCCGTGATGGCGTATCGCCGGCGGCCGGAGATCCTGTGGCCGTCGCTCGGTGCGTTCCTGCTCGTCGTCTTTCAGGCGATCCTGGGCAAGATCACGGTCGAGTCGGAGCTCTCCGGCGAGATCGTCACCGCCCACCTGGCGACCGCCATGGCCCTCTTCGCGCTCGTCATCTACCTGCTGGTGCGCAGCGGCTACCCGGCCCGGCTGCAGCGTGGCGGAGCCTGGGATCGCTTCACCTGGCTGGCGGCCGCAACCACGCTGGCGACGTACCTGCTCCTCCTCCTCGGCGCGCACGTTCGTGCCACCGGAACCACCATGGCCTTCCCGGACTGGCCGCTGATGAACGGCAGCCTGCTGCCCTCGCTGTCCGATGCGAATGTTCCACAGTTCCTGCACCGCTGGGCGGGCCTGCTGGTCGGGCTGCTGGTTGTCGCCACCGCGATCGCCGCGCTACGGACGCGGCGCGCGCATCGGTCTGTGGTCTGGTTGGCGGTCCTGCCGGCGCTCCTGTTCCCGCTGCAGGGCGTGGTCGGGGCGATGCAGATCTTCTTCGATCTTGCGGCCTGGACGCAGGTGCTGCACCTCGCCCTGGCCGCCGCGATCTGGGGATTCCTGGTTGCGCTGCTGCTGGTCAGCCACTACCGCCGACGCCTACCGGCCGCCCAGTCCGTCGCTGCCGATCACGGTGCGGAGGATCCGCGGATTGACACGCTGCGCCCCCTCGACACGCTGCGCGCCTACGTTGCGCTCACCAAGCCGCGGATCATCGAGCTGCTGCTGGTCACCACCGTGCCGACCATGGTCCTTGCCCAGCGCGGCATCCCGTCGCTCTGGCTCATGGTGGCCACGGTCTTCGGCGGGACGCTGGCGGCGGGCGGCGCGAACGCGATCAACCAGTACGTCGATCGCGACATCGACGACATCATGCGGCGCACCCGTCGCCGGCCATTGGTGCTCGGTGCGGTGTCGCCGCGGAACGCGCTGATCTTTGGCGTGGCGCTGTCGGTGGCCTCGTTCGCCTGGATGGCGCTCACCGTCAACCTGCTGTCGGCGTTGCTGAGCACCAGCGCCATCGCGTTCTACGTCTTCGTCTACACCCTGTGGCTCAAGCGCAGCACGCCGCAGAACATCGTGATCGGCGGTGCCGCGGGCTGCGTGCCGGTGCTGGTCGCCTGGTCGGCGGTGACCGGCACGGTCGGCGTGCCGGCACTGATCCTGTTCGCCATCGTCTTCTACTGGACGCCGCCGCACTTCTGGGCGCTGGCGCTGCGTTACCGCGATGACTACCGGGCGGCCGGCGTTCCCATGCTGCCCGTGGTTCGTGGCGAGGCCGAGACGGCGCGCCAGATCGCGCTGTACACCATCCTGCTGGTGCTGGTCAGCCTGCTGCTCCTTCCGGTCGGCGGGATGGGGCTCATCTACCTGGTCGCGGCCGTGGTCCTGGGCGGCCTGTTCCTGCTCTATGCCTGGCGGCTGTGGCGCGACGAGTCGAGCGGCCGGGCGGCCATCCACCTGTTCCGCTACTCGATCAGCTACCTGACCCTGCTGTTCGTGGCCGTCGCCGCCGACTCGCTGCTGCGAGTGCACATCTTCTAGTCGGCGCAGCCGCCCGCCGGCAACATCGGCGCGTCGCAAATCGGCTCGTGCGACCTGATGCGACGCGGACACCGGGCAAGATCTGCGGCCAGGGGCTCACGCTTGCTCGCAACCACCGGCGCGTGGTCATCAGCCGCGTGCGGCGCGCGTCCGTCGGCCGTTGAGTCGCCACCTGACTCAGATGCCGGTGAACTTGCGGCTTTCGTGCCGTTGAGTCGCCACGTGGCTGAAAACAACCGATCTGCGACGGGTTTCGGGTCAAACCGGTCGGCTTGAGCCACCCGGTGACTCACCGGCAGCCGAGCCCTCGGCTGTCGTGCATTTGAGTCACCTGCCGACTTCACCCGCCGACTTCACCCGCCGACTTCACCTGCATCGGTCAGTGATCTGCGGCAGAGGGAGCTCGCGCGGCCGCCTCGGCTTCCAGGCGCGCGTCCAGGCGCGCATCCAGGCGCGCGGTGCGGCGATCCTCCAGGCGCACCCAGGATGCGACGACCAGGCCCATGCCGATGAGAAACACCATGTCGCCCATGACCCACATCAGCACACCGCCCAGGTTCTGGTCATCGATGGGCGAAGGCCCCCATGCGCGCAGGTTGCTGAGGTAGTGCGGATAGAGCACCTGCCCGGCGCTCATCAGGGCAATCCCCAGGAACGAGTTCTGCGGCATCGCCAGGAAGAGGTAGAACAGGCGCACCGGGTGTGGCATGCGCCACGGCGACGGATCAAGCCCGATGACCGGCCACCAGAACAACAGCGCGGCCAGCAGGAAGCTGGCGTGCTGCAGGTAGTGCACCGGCGGATTCTCGAGGGCGACGTCGTACAGGCTGGAGAAGTGCCAGCCCCAGTTGACCGCCGCGAAGAGCAGCCAGGCAACGACCGGGAACGAGATGACGTGCACGATCCGGCTCTGCAGCATGGCGAGCAGGATCCGCCTGGCCGATGAGGAGGCAGCGCGGAGGGCCAGGGTGATCGGAGCCCCGAGCAGCAGGAGCGGCGCCGCGACCAGCTCCAGCAGCATGTGCTGCACCATGTGCACGCTGAACAGCTGACCCTCGTACGCCTCGATCGGCGACACCAGGGCCAGCAGGATCGCGGCGAGTCCAGCCATGAAGCACGCCATTCGCCAGCGTCCCGGCCGAGTCAGCGGGTGACGGGCGGTGACGCGACGCACCATCCACAGGTACGTCGCCGCGGCCACCGCCACACCGCCGACCACCAGCAGGTCGAAGCGCCAGGCCAGGAGCACGCCCGGGAAGGTCGGCGCCGGCTCGATGGCGCCATGGGCCAGCGCGAGTGCGGGGAGCAGGCAGCAGAGCATCGCCGCGGCGATCACCGGGCGCAGGACGCGGGTCACGATCCCATTCTCCCGCGGATCGGTCGCGGTCGTCACGGCAAGCTCCCCGGAACCCGACGCCGGGCCTTTGCGTCTGGCGGCCATGAGCCGAATCGTCACGCCCATGGTGGCGCTCGCCGTCGTGCTGAGCGCGTGCGGCCTTCGCGTCGGCGGCGATCGCGTCGCGCATCCGGGGGGCAGCACGACGATCCTGCGGGTCGACACGGTTGGCGGCATGGTACCGGCCGAATTCGTCTTCAGCCGGCTGCCGTCGTTCACGCTGCTCGGCGACGGCCGGCTCCTGCGACCGGGCGCGGTTGACGCGATCTACCCCGGCCCGGCGCTGCTGCCGATCGACCAGCGGCGCCTGACCGAGGACGGCGTCCAGCAGCTGCTGCGCGAGGTGCTGGCCACCGGCCTGTTCGACGCGGACCGCTCATTCCCGTCGACCGGCGTGGCCGATGCGCCGGACACCGTTTTCACGCTGCACGCCGGCGGACGCGACGTGGTCGTGCGCGTCAATGCGCTCGGCATGACGGGAAGCGGGCCGGCGCAGGCCGACGCGACGGCACGTCAAGCCCTGGCTCACCTGGCGCAGCGGCTGTCGCTTCCCGAGGAGTGGCTGCCGGCGGGCGCCTGGCGGGATGACGCCTGGCTGCCGTATGGCGCGGACGCCTACCGGCTGCTGGTGCGCCAGGCCGATGCGACCGAGCAGGAACCGACCGGCATCGGCTTCAACCTGGCCGACTGGCCGGGCACCGCCGATCCGAGCGGCGGCACGCCCGTCGCCGGCGGGGGCCGCTGCCTGCAGGTGACAGGCTCGCAGGCCGCCGCATGGACCGCCGCGTTGCCGAAGGCGAACGCTCTGACCCGCTGGGTCGTCGGCGCGCGGCGTTACAGCGTGCAGCCGCGGCCGCTGCTGCCGGGCGATCCGACGGAATGCCCGCGGGCCTGAGCCTCGCGTGCGGATTGGGCGCTGCAATCCGATATCGGCATCGGTACAATGCGTCGCGTGCCGCCTCCAGCTCGACTGGATGTGTGCGCCCGGAGGAATCTTCCCTGCGTGGATCGCACGGGTCCGCGTGACTGCGCGAGGAGCTTCGAAACCAGCTGATGCGACGAATGGCCATTCCCCACAGGCTGCGGAGCTTCGCCCGCATCGGCGGTCCGCTGCTGCTGATCGCCATCCTGGCCGGCTGCATGATCCCGCCCGAGCCCGAGACCACGGAGGCGCAGGACGTCTTCACCCTCTACAACGTCATCTTCGGCATGGGCGTGGCGGTCTTCCTGGCAGTGGAGGGAATGATCGTCTACTCCATCTTCCGCTACCGCCGCCGTGACGATCGGCTGCCCAAGCAGCTCCACGGCAACACGCTGGTCGAGATCATCTGGACCGCCATCCCGACGGTGATCGTGCTCGTGATCTTCGGCGCCAGCATGATCACCCTCGCCAAGGTCGAGGCCCAAGCCCCGAACCCGCGTACCGTCATCGAGGTCGATGGCTTCCAGTGGCAGTGGGCCTTTCGCTATGGAACGAATGATGCCGACCCGAGCAACGACTACACCGTCACCGGCACACCGGCCCAGCCGCCGGTGATGGGCGTTCCGATCGGCGAGCCGGTGCACCTCATCCTCAAGTCGAGTGACGTCATCCATTCGTTCTTCGTGCCGAGCTTCCTGGTCAAGCGCGACGTCGTGCCCTTCCCGGATCCGAACCAGCACAACACGCTCGAGTTCACGGTGACCAATCCGGGCACCTACGGCGGACAGTGCGCGGAGTTCTGCGGCACCGCCCACGCCGGAATGACCTTCGAGGTGCAGGCGATGAGCCGGCCGGACTACGAGGCCTGGCTGAAGAAGGGCCTCGAGACCAAGGTCGAGCCATCGACCAGTGCCGCGCCCAACGCCCAGGTTGTCAAGATCAGCGCCCAGGACCTGAAGTTCAGCACCGACCGGCTCGAGGTGCCGGCCGGCGTGCCGTTCGTCATCGAGTTCGAGAACAAGGACGCGCTGCAGCACAACGTGGCCATCTACGATGGTGCGGGCAAGGAGCTGTTCAAGGGGGAAATCTTCGCCGGGCCCAAGACGATGCGGTACAACGTCACGGCTCTGAAGGCTGGCGAGTACAAGTTCATGTGCGACGTGCACCCGACCGTGATGTTCGGTACCGTCGTGGCCAAGTAGCGATCAGTCGAGGCGAACACAGAGAAACCGATGGCAACCACCACTCTCGGCCCGCGGGCGGAGCCCTACCAGCGCTCCTGGGTGCTCGACTGGCTGACGACCGTCGACCACAAGAAGATCGGGATCATGTACATCGTGAACTCGTTCCTGTTCTTCTTCGCGGCCGGCATCCTGGCGCTCGTCATCCGCTCCGAGCTGGCCGTGCCCGGCCTCCAGTTCCTCGACGAGACGACCTACAACGAGGCGTTCACGATGCACGGGACGATCATGATCTTCCTGTTCATCGTGCCGGTCCTGGCGGGCTTTGGGAACTACATCGTGCCGCTCCAGATCGGCGCGCCGGACATGGCCTTCCCGCGCATCAACGCGCTCAGCTTCTGGCTCCTGCCACTCGGCGGCCTGCTGATCCTGAGCGGCTACCTGTTCGGCGGGGCCGCGGCCGAGGGCTGGACCGGCTACAGCCCGCTGACCCAGGCGAAATACTCGACCGGCCCCGGCACGGACCTGTGGATCATCGGCCTGATCCTTGTCGGCACCGCCTCCATCCTGGGCGCCATCAACTTCATCGCCACCATCTTCAAGATGCGCGCGCCAGGGATGACCCTGTTCCGCATGCCGATCTTCGTGTGGACCATCCTGGTCACGGCCACACTGATCATGCTTGCCACGCCGGTGCTCACCGCCGGCCTGATCGCGCTCTTCATCGACCGCAACTACGGCGGCTCGTTCTTTGACCCTGCGAACGGCGGCAGCCCCATCCTGTGGCAGCACATCTTCTGGTTCTTCGGCCACCCGGAGGTGTACATCGTCATCCTGCCGGCGATGGGCATCGTCAGCGAGATCCTGCCGGTCTTCAGCCGCAAGCCGCTGTTCGGCTACCGGGCCTTCGTGTACGCCACCATCGGCATCGGCCTGCTGAGCTGGAGCGTGTGGGCGCACCACATGTTCACCACCGGCGTGGTCTTCCTGCCGTTCTTCAGCTTCATGACGGCGCTCATCGCGGTGCCCACCGGTGTGAAGATGTTCAACTGGCTGGCGACCATGTGGCGCGGCTCGATCAGCCTGACCGTGCCCATGCTGTTCGCCATCGGCTTCATCGCCATGTTCCTGATCGGCGGCATCAGCGGCGTGATGATGGCCTCGGCCCCGGTCGACTTCCACCTGCAGGACACCTACTTCGCGGTGGCGCACCTGCACTATGTCTTCTTCGGCGGGTCCGTGTTCGGCGTCTTCGCGGCCACCTACTTCTGGTTCCCCAAGATGACCGGCCGACGACTGAACGAGGGTCTCGGCAAGGTCCACTTCTGGCTGCACTTCATCGGCTTCAACCTGACCTTCTTCCCGATGCATTCGCTGGGCATCACCGGCATGCCGCGGCGCGTCGCCGACTACGATCCCACCAACACCGGCTGGATGATCCTGAACTCGCTCGAGACGGTCGGCGCCTTCATCATCGCCATCAGCATCTTCCCGTTCCTGATCAACGTGATTGCCACGTTCATCAACGGTGAGCGTGTCGGCGACGATCCGTGGGAGGCGAACACCCTCGAGTGGGCCACCAGCTCGCCGCCGCCGCCGCACAACTTCGACCGCCTGCCGCCAATCCGCAGCGAGCGGCCGGTCTTCGACCTGCGGCACCGGCACGATGCCGAACGGCTGGGCGTGGAGGCGGATCACTGATGGCCGCCCAGGCGCGCAGCGCCCTGATCCCACCGGACACCGAACGCAACACCGGCATGCCGACGCCGCTGGTTGGCATGCTGCTGTTCATCGCCAGCGAGGTGATGTTCTTCGGCGGCCTGTTCGCGGCCTACTTCAACAGTCGCGCCACGCACGCCGCCGAGTGGGGGCCTCCCGGGGGGCACGAGCTCGAGGCCTGGCCCTTGGCCACCATCCTGACCATCCTGCTGGTGACCTCCAGCGTGACGATGCAGTTCGGCGTGGCGGCCATCCGACGTGGAGACCAGCGCCGCCTGCGGATGTGGGTCGGCCTGACCCTGGTCCTGGGCGTGATGTTCCTGCTCGGCCAGCTGTACGACTACTCGCAGCTCGGCTTCGGCATCGGCGACGGCATCTTCTCGACGACGTTCTACACGCTGACCGGTTTTCACGGCGCCCACGTCTTCGGCGGCGCGATTGGCATGACCATTCTTTTCGCCCGCGCGACGCAGGGGCAGTTCAGTGCGCGCAACCACGTTGCGGTCGAGGCGATCAGCATGTACTGGCACTTCGTCGACGTGGTCTGGATCGCGCTGTACTTCACGCTGTACTTCCTGCGCTAGCGAGGCTGACCCATGGATGACCACATGCTCGGGTTCCTGCTGATCGGCGCCGGCGTCCTGTTCGTGCTGGGCATCGTCTTCGCCGTGACCACGCGCGTCGGGGCTCCCGGGTCGATTGCCATCCCGCCGCAGGGCGTCCACATGCCGGCTCCCAGCTGGCTGCCCGTGGTGCTGTCGATCGGGATGGGACTGCTGGGCGCCGGGCTGGCCTTCAAGCCGGACGACGTGGTGGTCAACCCGTGGCTGGCGGCGCCCGGGTTGCTGGTCATCGTCGCGGGCATCGTGGCGTGGGTGCGCGACGCGGGGCACGAGTGGCGTGATGCGGAGCACGGCCCGCACGACGACGCGCGGGCGCACTGATGGCGGCGGTCACCGCCCTGCCCAGCCCTCCCGCGACGCGCGCCTCACGGCTGCCGCGCGGCTACCTCGTCGTGGCGGCGCTGCTGCCCTTCGCGCTGCTGGCGGTGTACGTCATGGTGCTCGGCATCAGGTCGGCGCCGACCGGCATCCGGATCGGTGACCCCGCGCCGAGCTTCGCGGTCGCCGACCTGGAGGGCAACCCGCTGCGCCTCTCCGACTTCGCCGGACGGCCGCTGATCGTCAACTTCTGGGCGAGCTGGTGCGGCCCGTGCGTCGAGGAGTTCCCGCTGCTGCAGCAGGCGGAGAAGGAGCACGCGGTCGACGGGCTGGCCGTGGTCGGCATCGTCTACCAGGATCGTTCCGAGGCGGCGCGCGCCTTCATGCAGCGGATGGGGGCGCAGTGGCCGGTCGCCATGGATCCGGGCGACAGCGTGGCACACGCGTATGCCGTCTTCGCGCCCCCGGAGACATTCTTCATCGGACGCGACGGCACCGTGCTGGGCCACCAGGTCGGCCAGCTCAGCCGCGCGTCGCTGGATCGGCAGATCGCCGCCATCGTGCCCAAGGAGTAGATGCCCGTGTCCTCGAATCTTCCCGCCACCCGCGACGAGGGCGCGCTCGTCGACCCTTCGCAGGAGCTGCACGCCGACCACCACGATCCGCAACACCAGGAGGCGCGGCAGAACTTGCGCGTCGCGCTCCTGCCGCTTGCCATCGCCGCCTTCCTGGTGCTCGCCTTCGTCGTCGCCGCCTGGACCTTCCTGGCCTCCGGCAGCTGACCGATCATGGCCGCGATCGAGGTTCGCGGGCTGCGCAAGGCGTACGGCGCCGTCGAGGCGGTGCGCGGCATCGATCTGAGGATCGATGCCGGCGAGGTCTTCGCCCTGCTGGGGCCGAACGGGGCGGGTAAGACCACCAGCGTCGAGATCCTGGAGGGCTACCGGACCCGAGATGGCGGAGAGGTGTCGGTGCTCGGCTTCGACCCTGCTCGCCAGGCCGGGGCGATGAAGCAGCGGATTGGCATCGTGCTGCAATCGACCGGCGTCAGTCCGTACCTGACGGTCCGCGAGACGGTGGCCATGTTCGCCGGCTACTATCCGCGGCCGCGCGACGTGGACGAGGTCGTCGGCCTGGCCGGCCTCTCCGAGGAGAGCGGGCGTCGCATCAACAAGCTCTCCGGCGGTCAGCGTCGCCGCGTCGACCTGGCCGTGGCGCTGGCCGGCGACCCGGACCTCCTGTTCCTGGACGAACCGACCACCGGGTTCGATCCTTCGGCGCGACGAGCCGCCTGGGAGGTGGTGCGCAGCCTCGCCGGGCTGGGCAAGACCGTGTTCCTGACCACCCACTACATGGACGAGGCGCAGTTCCTGGCGGACCGCGTGGCGATCATCTCGGCCGGTCGGATCGTGGCCAGCGGAACGCCCGACACGCTGGGCGCGCGCGGCGCCGGGACGAGCATCATCCGCTTCGCGCTTCCCGCCGGAGGCGAGCTGCCGGCCGGCTTCGGTGCGCGGCCGACCGGTGCCGGCTATGAGCTCGACACCCCGCAGCCCACTCGCGTGCTGCACGAGCTGACGACCTGGGCGCTCTCCGCCGACCTCGAGCTGGTCGGGCTGGAGGTCAGCCGGCCGTCACTCGAGGACGTCTACCTGGCCCTCACCGAGACGCCGGAAGCGGCGGCGGCGTGACGAGCATGGGCCGCAGTCAGCGAGCGGCCGGGAAAAGCGGTATCGGCCCCGTCGGCGCCATCGGGCTGATCCTGCGCCAGCTGCGCTTCGAGAATCGCAGCTTCTGGCGCAATCCCGCGGCGGCCTTCTTCACCTTCGCCTTCCCGCTGCTGTTCATGGTGGTCTTCAACCTCCTCTTCGGCGGTGGCCAGGATGGTGGCCGCTTCTTCACGCCGGCAATCATCGTCTTCGCCGTGATCACCGCCACGTACACCAACCTGGCCATGACCGTCAGCGTGGCGCGCGACGCGGGCATCCTGAAGCGGATCCGCGGCACGCCGCTACCGCCGCTCAGCTACCTGCTGGCGCGGATGATCCACGCCGCGCTGCTGTCGCTGCTGCTGGTGGTCATCGTGGCGGCCTTCGGCGCGCTGTTCTATGGCGTGCCACTTCCCTGGGACCGGCTGCCGGCCCTGCTCGTGACCCTCGTCGTCGGAGCGGCCGCGTTCTGCGCGCTGGGCCTGGCGCTGACCGCCTTCATTCCGAACGCGGACGCTGCGCCGGCGGTCGTCAACGCCAGTATCCTGCCGCTGCTCTTCATCTCGAACGTGTTCATCCCGATGCAGAACGCGCCGCGCTGGCTTGACGTGGCGTCCAACATCTTCCCGGTGCGCCACTTCGCGGATGCCATGCTGCGCATCTACGATCCGAACATCCCGGGGAGCGGCCTGTCGGCAACGGATCTCGGCGTCATGGCGATCTGGGGGGTCATCGGTCTTGTCCTGGCGTTGCGCTTCTTCTCCTGGGAGCCACGCCGCTAGCTACGGAGGCACGCTCATGGATACCTCGCGACCATCTCGCCGGCGCCGCTCTGCGGGCGGAACCGGACACCCGGCGCAGCTGGGACTGATCGGGCTCCTCGTTCTCGTGTTGGCGGCGTGCGGCGGCGGCAGCGGTGGCAACGGAGGCAACGGCGAGCCCGGGATTCAGCTGCAGGTCATGGTCATCAACCAATCCAAGGACGCGGTCACCGTGAGCTCGACGAGCGGCGGCGACCCGCAGACCATCGCGAAGTGCGACTTCAACGAGGTCGACTTCCCGCTGGTCGATCCGTTCACCTTCAGCATCAACGAGAAGCCGGTGATCGACTCCGCCACGCTGCCGGGCGGCACCCCGGGCGCAGGCCTGAAGACGGTGCTCGCCGAGGTCACGATCGGGAAGGACGGCACGCCGGCGGTGACCGTCAAGCCATACGCCGGCCGCCCCGGCGGGCTGGACCGACCGTCGGGCATCTTCGTCCAGAGCGGCTGCGCGAAGTAGGAGCCTCAGACCTCGGCGGGCGTGACCTGGCGCGCTGCCGGGTAGCGGCGCGCCACGTACTCGTCGAGGATCGCCAGGAAGCGGGGCACGATGTCGTCGCCGCGCAGCGTGGTGCGCAGCGCGCCGTCGACGTAGACCGGAGCGACCGGCTCCTCGAAGGTGCCCGGCAGGCTGATGCCGATGTCGGCGTGCTTCGACTCGCCCGGCCCGTTGACCACGCAGCCCATCACCGCGACCTTCAGCTCCTCGACCCCGGGACGCGTGGTGCGCCAGCCGGGCATCTGCTCCTGCAGGTAGGCGCCGATGTCGCGGGCCATCTCCTGGAAGAAGGTGCTCGTCGTCCGGCCGCAGCCCGGACAGGCGCTGACCTGCGGTGTGAAGCTGCGCAGCTCCATCGACTGCAGGACCTGCTGCGCGACGCGCACCTCCTCGGTGCGGTCGCCGCCCGGCTGTGGAGTCAGGCTGACCCGGATGGTGTCGCCGATGCCGCGCTGCAGCAGGATGGCCAGCCCGGCGGTCGAGGTGACGATCCCCTTGGTGCCCATGCCGGCCTCGGTGAGCCCCAGGTGCAACGGGTAGTCGCAGCGCGCGGCGAGGCGGTCGTAGACCTCGACCAGGTCCTGCACGCCGCTGACCTTGGCCGAGATCAGGATCCGATCGTGGCCCAGGCCGACCTGTTCGGCGAGCTGCGCGGAGCGCAGCGCCGACTCGATCATGGCCTCGATCATCACCTCGCGGCTGTCGCTCGGATCGGCCGAGGCGGCGTTGGCATCCATCAGCTCGGTGAGCAGCTGCTGGTCGAGCGATCCCCAGTTGACGCCGATGCGCACCGGCTTGGCGTTGGCGATGGCCACCTCGACGATCTGCGAGAACTGCTCGTCGTGGCGCTTGGTGCCCACGTTGCCCGGGTTGATGCGGTACTTGGCCAGGGCGGCAGCGGCCTCGGGGTACTTCGTCAGGAGCAGGTGGCCGTTGTAGTGGAAGTCGCCGATGAGCGGCACGCCGACACCCAGGCCATCCAGCTTGCGCCTGATGACCGGCACCGCCTGCGCTGCCGCGTCGTTGTTGACGGTGATGCGCACCAGCTCCGAGCCGGCGTGCGCCAGTTGCGCCACCTGGATGGCCGTCGCGTCCGCATCGGCCGTGTCGGTGTTGGTCATCGACTGCACGACGATCGGTTGGTCGCTGCCGACGAGGACGCCGCCGACGTCGACGGTGGTGGTGTGACGACGCGTGATCATGTGCTCTGATAGTACCCGTCCGCCTCGTCGCGCGGATTTGATCGACCCGTGGGCATGCTCCATGCACAGCCAGGCGGCAACGTGAGTATCTTCTCCACAGCCTCCATGACCGATTCGCCTCGACCCCATCCCGACCGCAAGGCGGTCTGGGTGGTGGAGGACGAGCTGTCCGCGGCCGAGCTGGCCGCCGACCTGTGTGACGCCGGCGGGGCCGACGCGACCCTCTTCCGCTCCGCGTTGCCCTTCCTGCGCGCCTTCCGCGAAGTCGAGCCACCCGCCGCCATCGTCCTCGACTGGCGCCTGGAGCACGAGCTCTCCGCGGCGCTGTTCATGGCGACACGGCACCGTTTCCCGCGGCTGCCGGTCATCTACTGGACCGGCAGCGAGGCCGCCAGCCTACCGGCCATGATTCGCGAGGATCCGCGCACGGTCATCGTCGACAAGGCCGGCGGGACAACCGCCTTCGACCACGCACTGCAATGGGCGCTCGAAGCGCCCGACCAGGAGGACTGACCGGTGTCCATGCACGACATGTTCAACATCCCCAAGGACCCGCATCCAAACGAGCCGGACGAGCTCACCCCGGATACCCTGCCGCTCGACGACATCGAGCGACCCCATGACCATGCCGACGAGGGCGGCGCCGGGGGTCGTGTCGACCGCGGCGAGGTCGGTGGCGATTCGCCGGCCAAGGACCTCGACGAGCCCGGCAGGGCCGACCGCACCCCGCGTCCCTGAGCGCGCCGCGTGCTGATCAGCCCGCGTAGCGGCCAATCAGCAGCGCGGCGTTCATGCCGCCGAAGCCGAACGAGGTCGACAGCACGACGTCGACGCGGCACGGCAGGGCATCGGCCAGGACGTGCAGGTCGCAGTCCGGGTCGAGATGGCGCAGGTTGCAGGTGCCCGGCAGCGTGTCGTGCTCGAGCGCGAGGACGCTGATCGCCGCCTCGACCGCACCGCTGGCGCCCAGGGCGTGGCCGTACAGGCCTTTCGTGCCCGACACCGGCACCTCGTCGGCGTACGCCCCCAGAGCGAGGTGCAGGGCGCGCGCCTCCGCCAGCTCGTTGAGCGGCGTCGACGAGCCGTGCGGGTTGACGTAGCCGATCGCCTCGGCGGGAAGCGCCGCGTCGGCCAGCGCCAGTCGGACCGCTCGCGCCGATTCGCTGCCATCGGGGCGTGGCGCGGTCATATGGTAGGCGTCGTTGGTCGCGCCGAAGCCGAGCAGCTCGGCCAGGATCGGCGCACCGCGCTGCTCGGCGGCGTCACGTTCCTCGAGGGCCAGCACCGCCGCCGCCTCGCCCATCACGAAGCCGTCGCGATCAACGTCGAACGGCCGCGACGCGCTCGCCGGATCGTCATTGCGCTGCGACAGGACGTGGATCATGGCGAAGGCGCCGAAGGTCAACGGCGCCAGGGGCGCCTCGGCGCCGCCGGCCAGGGCGGCATCCACCGAGCCGTCGCGGATGGCGTGGAAGGCCTGTCCGATGGCCACGGCGCCAGAGGCGCACGAGTTCGCGTTGCCGACCGCCGGCCCACGGGTCCCCAGGTCGAGAGCGATGTTGCTCGCGCCGGCGCCGCCGAAGACGGCCAGCGCCAGTGTCGGCGCCACGCCCCGCACGCCGCGGGTCACGTAGGCCGCGTGCTGCTCCTCGCCGAAGGCCACGCCGCCAAGGGCCGAGCCAAGGAAGACGCCGGTCCCGGCCGCATGACGGTCGTCGAGGGGCAGGCCGGCCTCCTCCGAGGCCATGCGCGCCGCGGCCACGGCAAGCTGGCTGAAGCGGTCGAGGCGCCGTGCGCGGCGTGCGTCGAGGTGGTCGCTCGCCACGAAGTCGTCGATCTGGGCCGCGATCCGCGAGGGGAACGGTGACGGATCGAAGCGGTCGATGAGCCTTGCAGCGGATTGGTTGGCCAGCACGCCGCGCCACAGGCCGCCGTGTCCATGGCCCACCGGCGTGACGGCGCCGATCCCGGTGACCACCACCCGTCGCGGTCTCATTGGTCTGCCTCGGCGAGCAGCTTCATGCGCTGCAGGGTGCGGCCGGCGATGGCGTCCACGAAGTGCGGGCCGATGACACGGCTCGCCGCGAACCCGCCGATCAGCGGCCAGGCCAGGTGCAGCTCGTGCTCGATGCTCACCTCCGTGCCGCCCTCGACCGGCACGAGCCGCCAGGCGACCCGCATGCCGCGCGTCAGGCCGCCGGTGTGCGTGAACTCGATGACGCCGTCGTCGGGGACCGGTCGCTGGGTCGCTCGCCAGCGTACCGGGATGGGGCCACGACGCGCGCCCATGGCGAAGCTCCGCTCCCCGTGGGCTGCTGGCAGCCGGCGGACGTAGCGGTAGTGCGGCAGCAGCTGCGGCCAGCGCTCGACATCCGCCGCAAGGGCGAAGATCCGCTCACGCGGGGCGGCCATCCGGATGCGCATGACGCTCCTCACGGTCGCAGCACCTCCCAGACTGCCGCCGGCGAGAGCGCCGCGCTGGCCGGCAGGCAGTCGCCGAGCGCGGAAGCGAAGCGCAGCCGCGCTGCATCGCGCGTGGCCAGGCGGCGGGTGGCGTAGCCAAGCAGGGCTGGAGCGACGAGCAACGACTGGACGGTCCAGGTCAACGCGTCCTTGGCCGCGAAGGCTCGACGCCGCTCCGCGCGGTAGGCGGCCACCGGATCCGGGGCCAGCAGCGCCGCCGCCGCGGCGCGTGCCGAGCGCAGGGCGCGGTAGATGCCCTCCCCGGTGAACGGGTCGACGAAGCCCGCCGCATCGCCGATCAGCATCCAGCCCGGACCGGCGACCCGGCCGACACGCTGGCCGATCGGCGACGCGCCGCGGATCGGGGTCAATCGCCGCGCGCCGGCGAGGCGTCGTGCGACCCGCGGCAGCGACGCGATCGCCGCCTCGTAGCGCCGCTCGGCGTGTCCTCCGCGCAGCAGCGGGAGCGCCATCCCCACGTTCAGCTCGCCGTTCGGCGTCGGCGCCAGGCCGATGTAGATACCCGCGCCGACGTGCATCTCGCCGCTGCGCTGCAGCTCTTCGACGCCCGAGTAGTGCGCCACGAGACCCAGGCGCCGAGGGAAGCGCACCGGTCGCTCCACGCCGAGCCGGCGGGCCATCCGCGACCGCGCGCCGTCGGCGCCGACCACCCAGCGCGCTGCGACGCGCAGGTCGGCCTCGGGGCCGCGCAGATCGGCTCCCACGACGCGATTGGCGTCCAGCCGCACGGTCAGCAGCCGCGTCCCTTCCAACAGCCGCGCCCCGCACTCCACGGCATGGGTCGCCAATCGGGCATCGAACGATCGCCGGTCGACGCCCCAGGCCGTCCGCCGGCCGTGCTCGTCGGCATAGCGCAAGTCCGTCGCACGACCGTCCACGAAAAGTCGCATCCCGTCGAGCGGCAGGGCCGCCGCGGCCCAGGCGTCCGGGACGAGCCCGAGTCGCAGCAGCTCCTCGACGATGCGCGGGCTGGCGTACTCGGCACAGGCCTTGGGGCGGGGATGGTGCGCCGCCTCGACCAGCACCACGTTCAGGCCACGACGGGCGGCGGCGGTGGCCAGCGCCGAGCCGGCAGGGCCTGCCCCGATGACCAGCAGGTCGCAGCGCAGGTCGGTCATCGGCCGTCGGTCGGGGATCAGAGCGCCACGGCGGCGGTGACGACCCGCGGCATCATCGAGGCCGAGCGCCAGACCGTCAAGAGGCCGGCCGCATGGAGTAGCTCGTCGAGCTCGCGCAGCGAGTAGGCGCGGCGTGCCGAGGCAAGCCCGTCATGTCGCGTGTAGCGTGCGCGGGTCAGCCCCAGCACCAGCGCGCCGGTGACCGCGTAGGCCAGCGGCCCGCGGCGCAGATCGTTGATCACGACCCCAACGCGTGAGACGCGGCGCATCTCGGCCAGCATGGCCAGCGCGTCCTGCGGCTCGAGGTGATGCAGCAGCAGCGACGCGTGGGCGACGTCGACCGACGCGTCGTCCAGCGGCAGGAAGCGACAGTCGGCGACCAGCGAGGTGACGTCCGGGTCGCGCGCCAGGCGCCGACGCGCCAGTCCCATCACC
The DNA here is from genome assembly GCA_963716585.1 of uncultured Chloroflexia bacterium. GTDB lineage: Bacteria > Chloroflexota > Limnocylindria > QHBO01 > QHBO01 > JAICUY01. Next base: position 1,117,857 of record CAVQTN010000002.1, read on the forward strand.
GATGGATGGTTGTCGACCGCGGTCACCGTCCAGTGCGCCGGCCCGCGGCGGCCGTGGCGCGCGAAGGCGATCGGCATCTCGCCGCCGCCGGTCCCCAGGTCCAGGACCCGCAGGGTGCGCATGCCGTCGGCCAGCAGCTCGATGGCGCTGATGCTGGTGGCGGTGCCGCCTGGCAGCCGGTTGAGCATCGCCAGCTCGCGGAGGTTGGCGCGCAGCTCAGCGGTGTCGAGCGCCTCGCCGTCGAGCAGCTCCCGCTCGTGGCTACGGTGCGCCATGAGGCGCGGCGTCAGGTGTCGCGAGGGGCGCCGCAGCCGAAGGTTGTTCACAAGCTCCTCATCCTGCAGAGGGTACGCCCGCGGACACGCTTCGCATCGGCGGTGAGGGTGGATTCGACGGTCATCGCGCTACACTACGAGGCAGGATGACTGCCACGATCCCGCCGACCACCGAGACCTCGCAGCCGACCGACGATCGGCGCCGCAAGGTCGCCATCATCGGCTCAGGACCCGCCGGATTGACCGCCGCGCTGTATGCCGCGCGAGCCAACCTGGATCCGATCGTCTTCGGTGGCTACGTGCCCTACGGCCAGCTGATGATCACCACCGATGTCGAGAACTACCCCGGCTTCCCGAACGGGATCCTGGGCCCGGAGCTGATGGACCTCTTCAAGGAACAGGCCCTGCGCTTCGGGGCGAAGATCATCGAAAAGGACGTCACGCGCGTCGACTTCAGCCGGCGCCCGTTCCGGCTGTGGCTCGGCGAGGACGACTACCTGGCCGATGCGGTCATCGTCGCCACCGGCGCCTCGGCGCTGTGGCTGGGGCTGCCGTCCGAGGAGGAGTTCCGCGGCCGCGGCGTCTCGGCGTGTGCCACCTGCGACGGGTTCTTCTTCCGCGACCGCGAGATCGCGGTGGCTGGTGGCGGCGACACCGCGCTCGAGGAGGCCCTGTTCCTGACCCGCTTCGCCTCGAAGGTGACCATGCTCGTGCGCCGCGACCAGTTCCGTGGGTCGAAGATCATGGTCGACCGCGCGATCTCGCACCCGAAGATCGAGATCCTGCACAACCGCGAGGTCGCCGAAGTGCGCGGCGCCATGACCGTCGAGTCCCTCCTGCTGCGCGACACCGAGACCGGCGAGGAGAGCGAGCTGCCGGCGCAGGGCCTCTTCGTGGCGATCGGCTACAAGCCGAACACCGAGCTGTTCGCCGGGCAGCTCGAGCTCGACGAGCGCGGCTACCTGAAGGTCACCGGCGAGACGGGATCGGCCATCGAGGGAGTCTTCATCGCCGGAGACGTGCACGACCATCGCTACCGCCAGGCGGTGACGGCGGCCGGCGACGGCTGTCGAGCTGCGATCGACGTCGAGCGCTGGCTCGAGTCGGTCGGCGAGATCCAGGCCTCGACCGCCACGAACTGGTAGCCGCGACCACTAGGCCACCTCGCGGCGCAGCGTCGCAGAGGCCGCCACGATCACCAGCACGCAGAAGCCCGCCAGCACCGCCACGTCTCGCACGACCATCCCCGAATCGAGCCCGGCCCCGCGCAGCATCACCTCGCGCAATGCATCGACCGCATAGGTCAGCGGCAACACGTTGGAGATGACCTGGAGCCAGCCCGGTTCGCCGCTCACCGGCACGAGCAGCCCCGACAGAAGGATCTGGGGCACCACCACGAGCGGGATGAACTGCACCGCTTCGAACTCGGTTCGCGCGAAGGTCGACAGGAAGATGCCCAGCGACACCGCCCCCACCGCCAGCAGCACCTCGAGGCCGAAGATGAGCCACACCGATCCGGCGTTGTAGAGCTTCAGCACGAGCAGCCCGAAGCCGAGCACCTCGGCGGCCTGCACCAGCGCGACGATCGTGAAGCCGATCATGTAGCCGACCACGATCTCGGTGCGCCGCAGCGGGCTCGCCATCAGCCGCTCCAGCGTCCCGGCGGAGCGCTCCCGCAGGAACGAGACGCAGGTCACGACGTAGACCAGCAGGAAGACGAGCAGCCCGATGAACGGGCCGCCGAGCAGGTCGAGCGCGTCGAGTTTCCCCCCGCCGTACAGGGCGCGGACATGCGGCTCGATGCGCGGCAGGGATGCCGTGGGTGCTCCGGGCGGCGGGGTCGGGGCGGACGCCGCAGCCGCCGACAGCACCGCCCGTTGCAGCGCTGTCGGCACGAGGGCCGCCACCTGCTGATCGGTTCCGTCGACCACCACCTCGGGACGCAGCACCCCGTCGCTGCCCGGCGCCGTCAGCACCACGTAGGCGTCCAGCTCGCCGTTGCGCAGGCCGGCATCGGCCTGGTCGACCGAGGCGAGCCGTCTGGCCTTGATCGCGTCGGAATCCTCGAGTGCCGCCGCGATGAGCGACGGGAGCGGCGACCGGTCGGCGACGACCCCCACGCTCGGTTGCGGCGCGTTGGTCCTGAACAGGAGCGCGAACAGGCCGAGCACCAGCAGTGGCGTGACGAACAGGATGGCCAGCGTTCGTCGGTCGTGGCGGAACTGCTCGAGCAGGCGAATCGTGATCGCCAGCGTCCGGCGCAGGCTCATGCGTGCGCTCCCGAGAGCTTCAGGAAGGCATCCTCCAGCCTCGTCGTGCCGGCCAGCGCCAGCAGCTCGCGAACCGTTCCCTCCGCCAGCAGCCGCCCGTGGCGGATGAGGCCCAGCCGGTCGGCGCGCTCCGCCTCGTCCATGACGTGGCTCGACACCAGGATCGTGGTTCCGCCGGCCGCCATCTCGCGCAGCCCGTCCCAGAGCTGCGCGCGGAGCTGCGGATCGACGCCGACCGTCGGCTCGTCGAGCAGCAGCAGGTCGGGGCGGTGCACCAGCGCGCAGGCCAGCGACAGCCGCGTGCGCATGCCGCCCGACAGCGTCGCGGCAAGCGAGGCGCGGCGGTCCCACAGGTCGACGAAGCGCAGCGCCGCTTCGACATCGCCCCCGCCGTGCACACGAGCGAAGAAGCGCACGTTCTCCTCAGCGCTGAGATCGGCATACAGGGCCGCCGCCTGGGTCATGTACCCGATCCGTGCCAGCACCTGGCGCTGCGGCATCCGCACGCCCAGGATCTCGAGCTCGCCGGCGTCCGGCCTGACCAGGCCGACGAAGGAGCGGATGAGCGTGGTCTTGCCCGCCCCGTTCGGGCCCAGCAGGCCATAGACCATCCCGGTCGGCACGCTGAGCGTCACGCCGTCCAGCGCGGCGAGCCTGCCGAAGCGCTTGCGGACATCGCGCGCCGCGATGGCGATATCGGTCACGCGCCGGCTCCCGCGCGAGCCAACCCGTCGAGGATGGCACCGCTCACCGGCTGTCCCGTCAAGTCTCAGGCTGTCGCGATTGTGTCGCCGGACGCCAGGCGGGCGGCGAGCTCGGGCGTGATGCCCTCGCGCCTGGCGGCGGCCAGGTGCTCGAGGGTGGTCCGCCAGCGCGCGTCCGCCGCGAAGGCCACCGCCAGCTCGCGACGTGCCGCGTCGAGGTCGCCGCGCTTGGCGTACTCCAGCCCCATCCAGAAGACGAGCTCCATGGCGTCCGGCGCGCGCCGGCGCGCCTCCGCGTAACGCGCGGCCTCGTCCTGCCCGGCCACGGCCGCATCGCCCGCGTCATCGAGCAGGCCATAGGCCTCCTGCAGCGTGACCAACCGGCGCAGCTCCGGCACCGGGTCGGGGTGATCCTCGATGCGCAGGTCCATCAGCCGGCCGCGCCAGGCCGCCGTTTGCACTGATGCCTCGACGATCATGATCGCCGCGGACTGGCGTCCACGCACGTCGCCACCCTCGCGCTCGGCCGCCTCGAGCGCGAGCAGCAGCCGCTCGCTGAAGGGCGCGTGCGGTGCACCTTCGTAGGCCTCAGCCATGGCCGGCCAGCAGCTCTCGCGCTCGAGCAGATTGCCCTGGACGCTGAAACCGTCGCGGACCAGGTGGCCGGCCGCCGGAATCGTCTCCGAGCCGGTGAACGCGGCCGCGCGCCCCTCGGCGTCCACCACCCCGAGTTGTCGCTGCTGCGCCTCTGGATCGGAGGCGACCAGGGCGGCGACGGCCTCATCGGCCGAGCGCCCGGCGCGCAGCAGCTCGAGGCCGACGGGTCCAAACGACAGGTTGACCGATGCCTGCGTGGCGAGCGCGCCGACGCCTGCCTCCAGCCAGGGCACGACCGGCCCGACCCCCAGGTAATGCGACTGTACGGCGACACCGAAGCGACCGGTCGTCGGGTCGCGCGCGACGATGCTGTAGGTCATGGGTCCAGCGTAGCCGGTGCCGCCGCGCGAGCGACGGTCAGCCAGGCATTCACGTCGTCGGCCAGCGGCAATGCGCGCACGACGCACGAGTCCAGGGCCCGGCGGTATGGCGCCAGCGCGCCGGGCAGCTCGGCGGGGTCCTCGCAGGCTACGCCGATCAGCCCAGGTCCCTGCTCCTCGACCTGGCGCGCGTACCACGTTCCGGCGCGGGCGTAGCCGGCGATCTCGGCAGCCAGCCGCTGCTCGGCACCCTGGCCAACCGCGACCCGCACGTAGGCGGCCACGCGCGGCGGCTGCCGGCCGGCCTCGGCCGCGCCGGCCTCGATGTGCTCGCGGGACTCGGCGACCCGGAACGGCCCGGCCCAGTTCAGCAGTACCACGTCGGCAACGCGACCAGCGAGATGCAACATCCGTGGCCCGACCGCGGCGACCCCGATGCGCACGTCGGGCAGCCGCCGGCGCAGCTCGAAAACCCCCTGCTCGACGAGCGCCAGCGAGCGCGACCGGCCGCTGCCCACGCCGAGCACCAGCTGCTCACGTCGCAGCTCGGACGTGGCAAGCTCGGAGATGACCTGCGCCGGCGTGCGCTCGCTGAGGCCAATGACCCCCACGCACAGGTCCACGCGACGCGTTCGGACGGCGCACGCGGCCAGCGCGGCGAGTCCCGACCCGCGTCGCGTGTCGTTGGCCCACAGCTCGTCGTAACCCAGCGCCTCGATCTCACTGCCCAGCCGTGCCAGGTCCGGCCGAGGCGCCGCGGTGAATCCGAATCCGTCATGGCGCTCCACGCCGAAGATGATGACAGGCGGCGTACACTCGGTGTCCTGAGCCGACCCGATGTCGCGTCGGGCGAGCGACCCGACCACCGAGCCGGCCTCTCCCCAAGGAGGTGCGTATGAACGCGTTCATCGTGGAGCTCGAGAACCAACCGGGCCGGCTCGCAGCCATCGCCAAGGCCACCGCGGACCGAGGGATCAACATCACCGGCATCGCGGGTGCCACCACCGGCGACCAGGGCTCGATCGTCCTGATCACGAATGACGAGGCCGGCACGCGCTCGTGCCTGGATGGTGCCGGCTTCGGCTATCGGGAGGTTGGGCTTGTGTCGGCGGCGCTCGAGGACCGTCCGGGCAGCCTGGCCGACGCGGCTCAGCGGCTCTCGGATGCCGGCGTCAATGTCGAGGCCTTCCTGCCGACCGGGATGGCGGGCGGCAAGATCAGCGTCGCCTTCGGGGTGGACAACATCAGTGCGGCCAAGCAGGCGCTCGGAGAGCTGGCGAGCGTCAGCGCCTGAGCAGGATCGCGGGCCGTGGGCAGGCGCCTGGCGCTTGCCTCCCGGCGCCGCGGGTGGCTCGGCAGAGTCAGCGGCCGAGTGCCGCCGCCGCGACGTCGGGCGCATCGGTGACGAAGCCCCACAGACCCAACGCGGCGAGCTGCTGCATGCGCTCGGCATCGTTGACGACGTAGCAGCCGACGCGCCGGCCGAGCGCCGCCGCCTGCATGAGCGGGTAGGTGGGGTCGAGCCCCAGGTCGCCGTCCCACGGGAGCACACCCAGGTGGTGGTGCTCGACGGCATAGGTCAGCGCGCGCTCGAGGCTGTCCGACGGCACGAGCAGCAGGCCGGTGGTCAGCGACGGCTCGAGATCGTGCGCGTCGTTGATGGCCCCCTCGTCGAACGAGATGACGCTGGCGAGCCCCGCGCGCCCGACACGCGACGCGCTCAGCGCGGCCACGGTCGCCGGAACGGCGGCGCGTGCCTTGATTTCGACCGCCAGGGCCACGCCATCGGGAAGCCAGTCGAGCACCTCGGGAAGCGTCGGAACGCGCAGCCCCTTCCCGGCGAACCCGCCGTCTCCGAACGTCGCGCCGGCGTCCACCGCGCGGATGGCGTCCATGGTCATGGCCGCCACGGCACCGGAGCCGGACGTCGTTCGCTCGAGCGTGTCGTCGTGGATCACGGCCAGCTGGCCGTCCGCGGTGAGATGCACGTCGAGCTCGATGGCATCGGCCTTCTGCTCGAGCGCAAGCTCGTAGGCGACGAGGGTGTTCTCCGGCGCATGCGCCGACGCTCCGCGGTGGGCCACGATCAGGGTCATGGCTCGGGGACCGTGCGCACGATGGCGAAGCCGATGACCATCAGCGCCAGCAGCGACAGGATGGCGACCTGGTAGGCGCCGCGTCCGAGCACCGGCAGCAGCGCGAACACGATGCCACCGTACAGCAGCGGCCCCATGACGGCCGAGAACTTGCCGGCCAGGCCGTACAGCCCGAACATCTCGCCGACCCGATCCGGCGGCGCCAGGCGCAGGAGGAAGAGACGATCGGTGACCGCCACCCCGCCGAGCCCCGAGCCGAGCACCGCACCGGCGATCAGGAACGGCAGGGGCGCCAGCCACAGCCCCAGCAGCAGCAGGCCCGCGGTCCACGAGGCGAGCACCAACAGCAGCGTGCGTTTGGGGCCCCATCGGTCGACCAGGATCCCCCAGCCGAAGGATGCCAGCACCGCCACCACGGTCAGCAGCAGGAGGATGTTGAGCGCCTCGCCACTGGTGAAGCCGATCGCCTGGGTGGCGAAGGCGCTCATCACCACGATGGCCGTCGCGACCGGATCGGAGTAGAAGAAGCGCCCGATCAGGAAGCGCAGCAGTCCGGACGTTTCGCGCGCATGGCGGACGGTCGCACGCAGCTGCGTCCAGGAGCGCAGCGCGTCGAGCATGCGGAAGCGCTGCTGCCCCGGCGAATGCTCGCGCACGCGCAGGAAGAGCGGCAGCGCGAACACGGCGAAGAGCGAGCCGACGAGCAGGAAGCTGGCCGGGGTCGAGTCGTTGTTCGCGTCGGTCGTCAGCTTGAACAGCAGGCCCGAGACGATGGTGCCCAGGTAGCCGAGCGCGACGCCGACGCCCGACAGGCGCCCGCGGGTCTCCGGCCGGGCGACGTCCGGCAGCAGCGCGTCGTAGTAGATCAGCGCCGCCTGGTAGGCGAAGTTGGCGATGGCGAAGGCCAGCAGTCCCAGGCCGATGTCGAGGAAGCCGATGACCATGGTCGGTGCGATGCACAGCACGGTGAACGCGAGCAGGAAGCCCTTGCGCCGCCCGACTCGGTCGCTCATGGCGCCGAGCACCGGCGAGACGATCGCGTTGAGCAGCACCGACCCGCTGACCGCCACCGTGAACGCCAGCTGGCCCTGCGCCTCGCCGAGATGGGCGATGGCCCACAGGCTCATGGCGTAGCTGACGATGGCGAAGCTGAAGATCGTATTCGCGAAGTCGTAGAGCGCCCAGGCGAGGCCCTCCGCAGCGCTGCCCGACCTGGTCAGGCCGCCAAGGCCCCGCCACCACACCACGGGAAGCGGCGCGGCGACCGTCTGCGGCGTGCTCATCGTCGCGGATTCTAGTCGGCACGTTTCCGCCTGTTGAGGCATTTGGCACGTCCCGGGCACCGCCCGTGGTGGACCCATTCGCGCAGGCCCGGTACAGTTGCCGCGCTTCACATCGAATCACCATCGCGCGGCCGGCGCCCACGAGCCGCATCGCCGGAGGACACGTGCGCAAGCGACTGCTGCTGGCGGGGATCATCGGGCTGGGCGTGCCGCTGCTGGCCGCCTGGTTCACGCGCGGCCAGAAGGCAACCGATCCCCGCTCGACATCGCCCCACGACGCCGCGCCCGGCCCCGAGTCGGGGCCACCGGGACGCAGCGCGCACCTCCTGGAGCCGCATCCCACCGGCATCTTCGCCGCGATCGGCCGCTTCGACTACCGCTTCCGCAAGGTGTTGCCGGTCATCGGGCTGGTGCTGGTCATTGGCGTCAACGTGTGGGCCAGCTTCGCCGGCGGGAAGCTGATCCAGGGCGGCTGGGTCATCTCCGGCTCGCAGGAGCAGCAGGCCAGCGCGCTGCTGGCCGACCGGTTCGGCGAGCAGGCGACGACCATGCTGGTCGTCTATCGCGATCCGGCCGGGGACGCGGGGTCGCCCGCATTCCAGCAGACGATCAAGGACAGCCTGAGCGAGGTCGCGACAGACCCCGTCGTCGACCGGGTCACGACCTACGCCGACGCGCCGGATCCGCGTTTCCTGAGCCGCGACGGCACCGCGGCCCTTGCCGTCGTCACGATTGACAAGGAGATGGAGGACTCGGTCGACGACGCCGCGCGCCTGACCGGCAAGGTCCACCGGCCCGGCGGCGTGACGACGTACGTCACCGGCATTCCGCAGCTCTATCACGAATTCAACGGCAAGATCGAGAGCGACCTGGTGCAGGCCGAGCTGATCAGCCTGCCGATCGCGCTGCTCATCCTGCTGGTCGTCTTCGGCACGCTGGTCGAGCGCCGCGCTGCCGCTGCTGATGGCCGCGGTGGCGCTGCCGTCCACGTTCGCCATCATCAGCCTGCTCGCCGGCGTGACCGCCATGAGCGTCTTCGTGACGAACATCGCGACCATGATCGGCCTGGCGCTGGCCATCGACTACTCGCTGTTCATGGTCAGCCGCTTCCGTGAGGAGCTGCGCCATCACGACGTCGAGATCGCCGTCGAGCGGATGATGGGCAGCGTCGGCAAGGCGGTGGCGGTCTCCGGCATCGCCGTCGCCATCGGCCTGTCCAGCCTGACCGTCTTCGAGGCCGATGCACTGCGCTCCATGGGCTGGGGCGGCATCGTGACCGTGCTCTCCACGCTGATCTTCGGGCTCACCGTGCTGCCGGCCCTGCTGGCATTGCTCGGGCATCGCATCAACCGTCTGCGGGTCCCGCTGCCCGGCTGGCTGCGACGCGTGGAGGACGACCCCGACCTGGCCGACGCGCGCCAGGGGAACGGGGTGTGGGGCTGGATCGCGGCGCGGGTCATGCGCCGCCCGCTGCTGGTCGCGGTCCCCGTGCTCGCCGTCCTGCTGGTGCTCGGCTCGCCGTTCCTGCAGACCCAGCTGTCGACCGGCCAGAACCTGGAGGACCTGCCCGACACGCCCGCGCGGGCCGGCTTCGAGGTGATCGCCGACGAGTTCCCCGGTGGCCAGAGCGACCCGGTCACCGTGGCGCTGACCTGGCCCGGTGACGACCTCTCGAACGGGATCAGCGCCGACGCGCCAGGCCGCCCTGGGAGCCTACGTCGACACGCTGCGGCGGATCGACGGCGTGACAGACGTCGAGAGCATCCGTGCTGCGCCGGCCGGCATGGACCAGCAGCAGTACGGACAGCTGCTGGCGTTGCCGCCGTCGCAACGCCCGCCGCAGGCACAGGCCGCGCTGGCGCCCTACCTCGACGGGCTGGTTGCGGGCGACACGGCCAAGCTCACGGTCTTCAGCTCACTGCTGCCCGACTCGGCCGAGGGTCGCGCGCTGGTCGATGCGGTTCGCGGCGTGCCGGCGCCGGATGGCGCGCAGTCGCTGACCGGCGGCCTGCCGAGCCGCTCGCACGACTTCATGGAGAGCTTCCGCCACGCGGTGCCCATCGCGGTGCTGATCGTGGTGGGCGTCACCGCCGGCGTGCTGTTCCTGACGTTCGGGTCGGTCTTCCTGCCGCTCAAGGCCGTGCTCATGAGCCTCATGAGCATCACCGCCTCGTTCGGTGCCCTGGTCTGGATCTTCCAGGAGGGCCATCTCTCGTCGCTGCTGGGCTTCCAGGCCGGTGGCACGACCGCCGCGTGGCTGCCGCTGATCATGTTCGCCATCCTCTTCGGCCTGTCGATGGACTACGAGGTTCTGCTCCTGTCGCGAATTCGCGAGCGTTACCTGGCGCACCGCGACAACACTCGCGCGGTGGCCGAGGGGATCGGCATCACCGGCGGGATCATCACCGGCGCGGCGCTCATCATGGTGGCGGTCTTCGCCGCGTTCGCGCTGTCGTCGATCACCTTCATCAAGGCCATCGGCTTTTCGATGGCGCTGGCGGTGCTCATCGATGCGACGGTCGTGCGCGGACTGCTGGTGCCGGCCTTCATGCGCGTGATGGGCTGGGTCAACTGGTGGGCGCCCGCCTGGATGCAGCGCGGCGTCGCCCGCCTGGGCCTCTACGAAGGGCCCGATACGGTCGATGTGCACGCCCGGCCGCTTCCGCGCATGACCTCGGCGTGACCCAGTTCAGCCGCGCGACGCCGGCGTGGGCTCGCTGGCTGGTCGAGCAGGTCTGCCTGGAGGCCGATGTCCACGCCCCGACGCGCCTGCGCTGGACGTCACGAGCCCGTGAGTCGTCGTCCGGCGTCACGCGCCGGCATGACCGCTCCATCTCGCTGGTCGCCGGGACCGATGCGCGGGACCAGCGCCTGACCCTGCTCCATGAGCTGGCGCACTGGTTGACGCCGGTGAAACGGCAGCGCGGACGCCACGTGCATCACGACCGGCGCTTCTACGCCGTCGCGTTCAGGCTCTATGCCCGCCACGGCCTGCAGAGCGAGGAGGCCGTGCGACGCGAGGCGGGCCGTTATCCGAGCTCGCTGCGGCACGCCGTGGCGTTGGGCGTTCCCGGGGCCGAGGCAGCCTGGCGCGAACGCCGGCTGACGCTACGATCGCGTGCTCGAATACCGCTTCGGATCCTGGTTCCGGAGCATCGCATCCAGCTCGTGCGTGACGGCCGCTGGACGGTCTGCGCGGTGTGCCGCCAGCGGATCGTGGGGCCGAACCTGGTCCGCCTGCGTCGGCGCGGCGGCCGCCACACGCTCCTTACCCGCGAGCTTGCCTCCTGACCTCCGGAACGGCGAGCCGTCTGATCTCCCGGATGGCGAGCCGTGCGCCCCAATGGTCAATTGTCGGTGTGATCAGCGTTCGACGACTCGGGAGGGGCAAACGGGCCAGGTTGCCGGGCTCAGCCACGCTCAGCCCGAGGCTCAATGCGGATCTCGGCCAGCCTCGGAACCGACCAACGCTGATCACAGCGACATCTGTCAAGTCGGAGTGTCGGCGGGAAGGGCACGCGGCGGCGCCTGGCAATTGCATGCGACCGTGGTGACGCGGAACCGGCCCAGCTTCGAACGACAGGGGATCCCGGTCCTGACGTCCGGCAAAGCGGGTTGGCCCCTCCGATTACCCTGTACCCCATGGCCGACCCCGCCCCGAACGCCGAGCATGCCCTCCCGGGCGGCACGGTCACACTCCTCTTCACCGACATCGAGGGCTCGACACGTCTGCTGCACGAGCTCGGCGATGGGTATGCCGAGCTGCTGGCGGAGCATCGGCGGGTGCTGCGCCACGCGCTTCAGGGCCACGGCGGTATCGAGGTCGATACGCAGGGCGATGCCTTCTTCTACGCGTTTCCATCGGCCCGCGAGGCGGTCGCCGCGGCGAACGAGGCGCAGCGGGCGTTGGGCGACGGACGGGTGACGGTTCGCATCGGTCTTCACACCGGCGAACCCATGCTCACCGATGAAGGCTACGTGGGCATGGATGTCCACCGCGCGGCGCGCATCATGGGCGCGGGGCACGGCGGCCAGACGCTCATCTCCGGGTCGACCCGCGACCTCGTGGGCGACCAGTTCGAGCTGACCGACCTGGGCGAGCATCGGCTCAAGGACCTGTCGGCGCCGCAGCGGTTGTGGCAGCTCGGCGACGCCGCCTTCCCGCCGTTGAAGACGCTGTACCACACCAACCTGCCGGTGCAGGCGACAGCGCTGGTGGGTCGCCAGCGCGAGCTCGCGGAGGCCGATGCGCTCCTGGCCGATCATCGGCTGCTGACGCTCAGCGGGCCGGGGGGCACGGGCAAGACGCGGCTGGCGCTGCAGCTGGCGGGGCAGGTCGTCGACGACTTCCCGGACGGCGTGTGGTGGGTGCCCCTGGCGGCCATCACCGACGAGCGGCTGGTGCTTCCGACCATCGGGCAGACGATCGGTGCCTCGGGAACGCCGCTGGCCTACCTGCAGTCCAAGCGAATGCTGCTGCTGCTCGACAATCTCGAGCAGGTCATCGAGTCCGCCGGCGAGCTGTCCGAGCTTCTGGCAGCCAGCACCAGCCTGAAGCTGCTGATCACCAGCCGTGAACCGTTGCACATCGAGGGCGAGGCGGAGTACGCGGTCGAGCCGATGGCCGAGGCCGAATCGGTCGCGCTCTTCGTCGAGCGTGCGCGCCGGGCCGAGCCGCGCTCGGTGGTGCTGGAGATCTGCCGCCGGCTCGACTGCCTGCCGCTGGCGGTGGAGCTGGCCGCGGCCCGTACCGCGCTGCTGGCCCCGAACGAGCTGCTGGCGCGCCTCGGCCAGCGCCTCACGCTGCTGACTGGCGGTCGCCGCGACGCGCCCTCCCGTCAGCGGACCCTGCGGGCGACCATCGAGTGGAGCCACGGGCTGCTTGCGCCCGAGGAGCAGCAGCTCTTTGGCCGAATGGGCGTGTTCGCCGGCAGCGTGTCGCTCGAAGCGGCCGAAGCCATTCTCGGCGCCGACCTCGACACGCTGCAGTCACTGATCGAGAAGAGCCTCGTGCGCCGATGGCCGAGCGGCCGCTTCGGCATGCTCGAGACCATCGCCGAATTCGCCCGCGAGCGCCTGGCACAGGACCCGGAAGCGGAAACGATTCGCCGTGCGCATGCGGCCTTCTTCGTGTCGCTGGCCGAGCGCGCCGCGCCGCACCTTGAGGGCAGCGACCAGCGCCGCTGGCTGGATCTGCTGGAGGAGGATCACCCCAATCTGCGCGCTGCCCTGGCGCATGCGATCGCCGGCGGCGACGGGGACACCGCGCTGCGACTGTGTGCCGCCCTGCGCTCCCTGTGGATGAGCCACGGCCACTTGACCGAGGGCCGTCGCTGGACCGCCGCGGCGCTGGCCGTGGCCGGCGCTGGTGACGAGCTGCGCGCCGGCGCACTGCATACGGCCGCGCTGCTGAGCACCCTCCAGGGTGATTACAGCGAGGGCATGCGCGCCGGGGAAGAGGCGCTGGCGCTGGGTCGACGGCTGGAGCTGTCCGGAGTGGTCGTCACCGCGCTGATGACCATCGGGCGCGGCCGGCAGGCGCATGGTGACATCGATGGTGCGCGCGCCGCGTTCGAGGAGGCGTTCGGTCTCGCAGATTCGGCCGAGACGAGATTCCAGCGCGGCATCGCAATCTTCAATCTCGCCTATCTCGCGCTAAGCACCGGCGATCTGTCCCTGGCCCGCAGCCAGATGCACGATGCGCTCGAGACGTTCAGGGGAGTGGACAACGAGTACGGCATCGCACGGGCGCTGAGCGGGCTGGGAGCCGCCGCGCTCCAACAGGGAGATGTCGAGACCGCGGCCGGCTACATCAGGGAGTCACTTGCGCGGTCGCAGGCACTCGGCGCGCGCGAAGGCGTGCTGTGGGCGCTCGAGCTTCTCGCCGCGGCGTTGCGCGAGACAGACCCGCTCCAGGCCGCGCGCCTGCTGGGTGCCGCAGCGTCGTTGCGCGAGGATCTGGCCACGCCGCTGGTTGGCAGCGAGCTGGCCATGCGCGAGGAAACGCTGACGACTATCCGCGCGGCGCTGGACGAAACAAGCCTGGACGAGGCCCGGGCCGAGGGCCGCCGGCTGGATCTCGCCGAGGTCGTCGCGTCGCAGACGCCCTCCCACCAGGGGCGCAGCTAGCGGTACGCCGGCTCGAGGCTGACCAGCATCGGGAAGTGCCTGACCTTGAGCGTCAGCAGATCGGACGGAAGGTCCTCGGCGGCGGCCACACGCTCCTCACCCGCGAGCTTGCCTCCTGACCTCCGGAACGGCGAGCCGTCCGCCCCAATGGTCAGATGTCGGTGTGATCAGCGTTCGACGACTCGGGAGGGCAAACGGGCCAGGTTGCCGGGCTCAGCCACGCTCAGCCCGAGGCTCAATGCGGATCTCGGCCGGCCTCGGAACCGACCAACGCTGATCACAGCGACATCTGTCAGGTCGGAGTGTCGGCGGGAAGGAAACGCGGCGGCGTTGCGTCAATCGCGGACCACGAAGACGTCGGTGGGCAGCTGCTTGCCCTTGAGTGCCAGGCTTCGCCGTTCGAGGCCGGTCGTTTCGAGGCCGGCGCTGCGGGCCGCTGCGTCGCTGACCAGGATCTCGCCCGCCCCGGCTGCCGAGGCCAGCCGCGCCGCCGTATTGACCGTGTCGCCCAGCGCCGTCAGCTCGGTGTGCGGCGACTCGCCGACCGCGCCGACGAAGGCGATGCCGGTGTGCACGCCGGCGCCGATGGGCAGCCACGGGTCGTCGCCCGGCCGGTGACCGGTCACCGCCAGCAGTCGCCGCGCCGCCTGGATGCCCTTGGCGGCATGCCCTTCTCCGGCGACCGCGGGAACGAAGATGGCCATCACCTCATCGCCCACAAACTTGTCGATGATCGCGTCGCCGTTCACCAGCTCGCCGGCCGCGACGTCATAGAACCGGTCGAGCAGGGCGCGGAACGCGCTGGGGCGCAAGCCCTCGCCGATCGCCGTTGATCCGCGGACGTCCGCGAACAGCAGGGTGCATTCGATCTCCGCGCCGCCGTGCAGCCGTTCCAGTACGTGGAAGCAGTCGGTGCAGTACGTGCGGTTCTTCGACCATGGCGCGCGCCCCGTCAGGCGCATCAGCGGCGCGAGCGGGCCGGCGAACGGGGCAGCGCACATCTTGCAGCGCGGGCTGCGCGGCAACCGCCTGAGGATGGCACGAGTTCGCGCATACCGCCCATTCGTGCCGAGCAGGATCGCGCGCCAGATCTCCTCTGCCTCCGGCGAGCCGCCGGCGGCCTGCGGCTCGTCGTTCACGGGTACGCCTCCGCGTCGACGGCCCGGGTGATCAGGTCGGACGACGCATCCTCGCGGCGTGCGAGCAGCGCGAACGGGATGGCGAACGCCTGGATGCCGGCCGAGATGAGGTACGACGGGCCGTAGCCGAACACATCGGCGGCACGACCCAGCGCAGGTTGAGCGACCACCCCGCCGGCGGAGCCCATCAGCGAGTCAAAGGAGAGGACGGTGGCGCGCTGTTCGGACGGGATCAGGCCGTTGACGAAGGCGCGCCGCATCGGTTCTTCGATGGAAAGCAGCGCAGACCAGGCCGTGACCAGGCCCAGGGCGACCACGAAGCTGCTGGTCAGCCCGATGCCAAGCAGCAGCACGACGCTCACGCTGGCGCCCAGGATGATGACGTGCGTGCGCCGAACGAAGAGGCGGCGCACCCAGCGGACCAGCAGGCCGCCCACGATCTGGGCGCCGGCCAGGATCGCGGCGGCCAGGCCGGCGATGCCGTAGGCGGTCGGGTCGCCGTAGAGCTGCAGGAGGTAGGGCTGGAAGGCGTAGAAGGCATAGAAGCCGACGCCCACCGTGAACGGCGCGGCCAACATCAGCCAGCGCACCGGTGGGTTGCGCAGCCCGCCGTCGATCGCGCCGTCGAGCACCTGGCGCACGGCCTTGACCGGCCCGGCGCCGCGCTGCGGGGTGAAGCCCAGGTCGTGCATGAACCACCAGGCGACCACCAGGGTGATCCCCAGCATCGCGGCACGCACGATGTACGGCACTCCGAGGTTGGTCGCCTGCGCGATGAAGCCGCCCAGCGCCGTGCCGGTGAGCATTGCCACGCCGCCGACGACCTGGGCTCGGCCGAAGATCGACTCGAGGTCGCCGCTGAAGCCGGTCGCGGCCAGGGCGTCGACCAGCCACGCCTCGGTCGCTCCGGAGAAGAACGTGAAGCCCAGTCCCAGGAACGCCGAGGCCAGCGCCCAGCCCCAGAACGGGGCGCGCAGGTTCCACATCAGCAGGTAGAGGAGCGTCGAGAGCAGCAGGGTGGCCGCGCCGAGCATGAACGAGAAGCGACGTCCGCGGGTGTCGGCGACGACCCCGGTCGGCACCTCGAAGATGACCTGGCCGGCGCTGAAGAACGCATTGGCCGCGAAGGCCTCGACGTTGTTCAGCCCCGCGTCGAGCAGGAAGAGCGTGTTGATGCCCCAGATGAAGGACGCAGCCAGCGTCGTCAGCAGCGTCAGCAGCAGGTAGGTTCGCTCGACAACGCGTGCATCGTTCGTCACGAGACGTGCACTCTACCGGCCGCCGCATCCCATGACGACCGGATGGCTTCTCGGCTCCGCTTGACTTCGGGAGGGGAAGGCCCTGAGATAGACGCCCACCCCAAGAGGACCGATGGATGACTGAGCTGGCCGCCGCGCGCGCGGCGACGACCGAGCTTGCGCCGCAGCTGGAGCGGCATCGCACGGAACTGACCGCCTACTGCTACCGGATGCTCGCCTCGGGGTTCGAGGCCGAGGACGCAGTCCAGGAGACGTTCGTGCGCGCCTGGCGCGGCTTCGACCGCTTCGAGGGCCGCGCTGCGCTTCGCTCGTGGCTGTACCGCATTGCCACCAACGTCTGCCTCGACATGCTCGGCAGCCGCCAGCGCCGCGCCCGCCCCATGGACCTCGGCCCGGCGTCCAGCGCCGACAGCGTGCTCGGTCCCATGCTCCCCGAAGTCACCTGGATCGAGCCGATCCCCGACGGGCGGGTGATCCCCGAGATCAGCGACCCGGCCGAGCTGGCCGTGGCGCGCGAATCGGTCCGGCTGGCACTCGTCGCGGCCCTGCAGCACCTGCCGCCGAGGCAACGGGCGGTCCTCATCCTGCGCGAGGTCCTGCGCTGGCACGCCGACGAGGTCGCCGAGCTGCTGGAGACATCGGTCGCATCGGTCAACAGCGCGCTGCAGCGTGCTCGGGCGACGCTGGCGGCCAACCGTGCCAGCGAGGCGCCGGCAAGGCCGATGGACGACGACCAGCGACGTCTCCTGGCCCGCTACGTCGACGCCTTCGAGCGGTACGACATGGACAAGCTGACCGCGCTGCTCCATGAGGACGCGACCTGGAACATGCCGCCCTACGAGCTGTGGCTGCAGACCCACCTCGACGTGCGCAAGTGGTGCCTGGGGCCGGGGATCGGCTGCGAGGGCTCGCGGCTCGTGCCGCTGGTCGCCAACGGCTCGCCGGCGTTCGGACAGTACAAGCCGGATCCCGATCGCGGCTACGCCCCGTGGTCGCTGCAGGTGCTCGAGCTGTCCGGTGACCGCATCAGCGGGATCACCTTCTTCCTGGACACGGAACGGCTCTTCCCACTCTTCGGCCTGCCCCATGAGTACGCGGCGAACTGACGGGCCGCGATCTGCGTGAGGCCGCCGCGCCGCCGGAGCGCGCCCGAGCGGTCATATGTCGTCCTCGTCCGCGTTGGACCAGTCCCGGCCGCCATCCAGGGCAGGCACCGCGCAGGCTGAGCACGAGCTCGCCGCGGCGGTCGCTGCTGGATCGGACGTAGGCTGATCAGACCGACATCCGACACATCGGGCACCGTCAACGGGAGCCCACGCAACGGCCGAGCCCCCGCTCGTGCGGCATGTCATTCACGGGCAGAAGAGGCGGGTCCAGCCGCATCCTGGGTCGCGTCAAGCACGTCGTCGAGGCCCATGAAGGCGATGAGCTCGCACAGCTCGCGCGAGGCATGCTCGACCCGGAGCCCACAGCCCAGCCGCCGAGCGTCGAGCGCCAGCCGGGCCAGCCCCTCGACGGTCGCGGCGTCCGCCCAGCACAACGCGCCTGCGTCGCAGATCACGATCGGAGCCTCCGTATCGGGCAAGCGGAAACCTCCTTCGGTCATGCAGACGCAGCGCACCGCGCAAACTCATCGGGCAAGCCCGATGAGTTCGGCACACGACATCGGTCTGACTGTCGAACCGAACCGAACCGAAAGCGATGGAGCAGCCGATGCCGTCCTCGACGCCCACGACACTCAGAACCCGCGGTCGCATCATCACGCCCACTGACGCCGACTACGACGAGGCGCGCACGATCATGGTCGGCGGCTTCGATCGCCATCCGGCACTCATCGTCCGAGCCGCGGGGGCCGATGACGTGGCGACGGTGATCAGGTACGCGCGCGACAACGACATGGAGCTGGCGGTGCGCAGCGGGGGCCACAGCGGCGCCGGCCACTGCTCGACCGATGGCGGGATCGTGCTCGACCTGCGCGACATGAAGGCGCTCGACATCGACGTCGTGGCGCACAGTGCCTGGGCCGAGACCGGCCTGACCGCCGCCGAGTTCAGCGCTGCCGTCGGCGAGCATGGCCTGGCCGTCGGCTTCGGCGACACCGGCTCGGTCGGCCTTGGCGGCATCACGCTGGGCGGCGGAGTCGGCTACCTGGTGCGGAAGCTGGGCCTGACCATCGACAGCCTGCTCGCCGCCGAGATCGTGACGGCCGACGGAGAGCTGCTGCACGTCGACGCGCACGCCCACCCCGATCTCTTCTGGGCGATCCGCGGTGGCGGCGGCAACTTCGGCGTGGCGACGCGCTTCCAATTCGCGCTGCACGAGGTCCCGCAGGTCGTCGGCGGCATGCTCATGCTGCCCGCGTCCGCCGAGACGCTGGCCGGCTTCATGGCCGCGGCCGAGGCGGCGCCCGACGAGCTCTCGACGATCGTCAACGTCATGCCCGCGCCGCCGATGCCCTTCGTCCCGCAGGAGCACCACGGCAGCCTGGTGATCATGGCGCTGATGTGCCACGCCGGGGAGGCCGATGCGGGGGAGGCGGCGATGGCGCCGTTCCGTGCGCTCGCGACACCGATCGTCGACATGGTCCGGCCGATGCGGTATTCCGAGATCTATCCGCCCGAAGCGGGCGGTGACTACCACCCCACCGTCGAGCAGCAGACGATGTTCCTGGACAGCTTCGACGCTTCGGCGGCACGCCGCATCGTCGAAGATCTGCGCGCCTCGGATGCGCCCATGCGCGCGGTGCAGCTGCGCGTGCTCGGCGGCGCCTACGCGCGGGTGCCGGCGGATGCGACCGCGTTCGCCCATCGCGCGAGTGGGATCCTCACCGTCGTTGTCGCGTTCTACGAGGCCGAGGATGACCGGGAGCGACGTCGGGCGTGGGTCGCCGACCTCGCCGGCGCACTGCGCCAGCGCGACAACGGTGCTTACGTCAACTTCCTGACCGACGAGGGGCAGGCGCGGGTCCGTGCCGCCTACCCGGATGAGACGTGGAACCGGCTCGTTTCGATCAAGCACCGGTACGATCCGACCAACCTGTTCCGCCTCAACCAGAACATCCCGCCCGCGGCCGGGCAATGAGCAACGGAGGCACGCCATGCGATTCCACACCACCATCCTGCAGAGCGGCAAGACCGCCACGGGCATCCGCGTGCCCGACGACGTGATCGAGGCGCTCGGGGCCGGCAGGCGCCCGGCGGTGGCGGTCACCATCAATGGCTTCACGTACCGCAGCACCATCGCGGTGATGGGCGGTGATTACATGGTCGGCGTCAACGCCGACAACCGCATCGGTGCCGGTGTGGCGGGTGGCGACGAGGTGGACGTCGACATCGAGCTCGACACCGCGCCCCGGGTGGTGGAGCTTCCGGCCGACTTCGCCGCGGCGCTCGCGGCCGAGCCGCGCGCGGCGGCCACGTTCGAGCGGCTCTCGCCGAGCATGAAGGGCTACCACGTGACCCAGGTCACCGGCGCCAAGACCGATGAGACACGCCAGCGGCGCATCGCGAAGTCGGTGGCGGTACTCGCCGAGGGCCGGCCGCGCTGAAGCTCCGCTGCCGCGGTTGAGTCATCTGGTGACTCAACCGAGCGAGAGGAGGAGGTTCACCCGCTGTTCATGCGTCAGGCGACTCAAGCGGCCCATGTTGAGCGCCTGCGACCGTCAAACGGGTCGATCTCAGGCGCGTGGTGACTCAAATGCACGACAGCCCGGGCTTCAGCCTCGTTTCAGCCTCAGGCGACTCAACCGCAGGACACCACTCGCCGCCATGGCCGTTCTCGGCACGACTGCTCGCGGGATCGTCAAGAATGAGCCGGTGACACTCACCGACGAGCGCCGACTGGTGACCGTCCTCTTCGCCGACCTGGTCGGCTTCACAGGGCGCGCCGAGCAGAGCGACCCGGAGGTCGTGCGCGAGCTGCAGCAGCGCTACTTCGCCGCGACCACCGCCGAGATCGAGCGCTTCGGCGGCCGCGTCGAGAAGTACATCGGCGACGCGGTGATGGCCATCTTCGGCGCGCCGCTGGCCCACGACGACGACGCCGAACGTGCGCTGCGCGCCGCGCTGCGCATGCGGTCCGCCGTCGCCGGCCTGGACCCCGATCTGGAGGTTCGCATCGGCGTCAACACCGGCGAGGTGGTGGGTGGCATGGGAAGCGGCCCGCAAGCCGGCGACTACACGGTCAGCGGCGATGCCGTCAACGTCGCCGCGCGCCTGCAGCAGACGGCGCAGCCCAACGAGATCCTGGTCGGCGCCACGACGCGCAGCCTGAGCGCCGAGGCGTTCGCCTTCGCGCCGCTCGGCGAGCTCAACGTCAAGGGCCGCGCGGAAAGCCTCGAGGCCTGGCGCCTGGAGCGCGAGCTGCCCGAGCGGCCGCGGCTGCGCGGCGGGGAGGCGCGGCTCGTGGGCCGGGAGCGCGAGGTCGGCCTCATCGAGGCGGCGCTCGATGACGCGGCCGAGGGCCGGGGGCTCATGCTGGCACTCGTCGGCGAAGCCGGCATCGGCAAGACGCGACTGGCGCTCGAGATGCGGCAGCGCGCGGAGTCGAACGGCTTCAGCAGCGCATGGGCGGCCTCCCGCTCGTACGCATCGGCCTTTCCGTACCACCTGCTGCGACAGCTGGTGCGCCTGCTGCTGGGGCACAAGCCCGGTACCAGCACCCTGGAGGCGGTGCGCGCCCAGGGGCTCAGCGCCGACGACGACACGCTCGAGCGATGGGCGGCGGTCATCGACGACACCCTCGGCGAGCAGGCGGACAGCGCCCAGCTGGCGGAGATCTCGCCGGCCGGCCGGCAGCGCATGCTGGTCCACGCCATCACGGCGCTCCTGCGTGCCGCGTCGCGCCGCCAGCCGCAGCTCGTCATCCTCGACGACCTGCACTGGGCCGATCCAGCGAGCCTGGCGATCGTCGAGGAGCTGCTCGATATCGTGGCCGATACGCGCGTCGTGCTGCTGGCGCTGTATCGGCCCGGCTGGAGCCATGGCTGGGAGGGCAAGAGCTCGTACCAGCAGCTCAACCTGCGCGCGCTGCGCATCGACGAGGCACGGCAGCTGGCCGCCGAGCTGACGGCCGGCTCCGGCGTTTCCGGCGAGCTCACCGAGCGGGTGCTGGAGCGTTCGGCAGGCAATCCGTTCTTCCTGGAGGAGATGCTGCGGCGCTCGCAGTCCGACGGGGACGAGTCGCGACGCCTGCCCGAGACGATCCACGAGATGCTCCTGGCGCGTCTCGACGCCCTGCCGCCGAGCGCACGCCAGGCCCTGCAGCTGGCCGCGGTCATCGGGATCGAATTCTCCGAGCGCATCGTCGCCGCGCTGATCGCCGTAGGAGATGCCCCGGCCGGCGACGCGGAAGACGCGCTGCGTGTCCTGCAGCGCGCCGAGCTCGTCGTTCGGCGGGCGGTGAGCGACGGTGAGACGACGCTCGCCTTCCGCCATCCGCTCATCCACGAGGTCGCCTACCGCAGCCTGCTGCTGAGCACCCGGCGCACCCTCCACGGTCGCATCGCCCACTGGCTGGAGGAGCATGGCGGCGAGGAGCTGCTCTCCGAGCTCGCGCTCCATTACCGCGACAGCGACGATCCCGACAAGGCGCGCCACTACCTGCCGCTGGCCGCCAAGCGGGCAGCCAGCATGAACGCCACCCTCGAGGCGGAGGGCTGGTACCTCGACGCGGCGCAGGCGTTCGCCGACGATCCACTGCGGCGGGCCGAGATGGTCGAGTCGGCGGCCCATCAGCGCTACCTCATCGGCGAGATCGGTCCCGCGACTGAGCGACTGCTCCAGGCGATCGCCCTGTACGAGTCGGCGGGTGCCGAGGTGGCGGCGCTCAATGCACGGCGCTGGCTGGGCCGCTACGAGTGGCTGGCCGGCAATCCCGAGGAAGCGGAGCGCCAGAACCTGCTCGCCATCTCGGGCCTGGAGCGGTTCCCGCCGAGCCCAGAGCTTGCCTACGCGTACAGCTTCCGGTCACAGAGCCTGGCGCTGATTCCCGACTATGCGGCTGGCGAGGCGTGGGCGCGCAAGGCGATCGAGGTCGCGGAGGCGACCGGCGCCGCTGGCGCACTGGCGCACGCCTACAACAACCTTGGCCTATGCCGCACCAGCCTTGGCGACGTCCACGGCGTCGACTACCTGCGCCGCAGCCTGGCGCTCTCGATCGAGAATCGCCTGCCCGATGATGCCGGCCGCGCCTACGCCAACATGATCGGCCAGGGCAACCGGATCTTTCCGTACGCCTATGCCGAGGCGGAGGCCATCATCCTGGAGGCGGTGGCCTACGGCCAGCGCACGATTCCCGACGGGGTCTACGACCAGTGGCTGCGCAGCGGCCACGGCGAGTTCCTGGTCGCCTCCGCGCGTTGGTCCGAGGCCGAGCACGTGCTGGGGGAGATCAACCAGGCACGCGCCGGGCTCTACCTGCGCAGCGAGGTCGCGTCGGTGCGTGCTCACCTGGCCGTCTACCGTGGTCAGTACGACGAGGCGGCCGAGCTGCTGGGGGAGACCGAGATCGCCGCGCTGCGCATCGGCGACGTGCAGGCAGTCCTGCCGACCATGGCCGCCCAGGCCGCGGCCAAGGCAGGGCTCGGCAACCTGGCCGGCGCCGTCGCCAGCCTGCGGACCGGGATCGAGCGGCGTGGCACGCGCACCGAGGGCATCATCAGCACCTGGTACCTGTTCGAGGCCGTCGACCTGCTGTCGTTCGCCCGCGCGTCGGGGCGCGGCGACTCGGAGACCTGGCGCGACGGCGTCCAGCTCCTCTCCGGCTTCGCGACCATCCTGGCGAACGATGGCGCGGTTGGCGCCGATCCCGCGGCCATCGCCGTGCGCCACGCCATGTTCGGCGCCGCCGTCGAGCAGCTGGGCTCGCTGGCGCGTGGCGTGGGGTTGGCGCCGCCGGTTGTCGAGGCCGATATGGCGTTCCCGGCACGGCGCGACGCCCTGTCAATCGTCGATGGGGAGCACCGACTCTTCGACGGAGCCCGCATCCGCCTCTGGCTGGCCGAGGAGGCAGGCTCGGTGGCCCTTCTGGACAACGCCGCATCGGTCTTCGAGGAGCTTGGGGCCCACCCGTACCTGGCGCGAGCCGCGGCCCTGGGGGGCTGAGCGGACCGGCGCGACCGGTCCTGTCTCGTGGCGCCGCGCGGCCGCAGCCGCAGCGAATGGACAAACGCAGCGAATGGACAAACGTCGTTCTGATCCGCGTTGGACGGGTGGCGCGGCCCGGAGACCGCCTGTCCGTGCTCCGTTCACGCTCGAACCTTCGGTGGATGCCGCTTCCGCTGGCGCTCCGACCCGTCGTGCGCGGATCACAGCGGCATCTGACCAGTCGCGCGTCCGCTGTGCGCTCCGACCCGTCGTGCGCGGATCACAGCGGCATCTGACCAGTCGCGCGTCCGTCCATCGCATCGTGGCCGCGGTTGAGTCATCTGGCGACTCAAACGAGCGAGAGGAGGAGGCTTAGCTGCTGTTGACGCGTCAGGCGACTCAAACCGCCCGTTTTGAGCGGCTGTGACCTTCAACCCGGTCGATTTCAGGCGCGTGGCGACTCAAATGCACGACAGCGCCGCCTTCACGGTCGTTTCAGTCGTAGGCGACTCAGCGGCCGCGCTCCCAAGGCTGACGCAGCGGCGTCATCCGATGCCAATCACCCGGGCAACGGCTGCGGCGCCGGCGGCGACGAGCACGACCACGAGGATTGGAGCACGCAGCCAGATGGCGAGCGCCGCAACCCCCAGGCCGACGACCCGCGCGTCGAGGACCAGCCGCTGGCCGCTGCCGAGCGCCGCGGTGGCCACCAGCGCGGCGAGCAGCGCCGGCGCGAGCAGGGCGACGACGCCACCCAACCGCGCGGGCAACGAACGCCCGCCAAGCATCACCGGGCCGGCCGCCTTGATGGCGATGGTGCCGATTCCCACCGCGACGACGGTGATCCACGCGTCGTTCATCGTCGCCACAGTCCGACGAGCGACGCGGCGGCCGCGGCGATGATCGGGACGCCGGGCGGCGCGACCGGCACGAGTCCCACGGCGATGGCCGAGCCAAGCAGCGCGGCGACCACCGCGCGGCGGCTGGCAAGCTGCGGGACGAGGAGCGCCAGGAACAGCGCCGGGAACGCGGCATCCAGGCCGAGCGCCGCCGGATCGCCGAGCGCCGCGCCGCCGACAACGCCGATCACCGTGCCGCCGACCCATGCCAGCCAGATGACGAGGCCAGCACCCACCAGCCGATGCGGGTCGAAGCGTCCTTCGCCCGCTGCGGCGATGGCCCACGACTCGTCGACGACCAGCTGCGCCTGCGCGAAGCGACCCAGCCGGCCGCCCGGCAGGAAGCGGGCGACGCTGACGCCGATGGGCAGGTATCGGGCGTTGAGCAGCAGCGCCGCGGCGATGGCCGCCAGCGGCTGACCGCCGCCGGCCAGTACCGAGGCGGCTGCGAACTGGGCGGATCCGGCGAAGGTGGTCATGCTCATCACGATCGCCGCCAGCACGCCCATGCCACCGGCCGATGCGGCGAGCACCCCGAACGAGACGCCGAACAGGCCCACGGCGATCGCCAGCGGCACGGCGGTGATGGCGCCGCGGCGCAGCTCGAAACGGATGGGGGTCGGCTGGTCCATGTGCGAGATGCTATCCGACCGATGAATTTCGGCACCCCGACACGTCCCTAGAGCGCACCGCCCGCGCCGCCGGTAGACTGCGGCGTTCACATTTTCGAGGAACCTCCCAATGACTTCCGAGCCGCGCGCCCACGACAGGGCACCCATCGAGCTGCCACACAACGTCCGGATGGAGATCCTGGGCGCCGTGCTGCTCGGCATCTTCCTCTCGGCGCTCGATCAGACGATCGTCGGCACGGCGCTGCCGCGCATCGTCACCGACCTCCACGGCAACGACGTCTACGTCTGGGCCTTCACCGCGTACCTGCTGACCGCCACCGTATCGGGGCCGCTGTACGGCAAGCTGTCCGACATCTTCGGGCGGCGGCCGATCTTCATCTTCGGGGTGAGCATCTTCCTGTTCGGCTCGCTGCTGTGCGGCATCAGCCAGGAGATGTGGCAGTTCCTCGCCTTCCGCGGGCTGCAGGGCCTGGGCGCCGGGGCGCTGTTCCCGATCGCGCTGGCCATCATCGGCGACATCTTCTCGCCGTCCGAGCGCGGCAAGTACCAGGGTTATTTCGGCGCGGTCTTCGGGGTGAGCTTTCTCATCGGGCCGGCGATTGGCGGCATCCTGACCGACACCGTCGGCTGGCACTGGATCTTCTTCGTCAACATTCCGCTCGGACTGGTCGTGCTGCTGATCATCTGGCGGACGCTGCCGACACGCATCGCCAGCGACGCCGACCGGCACATCGACTACCTGGGCGCCGCGCTGCTGGTGGGTGCCCTGGTGCCGATTCTCATCGGCTTCACCAACAAGCAGTTCGGCGAATGGACCGATCCGTCCGTCGGCGGCCTGATCGCCCTGGGCCTGGCCATCGCGGCCGCCTTCGTGTGGGCCGAGTCGCGGGCGCACGAGCCGATCGTGCCACTCGGCCTGTTCAGGATGCGGACCTTCACGGCCAGCGTGACGGCCATGTTCCTGGCGGCCATGGGCTTCTTCGCCGCGGTCGTCTTCCTGCCGCGCTGGTTCCAGGTCGTCGCGGGGTCCTCGGCGACCGAATCCGGCTACCAGATTCTGCCGATGCTGCTGGGGCTCATCGTCTCGGCCGTCGTCGCCGGGCAGATCGTGTCGCGCACCGGCCGATACAAGGCACTCATCGTCGGCGCGGTCGTGCTCATGGCGGTTGGCCTCTTCCTGATGACCAACCTGCGGCCCGATACGCCGCTGTGGCTGCTCTGGATCTGGATGCTGGTCGCCGGCCTGGGCGTGGGGCCAACCTTCGCCGTCTTCACCCTGGCCGTCCAGAACGCGGTGCCGGTGCGTGAGCTGGGCACCGCCACCAGCAGCCTGACGCTGTTCCAGCAGGTCGGCGGCACGGTCGGCCTCGCGATCACCGGCACGATCTTCGGATCGACGCTGCTGGAGGAAGTGCCAAAGCAGCTGGCGGCGGCGGGTGTCCCGGAACAGTTCACGGGTCAGTTCGCGGGCGGCGGTGCGAGCTTCAACAACCTCACCAACGTCGGCGATCTTGGTGCGTCGATCCTGGCCGGCGTGCCGGAGCAGGCGCGCCCTCTCGTCGAGCCGCTCATCCCCGGGATCGTCAACGGCATCCACGTTGCCTTCTCGCTCGCCACCTCCGCGACGTTCGTGGTCGGGATCATCACCGCGCTGCTGGCGGCCGGGGTGATGCTGCTCGTCATGCCCGCCGGACGGATGGGGGAGAGCGAGGGCGCGGTCGAGCAACCACTGCCCGGGGCGGCGCCCGAGCTGGGTTGAGGCTGCAGGTCCGGGGCGGTGCGTCGCTGAGGGGTCGTCGTCGGCGTCGAGCGGCCGCCGGGCGCATCGGTCCGGCGACGGCCGTCCCAGTCTGTGGGGACTCAAACGAGCGAGAGCCTGGGGCTCAGCTGCGATCTACGCGCGTGGCGACTCAAATCGGCAGGATTGACCGATTCCAGCCGCTGAAGCCGCCCATCTGACGCGCCTGGTGACTCAACAGCAGGCGAGCCTCACGCTGACCTTCAGTTGAGTCCCGGGCAACTCATCGGCCGGGGAGAACGCGCCGTCGCCCGCAGCGAGGTCAGCGGGCGGCGGCCGCCGGTTCGCCCTCGGCGGCCCGACGCAGCTCGGCCACGTCGATCTTGCCCATCTGCAGCATGGCCTTCATGACGCGCTGCGCCTTGTCGCGGTCAGGATCGCTCAGCAGCTCAGGCAGCGCGGTTGGCACGATCTGCCATGACAGGCCGAATCGGTCCTTGATCCAGCCGCACGGGCCAGGCTCGCCGCCGTCGCCGAGCTTGTCCCACAGGGCGTCGACCTCGGCTTGGCCCTCGCAGTTGACGAGCAGCGACATCGCCTCGGTGAACTTGAATTCGGGACCGCCGTTGATGGCGTTGAATCGCTCGCCGTCGAGCTCGAAGTCGACGGTCATGACCATGCCCTCGGGGCGCGGTCCGGCCGATCCGTATCGGGCGATCTCCAGGATCTTCGAATTCGGAAAGAGGGAGCAGTAGAAGTTGGCGGCGTCCTCCGCCTGGTCGTCGAACCAGAGCGAGGTGACGATCTTCTGCATGGTGTGCCTCCTGCGGTGGTGGATACCCGTTCAGACTCCGATGCGCATTCGGACTCATCGGTCGCGCCCACCTGGGGAGTGCTGCATCGTCCGTGCCCCGGCTCGAGCCGCTTCGCTCTTCCCGCGCGGTCAGGCGGAGGCTTCGAGCACCGCCTTGAGGTTGTCGAGCGTGCGGACCTCGGCGTCCATGGTGCGCTGCACGGCGGAGCCCATCAGGAAGCGCCGCAGGCCGGAGAGCTCGGCGTCGAGCGAGAAGGTCAGGCGCGTGCCGTCGCCATCGGGCGCGAAGTCGTAGCGGCCGTGTGGGCGGACCGGTCCGCTGACGGTCTGGAACTCGAGCCGGCGTCCTGGCTCGTGAACGGTGATCTCGTAGTCGGCCGCGATACGGCGGCCCATCGGCCCGCGGACGCCCTGCGCGTAGCGCGCACCGACCCCTTGGCCGGAGATGTGCCGGATGTCGAGCACGCCCGGCCGCCAGCGCGGGCAGTTCTCACCATTCTCGACGTAGGCGAAGACCTCGCCGACCGAACGGCCGATGGTGACGGAGTGGTGCGCCGCGGCCACGGCTCTGCTCTCGTCTGGCGCGACGACCTACTTCTTCTTCTTGCCGCCGCCTGCCTTGGTTCCGCCCTTCGGCTTCTTGCCGCCGCTCTTCGAGCCAGGTCCCTTGTCGGGCATTGCCGAGTCTCCTCGAATGGTTCGTGGCTGCTGACCTTACAGCAGGCCTGATTCAATGGATAGCCCGTGGCGCAGACTCGGGGAATGAGCCCCCTCGACACCTCGAATGCCCGACTTCCAGGCCGATGCACTGGCCCGCTGCCGCCGATTGCATAGGCCACAAATGTATCGACCCCGCCAAACGGGCTCCCGCCGGCCCACAGCCGGCATACTGCGCACCATGGTTGAACGCACGCTCGTTCGCCGCGACGAAGCGACCCTGGCACGCCGATGACCAGGCCGATTCGGTGGTCTCGCGCGCCGCTCGTTCCGCTCGCATTGCTCGTGTCTGCGTGCAGCACCGTCGCGACGCCGCTGTACGCGACGCCGACGCTGCACCCGGGGGAGGTGTTGCTCACCGGAATCGGCGCCGTTCGCTCGATCTGGGTGGAACCGCCAAACTACTCGTTCGATCTCGAGGGTGGCTCGACGTTCGCTTCTCTCGGCGGCCACACCCGGATCGTCGTACGCAACCACCGCGTCGTTCAACCGAAGCTCGATTCGGCCGCGTTGGAGTCCAAGTACTTCACCATCGCGCAGCTGCAGGAACGAGCGTCACAGGCGGTCGCGCGCGGTTTGTTCGTCGCCGTCGTCCGAGCGGCCGACGGTCGCCTGACGTTCCTCTACACCGATCAACCCGATTTGACCGACGATGAATTCAGGGTGACGCTCTCGGCGTTCGTCCCCGAATGAAAGGCGGCTACGAGTCGACCTCACGTTCGACCGCGCGGTCGATAACGGTCAGAGGTAACGCCCGACCGCCATCGTGAGGCCGGCGAACAGGAGCAGCGGCAGGTCGATGCGGCTCGCCAGCTTGAGCTTGCCGTCCGCACGGTCCAGGCGTGCGCGCTGCTCGGGCGTCGGCTCAACGCCGCTCTGCGCCAACTCCCCGCGCACGGTGGTCTGTTCGGCGATGGCCGGACCGATGAGCACCCCACCGCCGACGAAGGCGACGAAGGCGGCGAGGCCGCCGATCCCGAACGCCAGCCCAGCGGGTGACGTCATCCAGTCCAGCTGCAGCCCCGAGGAGTCGTGCCAGTAGAGGACGGCACCGCCCAGGATGGTGAGCGCCGCGACGATGGGGAACATGATTCCCATGCGGCGCCGGTTCATGAGGTGCTCCATGAATGGCTGGCCGGCGACGCCGAGCGCATCGACGGTGGGCTGCAGGAAGAACCCGGACACGATGGCACCGCCGAACCAGGTCATCGCGGCACCAACGTGAACGATCCTGAACAGGATCAAGACTGGATCCATGACTGTCCTTTCATCGGTCAGGCGCCGGACGGCGCGTGCTGAACTGCGGTTGAAGACTTGTACGTGACCGCCGACCACCGCACAACGGGTGGCACAAGCTCGGGCGTAGGAAATGATCGTGCCGTCACCGCTGCACAGTAGGCGACTTCGCACCTCCGCGAGGCGCTGGCGAAGCACGACATTCCGCATCGGTTCATGGTTATCTAGACCCATGCGAAACGAGGCACTCACCGAGCTCAACGGGCTCGTCGGCGAGTGGGACCTGACGCTCAGCGACGCCTTCTTCCTCGACGAGGGCAAGGCGGTGGTTCACGGCTCGGCAACGATCGAGTGGTTGCGCGACGGGTTCCTGGTCATGCGCGGCTCGATCGGTGGCGAGGACTACTCGACCTGGGACTTCGTCTTCGGCCGCAGCGATGCGAACGAGCAGCTCACCGTCCTCTACCACGACGAGCGCGGCGTGTGCCGCGTCTTCCGCATGACGTTCGGCGATGGCGAGTGGACGATGCTCCGCGAAGACCCGGACTTCCACCAGCGATTCGTCGCGACGGTCGAGCCCGACCGCATCGCCGGGCGCTGGGAGGCGTCAGAGGACGCCGGTCATACCTGGCGCAAGGACTTCGACCTCACGTTCGAGCGGAAGCAAACTTCGGGGCGGAAGCCGAGCAGCTCGGCGAACAGCTCGTCTGACGCGAACGCCTCAACCAGCGAGCGGCCTATCGAATAGGCATTCGTAACGGTTGCGGTTACGAATCGGCGACGAGCATGGGCCTGCCTCGTGCACAGTGACCCTCGTGGACACCGACCAAACGGCACCGGCCGACGCACTGACCCAGCTGGCAACGGCCCTCGAGCGTCGCGTCGAGACCGCGCCGAACGAAGAGCGTCGCGAGCGCGCCTCGAACCTGCTGCACCACGTCCGCGACTACCTCCTGCCGCGCGCCGCAGACCTGGATGCGCCGCTCGTGGTGGTGATCCTCGGTTCCACCGGCAGCGGCAAGTCGAGCCTGCTCAACGCCCTGGTGGGCGCCGACGTGAGCCCGTCCGGCGTCCTGCGACCGACGACACGACGGCCGGTCGCCATCGTCCATCCCGACGACTTCCTGGGGCGGCTGAAGTCGATGGTCGACCGCAACGCGCTCGAGGTCCGGGCGGACGGTGCACTGCGCCACGTCGTGCTCATCGACGCGCCCGACTTCGACAGCGTCGAGCAGGGAAACCGCGTGCTCGCGAGCGAGCTGCTCGAGACCGCGGACCTCGTCGTCTTCGTCACGACCGCCACGCGGTACGCCGACCAGGTGCCGTGGGACGTTCTCGCCCGAGCCCGGCAGCGCGGCGTGCCCTTGCTGACCGTGCTGAACCGCCTGCCTGCCGACGAGACCGATGCCACCGATGTGATCGACGACTACCGGCGCCTCCTGGTCGACGGCGGCTTCGCGGACCTGGCCGCGACCGATGCGCTCGAGGTCGTGCCGGTGCGCGAGGGAGCCCTCGACGCCGATCGCGATGCGCTGCGCGCGGAGGCCGTCGCGCCGGTCCGCGCCGCGCTCGACCGCCTCGTCGAATCCGATGCCGCCCGCCGCGAGGTGGCGCGCCGTGGCCTGGCCGCCGCCCTCGCCGGCCTCCCGGAAGCGGTGAACGAGATCGCGAAGGAGGTCAACGAGGAGCAGCGCGCCATCGCCGAGCTGCGCGACTCCGCCGACCGCGCCTACGCCGAACGTCGCGCCGCGCTCGCCAGTGAGATCTCAAGAGGCACCTTCCTGCGCGCCGAGGTGCTGCGCCAGTGGCAGGACTTCGTCGGTGCGGGTCAGGTCGCGAGGATGCTGGCGCACGGCATCGGCGGAGCGCTGGCCTTCATCCGCGGCGTCATCTCGCCCGGCCCACCCGCCCCGGCGACCGAGGTCCGCGAAGCGGCGTTCGCCGATCTCACCGCGCTGACCGTCCAGCACGCCGATGGTGCCGCTCGACGTACGGCCAGCGCCTGGGCCAGCGACCCGTTCGGCGCGGTCGCCCTCCAGGCCGATGCATCGCTGTGGGGCGCATCGCCGGCCCTGCCCGAACGACTCACGCGAGCGCTGGAGGACTGGGCGGCGGGGATCGGCCAGCGAATCCGCGAGCTGGGGGAGCGGCGTCGCGGCCTGGCGCGAGCCGCCAGCCTGAGCGTGAACGTACTCGGGACCTCGCTGGTGCTCGCGACCTTCGTGCACACCGGCGGCCTGACCGGCGCAGAGGTGGGGATCACCGCGGCGACTGCGCTCGTCAACCAGAAGCTGCTCGAGGCGGTCTTCGGCGAGGCGAACGTGCTCGCCTTCGTGACCCGCGCACGGCAGGATCTCGTGACGCTCCTCGACGAGGCATTCGCCGACGAGCGAAGCCGATACGACCGCGCCCTCGGCGCGACGGACGACCCGGCGCTGGCCGATGACCTCCGGCAGATCCGCCAGGGCCGCCGCCACAATTCGCGCGTGACCACGCCGTCCGACGATCCGCTCCAGCGAATCCGCGATGCCGCCGCCGCCGCGGCCTCTCTCGGCCTCGATGCCGAGGCAGCCGCGGCCACCGAGGTCGCGGACCGGATCGCGGCGCGTCGCGGCTTTCCGGGGGACGTCTACGTCGTGGCGCTCGCCGGCGGGACGGGCGTCGGCAAGTCGTCGCTGCTGAACGCGGTTGCCGGTCGCGTCGTCAGCGAGGTGCGCGCCGTCCGTCCCACGACCGACCA
The DNA here is from genome assembly GCA_963716585.1 of uncultured Chloroflexia bacterium. GTDB lineage: Bacteria > Chloroflexota > Limnocylindria > QHBO01 > QHBO01 > JAICUY01. The sequence continues at coordinate 1,149,850 of CAVQTN010000002.1, forward strand.
GCCGCTTGCCTACGTTGCTCGCGGCCGTCGCGCGGAGCTTCGCCCGCTCCTCGACTGGCTCGGCGTCAGCACGGTGGTCGAGCACGACAACCGGACGTTGGCCGGCGTGGCCATCCTCGACCTGCCGGACGTGGATTCGATGCAGACCGCGCATCGGGCACGCGTCGACGAGCTTTTGCCACGAATCGACGCCATCACCTGGGTGGTCGACCCGGAGAAGTACGACGACGAGCGGCTGCACGCCTACTGGCGCAGCCTCACGCGCCACGCCGACCGCCTGCGCTTCGTCCTCAACAAGGCCGATCGACTGGATCCTGCGGCGCAGGCCAGCGTGCAGGCGGACCTCGCCGAACGCCTGCGCGCAGACGGTATCGACTCGGCGCAGGTATTCGGTCGTTTCGGCGGCGACGGGCCAGGGCATCGACCGATTCCGCCAGGAGCTCGCCTCGGCGGCCGATGCAAAGGCACTCGTCGCTGCAAAACTGGAGGCGGATCGTCGCCAGGCCGCCGAGCGGCTCGCCGAGTCCGTCGGCCTGGATGGCGCGTCGTACACGCCGCTGATCGACGAGCGTCGCGGGTCGGCGGCCGTCGGCGAGGCGGTCAACGGCGCGCTCTCGCTGATCGATCCGCCGGGCATCGGGCGCCAGATCCAGGCGGCGGTGCTCAACCGGGCTCGAACGCGAGGCGGCTCGCTGCTGGCGCGGGTCGTCGCGCTGCTCGGCTGGCTGACCGGCAGCCGCCGCCAGCGGGCCGATCCGGCCGCCTACCTCCTCGCCTGGCGCCGACGCGGCGCCCTCGGCCGTGTCATGAACCCTATCCGCGCGCTGCTCCTCGAAGCCTCGGCCGGCGTGGCGTCAGCAGCGCGGCCGGCAATCCTGGCCACGATGGGCGCCGACGATGCCGAGGCGGCCATCGGGCGGACGCTGGACGACCTCGCCCGACGCCGAGGCCGGCCGGCTGGAGGTCGGCTCATCGGTGCTGTGGCCGGTCATCGGCGCGCTGCAGCTGGCGGTGGGCGCGGTGTTCCTGTTCGCCGTCGCGTGGTTCGTGACCCTGTTCGTCTCGGGCGGCGCCGTTCCGGTGGGGACGGTCGAGGCGCCCTGGATCGGCCCGATTCCGATGCCGCTCGCGCTCCTGGTCGGCGCCATCGTGGTCTCGGCGCTGCTGGGCTGGATCCTGTCGCTCCACGCGCGCCTCGTCGGACGGCGCATCGCCAGGCGCGTGGAGGCCGAAACGGTCGACGCCGTCGGGCAGGCGATCACCGACGTCGCGCTCGCAGGGCTGCTGCGCGTCGAGGACGCGCGCCGGACGATCGCGGCTGCCGTCGCGGCGTGACAGACTCACGACAACAAAGCACATGGCCAGCCTGAACCTTGACGATTGAACGGCAGCGCCAATTCATCCGCACCTCGGACGGCCGCGCTCTCGAAACGCACGTCGCCGGTCCGCCCGATGGCACCGTGCTCGTCTTCCACACGGGCACGCCAAGCGCAGGCGAGCTCTTCGAGCCGATGCTGGCCGAGGCGGCGCGCCATGACCTGCGCACGGTCACCTGGTCGCGGCCCGGGTATGCAGGATCGACGCGGCTGGAGGGCAGGACCGTCGCCGACGTGGCGACCGACGTCGAGACGGTGCTCGATGCACTGGACGCCGACCGCTGCTTCGTCATCGGCTGGTCCGGCGGTGGCCCGCACGCCCTGGCGACGGCGGCGCTCCTGCCGCAGCGGGTGATGGGCGCGGCAACCATCGCATCGGTCGCACCATTCGAGGCGGAAGGCCTGGACTGGTTGGCCGGGATGGGGCTCGAGAACGTCGACGAGTTCTCGGCGGTCGTCGAAGGACCGGAGAAGCTGAGGACCTACCTCGAGGGCTTCGCCGGCGCTCTCGCCGGCATCACCGCCAGCGATGTCGCGGACAGCCTGGGTGACCTGATCCCGGCCGTCGATCGTTCGGCCCTGACCGGCGAGTTCGCGGAGGCGATGGCCGCCTCGCTGCGCGCCAGCGTCTCAAGCGGCATCGACGGCTGGCTGGACGATGACCTCGCCTTCATCCGGCCGTGGGGCTTCGAGCTGGACACCATCCGCGTGCCGCTCACCGTCTGGCAGGGTCGAGCAGGATCGGATGGTGCCGTTCAGCCATGGGCAGTGGCTGGCGAGCCACATCCCCGGCGCCCAGGCTCGCCTTCACCCCGAGCACGGACATCTGTCGCTGGCGGTCGACGCATTCGGGCTGATCCTCGACGAACTTGTTCACCCAGGCCACTGACGGCTGACGCTGTCGATCGCCCGGACGGTCCCGCATACTCCACCGCGTCATGGCAGACAAGACGGCGGCGGCGAAGCTCCTCATCAAGCCGGGCGCGACGGTGTGGATCTCGAGTCGTGAGCACGCGTCGCTGATCGAGCCGCTTCCCGAAGGTGCGACCTGGACCGATGCACTCGGCCGACGCATCGGTCGCCCTGCTGTTCGCCGACAGCGAGCACTCGCTGCGCCGCCTCCTCGAGTCGTACGCCGATGCGCTGCCGGGCCTCGCCTACGTCTGGATCGCCTACCCCAAGGGCGGCCGCGCCGACATCAACCGCGACAGCCTGTGGCCGATCGTCGCCGAGCACACCGGCATGCGCCCGATCACCCAGGTCTCGCTCGATGACACCTGGTCGGCACTTCGCTTTCGGCCGCTGAAGCCCGGGAGCCGGCGTTCAACCTGCCGGGTGACCGTCACCGAACAGGTCGTGGATCGATCCCTCCACGCCCGGCATGAGCGTGCCCGGTCTTCGGCGGCCTAGTCGTCATCGTCGTCATCACCAAAGGCGAGCTGCCATTCGGGGTGATCCGGCAGGAAATTGAGCTGTCCCTGTGTTTCGTCGATGCTCTGATTCACCGCTTCTCGGAGTTGACGCTCGAATTCGGGCGCATGGACCTCGCAGACGCTGAACGAGTCGCCGACGAGCGGCTCCCCGCTCACCGCCACGCGAACTTCCGGCGTGTTGACGAACGTGAAGACCGATGGTCGCTCGCAGCCCGGCCAGTCGCAAGGTTGTGTCTCTGCCATCTCGCCTCGCAGTTTGAGCGCGACACCCAAGGCTGTCACGGACCTGGTCACTACTTGTTCCGTTGGCGGACGTCGCGCGTGATCGCAGGGCGGAGCTTCGCCCGCTATCCTCGACTTGCCGGACGTCGACTCGGTGCAGACCGCGCATAGGGCACGCGTCGACGAGCTGCTCCCACGGATCGACGCCATCACCTGGGTGGTGGACCCCGAGAAGTACGACGACGAGCGGCTGCACGCCTACTGGCGCAGCCTGACGCGTCACGCCGACCGGCTGCGCTTCGTTCTCAACAAGGCCGATCGGCTGGAGCCCGCCGCGCAGGCGAGCGTGCAGGCCGATCTCGTCGAACGCCTGCGCGCCGACGGCATCGAGGCGCCGCAGGTGGCGGTTGTGTCGGCGGCGACCGGCCAGGGCATCGACCGGTTCCGCCAGGAGCTCGCCTCGGCAGTCGATGCAAAGGCACTCGTCGCCGCCAAGCTCGAGGCCGATCGACGCCAGGCGGCCGAGCGGCTCGCCGAGCTGGTGGGACTGCATGGCGGGTCGTACACGCCGCTCATCGACGAGCGGCGTGGATCTGCGGCCGTCGCCGAGGCGGTGAACGGCGCGCTGGCGCTGATCGATCCGCCGGGGATCGGGCGCCAGATCCAGGCGGCGGTCCTCAACCAGGCGCGGACGTCGGGCGGCTCACTCCTCGCGCGCGTCGTGGCGCTCCTTGGCTGGCTGACCGGCAGCCGCCGCCAGCGAGCCGATCCCGCCGCCTACCTGCTGGGCTGGCGCCGCCGCGGTGCGCTCGGCCGCGTGATGAACCCGATTCGCGCGCTGCTGCTCGAGGCATCCGCCGGGGTCGCGCCCGAGGCGCGGCCGGCAATCCTGGCCACGATGGGCGCCGACGATGCCGAGGCCGCCATCGGCCGGACCCTCGACGACCTCGCCCGTCGCCAGGCCGGCCGGCTGGAGGTGGGGTCATCGGTGCTGTGGCCGGTGATCGGCGCGCTGCAGCTGGCCGTCGGCGCAGTCTTCCTCTTCGCCGTCGCCTGGTTCGTGACCCTGTTCGTCTCGGGCGGCGCCGTCCCGGTGGGGACGGTCGATGTGCCCTGGCTCGGGCCAATTCCGATGCCGCTGGCCCTCCTGGTCGGCGCCGTCGTCGTCTCGGCGCTGCTGGGCTGGATCCTGTTGCTCCACGCGCGCCTCGTCGGACGCCGCATCGCCGGGCGCGTGGAAGCCGAAGCGGTCGACGCCGTCGGTCAGGCGATCACCGACGTCGCGCTAGCGGGGCTGCTGCGCGTCGAGGACGCGCGGAGGGCCGTCGCCACGGCTCTCTGAGTGGGCGCTCGTTGGCGCGAGATTGCGCGGCACCCGCCTCACGTCGGCGCGCTCTTGACGGCCACGTTCTACACCGGAATGCCCCGATGCCGATGCCGCGTTTACAAGCTCAACCTGTGCTTCGCGAGTTGGGCCGCGCCGTACACGAGGTCGAGATGCAGCCGACTACGCGCGGGCCGTCTAGGAAGCCGGAGCAAGCCTCACCTCTTTCCTCTTCGAGCCCGACCGCATCTTCACCTGGAACCGCGGCAAGCAATTCACCGAGCAAGACGTCTGGGGCTTCTGTTCGGCGGCACCTAGCCCAAAGCGCAACACGATCAGCTTGTCCGAATCGGCTTAGAGTCAGGAACCATGACAAGATCTACTCGGACGCCGTGTATCTCGCGGACGCAAATGGGGGCAAGATTCGTTGTGCCCCTGCTGTGGGCCGAACGTGATGGCACGACTGTCACAGCAGCCAGCGGGCTGTCCGGACCTGGAGAATAGGAGTCAGACGGATTGAGACCGGGCTCGCCAGCAGAGTCACGCGCTTCCAGTATCTCCTCATCGCGCGTTGCCGCGAGAATGAGCCGACAAGCCACGCGGGACACCCTGCCGGAACTGAAAATTCGCCGGCTCCTCCACCGTGACGGTCTTAGATACCGGGTCCATCAACGGCCGATACCGGCGACTCGGCGCGCAGCCGACATCGTCTTCAGGCGGGCGAGGGTCGCGATTTTTGTGGACGGTTGCTTCTGGCATGGATGCCCGGTGCATGCGACGTGGCCCAAGGAGAACGCCGAGTTTTGGCTCGAGAAGATCACGCGAAACAGGCAACGCGATAAGGACACTGATGGCCGGCTTAAGGCAGCCGGTTGGATCTCGATTCGGGTGTGGGAACATGAGGACCCAGGGGCCGCCTCCGTTCTGATCCGTGACATCGTCCTCCGTCGGTTGGGCGCCGAGCCGTGTCAGCTAGTAAGGCGGCAGTAACGGCTCGCCGCCATAATGGCCAACATGTCGAGCATCCCGAAGTCTGTTACTTTGATCGATCTCTTCGCGGGTTGTGGTGGCATCACCAAAGGATTCGTCGAGGCAGATCCGAGGCTGCGCCCGATCCTTGCGGTCGAGATGGAACGACCAGAGGCGGCCTCGTATAGCGCAAACTTTCCCACAGCGAGAGTTTTCAACGACGAGATCGAGTCGCTCACGAGCGCCTCAGTTCCACAGGCGGATATCGTGGTTGGCGGGCCACCGTGCCAGGGCTTCTCCGGGCTCGGCAAGCGCGATCCTGATGACCATCGCAATCGCTTGTGGCGCGCCTACGTGGATGTTGTCCTCGCGGCGAAGCCGAAGGTGTTCGTCATCGAGAACGTCGGCCGCTTCTTCGCTTCCCCCGAGTATGAGGAGCTCACCAGGGAGCTCGTGGATGGCCAGCTTCGCGAGTACCGATTCGTGTCTGGCGTACTGAATGCGGCCGACTTTGGAGTCCCTCAGCGGCGACACCGGGCGTTCGTCATAGCGTCTCGCATTCGGCGTCCCTTCGCTGCCCGAGCCGACGCACGATCGATACGGCCGCGCCGGCCGCCGATGGCGGACCGTGAGGGACGCGATCGGGGACATTCCGTTCACGCCGACGGCGGATAGTCCCCCCGAGCGCGAAGCGAACTTCGGAGGCAGCCCGATTCCGGGACCCTTCACAACCGACGAACTTCACATCAGCCGGACTTATCGCGCTGAGTCGCTGCAACGCTATTCGCATATCGCCCCCGGCCAAGGGCGTCTCGATCTTCCAATCGAGCTTCAGTATGCGTGCTGGCGAAACAAGCCTACTGGGACGACTGACGTCCTCGGCAGACTGCGCTGGGAAGCGCCTTCCGTGACGATAAGGACCGAGTTCCACAAGCCTAGAAGGGCCGCTATTTGCACCCACAATGGTCAGCGAATGGCGATGACACCGTGAACCGCGCCCTGACTCACTACGAAGCGGCTCGGATACAGAGTTTCCCGGATACCTTCAAGTGGTGCGGGTCGCGCCTCCAGATTGGTCGCCAGATCGGTAACGCGGTTCCCCCGTTGCTGGCGACTCAGATCGCCGTGCAGTCGGTTTTGCCGCTGCTGGATGCGGCCAGCAACATCGAACCCCTAATACAGCCGGAGATGCGGCAAGTTCGTGAAGATACCGCCGCATATCGATGGGGGAGATTGACCGAGGTTGCAAGGGGTGTCGGCTCCTAATTTGTCCGCGACTGGCATCTCTGGACAACCGGGCGGCATAATGATCGAGCCGATGTCGCAGTCGGTTCGCCGAGTCGGTCTCATGCGAAGTCGGGTGCGGGCCGCCGCCGCGGCTAACGACTCTCGCCGGGACGGGCTTGAGGGACTGTGCGCGGACCAGGACTGCCGTCACCGACAGGGTGACGTAACCAAGGGGGCGTACGTGCAGCGACTTGGGGACCTTCGACCGGAGATCAACACCAGTGGTAGCGCGCGGTGAGCGATTCGCCTGAGGTGGTCATCGACCGTAAGGACATCGACACGTTCATCGCCATCGCCCGGCGCATGACCCCGGATGAGGCGCAGCGCGAACTCATCCGTCTGGGTATTGATCCCGAACGTGTCCGCCACATTCGGATGGCTTTCGATGAAGAAGCGCGGAGGATTCGAGAGCTCAAAGATCCTCCCGGCGTGGTAAATCCCTACGCCGACGACGGTTGGTACACGGGAGCAGAGGACGATGATCGCTTTTGGCCGGCGATCATCGCACGGCTCCGCGCCAGCTGGGAGGAAGAGGACATCGAGTCGCTCGACCGAGCATCGTCGAAGGTCCTAGGGCGCATGCGTCACCCGATGACGGAGGAATTCACCACTCGAGGGTTAGTCGTAGGGCATGTGCAGAGCGGCAAGACGACGAATTTCACGTCGGTGATCGCGAAAGCTGCGGACCGTGACTACCGCTTTTTCATCGTCTTGTCGGGTATCCATAATAGCCTTCGCGAACAAACACAGGAGCGTCTCGAGGCGGATCTGGTGAAGCCAAACCAGGCGTGGTGGATACCGCTCACAGAGCAGAATCGAGACTTCACACCTCCTCCGAACGCGACCGCCTATCTCTCCGGAGTCAGGCGAGAACCACGTCCTCTGCGTCGTGAAGAAAAACGCCACCCGCCTCCGACGCCTCAAGGAATGGCTAGAGACCGCCGAATCCGAAACCCTGAAGCAGTGTCCTGTCGTGATCATCGACGACGAGTCCGACCAAGCCTCCGTGTCGACAGCAACGATCAACGGTCTGATCCGCGACATCCTCGCGCTCCTGCCTAGAGCCGCCTACATCGGGTACACGGCCACTCCGTTCGCAAACCTCCTGATCAATCCGGCCGCCGACGACCTCTATCCGTCAGACTTCATTATCGATCTGCCCCAGCCTCGCAATCACTTCGGTACCGAAGTGATATTCGGACGGGATGCGACGGAAGACGACGAGGGCGAGGGCCCGCTTGACGGGTATGACATGGTCAGGGAGGTGCCCCTCGGCGAGCTGGACGAACTGCGTCCGGCGCGTGGTCAGCCGGTTGACGAATTTGTGCCGACCCTGACTCCGAGCCTTCGGCGGGCTGTCTTGTACTTCTGGCTCGCCACGGCGGCGCGCCGCGTTCGAGGTACCGGAGTTCCCCATTCGACGATGCTGATCCACACCAGCATGAGGATCGCCGTCCATGAATCCTTCCGCGAACCACTCGAGACCTTCCGAGCAGAAGTCGTAAGACGGCTTGCCGCGGACGATCGAGTCCTGAACTCGAAGAACTTCGAGATATCTCGGGGCGGAAGAGACCTCGCGGGTCACACCTGCAATGTTCCACGAACAGTCGGTATCTCTCAGCGAGCTACGCGATCACCTTCCTGAAGTTGTCGGTGAAACCCGCATTGTGATGGACAATTCGCGGAGCCGAGAACGGCTTTCGTACGCCAGCCAACCGGTTGTTGCAATCGCCGTGGGCGGCAACACGCTATCGCGGGGTCTGACCCTCGAAGGATTGGTTGTCAGTGTCTTTGTCAGGTCAACGTCGGCGTACGACACGTTGCTTCAGATGGGCAGATGGTTCGGTTACCGGTTCGGCTATCCGGACCTTCCCCGGATTTGGATAACAGAGTCAGCTGCGGAAGTGGTTCCGCCATCTCGCGGTGGTGGAGGCCGAGATGCGTCGCGACATCCGTCGATACGAAGGAAAATATCTACGCCTGGGACTTTGCTGTCCGGATCAGGAAGCACCCCGCGTTGGCGATCACGGCGGCGTCCAAGATGCGGGACGCAGTCCGCGCGTACGCGAGCTTCGGCGGCAAGAGGGCTCAGACCCGCTACTTCTATGTGCATGACGCCAGTTGGCTCCGCGACAACA